>NZ_CP021070.1:0-1687500 GCF_001672455.2 Mesorhizobium sp. WSM1497 | reverse complement strand
GATCAGACCTCGGACAGCTCCGAGCTTCTCTACGTCTCGGCGACGTTCGGCGGCCAGACCCGCAACTTCTACCGCTTCCAGATGCAGGACGGCGGCACCGACTATTTCGATGAGGACGGTTCGAGTGCCGAGCAGTTCCTGTTGCGCAATCCCCTGCCCGCCGGGAAATTCCGCTCCGGGTTCGGCGCCCGCAGGCATCCGATCCTCGGCTATGTCCGCATGCACACCGGCGTCGACTGGGCAGCCCCCATCGGCACGCCGATCATCGCCGCCGGCAACGGCACGGTCGAGAAGGTCGGCTGGGCCGGCGGTTACGGCAAGCAGATCATCATCCGCCACGCCAATGGCTACGAAACCTCATACAATCACCAGAGCGCCTTTGCCAAAGGCATCGAACCGGGCGTGCACGTCCGCCAGGGCCAGACCATCGGCTTCCTCGGCCAGACCGGCCTCGCCACCGGCCCGCATCTTCACTACGAGCTGATCGTCAACGGCACCAAGGTCGATCCGATGCGTGTCCGCCTGCCGGTCGGCAAGGTGCTGAAGGGCGATGACCTCGTCGCCTTCAAGCGCGAACGCGAACGCATCGACGAACTGTTGAAGCAGGAAGACAGCGATTCGCTGAAGGTTGCGAGCGCCAAGATCGACGGTTGATCGGCTTCATTCTGGCGTATCTTCGGCCCGTCGCGGCCATGGCAATCGATCACCGGGAATGGTCGTCCAGGCGATGACAGCCGCAAGCAGGCAAAGCAGCGCGGTCACCGAAGAAACCGCGGCAAACGCGGCGTCGCTGGCGGCGAGCCTTGTCGCATCGATGGCCGGGGCAAGCCCGGCTGGCGCCGGTTCACCAAATCCCGGGATGCCGGACGTTGCGCTCGCGTCCAGTGCATTCGCGTAGACCCACGCGGCAAGCGAGCCCATCGCCGCCACCGCGATCAGACCGCCGATGCGTGAGACGGCATTGTTGATGCCGGAGGCCGCCCCCGTGTCCTTGTCCTCCACCGCCGTCATGATCGCGGTCGACAAGGGCGACACGACCAGAGCCATGCCGAGCCCCATCAGCCCCATCAGCGGAAATGTTCCCGTCCAGAAATTGTGGATGCCGGCGTAGGTGAGCAAGGCCAGCCCGGCAAACGCAAAAGCCACGACCAGGCTGCCGCAGGCGATCGGAAAACGCGGTCCGATCCGGTCCGACAGCTTGCCGACAGGTCCCGACAAAAGCGCGATCGATGCCGACAAGGGCAGGAAGATGAAGCCGACCTCGGCCGTGCTCAGCCCCCAGCCGGCGATCAGCAGCATTGGCAGATAGAAAAGGTTGGCCGACAGCGCAAAATAGAGGAAGAACGTCGCCACATTGGCGCCGGCGAAAGCACCGACGCGAAACAGGCTGAGGTCGATCATCGGCTCGCCCTGACGAAGCTCGAAGACGATGAAGACAGCCAGCAATACGACGCCGGCGGCAATGCTCGGCCCTGCCATGAGGCCCTCGCCGCTGGCGCTCATCGAGGTCAGCCCATAGGCAAGCGCACCGAAAGCCAATGTCGCGAGCGCTGCACCGCCGAGATCCAGGCTGCGTTTCTCCGTCGGCGCATCGGCCGGAACCTTGGCCAGCAGAAGCCAGATCGAAATCAAGCCCAGCGGCAGGTTGATGGCGAAGATCGCCCGCCAGATGCCGTCACCGAAGGCCGACAGCACGAAGCCGCCGAACACCGGGCCAAGTGCCGTGGTCAGCGCCGAAGCCGCCGCCCAGATGCCGATCGCGCGGCCGCGTTCTTTCTTCGGGTAGGCCTTGGCGATGATGGCGAGGCTGCCAGGCACCATGATTGCCGCACCGATGCCCTGCAACGCGCGAAATGCGATCAGCACAATTGCATTCGGCGCCAGCGCACAGGCAAGCGAAGCGAGGATGAACAGCGCGATGCCGGCCACGAAGGCGCGGCGCAGACCGAATCGGTCGCCGGCAGCGCCCCCGGCCAAAATCAGCGCCGAGAGCGTCAACGCATAGGCATTGGAAATCCACTGCGCCTCGGCAAGGCTTGCGCCGAGATTGACGCGGATCGCTGGTGTAGCGATGGCCAGGATGGAGCCGTCTATGAAGCCAAGCGCCGAGGCCAGAATTGCCGCGACCAGCACAAATCGTCGCCGCGACTGCGGACAAAACGTTCCATTCGTGACCGGATTGGTCAGCGGGACGGCGGCGGCTTCACTTGGTGAATGCATGAAACCTTGCTTAAACCCCTGGCGCACCGGCAACAACCAGCCAGTGGCTTGCTGTCGCTGAAACCAGCCGTTTGGCCAGGGTCGCACCCTGTCAGATGCAAATGGCGGCAACCATGCTAGGTTTCCGGAAGGTGCCGATGGGGAAACATCGATGAAGCGGCCACTTGAAGCATCGGCTGAGGGACGCGGCCGTATCGTCGGGATCACCGACGGCGTATTCGCCATCGCGCTCACCCTGATCGTTCTCGAAATCAGGGTGCCGGCGCACGAGGCGATCCATTCCGAACGCGAGCTGCTCGCCGCGATCGCCGACCTGGCGCCGCGTTTCCTGACCTACGCCTTGAGCTTCCTGACGCTGACCATCTTCTGGTTTGGCCAGCAGGCGCAGCATGGTCTGATCGCCAAATCCGATCGACGGCTTGCCACGCTGAACCTTTGCTTTCTCGCCTTCATCGCCTTGTTGCCCTTCTCGACCGACCTTCTGGCCGACTTCCTCGAGTTCAGAACCGCGGTGCTGGTCTACTGGCTCAATCTGCTGGCGCTCGGCGTCACGCTGTTCGCGAGCTGGCGTTATGCGGAGAAAAGCGGCTTCGTAGCAGAGGATATCGATGCGGAAACCAAACGCACGGTCTATCTGCGCATCATCAAGGCACAGATCCTGTGGGCGGCCGGCGCCGCACTCTCGCTTGTCAGTCCCTTGCTCAGCGTCGGCTTCATCCTGATCGTGCAGTTGGTCTATGCCGCCGCGCTTCGCGGTTCACTGCTGCGCAAGGTTATCGGCTGAGGGCCCGCCGACAAACTCCACCGTCACGCCCGGCGAAACCAATTTGGCCAGCTCCCGCGCATCCCAGTTGGTCAGGCGTACGCAGCCATGGCTCTCGGTCTTGCCGATCTTCGACGGATCGGGCGTGCCGTGGATGCCGTAGGTCGGCTTATCCAGGGCGATCCAGACCGAACCGACGGGACCGTTCGGGCCCGGCGGAATGGTCAGGACCTTGTCGTTTTGACCCTGCTTGAAATTGATGCTGGGATTGTAGGTGTAGTTCGGATCGAGCGCCACGCGCGACACCGTGTGTATGCCGGACGGTGACGGCGTATCCGACGAGCCGATGGTTGCGGGATAGGCCGCGACCAGTTTGCCGCCGGCGTCATAGGCGAAAACCTCTTTCTTGTCCTTGTCGGCGACGATACGCGCCACCGGCGTCGAAACCAGCCTGCCGAAATTGGCGACCTTGATGATCGTGCCGGGACGATTGAAATCGACCTCCGGGTTGAGCGCCTTGAGATAATTCTCGTCCATGTGAAAGCGCTCCGCGAGCGCCTCGGTCACCGACGTATAACCCATGCGGTCGAGTTGCGCCTTCTGGCTGTAGTCTTCCGGGATCGACGCGACATAGGGACCGGCCGCGTCCTCCGCTGTAATCGTGTAGTTGGCGAAGGCATCGCCGCCGGATTGCGCAAGTGCCGCCTGGATGGCGACCGCGTCGGTCGATCGCAGATTGGCGCCGGTGATCTGGTTGTAGGCGGCGAGCGCCTTGTCGACATTCGAACCGAAACGCCCGTCGATGACGCCAGGCGAAGCGCCACCCCGGTCGAGCAGCACCTGAAGGGCGGCGACATCCTGGCCCGCTCCCAGCGAAAGTGCCGGGGCAACGGTGGTCTTGTCGCCGGCCTTTGGCGGCAGAGCCGCCTGATCGGCGGGTGTCGTCGGCTGGGCAGGGTCTATCGCGGCCTCGTTCAGCGGCTGGCGCTTGATTGTACCCGGCTTAGCCGGCTGCGGCGCGTCGGGATAATTGTCGTCGTAATTGCCATCGTCCTGCGGCGCCGGCGGGTAGGCTTCGGCGGAATTGTCCCCATAGGGATCGTACTCATCCGCCGGCGGCGGGATAACGCGGCCTTCCTCTTCCAACTGCTTGCGCCGGAACCGCGCCATGTCTTCCGGATCGTCGAGATAGTAGCGGTCGTCGCCTTCGGGGGCGCGGCCCAGTTCGCGCAGTCGTGTCTCGCGGCGCAAGGCGCGGCGGTCGAGCCGGGTCTGCGGCGGCTGGATGGCGATGACCTTGCCGGTATCGGCATCGACGATCACGCGGTTGCCCCTGGCGTCGTAGTAGATGTCGAGATTACCGTCCTGGGCGACAAGGATGCCCCCGGTATCGGCAGCGCGGACAACCCTTGGCGCATTGTCCGTCGTCGGCGCGGCGAACGCCCCGGAAGACACAAGCCCGGCGGCTAGCGCCGAGAGGGCAAAGATCGTGCGGAACATCGTGGCCAAATTCTCCGGTCCGTAAATTTGCCGCCGCCGGCATTGTCTTCTGGCGAACCCCTTCGCCAGCAAACCAGTTACACCATCCTATGGTTCCAACATGAACCGGGCATGAAGATGGCGGTTTTCCGGCGCCTCAAGGAATATAGGCTAGCTTTCGGCAAGTCCCAATTCCTTGCGCGCCTGCCTGGTAAGCTTCAGGGCGACAAGGCGATGGCTCTCGCGCAGATAGTCCTTCAGCGCGGCATCATCCATGCTCTGGCTTGTCCGACGCTGGATCCATGTCATGCCGCGCGAGGCAAGATAGGGTGCGGGCCGTAGCCCCGGCTGTTCCTTGAGCACATCATAGGCGATATCGGAACATTTGAAGGTGACGAAGAGCTGCTGGCCATCGTCCCAGCCGCCGATCGCGAAGACCTTGGCCCCCACCTTCCAAACATGGGCGCCACCCCACTGGACGACATGGGTCGTCGAAGGCAGCGAGTCGCAGAAGCTGTTGTAGTCGTCCAGTGTCATCCCCGCCCCACGTTTTATATGAAAACGCCGCGCGTCCAGGAAGGACGCGCGGCGCAGGATCAGGCTGCCGCTTCCGCCGCGACGATCGTCGGTTTGGAGCGGAAATTCAGCCGGTCGGAACCGGCTGTCACTTTGACGGTCGAGCCGTCGAGGATGTCGCCGAGCAGGATCTTCTCCGCCAGTGGGTCCTGCAATTCCTTCTGCATCACCCGCTTCAGCGGCCGCGCGCCATAGGCCGGGTCGTAGCCCTTGGCCGCCAGCCAATCCACCGCCTCCTGGTCCAGCGATAGCGTGATCTTGCGGTCGACAAGCAGGCTCTCGAGCCGCTTGAGCTGGATCTCGACGATGCGGCCCATATCCTGCCGGCGCAGCCGGTGGAACAGGATCACCTCATCGACGCGGTTGAGGAACTCCGGCCGGAACGATGCCCTGACGACGTTCATCACCTCGTCGCGCACCAGATCGACATCCTGGTCCTCGGTGAGGTTGACGAGATATTCGGCGCCGAGGTTCGACGTCATGATGATCAGCGTGTTGCGGAAGTCGACCGTGCGGCCCTGGCCGTCGGTCAGACGGCCGTCGTCGAGCACCTGCAAAAGCACGTTGAACACATCCGGATGCGCCTTCTCGATCTCGTCGAACAGCACGACCTGATAGGGCCTGCGCCGCACCGCTTCGGTCAGCGCGCCGCCTTCCTCATAGCCGACATAGCCGGGAGGCGCGCCGATCAGCCGGGCGACCGAGTGCTTTTCCATGAACTCCGACATATCGATGCGCACCATGGCGCTCTCGTCGTCGAACAGGAAGCTCGCCAGCGCCTTGGTCAACTCGGTCTTGCCGACACCCGTCGGTCCGAGGAACATGAACGAGCCGATCGGCCGGTTCGGATCCTGCAGGCCCGCGCGGGCGCGGCGCACCGCTTTCGACACAGCTTGCACCGCCTCGCCCTGGCCAACGACGCGCTTGCCGATCTCGTCTTCCATGCGCAGCAGCTTGTCGCGCTCGCCCTGCAGCATCTTGTCGACCGGAATGCCGGTCCAGCGCGAGACGATATGGGCGACGTGGTCGGGGGTAACCACCTCTTCGACCATGCCGGCTTTGCCGTCCTGGGCCTCGGCCTCCTTCAGCTTCTTTTCCAGTTCCGGAATCTTGCCATAGGCAAGCTCGCCGGCGCGCTGGAATTCACCCTTGCGCTGGGCAATGGCAAGGTCGTTGCGCGCCTCGTCGAGCTGCTTCTTCAGGTCGGCGGCGAGCCCGAGCTTCTGCTTCTCGGCCTGCCACTTGGCGGTGATCTCGGTCGATTCCTCCTCAAGGCCGACGAGTTCCTTTTCCAGGCGGGCGAGCCGGTCCTTCGAAGCATCGTCCGTCTCGACCTTCAGCGCCTCGCGCTCGATCTTGAGCTGCATGATGCGGCGATCGATCTCGTCCAGCGCCTCGGGCTTGGAATCGACCTGCATGCGCAGCCGCGATGCGGCTTCGTCGACCAGGTCGATCGCCTTGTCCGGCAGGAAGCGATCGGCGATGTAGCGGTTGGACAGCGTCGCCGCCGCCACCAGCGCTGA
Source organism: Mesorhizobium sp. WSM1497 (assembly GCF_001672455.2). NCBI lineage: Bacteria > Pseudomonadati > Pseudomonadota > Alphaproteobacteria > Hyphomicrobiales > Phyllobacteriaceae > Mesorhizobium > Mesorhizobium sp. WSM1497. Next base: position 1,680,939 of record NZ_CP021070.1, on the reverse strand, counting down.
ATCCGAAATGCGCACCTTGTGGTGCTGCTCGTATTTCTCCTTCAGGCCGCGCAGGATCGAAACGGTGTCTTCCACCGTCGGCTCGTCGACGAAAACCGGCTGGAAGCGCCGGGCAAGGGCTGCATCCTTCTCGACATGCTTGCGATACTCGTCGAGCGTGGTGGCGCCGACGCAGTGCAGTTCGCCGCGCGCCAGCGCCGGCTTCAACAGGTTGGACGCATCCATGGCGCCATCCGCCTTGCCGGCGCCGACCAGCGTGTGCATCTCGTCGATGAACAGGATGATGTTGCCGCTGGCCGAGGTGACTTCGGAGAGCACGGCCTTCAGCCGCTCCTCGAACTCGCCGCGATATTTGGCACCGGCAATCAGCGCGCCCATGTCGAGCGCCATCAGCTGCTTGTCCTTCAGCGATTCCGGTACGTCGCCATTGACGATGCGCAGTGCCAGGCCTTCGGCGATCGCCGTCTTGCCGACGCCGGGTTCGCCGATCAGCACCGGATTGTTCTTGGTGCGGCGCGACAGCACCTGGATGGTGCGGCGGATCTCGTCGTCACGGCCGATCACGGGGTCCAGCTTGCCGGCACGGGCATCCGCAGTCAGGTCGCGCGCGTACTTCTTCAGCGCGTCGTAGCCCTGTTCGGCACTCGCCGAATCGGCGGTGCGGCCCTTGCGGACATCGTTGATGACCTGGTTGAGCGCCTGCGCGGTGACGCCGGCCTTGGCCAATATGTCGGCGGTCTTGGCCGACTTTTCCATGGCGAGCGCCTGCAAGAGCCGCTCGACCGTGACAAAACTGTCGCCGGCTTTCTTGGCCAGTTCCTCGGCGGTCGAAAACACTTTCGCCAGCGGCTGGGCCAGATAGAGCTGGCCATTGCCGCCCTCGACCTTGGGCATCGCTTCGAGCGCCGTCTCGACGCCAAGCTTGACGTCGCGGACGTTGCCGCCGGCGCGTTCGATCAGCGACGCGGCCAAGCCCTCGTCGTCGTCGACGAGCACTTTCAGGATATGTTCAGGGGTGAATTGCTGGTGGTTGCGGGAAAGCGCCATAGTCTGCGCGGACTGGATAAAGCCGCGCACGCGCTCTGAGTATTTCTCAAGGTTCATATCTGTCTCCTTCCATCACCGGCCCGCTTTGCGGCACCGGATCCGATTGCGGTGACGGACCCGCTCATTCGAGCCGGGTCCAGTTGAGGCTGATATGGTGCACAGGCCCTGAACCCTCAAGACGTCCCGATATCGGCAACCACATAATATTGCACGGCCGCCCAAACGAAAACGGCGGAGATTTCTCTCCGCCGCTCAATGCCTTGAAATGCCGTTGGGTCAGTTGTCGATATCGACATTGACCGGTTGGGCGTTGCCGCTGTCGGCCGGGGCCGCAGCCACCTCGCCGGCGTCGGTCCCGGAATTGGCATTGTCACTACCGCCATCAACCTGATCGGCGTTGACGCGCGGGCGGCGCGGACGACGCGGACGACGGGCAGCACCGCTTTCGGCGGCCGCCTCGTTGAGTTCGGCCTGGGCGGCAAGACCTGCCGGGGAAAGGTTCTCGAACGACGGAGCCGGTTCGGCCGGCGTCACAGATTCGGCCGGCGAAACGGCTTCGCCCTGGATCGGGGTCTCGTTGCCCTGGGGCTGACCACCTTGCTCGGCGGACGATGAAAAGTCGCGCTGGCCGTTCTGGCCATAGCCGCCATTGGGGCGGCGATCACGATGGCGCCCGCCATTGTTGTCGCGGCCGCCATTGTTGCGCCCGCCATTGTTATCGCGGGCCTCGCGGCCACCTTCCCGGTTCAGCGCGACCTCGGCCGGCGTACCTTCGATAACCGGCTGCGGGCCGGCGCCATGGTTGACCACCGGGATCTGGACGTCGGAAGCAGCGTTGCTGTTGTTGCCGCTATTGTCGAAATCGTCGCGGTCCTCATCGCCGTCATCGTCGAAATCATCGCGATTCTGCTGCGTGTTCTGGATTGGCATCTGCGCCTGTGCGGCCGCGATGATGCGATTGTAATGCTCGGCGTGCTGGAGATAGTTCTCCGCCATGACCCGGTCGCCGGAGCTGTGTGAATCACGGGCAAGGGTGGCGTATTTTTCGGCGATCTGCTGAGCCGAACCGCGGATCTTCACGTCCGGGCCATTGCTCTCGTAGTTGCGCGTCAGGGGATTAGGCCCCTTGCGGTTGTTGTTGTTATTGTTGTTATTGTTACCACCGCCGCCGCCATTGTTGTTGCGACCGCGCATGCGCCTGTTCTGCTGTTGTGGCCTCATCAAACTCTCTTCATTTTGAAATTTTCGAAAAACTCTTCACGAACGGAGGCGCTCATGCAGCCAGCCGTTTCGTCTCTTCACCGGCGTTCGCCCGCATCGATTGCGTTGGCGCCACGTGTCATCCTGTTCCGGTTACATCACTTGCCGGACGATTCCCGCACGAAGCTTGGGCATCGTTTGCGCAAGAAGGCAGCTATTTCCAAGGAAAACCGAATCGCTAAGAGCACTGCCTGCTTCGTCTCATCCGGTTAAGGCGACCCTAGCCGCATTCCCCGGCATTGCCAAGCGCTTTTTTGCACTGCGTCAAGGCTTTATCCTTTCAAAGACAATAACCCTGTCGTTTCCACCGAGGTCACAGAAAACACTGCCCGGCGCATAGCCGGCTGCAGTGAATATCTCGCAGACCTCGTTGCGTTGCGTATGGCCGATCTCGACCGCAATTCTGCCTTCAATTTCCAAAAACCTTGCCGCTTCCGCAGCGATGGTTCTGTAGGGGTTCAGACCGTCCGCGCCGCCATCCAGGGCTAGGCGCGGGTCGAAATTGCGGACTTCGTCCTGCAGATTTCCAATGTCTTCGGAAGATATATAGGGAGGGTTTGCGACAATTACATGGTACCGGCCGGAAACTTTTTCGAACCAGTCCGACTGCAGCGCCGTGAACCGGCCCGCAAGGCCCAGTTGCCCGGCATTGCGGGCCGCCGTCGCCAGCGCACCCGCGGACAGATCGACGCCGGTGGCATTAGCCGTCGGCACGACGCTGAGCAGCGCCAGCGCAATGGCGCCGGTGCCGGTGCCAAGATCGAGGATGCGACACTCGCCTTCCTGCGTCGCAACCGCCTTGACGAAGGACAATATCGCCTCGACCAGCGTTTCGGTATCCGGCCGCGGTTCCAGCGTTTCCGGCGACAGCGACAGGCGCAAACCGTAGAATTCACGATAGCCGAGGATGCGATGCACAGGTTCGCCGCCGGCGCGGCGTCTCAAGGCGGCATCGATTTCGGCAACAGCGCCGGCGCCGACCCTGCGTTCGGGGTCCGCAATGGCTTGCGTGCGCGTCGTGCCCGAGAAATGCTCGACGATCAGCCTGGCATCGAGCGCCGGGTCGTCGACGGTGCTGCCGAGCCGAGCCCGCGCTTCCCGCAGCAGCGGCCCGAGCGCGTTGGGCAGGTCAGTCATCGATGCCGATGTCGGCGAGCAGCTTGGACTGATGATCGGCGATCAGCGCGTTGATGATCTCGTCGAGTTCGCCCATCATCACCCGGTCGAGCTTGTAGAGCGTCAAATTGATGCGATGGTCGGTGACGCGCCCTTGCGGGAAATTATAGGTGCGGATGCGTTCCGAGCGGTCACCGGAGCCGACCTGTGACTTGCGCGATTCGGAGCGCTCCTCGTCAGCCTTGCCGCGTTCGAGATCATAGAGGCGGGCGCGCAGGATCTGCATCGCCTTGGCGCGGTTCTGGTGCTGCGATTTCTCAGCCTGCACGACCATGATGCCGGTCGGCAGATGGGTGATGCGGACGGCCGAATCGGTGGTGTTGACGTGCTGGCCGCCCGAACCCGAGGCGCGCATCGTGTCGATGCGGATGTCTTCGGCCCTGATGTCGATGTCGACCTCTTCGGCCTCGGGCAGCACCGCGACGGTTGCCGCCGACGTGTGGATGCGCCCGCTGGCCTCGGTCGCCGGCACGCGCTGCACGCGATGCACGCCGGATTCGAATTTCAGATGCGCAAAGACGCCCTTGCCCGACACCGTGGCGATGATTTCCTTGTAGCCGCCGGCATCGCCATCGCTGGCCGAGGCGGTCTCGAAACGCCAGCCGCGTTCGGCGGCGTAGCGTTCGTACATGCGAAACAGGTCGCCGGCGAAAAGCGCGGCCTCATCGCCGCCGGTGCCGGCGCGGATTTCGAGAATGGCGTTCTTGTCGTCGGCGGCATCCCTGGGCAACAGCAGGATCTGAATGTCCTTCTGCAGCGCCTCGATGCGGTCCTCGACCCCTGGCAGCTCGGCCTCGGCCAGCGCCCGCATCTCGGCGTCGGTGCCCCTGTCGGCAAGCATGGCTTCGAGGTCGGCCTGTTCATGCTCGGCCGCGCGCAGCGCCCTGACCTTGGCCACCATGTCCTGGATTTCGGCATATTCGGACGCCATCCGCACATAGGCGTCCGGCGCCGGGCCGGCCGACATCTGCGCTTCGAGCATCTCGAAACGCTTGACGACTTGATCCATACGATCGCGGGGCAAATTGACCATGATGAGGCTGCTATAACGGGATCGAACGGTCGTCGGCAAAGGCCTGCAGCAGCGCCCGCATCGGCAGGCCCTGTGCCGGAGCCATCAGATTGTCGTCGAAAAACGCCTTCAATTCGTCCAGCGGCAGTTCCGTCAGCATCGCCTTGACCGGCCCGATCGAAGCCGGCGACATCGAGATCGAGCGGAAACCGAGTCCGATCAACGCCATCGCCGAGATCGGCTTGCCGGCGAGTTCGCCGCACAGCGTCACCGGCGTGTGATTGCGGACGCCGGCATCGGCGATCTGCTTGAGGACGCGCAAGAAGGGTGCCGACAGCGTGTCGAAGCGGTTGGCCAGTTGCGTGTTGCCGCGGTCGACGGCCATGACGAACTGGAACAAATCGTTCGAACCGACCGAGACGAAATCGACCGCTTTCATCAATTCATCGAGTTGGAACAGCAGCGATGGCACTTCAAGCATCGCCCCCAGCTTCAGGCTGGTCGGCAAATGATGGGCAAAGCGCGACAAATGCCGCACCTCGCGGTCGATGATCTCGCGCGCCTGGGTAATCTCGCCGAGCTCGGTCACCATCGGCAGCATCAGCTTCAATTCGCGGCCGCCGCTGGCCTTGAGCAAAGCGCGGATCTGGGTGCGCAGCAGGCCCGGCCGGTCGAGCGTCAGGCGGATCGCCCGCCAGCCAAGCGCCGGGTTCTCTTCCTGGATCGCGCCCTTGAAATAGGGCAGCACCTTGTCGCCGCCAATGTCGATGGTGCGGAAGGTGACGGGCTTGCCGCGCGCCGCTTCGAGCACGTCGCGGTAGAGCTTTTCCTGGGCCTCGGCCCGGGGAAAGGTGGAAGCGACCATGAATTGCAATTCGGTACGGAACAGACCGATGCCGGCCGCACCCGCTTCGGCAAGCTGCGGCAGGTCGACGGCAAGACCGGCATTCATCAACAGGTCGACCTGGACACCATCCCTGGTCGTCGACGGCTTCTTGCGCAGTTCGCGGTAGACCTCTTGCCGGCGCGCCCTGAAACGCACTTTTTCGGCATAAGCGGCCTCGAGATCTGGCTGCGGCCGCAAATGGATCACGCCCTCCTCGCCGTCGACGATGATGGCATCGCCGTTTTCCGCCATGGAAACAGCGCCCTTCATCTGGCCGGCGACGGGGATGCCCATGGCACGCGCGACGATGACGACGTGGCTGGTCGCTGCACCGTCCTCGAGCACCAGCCCGCGCATCTTGTCGCGGGGATAATCGAGCAGTTCGGCAGCCCCCATCGAACGGGCGACGATGATGGCGTCCTTAGGCAGCGATGCCGCGACATCTTCCGGCCCGCGCCCCATCAGCTGGCGCAGCAGGCGGTTGGCGAGGTCGTCGAAATCGCTCATCCGCTCGCGCAGATAGGGATCGGTCATGTGCAGCATGCGGGCGCGCATGTCGCTCTGCACCTTTTCCACAGCGGCTTCGGCCGTCAGGCCGTTGCGGATCGCCTCTTCCAGCCGGCGCACCCAGCCGCGATCGTTGGCGAACATGCGATAGGCTTCCAGCACCTGGCGATGCTCGCCCTCGAAGGCGACGTCGCGGCGTTCCAGCATGTCGTCGATGGACAGCCTGAGCGAGCTGAGTGAGGTCTCCAACCGGCGAACCTCTTCCTCGCTGTCCTCGTTGAACAGATTGGTGACGACGATGCGCGGCTCGTGCAGCACGACATGGCCAAGCCCGACGCCTTCATTGAAGGACAGGCCGGTGAAGCTGACAGGACGGCGCAGATCGAGTTCGAGGCCGGGCCGGGTCAGCCGCGCCAGATCGCCGGTGGCGATCATCTCGGCGATCACCATCGCCGTGGTTTCCAGCGCCTCGACCTCGTCGTCGCGGTAGTGGCGCATGGTCTTGTTCTGCACCACCAGCACGCCCAGCGTGCGCCCTGCCCGCAGCACCGGCACGCCCAGGAACGAGTTGTAGATCTCTTCCCCGGTCTCCGGCAGGTAGGCGAAGGCAGGGTGTTCCTGCGCATTGGACAGGTTGAGCGGCCGCGCGCTGGCGGCGATGGTGCCGACCAGGCCTTGGCCCAGCCGCAACTGCGCCAAATGGACGGCGTTCGGGTTCAGGCCTTCGGTGGCGTAGAGTTCGAGCACCGAATCGGCGCGCAGCACATAGAGCGAGCAGACTTCCGCGACCATGTTGGAGGCGATGTCGCGCACAATCCGGTCAAGCCGCTCCTGCGGCTCCAGCGGCTCCTGCATGAGCTCGCGGAGCCGTTTGAGCAAAACGCGCGGGCCACTGGCCTGATCACGCATCGCGGCTTGTTCTCCAATGGGCATTCTGCCCGCCGCAGTTTCCACCGCGACCGGCGCACACGCAACAACTCAAATCGTTCTCGCTACTGCTTATCCAGACCGTAGACGGAATGCAAAGTACGAACCGCAAGTTCCGTATACGGGCCGTCGATCAGGATCGAAATCTTGATCTCCGAGGTCGTGATGGCGCGGATGTTGATCGATTTGTCGGCCAGCGCCTTGAAAGCGGTGGCGGCGACGCCGGCATGGCTCCTCATGCCGATCCCGATGACCGAAACCTTCGACATGCCGGCTTCCGACTGCACGACATCGTAGCCGATCGAGGCCTTGAGGCGTTCAAGCACGGCCAGCGCCTTGTCGACATCGCCCGACGGCACGGTAAAGGTCATGTCGGTGAACTTGCCGTCCTCGGAAATGTTCTGGACGATCATGTCGACATTGATGTTGGCCTCGGCCAGCGGCCCGAAGATGCCGGCGGCAACGCCCGGCCGGTCGCCGACCCGGCGCAGTGAAATCTGCGCTTCGTCCTTGGCGTAGGCAATTCCGGTGACGACCTGCTGTTCCACGATCTCTTCCTCGTCGCAAATGAGCGTTCCGGGCGGATTGAGCAAATCCCCCATTCCGGGCGCATCGGGATCGTCAAAGGACGACCGCACGAAGGTACGCACCCTGTGCACCATGGCAAGCTCGACCGAACGCACCTGCAGAACCTTGGCGCCGAGCGAGGCCATTTCAAGCATTTCCTCGAACGAGATCTTGGCCAGCCGCCGCGCCTTGGGCTCGATGCGTGGATCGGTGGTGTAGACCCCGTCGACATCGGTGTAGATGTCGCAGCGATCGGCTTTGACCGCCGCAGCGATGGCGACAGCACTGGTGTCGGAGCCGCCGCGGCCGAGAGTGGCAATACGATTGTCCGGGCCGATGCCCTGGAACCCGGCAATCACCGCCACCTGGCCCTCGCCGAAGCGCTTGATCAGGAACGCACCGTCAATGTCGAGGATGCGCGCCGCCCCATGCGCATTATCGGTCTTGATCGGGATCTGCCAGCCCTGCCAAGAGCGGGCGTGCACGCCCATGTTCTGCAAAGTGATGGCCAGCAGGCCGGCCGTGACCTGCTCGCCGGAAGCGACGACCGCATCATATTCGCGTGCGTCATGCATCGGCGAGGCCTCACGCGTCCAGCCGACCAGTTCGTTGGTCTTCCCGGCCATCGCCGAAACGACCACCGCCACCTCATGGCCGGCGTCGACCTCGCGTTTGACGTGACGCGCCACGTTGCGGATGCGGGCGATGTCGGCGACGGAGGTTCCGCCGAATTTCATCACGATGCGCGCCATGGGAGCGAAATGCCTTTGACTGAAGCCGGATCCCAGCCAAAAGCCGGAATCCCGAAAAGCGGAAGGCCGGCTGACGCCGGCCGCTGAATGCGCGGCCTCCTTAGCCAAATGACGAAGGTTTCGCAAGGCTGGCGGCCAATTGCCGGCTCCAGAAGCCGGCATATTGCCTTCCGCCCCGGCGCCGCCTACGAAATGCTGCCTGCGGGGAATTCTTTTGGTTCGGCATAGCAGATGATGATTGCTCGGTTTCGACGTGCCATGCGATGGCAATCGCTCCCGCTTGTCGCAGGCTTTGCGGTGCTGGCGCTTATTGTCGGCAGCCGTGCCATGCTGGTCGAGGAACAGCGGGCCAACCGCGCCGCCGCGCGCGAGGCAATCGAATATCAGCAATTGCTTTCGGGTCTGCTTTCTCTGGCACAGGAAGCCGAGAACGGCCAGCGTGGCTACCTGCTGACCGGCGAGAAATCCTATCTCGAACCCTATCGGAGCGCTGTCGGCGCCATTCCGGGGCAACTTGCCCGTATCGACAGCTTGACCGCCCCCGACGACCAGTTCGTCCAGCCGATCAACCACATCAAGGACGCGCTTTCGCAAAAGCAGGCTGAACTGGCCGAGACGATTGCCCTGTACGACCAGGGCAATGCGACGAAAGCGCTGGATTTGATTCGCAGCGGCCAGGGCAAGGCAGTCATGGACGAAATCCGAACCAGCATGGATACGGTCCGACGCATCAGCGCCGCAGCCGTCGCCGCGCGCGACGCGCATACCGACCAGGTCGAGACCTGGCTACGCATCGGTTCGGTGGCGGCACTGCTGGCGATCTTCCTGCTTGCCGGCTACGCGATCAGGGAATCGCGCCGCCGCTTCCTTGAGGTGGCGGTCGCCCAGGAGGAGTTGGTGCGCAAGAACGTCGCGCTCGGCAGTGAGATCGAGACACGTGAAAAGGCAGAATCCCAGATCCGCCAGATGCACAAGATGGAGGCGGTCGGCCAGCTTACAGGCGGCATCGCCCACGACTTCAACAACATGCTGGCGGTGATCATCAGCGCCATGAACCTCGCCCAGCGCAAGCTGGCGCGCGGCGAGCACGACATCGCACAATTCATCGACGCGGCGATCGATGCCGCGACCCGCGCCGCCAATCTGACGGCCCGGCTGCTCGCCTTCTCGCGTCAGCAGCCGCTGGCGCCGCAGATCGTCGACGCCAACCGCCTGCTGACCGGGATGTCCGACCTGATCCGACGGGCACTCGGCGAAACCATCCGCATCGAAACGGTGCTGGCGGGAGGCTTGTGGAAAACCCATGCCGACCCGAGCCAGATCGAGAACGCCGTTCTCAACCTGGCCGTCAACGCCCGCGACGCCATGGGCGATGACGGCAAGCTGACCATCGAGACCGCCAACAGCCATCTCGACGACAGCTACGCCGCCGCCCATGCCGAAGTCGCGGCCGGCCAGTATGTGATGATCGCCGTCAGCGATACCGGTTCGGGCATGACCCCCGATGTCATGGCCAAGGCCTTCGAACCCTTCTTCACCACCAAGCCGGTCAACAAGGGCACCGGCCTTGGATTGAGCCAGGTGTTCGGCTTCGTCAAACAGTCGGGCGGCCACGTCAACATCTATTCCGAGCCCGGCGAAGGCACGACAATCAAGATCTACTTGCCGCGGTATTTCGGCGCCGAAGAGCCGGCCGTGCCCACCGGGCGCGGCGACAACCCCGCCGCACCGGTCGCCGAAACGATCCTTGTCGTCGAGGATGATGCCCGCGTGCGGGTCTCCACCACCGAGGCCATACGCGAACTCGGATACACCGTCATTGATGCCGCGAGTGGCGAGGAAGCGTTGCAGAAACTGGCGGAAAACCCGAAGGTCGCCCTGCTGTTCACCGACATCGTCATGCCCGTCATGAACGGCCGCAAGCTGGCGGAAGAGGCCGTTGCCCGCATGCCGCTGCTGAAGGTGATCTTCACCACCGGCTTCACCAGGAACGCCGTGGTCCACAACGGCGTGCTCGACCACGACGTGCATTTCCTCGCCAAGCCCTTCACCATCGAGCAACTGGCAGCGAAACTGCGTGACGTGCTTGGCACGACGCAGGTCGCAGCGGGCTGATCACAATCGCTTCAGCCTGACGCAGCCGCGCGTCTCCAAAGGCCGGGATAGTCGACAACGAAGCCGTGCGGCGAGACGTTGAGGGTCTCGTCATAGCCGAACACCGGCGCGGCATAGGCATAGCGAACCGTGTCGAGACGCCGATAGGTCTGATCGAGGCGCACCAGCCTCAGTTCAGGGAAAGTCAGGTAGGCGGCCGGGGCAGGCGACGCTTCGCCGATCCCGAGGCCATACCGGCGGATCGCCAGCAGGTTCGATGCCGGTGTGAAGCCAAGATCGACGTCGACAAGACCGTCGACACCCTGCTGGACTTCGCCGTTCAGCGTCCACTGGCCGTTGAAATCGCGTTCGATCGCATAATGCAGCTGGCGCGTGCCGAGAAAGCCTTCGACAAGCGCCGCCCGTGTGTGCCAGCCGGCATCGCAATCCACCCCGTAGGCGAGGCAGCACGGCTTGCCGTCCTGGATGAAGATGGCTTGTCCCTTGAGGCTGTGCCCGCCATCGGTCTGCGCAAGCAGACAGGCATCATGCCCCTCCACGTCCAGCCGATGCCAGAGGATCGAAGCCGTCATTGCTGTCATCGTCACCTCCTTCGAGTTCAAAACGATGATGTGTTCCTTCGCCCGCCAGGCCAATTGTGTTTCACCGCGGCGCACTCCAGCTGACATGCCCTGACAGAATCCGGCTCCCTGCCGGCAGAGGAAAATTGTTGCCTTGACATTCGCGGCTTCACGCCCGACTTCCTAGCGCATGGCCCCGAAATCGAAGTCGATTTCGGAAAGGATCATGCGCAGAATCTAAAGTGCTACAGCGTCCTTTGCGCGTCCAAGAGGACGCGCGGCGCTGTAGTGTCGAGGAGACCAACCTATGCCAGAGCCCCGACGATCGACGATCGATGCCGGAGAAGTGGAACGCTTTTCCGCCCTTGCCGCCGAATGGTGGAACCCGAACGGCAAGTTCCGTCCCCTGCACAAATTCAATCCGGTCCGGCTGGCCTATATCCGCGACCAGATAGCGACGCGCTTCGGCCGTGACCCACGCGCTGCAAGGCCTTTCGAGGGACTGCGCATCCTCGACATCGGTTGCGGCGGCGGACTTTTGTGCGAGCCGATGGCGCGGCTTGGCGCCGAGGTTGTGGGCGCGGATGCCTCCGAAACCAACATCGAAGTGGCCAAGCTGCACGCCGCCGAAGGCAATGTCAGCGTCGACTATCGCGCCACGACGGCCGAGGACCTTGCCGACGCCGGCGAGAAATTCGACGTCATCCTCAACATGGAAGTGGTCGAGCATGTCGCCGACATCGACCTGTTCGTCGCCAAATGCGGCGAGATGGTGCGGCCCGGCGGCATCATGTTCGTGGCCACCATCAACCGCACGCTGAAGGCGCTGGGCTTAGCCATCATCGGCGCCGAATATGTGCTGCGCTGGCTGCCGCGCGGCACCCACCAGTTCGGCAAGCTGGTGCGGCCGGAAGAGCTCGAAAAGGCGCTTGCCGGCGCCGGCCTGACCATCATCGACCGCACCGGCGTCACCTACAATCCGCTGGCCGACCGCTGGGCGCGGTCGAAGGACATGGACGTCAACTACATGGTCCTGGCGGAAAAAGGCTCGGTCTGACCTTATTCAGAATTCAGCGGCCTGTAGCCGCCGCGCCAGTAGATCAGCGCCTGGCCGGCATCGGACGTGCGCACGGCCTCGACCGAACCGATGACGGTAGAATGCGTTCCGCGATCGATCATTTCATCGAGGCTGCAGTCGAATGCGGCCACCGCATCCGAAAGCAGCAAAGCTCCGGTCTTGAGCGTCACCCATTCGGCGCCCTCATAGCGGTCCTTGCCCTTGATGCCGCCGAAGCCGGAGAACCGCTCGGCCACGCGCTGATGCTGGGGGCCAAGCGAGTTGACGCCGAAATGCCGGTAGCGTTCGATCACCGGCCAGGTCGACGATGACCGGTTGACACAGGCGATCACCCTGGGCGGCTCGGCCGACAGCGAGACGACCGAAATGACCACCAGACCGGAGCGATCCTCGCCGGTGCCGGCGGTGATGACGCTGACATTGCCGACGATCAGCCGCATCGCGGCGCGAAAATCAGCTACATCGACGGCAGTCTCCTCGGATGTCTTCGGTTCGGTCATGGCTTGCTCCAGAGCACGATTCCAAAAAGGGAAAGGTCCTCGGAAAAGACCACGCTCAAACAAGAAGATAAAGCAGATCTGGATACAAATTCAGGTGAGATCGGCTCCAGGCACGAAGGCAGTTCGGATCCCCTGCGACCGCTCACGCCTTCTGGCTTTGTGCCCTGGTGGTGATGAACACGCCGGCGGTGATGATGAGCGCGCCTGCCCAGGTCAGCAGTTGATAGTGCTCGCCGAGGAAGAGGGTTCCGGCAAACAGGCCGACGGCCGCCGCCACATAACCGATCTGGCTGAGATAGACCGGACCGCCGACCGCCTGCAGCCGGAAGAAGAACGCGAACATCGCCGATGCCGACGCAACCTGCGCGACGACGACCAGCGGCACGCCGCCGAGTGGGACGAAAGCTTCGCCGCCGAACAGGAGGAGAATGCCGGCAAGCAGCATCGCCGCCGACGCCAGATGGCTGCCGACGGCAAGCTCGATCGGGCCGGTACCGTCCGGCCAGTCGACCGTGCGATAGATGTTGCCGGCGGCAAGGCTGACCGGGATGAGCAACCCCATCGCCACCCAGAACAAATCGGCCGGCTGGCCGGCCTCGCCGCGCGTCACCGCGACCATGACGGCGCCGACGAAGCCGACGGCGATGCCGGCAATGCCCAGCATGTTGGGGCGCCGGACACGCAGCAGGATCGAGAACACCAGCGTGATGACCGGCGACAGCGTGAACATGATGCCGGTGTAGCCGGCGCCCAGATGCGGGATGGCCGAGAACATCAGGAGATTGGGGACAGCATAGGACACCGCGGCGGTGACGAAGAAATAGCGCAATTTGTGCGCGGTGAGCCGGACCCGCTTGCCGCGAGCCAAGAGCATGCACAGCAAGACCCCGCCGGCGCCGAGCGAGATGACGAAGGCCCAGACCATGGCCGGCACGCCGGCAGCCGTGGCGAGCTTGCCGAACGGCAGCGTCAGGCCGAGCAGGCCGCCGGTGACGACCAGCAGGCCGAGCGCCGAATCCCAGAGAAGCTTCATTGACCGAATCCTGTAGCGCGGCTCTTGGCCGGCATTGCATCTTGCAGTAAGATAACGGAAAGATTCTTAACGTCAAGATAAATGATGGTGAGACAGTTGGACAGGGCAGCACGGGCGATCGAGCAATGGAAGCGGGAACGACCCGATCTGGACGTCTCGCCGATGGGTGTGCTCGGGCGGCTGAACGAGGCCGCCTCGCTGATCGCCCGCGAGCGCCTGGCGCCGTTGTTTGCCCGTTATGGATTGCAGTCCGGGGAATTCGACGTGCTGGCAACGCTGCGCCGCTCTGGATCACCCTACGCCCTGACGCCGACCGCCCTCTATGAAGCGACGATGGTGACGTCAGGCGCCATGACCAACCGGCTCGACCGGCTCGAAACGTCCGGATTGATCTTGCGCGGGCCGCACCCCAACGATCGGCGCGGCATTGTCGTGCGGCTGACCGAAAAGGGTCTCGCGTTGATCGATGAGGCTATTGCCGCCCATGTTGCCAACGAGCATGAGATTCTTTCCGGCCTGACACCGGCCGAACGGGAGACGCTCTCTCGGCTGCTTGAGAAATTGATCGGGAGCGTGAGCTAAGCCGGGTCAGTTCGTAGGCTGCCGCGAGAACCGGCGCCGGTGTTTCCAGCGGCGGTATGATACGGTGAGGTCGACAAGCCGGGTCGGCATGTTGAGGTAGAGCAGAGCATTCCGCAAACCGCTGAGATAGCGCTCACTCATCGCCTTGTCGGAAAAGTCCGGCATGGCCTCGAGTGTCGCTTCGGCTTGCTGGCTCCGGCCCTTTCCGGTCGGCAATCTGGCCGCAAAGGCTATTTCTCGACGCAGACAGACCTGCTCCACGCGATCCCGCAGCGCCTCTTCGTAGCCGATACCACATCGCATAAGCCGCGCGTGGGTGGCTTCATGGACGATAATCGAAGCGACCAATTCCGGCGTCGTCCCTTCGCTGATGATATGGCGCTCGTCCAATTCGCATGCCTTGGAAGAGTTTGCCCATTGCGCGACGGAAGCAGGAAGGGTTGTGACAAATACCTGTCTTACGTCACCAAGCAGCCGTCTGTAGCGCACTGGATCAAAATCACGAATAAGCTGAAGCGCCTCGACGATCTTGTCGGTGCCCTTGTCGCTGATGATGAGCAACCCGTCGATCGTTCGGGTACCGCTAAGCTTGACGGCGCCCCAGCGGGCCAATCGGCCAACGACGGCTCTTATGCTGCGTCGCGGCTCAATCGCTTCTGGGTCGCGCAAAGCTCCCTCGGAACTCAGTTGCGGTCGTCCGGAAACACCGGGATCGGCATGAACTCGACGCCGTCCTCGACCAGGCTCTTGGCCTCGTCCAGCGTCGCCTCGCCATAGATGCCGCGCGGGTCGCTCTCGCCGAAATGGATCTTTCGCGCTTCCTCGGCGAACTTGTCGCCGACATAATCGGCATTCTCGCGCACCTTCTCGGCTATCGCCTTGAGCTGCGCCAAAGCCTGCTTCTGCGCCTCGCCCATGGCCAGCGCTATGGTTTCCTGCTTGCGCGCCGTGGAGACGGCCGGCGCCATCAGTGCTTTCTGCACCTTGTGCGAACCGCAGCTCGGGCAATCGACGAAGCCGCGCTTCTTCTGGGTGTCGAAATCGTCGTTGCTGCGGAACCAGCCTTCGAATTCGTGCTCGTGCTCGCAGATCAGGGCAAAACGGATCAAGAGGCTGCACCCCTGAGCCGCGGCGCCTCGCCCGAGCCGGCATTGACGGCGAAATCCCGCGCATTCCTGAGATTGGGGATCTTCTTGCGCGCGGCAAGCGACTGCGCCGGATCGATCTCGGCGACGATCACCGCCGGTTCGTCATGCGCGGCTTCCGCAATGATCCGGCCCCACGGATCGACGATCAGCGAATGGCCGTAAGTCTCGCGGCCGTCTTCATGCAAGCCGCCTTGCGCGGCGGCGACGACATAGGCGCCGTTCTCGATGGCGCGGGCCCTGAGCAGCACGTGCCAGTGCGCCTCGCCCGTCTGGCGGGTGAAGGCAGCCGGTACGGAAAGCAGGTCTGCGCCGGCCAACGCCTCGGCGCGGAAGAGTTGCGGAAAGCGCAGATCGTAGCAAACGGCGAAGCCGAGCTTTGCACCCTCGATGTCGGTGACGACGGCCTCGGTTCCCGGTTCATAGGCGGCGGACTCACGCCAGCTCTCGCCATTGTCGAGATCGACGTCGAACATGTGGATCTTGTCGTAGGCGGCGAGCGCAGCACCATCCGGCCCGAACAGCAGCGCCCGGTTGGCGAGCTTGCCGTCGGCGCGCAGAATGGCGGTCGAGCCGATATGCAGGAAGATGCCGAGCTCCCTGGCCAGCCTGCGCGCGGTCGCGACGACGATGTCCTTGTCTTCCGACGTGAACGATGCGGCGCGAGCTTCCTTGTCGCGGATCAGCGCGCCGGTCATTTCCGGCGTCTGGATGTAGGTAGCACCCAGGCTGGCTGCTTCACGCACCAGCCGTTCGAGATCGGCGGCGTTGCGCTCGGGGCTCTCGCCTGAGCGCATCTGGATCGCAGCGGCCTTGAAAACACCCATCGTCATTCCCTTAATTCGTCGCGCCGTTGGCGAGCAATTTGTCCAGCCGGCCTTCGGCCTCCAGCTCGTGGAGGTCGTCACAGCCGCCGACATGCGTATCGCCGATGAAAATCTGCGGAAAGGTCGTGCGGCCATGCGCCCGGGAGATCATCTCCTGGCGCAATTCCGGCGAGAAGGAGGCATCGTGCTCGGTAAAGGCGACGCCCTTGCGCTCGAGCAGCCGCTTGGCTGCCGTGCAATAGCCGCACATCATGCGGGTGTAGATCGTGACATCGGTCATGACGAATTTCCGCTGTTCGTTGCCGACTTATATAGTCGCGGACTCGTCCGCCCGAAAGTCCCCCGGCAACACACGCGCAAAGGTCAGCACGTCGACGGCGGCCGCACCTCCCCTTTTCAGCGCCTTGGTGGCGGAACGCACCGTGGCGCCGGTGGTGTAGACATCGTCGATCAAAAGTACCCTGCGGCCGGCGATCTCGATTTCCGCCTCGGCGGGCACCCGGAACGCGGCCCGCACATTCTCCTCGCGTTCGCCGCGCTCCAGCCCGACCTGCTGGCGGGTGAGTTTCACGCGCCGCACCGCCGAGGGGGCGAAGGGCAATCCGCTAAGTGCCGAGACCGCCCTTGCCAGTTCCGCCGACTGGTTGAAGCGCCGCCTGAAAAACCGCCGCCAGTGCAGCGGCACCGGCACCACCACATCCGCTTCGGCGATGAGATCGGCACCCGCACGCATCATCCAGCGCGCCATCCAAGGTGCCAGATCCGTGCGATCCTGGTATTTCAACCCTTGCACCATCTGGCGCGCAACGCCGGAATAGGCGACCGCCGCCCGCGCCCGCTCGAAAGGCGGCGGATCGGCAATCGCCTCGGCCGACAGAAAGCCTTCGCCCATATGGTGGGTGAACCGCGTACCCATGACAGGGCACCATGGCCGCTCCAGCAGCCTGAGCTTCGGCCAGCAGGCGCCGCACAGCACGCCCGGCTGCGAGACATGCCGGCGGCAACCGGCGCAGACCGGCGGAAACAGCATCCGCGCCGGCCAGCCGACAACCGACCGGGCCAGGTTCGTGATCCCGATGGACTTGATCTTGGGCATCGGATCGGCCACGTGGTTGCTCCTGCGCGCCACTATATCAACGATCTCGGAGCGTGGACAAACAAAGGATCTGCCCGTTGCAGCCAATAATGGATACCTCTCTGTGGCTGACGCACAAGCGGCGCGCGCTTGCCCGTCCGGTCGACGGCGCGGACTTCCTCATGCGCCGCACGGCCGAGGACCTTGCCGAACGGCTGGGCGCCGTCGAGCGCCGGTTCGGCAAGGCGGCCGTGCTGTTTTGCCAGACGCCGGCGGCGGCCGAAACGCTCGCCGAAAGCGGCAAGGTCGCCGACATTGTCCGCGTCGAGACGGATACGGCTTTCCTGAGCGGTGGCGATGCCGGCCTGATCGCACCGCTTGAAACCGTGCCGTTCGAGCCGGAAAGCCTCGATCTGGCGGTGTCGCTCTTGTCGCTGCAGGCCGTGAACGACATCCCAGGCATGCTGATCCAGATCCGCCGTGCGTTGCGGCCGGATGGGCTTTTCCTCGGCGCCTTTGCCGGCGCCGGTACGCTTTTCGAGTTGCGCGAAAGCCTGCTTGCGGCCGAGACCGAGCTTTACGGCGGCGCCAGCCCGCGTGTCGCCCCGTTCACCGACGTGCGCGATGCCGGTGCGCTGCTGCAGCGCGCCGGTCTCGCTCTGCCGGTCGCCGACGTCGAGACGGTGACGGTGCGCTATGCCAGCCTGTTCAACCTGATCGCGGATCTGCGGGCCATGGGCGAGACCAATGCGCTCACCGATCGCAGCCGGCGCCCGGGCTCGCGCAAGCTGTTTGCCCGTGCGGCGGAAATCTACGCCGAGCGGTTTTCCGACCCCGACGGCCGCGTCAGGGCAAGTTTCTCGATTGTCTGGATGTCCGGCTGGGCGCCCGACGCTTCGCAGCAAAAACCGCTGAAGCCAGGGTCGGCCAAGGTCTCGCTGAAAACAATCCTGGAGGCGCCCGACGGGCAATGATCCTGCCCCAGGCGCGGGAAAGCCGGATCAGGGAGTGGGTGCGAAAGCGTTCGCAAGCTTGCTGTTGTTGTCGCTGAACAGCCAGATGATCCCGTCGCGGACCTCACCGATACCGCCGACGATGGCCAGCGACAGCACGGCGATGATCACGCCATATTCGACGGCCGTGGCGCCGGTCTCGTCGTTCAGAAAACCCAGCAGCACTGCTTTCATGGCCTCAACCCCTCTGTCCGGGACCTTACAGCCGACCTGTTAAGAAAGGTTAACGGCAAAGGCTTAACAGGCGGTGAAACCGCCGCCTTTGCGAAATTTCTTAACCATGTCAGCAGTCGCCGCTGCTCCGGCCATTGGACCTGATGATGCAGACCGAACTCGGCTGCGACTGCAGCACGCTGCGGCGCAGCGTGTAGGTTTCGCGATGGCCGATCGAGCCTGTGGCCGCCATGTCGAGCCCGCCGAAACCCTCACGGGCCGACAGCGAGCGTGTCTGGCTGTCGAGGAAAGGGGTTGCGATCAGCGCCAGCGCCACCGCGGCCGAACCGAACAGAAGCGTGATGCGCAATATGCCCATGCCCGCATCGGCGGCGCGAAAGCCGCGCTCGGGCCTGATCGAGTCCCAATCCCTGTCTAGGCTCATGCTATCGCTCCCCGGCAAATCGACGGCTCGGCCGCGAACGGCCATGCTTCAATTTTTCACGACGAGATAAATCTTCCATTAACGCTGGCTGATACAACGCCTCGGCCAGGAACCGGCCGGACGGGAGCCTCAGAGAAGATCGATGAGGAACGGGATCAGCGGCTCATCGGCCGGCGGCATCGGGTAATCGCGCATCTGCTTCGGCCGCACCCATTTCAGCGTCTGCCCTTCCCTGGGCTGCGCGATACCGCGAAAGCGGCGACAGATGAACAGCGGCATCAGCAGGTGGAAATCGTCGTAGGAATGGCTGGCGAAAGTGAGCGGCGCCAGGCACGGGATGTCGGTTTCGATGCCGATTTCCTCATGCAGTTCGCGAATGATGCATTGTTCGGGCGTCTCGCCCGGCTCGACCTTGCCGCCGGGAAATTCCCACAGCCCGGCAAGTTGCTTGCCCTGAGGCCGCTGCGCCAGAAGCACCCGGCCGTCGGCATCGACCAGCGCGCAGGCGGCGACCAGCAGCAGGCGCTTGCCGGCGGTCACGACATCATTCATGACCCGGCGGCCGCCGGTAGTGGTAGCGATAGACTTCCTCGAAGCCGAGCGAATGGTAGAGCGCCAGTGCCGGCACATTGTTGGCCTCGACCTGCAGCCAGGCTTCCCGTGCGCCCCGCAGCCGTGCCCATTTCAGTGCCGACAGGATCAGGTTGCGGCCGTGGCCCCTGTTGCGTGCCGACTTGTCGGTGGCGACCTCGAACAGGCCGGCGAGATCGCCGTCATGCACGCAGATCAGCGTCGCCAGCGCTTCTGATCCATCTTCGAGCGCGAACAGCCCGGCTTCGGGCTGGATGGCGCCGATGATCTCCGACAGGCCGGGGCGCAGCGAAACATCCGAACCGCTGACCTTGAGCGACGCGCCGATGAAGCGGCTGATGTCTTTGAGCGGGATCTGGTCCATGGCAGCGTCGAGTTGCGCATCGGCCAGCGGCAGCCGCATGACCAGCGACTCGTCGAACCGGCTCCATCCCTCACGGTCGAGATGACTGGCAAGATCGGGACCCGACAACGGCGACATGCGGAATGTCAGCGGCCTGCCATAGGCATCGAAACGGCGGCTGGCCCGGCCGATACGGTCGGCAATGTGCTGGATGTCGCCGGGATCGAGCGGATTGACCGAGTTCAGCCGCTTGGCCGGATGGCCGGCGGTCAGCCGCACCACCCAGGTGCCGTCATAGTGGACGGCGGCCGCCGGCCAGGCGCGAAAGCCGGCCGCCTCGTAACGGCGTACGATCGCCAGCATGCTTGCCGGATGCCTGGAGCTCAAAACCGTCAGCTCCGGTAATCGCCATTGATGGCGACATATTCCTTGGTGAGGTCGCAGGTCCACACCGTCGCCTTGCCGCGGCCGATGCCGATATCGGCGCGGATGCGGATGTCGTCGCGCTTCATGTAGGCCGACGTCGCCGCCTCGGAATAGCCGGGGTCGCGCTCGCCTTCATGCGCCAGCCTGTTGTCGCCGAACCAGATCGACAGCCGGTCGCGATCGGCGGGCTCGCCGGCCTTGCCGACGGCCATGACGACGCGGCCCCAATTGGCGTCCTCGCCGGCGACTGCCGTCTTGACCAGCGGCGAATTGGCGATCGACAGCGCGATGCGCTTGGCCGAGCGCGCCGATTTGGCGCCGGTGACGGTGACTTCGACCTGCTTGCGGGCGCCTTCGCCGTCGCGCACCACCTGCAGCGCCAGCGATTTCAGCACCTTGCCGAGCGCCCGTCGGAACGTGCCGAGACGGGCATCCTTGGGATCGGTTATCTCCGGCGCGCCGCGCCTGGCGGCCTTGCCGGTGGCGAAGATCAGCAGCGTGTCGCTGGTCGAGGTGTCGCTGTCGACGGTGACCGCGTTGAAAGTCTTGGCCGTGCCGCGCGACAACAGATCCTGCAGGACAGGGGCGGCGATCGGCGCGTCGGTGGCGATGAAGGAGAGCATCGTCGCCATGTCGGGCGCGATCATGCCGGCGCCCTTGGAAATGCCGTTGATGGTGACATCGGTGTCGCCGAGCTTGACGGTCGCGGTCGCCACTTTCGGATAGGTATCCGTGGTCATGATCGCCTTTGCCGCTTCGGTCCACAGCTCGGGCTTGCCGTTGCTGACCAGCCCCGCGAGCAGATGGCTGAATTTGCTGGTGTCGAGCGGCTCGCCGATGACGCCGGTCGAGGCCATGAAAACCTCCGCTGCCGTGCAGCCGGCCGCCTTCGCCGCCGCCTCGCCGGTCAGTGCGGTCGACTCGCGGCCCTTCTTGCCGGTGAAGGCGTTGGCGTTGCCGGAATTGACGACCAGCACCCGCGCCTTGCCCGCGCCGAGATTCTGCCGGCAGAAATCGACCGGCGCCGAGGGGCATTTCGATTTCGTGAACACGCCGGCGACCGCAGTGCCTTCATCGAAGACCATGGTCAAAAGATCGGTGCGGCCCTTGTACTTTATCCCTGCCTCGGCGGTGGCGATGCGCACCCCCTCGATTTCTGGCATTTTCGGGTATTTCTTCGGCGCAAGCGGCGAAATCGTCGTGGACATGGAGGCCTCGGGCGGGAAAATCGCAAGGGAAGGCCGGTTTGCCCGATAGACCGCGCCGGCGCAAGGGCGTTTTCGTTGCTCTTGTCCGGGAGCTCGAACTCGCCCCTCGGAGCAGGGCTCCGAGACGTCGCAAGCCATGCAGTAGACATTGTCCGACGGCCGGTCCGGCGGTGTCAGCCAGTTTGCGCCGGCCGCGGTCATGTTATTAGGAATTTATTCTTGACAGGGTGAGAGCAGCTATGCTACATTTTCGTCCATGGTGCTGATTTGCGCCAGTGACCCGCCTCCGGCGGGTTTTTCTTTTGGGGCCTCGCCAACCAAGACGCCGGTAAGGTTCCAGAAAAACGACCAACCCCTGCCCCGACTAGCCAGTCTCCAGAAGCTTGAAAACGCGCCGTTTCGTTTGAGCGTCGGGTCACCTATATTGCCGGCGAAGTGTTTGGCGAGGACGACAGAGATGGCCGAGGACGCCGATCCGGCGCGCAGATCGATCGGTGCGCGGCGCAATCCCGACAGCGCCGAGGCCATTCTCCAAGCCGCCGAGACCGTACTGGTCGAAGCCGGTTATGCCGGTTTCTCGATCGAGGCGGTGGCGCGGCGGGCCCGCGCCGGCAAACCCACCATCTATCGCTGGTGGCCGAGCAAGGCGGCGTTGCTGCTTGAGGTCTACCAGCGCCAGAAGCGCGTCGATGTTCCCGATACCGGGGTGTTGGAGGAGGATCTCGTCGGCTTCCTGAAGAACCTGTTCGCCCACTGGCGCGAGACATCGTCGGGAAGCGTGTTCCGGTCGCTGATCGCCGAGGCACAGTCGGACGAGACCGCGGCCGCGGCCCTTGCCGACTACTCACTGGGCCGACGGTCCCATACCGCCCAGATCATCGAACGCGCCAAGGCAAGGGGCGAAATCCCGGCCGAAATCGATTCGGCTGTCGTCGCCGACCTGATCGCCTCCTTCGCCTGGAGACATCTGCTGACCAACCGGCTCGACGAGGACGAAGCGACCATCGGCAAGGCCGTCAACTACGTGATGCGAGGCATAGCGGCGCCTGCCTCGTAAAGACGGCAATGAATGAAAAGGGCGCGGCAACCCCTGGCTGCCGCGCCCCTTTTCAAAAAAGCTGCCAGTCTTACTTGGCGCTTTCCAGCGTATCGACCGCCTTCTTCAGGTTGGCGTCGGGGATCTCGACCTTGGCGCCGGCGCGCAGCGACTTGACCAGCGCGAAATACTTGTCGCGGATGACCGCCTGCTTGGCCTGGTCCTTGACGTCGTCGAAGGCCGGCGGCTGCTTGGTGCGCTTGTCCTCGAGCTTGATGACATGCCAGCCGAACTGCGTTTGCACCGGCTGCTCGGTGTATTTGCCGACCTCGAGCGCGGAGGCCGCCTTGTCGAACTCCGGCACCATCTGGCCAGGTCCGAACCAGCCGAGATCGCCGCCGCTGGTCTTGCCTGACGGATCGCTGGTGTGCTCGTTGGCGAGCTTCTGGAAGTCGGCGCCGCCGTCGAGCTGCTTGATGATCGCCTCGGCCTCTTCCTTCGTCTTCACGAGGATGTGACGGGCATGCAGCTCGTTGGTGGGCGGCGTGTTGGCGATTTCCTGGTCGTAACGGGCGCGGACTTCGGCGTCGGTGACCTTGTCGACGACACCCTTCTCGACCATCTCGCCATGCAGCGCGCGCTGCTGCAGGAAGGCCATGCGGCGCTGGAAGTCGGGATCCTTGTCGAGCCCTGTGGTGACCGCCTGGGCGGCCATGACGCGGATCTCGATGGCAGCCGAAAGGGCGGCGGCACGGCGCTGCTCGGGCGGCAATTGTGCGAACTGCTGCGACAATTCCCCTTCGGCAAGCACCAGATCTGCTTCGGTCAGGGGCTGACCGTTGACCGTGGCGATAACCTTATTGGGATCGACCGGTGCCGCGGCTGGCGCTGCTGCATCCGCTGGAGCGGGAGCGGTTTGCTGCGCCATCACAGGCGAGAGCGAAAGGGCCGACAGGCCGACGGCCAAGCCAAGGCTGGCGAGCGACGCGCGGCGAAACAACAGGGACATAGGGGGACTCCGGTGGGGATTGTTAAGAGGGGTGCTTCCAGATCGGCCAGATTGTGGCGGAATTTGGCGCAGCCAGCAGGGCCAGCGCGGCGTTGACATCAGTTGAGCCCCCTCTTATCTGTCCAACGACTTTGCGTCCAGAACCGTTTTCCGGGCGCTTTTTGTGTTTGTCCACGTTCACGTGGAATTGATGGGGCCGCCCGGCGCTCATCTCAAGATTGAGAATTCTATCGAAAGGACCATTGGATGGTCAGTCTCGGCGGTCTCGCCCGTAAGGTTTTCGGTTCCTCCAACGACCGTCGGGTCAAATCGACCCGGCCCCGTGTCGAGGCGATCAACGCCATGGAAAACGAGATGCGGGCGCTTTCCGATGAGGAATTGGTCGGCCGCACCGCGAAATTCCGCCAGGACATCGCCAACGGCGCCACGCTCGACGACCTGTTGGTGCCGGCCTTCGCCACCGCCCGCGAGGCCGCGCGCCGCGTGCTCGGCATGCGCCCCTTCGATGTCCAGCTGATCGGCGGCATGGTGCTGCACAATGGCGGCATTGCCGAGATGCGCACCGGCGAGGGCAAGACCCTGGTCGCGACGCTGCCGGTCTACCTCAACGCGCTTGCCGGCAAGGGCGTCCACGTCGTCACCGTCAACGACTATCTGGCCACCCGCGACTCCGAATGGATGGGCCGCGTCTACAAATTCCTCGGCCTCTCGGTGGGCGTCATCGTCCACGGCCTGTCCGACGAGGAGCGCAGCGCCGCCTACGCCGCCGATGTCACCTACGCCACCAACAACGAGCTCGGCTTCGACTATCTGCGCGACAACATGAAATACGAGCGCGCCCAGATGGTGCAGCGCGGTCACAATTACGCGATCGTCGACGAAGTCGATTCCATCCTGGTCGACGAGGCACGCACGCCGTTGATCATTTCCGGTCCGCTCGAGGACCGTTCGGAAATGTACAACACCATCGACACCTTCATCATCCAGCTGCAGCCGCAGGATTATGAGATCGACGAGAAGCAGAAGACCTCGATCTTCACCGAGGAAGGCACCGAGAAGCTCGAGAACCTTTTGCGCGACGCCGGCCTGCTCAAGGGCGAGTCGCTCTACGACGTCGAGAACGTCGCCATCGTCCACCACGTCAACAACGCGCTGAAGGCGCACCGGCTGTTCCAGAAGGACAAGGACTATATCGTCCGCAACGGCGAGATCGTCATCATCGACGAGTTCACCGGCCGCATGATGCCGGGCCGCCGCTATTCGGAAGGCCTGCACCAGGCGCTCGAAGCCAAGGAGCATGTGGCGATCCAGCCGGAGAACCAGACGCTCGCCTCCGTCACCTTCCAGAACTATTTCCGCCTCTACAGGAAGCTGTCCGGCATGACCGGCACGGCGCTGACCGAGGCAGAGGAATTCGGCAACATCTACGGCCTCGAAGTCACCGAGATCCCGACCAATCTGCCGGTGATCCGCATCGACGAGGACGACGAGGTCTACCGGACGGTCGAGGAGAAATACAAGGCGATCGTCAGGGAGATCCGCGAAGCCAGCGCCAAGGGCCAGCCGACGCTGGTCGGCACCACCTCCATCGAAAAGTCCGAGCAGCTGGCCGAGCGCCTGCGCAAGGAAGGTTTTACCGATTTCGAAGTGCTGAACGCCCGCCATCACGAGCGCGAGGCGGCGATCGTCGCCCAGGCCGGCAAGCCCGGCGCCATCACCATCGCCACCAACATGGCCGGCCGCGGCACCGACATCAAGCTCGGCGGCAATGCCGAGATGCGGATCGAGGAAGAGCTGGGCGACATGCCGGCCGGCCCCGAACGCGAGGCGCGGGAAAAGGAAATCATTGCCGACATTGAGCGGCTGAAGGAAAAGGCATTGGCCGCCGGCGGCCTCTATGTGCTGGCCACCGAACGCCACGAATCGCGCCGCATCGACAACCAGCTTAGAGGTCGTTCAGGAAGACAAGGCGACCCCGGCCGCTCGAAATTCTTCCTGTCCCTGCAAGACGATCTGATGCGCATCTTCGGCTCCGAGCGCATGGACGGCATGCTGCAGAAGCTCGGCCTCAAGGAAGACGAGGCGATCATCCATCCGTGGATCAACAAGGCGCTGGAAAAGGCGCAGAAGAAGGTCGAGGCGCGCAACTTCGACATCCGCAAGAACCTGTTGAAATATGACGACGTCTCCAACGACCAGCGCAAGGTGGTGTTCGAGCAGCGCATCGAACTGATGGACGGCGAAGGCCTCTCCGAAACGATCGCCGAGATGCGCGAAGGCGTCATCGACGAGATCGTCGCCAAGGCCATTCCCGAAAACGCCTATGCCGAGCAGTGGAACGTTGCCGGGCTGAAGGCCGAGATCGCCGAGTTCCTGAACCTCGACCTGCCGGTCGAGGACTGGGCCAAGGAAGAGGGCATCGCCGAGGACGACATCCGCGAGCGCATCGCGCAGGCCGCCGAAGCCGCCGCCAAGGAGCGCGCCGAGCGTTTTGGCCCCGAGGTGATGAACTATGTCGAGCGCTCGGTGGTGCTGCAGACGCTCGACCATCTGTGGCGCGAGCACATCGTCAATCTCGACCATCTGCGCTCGGTCGTCGGCTTCCGCGGCTACGCCCAGCGCGATCCGCTGCAGGAGTACAAGGGCGAGGCGTTCGAGCTGTTCCAGGCGATGCTTGGCAATCTGCGCCAGGCCGTCACCGCGCAGCTGATGCGCGTCGAACTGGTCCGTCAGGCCGCCGAAGCGCCACCTCCGGAAGCCCCCGACATGTTCGGCACCCATATCGACGGCACCACCGGCGAAAACGACTTCGAAGGCGGCGAAACCGCCCTCCTGGTCCGCCCGGAGACAACCGCAATCGTCGCCCCCGAAGACCGCGACCCCAACAACCAGGCCACCTGGGGCAAGGTAGGCCGCAACGAAGCCTGCCCCTGCGGATCGGGGAAGAAGTACAAGCATTGCCACGGGGCGTTTGCGTAAGGGGCGCTTTTCCTTCTCCCCGTTCACGGGGGTGAGGCGTGGTCCGCGTAACGGACGAAAAGCCAATTGCTTGGCTTTTCGAACGACGAACGCCCGGAGCGATAGCGAGGGGCTGGAGTGGCGACGTTCGCGATTTGCCAATCTCCCCACCTGAGGGGGAGATGGCCGGCAGGCCAGAGGGGGGCGCTGTCCCGCCGACTAAGCCGCCTCGAACTCGAACTTCAGCTGCGCGGCCTCATCCTCTGGCAGCCAAGGCACGATCTTGCGATAAAGCCGGGTGCTATCCTGATCGGCAACGTCTCCGTGCTGCGCGCCTCGGCGATGATGAAACAGCGGCGCAACCTCAAACGCCTGCGCCGCCCCTCATCCGCCTGCCGGCACGTTCTCCCCGTATAGGGACGGGGCGAAGGAACTTCTCACCCAACCGTTTCTTAATGTGTCTCCGCTACACCAACGCCTGAAAAAGAAGCGGAAAACGGAGAGAAATCGGGGTGCGCTTTTCCGCGGCCACGACTGCCGGGCGGTTCTTGCCGCAGCGTTGGGCGCTGCGCATGGGGCCGTTGCTTGGCCGCATCGATGCCGTGCTGTTCACCGCCGACGAGCGCGGCGAGGCCAGCCGCATGTCGGTCATCGCCTTCTCGGTCCGCATCGTCAGCGCCGTCATTGCCTTCGTCAGCCAGGTGCTGATGGCACGCTGGATGGGCTCGTTCGAGTACGGCATCTTCGTCTTAGTCTGGGTGACGATGGTCATCGTCGGCAATCTCGCCTGCCTGGGCTTCCACACCTCGGTCATCCGCTACATTCCCGAATACCGCGAGCGCGGCTTGATGGACGAGTTGCGCGGCATCGTGCTGGCCAGCCGTCTGTTCGTGCTGATCGCCTCGACGCTGATCGCCGGGCTCGGCGCGCTCGGCGTCTGGCTGGCGGCACCCTGGATCGAGAACTACTATGTGATCCCGTTCATCCTCGGCGTCATCTGCCTGCCGATGATCGCCATGTCCGACCTCCTGTCGGGACTGGCGCGCGCCAACAGCTGGGCTCTGTTTGCCCTGTCGCCGACCTATCTGGTGCGCCCCATCCTGATCCTGCTGTTCATGGCGCTGATGCTGTTTGCGGGCTACGCACCCGATGCCAGGACCGCAATCTTTGCTTCGATCGCCGCCACCTACGCCACAACGCTCGGCCAGCTTATCGGTGTCACCCAGCGCATGGAACGGCAGATTCCGGCCGGGCCGATGAAGGTCCATTTCGCGCAATGGTTCATCGTCTCGCTGCCCATCTTCCTGGTCGAGAGCTTCTTCTTCCTGCTGACCAATGCCGATGTGCTGATGGTCGGCGCCTATATGGATCCCAACGACGTCGCCGTTTATTTCGCCACGGTGAAAACGCTGGCGCTGGTGCATTTCGTCTATTTCGCCGTTAAGGCCGGCGTTGCCCAGCGCTATGCGCAGTTCACCCATGGCGATCCGCAAAGGCTCGCCGCCTTTGCCCGCGAGACGGTGTCGTGGACGTTCTGGCCTTCGCTGTTGATGGCGCTGCTGGTGCTGGCGCTCGGCGAGCCGATGCTGGTGCTGTTCGGCCCGGAATTCAGCAGCGGCTATCCCTTGCTGTTCCTGCTCGTCTTCGGCGTCGCGGCGCGCGCCGCCGTCGGCCCCTGCGAAAGCCTGCTGACGATGAGCGGCAACCAGAACATCTGCGCCGCCGTCTATGCCATGACGCTGGCCTTCAACATCGCCCTCAACGTGATGCTGATCCCGATGTTCGGCCTGTGGGGCGCGGCCATGGCCACCGCCTTTGCCATGATCTTCGAAGCCGGCGCGCTGTCCTTCACGGTGTGGCGCAAGCTCGGCATCGTCATGCTTATCTTCGTGCCTGCGAAAGGAGCCGCGTGATGGCTGCCATCCCGTTGCTTGAGGAAACCAGCGGCGGCACCGCCGGCGCCATGGTGTCGGGCCTTGCCGGGCTGACCCGTGACGCCGACCCCGCCCATATCGAGATTCTCGCCAACAACCGGCCCGAGCGCAAGCTCGCCATCTACCCGGCATCCGCCGGCTTCGACCTGGTCGAGGAACTGGATTATCTCTGCGCCCGCACGGTCGAGCCCAACGTGTTCTTCAACCCGCGTTTCCTTGCGCCCGCCATGCCGCGGCTGGAAGATCGCGAGGTGCGGCTGGCGGTCATCCGCGACGGCGACGAATACCGCAACCGGCTGCGCCTTCTGGTGCCGTTCTCGGTGGAACGGCCGGTGGTGCCGCTCGGCGTGCCGGTGATGCGCACATGGTCGAGCCCGTTCGGTCCGCTCGGCACGCCGCTGGTTGACCGCGACGACCCGGTGGGCGTCGTCGAGGATTTCTTCTCGATGCTGTCGCGCCCGCATCTCAAGCTGCCGAAAGTGTTCGTCCTGCCCGATGTCCGGCTCGATGGCCCGGTGGCGAGCCTGTTTGCCACCGTGGCCGAGACGCGCGGCCTGATGCTGGTCACCACCGGCCAGACCCTGCGCCCGGCGCTGGAGAGCGAGCTCGACGGCGATGACTATCTGAAGGCCTCGCTGCGTTCGCACCATTATCGCGAGTTCCGCAGGCTGAAGCGGCGCCTTGGCGACCTCGGCAGGCTGGAGCATGTCGTGGCGCGCGGCCCCGAAGACATCCGCCACGCCATCGAAGGCTTCCTGACGCTGGAAGCGGCCGGCTGGAAGGGCCGCGAACGCACCGCCATGGCGATCGACCGTTTCCGCGCCGCCTTCGCCCGCGAAGCCGTGCACCGGCTGGCCGAGCAGGACATGTGCCGCATCCATTCGCTGACGCTCGACGGCCGCACCATCGCCTGCCTGATCGTCTTCGTCGAAGCCGGTATCGCCTACACCTGGAAGACCGCCTATGACGAGACGCTGGCCAGCTATTCGCCGGGCACCTTGCTGATGATCGAGGTGACCAGGCAGCATCTCGACGATCCCAACATCATGATGACCGATTCCTGCGCCGTGCCCGACCATCCGGTGATGAGCCGGCTATGGGCCGAGCGCAAGCCGATGGGCACGCTGGTGATCGGTCTGACGCCGGACGCCGACCGCCTCACCCGCCAGGCCGCCTCGCAACTGCACCTCTACCGCGAAACCCGCAACATGGCCCGCCTGCTGCGCAACCGCATGAAGAGCTTGTTGGGGCGGTGCTGAGAAAAGGCAAGGGTGCGGTTCTGGAAGGATGGCACATTTTCGCTGCAATATTTGACACAGAGGTGGCCGGGACTTTACTTCGATTACCCAAGAGGCAAGCGCTAAGATCGACTTCCGCTTCAAAAAAACGAGATTTCTTGCAGCAATTTTCCGGTGAAACCCGGCAAGATCTACTCGCATTCTTGTCCTTGATGCACGATAGTCTAGTGATTCGGTCCGCGATGAGAGAAAAATGTCGCTGAATCATGAGGCCAACGGCGCCCGGCACATCAGTGCGAACGACAGCGCCGTTGTCCGAAGGGCCGACGAAGACTTCGAAGAACTGATTCGAAGCATCCGAGCCGCCACGCATCAAGCTTTGCCTCTCTTCGAAGAGGAGCCCGTGACCGGATTGGCCCAGTCAGACACGCTGGCCGCCTCCCTCGGCTCGACTTCGGCCCGGACGGGCTCGAGTCAGGCCCACGCCATGCGCGGCTCCTCGCTCTTGTCCAACGATGACGACTTGGCGTGGTCGTTGGTTGAGGACTATGTGGCCAGGCTCGATGCGCAAACGCACGATGCCGACGCTCCCGATACGGACAAATGGGACTTGCAGGAAGAGGTGGCGAAGCTGCAACGCTTGCAGGATCGCACCTCGAAAGAGCTTGGGCGAAAATCGCGCGAGCTATCGATCGCAAGCAAGACCATCGCCGACCTGGAGGTCCAACTCAACAGGGCACGGCAGACCATTGCGCAGGCGGATAGGCATGCCGGCCAGCGCGCAACACGGTTCCTCGAAGCGAATGTCGAGGTCGAGCGCCTGGGACGGAACCTGGCGCGCGTGTCGGGGCAACTCCGCGGCGAGACCATGGCCAGGCAAGCCGCCGAGCAGGCGCGTGAGGACGTTGCATCGCGGCTCGCCAGCTTGCAACAGGCCGCCATGCTGCTTCGTTCCAAGGTCGCGGACTATCAGCTCCACAACGAACGACTGACCGGCAAACTATCTGCGCAGATGCTTGTACAGCAGGACCTGCAAGCGCGGCTGTCCACGGTCGAGCATCAGCGCGGCGTTCTCGGCGATTGCGCCGCCGCCGCGCAGGAACGGGCCGTGGAACTTGAAAAGAGGTTGCGCTCGCTCCAGCGCAGCGCCCCCGATCAAAGCGTGGTCCGCGCAACGCCGAGCGCCGGGCAGCGCGCCGAGGACGTGGCCGAGCATCGGCGCCAAACCTCGGAAACCGAGATTGCGAATTTACGCCAGGAGCGCGACGCGGCGCGCCGGGACTGTGGCGCGGTGAAGGTTCAACTCGCCGATCTCCGCTTGCGCGGCATGACCGACGAACTCGCGCATGCCCGTTGCCGCAACGAGAACCGCCAGCTTCACCAAAGGCTGGAAACGCTGACACGCCAGGATCCGCCCAGCGGACCGGCAGCCGATGACAGCGCCGACCTAGAACGGACATTCGACGAATTGCTGGCAGCTGGCGAGATCGGCCCAGCCAATGACGGCGACCCCAGCGTGGCGCGCAAAGCGTGTTGATCGCCTGCTGAGACGTATCGGGAGCCAAAGCGACCGTGACGCCCTTCGTCTATTGAACTTCGAGTGGCCTGCCACCCGAAGCTCGGAGAGCGAAGGGTGGTGCCCCTAGCCGGGATCGAACCAGCACTCCTTGCGGAACTCGATTTTGAGTCGAGCGCGTCTACCAATTCCGCCATAGGGGCTCAGGCCGGGCGGCCTGGATGGCGCGGGACTATACGGTTGCAGGCCTGTTCGTCAACTGGCCAATTCCTCGTCGCCCCGGATGCGACCAAACTGCGCCTTTCGATTTCGTGACGGGGCTGCCATTGTGCAGCGCGGAAAATCTTTCTAGACAGGCGGCGCATCAAAGCGCGGCACGTCTGCGGGGACGGATGGCGTGCGCTGGGTCTTTGTTCTGTGCATGCCGTTACACCCCAACCTGCCTGCGCAATTGAACGACACGCATTAGGAGTGCCGATGCTTCGCGGACTTTACGACTGGACCCTGTCGCTGGCGGCCCGCAAATCCGCCGAATGGTGGCTGGCCTTCATCGCCTTCGTCGAAAGCTCGGTGTTCCTGGTGCCGGCCGACGTGCTCTATCTGCCGATGGCGCTGTCGCGGCCGGACCGCGCCTACCGCTATGCGCTGATCGCCACCGTCGCCTCGGTGCTGGGCGGCATCGCCGGCTGGTTCATCGGCCACTATGCCTATGACGCGGTCGCCAGGCCGATCCTCGAATTCTACGGCAAGTACGACGAGTTCGAGCAACTGCGCGCGGGCGCCGGCGTCGGCTTCATCGTCCTGATGCTGATCACATCGGGTGCCGCCCACCTGCCGCCGATCAAGGTGGTGACGATCCTGTCCGGCGTCATCGGCGTCAATTTGCTGCTGTTCATCGTGCTGGCGATCGTGGCCCGCGGCGCCCGCTTCCTGCTGCTCGCCTGGCTGCTGCGCCGCTATGGCGAACCGATCCGCGAATTCATCGAAAAGCGCCTCGGTCTGATCGCCGGCGCCGGCGCGGTTGCCCTGATTTTGCTCTATATCCTGGTCAAATACGCGTTCTGAACATTACCATTGCGAGCCGGACGGACCGATTGAAATGACAGCGACCATGAATGCCGACACCGGACGCCAGCGCACGCTGACCGCCTTGTTCCTCGCCGTCGCCATGGCCGCCACTGTCGGCTCGGCGCTCGGCTTCCAGTATCTCGGCGGCTACATCCCCTGCCACCTCTGCCTCGAACAGCGCACACCCTACTATATCGGCGTGCCGCTGATGGTGCTGGCGGTGATTGCGTCGATGCTGCACGCACCCAGCTGGCTGACACGCGGCCTGCTGGCCGTCGGCGGCATCCTGATGCTCTACGGCCTCTATCTCGGCGTCTACCACTCCGGCGTCGAATGGCAGTGGTGGGCCGGCCCGACCGATTGCACGGCGGGCGCCGGGCCGGTCGACACCGGCGGCAAGGGCGTGCTCGACGCGCTCGACAAATTCGTGCCGCCATCCTGCGACAAGGCCGCCTTGCGCATCCTCGGCCTGTCGCTGGCCGGCTGGAACGCCATCGCCAGCCTGATCCTCGCCGCCGTCGCCTTCCGCGGCGCCCTCACCCGCGACTAAGCCAATTCGATTGAACGGCGTGACGCAGAGTTCGCGCAAAAATTCGCCGGGCTGAGTCGGATAGGCGCGGCTTTCGACATCCGAGCCAAGTCGACCCCCACTCCGTCTCGGCTTCGCCGAGCCACCTCTCCCCCGATCGACGGCGTAGAGGAAGGGCGCGAGCCTGTTGTAGCCAGGACTCCTCTAAGAGAGGCTCCCTTCCTCTCCCTCCGGGGGGGAGAGGTGGCGCTGCGAAGCAGCGACGAAGTGGGGGAAGCCGGTCCTTAAGCGCGAAGCGGCTGATAAGTGAGCGCGACTGAGCCCGCGATATCGGGGAGCGTCAGATTATCATGGTCTGAGGAACCCGTGAGCACCGGCCTATGCCGACCGTAGCCTTAACCGCCACGAACACCACGAGTGCTTCGGCCTGCGAAGGCCGGAAGCGCAGACAATTGCTCCAGACGGCCAGCCTCCCGACTTCTCGAACGATCTCAGGGTTCGAGTTCGACATCCCAGTACAGATAATCCATCCAGCTTTCGTGCAGATGGTTGGGCGGGAACAGGCGGCCATTGTTGTGCAGATCGTGAACCGTCGGCTGGAAAGGCTTCTGCAGCGGCCACATCTTGGCATGCGCCGGCATCATGCCGCCCTTCCTCAAATTGCACGGCGAGCAGGCGGCAACGACATTCTCCCACGTCGTCGCGCCGCCGCGATGGCGGGGGATGACGTGATCGAAGGTCAGGTCCTCCGGCGTGCCGCAATATTGGCACTGGAAGCGATCGCGCAGGAAGACGTTGAAGCGGGTGAAGGCCGGGTGCCTGGAGGGCTTCACATAGGCCTTAAGACTGACAACGCTCGGCAGCTTCATCGAGAAGGTCGGCGAGGAGACGGCGTGCTCGTATTCGGCGACGATGTTCACCCGGTCGAGGAACACCGCCTTGATGGCGTCCTGCCACGACCAGAGCGACAAGGGGTAATAGCTGAGCGGACGGTAATCCGCATTCAGCACCAGTGCTGGAAGCCCATCCGGAGATACGGCAACCGTCACGTGTTCACCTCCTTGGTTCTAGACCCGAACGGCACGGATACTGTAAGCCCGACATGACAGGGATGTGAAGCGGATTGTCGCGTCGCTGAAGCGCCAAAAATGCATGATTTTTATGATTTTTCGCGGATTCAGGCCGGTGGCGCGGCGTCCCGCCCTCTGGTTTCACGATAATAGGACCAGAAAAGCCGCGATGCGACACCTCGCCACGGGCTCCATGATTCGGCCAATGCGATCAGCGTTTTCTCCGGCGGACGCGGCTCGATGCCGAGCGCGTGGCCGACCGCGCTCTGCAGCGCGACATCACGCGCGGGGAAAATGTCGGGGTGCCCGGCGGCAAACAACAGGTACACTTCCGCCGTCCACGGGCCGATGCCGGACACCGCCGTCATCGTCGTGATCGCCTCCTCGGCATCGAGCGAACAGAGGTGATGCAGGTCGAGGCCGTCGACCACGGCCTGCGCAATTGCGATCAGGCCGCGCTGCTTCGGCCGCGACAGGCCGGCCTCGCGAAACATGTCCTCGCCGGCGGCCAGGATCGCCTGCGGCGTCAGCGGATCGACGAGCTTGGTCAGCCGGCCGAAGATCGCATCGGCGCTGGCGCGGGACACTTGCTGCGAGACGACGATCGACGCCAGGCTTCGAAACCCCGGTTCGGACAGCCGCAGCGGCACCTCGCCGGCCATGCCGCGCACCTTTTCCAGGCGCGGGTCGATCACGCAAAGCGCATCGAGCCCCCGGGCAATGTCGTCTGATGTCGCGATACGCTGCATGCTTTCTTGTTCCTGAACCGGCAGCACGGTAGCAATTGGCAAAACCGCCGCACAACCCGATTGCCGCCGCAGAGATGACACTCCTGACATTCCGCTTCGCGCCCAGCCCCAATGGCGACCTGCATCTCGGCCACGCCTATTCGGCGCTGCTCAACCAGAAGCTGGCGGCACGGGCGGACGGCCGCCTGCTGCTGCGCATCGAGGATATCGACACGACGCGCTGCACGCCGCAATTCGAGGCCGGCGTGCTTGCCGACCTGAAATGGCTGGGGCTTGGCTGGGAAGAGCCGGTGCGCCGCCAGTCCGAGCATTTCGCCGAATACCAGGCGGTGCTCGAGCGGCTGGTCCGGGAGGAACTCGTCTATCCCGCCTTCATGAGCCGTGGCGAGATCCGCGCCTTCATCGCCGACAGCGAAAAGCGTGGGCGCGATTGGCCGCGCGATCCCGATGGCGTGCCGCTCTACCCCGCCGCGGACAAGGCGCTGCCAGTCAAGGAACGCCAGCGGCGGATCGCCGGGAATGCGCCCTTCGCCTGGCGGCTGGATGTCGATGCCGCCTTGGCGCGTGTCGGCAAGGACCTGTCTTGGACCGAATTCGCCGACGAGACGCTTTCCGCGACACGCTCGATCGAAGCCCGTCCGCAGGACTGGGGCGACGTGATCGTGGCGCGCCGCGATATCCCGACCAGCTACCACCTCGCCGTCGTCATGGACGATGCCCTGCAAGGTGTCAGCCACGTCGTGCGTGGCCAGGATCTGTTTTCCGCCACCGGCGTGCAGCGCCTGCTGCAGCAACTCCTGGGACTGCCGCAACCCGCCTATTTCCATCATCGTCTCATCCTCGGGCCCGACGGGCGAAAACTGTCGAAGAGCCTGGGCGATACCGGCCTTGCCGCCTTGCGCCATGCCGGCGCATCGCCTGACGACATCAGGCGAATGGTCGGGCTTTGAGCTCGGTGAGACCAAGAAGCCACCCCCAGATGGGCCGGCGTTGAATTCCGGTGATCTATGGATCAACCGTTTCGCTTTGCGCGCCGGGGTGAACGGGATTAGAGCATCGCCACGGCAATTCTCTCCAGTGCGGCGGACTCCGGAACATGCACAGCATCAAGCGGTTCATTCCCGCCACCTTCGTCGTTCTGTGGGCGACCGGCTTCATTGGCGCACGCTACGCCATGCCATGGGCGGAGCCGTTCACCTTCCTCGCCGCGCGGTTCGTCATCGCCGCCATCCTGCTGGCCGTCCTGATGCTTGTATTGGGTTCGAAAAAAGCCACCCGCGAGGAGGCGCTGCATGCCACCGGCGCGGGCATCCTGATGCATGGCGTCTATCTCGGCGCTGTGTTCTGGGCCATCCACAGGGGCATGCCGGCCGGCTTTTCGGCCCTCATCGTCGGCCTGCAGCCGCTGATCACGGCGGTGCTGGCCGGCAAATTCCTCGGCGAGGCGATCCTGCCGCGTCACTGGCTTGGCCTTGGCATCGGCCTCATCGGTATCGTCATCGTGCTGTGGCCGAAGCTCGGCGCGCTCGGCGGCGGCGTGACCGCGGCGACATTGACCGCCTCGCTGGTTTCGGTGCTCGGCATGAGCGCCGGCACCATCTGGCAGAAGCGCTTTGCCTCCGGCGGCGACCTCGTCGCGGCGACCATGTGGCAATATGTCGGCGGTGGCTCGCTGATGCTCGTCGCCTCCCTCGCCTTCGAAACCCACACGGTCGTCATCAATGGCGAACTCATCTTCGCCATGGCCTGGCTGGTGCTGGTGCTGTCGCTCGGCGCCATCTTCCTGCTGATGGTGATGATCCGCGACGGCGAGATGTCGAAGGTCGCCTCGCTGTTCTACCTGGTGCCGGCGGTGACGGCGATCATCGCCTGGGCCCTGTTCGACGAGCAGCTCAACGCACTTCAGATTGCCGGCATGGCGATCACGACATTCGGCGTCGGCCTGGCAACGGCGCGGCAGGCCAAGGGAAGAACTGTGGAATTGAGAAATTGAGAAAGAAGCACAGACAGCGCCGGATATGGCCCGCTTTTTCTCCAATTCTTCAATTCCTCAATTCGACCTGTCATCCCACCCGCGCACGCGCCTCCAGATAGCGGCTGATCGCGGCATTGAGCTCGCCGCCGAGGATGAAGATCGCCGAGACCATGTAGAGGAAGACCACGGCGATCATGATCGAGGCCAGGCCGGCATAGGTCGTCACATAGGACGAGAAGTGGTCGAGATAGGTGGCGAAGATGGTCGAACCGATAAGCCATGCCGCCAGCGTGAAGACGATGCCCGGCACCAGCGAGACGAAGCGGCGCTTGCCCGCCGGCAGCCAGAAATGGACGGCAAACAATCCGCCGACAATGACCGCCGAAGCGATGACGTAACGCCATAGCGTAATGGTGCCCATATAGGGCTTGATCCAGTCGATATGGGCTTCCGCGAGCCGCGCCAGCAGCGGCGCGAACACCAGGAGCACGCTGATCGCCAGGAAACCGGCCGTGGCGATGAGAACGAAGATGATGCTCTGCACCCGGCGGTAGATGATGCCGCGCGTTTCCGAGACGCGGTAGGCGCGGTTGAGCGACGTGCGCAGCGCCTCGATGCCGTTCGACGCAAAATAGGCCGCAAGCACCACACCATAGGTCAAAAGGTCGGTGCGCCTGACGGTCAGCACATTGAGCACTTCGCGCGCGATCGGCTTGGCGATCTGTTCGGGCCAGGTGTCGAAGACCAGATGCACGGCCGTGTCGGAGAACGCCTGCGCGCCGAGGAAGCTCGCCAGCGTCGTCGCGAAGATCAGGAACGGGAACAGCGCCATCAGCGAGGTGATCGCTAGATGGCTGGCCATCGCCCAGCCGTCATCGGTGTTGAAATGGCCAAGTGCGTCGTAGAGGACCCGCTTGAGGGCTACGATCTTCCGCAACAAGAACCGCGCCCTCCAATTGTCTCCACGCCGGGAATATGGGAAGGGATTGCGGCAAATGGCAACCCTTGGCGAAACCACGAACAGTCCGGCGCAGAAGTTGCGCTCGATTATCATCACCGGTGCGTCTTCGGGAATAGGCGCGTACTGCGCCCGCGCGTTGAAGGCGGAAGGCTGGCGGGTGTTCGCAACGGCGCGCAAGCCACAGGACCTCGCCGCGCTCGAAGCCGATGGCATCGAGGCCTTCTATCTCGATTATTGCGAGCCGGACTCCATCGCCGCGCTGGTGGCGGCGGTGCTCGACCGCACCGGCGGCCGCCTCGACGCCCTGTTCAACAACGGCGCGTATGCGCAGCCGGGCGCCGTCGAGGATCTGCCCGTTGCCGCGCTCAAGCAGCAGTTCGAGGCGAATTTCTTCGGCTGGCATGATTTGACCCGCCGGCTGGTGCCGGTGATGCGCCGCCAGGGTCAGGGCCGCATCGTCCACTGCTCGTCGATCCTTGGCCTCGTGCCGGTGCGCTTTCGCGGCGCCTATTCGGCGTCGAAGCACGCACTGGAGGCCTTAATGCTCTGCCAGCGCCAGGAACTGGCGGGCAGCGGCGTCCACGTTTCGCTGATCGAGCCGGGGCCGGTGAAGTCGAAGATCGCCAGCAATGGCCTCATTTGGTTTCTCAGCAACATCGACCACGAGAATTCCGTGCACCGCGTGGACTATGCGGCGCAACTCGAGCGACTGCGGGCCGGCGGCAGCCAATCGGCCTTGAAGCCAGGGCCGGAAGTGGTTCATGCGGCGCTGCGCCATGCACTTCTGTCGCGGCGCCCACGCCCGCACTATGTGGTAACAGTGCCCGCCAGGATCGGCGCGGTGCTCAGACGCATCCTGCCGGCATCGATGCTTTACCGCCTGATGGCCAAACGCGCCTGAACGCCAACCAACTGGAACGAAGCAATGGCAACCGTCTTCAACATTCTCGCCATTCTGGTCATGGTCGCCGTTGCGGTCGTGCTTGTTCGCGGCCTCATCAACATGATGCGCGGCGGCTCCGGCGTCACCTCGAACAAGCTGATGCAGGCACGAGTCATGCTGCAGGCCGTGGCGCTGGTGCTGATCCTGCTGGCGGTGTATTTCACCCGCAAGTGAGGATGCCGGCGGCCGGGGAGGCGAAATGGTCAAGCTCAACAAGATCTACACCCGCACCGGCGATGATGGCACCACGGGTCTCGGCACCGGCGAGAGGCGGCTGAAATCCGATCTGCGGGTAGAGGCCTACGGCACGGTCGACGAGGCCAATGCCTGCATCGGCATCGCAAGGGTCCACACGGCCGCGGCCCATCCCGCGATCGACGCCATGCTGTCCCGCATCCAGAACGATCTGTTCGATCTCGGCGCCGATCTCGCCGTACCCGACGACGGCAAGCCGCTCGGCTATGAGCCGCTTCGCATCGTCGCCGTGCAGACCGACCGGGTCGAAAAGGACATCGACCTTCTCAACAAGGAGCTTCAGCCGCTCAAATCCTTCGTGCTCAATGGCGGCACAGCGGCGGCGGCGGCACTTCACCTTGCCCGCACCGTGGCAAGGCGAGCCGAAAGGCTGATGGTCGCACTGGCCCAGGACCCGAACGAGCACGTCAACCGCGACGGTCTGAAATACATCAACCGCGTCTCGGATTTCCTGTTTGTCGCCGCCCGGGCGGTCAATGACAACGGAAACGCCGACGTGCTATGGGTTCCCGGCAAGAACCGCTGATTGTCGAAAGCGGAAGAGGGCCTGGGGCATGTTCATCCCGCTTTACGACACCAACAGGCTGCGCCACATCCGCCTGCAATATGTGACCATCGGGCTGATCGTGGTCAACGCCCTGGTCTACCTCGCCACCGCGCTCGGCGGCGAGAGTTTCTCCAATGCCGCCGTGCTTGGTCTCGGCTTCATCCCGTCGGTCGTCCATGACACCGCCGAGCTCGATCCCCGTTTTATCGTCATCCCCGAAAGCCTGAGC
This sequence comes from Mesorhizobium sp. WSM1497, assembly GCF_001672455.2. Classification (NCBI taxonomy): domain Bacteria; kingdom Pseudomonadati; phylum Pseudomonadota; class Alphaproteobacteria; order Hyphomicrobiales; family Phyllobacteriaceae; genus Mesorhizobium; species Mesorhizobium sp. WSM1497. Next base: position 1,641,694 of record NZ_CP021070.1, on the reverse strand, counting down.
TACCTCACCTATTCCTTCCTGCATGCCGACATCTTCCACCTCGGCGGCAACATGCTGTTCCTGTGGGTGTTCGGCGACAATGTCGAGGACGCGCTCGGTCACATCCGCTACCTCATCTTCTACCTGTTGTGCGCGATCGCCGGCGCCGCCTTCCAGGGCCTCGTCGCCTGGAACTCGCAGGTGCCGCTGATCGGTGCCTCGGGCGCCATCGCCGGCGTGGTCGTCGCCTATCTGATCCTTTATCCCAGGGTGAAGGTCTGGGTGTTGGCCTTCGCCCGCATCCCGCTGCGCATTCCGGCCTTCATCCCGCTCATCCTGTGGGTCCTTTTCCAGGTGGTGATGTTTGCCGCCGGCGGCGAGGATCAGATCTCCTGGGCCTGCCATATCGGCGGCATCATCGCCGGCGCCGTTCTGGTGCTTGTCTTGCGTAGCCGCGGCGTGCCGCTGTTTGCCGGCGCCGACGAAGACGTCGCGCCCGCCGCGCCCGACCAGCCGCCGGTTGCCACGGAACCGTTGATCCCCGATCAACCCGCCGCGACACCGCGCTGGGGACGCGGAAACGCTTCCAGTTCGGACTGAACCGATTTGAGCCACTTGCAGCGTATTGACGTGCAGGGTTGCCGCAACTACGGAAACGTCTCCGCCGCAACCTAAGGCGGGCAAAGACCAGAATTTCCATCCGGCCAGAATTTCCACCTGGAATGTCGGCTTTCGACAACTCAGAACGGGCGCAGGCTGTTATAGCGCGCCCAATTAGCGTGAAGAGGTGACAGGCAAATGAAGATCCTTGTGCCCGTGAAGCGGGTTGTGGATGCGAACGTCAAGGTTCGCGTGAAGGCTGATGGTTCGGCGGTGGAGCTCGCCAACGTCAAGATGGCGATGAACCCGTTCGACGAGATCGCGGTTGAAGAAGCGATCCGGCTGAAGGAAGCTGGCAAGGCGGAAGAAATCATCGTCGTCTCGATCGGCCCGCAGCAGGCGCAGGAAACCCTGCGCACGGCGCTCGCCATGGGCGCTGACCGCGCCATCCTGGTCAAGACCGACGAACAGACCGAGCCGCTCGGCGTCGCCAAGGTGCTGAAGGGCGTCGTCGACGCCGAGCAGCCCGGCCTCGTCATCCTCGGCAAGCAGGCGATCGACGACGATTCCAACCAGACCGGCCAGATGCTGGCGGCACTGTTGGGATGGGCGCAGGGAACCTTCGCCTCCAAGATCGTGCTCGACGGCGACAAGGCCAAGGTGACGCGCGAAGTCGATGGCGGCCTGCAGACGGTGGAACTGAAGATGCCGGTGATCGTCACCGCCGACCTTCGCCTCAACCAGCCGCGCTATGCCTCGCTGCCCAACATCATGAAGGCCAAGAAGAAGCAGCTCGACGAGAAGAGCCCGGCCGACTACGGCGCCGACGTCAAGCCGCGGCTGAAGGTCATCAAGACCGAAGAGCCGAGCGGCCGCAAGGCAGGCGTCAAGGTCAAGAGCGTCGCTGAGCTGGTCGACAAGCTGAAGAACGAAGCCGGCGTGCTGTAAGGAAATCCGATGAGGCCGGCCTGCAAACGGCTGGCTTCTCCGCTTCCGGTGCTCACGTACAGAAGTACGCTCCGCTCCGGTTCTCGAAACCAACCGTTTTCGACTCGGCCTGACCGGATTTCAGGGAGCCGCGAAGACGAAAGTCAGGAATATCATCAATGGCTATTCTTCTGATTGCAGAACACGACAACGCAACCCTTTCCGACCAGACCGCCAAGGCGCTGTCGGCCGCGCTGCAGATCGGCTCGGACGTGCATGTGCTGGTTGCCGGCAAGGGCGCCAAGCCGGCAGCCGACGCTGCCGCCAAGCTGAAGGGCGTGAGCAAGGTGCTGTTGGCCGAGGCCGACGAGCTTGCCGAGCGTCTGGCCGAACCGACGGCAGCGCTCATTGTGTCGCTGGCGGGCGCCTACGACACCATCATCGCGCCGGCGACCTCGTCGGGCAAGAATGTCGCGCCGCGCGTGGCTGCGCTCCTCGATGTCGCGCAGGTGTCCGAGATCATCGAAGTCGTATCGCCCGACACCTTCAAGCGGCCGATCTATGCCGGCAACGCCATCCAGACGGTGCAGTCGAGCGACGCCAAGAAGGTGATCACCGTGCGCACCGCCTCCTTCCAGGCAGCCCCCGAGGGCGGCTCGGCAGCCGTCGAGACCGTTAAGGCCGCGGCCAATCCGGGCCTCTCCACCTTCATCGAGAACAAGCTTTCCGAGACCGACCGTCCGGAGTTGACCTCGGCCAAGATCATCATCTCGGGCGGCCGCGCGCTGGGCTCCTCGGAGAAATTCCAGGAGGTCATCCTGCCGGTTGCCGACAAGCTCGGCGCCGCGGTCGGCGCTTCCCGCGCCGCCGTCGACGCCGGCTATGCGCCGAACGATTGGCAGGTCGGCCAGACCGGCAAGGTGGTTGCCCCCGATCTCTACATCGCGGTCGGCATCTCCGGCGCCATCCAGCACCTTGCCGGCATGAAGGATTCCAAGGTCATCGTCGCCATCAACAAGGACGAGGAGGCGCCGATTTTCCAGGTTGCCGACTACGGCCTCGTCGGCGACCTGTTCGTCATCCTGCCGGAACTGCAAAAGGCGCTTTGACGCTTTCTGCCAAAGCGTATTAAATGGTGAGGGTGGGGTAGACGAAGTCGCCCCGCCCTTTTAGTTTGCACCGCACAAAAAGCAGGCCGCAAAGGCTGAAAGCAATCCAGCAAAGTGCGCAGCGGTTTTGCGTCCGGGATTGCGGTAAAATAAAAGGTGGAGCGCTTTCGCAGTTCAAGCGGAAGGGTTCAGGACGGGATCGGTGTAATGAGCAAGATCGAGACGATCGGCATCATCGGCGCGGGCCAGATGGGTGGCGGCATCGCCCATGTCTCCGCGCTTTCAGGCTACAAGGTATTGATCTACGATATCTCGCCCGACCGCATCGAGAAGGGCATCGCCACGATCAGCGGCAACATGGCCCGCCAGGTGGGGTCCGGCAAGCTCGACGAGAAGGTGCGCAACGATGCGATGGGCCGCATTTCGGCCGCGCCCGCGATGGCCGATCTTGCGGGTGCTGACCTGGTGATCGAGGCGGCGACCGAGGACGAGACGGTCAAGCGCAAGATCTACGCCCAGCTTTGTCCGCAGCTCAATCCCGAAGCCATCCTGGCGACCAACACCTCGTCGATCTCGATCACGCGGCTTGCCGCGCAGACCGACCGGCCCGAGCGGTTCATCGGCATACATTTCATGAACCCGGTACCGCTGATGAAGCTGGTCGAACTGGTGCGCGGCATCGCCACCGAGGACCAGACCTTCGAGGCAGCCAAAACCTATGTGAAGCAGCTCGACAAGACGATCACGGTCTCGGAGGATTTTCCTGCCTTCATCGTCAACCGCATCCTGCTGCCGATGATCAACGAGGCGATCTACACGCTCTATGAGGGTGTCGGCTCGGTCGACGCCATCGACACGGCCATGCGGCTCGGCGCCAACCATCCGATGGGGCCGCTGCAGCTGGCTGACTTCATCGGGCTCGATACCTGCCTGTCGATCATGCAGGTGCTGCATGACGGCCTGTCGGACTCCAAGTACCGCCCTTGCCCGCTACTGGTGAAGTATGTCGAGGCCGGCTGGCTCGGCCGCAAGACCGGGCGCGGCTTCTACGACTATCGCGGCGAGCATCCCGTCCCGACGCGCTGAGCGGATCGTCGGCGCAAATCAGGGACAAGCCTTTCGGTTCAACGGCGACGGGTCTATCAGGAGGCCACCGCCAGTGGCTCTGTCCGGCCATCCACGATCTGTTGTGCGTCGGGCGCCACGGAGACACAGCCACGGCCCGCCGCCTTGGCGGCATAGCAAGCCGCATCGGCCCTGGCGATGATCTCGTCGACCTCGCCACAATTGGCATTGATCGCAGCCAACCCGATGCTGGCGCCGATCACGTGAGGACGGCCGTCCCAGGTGAAGTCTAGCCCGCCGATCGCATCGATGATGGAGCGCGCCGCGATCTTGGCGCCGGCTGCCGAACCCGATTTCAAAATGACCGCGAATTCGTCGCCGCCGAGGCGAGCGACGATGTCGTCTGGACCAAGCACGCCGCGAATAGCCACGGCAACCCGCTTCAGCAGCGCGTCTCCCGCCGCGTGGCCACCCGTGTCGTTGACCAGTTTGAAGTGGTCGAGGTCGATGAACATGAACTGATGTCCGGCGCCTCCGACCGACCTTGTCGTGTCGCCGACCGACCTTGTCGTGTCGCCGACCGACCTTGTCGTGTCGGCGGTGCCGTCCTTGCGCGCCTGGTCGACGAGGTCCTCCATGGCGCGGATGAAGCTGGAGCGGTTGGCAAGGCCGGTCAGCGCATCGTGTGCCGCGGCGTGGGCGAGCTGGCGCTGCAGCGCGCGCGCATCGGTAAAGTCCTGGAAGACGATGACCAGCCCGCAGAATTCGTGGCGGTCGTTGACGATCGGCGACACCACCTGGCGGATGCTGCAGCGCGTGTCGTCGCGCCGGATGAGGACGGCGCGGCTGTTCTGGTCGGCGGGCGCATGAACGCCAACCGCGGGCCGGGTCACGCCGATCCTGTGCCCCGTCTCCTCATCGACCGCCCAGTAGACATGGCCAAGCATCTTGCCGAGAGCCTCGCCGCCGGCAATCCCGGTCAGCTTTTCGGCGACCGGGTTCATGAAGGTGATACGGTTTGCGGCATCGGTGCAGATCACGGCATCGCCGATCGATTGCAGCGTCACCCTCAGCCGCTCCTTTTCATCGGCAAGCATTGCCGCCGACACGGTGAGGCGCTCTTCGGCCTCCTTGCGGCGGGTGATGTCGGTCAAGCTGCCGATGGCCCTGATCAGCCGTCCATCCTCATCACGTTCGATGGCCTTGCCGCGGTCGAGGATCCACACCCAGTGGCCATCCTTGTGGCGCATCCTGAACTCGGCCTCAAAGAACGGTGTCTTGCCCTCGAGATGAGCGCGATCCGCTTCGGCGACAGTCTCGCGATCATCAGGATGGATCATCGTCAGCCAGCGGTCGGTGTCGCCATCGAGCTCGCCATCCGCATAGCCCAGCATCTTGACCCAGGTCGAGGAATAGGTCGTGCCGCCCTTGCGCATGTCGAGGTCCCAGACGCCCTGGCCGGCGCCGGCGAGCGCGAAATTCCAACGCGTTTCCGCTTCGGCAATGCGCGCCTCGGCCTGCTTGCGAGCGTCGATGTTTTCGATTTGCGAGACGAGATAGAGCGGGCGGCCGCTGGTCTCATCGCGAATGACCGAACCGGCAAGATGGGCCCAGACAGGCGTTCCGTCCTTGCGGAGATAGCGCTTCTCGAAATGGAAGGAATTGACCGTGCCCGCCTTCAGATCGTCCATCGTCTTCCGCCCGATCTGCTGGTCGTCGGGATGCGTGATCTGGAAGAAAGTCAGCGCCTCGATCTCTTCGCTTGTGTAGCCAAGCATGGCCGCGAAGGCCGGATTGGTCTGGCGGATGCGCCCATCGAGACCGACAACGACGATACCGATCGCTGAATCCTCCATGGCGCGGCGGAAGCGCAGCTCGCTCTCGGCGATCTGTTGGCGATCCATGCTGATCCTGCGGGTGGACAGGGCGGCGAGGAACAGCGCGCCCGCCGCCACTGCCATCGCGATCTGCAGGCAGAGTTTCAAGGCTTCGGTGCCCAGGTCCAGGTGCGACAGCAGGATCGAGGCCGCCAGCACGCCCAGGCCGGCGACGAGCAACGCCAGCCCTGCACGCCCAAGAGATTCTCGGCTGGTCAATCCTCGCCACATCACGATACGTGCCACCCCCGTGCGCAAACGCATGTTCTCGCCTCAACCTTGGCGGATCGATTTTAAGGAAAGGTTGCGTCAGGCATTCCGGTGCCATCGCTAACCGGCAAACAATTGCCGGCATGATTAAGGATCGGTATGCGCGAGCGGGCGAGCGTGGCGCAACGCTACCAGCGCACGAAAAACCGTCCGCCGAGCGCGCCAAGCAATGCGAGCGCTGCAATCGCTATCGTGTACCAGGTGGCGACGAAAAGCGGCGAATCGTCGAAGCAGTGGGCGGCATAGAAGGTTGCCGCCAGCCCGCCGGCGAGCAGGCCTGCCACCGCACCGGCAAGCACCGGCCGTGTCGGCGCCCCGTAGCGCAGCATCCACAGGAAGATGGCAAGCGGACCGAGGCCGATCAGCGGGATGAATGCCATGCAGATCATCATGTTGGAGCCGACCATTTTGGTTCCCCACAGCGCCTCCGGCACCATGAAAAGCTCCAGAACCACCGCCACGGCTACCAGCACTGGCGCCGCAGCCATCCCAACCATTGCCCGGCCCGTTGATGCACCCGGCGTCGACAAGGCACGGATCAGGGCGAAGGCGCTGACGGCAAGCACGATGGTGAAGACGAATTTGGAAAGGAAGCGCATCGTGTGCGCGGCCGCCATGAAATCCGGGCGTGGGCCGATGGTCAGCAGGAAAACGACGGCCGCGATCACCGCTGCCGCACCGGCGGCCAGCCACCAGGCCGATTGCAGCGGCATCGCCTTGCTGGTTGCATCGGCGTCCAGCGCCTTGATGAGATCGTCCGTTCTCATGTCATTCCCGCCCGAATCGCTTGGCTATCGCGGCAAGTCCGCGATGCAGCGACACCCGCACCGCCGTCTCGCTGATGCCGAACTTTGCCGCCGTCTCGCCGATGGACCGCCCTTCCACCGACACGGCCGAGACCACGGAGCGCTGAGCCGGCGACAGACCGTCCAATGCACGGTTGATGTCGCGCTCGCTGACGGTCTCGGTTTCCGGCTCGGCGAACGTCTCGGCGATATCGTCGACGTCGATCTCGATGCGCCGTCCGCGCCGCCTGAACGCATCGATCAGCTTGAAGCGGGCAATCGCATAGACCCACGGCAACACCGGCGCATCCTGACGCCAGGTATGCCGTTTCACATGAATGGCCAGCAAGGTTTCCTGCACGACATCCTCGGGATCGACCCCGCCCTGCACGATCTTGCGCCTGGCAAAACCGCGAACCAGCGCGGCAATCCGGTGCAGAAAGTCGGCGTAAGCCCTTTCATCTCCCGCGATCGCGGCCCGCATCAGCCGGGAAAGTTCGGCCTCGTCCTTGCCGCTCACAAGAGTTCACTCCCCGATTTTCGCGTCTCGGCGCTGATTTGTTACGTGGCCGGCGAAATAATGTCCAAGCCAAACTGTCGGCAAGTCACGAAAGTTTGCGGCACCGCCGAACCGTGAGCATCACGCGGAATTGTCCGTTCGGCACCGACCTTTGCACGTCAGCGACCGATTGAAGCACACCAACAATGTTGACTATAGCTGTCATGTATCGATAGGTGCAGCCGTGACAGACCTAGGACCCCCGAAATCGAGGACAATGCCATGAAATACGCTCTTTCCACCCTCGCCGGCGCCGCCGCGCTGGCAATCAGCCTCATCGCCGGTCCGGCAAAGGCGGAAGAGGATGGCATCATTGTCTACAACGCCCAGCACGAAAGCCTGACCAAGGCGTGGGCCGAAGGCTTCACCAAGGAAACAGGCATCAAGGTCACCGTGCGCAATGGCGGCGACAGCGATTTCTCCAACCAGATCGTCGCCGAGGGCGCTGCTTCGCCCGCAGACGTCTTCCTGACCGAAAACTCACCGGCCATGGCGCTGGTCGAAAGCGCCGGCCTGTTCGCGCCGGTCGACGCGGACACGCTGGCGCAGGTTCCCCAGGACTATCAGCCGGCCAGCGGCAAATGGGTCGGCGTTGCCGCGCGCAGCACGGTCTTTGCCTATAACAAGACCAAGCTGACTGCCGACCAGTTGCCCAAGTCGATGCTGGACCTCGCCGATCCGAGCTGGAAAGGCCGTTGGGCCGCCTCCCCCTCGGGCGCTGATTTCCAGGCCATCGTCAGCGCCCTGCTCCAGCTCAAAGGTGAAGCCGCTACCGCCGACTGGCTGAAAGCGATGAAAACCAATTTCACCGCCTACAAGGGCAACAGCACGGTGATGAAGGCGGTCAATGCCGGCGAGATCGAAGGCGGCGTGATCTATCACTATTACTATTTCGGCGATCAGGCCAAGACCGGCGAAAACAGCAAGAATGTCGCGCTGCACTATTTCAAGAACCAGGATCCGGGCGCCTTCGTCTCGATCTCCGGCGGCGGTGTGCTGGCTTCGAGCAAGCATCCGAAGGAAGCCCAGGCGTTCCTGAAATGGCTGACAGGCAAAGGCGGTCAGGACGTGCTGAAAACCGGCGATTCCTTCGAGTACGCGGTCGGCAAGGGTGCGGACTCCAACCCGAAGCTGGTGCCGCTCGCCGATCTGCAGGCGCCGAAGGTCGATGCCACGACGCTGAACTCCAAGAAGGTGACCGATCTGATGACGGCAGCCGGCTTGCTTTAGTTGCCATTCGTCCTAAAAGGACACCCGACCACGCTCCCGCGGGAATTCGCCTTCCGCGGGAGTGATTTTGTTTTTCGAGATGGCATTCGTCGATGACGACACGCTGTGTTCCCGACCGCGATCGCGGTCTTTCAATTGCTGCCGCTGGACGGCAACGGCACGGCGTCTGACCTGATGCAGTCCGCGGTCGATCTCGCGCATTCGGGCCTGCCTTCGGGCACAGGCCGAAGGGCTCGGCGACGCGCACCGCTTTGGCTGGTCCTCGCCGCCATCTTCGTTGCGCTGCTGGCGCTGGTGCCGCTTGCCTTCATCATCTGGATCGCGGTGCAGACCGGCTGGGAAACAGTCTCGGCACTGGTCTTCCGGCCGCGTGTCGGCGAGCTTCTGGTCAACACTGTCCTGCTGGTCGCGCTCTCGGTGCCGATCACCATCGTGCTGTCGGTTTCGCTGGCCTGGTTGACCGAGCGCAGCGACCTGCCGGGCGCCCGGCTCTGGGCCTGGCTGTGCGTGGCGCCGCTCGCCATCCCGGCTTTTGTGCACAGCTATGCCTGGGTCACCATGGTGCCGGGACTGCACGGCCTGTGGGCCGGCGTGCTGGTTTCCGTGATCGCCTATTTCCCGTTCCTGTATCTGCCGGTGTCGGCGGCGTTGCGCCGTCTCGATCCCGCCCTGGAAGACGCCGCCGCCGCACTCGGACTTGGGCCCCGGCGCGTGTTCTGGCGGGTCGTGCTGCCGCAATTGCGGCTCGCCATCTGCGGCGGCTCGCTGCTGGTCGGCCTGCATCTGCTGGCCGAGTACGGCCTCTATGTCTTCATCCGCTTCGACACCTTCACCACGGCGATCGTCGACCAGTTCCAGTCGACCTTCAATGGACCGGCCGCCAACATGCTGGCCGGCGTGTTGGTCAGCTGCTGCTTCGTGCTGCTCGGCCTCGAAGTGCTGGTGCGCGGCGAGGAGCGCTATGCCCGTGTCGGCTCCGGCGCGGCGCGCCATCAGCAACGCACAAGCCTCGGACGCGCCACCCTGCCTAGCCTGCTCTTGCTTGTCGTCATCACGCTTTTGGCGCTCGGCGTGCCGTTCGTCACCATTGGCGGCTGGCTTGCCGCCGGCGGCTCCGCTGTCTGGCGCTTGGACGAGATCGGCCTGGCGCTTGGCCAGACGCTGTTCCTGGCGCTCGCCGGCGCGTTGCTCGCCACCGTCGCCGCCATGCCGATGGCCTGGATCTCGATCCGCGCGCCGGGGCCATTGCAGCGTCTTCTGGAGGGCTGCAACTACATCGTCGGCTCGCTGCCCGGGGTCGTCATCGCACTGGCGCTGGTCACCATCACCGTACGCATCGCGCTGCCGCTCTACCAGACCTTGTTCACCATCCTGGTTGCCTATGCGCTGATGTTCCTGCCGCGCGCGCTGGTCAGCCTGCGGGCATCGATCGCGCAGGCGCCGGTCGAGCTCGAACGCGCCGCTTCCAGCCTCGGCCGGCCGCCGCTGCAGGCGCTGTGGTCGACGACGATCCGCCTGTCGGCGCCGGGTGCCGCGGCCGGCATGGCCCTGGTGGCGCTCGGCATCATGAACGAACTGACCGCCACCCAGATGCTGGCACCGAACGGCACCCACACGCTGGCGATGGCTTTCTGGTCCTACAGTGGCGAGATTGATTATGCCTCGGCGGCACCCTACGCCTTCATCATGGTGGCGATGTCGCTGCCCTTGACCTGGCTGCTCTATGTCCAGTCGAAACGGATGGCCGGACGATGAGCTTTCTCGAAATCAGCGGCCTGCACAAGCAATACGGTCCCGTGGCGGCCCTTGCCGGCGTCGACCTGAGCGTCGCCAGCGGCAGCCGCACGGCGATCGTCGGTCCTTCCGGTTGCGGCAAGACGACCCTGCTGCGGCTGATTGCCGGCTTCGAGGCTCCGGACCAGGGCCACATCACGCTCGACGGTGCCATATTGGCCAACGGCGGCGCTGCGGTGCCGGCGTATCGCCGAGGCATCGGTGTGGTGGCGCAGGATGGTGCCCTGTTTCCGCATCTGACCATTGGCGACAATATCGGTTTCGGCATGGGCCGCGGCGAGGACAAGCGCGCTGAGCGCATCGTCGAGCTCGCCTATATCGTCGGGCTCGACAAGGCGATCCTCAAACGCCGCCCGCACGAGCTTTCCGGCGGCCAGCAGCAGCGTGTGGCGCTGGCCCGGGCCATGGCGATGAAGCCCAGGCTGATGCTTCTCGACGAGCCGTTCTCGGCGCTCGATACCGGCCTGCGCGCCTCGATGCGCAAGGCGGTGGCCGAGCTTCTGGAGGCCGCCGGCATCACCACCATCCTGGTGACGCACGACCAGGCCGAAGCGCTGTCCTTCGCCAGCCAGGTCGCGGTGATGCGCGACGGCAAGTTCTCGCAAATCGGCACGCCGCGCGAGCTCTATCTCAAGCCGAAGGACAGGATGATCGCCGAATTCCTCGGCGACGCCATCATCCTGCCGGCCAAGATATCAAATGGCTTCGCCAACTCGCCGCTCGGCCGCATCGCGGTCGACACCCATGACAGCCGCGATATCGCCCGCATCATGCTTCGCCCGGAGCAGATCGCGCTGAAGAGAACGTCGCGCGAGGGTATGTCCGGCACCTCGGACATGCTGTTCGGCGAGGTGACGGAATCCGAATTCGCCGGCTCGATGTGCACGGTCGCGGTGCGGCTCTTGAACAATGCCGATCCGCCCGATGCGGCAGCGATCGGCAACACGCCGCTGGTCCTGCGCAAACCGGGCATGGACGCGCCGGCGGTCGGCGAGATCGTCCGGCTGACTGTATCGGGAAAGGCGCATGTCTTCGCCTGAACGCCGCGTGGGTGGAGCGTAGGCATATCTTTCTGATTAGCCGACGCGCTTTCCGGCCTGATCGAACCAGTGCAGCTTTTCTGCCTTGGCAACCACGCGCAATTGGTTGCCAACCGTGGCGGTGGCGCGACCCGCGACCCGCACGACGATCCTGCTGCCACCTGCAGCACAGTGAAGGAAACTTTCGGCGCCTACCGGTTCGACTGCCTCGACCAGCGCCGGCAGGATGAGCGCGCCGGACGGTGCCTCGGCCCCGAAGGTGACGTCGGCATCCTCGGGGCGGAAGCCGAGCGTGACGGCGTTCGCAGGCGCAAATTCAATCGTCTTGCCATCAGCCAGCGCCGGACCAGCCGGCCCTTGCGAAAGGGGCAGGAGATTCATCGGCGGCGCGCCAATGAAGGAAGCGACGAAGGTCGAGGCCGGCCTTTCGTAGACGTCGAGCGGCGCCCCCATTTGCTCGACCAGTCCGGCATTCATGACGACGAGGATGTCGGCCAACGTCATCGCCTCGAGCTGGTCATGTGTGACATAGACCGACGTGACGCCAAGCGAGCGCTGCAGGTTCTTTATCTCGACGCGCATCTGGCCACGCAATTTGGCATCGAGATTGGAAAGCGGCTCGTCGAAAAGGAAAACCCTCGGATTGCGCACAATGGCACGACCCATGGCGACACGCTGGCGCTGGCCGCCGGAAAGCTCGCGCGGGCGGCGGTCGAGCAGCGCCGAAAGTTCCAGTATTTTCGCCGTCGCGCGGACCCGGCTGTCGATCTCATCTTTCGGCGTGCCGCGGTTGCGCAGCCCATAGGCCATGTTGTCGTAGACTTTCATATGCGGATAGAGCGCGTAGTTCTGGAACACCATGGCGATGTCACGCTCGGTCGGACCGGTTGAATTTACGATCTTGCCGTCGATCGCAACTGTTCCCGAGGAGATGGTTTCAAGCCCGGCGATCATTCTGAGCAGCGTGGACTTGCCGCAACCCGACGGGCCGACCAGCACGCAAAGCTCCTTGTCGGGAACCGCGATTGAAACGCCCTTCACGGCCTCGAAACCGCTGGGGTAGACCTTCTTCACATCCTTCAGATCGACGGTCGCCATCAGCTTCTCACTTTTCGGAATCGACCAGGCCGCGAACGAACCAGCGTTGCATCAGCACCACGACCAGGATCGGCGGCACGATGGCCAGCATCGCTGTAACCATGACCAGGTGCCATTGCGTATCGGCATCGGCGAAGGAGACCATCTTTCTGAGCGCGATGACGATCGTGTTCATGTTGCTGCTGTTGGTGACGAGCAACGGCCACAGATACTGTGTCCAGCCATAAATGAAGAGGATGACGAACAGCGCCGCGATATTTGTCCGCGACAGCGGCAACAGGATATCGAAGAAGAAGCGCCACGGCCCCGCACCGTCGACCCGCGCCGCCTCAACCAATTCGCCAGGAATCGTCATGAAGAACTGGCGGAACAGCAGCGTGGCGGTGGCCGAGGCGATCAGCGGGATGATCAGGCCCGCATAAGTGTCGATCATGCCGAGATCGACCATCACCTTGTAGGTTGGCAGGATGCGCACCTCGACGGGGAGCATCAGGGTGATGAAGATCAGCCAGAAGAAGGTCATGCGCAGCGGAAAGCGGAAGAACACGATCGCATAGGCAGACAGGATCGAGATGAATATCTTTCCCACCGCGATGCCGAGCGCCATGATCGTCGTGTTGAGCAGCAGCCTGCCGACGCTGACGCCGCCGATGCGGCCGACACCGCCGAACAATGCCTCGCTGTAATTGTTCCAGAACTGATCGCCGGGCAGGAGCGGCAATGGCGGCCTGAGGATCGTTTGCAGCGTCTGCGTCGAGGCAACGAACGTGTAGTAGATCGGGAAGGCGACGATCAATATGCCGAGGATCAGCATGGCGTGGGCGATGACGGTGCGGAGCGGTGACTGGCCGATCATCGCTCGCCCTCAGCCGTAATGGACTTTGCGTTCCACATAGCGGAACTGGATGGCGGTGAGCGAGATGACGATGATCATCAGGATGACCGACTGCGCCGCCGAGTCACCGAGGATCAGATTGACGAAGCCGTCATTGTAGACCTTGTAGACCAGCGTCTCAGTCGTCTTGCCCGGACCGCCCCCGGTGACGGCATGGACGATGCCGAACGTGTCGAACAGGGCATAGACGGTGTTGACGACCAGCAGGAAGAAGGTCGTCGGCGCAAGCAGCGGGAAGACGATGGTCCAGAATCGCTTGGTCTCGCCGGCGCCGTCCATGGCCGCCGCCTCGATCAAGGCTTTCGGCACCGCCTGCAGGCCGGCGACGAAGAACAGGAAATTGTAGCTGATCTGCTTCCAGGCAGCGGCGGACACCAGCAGGATCATGGCGTGGGTGCCATTGAGCAGTGGATCCCAGGCGATGCCGAAACTCCTCAGCATGTAGGCCAGCGACCCGATCGAAGGGTTGAAGAGGAATAGCCACAGCATACCGGCAATCGCCGGCGCCACCGCGTAGGGCCAGATCAAGAGCGTGCGGTAGAGACCTTTGCCGCGCACCACCTTCTCTGCCATGACCGCCAGCAGGAGCGCCACGCACATGGCGACGATAGCGGTCGCAAGGGAAAACACCACCGTGACCTTGATCGAGTTCAGGTAGGCCGGATCGGCAAGCACTTTCCTGAAATTGGCGAACCAGACGAACTTGGTCCTCAGCCCGAACGGATCCTGCCTGAGCATGGATTGGTAGAACGCCTGACCGGCCGGCCAGTAGAAAAAAACGAGCGTGATGGCCAGTTGCGGCGCCACAAGCAGGTAGGGAAGGACCTTGTTGGGGAACACGACGCGAGGGGTCACGGAGCCACTCCGAGGTGATGAGGCGGGGGGCACCATGCGGCACCCCTCTCCGCCAAGATGGCTTTGATGAGCGTTTCGGACTGGGCATCATCGACCATTGGCGAAATCGCAAAGCACGGCAAAACTCCCCTCACGAGGGGAGATGCCCGGCGGGACAGATGGGTTCGCCGTAGAGCAAGGACCTGCGCTCGCTCTAATTCCCCAGCGCTTCCTTGATCGCGGCATTGCCACGCGTAACCGCATTGTCGAGCGCCTGCTGCGCGGTCTGCTGGCCGGCGAGCATCTTCTCGAACTCCTCGTTCTGGATATCGCGCACCTGCGGCAGATTCGGCAGACGTACGCCCTTGGAATTGTCGGTCGGCGTCTTACCCGTCATCTGCAGGATCGGGGTCTCGCGGCCGACATTCTTGTCATAGAAACCGGACTTCTTGGTCGCTTCATAAGCCGCCAGCGTTACCGGCAGATAACCCGACTTCTGGTGCAGGTATTCTTGCACCTCGGTCTTCGACAGGTAGGCGAAGAAGGCCGCGACGCCCTTGTATTCCTCATCGGATTTGTCCGCGAAAACCCACAGGCTGGCGCCACCCGGCGTCGTGTTCTGCGGCGCACCCTTGGCGTCGCTGTCATACGGCAATTGGCCAATGCCGTAATTCATGCCGGACTTGACGATATCGCCAAGTCCGCCGGACGATTCGGTCATGATCCCGCATTCGCCCGCAAGGAAGATCTGCTTGGCTTCGGAGGTGCGGCCGCCATATTTGAAGGTGCCGTCCTTGGCGAGGTCCGCCAGCGCCTGGAAATGGTTGACGAAAATCGGCGCGTTGATCTTGAGCTCGACATCGCCGCCGGCCAGACCGTTCTGCTGGGTGGCCCATGACACGTCATTCCAGGCCGCGAAATTCTCCAGATGTATCCAGGTCAGCCAGGTCGAGGTGTAGCCGCAGGCGGCCGCGCCGCTCGCCTTGATCTTCTTGGCGTCTTCCCACACTTCATTCCAGGTCTTGGGTGGGCTATCGACGTCGAGACCAGCCTTCTTGAAGATATCCTTGTTGTAATAAAGGATCGGCGAGGAGGAGTTGTAGGGGAAGGAGAGCATGGTGCCGTCCGGCTTCGAATAATAGCCGACTATGCCTGGCAGATACTGGCGCTTGTCGAAGGTCATTCCAGCGCTGGTCAACACATCGGCTGCGGGCTTGATGGCACCTTCGGCCGCCATCATCACGCCGGTGCCGACGTCGAACACCTGGATGATGTCTGGCGCCTGGCCCGCGCGGTAGGCGGCAATGCCGGCATTCAGCGTCTCGGGATACGTGCCTTTGAACACCGGAACGAGCTCATAGTCGCTCTGGCTGGCATTGAAATCTTTGGAGATCTTGTCGACGACTTCGGCATTGGCGCCAGTCATGGCGTGCCACCAACTGATCTGCGTGACGGCAAAAGCGGAGGTTGAGGAAAGCGTCATAAAGGTAGCGGCAACACCGGCCGCGAAGCCGAAGGACTTCATGTTTCATCTCCCGTTTGTCATTGGCGAAAGGGGGCACTCCCGCGAAGGCAATATGTGTCGCTCATGACAATCAGACAACGGTTTTGTTGCAGATCGACGAACTTCACCCTTTACCTGACGCAACGCTCGCCTCCGCTTGGAGGCATGGAGAGCGATACGGTTAGCCGGCTTAGCGCGACGACAAGCGCGCCAGGAAGCACCGTCGGGACCGTCAAGCTGGCTTTCGGCGTGTCAGCCCTGATTGCAGCCGCAGCAACCCGAAGAGACACGCCAAGGTTGCAGCCGACTTTATCGATCCCTCAACGGCAACGCGCTACTCAATCCTGCTGCCCTGTTTATTTCCAAAGATCAGGTGAAATAAATGCTGACGGTCTACAATTGTATCGTCAACGAACATGATCTGAGACTGGTCGCACTCGCCGCGCTGATCTGCGGAATTTCCTGCTTCTCTGCTGTCAACCTGCTTCAGCACATAAGCCGTTCCACAGATCGGAACCGGCTTGCCTGGCTGATGATCGCGGCCACTTCGACCGGCTTTGGCATCTGGGCAACGCACTTCATCGCCATGCTCGCATTCACACCGGGCATACCCAGTGCTTATGATCCGGCACTCTCCGTGCTTTCGCTCGCTGCTTCGGTCACTTTGACGGCAGCCGGCATGTGGATCGCCACCTTGCGGGATGAGTTCGACTATCATCTCGTCGGCGGCGCCGTGCTGGGCGGCGGTATCGCAGCCATGCACTACATCGGCATGGCGGCGTTCGAGGTTCAGGGCCGTATCGAGTGGAACCTCTTGCTTGTCGCCGTTTCCCTGCTGGCCGGCGTAACGCTCGCGGCGCTGGCGCTGCGTGTCGTGCAGCGCCGCCCCTCCTTGAAGGCGACATCCGGCGGCGCGGTGCTGCTGACGCTGGCGATCTGCACCCTGCATTTCATCGGTATGGGTGCCGTCTCGATCTTCCCCGACCCCTCGATCGTCATATCCGAATACACGATCGAGCCGACCTCGCAGGCTTTCGCCGCCGCCGCCGCCACACTGGTGATCCTGGTTCTGTCGGCATCGGCGCTGTGGATCGATTTACGCTTCCGTCGCCAGAAGCTCGAGGTCGACCGCATGCACGGCCTGGCCAATGCCGCCGTGGAGGGGCTGATCGTCTGCGACGGCAACCGCATCATCAGTGCCAATGACAGTATTGCGGCACTGACGGGCATCGCAACAGCGACGCTGAACGGAATGCAGCTTGGCGATCTCTTCGGATCCGATATGTCGGGCTTCGGCGAACAGCCGCAGGAGGCCGAATTGAGCGGTCGCGATGGCACGAGCATTCCTGTCGAGCTGATCGCCAGGAGCATCGACTACTGTGGCAAACCGCACAACGTGGTCGCGGTCCGCGACATTCGCGAGCGCAAGAAGGCGGAACAGGAGATCCTGCGGCTTGCCCATTTCGATCCATTGACCGGACTGGCCAATCGCCGCAGCTTTTCCGGCCGGCTGGAGACGGAAATCGCTGCGATGGTCCGGACCAGGAAAGGCGGCCAGCTTGCGCTTCTGCTGCTTGATCTCGACCGGTTCAAGGAGGTCAACGACCTGTATGGGCACGGCGCAGGCGACGCCATGCTGCAGAAGGTTGCGCAGTGCGCGACCGGTATCCTTCGTCAAGGGCAGATGGTGGCGCGGCTGGGCGGCGATGAGTTCGCCATCATCGCGCCGAACCTGGCCGACCCGTTGGAGGCGGGCCGTATCGCCAACGCCGTGCTGACAGCCATGCGCGAGGAAAACCGGCTCTCGGTCGGCGGCGGCCTTGTGTCGGCAAGCATCGGCATTGCGCTGTATCCGTCGGATGCCGAAAACCAGGCCAGCCTGATAAGCCACGCCGATACGGCACTCTACCGGGCCAAGACCGAAGGCAAGGACACTTACCGTTATTTCGAAGCATCGATGGGGGCCGAGGCCCGCGACAAGCGCGTCATGGAGCACGAACTGCGCCAGGCGGTCGCACGCCAGGAGTTCTATCTCGTCTACCAGCCGCAGAAAGAGATCAGCAGCGGAAAGATGGTCGGCTTCGAAGCGTTGGTCCGCTGGCGGCATCCGACGCGCGGCGACGTGTCGCCGGCCATATTCATCCCGGTGGCCGAAGACAGCGGCGCCATTGGCCAGATTGGCGAATGGGTGCTGACGGCTGCCTGCGAGGAAGCCGCCCGCTGGGAAAATCCGCTGACAGTGGCCGTCAACGTTTCGGCGGTGCAGCTCCACAACACGAATTTCAGCCGCAAGGTCCACGAAACATTGCTGAATTCCGGCCTGGCGCCCGGCAGGCTCGAGCTTGAGATCACCGAGACGGCGCTTGTCAAGGACATGCCGCGGGCGCTGGCCACCTTGCGGCAGGTCAAGGCGCTGGGCGTGCGCGTGGCCATGGACGATTTTGGAACCGGCTATTCCTCGCTCTCCAACCTCCGCGCCTTCCCCTTCGACAAGATCAAGATCGATGGCTCCTTCATCAAGTCGGTCGACAAGAACGGCCAGGTCGCGGCGATCGTGCGCGCCGTCCTGGGACTTGGACGTGGTCTCGGCCTGCCGGTTCTGGCGGAGGGGGTCGAGACGCTCGGCGAACTGAAATTCCTGGACGCCGAAGCCTGCGAGATCGGCCAGGGCTATTATATCGGCAGGCCAGCTCTCATCGAAGAATTCGGCGAGCTGACCGGTGTCGTCGCACCCGCTGTCGGCAGCAAACCCGCTACCTTGCGCGACAGAAGCGTTCTGGCCTTCGCACCGGCACCTGCGCTAGCCACACGCTAGACTAGAGGCTCTCGGGCTTGAGTGCCGTCTCGACCAGCCGCCTGGCGTCCGGCCCCGACCATTCGGCCGGGCCGTTCATATGGGCGATCAGGCAGCCCTCGCCGTCGACCAGCATGGTGACAGGAAGGCCTAGCGCCAGGCCGCGCTTCTTGAGGTCGTTGAACAGCGCCATCGTCGAATCCCGGTAATAGCCAAGCGTCGCGACGCCGGTATCGCTGAGGAACTTCTTCGGCTTCACATCGTCGCCGGCATCGACATTGACGGCGATCACTTGAAAGGCGTCGCTGCCCTTTTCCTTCTGCAGCGCATCGAGCGCCGGCATTTCGGCACGGCACGGCGCGCACCATGTCGCCCACAGATTGAGCAGCACCGTCTTGCCGGCATGATCGGCAATCGTCATCGGCTTGCCGTCCGGACCGTTGAAGGCAAGGCTCTTCAGGGATTGTGGCGGATCGGCGGGCAAAAGTGCCGCGACCTCACCGGTGGCCGAAGCCGCGACCTTCTTGGCGCGGTCGCTCTTGGCCGCGCAGGCCACGTCGTCCTTGCTCTCACCCACGGCAGCTTGTGCCGGTGCATTGTTGCCAGACCGGCTCTCGCTGACATATACCGCGACCGCGCCCGCCAGCGCGCCCGCCACCAAGGCGGCGAGGATCAGGCGCGGGGCCGGGAAGAATCTACTACCGTCTGCCATTTTCTCAAAACTGCTCCGAAGCACGGGTTATAGCCATGAGCGATAAGAAAACCAGCAACCAGATGTGGGGCGGACGTTTTGCCTCGGGTCCGGCCGCCATCATGGAAGCGATCAACGCGTCTATCTCCTTCGACCGCAAACTCTATGCGCAGGACATCAAAGGCTCGATCGCCCATAGCGAGATGCTGGCGCAAACGGGCATTATTTCGGCGGCCGATCAAGAAAAAATCGCTGACGGGCTGAACACGATCCTGAGAGAGATCGAGGCCGGCAGCTTCGAGTTCTCGACGCGGCTCGAAGACATCCACATGAACATCGAGGCGCGCCTTGCCGATCTGATCGGCCCGGCGGCCGGCCGCCTGCACACCGCCCGCTCGCGCAACGATCAGGTCGCGGTCGATTTGCGGCTCTGGGTCAAGGAGGAGTGCTTTCGCGTCGCCGAGGCGTTGAAGGGGTTGATTGAGACGTTGCTGGAGCGGGCCGAGGAGCATGCGGCGACCGTGATGCCGGGCTTCACCCATATGCAGGCGGCCCAGCCGGTGACCTTCGGCCATCACTGCATGGCCTATGTCGAGATGTTTTCGCGCGACCTGTCGCGCGTACGCGATGCGATCGAACGGATGGATGAAAGCCCGCTCGGTGCCGCCGCACTTGCCGGCACAAGCTTCCCGATCGACCGCCACCGGACCGCCAAGGGGCTCGGCTTCCGCGAGCCGATGCGCAATTCGCTCGACAGCGTCTCGGATCGCGATTTCGCGCTCGAGTTCCTCGCTCTTGCCGCGATCTGCGCCACGCATCTGTCGCGGCTGGCCGAAGAGATCATCATCTGGTCGACGCCGCAATTCGGCTTCGTCAGGCTGTCGGACTCGTTTTCCACCGGCTCGTCGATCATGCCGCAGAAGAAGAATCCCGATGCCGCCGAACTGGTGCGCGGCAAGACCGGCCGCATCACCGGCCATCTGGTCGGCCTGCTGACGGTGATGAAGGGCATGCCTTTGACCTATGGCAAGGACATGCAGGAAGACAAGGAATCGGTGTTCGACGCCGCCGAGACGCTCGACCTGATGCTGGCGGCGATGACCGGCATGGTCTCGGACATGACGGTCAACGCAGCCGCGATGAAGAAGGCCGCCGGCTCCGGCCACGCGACAGCAACCGACCTTGCCGACTGGCTGGTGCGCACGCTCGGCCTGCCGTTCCGAGAGGCGCATCATGTCACCGGCCGGGCGGTGGCGCTGGCCGAAGACAAGAAGGTGGGGCTGGAGAAGCTTTCGCTGGAGGATCTGCAGTCGATCGATCCCGGCATCACGGCCGACATATTCTCAGTGCTGGCGGTGCAGAACTCGGTCAAGAGCCGCACCAGTTTCGGCGGCACCGCGCCGTCGGAAGTGAGGAAGCAGATCCGCGCCTGGAAAAAGCGACTGGCGAAAGCGTAATGCCGGATGTTGCGCCAGCAATATCCCGGACATGCGACCAGCAATATCCGGACGTTGCGCCAGATATTGCGACGAGCAATATCTCGGGGTGCAATGCGCCGAGAACTCGGCTAAAAGCGGCGGCTGACAAACGTTTCGGACGGATGGATCGATGACCGGAAGCAGGATTTTGGTGACGCTGACGCTGCTGGTGGCGATCGCGGCCGTCTCGGCCTGCGGCAGGAGGGGCGGTCTCGACACGCCCTATGAGGCGGCCGTGCAGGCGCGCAAGGATGCCTCGAAGGCCCATCAGCCCGTGCCGCCGGAGCCGGAAAAACCGGTCAAGGACAAGAAGTTCATCCTCGACCCGCTGATCTAGGCCGACGAGAGCGGGGCCTTCCAACCCGATCTCATCGTGCCGCAACTTCCGGAATCACTCCCGTGAACCATTTCGACTACCGCGACGGCGTGCTCCATGCCGAGGACGTGGCGATACCAGATATCGCCGCACAGGTCGGCACGCCATTCTACTGCTACTCGACGGCCACCCTGACCAGGCACTACCGGGTGTTTGCGCAAGCCTTTGCCGGGCTCGACGCGCTGGTCTGCTACGCCATGAAGGCCAATTCCAACCAGGCCGTCCTGCGGACGCTGGCGAAGCTCGGCGCCGGCGCCGACGTGGTTTCGGAAGGTGAATTGCGCCGGGCGCTGGCCGCCGGCATTCCGGCCGGCAAGATCCTGTTTTCGGGCGTCGGCAAGACCGCGCGCGAAATGGACTTTGCCCTTGCCGCCGGCATCCTCTGCTTCAACGTCGAGTCCGAGCCTGAACTCGAGTTGTTGTCGGCGCGAGCCGTTGCTCTTGGCAAGGTGGCGCCGATCTCGCTGCGCATCAATCCCGATGTCGACGCCAGGACCCACAAGAAGATCTCCACTGGCAAGGCCGAGAACAAGTTCGGCATCCCGTGGCAGCGGGCGCGGCAGGTCTATGCCCGCGCGGCAAAGCTTCCCGGCATCAGGATCACCGGCATCGACACCCATATCGGCAGCCAGATCACCGAGCTGCAGCCCTTCGACGACGCCTTCGCCCTGCTTGTCGATCTGGTCGGCGCGCTGCGGGCGGACGGCCATGCCATCGAGCATATCGACCTCGGCGGCGGCCTCGGCATCCCCTATCGCGTCGACAACAACCCGCCGCCGCTGCCCGATGCCTATGCCCAGATCGTCAGGAAGCATGTCACCAAGCTCGGGCTGAAGGTGATGTTCGAGCCGGGCCGGCTGATCGTAGGCAATGCCGGTATCCTCGTCTCGGAAGTGATCTTCGTAAAGGAAGGCGACGCCAAGAACTTCCTCGTCGTCGACGCCGCCATGAACGATCTCATCCGGCCGACGCTCTACGATGCCTTCCACGATATCCGTCCGGTCGTGCAGCCGCCGGCGGACACGCCGCGCATGATGGTCGACGTCGTCGGCCCGGTCTGCGAGACCGGCGATTATATCGGCCTGGACCGCGATCTGCCCATGCTGAAGGCCGGCGACATGATTGCCGTCTCCACCGCGGGCGCCTATGGCGCGGTGCAGGCCGGCACCTACAACACCCGTCTGCTGGTTCCGGAGGTGCTGGTCGACGGCGACCGGTTCCACGTCGTGCGCCCACGCCTGACCTATGACGACCTGATCGGACTGGATTCGATGCCCGACTGGCTTGCATAGAAGCGCCGGAAACACACCTACCCGTCACAGGAAGCAATCATGACGAACGGCATCACCGTCACACGCGAGCGCATTGCCGCGATGGAACCGCGCATCCGCCCCTATATCAGGCACACGCCGGTGCTGCGCGTCGACATGGCCGACTTCGATCGGCCGCCGTTGGCCGTCGACCTGAAGCTCGAATGCCTGCAGCATTCCGGCTCGTTCAAGGCGCGCGGCGCCTTCACCAACCTGCTGGAGCGTGCGGTCCCAAAGGCCGGTGTCGTCGCAGCATCGGGCGGCAACCATGGCGCGGCCGTCGCCTATGCCGCCATGCGGCTTGGCCACAAGGCGACCATCTTCGTTCCCGAAGTGAGCCCGGCGGCCAAGCTGGAACGGATCCGCTCCTATGGCGCCGAGCTGATCGTCGGCGGCGCCCGCTATGCCGAAGCGCTGGCCGCCAGCGAACGGTTCGCCGAGGAGACCGGCGCTTTGCAGATTCATGCCTTCAACCAGGAGGAAACGCTCGTCGGCCAGGGCACGCTTGGGCTCGAAATCGAGGCCGATTTGCCTCGGATCGACACGCTGCTGGTCGCTGTCGGCGGCGGCGGTCTGATCGGCGGCATCGCTGCCTGGTTCGCGGGCCGCATCCGCATCATCGCCGTCGAGCCGGAAGGAGCGCCGACGCTGCATCGCGCCTTCGAGGCCGGACACCCCGTCGACGCGCCGGCCGAGGGCATCGCCGCCGATTCACTGGCGCCAAAGCGCGTCGGCGAAATGATGTTCCCGATCGCCGAGGCCTATGTCGAACGCTCGATCCTGGTCGGCGACGACGACATCGTCGCCGCGCAGAAGGCGCTGTGGAACCGAACCCGCATCATCTCCGAGCCGGGAGGTGCGGCCGCCTTTGCCGCGATCCTGTCGGGCCGCTATGCGCCGGCACAGGGCGAACGGGTCGCCGTGCTGGTCTGCGGGGCGAATGCGGACCCCGCTACCTTCTAAAGGGCCTGCTGCCTTCTAAAGCGATGCAGGATGGAACTATAACGGTCCACTTCACGTTTTTTCGAACCGCCTCGCCTTTGCCGTGTTTGCTGGTATTCTTTGAGTCGTGAGGCGTCGGGCTATCTGCCCGCTCCACAGCGTGATCCCGAAAAATGGAATCCCTTTCGGAACAGATCATGCTCAAAGGGATAGGGCCGCATCCCGGTTTCGGGATGCCATAGGCTCAAGGAAGGGCCGATGACGCAACGACCCACCTTCAGCAGCGATCGCGGCCTCGCCGGGCGGCTGGCTTTGAGCAGGCTGGCCACGCGGGTCTCGATGGTGGTCGAGCGCGGCTGGCCGTTGCTGCTTCCCCTCGTCATCGTTGCCAGCCTGTTCCTCAGCATCTCCTGGCTCGGGCTATTCTCCCGGCTGCCGGATATGACGCGCATCGGCCTGGTCGCTGCCTTTGCCATAGCGGCACTGGCCGCGCTTTATCCCCTGCGTTTCTTCCGCCTGCCGGGCGCCGGCGAAATCGACCGCCGCATCGAGGCAGCCAATCAACTGTTGCACAGCCCGGTGCTGGTGCAGACCGACCGGCCAAGCGGCCGGGAAAGCAGCTTCTCGCAGGCGCTATGGCGCGAACACCAGAAGCGCATGGCCGGAAAGCTCGACAACCTCGGCGCCGACCTGCCGCGCACGCGCGTGCCGGAGCGCGACCCTTGGGCCCTGCGCGCGGTAGCGGCCCTTTTGCTCGTTACCGCCTTCGCCTTCTCCTTCGGGCCGACGGGCGGCAGGATCAGCGACGGGTTCAATGCCCATGGCGCGCGCGATATCGTGCCGCCGCGCATCGACGCCTGGGTGACGCCGCCGTCCTACACCGGCAAGCCGCCGATCTTCCTGACCGCCGACGCCAACCAGGCCATCCCGACCTTTACGGTTCCCGAAGGCAGTGACGTTTCGCTGCGCGTGACGGGCGGCTCAGGCGAGGAAACGCTCGGCTACGCCGACAAGAATGGCAATTCCCGCGCCATCGACCCGGCTGCGCCGCAGGCCGCCGCCAAGCCGGCAAGCCCGGCGACGCCGTCCAAGGTGCGCCAGTTCACCAGCAAGCTGACCGGCGACGGCACGCTGACGCTGACGTCGGGCGAGGACCAGCTCGGCCGCTGGGCCTTCGCGGTCGTACCGGACAAGCCGCCGCAGATCCGCTTCGTCGGCGAGCCCAAGCGCGCCGCCAACGGCGCCTTCGAGCTCAACTACCAGATCGACGACGACTATGGCGCCGCCACCGCCAAGGCGGTGTTCGCGCTTGCCGATCCGCAGGCGCCGAATGCGCGTCCACTGTACGGTGCACCTGAAATGCCGCTGACGCTGCCGCGCCGCGGCGGCAAGTCGAACGCCGCCAGGACCTCGAAGGACCTGACCGAGCATGTCTGGGCCGGCAGCAGCATCAAGCTGACGCTGGTCGCCACCGACGATGCCGGGCACACCGCATCGAGCGAAACCAAGACGCTGCTGATGCCGGAGCGGCCTTTCGCCAATCCGCTGGCACGCGCCGTGATCGAACAGCGCCGCCTGCTGGCGCTCGACGCCAACGCCAAGCCGCGCGTGCTCGACCTGATGGACGCCATCACGCTGCGGCCGGAAGACACCTTCGACAACATGTCCCACTACCTCGCCATCATGAGCGCCCGCACCCGGCTGAAGATGGCCGACAGCGACGATCAATTGCGCAGCGAGGTCTCCTATCTCTGGGAAATCGCGCTCGGCATCGAGGAAGGCAATCTTTCGGCCGCCGAAAAGCGGCTGCGCCAGGCGCAACAGGCGCTGCAGGACGCCATCAAGAATGGCGCCAGCGACGCTGAAATCGAAAAGGCGATGAAGGAACTGCGCGAGGCGATGAACCAGTTCCTGCAGGAATTCGCGGAGCGCGCCAAGCAAAATCCCAACGCCCCGCAGATGCAGCAGAATGGCCAGGAACTGCGCCAGAGCGACATCGATCGCATGATGGACCAGATCGAGAACCTGGCGAAGTCCGGTGATCGCGACAAGGCCCAGCAATTGCTGTCGCAACTGCAGGACATGATGAACAATCTGCAGGCCGGCCGTCAGCAGCAAGGCGGCCAGCAGGACAGCGAGATGCGCCAGCAGATGGACAAGCTGGGCGAGATCCTGCGCCGTCAGCAGGAGATGATGAACGACACCTTCCGCATGGATCAGATGCAGCGCGGCGAGCGCCAGCGCGGGCAGAACCGTGACGAGCAGCTCGGCGAAGGCGGCCAGGATGAGGACAGACCCGGCGTCGGCGAAGACCGCGATCCGCTAGCCCGGCAAAAGCCGATGACGCCCCAGGAATTCGCCGATGCGCTGAAACAGCTGCAGCAGGGTCAGGGCCAGTTGCAGAGCGACCTCGAACAGCTGAAGAAGGGCCTCGAAGGCATGGGTATGGAGCCCAATGAAGGATTTGGCGAGGCCGGCAAGTCCATGGGCAATGCCGAACAGGCACTCGGCGAGGGCGAAGGCGATGCGGCCGTCGGCCATCAGGGCCGGGCGCTGGAAGCGCTGCGCAAGGGCGCCAAGGACATGATGAAGCAGATGCAGGCCATGCAGGGCGACCAGGGTGGCGGCGAGGAAGGCGGCCGCCAGCAGAACGCCGATCGCGATCCGCTCGGCCGGCCGCGCGCCAGCCAGGGTCCCGATTTCGGCGATTCGGTGAAGGTGCCCGACGAGATCGACGTCCAGCGCGCCCGCCAGATTCTGGAAGCGATCCGCAAGCGGCTCGGCAATGCGCTCAGCCCTGACATCGAACGCAGCTATCTGGAACGGCTGCTCGAGCTGAAATAGAGCAATTCCAGGAAATGTGTGAAGCGGTTTTCCGTCCGGAATTGCGAAAAAACAAGGGGATCGCCGCCCCCGTCCATCCCACCTGAAAACCCTCTCGCACGGTTGCACCACCATGCCCAGACTTGGCGCCGTCACACCCATCCTGCGCATCTTCGACATTGCCAAGGCGCGTGAATTCTATGTCGGCTTCCTCGACTTCAAGGTGCAGTGGGAACATCGCTTCGCCGACGACGCGCCGCTCTACATGGCGATCGGCCGCGACGGCTGCGTCCTGCATCTCAGCGAACATCATGGCGACGGTGCACCCGGCATCGCCCTGCGCATCGAGGTCGAGGACATCACGGCTCTTCATGGCGAGCTGACCGGCAAAAACTACCGCTTCGCCAGGCCAGGCGTGGAAGAGACGCCTTGGAAGACCCGCGAGGTATCGGTCGTCGATCCGTTCGGCAACAGGCTGCATTTCTACGAGGATGCCGCCGGCTGACTGAGCCTGTTGACGAAGGCTTCGCGGATCGCATCCTGCATGCCGTCGATCGCCTCGCCTGACGCGTTCGGGTTGCGGTGCATCACCACGTTCGAGGAATCGATGGCGCCGAATCCGTCCGCCGTGGTCAGTTCACGACAGCCGTCCGGAATGTTGCTGCGCGAGATCGGCGCGATCGCCAGTCCGGAGGTGACGGCGAGCTTGAGGCCGCCGGTGGTGTCGCTGGTATAGGCGACACGATAGGCAAGATCGCGCTGCTCCAACGATTTGATGGCGAAGTCCTTGCACCAGCCGGCCCGGTTGTAGAGCGCGATCGGCACCGGCTGTTCCTCATGCATGTGATGCAGGGACGATGTCACCCACACGGTCGGGTCGTGCATCAGCACTTCGCCGCCGGCGGGATCCTGCCATTCGAACACCACGCACAGATCGAGCTCGCCGGCAGCGAGCGCCGCCATCTGCGCCCCGGAATGGGCATAGCGCACGGTGACCTCGACCTGCGTATGACGCTTCGAGAAAGCGCCGAGCGCGCGCGACAGGATGGCGTGGCCATATTCCTCCGGAATGCCGATGCGCACCGGCCCGCCAAGCGGCGCTGCCGCCATCGATGCCGACGTCTCGTCGAGCAGCGAGACAATGCGGCGGGCGTTGACGATGAGTTCGCCGCCGCGCCGCGTCAACGCGACGCCGCGCGAACCGCGCTCGAACAGGCTGGCGCCGATCAGATCTTCGAGCTTCTTCATCTGCATCGACACCGCGGATTGGGTGCGGCCGGCCTGCTCCGCCGCCTTGGTGAAATTGCCGGTCTCGGCAATCGCCACGAAGGTGCGCAGGAGGTCGCTGTCGAGGGTCGGCCGCATGAAATCCGTCATAAGAGAATTTGATTGCTG
This sequence comes from Mesorhizobium sp. WSM1497, assembly GCF_001672455.2. Classification (NCBI taxonomy): domain Bacteria; kingdom Pseudomonadati; phylum Pseudomonadota; class Alphaproteobacteria; order Hyphomicrobiales; family Phyllobacteriaceae; genus Mesorhizobium; species Mesorhizobium sp. WSM1497. The sequence continues at coordinate 1,614,319 of NZ_CP021070.1, read as the reverse complement.
GCATCATTCCAATTCGTTTGCAACATGTCAAACGGCGGATGATAGTCGCCTCACCCATTGGATATGCGGCTGCGAAATCAGCCGCGGACCAATCAAGAGTCCTCACTCGTGCCCGCTGCCCGAAACGGTGGCGGGTTCTTTTTACCCCGCAGGCGGCAGCTTCGGATCGTACGCGCAGGAGCCTGGATACAGATGCAAAATCGGATGGTGGGCGGCATCCTGAGCCTGTGCCTCGGCGTGCTGGTCTTTTCGCTGCAGGATCCGCTCGTCAAAGCCGTGTCGAGCGGTTATCCAGTGACCGAGGTGATGGCGATCCGCTCGATCGTCGCTCTGCCGATCCTCATCGTTCTGGTCCATGCTGATGTTGGCTTGCGGGCGATCCTGTCGAAGCGATTCGGCATGCTGACGGTGCGCGCCTTCATCCAGTTCACCTCCTATACGATGTACTATCTGGCCATCGCCGCCTTGCCGCTTGCCGATGCGGTGGCGCTTTATTTCATGGCGCCGCTGTTCATCATGGTGCTCGCCGGGCCCTACCTTGGCGAGCGCGTCTCCTGGCAGACACTGGCAACCGTGCTGATCGGCTTGTTCGGCGTCCTCGTGATGCTGCGCCCCGGCGCAGGGCTGTTCGACTGGGCAGCGCTGCTGTCGCTGGGCTCGGCGGCGCTCTATGGTTTTTCGCAGCTGATGGCCCGCAAGATCGGCGACACCGAATCGTCCACCGTGATGGCCTTCTATCAGAACGGCGCCTATCTGGTTGGCGCCGCCGTGGTTGCCGGCGCGTTTCACCTTGCCGGCATAACCCACGCCGTCCACCCCAGCCTGGAATTCCTGGTACGGCCATGGCTTTGGCCGACGCTGCCGGATTTTCTCAAGATGGCCGCCTGCGGTTTCGTCGCCTCCGCCGGCATGATCCTGCTGTCGCAGGCTTACCGGATGGCGCCGGCCAACCGCGTTGCCACCTTCGAATATACCGGCATCCTGTGGTCGCCGCTGTGGGGTTTCCTGTTCTTCGCCGAGGTGCCGCGGTCGACGACCGTGATCGGTGCCGCCTTGATCATCGGCGCCGGCCTGCTGGCGCTCAGCACCGAACGGCGCAAGAGTACTCCACCTGTGCTCGCTGCCGCCGACCCAGCCTGATCAGGCGAAGCAGATCAGCGCCCGTTCGACGCGCGAGCGGATTTCAGCCAGCGTGAAAGGCTTCTGCACGACATCGAGGATGATGCCGTTCAATTCCTCGGCGCGCTCGCGCTGGTCGGCATAGCCGGTCATCAGCACGATCTTGATGGCGGGAAACAATGTCGCCGCCGCTATCGCCATCTCGATGCCGTCCATCTCCGGCATGCGGATATCGGAGACGACGAGATCATAGCCGCCACGCGCGGCCTGGATCAGCGCAAGCCCCTGCGCGCCATCCGCCGCGATATCGATTGTGTGCCCGGCGCGTTCAAGCGCGCGGGCGGCCAGGGTGCGGACGGACTCATCGTCCTCGACGATCAGAAGCTTTGCCATGGCCGGCATATTTGGCCGCCAAAAGTTGACTTTTCCTGAAAGCGCTGAGGATCAGCAAACCTTTTTGCTGCCGCTCAGGCATCCCCTTTGACGACACCGACAAAGGGCAACTCGCGAAAGGCATGGGCTACATCCATGCCGTAGCCGACGACGAAATAGTCGGGGCAGTCGAAGCCGACATAGTCGGCATTGAGTTCGGTCTGGCGGCGCATGCGCTTGTCGAGCAGCACGGCGATCGAACAGCTCTTGGCGCCCCGCGACAGCATCAGCTCCCGGGTGAAGCTCAGCGTCTTGCCCGATTCGAGAATGTCGTCGATCAGCAGCACGTCGCGGCCGGCGACCTCATTGTCGATGTCGCGCAGCACCCTCACCTCGCCGCTGCTGGTGCCGGCGCCATAGCTGGAGATGAAGATGAATTCCACCTCCGGCGACAGGCCGACATCGTGCATGGCGCGGATGAGATCTGCGGCGAAGATGAACGACCCCTTCAGCACCGAGATCACCAGGAGGTCATGGTAGTCGTGTCCGGCAATCTCCTTGGCGAGTTCGAGATTGCGCCGCGCGATCGCCGATGCAGAAAACAGGACTTCGATGTCCTTGCCGCGTACAATTGGCATTTTTCGCCCCGCTGATTTTCTTGCCTAAACGCGTTCACGCCCAGCATGTGTTGAGATTCAGGTCAGGCTGAGTCGAAAACGGTGGTTTCCGAGAACCGGAGCGGAGCGTACTGAAGTACGTGAGCACCGGAAGCGCAGGAAACCGCCGTTTGCGGCCAGTCTCACCTGAATATCAGCACACGCTATTCGGCGAAGGTGACCGATACAGTTCTTACACCGTTTCTAGGCACGTCGAGCCGGCTGGCAAAGCCGAATCTTTCGCCAGAGGCCAGCGAACGGCCGGATGTCCCCAACGTATAGCGGGTGATGTGCCCGTCATTGCCGGTCACCCGGATTTCAAGCGGCGGCAGCTGCGCCGGTTTGGCGCCGTCATTGGCGGCCTCGCCATCGACGAACAGCGCAGGGTTCGGTCCGGAAGCATCGACGCGTGACGTGACGCCCGAAATGCTGAGCGCCGACGCTTGCGCGCTGGACAGGAACGGCACCTGGCGCACCAGCGCGTGCCCGCCCGAAACCCAGAAGGCGGCCAAGGCAGCGCCGATGCCGGCGATCCAGAAGATCGGCCCGCCGCGCGAGGCTGGCGGCCGCTCCGGCGGGGCTTCGGGCTTGCGCAGCATGTCCATGCCCTCGATGGGTGGCATGACGATCGCACGCGGCAGCGGCGAAACGCTTTCCACGGCAGGTGCAGGGCGCGGCATCACCACGTAATCGGCATCGATGATGTCGGCGGCCGAACCGCGCATGAACCGGTCCGCCGCGGCAATTGCCGCCGGATCGGTCATGATTTCGCCGGAAACCGGGCGCGCGGTTCGATCGTCAGCCATCATGGCCCCAGCATTGCAGCACGTGTTCGCTTTTCGTTTCTTTTGCGTAAACACAAATGGTTAACGCTTCCCCACCGGAGCCCTCGTGACGAGTCGAAAGAGCCTAGGAATTAACCGCCGGTTAACCATGCCGGCCGATGGTCTTTACCCAGAACAGGCCGGCTCGCTGCCGTGCCGAATTTCAGGTCGTCGAAATTGATTCGCTTCGAAAATGTCGGCCTCCGCTATGGCATGGGTCCGGAAATCCTCCGCGACATCTCCCTGCACATTCCGGAGCGCTCCTTCCAGTTCCTCAGCGGGCCTTCGGGCGCCGGCAAGACGACCTTGCTGCGCCTGCTGTTCATGTCGCTGAAGCCGACGCGCGGGCTGATCACCATCTTCGGCAAGGATCGCTCCCGCATTTCCCGCACCGAGCTGCCGCATCTCAGACGCCGGATCGGCGTGGTGTTCCAGGATTTTCGGCTGCTCGACCACATGACCACCTATGAGAACGTCGCGCTGCCGCTGCGCGTGCGCGGGCGCGAGGAGGCGAGCTACCGCACCGATGTCACCGAGCTGTTGAAGTGGGTCGGGCTGGGCGAACGCATGCATGTGCTGCCGCCGGTTCTGTCCGGTGGCGAGAAGCAGCGCGCCGCGATCGCGCGGGCGCTGATCGAGCAGCCGGAAATCCTGCTCGCCGACGAACCGACCGGCAATGTCGATCCGCCGCTGGCGCGACGCCTGCTGCGGCTGTTCATCGAACTCAACCGTCTCGGCACCGCCGTGGTGATCGCCACCCACGACCTCGGCTTGATGGAGCAGGTCGACGCGCGCCGCATGATCCTGGCCGGGGGAAGGCTGGACATCTATGACTGAACTGTCCGCCGAACATTTTGTGGAAAGGGAGCAGGACGCCGAGGCGACCGAAGCAAAGCCGCGCGCCCAGCGCAGGATGGCGCCGATCGTGCCGGCGCAGAACATCGCCGGCCGGGCGCTGGTGCTGGTCATCGCCATCATGACCTTCCTGTCCTGCCTGACTTTCGGCGCGGTGACGCTGGTGCGCGACACAGCGTCCGTCTGGGAGAACCAGATTTCACGTGAGGCAACGATCCAGATCAAGCCGGTCGACGGCCTCGACATGGAAGCAGCCCTTACCCAGGCCTCGCAGATCGCCGGCGAATTCCCCGGCGTCAAGGCGACCCGGATCATCGACCGCGAGGCGACCGCGCGGCTCCTTGAGCCCTGGCTGGGCTCGGGCCTCAACATCGACGAATTGCCGGTGCCGCGACTGATCATCGTCACCATCGACGAGAACAGCCCGCCCGATTTCGCCGCCATACGCGCCGCGATCACCCCGAAACTGCCGAGCGCATCGCTCGACGATCACCGCACTTGGGTCGACCGGCTGGTGGCGATGGCCCGCACCACGGTGACCATCGGCATCGCCGTGCTGGCGCTGATGCTGTCGGCGACCGTGCTGACCGTGGTGTTCGCGACGCGCGGCGCCATGGCCGGCAACGGTCACATCATCGAAGTCCTGCATTTCGTCGGCGCCGAGGCACGCTTTATCGCGCGCGAATTCCGCCGGCATTTCCTGGTCACCGGCATGAAGGGAGCGGCGGCCGGCGGTGCCGCCGCAGTGCTCGTGTTCATCGTCTTTTCCTGGTGGTCGTCGCGCAATATGGCGACGCCGCAGGCCGACCAGGCGACCGCCCTGTTCGGCAATTTCGCCATCGGTTCGGCAGGCTATCTCGGTGTCGTCTTGATGGTGCTGGTGATCGGCGGACTGACGGCGGCAACCTCGCACGCCACCGTCGTTGCCTATCTCAGCGACATCGATGTCCGCCAACCGGATGCAGGTTAATTCATGTCGCCCAAAAGTGGGAACGGGTTTTGGGACAACGACATGGATAAAACAGGGTGATCACGAATAGAGAATTCGCGTAACGCAAAGTGCGTCTTTTACCTACCCAAGGCCGCATTTCAGGATTAACCATATGGCGATGGACGCGCGGGATTCGACCGGTACGGCTGGGCAGATGCCAGTGGTGGTTGCACGTTCGCATGACCGCCGCGCTGTGAGCCGTCTAAGAGCAACGTTGCGCCTGTCCGCCCTCTCCGTCCTCATCCTCGCAACTTTGTTTGCCGGCGGTTTCGGTTGGTTCGCCAACAAGGTCAGTCACCTGACGACGCCCGCCAATCCGGCCAGGGCAGACGCGATCATTGTCTTGACCGGGGGCCAGTCCCGCCTCGATGCCGCGATGGATCTGCTGGCGTCCGGCAAGGGCGAACGGCTGCTGATCAGCGGCGTGCATCCTTCGGCCAGCCGTCGCCAGCTGCAGGCGGCAACCGGCGGCGACAAGAATCTGTTCTCCTGTTGCGTCGACATCGACCGCGCCGCGCTCGATACGATCGGCAATGCCGAGGAAAGCGCCAAATGGGTCGAGAGCCACGCCTATGGCACGGTGATCCTCGTCACCAACAATTATCATATGCCGCGCAGCCTGCTGGAAATGGGCAGGCTGCTGCATGGCGCCAAGCTCGAGCCCTATCCGGTGGTCAATTCCAACCTCGACAATGGCGGCTGGCTGACCAAGCCGCGGGCATTGCGCGTGCTGTTCACCGAATACAACAAATATCTGCTTGCGCTGGCGCGCGGCATCGTGCCTGTCAAGCCGACGCCCAACGGCATCGCGCTGGCCGAAACCGCGGCCGGCGGCTGATTATTCCCCTGCGGCCGCGCCCGAATTTCCCCTGAGCCGTGCGATCTCCTGCTCAAGGCGTTCGATACGCTTGTCCCGCTCGCCGAGTGCCGCCGCGACGTCGGCTGCCTCGAACCGTTGTGGAATATGCTGCGGGCAGTTGGCATCCCAGGCCGAGACCGTGAACAGGACGACCTGCTCGGGGCGCGCTCCGTAGCCTTGCGGCATCAGCTTCGCCATCAGTTCGGCATCGTTCTCGACGACGCGCGCGGTGCCCCAGAGCTTGATGCGCTGGCGGTGCATATAGTCGATCAGGAACAGGAACGCCCTTGGATTGTCGGCCAGATTGCCCTGCGTGATGAACTGCCGGTTGCCGGAAAAATCCGCGAAGCCGATCGTATGTTCATCCAGCACCTTGAGGAAGCCGGCCGGCCCGCCGCGATGCTGGACATAGGGCTGCCCCTCGCGGTTGGCGGTCGACAGGAAGACGCTGGTCTGCATTTCGATCAAGGCGGCAAGGTCCGGGGTGATGCCGGCCTGCCAGCCGCCACGCTCCTCGACGCGGGCATAGGACTGACGTGAGCCCTTGCGGGCCTGGATCGCCTTGACGGTCGGCGTGAAGGCGACGTCGCTGGTGAAAGCATGCGCGTTCATCGAAAGCTTCCTTGCGGCAAGATGCTAAAGGCCGAGCTCCGGCAATGTCGGGTGGTCGTCCGGCCGCCGGCCGAGCGGCCAGTGATACTTACGATCGGCCTCGCCGATCGGCAGGTCGTTGATGCTGGCGATGCGCAGACGCATCAGCCCCTGTTCGTCGAATTCCCAGTTCTCGTTGCCGTAGCTGCGGAACCATGAACCGCTGTCGTCGCGCCATTCGTAGGCGAAACGCACGGCGATGCGGTTGCCGTGGAAGGCCCAGACCTCCTTGATCAGCCGGTAGTCGAGCTCGCGGCTCCATTTGCGCGTCAGGAAGGCCTGGATGGCGTCGCGCCCTTGCAGGAACTCGGCGCGGTTGCGCCAGCGGCTGTCCTTTGTATAGGCGAGCGCAACCCGCGCTGGATCGCGTGAATTCCAGGCATCCTCGGCCATGCGCGCCTTCTGCGCTGCGGTCTCGGCGGTAAACGGCGGCAGCGGCGGGCGGGCTTCGGACATGGCAACTCCTGTGCGAGGCCATGCTGCAGGCAGGGCCGACAGACCGGAATATAAGCCTTCCATCATTCAAAGGCAGGTGGCATATTCGTAACTTGTCCTTCCATTTTTCGGAAGAAGCTATGGATCGTCTCGAGGCCATGTCGCTCTTCGTCGCCGCGGTGGAGGCCGGCAGCCTTTCCGCGGCCAGCCGCCGTTTCGGCATTCCGCTGGCGACGGTCAGCCGCAAGATTTCCGATCTCGAGCGCCATCTGAACACACGCCTCCTGAATCGTTCGACGCGACGGCTGACACCGACCGATGCCGGCCAGGCCTATCTTGCCGCCTGCCGCCGCATCCTGGACGACGTCGGCGAGGCCGAACGCACGGCCGCCGGCGAATACAGTGTTCCGACCGGCGAACTGGCCATCACCGCGCCGGTCGTCTTTGGCCGCCTGCACGTGCTGCCGATCGTCACCGGCTTTCTCGCCGCCTATCCCGACGTGGACATCCGCCTGACATTGGCCGATCGCATAACCCAGCTGGTCGAGGACCATTTCGATCTCGCCATCCGCATCGGCCGATTGCCCGATTCGAGCCTGGTCGCCATCGGCGTCGGCGCGATCCGCCGCGTCGTCTGCGCCAGCCCGGCCTATCTGGCCGAACACGGCACGCCAACGACCCCGGAGGATCTGGAAACACACGATTGCATCACCTTCGAGGGGCTCGCCTCCGCCGCCAGTTGGAGCTTCATCAAGGGCAAGGCCGAAATCCCGGTTCGGGTCCGCTCGCGGCTTCAGGTCAACACCGCCGAAGCGGCCATCGATGCCGCGATTGCCGGCGTCGGGCTGACGCGTGTGCTTTCCTACCAGATCGAAGCCGCGCTGCGGTCCGGCGCGCTGCGCGTCCTGCTGCAGGAATTCGAGCCGGCGCCATGGCCGGTAAGCCTGGTGCATGCGGGCCATGGCCTGCTGCCGGTCAAGCTGCGCGCCTTCCTCGATTTTGCCGCTCCGCGCCTGAAGGCGCGGCTGGCGCGGCTGATGTAGCGGAACCAGGCCAACCCATCGGTGGCCGTTCTTCGTCGCCACCCAAAGCGCCCTGCGGCCATTTCCTTTTTTCCCGCGCTTGGTGTAACCAACGCTCACCTCCTCACCGGGCTCCCCCAATGCTCTACATCAGATCGCTGACGTTCAATTTCGTCTTCTACGTCAACCTGATCGTCCAGATGATCCTCTGGACCCCCTACTATTTCCTGTCGCCCCGGCACCGCGCCTGGTTCGTGCCGAAATTCTGGTCGCGCACCTCGATGTGGCTTTACGAAAAGATCGCCGGAACGAAGAACGAGATCACCGGCCGGGAAAACCTGCCCGAAGGCTCCTTCATCCTGGCACCAAAGCACCAGTCGTTCTGGGACGCGATCGCCTTCTTCCCCTTCCTTCAGGACCCGCTCTACATCCTCAAGCGCGAGCTGACCTGGATCCCGTTCTTCGGCTGGTACATCATGAAGATGCGCATGATCCCGGTTCATCGCGGCAGCCGTTCGAAAGCACTGAAGGCCGTGGTCGCCGCGACCAAGGAAGAGATGGCGCGCAACCCTCGCCAGCTCATCATCTACCCCGAAGGGACAAGACGCGCGCCGGGCGACGAACCGGCCTACAAATACGGCATCGTTGAAATCTACACGCAGCTTGGTGTTCCGGTGGTGCCGGTTGCCCATGTCGCCGGCCTCTATTGGCCGCGCCGCAAATTCCTGCGCTATCCCGGCACCATCAAGGCGCGTTTCCTGCCGCCGATCCCACCGGGACTGAGCAAGGACGAATTCATGGCCCGGCTGATCGGCGAGACCGAAGCTGCCTGCGACCAGTTCCTGATGGATGCGGCGCGCGGCCCGAACCCGCCTGCCTTGCCGCCGACAGCGGCGAAAAGGCTGCAAGAGCTGGACAACGCCGCAAGAACCAAAGTCTGAACCGGAAGTCTCCGGCCGGCAGTTCTCAGCCGAACACCGCCAGCGCGGTGGTCAACACCAGCGTCACGGCAAAGATCAGATTGATGATCCGCGAGGCCGCCGGCCGGCGCAGGAAGCGCGCGAACCCAGCCCCCGCGACAAGCCACAGAGCGTGGATGGCAACGATCATCAGGGCGAGAACCGCCAGCTTCAGCCATAGACCAGGCTCAGTGGCGCCCTGTTTGGACGAAGCACCGGCGAACACGGCGGCGATCGCCACATAGGCCTTTGGATTGGCGACCGCGAGAAGAAATCCAGCCAGCCATGTGGGACGCGAAGTCTCGGCGGCGCGCGCGGCCAGCGGCGGCGCCGTAGCGATCTTGAAGGCGAGATAGAGGATGTAGGCCGCGGAAGCCAAAGCCAGCAACGGCGCCAGCTTCGGCATCGAGGTGAGCACTGCCATGACCCCGGTCGCGACAACCAAAAGCACGGCGATCGTGCCCAGGATGATTCCCCAGGCATAGCCCAGGGAATGGCGCAAACCGAAGGCGGCACCAACGGCGGTGACGCTTATCGTTGCCGGCCCCGGGCTGCCCATGACGACGGCGGAGGCAAGCACGAGCGCGCACAACTGGCGCCAAAGATCCGGCTGCAAAAGAAGCGGCTCAGTCATCTCACCCTCTGTCTTGCCCCGTGCGAAGGAGGCTATGGCAAGACAAGAGGGTCGTCTTGGACGTTCGTGCGAGGAGCGGCCGCCGAAACTTCAGTCGCTTGCTTTGTCGAGTTCGGCCATGTCGGCGGCGCTCAGCTTCAGCGACGCCGCCTTGATCAGGCTGTCCATCTGCTCGGGCTTGGTGGCGCTGGCGATCGGCGCGGTGACGCCCGGCCGAGCGATCACCCAGGCAAGCGCGACTTCCGCCTGCTTGGCCGAATGCCTTGATGACACCGCGTCGAGTGCCGCAAGGATGCGCATGCCGCGCGCATTGAGATAGTCCTTCACGCCGCCGCCACGCGGGCTTTGGCCGAGATCGGCCTCGCTGCGGTATTTGCCGCTGAGGAAACCTTTGGCCAGGCTGAAATAGGTGATGACGCCGATGTCCCCGGCCACGCACAGATCGCGCAACGGCCCGTCAAAGGATGAGCGATCGTAGAGATTGTATTCCGGCTGCAGCACCTCGTAGCGCGGCAGACTGCGCAGGCTCGCCACATCGAGTGCCGCACGCAACTGGCCGGCGTCGAGGTTAGAGCACCCGGCATAGCGAATCTTGCCCTTGGCGAGCAGCTTCTCGTAGGCGCCAAGCGTTTCCTCATAGGGCGTCGCAGGATCCGGCCAATGCGACAGATAGAGATCGATGAATTCGGTCTGCAGCCGCTTCAACGATGCGTCGACGGCTTTTTCGATGTAGGCGGCGGACAGGTCCTTGTGCCCCTGTCCCATATCCGAACCGACCTTGGTGATCACCACGACCTTGTCGCGATTGCCACGGTCTTTCATCCATTTACCGATGATGGTTTCCGATTCGCCGCCCTTGTGGCCTGGAACCCAGCGCGAATAGGCGTCCGCCGTATCGATGGCGTTGAGGCCGGCGCCGACGAAGCGGTCGAGCAGGTCGAACGAGGTTTTCTCGTCGGCAGTCCAGCCGAAGACGTTGCCGCCCAGAACCAGCGGCGCGATGGACAAGTCGGTGCGACCGAGACGACGTTTCTGCAAGGCGGATCTCCGGGATGATTGGGCGGGCAAATGGCGCCCGCGGTCTGAGGTTGGAGCCTAACCTAGGTCTTGCCTGAACGAGGTCAAAGGCCTGACGGCCTTTTTCCGCAGAGCCAGCTTCACAAAGGCGCGACCTGCAGCGCCACCTCTTCCAGCCAATGATCGCGAATGCCCAGCGCCTCGAGATGCTCCAGCGTGCTCAGCACATAGTCCTCGTTGTTGCCGGACTGGCCGACCGCACCGCGCACCACGGCCGCCGCATCTGCAGCGTCGAGCGCTCCGGCATATTGCTCGTGCTGGCGGTCGACAATGTAAACCACCGCGTCGACCGTACCGCCGCCGTCGAGGCGAACCTTGAGCAGACGCTCCAGATAGACATTGGTGACCAGCTCGCGCTCGCGCAGATAGGCCATAACCTCGTCGCGCAAGTCGCCGGGGACGCGGAATGCGAGGCCGACGCAGGACCCGCCACGATCGAGGCCGAGCACCAGCCCCGGCCGCTCGCGCGTGCCGCGATGCACGAAGGAATAGACGCACAGCGAGCGCCGGTAGCCATGCAGGCGGGCACGCTGTGTTTCGACATGCGCGAATCCCGGCCGCCAGATCAGCGAGCCATAGCCAAACACCCAAAAATCGCCCATATCGCCGCGCCTGATTGCAAAAGATGCCAACACCGCACCCGGACCGGTGTTTTTTCCGCCCGTCCCGTCTAACTATTCGTCTGTCCACCTGGCGGAATCGACTACCCGTCCGCAATACCCATGCGTTAACGAGAGCCAAAGCATGACGTCAAGTGACGAACGCCAGCCGAACAAACGTCGCCGCCTGATCTGGCTTGCAGCATTCATCGTCGTGCTGTTCGCCCTCTACAGCGGCGGCTGGTTCTATCTGGCTGACCGCGTCAGGAGCGAGGCCGACAAGGCGGTTGCCACGCTCAACAAGAATGGCGTCGAGGCCGGCTGCGCCAATCTCCAGGTCAGCGGCTATCCCTTGAGCTTTACCGTCTCCTGCGACAACCTCGCCTATGAGGACGATGCCAAGAACATTGCGGCCTCGGCCGGCAGTTTCAACGCAGCCGCCCAGATCATCCAGCCTCTGTCGCCGGTTGCCAATCTGCGCGGCCCGCTCAGGACCTCCGTTCCGGACATGGTGCCGCTGTGGATCGACTGGGACAATCTGCAGGCCAACTTCAAATTGTGGTGGCCGCTGCCGCGGCGGATTTCGCTGGAGGCAGAGGGCCTTTCCGGCCAGACCGATCCGGCCGACGATACCGATCCGGTGCAACTGTTCAGTGCCGGCAAAGCATCAGGTCAGTTGCAGCCCAACGGCGAGGATATCGACTATCTCGGCAGTTTCGGCGATCTCGAGGTCGACCCCGACGCAATTGGAGGGCGCGTGCTTCCGGCGCTCGATGCCAGCGGCGACGTGACATTGAAGAACGGCGTCGCACTGATCGGCACGCGGGTGAAGAGCCTTCGTGGCCAGGCGATCGAAATCCGCAACCTTGACCTGTCGTCGGGGACGGCGCGCATCACCGTTTCGGGACCGCTCTCGGTCGATGCCGAGGGCCTGGTCAACGCCGACCTGATGATCAGGTTGAAGGACCCGAAAGCGGTGGCGGCCATCCTCGGCACCGCCATACCCGAGCAGAAAAGCCAGATCGAACAGGGTTTTTCTGCCCTGGCGGTGCTCGGCAACGAACCGTCCATGCCGCTGAAGGTGGTCAGGGGCAAGGCCTCGCTCGGCTTCATTCCGCTGGGCAAGATCAAGCCGGTCGAATAGCTCAGCCATGGCAAAACCGGTGAAGCTGCTGAGCGTTGGCGCATTGACGCTGGACACCATCCTGCGCGTCGAGACGCTGCCCATACATCAGGGCAAGTTCATGGCCTCCGACGGCGTCCAGATCGCCTCGGGCATGCCACCAGCGCCGCCTGCGCCGCCCATCGCCTGGGCGCCGAGGTATCGCTGTGGGCGAGTGCCGGCGACGATGCCGTCGCCGACCAGCTCATCGCCGGCATAGAGGCCGAAGGCGTCGATTGCACCTTCGTGCGGCGCGTCAGAGGTGCCCGCTCGGCGCTGGCCTCGATCCTGGTCGACGCGCATGGCGAGCGCATCATCGTGCCGTTCTATGACAGGCTTGCCCAGGCCGATACCGACGTCCTGCCGGTCGCCGACCTCATGGCATTCGATGCCGTTCTGGCCGATGTCCGCTGGCCGGGTGCGGCGGCACTCGCCCTGAAGGCGGCGCGCGCCATCGGCCGTCCGGCGATCCTCGATGCCGACACCGCGCCGCTGGAGGTCCTTGAGCAGTTGTTGCCGCTCGCTACGCACATCATCGCTTCGGAGCCGGCAGCGCGCATCGTCTGCGGCCAGGCGCTCGATCCGGAAACGGCTTGCGCCGATCTCGCCAGCCGCACCGACGCTTTTGTCGCAGTGACAGGCGGCGCGGCGGGCAGTTGGTGGCACGACCGTCGCGCTGGCTGCGTGCGCCATGTCGCGGCGCCGAAAATCAAGGCGGTCGATACGCTCGCCGCCGGCGATGTCTTTCACGGCGCCTTCACCGTCGGGCTGGCGGAAGCCATGCCGGTCGAGCAGGCTTTGCGGTTTGCCAGTGCGGCCGCGGCGCTCAAATGCCTGCGCTTCGGCGGCAGGCTTGGCGCGCCGAACCGAGCCGAGACGCTGGCCATGGTTGCGCAGACCTGGCCTGCCTGAGACAGACCTAGCCTTTCGCGGGGTGCTCGACCGCCTGACGGCCGAAATCGGGAACGTCGATGTCCTGGCCGGCTTCGATGATCGAGCGGCGCACGGCGCGGGTGCGGGTGAACAGGTCGAAGAGTTTTTCGCCGTCGCCCCAGCGGATTGCGCGCTGCAGCGACGCCAGATCTTCCGAGAACCGCGCCAGCATTTCGAGGATGGCGTCCTTGTTGTGCAGACAGACATCCCGCCACATGGTCGGATCGGAGGCGGCAAGGCGGGTGAAGTCGCGGAAGCCGGAAGCCGAATATTTGATCACTTCGGATTTGGTCACCGACTGCAGATCATCGGCGGTGCCGACGATGTTGTAGGCGATGATGTGCGGCAGATGCGAGACGATGGCCAGCGTCATATCGTGATGCTGGGGATCCATCGTGTCGATGTTGGCGCCGCAGCGCCGCCAGAACTCCGACAGCCTCTCCAACGCGTCCGGGTCGGTGTCGGGCAGCGGCGTGAAGATGCACCAGCGATTGTCGAACAGGTCGGCGAAACCGGCGTCGGGGCCGGATTTTTCTGTGCCCGCCAGCGGGTGGCCGGGAATGAAATGGACACCTTCAGGCACATAAGGCTGCATTTGCGCAATGACAGACGCCTTGGTCGAGCCGACATCGGTGAGGATCGCGCCCGACTTCAGCGCCGGCGCGATTTCCTCGGCAACCGCGCCGGACGATCCAACCGGCACCGAAATGATGACCAGGTCGGCATCGTGCACAGCTTCTCTCGCATCGGTGCTATAGCTATCGCCCAGCCCAAGCTCCTCAGCCCGCGCCAGCGTCGCCGCACTGCGCGTTGATATGGCCACGTGGCGGGCGAGGCCCTCGCGGCGGATGACGCGGGCCAGCGACGAGCCGATCAGGCCGATGCCGACCAGCGCGATCTTTTCAAACATCGGTGATGTCATGGTTCCTAGCTTTTCAGGAATGTCGTGAGAGCGGCGACAACGCCGCGATTGGCCTCTTCGGTGCCGACGGTCATGCGCAGCGCGTTGGGAAAGCCATAGCCCGAAACGCGCCGCAATATATAGCCGCGCGCCGTCAGATAGTCGTCCGCCGCCGCCGCCGAATGTTTCTGGTCCTCGGGAAAATGAATGAGGATGAAATTGCCGACGCTGGGCGTCACCCGCAACCCAAGCTTTGTGAATTCCTCACTCAGCCAGGCCAGCCAGGTCTCGTTGTGCGCCACGCTGCGCTCGACATGGGCGCGATCGCGAATGGCGGCGATGCCGGCCTCGATCGCCGTCGCATTGACGTTGAAGGGGCCGCGCACGCGGTTGATGGCGTCGACGATGTGCATCGGCGCATACATCCAACCGATCCGCGCGCCGCCGAGGCCGATCTTGGAGAAGGTCCGGGTCATCACCACGTTCTCTGCGCTGCCGACCAGTTCGATGCCGGCCTCATAGTCGTTGCGGCGGACATATTCGGCATAGGCCGCGTCGAGCACCAGAAGCACGTGCCTGGGCAGACCGGCATGCAGCCGGCGCACCTCCTGGAACGGCACATAGGTGCCGGTCGGGTTGTTGGGATTGGCGAGGAACACGATCTTGGTGCGTGGCGTGACGGCGGCCAGGATGGCGTCGATATCGGCGCGCTCGTCTGTTTCCTTGATCGTCACCGGAACGGCGCCCGCCGACTGGATGTAGATCTTGTAGACCATGAAGGCGTGTTCGGTGATGACGGCCTCGTCGCCGGGCGCCAGATAGGTCTGCGCCAGCAGGCCGAGGATCTCGTCGGAGCCGTTGGAGCAGATGATGTTCTGCGGGTTGAGGCCATGCACCTCGGCGATCGCTTCGCGCAGCCGCCTGGCGGTGCCGTCGGGATAGATGTCGAGCTTGCCGGCAATCTCGCGCGCGGCTTCGATCGCCTTCGGCGAGGGCCCGAGCGGGTTCTCGTTGGAGGACAGCTTGTGGACCTTGGCGACGCCGACAGGCGCCGTGCTCTTGCCCGGCACATAGGCGTCTATGTCCATGATGCCCGCGCGCGGGGTTGGACGTGCCTGGTCCGGTGTCTGGCTCATGTCGCAAAATCCGTCGAGAACGCTTCCTGAGGGAAGCCGCAGCGGAAATACAAGCCGTGGCCTGCAATGTCGAGAGGCGACAGCCTCCCGCCCAAGGCAGGCCGTTGACGCCGGGGCGCCACAGCCCTAGAAGGGGAGCGAACTTCCGTGGTGATTTGGCCGGTCGGCTTGCAGCCACGTTAAACAACTTGCTAAAGGGCCGTTTGCATCCTGTAACCGGCTTTGCGACCGCAATGCCGGTTTTTTGTTGTCCGCGCCGGCCGGACACCCGTATCGGCATCGACTTTCGACGAGTGCGATGCGTGGGCTCAAAGTGTGAGATGGATGTCATGGCCGTTCTGCGTGCCCGCAAAACCAACAACGAGGTCGACCAACCGTCGAGCCCGGTTTTGCGTTTTGGATCCGACAAGCCGCTCAAGCTGGACGCCGGTACGCTGCTGTCACCGTTCCAGATCGCCTACCAGACCTACGGCACGCTGAACGATGCCCGCTCCAACGCCATCCTCGTCTGCCATGCGCTGACCGGAGACCAGCACGTCGCCAGCACCAGTCCGGTGACCGGCAAGCCAGGCTGGTGGGAAGTGCTGATCGGGCCCGGCAAGATCATCGACACCAATCGTTTCTTCGTCATCTGCTCCAACGTCATCGGCGGTTGCCTTGGCTCCACCGGCCCGGCTTCGACCAATCCGGCCACCGGCAAGCCGTATGGGCTCGACCTGCCGATCATCACCATCCGCGACATGGTGCGGGCGCAGCAAATGCTGATCGACCATTTCGGCATCGAGAAACTGTTTTGCGTGCTCGGCGGCTCGATGGGCGGCATGCAGGTTCTGGAATGGGCGTCGAGCTATCCGGAGCGCGTCTTCTCGGCACTGCCGATCGCCACCGGCGCGCGCCATTCCTCGCAGAACATCGCCTTTCATGAGGTTGGCCGGCAGGCTGTCATGGCCGATCCGGACTGGCATGGCGGCAAATATTTCGAGCACGGCAAACGCCCGGAAAAGGGCCTGGCGGTAGCGCGCATGGCCGCCCACATCACTTACCTGTCGGAAGCCGCCCTGCACCGCAAGTTCGGCCGCAATCTGCAGGATCGCGAAGCGCTGACCTTCGGCTTCGACGCCGACTTCCAGATCGAAAGCTATCTTCGGCACCAGGGCATGACCTTCGTCGATCGCTTCGACGCCAATTCCTACCTCTACATGACGCGGTCGATGGACTATTTCGACCTCGCCGCAGACCATGGCGGCCGGTTGGCCGATGCCTTCGCCGGCACGAAAACCCGCTTCTGCCTGGTGTCGTTCACCTCGGATTGGCTGTTCCCGACCGAGGAGAGCCGCTCGATCGTGCATGCGCTCAACGCCGCCGGCGCATCGGTATCCTTCGTCGAGATCG
Source organism: Mesorhizobium sp. WSM1497 (assembly GCF_001672455.2). NCBI lineage: Bacteria > Pseudomonadati > Pseudomonadota > Alphaproteobacteria > Hyphomicrobiales > Phyllobacteriaceae > Mesorhizobium > Mesorhizobium sp. WSM1497. The sequence goes on along the minus strand of NZ_CP021070.1, from coordinate 1,597,742 downwards.
AGACCGACCGTGGCCACGACGCATTCCTGCTCGACGAGCCGGAACTGTTTGCCGCCATTAACGGCTTCATCGGCTCGGCCGCCCGGGCGAGAGGGCTGAGCGCATGATCTCGAAAAATTGCAGGCTTTTCGGATCGGGATCATGCGCCAGGCGGGAGGCGAAGCCATGAGCGTCAACCGCGACCAGCGCGTCGACCTCGAAGTCGTCGCCAACCTCATCCCGCCACAGTCGCGCGTGCTCGATGTCGGCTCGGGCGACGGCTCGCTGCTCGAACTGCTGCAGGACACCAAGCAGGTCGACGGCCGCGGACTCGAGCTGTCGCAGCGCGGCGTCAACGAATGTGTGGCGCGCGGCCTCTCGGTCATCCAGGGCGACGCTGACAAGGATCTCGAATTCTATCCCGACAAGGGCTTTGACTTCGTCGTCCTGTCGCAGACGCTGCAGGCCACCCGCAACCCCAAGCTGGTGCTGGACGAACTGCTCAGGATCGGCAACCGCGCCATCGTCTCCTTCCCCAATTTCGGCCATTGGCGTGTGCGCCTGTCGCTGTTCCTCAACGGCCGCATGCCGGTGACCAAGGACCTGCCCTATTCCTGGTACGACACGCCCAACATCCACTTCTGCACCATCCGCGATTTCGTCAATCTGTGCGACGAACTCGGCGCGACAGTCGAGAAGGCAACCGCCCTCGACGCCGCCGGCCAGAAGATCGGCTTGTCGATGCCGTGGTGGTTCTGGAATTTCTTCGGCCAGCAGGCAGTGTTCTTGCTGAAACGGTAATTTCCTCACCGATCAAAGACCCGACTCGCCAAGCAACAGTGTGTTTGGCGCCGAGCAAAGTCGCCCTGTATGACGATCGCGAACCAGTGTAAATGGCGTCGACTGTTTGACAGCGGGCTAGTGCGGCTATAGCCACACTGACGGCTCGGGGGGGCAAAAAATGGTCGAAGAACGCGCAACTTATTCACTCGTCGTCGAAATGGAGAATGCAAAATCGATCGACTGGGGCGAGATCGGCGTTGGGATGAAGGCCTTGGCTCGGGAAATCTCATCGGTTTCAGCAACCGGTTCAGCGCGACCAAGGATCGTCATCTCTCACGGCGGAGCAGAGTCGGACAAAGAGGCGTTGCGTCGTGAGATTTCGAATGAGGCCCCGCAGCTCGGTCAGGTTGCCGAACTCGTCTTCACAGCTTTCCCTGGCGGCCGATATTACGACCTGAAGAACAACGGTATGCTGGCATCGGACGGAGATATCGTCATCTTTCTGGATTCCGACGTGGTCGCGGAACCAGGATGGCTATCAGGACTGCTTGAACCCTTTGAAAACTCTGAAGTTATCTGCGCAAACGGATATACATACCTTTCATACGACGACTTCTTTTCAAGAACCTTTGCGTTGATCTGGTTTTTTCCTATGGCCCGTGGAGACGGGCGATTTGCCTCGAAGCGAGCGATCAACGCCAACAATGTAGCGTTTCGACGCGAGTGGATCCTCAGCCATCCTTTTCCAAAACATAACGGCTTCAAGGTTTCCTGCACTTTGCTGATGCGCGAACTGCTGCGGGAGGGCCACAAAATTCATAATGTCAACGCACGCGTTTATCACTATTCGCCGCGGGGCTGGCGGTTCTTTTACTGGCGCGCCCTGGTTACAGGTCGCGACGCCGACCGGAAGTTCGTTGCGCTCAATTCGCCGAGCCGCACGCGACGGATAGTCAAGTCCTTCAGCCGGTGGCTCACCATGTCATGGCGCACGACACGACGGATCGTAGGCCATGCCCGGGAAACCGGGATGCCGCTTTGGCAGGTTCCCTTTTCTCTGATTGTCGGTCAGGCATTTTATGGTTTGGCGTTTTGGGGCCAGTTCAGTTTCGCAACTGGCATGGTTCGCGACAAAATCGAAACGGTGCCAGACTATGTTGGGCATAGCTAGACGCTGTACCGCCATTCCTTGAACCGCAGTTCAGCGTCCAGTTGATCCTTGATCCGGCGATTGCTCCAGAATATCCGTGGCCTTGTGCGGATGTTCGACGCCGTCGACGAACACCACATCGGCCTCCGAATTGTCCGTGCGCAGCGCCAGTATCGCTTGGTAGGCCGGCGAATTGTACCAGCCATGCACATGCTGCCTGTCGGGAAATTCTATGATGATCAGATGGCCAGGCCAGTCGTTCTCGATCACCTCCACATCGCCGCCATGGACCAGAAAACGGCCGCCGAAAGGTTCCAGCGTGGCATCTATCCTATGCAGATATTCGACGATCTGCGGACCCATTGTGGCTTGGCGCATATGGGCGACGGCGTAAGCGGCCATGACTGAACTCCCTTGTCATCGAAGCCGAGTTGCCGGCCTCTGCATGGGCAATCTGACCAAAGGCCGAGCGCTAAGCGATTACGTCTGAGGTAATGGGATGTATGCTATCTGTCATGATGGGTTGCTTCCACGGTGATTCGTAATGCTATGTGCGGCGGTGCTGTTGCAATTGGAACGCTAAGAGCGGGGATTCGTTGTCTCGCCTGGATTGAGTACCGGCACGGTGGGTGACAGGGGCAGTCGTTTTTTATAGCGTCGCGCCGACTGTGATGTGGTGTAGAGAAAGGGAAGTCCAATCCATTCGACCGTTCTGAAAATCGAAAAGTCCTGGACAGACGCGCAACCCTGCGCAGGAAACAGCTGACAGACATGGCCGGGATCGATCCAGTACCTCTCATCACGGTCATTACGCCGACCCACAACCGACGCGAAACAGTGTTGCGCGCCGTGGAAAGCGTATTCTCCCAGAGCATGTCGAGGTTTGAGCACATTGTCGTCGACGATGGTTCGACCGATGGGACCGAAGCGGCGCTGGCCCGCATCCAGGACCCGCGGCTGATCTATGTCGGGGCGAAATGGCGAGGCGCCAACGCCGCCAGGAATGCCGGCATCGAGCGGGCGCGGGCACCGTTGGTGACGTTCCTCGATTCCGACGACATCTACATGCCGCACCGGCTTGAACGAACCCTGACCTGGTTCGATGAAAATCCTGCACTGCAAGTGCTGATCAGTTCGTTCGTGTCCCTGAAGGGCAATCGCATCACAAACTGCGCCAACCCCGAGGCATTCGTGAGCCCCGCAATGCTTGAGCGGACGCTGGTTGGGCAGACCATCTTCATCGCCGGCTCCGCGATCACTGCTCGCCGTGAAGCCTTGCTGGCCATCGGCGGCTACGACAGCGACATCACCCGCATGCAGGATCGCGAATTGCTGCTGCGCCTTGCCCGGCGCTTCGGTGCGCAACTGTCCGGGGACCTCGACTGGACGAAATACAATTCGGAGAACTCGATTTCCGGCCGCCGTGACGGCTATGTCGAGGCCTATGCGAACCTGATGGGCAAACATCCTCATATTGCCCACGCCTACCCGCACATTCCGCCTTACATGATCTCGCGGCAGCTCATCGCCGATATCCTGCGAGGCAGGATACCGGAGGCATTCCAGGGCTATATGGCCAACCGTTCGTCGAAAGCGCTTGGCTACTCGCTGCCGGAATTGATGCAAGGCTATGTCCATGGCCGACGCTGGCGCCGCGATCTCTCCAACGAGTTTCGCAACCAATGTGGCGCCCGGCTCGCCTGAACCCAGAGCAACTCCAGGAAAATCGTGGAACGGTTTTCCCTCCGGATTGCGTGAACCGCACTATCGAGAGCTCAGCGGTCAAGTTCGGGAAAATACGGATCCGATAAAAACCGCCTGTCCCGTTCGCCCTGCAGGCAGTCTATCGGCTTGGCCGCGTCGACGGGGGTGATTCTCGCCTTGTCCCGAATGCCGCTCACTTCGAGGATCAGCTTGCGCCGGATGGCTGTCGAAAACTCCGCGGCGGCATAGATGGGCAGCACGAAGGAACCGGGCCCGCCGGTCACGCACTGCGCGTAATACTGGTCGAGATGGCTGAAGGTGGGCGACGGGCTGATCAGGATCGGCAGGCCGTTGACGACGATGCCTTTGGCAGTCGCCGCATCACGCGTCGCGGTGACTGGCGGCCCGATATTGTTCGGTCCGTCGCCCGAAATGTCGATGACGCTACGTTCGCCCTGGAAAGACGTGCGGTCGAAAAGCTCGGCACCGAAGGCCAGCGCGCCGGAAATCGAAGTGCCGCGAAAGCTGCGGAACGGGCGCGCCGCGACCTCGTCGGCAAAGCTGTTGGCGCTCTCGGCACTATCGATGATCTGCCAGCCGATGACCGCGTCGTCGCGCACCGTGCCGGCCCACTCGAAATAGGTCAGCGCTATGCGGCCCGTGGCGCCGGCGCGGACAGCCTTGATGAAGTGGGGATGCCGCAGCGCCTCGACATAACCGGCGCGCTGCAGCGCGAACTCCTTCTCGTCCATCGACAGCGAGATGTCGACTGCCAGCACCAGCTCGACGTCGACGGCGAGCGCATCCCGCGGCGAGGCGGCGGGGGCAGCCTGGGCGCAGGCAAGACAGGCAAGCAGGCGCAGAGCATCAAGCATGGCCGTCGCCAGGTTGTTCTCCCGAAGAGCTTCCCTCGCGATCACGGCAAAATAAAGCTTTGCTTCCCCGTCCGGATATCAGCTCATTTCTTGCCGCGGGCGGCGACTGGCGGCGGTTCGATCGCGCCGGCTCTGACGCGGGCGGGCTTCAGCGCTGGCGCACCGGAATCCTTGACGATCGTCAACGCGCGCGGGAAGAAGTGATTGTTGTGCTGGCCGCGCCCGATGTTGAGGATCGCTGTCGCCGGCAAACGCTTCTCGAGCATCGACAGCACGCGTCTTAGCGATGGGCCGTCGAATGCATCCAGCGCCTCGTCGATGATCACCCATTTCGGCTGCCGCAACGCGAGCCTGGCGAAGGCCAGCGAGCGTTGTTCGTCATCGCCCAACTCATGGTCCCAACGCCCGGCGCGGTCGAGCGATGAGGATAGCCGTCCCAGACCGACCTCGGCCAGCACCGCCGAAATGTCGGCATCGTCCGCCGGCGCGGGGCCGTTCGGGTGATCGAGGACTTCGCGCAATGTGCCGACCGGAAAATAAGGCACGCGCGGCACGAATATGGGGGTTTCTCCCGCCGGCAGGCCGATCCGGCCGCTTCCCCATGGCCACAGGCCGGCAATGGCACGAAAGAACAGCGTCTTGCCCGCACCGGGATCGCCGGTGATCATGACGCGCTCGCCGGGGCGGATTTCGACATGCGGGTCGGCGAGCCTGGTGCAGCCCTCCGGCGAGGCCACTTCGAGCTTCTCGAAAGTCAGGCTGCCACTGACGTTTTGGCCGAAGGCGATGCGCTTTTCGGTGTCGTGCAGCGCATCGGTTTCATCGAGCGCGATGCGGAAATCGGCCACGCGCATCAGCGTGGCGCGCCAATCGGCAATGCTGCCGATGTTGTTGATGAACCAGCGCAAGGAGGAGTGGACCTGGTTGAATGCGCCGACCGCCATCATCAGCCCGCCAAAGCTGATATCACCTGAGAAATAGACAGGCGAAGCAACCAGTATGGGCGCCACGACGGTGATCCAGCCATAGGTGTCGGTCACCCAGGACAGGTTGATCTGGGCGGTGTAGATGCGCCGCATGGCGCCCAGCACCGTGCCGAGATCGAGTTCGAGCCGCCGCCTGGCGTCGGCCTCGCCATGATACAACGCAATGGCATCGACATTCTCGTTGACGCGCACCATCGAGGAGCGCAGCTCGGCTTCGCGTGTATAGCGGTCGCTGTTCAGGCGGATGAGCGGCCGCCCGACCAGCCAACTCAGCCAGGAGGCGATACCGGCGTAAAGGATGGCGGCCCAGACCATATAGCCAGGTATGGCCAGCGAGGTCCCGCCGATGTGGAACACGAAGCCCGAGGACAGCTCCCACAGCACGCCGACGAAGGACACGAGCAGGATGCACGACTGCAGCAGGCCGACGCCGAGATCGGTTGACAGATCGGACAGATGCGCGGCGTCCTGCTGCATGCGCTGGTCGGGATTGACGCCGATGGCGCCGGCATTGGCCAGCCGGAAGGCGCGCGCCGGCCGCATCCATTGATCGATCAGATCCAGCGTCAGCGCCTCGCGCAGCTTGAGCCTGATCATCTGGTTGAGCCAGGTCTGGCCGATATTGAGCACCAGAAGTCCCCCGGCTATGGCCGCGAAGACGAGGAGCTGGTGCAAAAAGGCCGCCATGTCGCGGCGGGCAAGCGCATCGTAGAAAGGCTGGTTCCAGCGGTTGAGCAGAACCTGGCCGATCGACGTTGCGATGATCACGGCCATGATGCCGACCGATGTCCACAGCAACCATCTGCGAACCGGCGATCCCGCAAGCGCCCGCCGGATCGTCATCACCTGATCGTGCAGGCTGCTGGCCTCGACCGCCACGGCAACCGGCTGAACGGCGGCGGCATTGTCCGGTTGATCAGCCATGGCCGAGGTCCTTGCGTCAGTGCTGCAACCGGATGGAGAAACTTGACAGGCGTTCGTATGGGCTGCCGGATGGGCTGTCGGTCTGCTTGCGACAGATAGGCAGGGAAACGACGTCAGGCACGCTTGCCGCGATCACGAAGCCGTCACCCGCGCAGCCAAGGGCTTGGCATCCGCTTTGTGACGGCCAAGCCGGGTGGCGCCATGCGGCGACAGCACCGGCACGAAGACGCGGCGCGATGCGCGCTGCGCCACCGGCACGCCTTGATAGAGCCGCTTCTGCGCCTCGACCACGATGACCCCGGAAAAGATCGGCCACAGCCGCCGGCCGGCGCGCTCCAGTACATTGTGGAAGCGCATCATGAAACGGCGCCGCGATGGCGGAAAGAACAGCGCATCGGACCAAGCGGCGGGCGTGAAATTGGCCTCGCGCAGCAGTTCCGTAAGCTGGCCGCGCGAAAAGGGCCGGCCGTTGCCGAATGGGGTGTGCTCGAAGCGCGCCCAGACACCGCGCCGGTTGGGCACGACGATGACCACCCGGCCGGCCGGCGACAGCACGCGCCAGATCTCGTTCAGCGTCTCACGCGGGTTCTCGACATGTTCGAGCGAATGGACGAGCAGCATGCGGTCGATGCAGGAATCGACCAGCGGCAGTTCCTCGTCGAAGACCAGTGCCGTCGCCGTCGGCCCCGTCGCCGGCCACACCACCGCGCCTTGCGTTGCCGGCATGAAGGCGAAGACCCGCTCGGCGTCGCTGCCGAACCGCTCCAGCCACGGCAAGGTGTAGCCCAGACCAACCAGCCGCTCGTTGGGAACGGCCGCCCATATCGACGACAACGCCATGGTGATCGAACGCTCGGCGAACCGGCCGAGCGTTGTCGAATAGAACGAGCGAAGATCGACGATGTCGGAATGCATGGCAGGGATGTAGCCGTGATGTCGCCAGGTTTCAACAAAAGGCCGCGACGACCCGACATTCCGGGAATGTCATTCGACATCCGGGATGACATCGACCCGCAAGCGCCCTATGTCTGCGGCCATAACGGAGAGATGTGATGCCGGTCGAAATCGAACAGTTCATGTGCCGCAGCGACAATTTCGGCGTGCTGGTGCATGACCCCAAAAGCGGCCAGACCGCGATCATCGATGCGCCCGAGGAAGCGCCAATATTGGCCGCGATAAAGCGCACCGGCTGGACGCCGACGATGATCCTGACCACACATCACCACATGGATCACGTTGAGGCCAATCTGACGCTGAAGGAGCGCTTCAAGCTGCGCATCGTCGGCCCGGAGGCCGAAAAGGCCAAGATCCCCGGCATAGACGAGACCGTCGAAGACGGCTCGGTTCTCCATCTTGGCGATGAAAGGATCGAAGTCATCGCCACCCCCGGCCACACTGCCGGCCACGTTTCCTATTATTTGCCGGCCTCGAGCGTGGCGTTCACCGCCGACACGCTGTTTGCGCTGGGTTGTGGGCGGCTGTTCGAATGCAAGCCGCCGGTAATGTATGATTCGCTGAAGAAGCTGGCTGCACTTCCAGCTGAAACGGCCATCTATTGCGGCCACGAATACACGCTCTCCAACGCCCGTTTCGCGCTGACCGTCGACCCGTCCAATTCAGCATTGAAGGAACGCGCCGCCAGGATCGAAAAGCTGCGCGCCGAGAACAAGCCGACGCTGCCGACGACGATCGGCGAGGAACTGTCGACCAATCCCTTCCTGCGCTGGCACGATCCGGCGATCCGCAAGCATCTTGGGCTGGAGAAGGCTTCCGACGCCGAGGTCTTTGCCGAAATCCGCAAGCGCAAGGACAACTTCTAGAGCCCGTGATATCGTCGACGCCATGACCAGCTCCGCCGAAATCATCGCGACGCTCGGGCTGAAGCCGCATCCGGAAGGCGGCTGGTATGCCGAGACCTTTCGCGATGGCACTGGCGGCGCGCGCGGCCATTCGACCGCCATTTATTTCCTGCTTGAGGAGCATCAGGTTTCGGCCTGGCACCGGGTCAAGGACGCCGCCGAGGTCTGGCATTTCCATGCCGGCGCCCCGCTGGCACTGGCAATGTGGGAAGAAGGCAGCACCGTTGTGGAGCAGGTGCTTGGAATCGATCTCGCAGCCGGTGAGCGGCCGCAGATCGTCGTGCCGGCGGGCCGGTGGCAATCGGCGCGCAGCCTCGGCGAATGGACGCTGGTCGGCTGCACCGTCGCGCCGGGCTTCGAGTTTGCCGCCTTCGAACTGGCAGCACCCGGCTGGCAGCCGAAACAACCGTAGCTCAATAAGAGCCCGGATATAGCAGGGACCCAAGCGTGATCGCGAGTTGGGCGGCGTAGTACAGCGCCCAGACGGCGAAGCGCACCCAGGCGCGGTGCGGCGAGATGGCGGCCACCAGGAATTTCTCCGTGGCGAGCAGCCCGTCGGATGCCATGAACAGCAGCGCGCCGCCGATCACGGAGACGTTGCTGGTGGTCAGCGCCGAGATACCCATTGCCAGGATCGCAGCGACATAGACGGCGATCGGGATACGCAGGCCGGGACCGACGCGCCGCCACAGCGCCGCCAGCATGACGGCCGCAAACACCGCCATGGCGAGCGCGATCGCTCCGCGCCACGACTCGGCGCCAAGCACCCCCAACCCGCCACCGCTGCGCAGGAACAGCGCGACATAGACGATGTGGGCGACAAGAAAACTGGCCAGCCCGCCGAGGAAGGCCTTTTCACCGTCGCGCGACAGGAATGCGTCGCCAACGGCGCTGAGGGCGAGCGCGGCGGCCAGCAGCAGTGGGCCGCCCTGCAGCCCGGCCAGCACGGCAAGCATCGCCACGGCGAGCGTCTTTGCCGCCGAGCGGGCGAGCGTTGGTGGCATGCCAAGCGTAAAGGCGTAGATCACCGCCGCCGCCAGCGAAAAGATCAGTGTCGCATTGGCATTTGCGTCGATGCCGCCGGCAAACGGCATCGTCATGCCCCGGCTCCGCTTTGGGATGCCCTGGCTCCGCTCTCAGCCGCCGGTTTGCGCAGAAACAGCGACTTCGCTGCAAGTGCGGCCCCGCCGGTGATGAGCACGCAGGCGGCGAGGATGCGCAGCGACGGCTCGGCGACGCCGGCCGCGATCAGCACCAGCGTCGACAACAGCGGTGCGGCGTAGCTTGCAGCACCCAGCACCTGGATATTGCCGCGCTTGACGCCGATGTCCCAGGCATAGAAAGCAGCACCCACCGGCATCAGGCCAAGGCCGAGCACGGCCAGCCACTGGCCGGGACCGTCAGGCAGAATCGTCTGTTCCAGCGCTAGGTGGCAGGCGAGCGACAGCACGGCGGTCGCTGCGCAGAACCAGGTGACGATGCTGGTCGGCACCGACGGGAAGCGCCGCGACAACAGTGAATAGGACGACCACAGCACGGCGCAGACGGCAGCCATGGCATAGCCGAAGGCATAGCGGGCGTCGAAGGCCAGCCCCCCGCCCTTGGTGACGATCAGCACGGTGCCGGCAAGGCCGAGCAGCGCGCCGACGACATGGTTCCAGGCCAGTTTTTCGCCCGGCATCAGCGCCGAGCCGAGCACGATCAGCAAAGGCCATAGATAGGCGATCAGGCTCGCCTCCACAGCCGGCGCATTGCGCAGCGCTGTGAAATAGAAGAAGTGGTAGCCGAACAGCCCGGCAATGCCGATCAGCCACACCTGCGGCGGTATCCTCTGGCTCTTGTCGGGTGCCGGCATGAACAGCCGCGCGACCAGCCCGACACCGGTGCCGATCGAGAAGGTGATCGCCGACAAGAGGAACGGCGGCACCTGGCCCGAGGCATCGGTGAGCAGTGCGAGCAGCGCCCACATGGCGACCGCCGAAAAGCCGATCAGTGTTGCGCGCCCCATTCTGTCTCCAGTGGCGCGCCAATTCTGCGCCTGGCTATTGTACCGCTTCGAAACGTCCGGCGCTGATGGTCAAGGTGCCGATCTGCGTGCCCACCGTGGCATGGATCGGCGCATATACGCCGGTTTGGCCGAGCGGTGCAAACGTCACCATCATGCGGCTTTTGTTCTTGAGATAGTTGAGCGCCTTGCGGCCCTTGCGATAGCCAGCCACCGGCTCGAAGCCCATCCGGCAGGTAACCGTGTCGCCCTTGTAGCCCGGCACCGAGATCGTGCCCTTCGAAGCGTAGGTCAGCGTCAGATCGGCGCGCATCTCGCCGTCGTAGAACTTTACCGTGCGGCCGCAGACCTGGTCGAGGCTGTCGGCATGGATGACGGTGGCAGCCATCGGATCGAGCACCGATGCCAGGTCGCTGGCACCGAGCGGCACCCAACTCTTGGGGTCGCGCTTGCCCGGCGCCGGGACGACCTGCGTCGAGGTGACCCTGCCATTGGCAAAGCGGATGTCGACCACCGATGCCTTCTTGCCGGAGGTGTAATCGGCGCGGAATGCCTGCGGCACCATCCTCTTGCCCGCAATCGTGCCTTTGGACGAGATCGTGCCACGCGTGTCGTCGAACAGTTTTGCCAACCCTGCCGCGCTGACGCTGCCTTCGATCGCGTAGGCGCCGTTCTCATAACGGCTGGAAAACGTTGATTTCGCTATGGAAAGTCCAAGGAACGACACCGTATACTCGCCCTTGAACGACTGCGGCGAGGCAGCAGACGCGGCGGACGGCAAGGCTGCGGCAAGCATGGCGGCAAAGGCATGTGACGAACGAAGCATGGCGGGATCGGGTCCTTGATTTTCGGCCGGAGGCGGGCAACTCCGGTCTGGCATGTCCCTATGAGACCGCTTATAGGATGAATTCCGGCCTTAATATGAAAATGCCGGGCGCGCCGTGGGCAATGCAGGAGCTTGACGCCTCGGCGAAATGCAACTATGGAACGCCAACTTTTTCCATAAGGCCGCCTGACCAGAACCGCGCGCCACCCGGCGTGGGCTTGAGTGTTTGGCAGACCCCGAGAACTGAAGGTTAGAACAATGTCCCGCACCTGCGAACTCACTGCCAAGGCAGTCATGTCCGGCAACAATGTGAGCCACGCCAACAACAAGACCAAGCGTCGCTTCCTGCCGAACCTCGTCAATGTGACGCTGATTTCGGAAGCGCTGAACCAGAATGTGCGCCTGCGCATTTCGGCCAACGCACTGCGTTCGGTCGAACATCGCGGCGGTCTCGACGCCTTCCTGGCCAAGGCCGACGTCAAGGAATTGTCGCAGCGCGCCCGTCTGCTGAAGAAGCAGATCGCCAAGAAGACCGCCGAGCAGGCTGCCGCTTAAACAGTTCAAAGGCGGGGGACGACCGCCCTGGCCAACATCTTGTTGGCCTTGGGGCATCGGATCGAAGCCGCAAGGTTTTGGCAATCCGGTGCCCACATACGAAGGCGAGCATCGCCCGCATGGGCATGATGCTTGGCTGGTTCCATTACCCAGGATAAAAAAATGACTTCCTTCTCGCGGTATTTGCCTTTCGTGGCCGCCATGGCGCTTGTCGTCGTGGCATCGAACATTCTCGTGCAATTCCCGATGCAGGGCCAGATCGGGGGCCTCTCGCTGGCCGACCTTCTGACTTGGGGGGCCTTCACCTATCCCTTCTCGTTTCTGGTCACCGACCTCGCCAACCGCCGCTACGGACCCACTGTGGCGCGCCGGATCGTCCTTGTCGGCTTCATGACGGCGGTGATCTGCTCGATCCTTGTCCCGCCCTTCCTGTTCCGTCACGGCCTGATCGAATTCGAGACCGCCGCCGACCGGCTGGTGCGTATCGCGGCCGCGTCCGGAGCGGCGTTCCTTTCCGCGCAACTGCTCGACGTCACCGTGTTCAACCGGCTGCGCCGGCAGAGCTGGTGGCGGGCGCCGATCATCGGCACGCTGGTCGGGTCGGTGTTCGACACCGCCGTGTTCTTCACCGTCGCTTTCTCGGCTGCCTTTGCCTTCGCCGGACCAAACGACGGCTTTGCGTTGGAAAACGCACCCTTGATGGGCGTCTTCCATGTCGAGGCGATGCGCTGGATCTCCTGGGCGCTTGGTGATCTCTCGGTGAAGCTGATCATCGCCGTCGTCGCACTCATCCCCTACCGGCTGCTCGCCGCCCGCTGGAGCCAGCCCGCGGTTGCGGCTTAAACCATGATCCCGAAAAGTGGGACCCAGTTTTCGGAAAAGATCATGGTCGGACAAAGATCATGATCCCGTGGATCCAGCTCGATTCAGCGAAGACCCCAGACGGCGGACAAGAACTTCGCCTCAAGCGGCGCGGCACCGAATTCTCGATCATGCTGGGCACCAACGAGCTCATGAACAGCCGCCTCAGCGGTTCCGAGGAAGCGCTGGCAAAACTGTCCTGCGGGCGGATTGCCGGCCATAGCCAGCCAACAATCCTGATCGGTGGGCTTGGCATGGGTTTTACCTTGCGCGCCGCGCTTGCAGAATTGGCCAATGATGCCGGAATCGTCATCGCTGAACTGGTGCCGGCCGTTGTCGCCTGGGCGCACGGTCCGATGGCCGAAATCTTTGGCGGCTGTCTCGACGATCCGCGCGTCACCATCCAGGAGACCGATGTCGGGCAGCTGATACGCTCGCAGCCCGCGGCCTGGGACGCCATCCTGCTCGATGTCGACAACGGCCCGGAAGGCATCGTCCACAAATCCAACGACGCGCTCTACAGCCTGCAGGGCCTCGCAGCCGCACGCAGCGCCCTCAAGTCGGGCGGCGTGCTGGCGGTGTGGTCGCAAGGCCCCGACATCGGCTTCACGCGGCGGCTGAAGCAGGCAGGCTTCGGGGTCGAAGAGGTCAGTACGCGCGCCAACGGCAAGCGCGGCGCGCGCCATATCATCTGGATCGCCACCAAGACGTAAAGCCGGCGGGCTCAATCCTGGTGCAGGATGAATTCCAGATAGAGGTTGCGCTGCAGGATCGAGTGGTTGTCGTCGGAGATCAGCGACACCATCAGCGCGCCGTCGTCGCGGGTCCAGACGTCGAGCCCTTCCATATTGTCGATCTGGTAGCCCATGTCGGCCTCCAGCAGCACCGGCCCGTCGGCGACCGCGCCCTTCTCGACGCTTTCGCCATAGATGCGCCGCAGCCGCATCTTGACGCCCCTCGCCATCGAGAAACTGCGCTCCAGAAGCAGCAGATCGCCATCCGGCAGGAAGGCGCCGTCGGTGATGTCGAAATCGCCGTTGCGCTTGACAGTAAAGACGCCCTTGTGCGGCCCCTCGATGATGGCGGCATAGATGTTGCCGGCCTTGTCGAGGCTCTTTTCGGAGACCACGACCAGGCCGCCCTCATGCTGACCGTTGGCATTGGCGTGGGTGACGGTCTCGAAGCCGCGATTCTGGCGCAGCTCCTGGGCCGGAACGACGAAATCCAGCGGCTTGAACGGCGCCTTCATGTCGTTGGGGTCGATCTTGAACTGGGCGACGCGGTGGCTGCGCTCGAAGCCGACGGTGGCAATGCCGTCCTTGACCGCGAGGCCTTCCGCATCGACCTCCCATTTCCTGTCGATCGGCCGGCCGGTCTCGTCGACCATCTGCTGCATGCGGAAATTCTGGATGCCGGAGGGCCGCTTTTCCGCGTCGCGGACCACCGTGCCGAAGAACCAGAAGCCGGTGTCGGCAACGCCGATGAAGTCACTCCCGGCCTTCAGGAAGCGGAAGGCCGACAGCGCGCCGAAATCGCGTGTCGGCGAGGTCATCTCCAGCCCGCCGACGAATTCGAAAGGGCCGAATTGCTTGTCGGCACGGCCAATGTGAAATTCGGTGATCGGGCGGGCCGAGATTTCGACCGGTTCGACAGAACCAGAGTCGGGCGAACCGGCTGCCGCCGAAGCCATACCGGAAAGCAGGGCGATGGCGGCGAAAAGCGTCTGCTGAAAGCCGCCGCGCCTGGAGATCATCCGGCGCGCCGCATACCACCACCGCGCCGCGTATCCTTCGCGCTTTCCTCGGCAAACAGCGAAGCCAGCTGCTCGGTCATGGCGCCAGCCAGCTCCTCGGCATCGACGATGGTGACGGCGCGGCGGTAGTAGCGCGTGACATCGTGGCCGATGCCGATGGCCAAGAGTTCCACCGGCGAACGCGTCTCGATCAGCTCGATGACGGCGCGCAGATGGCGTTCGAGATAATTGCCCGGATTGACCGACAGCGTCGAATCGTCGACCGGCGCGCCGTCCGAGATCATCATCAGGATCTTGCGCTGCTCGGGCCGGGCGATCAGCCGGTTATGCGCCCACAGCAGCGCCTCGCCGTCGATATTTTCCTTGAGCAGGCCTTCGCGCATCATCAGGCCGAGATTGCGCCGTGCCCGCCGCCACGGATGGTCGGCCGATTTGTAGATGATGTGGCGCAGATCGTTGAGCCGGCCAGGATTCGGCGGCTTGCCGTCCTTCAGCCATTTCTCGCGCGCCTGCCCGCCCTTCCACGCCCGCGTGGTGAAGCCGAGGATCTCGACCGAGACGCCGCAGCGCTCCAGCGTGCGCGCCAATATGTCGGCGCAGGTGGCGGCGACCGTGATCGGCCGGCCGCGCATCGAGCCGGAATTGTCGAGCACCAGCGTCACCACCGTGTCGCGGAACTTGGTGTCGCGCTCCTGCTTGAACGACAGCGGCTGCATCGGATCGATGACGACCCGCACCAGCCGTGCCGGGTCGAGATAGCCCTCTTCCAGGTCGAAGTCCCAGGAGCGGTTCTGCTGCGCCATCAGCCGGCGCTGCAGGCGGTTGGCCAGCCGCCCGACGACGCCGGACAGGTTGGCGAGCTGCTTGTCGAGGAAGGCGCGCAGCCGGTCGAGCTCTTCTTCTTCGCACAGCTCCTCGGCGCCGACCGTCTCGTCGAAAGCGGTGGTGAAGACCTTGTAGTCGATCTCTTTCGGCAGATTGGTGAAGGGATTGTCGTTGCGGCGCGCTTCGCCGGGTGTTTCGGCATCGGCGTCGTCATCGTCGGACAAATCGTCGGCGGTGGCGTCGGAGGCTTCCGTCTCGGCCGACTGCTCGTCATCGGCCGAAGCTTCGGCATCCTCGGACTGCGACTGTTCGGAGCCGGAATCCTCTTCGCCGCCCTCCTCGCTCTGCTCCTCGCCTTGCGGCTGGTTGTCATCATTGTCCTCGGAATCTTCCGTCTCCTGGTCGTCGCCGAGTTCCTCGGCCATTTCCATGGAGGCCAGCATCTCGCGCACGACCCGGGCGAACGCCTGCTGGTCGCCGAGCTTGGCCGACAATCCGTCGAGGTCGGCCTTGGCCTTCTCCTCGACCCAGGGGCGCCAAAGTTCGACCAGCCGCTCGCCACTTTTCGGGACCGGACGGCCGGTCAGCTTCTCGCGCACCATCAGGGCAAGAGCTTCCTCGATCGGCGCGTCGGCCTTGTCCTTGATGTCGACGAGGTTGGCCTTGGCGTATTTGTCCTCCAGCATCGAGCCGATATTGTCGGCGACGCCCTGCATGGCGCGTGAGCCTATCGCCTCGACGCGAGCCTGCTCGACCGCGTCATAGATGGCGCGGGCCGCCTTGCCTTCCGGCGCCAGCTTGGTGTGGATGCGCACATCATGGCAGGCGCGCTTCAGCGCCATGGAATCGCCGAGGCCGCGGGTGATCGCGATATCGGTCTTCGATGCCTTCTTGGGCAGCTCCGGCAAGCGCGCGCGGCTGCCGGCGAGCGCCGGCCGGTCCTTGGCGAAACCGACTTCCAGTTCCTTGTCGCCGGCAATGGCGCGCATGCAGACGGTGACGGCACGCTTGAAGCTGTCGGCTTCAGAGCCCGTCTTCGACTTGTTGCGCGTGTTGTCGCCCGGACCCGCCATCATCTATCTCTATTGTACCGCTGGCCGCTGGCCAAGCTGAGTGCGCAGGAGGCCGATAATCTCTTCGACCGAGATCGTAAAATAGCCGCCTTTCCCACTGTCATATGCCTGTCTCCAATGACTGTATCCGTGGTCAAACCCGTCGGGAATTGGACGAACACCCTCAAGTTCAACCAGACTTTCTCTCAGTACGTCAGCCGCTACAGGGAGGTGAGGGATTGTTTGCAGCTGCTTTCCGTCATTAGATATCGGCGCGTCAGAGACTGAGATCGATACGATCGGCTGACTTTCGCCTTCCAGATAATCGACAGCGCCTATGATCACACGCGAGGATACTGGTGTCGCGCCGTGATACGCCCAAGTCTGCCCAGGTTTGAGTGGTTGGTTCTGGGCCATGGCTGCCTGACTGAAACCAAAGCAGAGGAATACAAGACTCCATAGGAACGTCCGGTGGGTCGTTCCCATGGAGCGGTCTTAGCCCAGGACCACGTTGGCGGCGCTCTCGGGCAGATCCTCGCCGAAGGCGCGCTGGTAGAACTCGGCCACCACCGAGCGCTCCAGTTCGTCGCACTTGTTGAGGAAGGTCAGCCGGAACGCCATGCCGATATTGCCGAATATCTCGGCATTCTCTGCCCAGGTGATCACCGTGCGCGGGCTCATCACGGTCGACAGATCGCCGTTGATGAAGGCCGAGCGCGTCATGTCGGCGACGCGCACCATCTTGTTGACGATGTCCTTGCCCTTGCCGTCGCGATAGTGCTTGGCCTTGGCCAGCACGATGGCGACTTCATTGTCGTGCGGCAAATAATTCAGCGTGGTAACGATCGACCAGCGGTCCATCTGGGCCTGGTTGATCTGCTGGGTGCCGTGATAGAGGCCGGTGGTGTCGCCCAGGCCGACCGTGTTGGCGGTCGAGAACAACCGGAAGGCCGGATGCGGGCGGATAACCCGGCTCTGGTCGAGCAGCGTCAGCCGGCCTGACGATTCCAGCACGCGCTGGATGACGAACATCACATCCGGACGGCCGGCATCATACTCGTCGAAGCACAGCGCGACATTGTGCTGGTAGGCCCAGGGCAGGATGCCGTCGCGGAATTCGGTGATCTGCAAGCCGTCCTTGACCACGATCGCGTCCTTGCCGACGAGATCGATACGGCTGACATGGCTGTCGAGGTTGACGCGCACGCAGGGCCAGTTGAGGCGGGCGGCGACCTGTTCGATATGGGTCGACTTGCCGGTACCGTGATAGCCCGACACCATGACGCGGCGGTTGTAGGCAAAGCCCGCAAGGATCGCCATCGTCGTGTTCTTGTCGAACAGATAGTCCGGGTCGATGTCGGGCACATGCTCCGATGTCACCGAATAGGCCGGCACCACCATCTTGGATTCGAAGCCGAATTTCTCCTTCACCGACACCGTCGTGTCGGGCAGGTTGGCGATGTCGCGATCGACCTTGTTCATATCTCTCAACGTCTCCACGGGCGAAACGTCTGATTTCGCCGGCAATCGATTTTGTCCGGGGGCGGTCTTAAAGCCTTTTCCAACCTTATGAAAGTTGGAAAACGACACGAACCGTATGGTCGCTCAGCACAGGCCCGCCTGTTTGAGCACGCGATAGGCTTGCAGCACATCGCGGAACCGGTCTTCCGAACCTCTGTCGCCACCATTCGCATCCGGATGGTGTAGTTTCACCAGTTCCTTATAGCGCGCCTTGATCTCCTTGCCAGTCGCCTTTGTATCAAGACCAAGCGTTTCCAGCGCCTTGGCCTCAAGCGGCTTGGCCTTGCGCTCGCGCGCCTCGCGCGGATCCTTGGGTCCCTTGAACAGGTCGAACGGGTCGCGCATGCGGTTATAGTAGCCGGCGCGGCCGGAACGCATCTGGGCCATATCGGGCGACGACCGGGTCGAGGCCCCGTTGGCGCCCATCTTCCAGGTCGGCCGGTGCCCGGTCATGGCTTCCTTCTGGAAGCGCGCGACCTCGGTGTCCGGCACGCCGGAAAAGTAGTTGAAGCCCTTGTTGTACTCGCGCACATGATCGAAGCAGAAGTGGAAATACTCACCCTCCTTCATGCGTCCGACCGGCGCACGATGGGTGCCCGCTTCCTTGCAGCCGTCCCACTGGCAGATCGGCGAGTGCGACTTCAGCTCCGCGTCCTTGTCGGGGCGGACGCGAATCTTCTCGAAATATTTGGGGTACGGCTTCATCTTACCCATTTATGGGGCGTTCGCAGATGCGAAACAAGAATTGACATTTTCGCGATCATCGCCCTAACCGCTGAATCGCGGCATAAAGCAGGCGAATGGCGGATTTTGTTGCGCGGCGGTGGCCCCTCGCGAAACCGATTTTCGGTTTCCAGGCCGAGACGCCAACGATATGTGGTGAAGGGAGATGGCGATGTCCATACAGGCGACCATGGAAGACAAGCTCAACAAGGCATTTTCGCCGGACAGGCTGGTTATCATCAACGAGAGCCATCTCCATGCCGGCCACCACCATCACGGCTCCGACCATCACGGCACTTACGACGGCACCGGCGAGACGCATTTTCGCGTCCGCGTCGTCGCTTCCGCCTTTGCCGGCATGAGCCGCATCGACCGTCACCGCGCCGTCAACGAACTGCTTGCCGACGAACTGAAGGCCGGCGTGCACGCGCTGGCGATCGAACCCGCGGCTCCCGGCGAAAAGACCCGCTGGTAGGTCGCTTCCCCGCGCTCAGAGCACCGCTTCGATGAGGAACGGCCCGCGCCGTGACAGCGCACTGTCCAGCAACGTGTCGAAGCGCTCGCACGTATCGGCGCGAGCCGCCTCCACGCCCATGCCTTTGGCCAGCGACACCCAGTCTAGCGAGGGATGGTCGAGGTCGAGCATGCGCCTGGCGTTCTCGCCGATGGCGCCGACGCCGACATTCTTCATCTCGCCATGCAGGATCGCATAGGTTCGGTTGGAAAACACGATCGTCACCACGTCGAGCTTTTCCCGCGCCTGCGTCCACAGTCCCTGCACCGTGTACATGCCGCTGCCGTCGGCTTCGAGATTGACCACCTTGCGGTCGGGACAGGCGATTGCCGCCCCGGTCGCCATCGGGATGCCGCCACCGATCGATCCGCCCGTGCCCATCATGTAGTCGTGCGGCGCGGCAAAGGCCGACAGCGCGAAGAAACGCCTGGCCGAGGTGACCGCTTCATCGCAGACGATCGCATCGGCCGGCAGTTTGCGCGCCACCGAAAGTGCGACGGCATCTTCCGTCAGCTTGCCGTTCGGCGTTGCCTCGTCGGGAAAAGCGGCCGCCAGCACCTTGTGTTGCGACGGCTTGATGCCAAGTTCGTCGCGAAGCGCCTCCAGCGCCGCATGCAGATCGTCGCCATGGGCGGCCAATGTCAGCACCTCGCAGCCTTCCCGGACAAGCCGTCCCGGTTTTCCCGGATAGGCGAAGAAGGCAACCGGCTCCTTTGCGCCGACCAGGATCAGAACATCGACGTCGCTCAGCACAGCCATCGCCGCATCGACCGGATAGGGGATGCGGGTCGGCGCGACACGCCCGCGCCCGCGTTGCATCCGTGCGATCAGAACCTCGCCGAACAGCCGGACGTCGCTGCCCGCCGAGATCTGCCCGGCGATGGCAAGCGCATCGGCGCGCGCGGCCTTTCCGCGAACGATCATGCCGGCCCGCCCCGGAGCGGCACGGATCGCCGCGGCGATCTTGCGTACCGCGTCCATATCGACGGCCGGCGTCGGCGCCAACGTCACCTTGCCGGGCAAAACGGCGTCGACTTCGCCCCAGGCGGCATCCGCCGGCAGGATCAGGGTCGCGACGCCGGGTGGTGTCAGCGAGGCGCGAAAGGCCGCTTCAGCTGCCGGCACGACATCGGCCGGACCCTTGACGCGGCCGACCCAGTTGGACATCGGCGCCGCAAGGCTCTCGATATCGCTGGTGAGTGGGGCATCGAGCGGCAGATGGTAAGAGGCGTGGTCGCCGACGATGTTGATCATCGGGCTGAAGGCACGCCGGGCATTGTGCATGTTGGCCAGCCCATTGGCCAGGCCGGGACCGGTATGCAGCAGCGTCGCGGCCGGCCGATCGGTCATCCGCGCATAGCCATCGGCGGCACCCGTCACCACGCCTTCGAACAGCCCGAGCACGCAACGCATGTTCGGCTTGCGGTCAAGCGCTGCAACGAAGTGCATTTCGGAGGTGCCGGGATTGGCGAAGCAGACCGTCACATCATTGGCCAGAAGCACGTCACACAGGACATCGGCGCCGTTCATGCAATTCCCTCCCGCTCAAGATCGCAGAGCAGTTGCACCCGCGAGCACCTGCAGCAATGTCTTGCCGCTACTTTTGATCTAATCCGGTGCCGTAAAGATCAGCCAACCGTCGATTTCAGGAATGCCAGCGCGGCCGCGGTCAGCGCGTCGCCGTCCGCGCCGAAATCGCGATTGATCGACATATGCGTATAGGCGCTGCCGTCGAACAGCGTAACCTTGGTGCCCGTCGCGCGCAGGCGCTCGGCAAAGGCCTTGGAGTCCTCGCTCCGGCCCGATGCCCGCGAATAGGCGATGAAAGTCGGCGGGTGCTTGCGGCCGTCGACATAGCTGGCCGGCGAAAGTGCCGCCCATTGCGCGGGATCGGAAAAGACGCGGGCATAGGCCCGGACCATACCGCCATTCTTGGCAAGTGCTGCAAGATCATAGGCCCTGGTGTCATCGAGGATGAGCGCGGCTATGCCCGGCAATCCGCCGCGCATGCCGGTCAGCGCAACCAGATGGCAGCCGGCCGAATGGCCCATGCCGACGATGCGGTTGGGATCGCCGCCATGCCGGGCGATGTTGGCTCTGATGTAGGCGTAGGCCTTTTCGACGTCACCGGCCTGGGTGGCGACATCGGCCTGCGGCAGCATGCGGTAATCGATGGAGACGAAGCAGAAGCCGTTGGCGAGCAGGAAGGCCGGTTTGGCGTCCACCTGACTGCGTTTGCCAAACTGCCAGGTGCCGCCATGAACGAAAAACACGACCGGCAGGCCGGTTGCACCATCGGGCGCGTAGATGTCGAGCTTGGCCGGCCCGTAGTCGAAGGTTTCTGGCGTGGGCCGGCGTGTTTTCCACGCGGCCGACGCTTCCAACGGCAGCATCGCCGCCATGGAGGCCATGATCAGGCTTCGTCGATCGATCATCATTGTCTCCTGGCAAGGCAAGACTGCACGCGGCCGCCCCAGCCGTCCAGTCAGGGGTTCGCAACACACCCGCTACCCGCGCTGAATACGGCGCCGCAACGAGCGCTTTGGTCTCGCGGAGTAGCCTCAATCCTTAAGATCGCGGCCACCTCTTCACATGAAGGGAACAAACGGTGCCCCCCGGCAGTTGAATGCGTGGTGAGCCGAATGGAAGCCACAGCGGCTCCGAGGGCAAAAGCATCATGCGAGAGAACCAGTCTGACGTCTTCGATCTCTTTTCGGAAATTTACACCAACGCGGCGCAGGAAGAGATCAGCATCCAGCAATATCTCCTTGCCTGCCGCGAGGACAAGTCGATGTATGCCTCGGCGCCTGAACGGATGGTCGAGGCGATCGGCGAGCCGAACCTGGTCGACACCAGCAAGGATGAGCGGCTCGGCCGTATTTTCTCCAACCGGACCCTGAAAGTGTACCCCTCCTTCGCCGATTTCTACGGCATGGAGGATACAATCGAGCGCATCGCCGGCTATTTTCGCTATGCGTCCCAGGGGCTCGAGGAGCGCAAGCAAATCCTCTATTTGCTCGGCCCGGTGGGCGGCGGCAAATCCTCCCTTGCCGAGCGGCTGAAGAAGTTGATGGAACAGCGTCCGATCTACACGCTGAAGGTCGGCAACCAGGTCAGCCCGGTTTTCGAATCGCCGCTTGGCCTTTTCCATCCCGATCGCATGGGCGACCTGCTGGAGGATAAATACGGCATTGCCCGGCGCCGCTTGAACGGGCTCATTTCGCCATGGGCGGCCAAGCGGCTCGACGAACTTTCCGGCGACATTTCCAAGTTCAGCGTCGTCAAGCTGATGCCGTCGCGACTGCGCCAGATCGGCATCGCCAAGACCGAGCCCGGCGACGAGAACAATCAGGACGTTTCGGCCCTGGTCGGCAAGGTCGACATCCGGCAATTGGAAAACTTCAGCCAATCCGATCCGGACGCCTATTCCTATAGTGGCGGACTGAACCGGACCACCCAGGGCCTGCTTGAATTCGTCGAAATGTTCAAGGCGCCTATCAAGGTCCTGCATCCGCTGCTGACCGCCACCCAGGAAGGCAGCTACAACGGCACCGAAAATTTCGGCGCCTTTCCCTACCAGGGGATCATCGTGGCCCATTCCAACGAGTCGGAATGGCTGCAGTTCAAGAACAACAAGAACAATGAGGCTTTTCTCGATCGCATCCTCGTCGTCAAGGTGCCGTATTGCCTGCGGATAACCGAAGAGCGGCAGATCTACGAGAAACTGCTGCGGGAGAGCGAATTGGCCGCCAGTCCCTGCGCTCCAGAGGTGCTGGACATCCTCAGCCGGTTTACCGTCTCGACCCGCTTGGCCGAGCACGACAATTCGCCGCTCTACACCAAGATGCGCGCCTATGATGGCGAGAACCTCAAGGAAGTCGACCCCAAGGCAAAGTCGGTTCAGGAATATCGGGACGCCGCCGGCGTCGATGAGGGCATGGCAGGCGTCAGCACGCGCTTTGCCTTCAAGATCCTGTCGCAGACCTTCAACTACGACACCGAAGAGGTGGCCGCCGACCCCGTGCATCTCATGTACATCCTGGAGGAGGCAATCAAGCGCGAACAGTTTCCGAAGGAGACGGAAGCCGCCTATCTGGAGTTCATCAAGTCCGAGCTGGCCGCGCGGTATGCCGAATTCATCGGCCATGAGATCCAGAAAGCCTATCTGGAATCCTACAGCGAGTACGGCCAGAACCTTTTCGACCGCTACATCGCCTATGCCGACGCTTGGATCGAAGACCAGGACTACAAGGATCCCGACACAGGCCAGATCCTCAACCGCGAGGTTTTGGACAACGAGCTTTCACAGGTCGAAAAACCGGCCGGCATCGCCAATCCCAAGGACTTCCGCAATGAGGTGGTGAAATTCACCCTGCGCGCCCGTGCAAGAAACCATGGCCGCAACCCGGCGTGGACAAGTTACGAAAAGCTGCGGGAAGTCATCGAAAAACGCATGTTCGGCCAGGTCGAGGACCTCCTGCCGGTGATCAGTTTCGGCTCCAAGCAGGACAGTGTCACGGAAAAGCGGCACAATGAATTCGTGCAGCGGATGGTCGAGCGCGGCTACACCGAGCGGCAGGTGCGTCGCCTTGTGGACTGGTACATGCGGGTGAACAGGGCGGGTTAGAGAACCCGGATGGTTCCATGCCGATCTTCATCGACCGCCGCCTGAACCCGAAAGACAAAAGCCTCGGCAATCGCCAGCGCTTCCTGCGACGCGCGCGCGAGGAATTGAAACGCAGCATACGCGATCAGATCCGCACCGGCAGGATCGCCGACGCGGATTCCGAGCATGCCGTGCGCATGCCCGAAAGAGGCACAAGCGAGCCGAGTTTCAACAACGCCCGCGACAGCGGCAGGCGCCAGCACATCTTGCCGGGCAACAGGCATTTCTCCGCTGGAGACCTGATCCCCAAGCCCGGCGGGGGTGGCGGGGGAGCATCGTCGCCGGGAAACAAGGCATCTGAAGACGACTTTCGTTTCGTGCTGTCGCGCGAGGAAGTGCTCGATCTTTTCTTCGAGGATCTCGAGCTCCCGGACATGGTCAAGCTCAACCTCAAGGAGATCCTTGCCTTCAAGCCGCGCAGAGCCGGCTTCGCCGCCACAGGTTCGCCGACCAACATCAATGTTGGCCGCACGATGCGCAACAGCCACGGCCGCCGCATTGCGCTGAGGCGCCCCAAGCAGGTCGAACTGGATGCGATCCTCGAGGAAATCGCCTCGCTCGAGTCGACGCCATCCAGCGCCGACGCGCGCCAGCGTATTGCGGCATTGCGCGAAGAACTCGACCGGCTGGAACGCCGCCGCCGCCGGATTGCCTATGTCGATCCGGTCGACATCCGCTTCAACCGCTTCGATTCCCGGCCGGTGCCGAACGCCAATGCCGTCATGTTCTGTCTTATGGACGTGTCCGGGTCCATGGGCGAGCGCGAGAAGGATCTGGCCAAGCGCTTCTTCGTCTTGCTGCACCTGTTCTTGAAACGGCGCTACGACCGCATCGAGATTGTCTTCATCCGCCACACGCACCTGGCTCAGGAGGTCGACGAGGAAACATTTTTCTACAACACCCAAAGCGGCGGCACCGTCGTTTCCACCGCGCTGGAGGAAATGCACCGTATTATCACCAGCCGCTACCCGGCCCATGACTGGAACATCTATGCCGCCCAGGCCTCGGACGGCGACAATTTCGCCGGCGATTCGGAGCGATGCATTTCGCTGCTCAATGGCGAGCTCATGCGGCTGTGCCAGTATTTTGCGTATGTCGAGATCATCGACGAGCGTGAAGCTCATATTTTCGGCTCGACAGAAAACGGGACATCGCTGTGGCGTGCCTACAACTCCATCGACCAGAAATGGCCGAACTTCCAGATGAGCCGCATCGCCACACCCGCCGATATCTATCCGGTTTTTCGCCAGCTCTTCGGCAGGCAACCGGCCGCCCTCAAGAGGGCATGAGGGTTCCCGATGGCCAGACAAGCGAGCAAATCCAGCCTGCTTTTTTCAGGGTCCGACTGGGATTTCAAAACATTGTCGCGGGCCTATGACGCTATCGAGGCACTTGCGGTCGAAGAGCTTCATCTGGACACCTATCCCGTTCAGATGGAGATCATCTCGTCGCAGCAGATGCTCGACGCCTATTCGTCCATCGGCATGCCATTGATGTACCGTCACTGGTCTTTCGGCAAACATTTCCTCCACCAGGATCTGCTCTATCGCAAGGGTGGGCGGGGGCTTGCCTATGAACTGGTCATCAATTCCAATCCCTGCATCGTCTATCTGATGGAGGAAAACACCATGGCCCTGCAGGCCCTGGTGACGGCCCACGCAGCGCTCGGGCACAATCATTTCTTCAAGAACAATCAGCTGTTCAAACAGTGGACGGATGCGGGTGCGATCCTCAGCTACCTGGACTTCGCCAAGGGCTACATAGTCCGCTGCGAGGAGCGGCACGGCCTCGCCGCCGTCGAGGCTGTTCTCGATTCCGCCCACGCGCTGATGGATCAGGGCGTGTTCCGCTATCACCGGCCGCCGAGGTTGTCGTCGGAACGGCAACGCGAAGGAATTCGCGAGCGTCTCGAATACGAGGAACGCTCCTACAACGACTTGTGGCGTACGCTGCCGGCCTCGCAGCAAGCGGCCAACGACAAGGGCCAGGACCCAGAGTGGAAGAAATCGCTCAATCTGCCCGAGGAAAACCTGCTCTATTTCCTGGAAAAGAACAGCCCAGTCCTGGAGCCCTGGCAGCGCGAGATCATCAGGATCGTTCGTGTCATCGCGCAATATTTTTACCCGCAACGGCAGACACAGGTGATGAACGAAGGTTGTGCCACTTTCGTGCACTATACGCTGATGAACATGCTGTTCGACCGCGGCCAGATCAGCGAAGGCGCCATGCTCGAAATCCTGCGCAATCATTCCAACGTGGTCTTCCAGCCGGCCTTCGACGATCCGCGTTTTTCAGGCATCAACCCGTATGCTCTCGGCCTCGACATGATGCAGGACATTCAGCGCATCTCGACCAAACCCACGGCCGAGGACCGCGATTGGTTCCCCGACATGGCCGGCCAGGGCAACTGGCGCGAGGTCCTGCTGGACGCCTGGGCCGAGCATCGCGACGAATCCTTCATCCGCCAGTACCTCAGCCCGGCCTTGATCCGGAAATGGCGGTTTTTTGTGCTCGGCGACGCTGCCGACCAGCCGCATTGCCTGGTCGCGTCCATCCACGATGAGCGCGGCTACGCCAAGATACGCGCCGCGCTCGCCAACAGTTATGATCTCGGCGCGAACCGGCCGGACATTCAGGTGGTGGATGTCGATCTGCTCGGCGACCGCCATTTGCGGCTGCAGCACAAGGTCAATGACGGCATCCTTCTCGAGGATGCCAGCCGCGACGCCACGCTTCGTCACATCCGCAGGCTTTGGGGTTATGAAGTCAGCCTGGCGGCCATGGATGCCGAGACCGGCGCGACGATCCACGAACGCTCGACGAGCCAGATCGCGGGATGACGGCACCCGGTCTCCCGGCGCACATCAGGCGTCGCCGGCTGGCCTGATCCTCAGCCTTGCGATCCGGTTCTTGTCGCGTTTCATGACGATGAAGCGCTTGCCGTGGAACGTAAAAGCCTGCTTCTCCTCGGGGATCGATTGCGTCTCGTGGATGACGAGGCCGGCAATGGTGGTTGCCTCCTCATCCGGCAGGTTCCAGTCGAGAGCCCGGTTGAGGTCACGGATCGGCACCGTACCGTCGACGACCACGGAGCCGTCGGCCTCCTGCTTGACGCCCTGTATGTCGACATCGTGCTCGTCGGCGATCTCGCCGACGATCTCCTCGATAATGTCCTCCAGCGTCACCAGCCCTTCGACCTCGCCATATTCGTCGACGACGACGGCGAAATGCGCCTTGCGGCGAAGGAAGGCGTTGAGCTGTTCCTGCAAGGTCGTGGTGTCGGGCACGAACCAAGGTTTCGAAGCGATCTTCATGACGTCGATCCTGGAGAAATCGTTGCCGACTTCGTTCAAGGCGCGCAGCAGATCCTTTGCATGCAGCACGCCGACGATGTTGTCGAGCGAACCTTTCCACAGCGGCATGCGGGTGTGCGGGCTTTGCAAAATCTCGCGCACCACCGCTTCCGGCGCATTGTCGGCATTGACCGAGCGCATGTTGGTGCGGTGGACCATGATGTCGGAGACTTCGAGCTCGGCGAGATCGAACAGGCCGCCGACGCGGTCGCGATCCTCGCGCACCACCTGGCCGTCGCGGCGGAAATCGTCGACCGCGCCGCGCAATTCGTCCTGGCTGGAGCGCTGCGGCTCGATGCGTGAAAGCTCGTACCCGAACATGGCAAGCAGGCGCGTGCGCACGGTAACGAGCAGCACGATGAGGATGGCAAGGACGGCGACAACGATCCAGCCGGGCTCGTTCATCTCCGGTCGCTTTCCTTTGGGTGGTTCTCCCTCAGAAACGACAGCACTTCCGATGCCGGAACATCCTTGGCAATGAAAGCCTGGCCGATGCCGCGCGTCAGGATGAAGGTCAGCGCGCCGCGCGACACCTTCTTGTCCTGGGTAATGAAGGCAAGCAGCGCCTCGGCATCAGGCAATTCGCCCGGGATGTCGGCTATCCGCCAGGGCAGGCCGACGGCGCGCAGATGCGCCTCGACGCGCGCGGCATCGTCGGGGCTGGCCAGATTGAGCCGCGACGAGAACCGGTAGGCCAGCGCCATGCCGATGGCGACCCCTTCGCCATGGACGAGGCGGCTTCCGTCATATTGGGTGGCGGCTTCCAGCGCGTGGCCGAATGTGTGGCCGAGATTGAGCAGCGCGCGGTCGCCGGTCTCGAACTCGTCACGCGCAACCACGTCGGCCTTGGCGCGGCAGGCTTCGGCAATCGCCTGCGCCCTCTCCGGCCCGCCGGCAAAAACCTGGACCCAATTCTTTTCCAGCCAGGCGAAAAATTCCGGCCGGTCGATGAGCCCGTATTTGGCGAGCTCGGCATAGCCGGCGCGGAATTCCCGGATCGGCAGCGTGTCGAGCACCCCTGTGTCGGCCAACACCAGTTTCGGCTGATGGAAGACGCCGACAAGGTTCTTGCCGCGTGGGCTGTTGATGCCGGTCTTGCCGCCGACCGAGGAATCGACCTGCGCCAGCAGCGAGGTCGGAATCTGCACGAAATTCATGCCGCGCCGAACGATGCCGGCGGCAAAGCCGGCAAGGTCGCCGATAACGCCGCCGCCGAAGGCGATGACGATGTCGCCGCGCTCCAGTTTCGCAGCCAGCACACCGTCGACCACCTCTTCGAGATGGGCAAAACTCTTGGTCTTCTCGCCAGGCGGCAGGGTGATCACCGCGGTCTGGATGCCACCCGTTTCGAGGCTGGCCTTCAGCGCATCGAGATGCGCTGCCGCGACATTGGCGTCGGTGACGACCGCGGCGCGTGTGCCCGGCAGCCGGCGCGCAATCTCGGCACCCGCGCGGGCCAACAACCCCGAGCCGATCAGAATGTCGTAGGTCCGGTCGCCAAGGCCTACTTCGACGACAACGGGTGCCTCGATGCTCACTGTTCCACCTCGCCCGTCGCAGCCGCCTGATCAATGCCGAAATGCCGGCACAGCGCGTCCACCACCTCGGTAGCGATGACTTCCTTGCGGTCGTCGCGGGTCGGCACTGTGACGTCCGATGTCGCGTAGACCGGATAGCGCTCGCCCATCAGCCGCTCCAGCACGGCGCGCGGGTCGGCGCTTTTCAGGAGCGGCCGGTTCTGTTTCTTGGCGACGCGATCCATCAGAAGGTCGAGTTCGGCCTTCAGCCACACCGAGACGCCCTGCGCTGCAATCGCCTCGCGCGTCTGCGCATTCATGAAGGCGCCGCCGCCGGTCGACAGCACCTGCGGCCCGTTTTCCAGCACGCGCAGGATGACGCGCTGCTCCAGCGCCCTGAATTCGGTCTCGCCGTAGCGCTCGAACAGTTCCGGAACGGTCATGCGCGAGACGCTTTCGATCTCCTGGTCGCTGTCTATGAAGGGCAGCGCCAGCATCGTCGCCACCTTGCGGCCGATCGCCGTCTTGCCGGCGCCCATCAGTCCGACGAAGACGACGGAACGGCTGCCCAGCCTGCCGAGCAACGCGGCGTGGTTCTCGTCTGGAGGATTTGCTGGCAGCGCGTTCATCGGATGTTTCGAAGGCCCTCTTTGCCGGCGTATCGACATGAAAAGCCCGTTTGCGTCAAGCGTGGCAAGTGCCTTGAACCCGATATGGACCGGCAGGGTCTGCATCAGAAGTTGCTAACAGGCCCCAGCTTCTTCCTTGAATTGGCCGGATTGGCGTCCCATAAGGGGACAGGGTTTGGAAACGCAGAACAAGAAGACGGGCGAAAATTGATGCCGACACTGTTTCGCTTTGTCGTGGTAACGGCGATTCTGGCTGGCATTGCCTATGGTACGATGTTCGCACTGGTGATGTTCGTCGAGCCAAAGAAGGGGGAAATGAGCGTGCGCATCCCTCCGGAAAAGCTCAATCCCAAGAAAAGCTGAATGAACAGCGCGGCCCGCATCGAAGCCTTTCTGGAAATGATGAGCGCCGAGCGGGGCGCGGCCGAAAACACGCTTTCCTCCTACCGCCGCGACCTCGAGGACGCTTCCGGCGCGATCGATGGCGGGCTGGCCGGTGCCGCCGCCGCCGATATCCGCGCCTATCTCGACGACATTGCCGCCCGCGGCTTTGCCGCCACGTCGCAGGCGCGCAAACTGTCGGCGATCCGCCAGTTCTTCAAATTCCTCTACGCCGAAGGCCTGCGCGGCGATGACCCGACCGGCACGCTGGACAGCCCGAAAAAGGGCCGCCCGCTGCCCAAGACGATGAGCGAGGCCGACACCGGCCGGCTGATCGACCGTGCAGCAATTGAAGCCGGCGATGTCTCGTCGGGCGATGGGGACAGCCTGGCATCACTGCGCCTGCATGCGCTGGTCGAGGTGCTTTACGCCACCGGCCTGCGCGTTTCCGAGCTGGTCGGCTTGCCGGTGACGGTGGCGCAACGCGACGACCGCTTCTTCATGGTGCGCGGCAAGGGCGACAAGGAGCGCATGGTGCCGCTCTCCGCCAAGGCACGCGCGGCGATGAAGACCTGGCTTGCCGCCCGCGCCAAGGTGCCAGCCTTGGCCGACAGTCCGTTCCTGTTTCCGGCCGCCTCGGACAGCGGCTATCTCTCGCGCCAGGTCTTCGCGCGTGACCTGAAAGGGCTGGCGGCAAGGGCCGGCATTGCCTCGGCGAAGATCTCGCCGCACGTGCTGCGCCATGCTTTCGCCAGCCATCTCCTGCAGAACGGCGCCGATCTGCGGGCCGTGCAGCAATTGCTTGGCCATGCCGACATATCGACGACACAGATTTACACCCATGTGCTGGAAGAGCGGCTGGTGCGGCTGGTCAACGATCATCATCCGCTTGCCGACTAGGCCTCATATCGCTATGTGAGGACGACATTTCACCGCCCGGAGCCTTGGATTCAAGGGTTCCGTCAGCCACTGCCTTCCGACGTATCGGTCCGCTCACGCATGTATAATTACCTCGATTTCGAAAAGCCGGTGCAGGACCTCGAGGGCAAGATCCTCGAGCTGAAGAAGCTTGCCGAGAATGGCGAGGCGGTCGATGTCGGCGACGAGATCAACCGTCTCGAGAAGCGCTCCCGCGACGCATTGCGCGATGCCTACAAGGCGCTGACGCCTTGGCAGAAGGTGCAGGTGGCGCGCCATCCCGACAGGCCGCATTGCGTCGACTACATCAAGGGCCTGTTCACCGATTTCACGCCGCTGGCCGGCGACCGCAATTTCGGTGAGGACCAGGCGATCGTCGGCGGTTTCGCCCGTTTCCGCGGCGAACCCATTGCCATCATCGGCCAGGAAAAAGGTTCCGACACAGCCAGCCGCCTGAAGCACAATTTCGGCTCGGTTCGGCCGGAGGGCTACCGCAAGGCGGTACGGCTGATGGAACTGGCCGACCGCTTCAAGATCCCGCTCCTGACGCTGGTCGACACGGCCGGCGCCTATCCCGGAGTCAACGCCGAGGAGCGCGGCCAGGCGGAGGCTATCGCCCGTTCAACCTCGACCTGTCTCGGCCTGAAAGTACCGTCGATCTCGGTGGTCATCGGCGAAGGCGGTTCGGGCGGCGCCATTGCCATCGCCACCGCCAACCGCGTCTACATGCTCGAACACGCCATCTATTCGGTGATTTCGCCGGAAGGTGCCGCCTCGATCCTGTGGCGCGACACGACACGATCGAAGGACGCGGCGACCAACATGAAGATCACCGCGCAGGATCTTCTGGAACTGAAGATCATCGACGCCATCATCCCCGAGCCGCTCGGCGGTGCGCATCGCGGCGCCGAAACCGTGATCGCCGCGACCGGAGACCTCATCGCCAGGACGATGAAGGACTTCGCCGGCGCCAACACCGATTTCCGCGAACAGCGCCGCGAAAAATACCTGGCCATGGGCCGCAGTCTCTGACCACAGGCACCCTTGGCCGCAACAATGTGGCGGAGCGGAGCATTTTTGCCACAAAAATGCCGCTGCATTCGGCTCAATGAGACTGCCGCAGGGGGATGCGTCGGCACTTGCGGTAAGGAATTTATTAGGGTTAACGGGCTTAGGGTCCGTCGATGCGCAGTGTAGCAGCCGGGGCAGGAAACGTCCTGGCGCCAGAGAAAAGACGATATCCGTAGCCATGTTTGTCAAGCTTGCCCGCACCGGAATCCTGATCGCTGCCCTCGGCGTTGCCGGCTGCAACAATTCGTCGATGAAGGATTTTTCCCCGGAGGCCAACAAGCCGCTGCCCGACAAGATCCTCGCCGACATGAGGGCCAAGGGCATGGTCCGCACCTCGTCGGTGATGGCCCGCATCTTCAAGGAAGAAGGCAAGCTCGAGATCTGGAAGGCCAAGACCAACGGCCGCTATGACATGGTCGCCAGCTACGACATCTGCAAATGGTCGGGCAAGCTCGGGCCGAAATACACCGAAGGCGACCGCCAGGCGCCGGAAGGCTTCTACACGGTGCGCCCGGCGCAGATGAATCCGCGCTCGAACTACCATCTGTCCTTCAACATCGGCTATCCCAACGCCTATGACCGCGCCAACGGCCGCACCGGCTCCAATTTGATGGTGCACGGCGCCTGTTCGTCGTCGGGCTGCTATTCGATGACCGATGCGCAGATCGAGCAGATCTATGCCTTCGGCCGCGATGCTTTCCAGGGCGGCCAGACCGAGTTCCAGATCCAGGCGTTTCCGTTCCGCATGACCGCCGCCAACATGGCGCGCTACCGCAACGACCCGAATTACGACTTCTGGAAGATGCTCAAGGTCGGCTACGACAATTTCGAGATCACCAAGGTGCCGCCGAAGGTCGATGTCTGCGAGAAGCGTTATGTCTTCAACCAGGTAGCCGCCGACGGTCAGACATTCGATCCGACTGGCGCCTGCCCGGCGACGACGCAGCCTGATTCGCTGAAGAGCGCCTACAATTCCTACATGAGCACCTATGACGCGGCGTTCAGCGGCGCGGTCAAGGCCAGCGTGCCGGCGCCCAAGCCGACCATCGCCGGTATCAAGGAAGCCAGCATCGTCTCCGACTGGTCCAAGCGCCGCGCACGCGGCGAACGCGTACCGATCGATCCGCCGTCGCTCAACAATGACGGCTCGGTCACCGAGACGGCACGCATGGGCCGCATCGATTCGCCCGCCGGCCGCAAGATGGCGGCTCTTGATGCCGAAAAAGCTGCCAAGCAGAAGGCCGAGGAGCAGAGGCTGGCTGCCATAGAGGCGGCCAAGCAAGCCAAGGAAGCCGCCAAGGCCCAGGCTCTGGCCGAAAAGGAGGCCGAGAAGGCCGCCAAGGAGGCCCCAGTCGCCACCGCGACCATCGCGGCCCCTTCGGAAGCGGCGCCAATGGCTGAAACGCAAGCGGCGAGTGCCGACGAAAGCCGGGTGACGAAGCTGAAGAACAAGCTGCTCGGCATGTTCGGCGGTTGATATCGCCCGTGGCTGATCGCGCCGCTATTTATGACCTCAAGGGGCTGAACTGCCCCTTGCCCGTGCTCAAGGCCAAGAAGCGCCTGGCGGGGATGCAACCGGGCAGTCGGCTCTGGTTGGAGACCACCGACCCGCTCGCCGTCATCGACATTCCGGCATTCTGCTCCGAGAGCGGCCACCAGTTGATTGAAACGGCCGCGGTCTCCGGCGGCCATCGCTTCCTGGTCGAGCGCGGCGCGCCGTAATCGTTGGGGGCTACCGCCCGGCGATCGCCAGCGGATTGTTTTCCAGCGCCGCGCGGTCGGGCGTGTCAACCGACGGCCGGTCGGTGAAGGCGGCGAACAGCCTGCGGATATAATCTTCCGGCATGTCGAGCGTGATCAGCACCAGCCGCGTGCCACGCTGGCCATCCGGCCAGGACGGCAATTGCACCGGCGGATGCAGGATCTTCTGCACGCCATGGATCACCAGCGGCCGCGACGGGTCTTCCCTGAGCTCGATGACGCCCTTCATGCGCAGCAGGCGCTCGCCATGGGTCGAACGCAGCAGGTCGAGGAACATCTCGATCGCCGAAAACGGCACCGGGCCGTCATGCACCAGCGAATAGGAGCGCACGCGCTGATCGTGACGATGGCCGTGGTCATGGCCATGCTCGTGATCATGACCAGCATGATGGTGATGATCGTGCGCCGCTTCCTCGCCAAGCCAGCGCCGCACATCGGCGGATTTGGTTGCCGGGTTGTAGAGGCCGCAATCAAACAGCGCCGCCACGCCTGTCTCCGTGTCGCCGGCATCGAGCAGTTCGGCGCCCGGATTGATCTGCCGCAGGCGCGCCCGCAGCATTTCCAGCTCATTGGGGTCGGTGGCCAGATCGGCTTTGCTGAGCACGATGCGGTCGGCGACGGCAACCTGCTTTACCGCCTCGACATGGGCATCGAGCGTGGCGTTGCCGTTGACGGCATCGACCAAAGTGATGACGCCGTCGAGCCGGAAGGCCTGGATCAGCGCCGGATGCGCCATGATCGACTGCAGCACCGGCGCCGGGTCGGCAAGGCCGGTGGTTTCGACGATGACGCGGGCGAGCCGGGCAATGCGGCCGGTCTGCAGTCTGTCGACCAGGTCGGCCAGCGTATCGACCAGTTCGCCGCGCACCGTGCAGCACAGGCAGCCGTCCGACAGCTGGATGATGCCGTCGGAAGACTGCTCGACCAGCAAATGGTCGATCGCCACCTCGCCGAACTCGTTGATGATCACCGCGGTGTCGGCCAGCGCCGGATCCTTGAGCAGCCGGTTGAGCAGCGTCGTCTTGCCGGCGCCGAGGAAGCCGGTCAGCACCGAGACTGGGATCGGGAAGCCGCTGCCCATTGGCTAGTTCGCAACCTTGACCGGCTGGTCGCCCTGCGCGGCGGAGCCGGCAATCTTCGGGCCGGTGCCGGCCGGTGCCGGCCTGTCGGGCCGCCAGCTCGGGATCGGCACATCGGCAAATTCCTGCGCGCCCTGGTCGAGGATGGCCTTCGGCGCCGGACCGGTGGCGCCGCCAAGGCCGACGGCAACCAGCGTCGGCACATGGTCGAGCTTTTCCTGATAGGGTGATTTCGGCACGTTCTTGGCGGCGGCCGGCGGCGCCTCGGACTGCTCCTGCGGCGTCTTCTTCTTGCAGACCTCGTCCTGCATGTCGTTGGGTGAGACCGTGTCGCCATAGGGCGCCAGCGTGATGACGGTGGCCGAGCCGGCGACAGGCGTGTCGAACCCCTGATCGAGCAGTTTTGCCGCCGTCTCGGCGCGGGTGACCGCCGACTTCTCGCCAAGCACAACCGCGACCAGCGTGCGCCCGTTGCGCGTCGCCGAACCGATCATGTTGAAGCCGGAGGGGCAGACAAAGCCGGTCTTCATGCCATCGGCGCCGGGATAGCGGCCGATCAAGAGATTGTAGTTGGGGATCGCCTTCTTGCCGACGGCAAGGCCCTCGATCGAGAACCACGGCACATATTGCGGAAATTCGCGGCGGATCGCCATCACCAGCACGGCGAGGTCGCGCGCCGTCGTGTACTGATCCGGCGAATAGAGCCCGTTCGGATTGACGAAATGCGTGCCGTTCATGCCGAGCCGGGTCGCCTCGGCGTTCATCCGGTCGGCAAAGGCCGCCTGCGAACCGCCGACATTTTCGCCGACAGCCATGGCAATGTCGTTGGCCGATTTGACCAGCATCATCTTCAGCGCATTGTCGAGCCGCATCACCGAGCCCGGCTTGAAGCCCATCTTGCTTGGCGGCTCGGCGGCGGAGTGTTTGGTCACCTTGATCGGCGAATCGAGCTGTACCTCGCCGGCCGCGATCGCCCGAAAGGTGACGTAAGCGGTCATCAGCTTGCTCAGCGATGCCGGATACCAGCGCTTGAACGCATCCTGATGCTGCAGGATCTTGCCGCTGCCGAGGTCGAACACGACCACCGGATTGGCCAGCGCCGGCCCGGCCACAACCGACAGCGCGATTGTGCCAGCCGAGAATAGTTTGAGGAAATGCCTGTACCGCATGATCAAATCCGAAATCGCCTCTTGCCGTAGTCGCCCCTGGCTCCGTAAGATTTCATTACGCGATCGCCAGCATATGGTCCGACCCTCAAAACCCGGACCCCATTGTTGCGGTGCTATTTACTCTATGTGACGCCAAGATGGCAAAGTGCCTGGCGATCACAATTGCAAGGCAGCGGCCAACACCCGCCGTCCCAACAGCGAGATGGAACCATCATGCCAATCCTGAACCGTGCCGCCGAAATGCAGGACGAAGTTGCCGGCTGGCGCCAGCATCTGCACCAGACGCCAGAACTGAACTTCGACGTCTTCAAGACCGCCGCCTTCGTCACCGAGAAGCTGAAGGCTTTCGGCTGTGACGATGTGGTCACCGGGCTCGGCAAGACCGGCGTGGTCGGCATCATCCGCGGCCGCCAGGGCGAAGGTCCCACCATCGGCCTGCGCGCCGACATGGACGCGCTGCCGCTCAACGAGATATCAGGAAAGCCCTACGCCTCGACCATCCCCGGCAAGATGCATGCCTGCGGCCATGACGGCCACACGGCGATGCTGCTGGGTGCGGCCAAATACCTCGCCGAGACGCGCAACTTCACCGGTTCGGTGGCGGTGATCTTCCAGCCGGCCGAAGAGGGCGGCGGCGGCGGCAACGAGATGGTCAAGGACGGCATGATGGAGCGTTTCGACATCTCCAGGGTATTCGGCATGCACAACATGCCGGGCCTGCCTGTCGGACAGTTCGCCATTCGCCCGGGCCCGATAATGGCGGCGACCGCCGAATTCACCATCACCGTGCGCGGCAAGGGCGGCCACGCGGCGATGCCGCACGGTACGATCGACCCGATCGTCATCACCAGCCAACTGGTCGGCGCCTTGCAGACGATCGCCTCGCGCAGCACCGATCCGGTCGAGGCCGTGGTGGTGTCGGTGACCAAGTTCCACGCCGGCGATGCCTACAACATCATCCCCGAAACCGCCGAAATCGCCGGCACCGTGCGCACCTTGCGAAAAGAAATCGCCAAGAAGTCCGAAGAGCGCATCCGCAGCATTTGCGACGGGCTGGCGACCGCGTTCGGGGCCAGGATCGAGGTTGACTACCAGGCGAATTATCCCGTGACCTTCAACCACGCGGAAGAGACGGTGTTTGCCGGTGACGTCGCGATGAGTGTCGCTGGCGACGCCCATGTCCACCGCGGCATCCAGCCGGTGATGGGCGGCGAGGATTTCTCCTACATGCTCGAAGCCCGCCCCGGCGCCTTCATCTTCATCGGCAATGGCGACACCGCCGGTCTGCACCACCCGGCCTACGATTTCAACGACGAGGTCATCCCGCACGGCATGAGCTACTGGGTGAAACTGGCTGAAACCGCGCTGGCCGCCTGACAGCGGCAGCGCAAAGCCGGCCGAATTGCCTTCGGCCGGCCTCTTGGCGAAACGATCCGAAGCGGCTATGTGTCTGGCCGCGTGGTCCCGTAGCTCAGTAGGATAGAGCGGCAGATTCCTAATCTGTAGGTCACAGGTTCGATTCCTGTCGGGATCACCATTGGTTTGCATCAGCTTAGCAAATTGACGTCGTACTTTTCGCGAAACAGTACGACGAATTCTAATCTCGGCGGGAATGCATCACCGAACAAGGAACGATCAGCTTCGCTACGAAGAGCGGGCACTACAATGGCCCTTTTGTCTGGCCGAAGGCTGCCTGCAGGATCATTAGGAGCTGATGGTTGACCGTGGTGCGCTGTGACCTAGCTTAAAGTTCATGATGGACAGTCCTAAGCCCGGAAATGGCGAATTGTCCGCACCGGCGAACTCTCGCGAGGTTGCTATGCAGAGGCGCAAACCGGCGTTTCAGAGCCCTGCATGCGTCCTTGGTCGGCCATTGCCCGCTACGGAATATCAACTGCGGCGATCTATCGGTACGCGACCGGCGCCCCGCCATCCGCAACAATTCGCAAGGACCAGAAGGATCCCGAAGAAAGCGACGCTCCGAGAGCGGTAAGGCCTTGGCATACCAAGGCGAATGACCAGACATCGCTTATGAACTTGGCGATACACCCAGAACGCACGGGCACGGCAATGCCAAATTATCTTGCCGAAATGTATGCAAACGACGTAAATCTGGCCATTCTGAGCGCAGTGGTGACGCTTGCATCGGTGGGCGTCTATCTTGTGCTCCGGCGTATCCTTGCCGCGGTGCGACGACGCCGCCTTGCAGCGTTTGACGAAGGCAGATCCGGTTTCGCCGACGAGGCTTCTTGGGAATGGGAAAGCCCGGCCGGACTTGTCGCCGGGCCTGCTTCTTCCAAGGCTGCCAACCCTTTGCATGCGGTCGGCCTGAATGTTCGGGCTCAAAATACCAACTACTCTCGGTTCGGAGTGCGAATCGAACATTTCGCCGCGACATCCGAACCCAGCGGGAGCTCGTCAGTGGTCGAGACCGGTGCTCCTGCACCGAACAGAGTGCAGTCTGGCCGGCTTGCAGCATCCATCAGCGCGATCGCGGAACGTGGGAAGCGGATTTGCGGGTCGGCATGGAACCAATTGCGCCATAAGGCTTCACCGCCAAAAACTGCTCCGTTGGCCTATGCTGCGGATCGCGGTTTGAATTTCACAGCTCAGATGGGAGATCCCGACCCGGCCATGGCGCCTGCCTCAAACCCTGTCGTTCGCAGGCCGATCGTTCTTGTATCGCGCTTGGGTCTCGCCGCCATTTGTCTGGCTGCGCCGATTGGCTATGCGATGACGAGACAAATCTGGGTCGAAAGCGCTTCCGCCATCTCGCAAACCCAAGATCAGGCCCATCGAGACCTTTCGCGCCCGCTGGGACTTCAGGCGAGTGCCGAATTGCTTGGCCCGGATCTCACGGCTAACCAGGCGCAAGCCGGGACGGATCGTGCTCAGGCTGCCGCTGCAAGACAATTGGCCGACCAGGAGCACCGGGCGGCGGAAGGCGAGCGTGCCAGGAGCGCCGCTCTGCAGGGAGCGCTCTTCGAGGCGAGCAAGCAGATCCACACGCTGAGGGCAAGCATGGCAGCTGCCGATGACGCGCGCGAGGAGCGGTTGCGCAATGAACTCGCGGCAGCCCGCACTCTTGACGCGTTGCGGCGCATTGCGGGAGAGGCCCGCACGATGCTGAGCGAGGCCGCCAGCTATGTCCTTAAGGAGATGCCCGCTGCTCATCTCGAGCAGG
This sequence comes from Mesorhizobium sp. WSM1497, assembly GCF_001672455.2. Lineage (NCBI taxonomy): Bacteria > Pseudomonadati > Pseudomonadota > Alphaproteobacteria > Hyphomicrobiales > Phyllobacteriaceae > Mesorhizobium > Mesorhizobium sp. WSM1497. The sequence continues at coordinate 1,559,119 of NZ_CP021070.1, read as the reverse complement.
AGCAAGCCCAAAGGCGGGCGCACGATTTCTCGCAAGCGCGCGTCCAAATTGAACAGCTTGAGACCGAGGCCGCCAAGGATCGCGCCACGGCCAAGGCTTCACTGGCGCAGGCGAGCGGCATACTCGACGACGAGCGCCGGAAGACGGAGCTGCTTCGTGGCGATCTCGCCGAAGCGAAACTGGCCAATGCCGCACTCATGAAGCGTACGGCTGCGGCTGAGCAGGAACAGACCGACGCGGTCACAGCGAGGCGACAAGTGGAGCGGACCGCAGCTGACACGGAGCGAACGCTCGCACGAGAACGCGCTGCAGCAGCAGCGGCCGTTGAGGAGCTGAAAGAAGCTCGCATCGAGCGCCAGGCGGCTGAACTGGAGCGAGCCAAGGCAGTCTCAGCGAAAGAGCGTGCCGAGCAGGCCGCAACCGAGACGGCACAGGCCCTGGCACGGGAACGTACTACAGCTGTCATGAATCGTGAGGATCTCGACAGAGCACGCATCGAGCGCGAAGCCGCCGCCCAAGCTCTTTTGGTGCGTGTCGCTAAGCTTCAGGAGGCTCTGGACGAGCAACGCGAGGCCACTGTTTCTCTTGCCCGCGACTTGGCTGCGGCGCGCGGGGACAACGACAGGCTCAGGACTGAGCGCCGCAGCGCGCAGATCGAACCGCCCCTGAAGCCGCGTTCTGGCCGCGCGGCAGCCAGCCAGGTGAAGGCCGTCAGCAAGAAGATTGGCAAGGTTCGCAACCCTTCGCGGATGACCCGGGTGCGTTCGATCACACTTCCTTATTCGCTCTTGCCAAGACACGTGACACCGCAGTGATTTCCGACTGCGCGGTCGCTTCCGTGGAAGGCCATTTTTGATGCCCCGCACCCCTTCGTAACGCACCCGAGGCCTGCTGCCATTTCGGCCAAAGATGAATGGCCTCTCGAATTCACCCTGCTTCATCAGCGAGAGTGTTCTGCGCGATGCGCTATGTCAGACCGATCACGCTGCCTGTCGCGTCCAATTCGCATTGGATCGCCGCCTGCCGCGTTTCCACGCTGCCTTGCCGCGCATAGTCGATGCTGACCTCGATGGGGGCCGAGATCGTCGCCCGACTCAACTGATGTACGAAGCCCGCGCTGGTGACGCGCACGCTGGTCGCCCCCAACGGAGCGGCGGCCGACTCGATGGCATCATGGCAGGCCCGAACGACTTTATCCGGGACGCCCGGCAGCGCCTCGGTTCGGCTGACTGTTGATTGAGTTTTGCTGTCGCCGGGAGGCTGGAGAGCGGCCGGGAGGTCGAGCGACTGTCCGCCCCTTGCGGACGCAACAGCAGTGGCGGTGGCCGTACCTACCGTCCCCGGGGCTGTCGTAGTGCCGCTTGTGCTGGTCTCGCCGTCGTCCGCCGACGAACTGGAGCCGCCGGGGTCGTCGCCAGTCCCTTTGTGCGAGCCGCCCTGGTTGCCGCCGGCGTCATGACCTCCACCGCCACCATGGCCACCAGAACCATGGCCGCCGTTGCCATGCCCTCCGCCTTGCTGACCACCGGTTGCAGCTCCTGCGCAAACTACCGCGATCGAGCAAGCTAAGACGAAATACGCACAGGTGAATCCACGCGATTGACGCACGACGACCTCCATGGATGCGTCGGTCCAACCGTCTTTCCGCGGCGTGCAGTCAGAACGGCGCGAACCGCCGCTGCCCCCGAGGCAACCTCGCGATTGCCGCGCCCCCGAAAGAACTAGGGGATCAATCCGGTGTATCAAGGATACTTGGCCGGTAAGCACCGATGAGAGGGCGCTTGGCTGGCGAGTGCCGTATCATTCATGTCGAGGCCGACCGTCTGGATGACGCCACAGACGCCTTCATGACCCAATGACCTGAGTCCGAGGAGTGGCCTGGCCGAGGCCCCGGCGAATGCAGAGATCAGCGAATACGCTTACCGCGCCCAGGTCAGCGCACCTCCTCCGAGCCATCGGCGACACCCAGGCGATGTCGGGTGGGATGGCCTCCAAAAGGCCCCCGGAGGCACGAAAAAGCTTCGCTTGAGCACTCGCCGCGATGGCGCGGCCAGACGGATCACCCCGCTTCAGCCAACCCGCACGACAAAATGCTTCGTCACCGGCTCGATGATCTTCCAGGTTCCCTTGAAATCCGCTTCCACCACGAAGGCGTCGCCGGGGCCGACCTCGACCGGCGTGCCGCCGTCCGGCGTGATGATGATGCGGCCGGCGATCATGTGCACGAACTCATAGTCGGTATAGGTGGCGTGATAGGTGCCGGGCGTCGCCCGCCAGGTGCCCGACAACACCTTGCCGTCCTCGGTCGTGTGCTGGACGGCGGTTTGCATGGTCGGCCTGCCCTCGACGACGATCCAGCCAGCCAGATCGCCTGCGTCCGCGTGTTCGACGGTGCCGAATTTGAGGATTGTCTCGCGTGTCATGTGCCGAACTCCGTTTGGGGATTGCGTGGCGCTGTTTGCCTGGCCGGTCAGATAACCGATGCACCTGCCGCGAGCAATGCCGCCGCCATACGGCCGGCACCTTGGCTGACGGTGCATCAAACAAAAACCCGCCTGTGCGGCGGGTCACTGGCGCAAATCAGCACCATAGGCAAAAATGTACCATAGCTGAGGTCACCGAGTCAAGAAAAAATTCCTATCGCGAAAAAGCTGGCGGCGCAAAAGCTGCCAGCACTGGCTGCCATAAGGCCGTTTGTTGATTTGAAGTCAGAGCCCTGCCATGCGGCGCACGCAGCGCCCTCTCGACGGGCGGGTCAGGGTTTGTGGCGCGCCGAAACGAGTTCCGCCTTGCGCCTTGCCGTCTCCAGCCCGAGCCCGATGAAGGCGCGCGCGTGCTTGGCCAGCGCCATGTTGTCCGTCCACAGATTGCGCCAGATGGCGGTCTTCTTCGACAGGTGCTCATCGACGATTTCCGAAGAGAAGGATTCGAAGCTGAGATCGTCGCTGTAGCCGATCGCCGTCAGCGCATCGAAGATCGCGGCGAAATCGATATTGCCGGTGCCGAGGAAGCCGCGATGGCTTTCGCCGATATGGACATAGCCGATCTTGTCCGCGGCTTGACGGATGGTCAGCCCGACATCGGCCTCCTCGATGTTCATGTGGAACGTGTCGAGATGCAGGAAGATGTTGTCCGAGCCAGTGTCCTCGATGAAGGCCAGTCCTTGCGCGGCGGTGTTGAGCAGATTGCTTTCGAAGCGGTTGACGATCTCGAGGTTGAGCGTGACGCCGGCCGCCTTGGCTGTTTCGGCAACCTTGGCCAGCGTGCCGGCACTGCGCTGCCATTGATCGCGCGTCGGCGCCTCGACCTGCAATCCGTGGCTGGTCGAGAGAATGCCGGCGACCTTCCGGCCGCCGAGATCGCGCGTCAGCGCGATGGTATCGTTGAGGATTTCGACGCCGCGCGCGGCAATCGCCCTGTCGGCGCTCGAAATATCGCCATTAACAGGCAATCCGATGCTGATCGCCACGCCGAGGCCAAGATCGGCGATGCGCCTGGCGAGCCCGCCGATGTCGACATTGGCGGGGTCGAGATAGGAGAATTCGATGAGGTCGAAGCCGGCCTCCCTGGTGTTGGCCAGCGTGCGCTCCAGATCGGCCTGAGCCGAGCTCGCCGACCAGACGAAAGAATGGATTCCAATACGCGACATCATCGTCTCCGGTGCTGACAAGGTGCGGCCGGGTCATCCCGGCCGCACCGGCCTTGGGAAGAATTTAGCGGGCTGCGGTCCAGCCCTTGTAGTCCTTCAGGTTCTCGGCCGTGATCAGCTTCGGGTCGAGCAGAACGGTCGGCTCCGCCGGCTTCTTGCCGGCCAGCAGTTCGGCCGCCATCGTCAGTGACTGGCCGGCCATCACATAGGGATCCTGCGAGGCCGAGGCCTTGATCATCGAGGTGCCGGAAGAGAGTTCCTTCTCGATATCGGGCGCGCCGTCGACGGCGGTGAAGATGAACTCCGAACGGTTGAGCTGCTTGGCAGCGAGCTGGGCGCCGATCGCCGTCGGGTCATTGATGGCAAACACCGCATCGATCTTGTCGAAGCGGGTGAGCAGCGACTGGAACACCTTCAGGCCGCCGTCGCGCGAGCCTTCGGCATTCTGGTCGTCGGAGAGGATCTTGATGTCGGGATGCTGCGAAAGCACGTTCTTGCAGCCCTTCACCCGCTCCAGGATCGACGACGATGCCGGTCCATTGAGAATGACGTAGTCGCCCTTGCCGCCGGTGTGGTCGACCAGGTACTGGCAGGCCTCTTCGCCGGCCTTGACGTTGTTGGTCATCACGGTGACGTCGGCGCCCGGAGCCGAAACGTCGAAGGCGGCAACGACGATGCCCGCGGCCTGTGCCTTCTTCACCGCCGGCGCGATCGCCTTGGCGTCGACGGCATTGAGCATGATCACGTCGACACCGGCGGCGATGAACGAATCGACCTGCGAGACCTGCTTGTTGAGGTCATAGTCGGCCGATACCGAGGTCACCTCGACTTTCGGGTTGATCTTCTTGGCCGCGTCCTCGATGCCCTTGATGGTGGCGACGAAGAAGGGATTGCCGAGTAGGCCGACCGAGATACCGACCTTGTTGAGGTCCTTGGCCGAAGCAGGCGCGATGGCGAGCGACGCGAGTGCGACGCCGCAGAGCAGTTTGGCGATGGTTTTCATTGCTTTCCTCCGATTGCCCCGCGCCTCTCACGGTGCGTTACACAAACCGGTCGTTGACGCCGGCGACTAAGGTCAATCACGTTCTTGCTCCTGCCTGGAGCCTGTAGCGGTCGAGGGCGACCGCCACGATGATGACCAATCCCTTGATGATGTACTGCCAGATGTCCGAGACACCGGCCAAGATGAGCCCGTTGGAGAGCACCGCGATGATCAGGCCGCCGATCAGCGTTCCCCAGATCGAGCCGACGCCGCCGACGAAGCTGGTGCCGCCGAGAATGACCGCGGCAATGGCGTCGAGTTCGTAGGACTGGCCCAGCTGCAAGCCGTTGGCGGCGTAGAGCCGGGCCGCCGACATGGCGCCGCCGAGGCCGGCCAGCAGGCCGGAAACGCCATAGACGAAGAGCAGCACCAGCGGCACCTTGATACCGGTCAGCCGCGCCGCTTCGGCATTGCCGCCGACGGCGTAGATCCAGGTGCCGAGCACGGTGCGCTTGAGCACCAGCCAGGACAGCACCACCACCGACAGTGCGATGATGACCAGCCACGGGATGCCGAACAGCGAACCGTTGCCGATGAAATCGAACGGCAGGTCCGAATTGAACACCGTCGTGTCCTGGCCGAGCAGGCGGGCGACACCGCGCACCGCGGTCAGCGAACCCAGCGTGACGATGAAGGGCGGCAGCTTGATGTAGGCGATGAGCAGCCCGTTGATGAGGCCGAAGCCGAGGCCGACCAGAATGGCCGCCGGCACGCCGAGCAAACCCCAGTCCGACACCAGCGATACGATCACCGCCACCATCGCCGATGCGGCGAGGATGGCGCCGACAGACAGGTCGATGCCGCCGGTGAGGATGACGAAGGTCATGCCGGCCGCCAGCACGATGTTGATCGACGACTGCTGGGTGACGATCAACAGGTTGGTCTCGGTCAGGAAGCGCGGGTTCAGGAACTGGAAGCCGGCCGCCAGCAGGATCAGCACCGGCAGCATGCCAAGGGCAGCGAAAGCCGTGCGCAACCGTCGGCTCGTGCCGGTGGCCTGGCCGCCTGCGCTGATCTCGGTCGCCTTGTCGGTCATTGCTGAGCCGCTCCCGTTGCAAGTTCCATGATTTCCTCCTGGCTTAGCGGTTCGCCTTGCGATGCCGTCACCTCGCCCGATATCTTTCCGTCGCGCATCACCAGCACGCGATCGGCGACACCGATCACCTCGGGCAGTTCGCTGGAGATCATCAGGATGGCGATGCCCTGCTTGGCGAGATTGTCGATCAGCCGGTAGATTTCCGATTTCGCTCCGACATCGACGCCGCGGGTCGGCTCGTCGAGGATGACGACCTTCGGCTCGGTCTCGAGCAGGCGGGCGAGCAGCACCTTCTGCTGGTTGCCGCCCGACAGCGAGCCGGCATTGGCCTGCACCGAACTGGTGCGGATGGAGAGATCGGCAACGGCCTTGGAAGCACGCCTTTCGGCGGCCGCGAAGTCGCGCAAGCCGCCGGCGCGCGAATCCCGCGCCAGCACGCCCATGCTGATATTGTCGGAGATCGACATGTCGAGGAACAGACCGAGTTCCTTGCGGTCCTCGGTCAGATAGGCGATGCCGGCATCGAGCGCCTCGCGCGGCGAGCCGATGGTTACAGGTTTGCCGTCGAGTTCCAGCGTGCCTGAAATGTGCCTGTCGGCGCCGAAGATCAGCCGCGCCAGCTCTGTGCGGCCGGAACCGACCAGACCCGCCAGCGCCAGCACCTCGCCCTTGTGCAGGTCGAACGAACAGTTTTTCAGGAGACGGCCGTCGGACATGGCGCGCACCGAGAGCGCCACCGCGCGCTTTTCGTCCGGCGGCCGATGATCCTTCTTGTAGAAAGCCGACAAATCGCGGCCGACCATCATCGAGACGAGGCGCGAGGCACTGAGGTCGGCACGCTCGAGCGTGCCGACATAACCGCTGTCGCGCAGCACGCTGACGCGGTCGGCAAGCTGGTAGACCTCTTCCATGCGGTGGCTGATGTAGATGATGGCGATGCCTTGCGATTTCAGCGTCGCGATGACCTCGAACAGCCGGTCGGTCTCGCGCGAGGTCAGCGACGTGGTCGGCTCGTCCATGACGATGATGCGCGCATTGGTCGATAGCGCGCGGGCGATCTCGACCAGCTGGCGCTCGCCGAGCGACAGGCTGGAGACCATGTCGCGGGCCGAAAAGGAAACGCCGAGCCGCTTGATGATCTCGCTGGCGCGCCGGGTGCACTGGTCGCGATCGACGATGCCGAAGCGTCGCGGCTCGTTGCCGAGGAAGATGTTCTGCGCCACCGTCAGATTGGGCGCCAGCGACAGCTCCTGATAGATCACCGCGACGCCGCTGGCGCGCGCCTTGATCGGATCGCCGGTCGCAGCCGGCATGCCGTCGATCAGGATCTCGCCGCCGGCATCCGGCCGATAGGCGCCTGAAAGCACTTTCATCAATGTCGACTTGCCGGCGCCGTTCTCGCCCATCAAGGCGTGCAGCTCCCCGGCATGGACGCTGAGCGAGACATCGTGCAAGGCACGGATCGCGCCGAACGTCTTGGAGATGTGCCGCATCTCCAGCACCGGCTGGCGCGCCGTCTCGGCCTGGGCAATCGCACTCATCGCGCACCTCCCACTGCCGCACCGGCGACGCCCTGGTCCATCGTGGCGTCACGCCAGTTGCTGCGATAGCCTGCCAACCCGGTGAAACGCGACGCGTGCACCGGCTCTGGAACTTCGGCGGCGAATTCGCGCCCGACGCTCTCGAAGGCGAGCGCCGCTGCACCCGTGGCGCTGCCCTCCAGCGTGGCGCCCTGCAGGAAAGCCTGGCCGGGACGCAACTGCGCCAGCAGTCCGGCCAACACACCGCCTGTGTTCAGCCCGCCATCGACGATCACCGTGTTGTTCGAATGGATGAGGTCGAGCGACAGATCGACCATCAGCGCGACGTAGAGCAGCGCCGCCGCCGCGCGTTCCTCGGCATCGGGCGTGCGCCCCACCAGCCGGCCGGACTGACTGGGCATCGGCCCACCTGGCGCGAAGCTCGGCAGCGCCATGATGCCGGCATCGATCACCCGCTGCACCACCGGACGGGCGATCTCGCCTTGCCAGCCGCCGCTGATGGTTGCGAATTCGCGCCCGCCCATGAAGCGAATGGTCGGCACCGGGCCGCCATCGACATCGACGTTGACCAGCATGTCGCGATCCCGGTCGAGCGTGTCGAGCGGGCAGTCCGGATTGAGCACGACGACCCAGGTGCCGGTCGAAACGACGGTGACCGGGCCAAGCTCCTGCCGGCGATAGGCATAGAGCGCCGCATTCGAATCATGGACGCCGTTGTGGATGGCGATCGGTCGCGCCGCAGCGCCGAGGCGGTGCTCGCCGATAACGGTGCCGGCGCGCTCGAAGCCAGGCATCCGGTCACGCCAGCCCTGCGCGTCGACCAGCGAGGAAAAGTCCTGGCTCCGCGGCGCCCACAGATGCGAATGGCAGCCGAGATAGGACACTTCCGAGACCGCCCGCCCGCCAAGGCGCCAGCTCCAGTATTGCGGATAGCCGAGGATCGATTTCGACGTAGCGAACGCGTCGGGATCGACCTCCTGCAGCCACAGCATGTGGCGGCCGTAGTTGAAGCCGAGCGGCAGCCGCGGCGAAAAGGTCTCCGAAAAGTCCGGAATGCGGCGATCGATCCGCGCGGCAATCTCGGCCGGCGGCTCTTGCTCGTAGTCGAGGATCGGATGCGTCAGCGCCGCTTCGTCGACCAAGGCAAAGGTGCAGCCATGGCCCGACACCATGACCCCTTCCACTCCATGACCGTCGACCGTATCGGCAACGGCGCTGAGCGCCCAATGGTGGAGCGCCGCCTCGTCGAGCACGCTGAAGCCGCCTTGGCGCATCCATTTCGGCTGTGTCCGGCGCTCGTCGATGATCCGCCCGTCCTGGCCGAAGACGAACAGCTTCGAATTGGTCTTGCCGAAATCGAGGACAGCCACCTTCACTGGATGGCTCCCGAGGCTATCCGCACCATGACGCCGGCGTCCTCCAGCATGCGCGCATCGGCGTCGGAGAGACCGTCGTCGGTGACCAGCGTGCCGATGCGGGAAAGCGGCAGCGCGACGTTGCGCGCGTGGATCGACAGTTTGCGGCTGTCGGCCAGCACCACGATCTGGTCGGCGCAAAGGCTGAGATCGACGATCGAGCGTACCAGCAGCGGGTGCGATTCCATCACGCCTTCCTGGCCAAGGCCTTGCGCGCCGAGAAAGAATTTGGAGGCATAGAAGGGCACGGCCTGGCTGAGCGAATGGATGATGCCGGGTTCGCGATGCAGATCACCGCCCGCAACCGTCAGGCTGCAATGGCCGTGGTCGCTGAGATAGGCCGCCAGCGGCATCGAGTTGGTGTAGAGGCGGATGTTGCGCTCGGCGAGCTTGACGCCCAGATGGAAGCAGGTCGAGCCGCCATGCACGATGACGGCGTCGCCGTCGCGCACCATGGTCGCCGCGAGAGCAGCGATCTGCCGCTTGGCCTCGACCGCAAGGTCGCGGTTCTCGTCGTAGGGCCTGGCGTAGGCAACACCGGCCTGGGAAGCGCCGTCGAGCGCCGAGATGCCGCCATAGACCTTCCGCGCTTCGCCGGCCTCGTCGATCCTGTCGATATCGCGCCTGACCGTCGCGGCTGAAACGCCAAGCCGCTCCTGCAACTCGCGCACCGAAGCGAACGGACGATCCCGCAACAGTTCGACGATCTGACGCTGACGGCCGGAGTCGCTCAATTCTTTCCTCCCGGATGCCATTTTCCATGGCAATTGGCGTAACTTACTCAACATTAGTCGGATTGCAAGCGTGTTTGATGACAGTAGATCACTATTGACGTAGATCACTCGTTTCTGCGATATCAGCGCCAATTCGATCCCGGCAACGGGATTTCGCGCAGGACACGGCCGAGCCGTTGGAGGAAAAGCGCCATGGCGACCCAAGCTGACGCGCAGGAACTGGCGGCCTTGCGGGCGCTTTCGGCCAGCATCGGGCGGAGCCCGCATCTCACCCAGGGGGCAGGCGGCAACACCTCGCTGAAAGCCGGCGACACGCTGTGGATCAAGGCCTCCGGCACCTGGCTGAAAGACGCGCTCGTCGATGACATCATGGTGCCGGTGGCGATGGCGCCGCTGCTGAAAGCCGTCGAACAGCGCGATCGCGCCGCCGACCAGCCGCAGGGTTTCACCATTGCAGCGCTCAACCCGCGCGGCCTGCGGCCATCGATCGAGACCACGGTGCACGCTTTGATGCCGCAGCGCGTCGTTCTGCATGTCCATTGCGTCGACACCATCTCGCTTGCCGTGCAGGCCGATGGCGAGGCCGAGGTCGCCAAGCGGCTCGATGGCATCGAATGGGCCTATGTGCCCTATTTCCGGCCCGGCCTGCCGCTTGCACGCGGCATTGCCGAAAAACTGCGGCCTGGTGTCGACGTGCTGATCCTTGGCAATCACGGTCTGGTCGTCGCTGCCGAAACCGTCGCCGGGGCGGAGCTTCTGCTGCGCCGTATCAGGTCATTGCTGGCCCGGCCGGCGCGCGCGACCGCCGCACCCGACCTCGACGCCTTGGCCGCGCTCGCCGGCGACAGCGGCTACAGATTGCCGGCCGATGTCGAAGCGCATGCGGTTGCGCTCGACCCTGAGAGCCGCCGCGTGGCGCAGGCCGGCAGCCTCTATCCGGACCACGTCATCTTCCTCGGCCAGGGCTCCGTCGTGGCGAAGCCAGGCGAGGCCGTGGCTGATGTCGTTGCACGACTGGGCACGTCGCCTGCGGCGATCCTGTTTCCCGGCGCAGGCGTGCTGATGCGCGGCGACGCCAGTGCCGGCGCCGATGCCATGCAACGCTGCCTCGCCGACGTGACGGCGCGCATCGACATCGCCGCGCGGCTGAACTATCTCACCGCTTCCGAGAATGACGAGTTGGTCAACTGGGACGCCGAGCAGTATCGCCAGAAGCTCAACGCGGCTGGCGGCTAGCATGGACATGATGCCACTTGTCATCGGCATCGACATTGGCACATCAGGTGCGCGCGCCGTCGCCATGCGCCCTGACTTTTCCATAGCCGGGCATTCGGCCGTCCCACTCGACAGGTTTGGCGGCGATGGCCGAGCCCCCACGGCGTGGTGGCAAGCGGTGAAGGCGGTGCTGACGGAGCTGCTTTCCGGCATCGACCGCACGGCGGTCCGCGCCATCGCCGTCGACGGCACCTCCGGCACGCTGCTGCCGGTCGACGCCGCCGGGCGGCCGCTGGCCGAACCGCTGATGTACAACGACAAGGTCGATGACGACGACATCCTGGCCGCGATCGCCCGCACCGCGCCGGCTGCAAGTGCAGCGCACGGAGCGACATCCGGCCTCGCCAAGGCCCTGCGCTTCCTGCATCTGCCGGGTATTGCAATGGTGCTGCATCAGGCCGACTGGATTGCCGGAAACTTCTCCGGCCGCTTCGATGTCAGCGACGAGAACAATGCCCTGAAGACAGGTTATGATGTCGAGGCCCGCCGCTGGCCGGAATGGATCGCGGCGACCGGAATGCGCATGGAGTTGCTGCCGCGCGTGGTCGTGCCGGGCGAGGTCACGGGCGCCCTCACCGCGGAAGCCGGGGAACTGTTCGGCTTGCCGCGCGATGTGGCCGTCGTCGCCGGCACCACGGATGGCTGCGCCTCGTTCCTGGCGACCGGTGCTGCCGCGATCGGCGACGGCGTCACTGCGCTGGGATCCTCGCTGACCATCAAGATTCTGTCCGACCGGCCGATTTCGGCGCCGCGCTTCGGCATATACAGCCATCGGCTCGGCAACGCCTGGCTGGCGGGCGGTGCCTCGAACTCGGGCGGCAAGGTGCTGGCCCAGCACTTTCCGCTCGCCCGTATCATCGAACTCAGCGCGACAATCGACCCGGAGACGGGCACCGGCCTCGATTACTATCCGCTTCCCGCCACGGGCGAACGGTTTCCGATCGCCGATCCGGCGCTGCCGCCTCGCCTTGCGCCGCGGCCGGCGGACGACGCCGATTATCTGAAAGCGATGTTCGAAGGCATCGCCGCGATCGAAGCGCTCGGCTATGACAGGCTTGCCGAACTCGGCGCGCCCACGCTGATATCGGTCAGGAGCGTCGGAGGCGGGGCAGCGAACCCGGCCTGGACGGCAATCCGGCGTCGCAGGCTCGGCGTCGATTTCCTGCCCGCGCTTTCCGACGAGGCCGCCGCCGGCACGGCGCGGCTGGCGCTGATGGGTGCAAGCCGGGCAGGACTCCTATGAGCGCGAAAACGATCGAACGTCTCGACGGCCTCGGGCCGCTGGCGGAGCGCTATAATGTGTTTCTGCTCGACCAGTTCGGCGTGCTGCATGACGGCACGCGGCCCTATCCAGGCGCGGTGGCAGCGCTATCGGCGCTGAAACGCGCCGGCAAGACCGTGGTGCTGGTTTCGAACTCCGGCAGGCGGGCTCAACCCAATGAAAGCCGGCTCATGAAACTCGGCTTCGAACCGGGAAGCTGGGATCATTTCGTTTCTTCCGGCGAGGTGGCGTGGCGATCCTTTGGGGAGATGGCGACGTCGGGAAAGCTGCGCCCGGGGACAAAATGCCTGCTGATCAGCCGCGACAATGACCGCTCCGCGATCGAAGGCCTGCCATTTGCGCTGACCGGGTCCGGCGATGAGGCCGAGCTGGTGCTGATCGCGGCCAGCGAGGGTGACCGCTTTGACTTTGACCATTATCGCAGGCTGTTCGCGCCGGCGGCGGAGCGGCGGGTGCCGTGTTTCTGCACCAATCCCGACATCATCATGCTGACGGCCGTTGGCCCTCGCTTCGGCGCCGGCCAGTTGGCCGATCTCTACGAAAGCCTGGGCGGCAGCGTTACCCGCATCGGCAAGCCCGACACCGCGATTTTCGACGCCGCGCTGGCGCTGGCCGGCGAGCCGGACCGTGGCACCGTGGTCTGCGTCGGCGACAGCGTCGAACACGACATATCGGGGGGAAACAGCACCGGCATCGCCACCGCGCTGGTGCTGAGCGGAATACTGGCGGACACACCGGATCTCGCCGCTGTTTTCGACGAACAGCAGGCCTGGCCGGACTACATCATGGACAGCTTCAGCTTCCGCTGACCGCTTCCAGCATGCGCCGCGCGCTCTCCTCGTCGGTGATCAGGATGGTTGGGGCGATGAGGGTCATGGCGCCGAGCAGCGCTTCGGTCTTCTCCTCGCCACCGGAGGTGAGGATGCGGATCGGCGCCTTGCGCAGACGGTCGACATCCACCGACATCACGTGGCTGTTGACGGGATGGTCGACCAGATCGCCGTTGCGGTCGAAGAAATGGAACAGGAGGTCACCCACGGCGCCACGCGCAAGCAGGGCCTCCCGATCCGCCTCCTTGAGGAAGCCACCACGAGAGAAGGTGGTGGCCGAGGCGATCCCGCCGACGCTCAGCAGAACGGCATCGAGCACGTCGGCCATTTCGAAAATCTCCTGCAGGCCGCAGCGCTCGATCAGGGCGATCTTGGTCTCGACGCTGTCGACCACGGCTGGTGTCGGCATCAGATAGCCGTCGCCCTGGAATATCTGAGCGAAGCGCCAGGCGAACTCGGCTGGGTTGACCCGGCGCACGACGCCGACACCGCCAAGCAGCGAAATCACCTTGAAGTCGGTGAGCGACTTGGCGCTGATGAAAGGCAGGCTCGAGAACAGCGTCTGCCCCCAGCCGACGCCGACCCGCATGCCGGACTTCATCGTGTCCGACAGGAAGCTGCCGGTCTTGGCGCTGATCGCTGGTATGGGATCGGCATCGGCTGCCGAAAGCGGCGCCACCAGCGCCTGCTGCAGCCCGAACGTCTTCTCCAATGCGCGCTCAAGCCGCACGATTTCCGACAATTCGCTCTCGATGGTGATCTTCACTTCGTTGCGCGCCCGGGCATCCGCCAGCATGCGCACGATGGTGACGCGACCGACGCCGAGCACGTCGGCGATCTCGTTCTGCGTCATCTGTTCGACGAAATACATCCAGGCGGCGCGAATCCTGAGGCGATCCGTCCGGCTTTCGCTGGCGACCAGCTCGGTTGCCTCGCCTCGACCGTCTTCGCTTTCGCCCTGTCGTCGTCTGCCCAAGTCTGTCTCTCCCCCTGCGGCGACGGACGAGGGCGCCGCCGCCGATTCTGCATGCTGGTCTAGTATCGCCTATTGATCTACCTATCGATAGGAACAATGTAGAGAGTGGCGGCTGCCCGGTCGGCTATCCGCAGCAAATTTCAAGGCGATCCGCGATGCTCCGACAAATCTCCGAAGATGTCCGCGTCAATCTGAAGGACCGGCTGCGGGAAGTCCGCGAAATCATCCGCCAGAGCCGCCATGACGGCAGCGGCGATGCCAGTATCCTGCGCGAAGCAACCAGCCATCTGCCACCGTTTCCAGGCAAGGGCATCGAAGGCCTGCTCAGCCATGCCGCGAGTGCCGTCGACGAAGCACTGTCGATCGCCGAAGCTTTCGTCCCGCATGAGCGCCCGATCAAGGTGGACGGCACCACGGTGAAGGGCCTCGGCACCTATTTCCCGGTCGGCAACGAGGATCGCCAACTGGATGCCGAGCGCCTGTTCCGGCGCGATATGTATTATCTGACCAAGGCGGTGCTTGCCGGCCTGAACATCGACAATGCCCGCATCCACGAAGCCGATTTCGCGGCCGTCCATGCCACGATGCGCAAGCGGCATGGCGATCTCCTGGCCGCATTGGCCGCGCCGGGTGCCGGACTGCAGGCAATCGCGGCCCCCTGCTCGGCGCTGCTGGTCGAGTGCCTCAATCAGCGTCCCGTTCGCTTTGCCGAGACCGAGCCGGGAACGCCGACGGGCGGCCGGGCGCTCGACATAAGCTGCCTGGCGCCGCTCGCTTTGGCCTGCGGCCTGGCGACCACCGGCAGCGACGGCGCGCCGGAGCCGGACATGCTGGAGATCGCGATCCTGGCGGCGGATATTCGCCACGATCGCATCGTTCAGGCTTGCGCCAAGGCAAACCCGATCAGTGAATTGACACCGGTCTTCGCCACCTTGCTTGCCCATCTGCCGTAGTCAGCCGGCCTGGGCTAGCCTTCAGTGGCCATGGCCATGATCGCTTTCTTGGCGCGCTGGATCGAAGCCGGGCTCATCGAGAGTTCGGTCAGCCCCATCTTCACGAAGGTCGCAATCAGATCCGGACGGCCGGCTGCCTCACCGCACATGCCGACCATGATACCGGCGGCGACGCCGGCTTTTGCCGTCATTTCGATCGCCGACATGACGGCCGGATTGGTGACGTCGTTGAGCTTGGCGACGGTCGGATTGAGCCGGTCGGCGGCCATGATGTACTGGGTCAGATCGTTGGTGCCGATCGAGAAGAAAGCGACCTCCTTGGCCAGCGCCGGGGCGATGAGCACGGCGGCCGGGGTTTCGATCATGACGCCGAGATCGAATGATGCGTGCGGCACGCCTTCGGCTTTCAGCTCGGCCGTGCATTCGTCGACCAGCACGCGCGTCTGCCTGACCTCCGAGAGGTCGGACACCATCGGCAGCATCACCTTGATGTTGCCGTGCACGGCTGCGCGCAGCAGCGCCCGCAGTTGGCGCTTGAAGATGTCGGGCCGGTCGAGACACATGCGGATGCCGCGCCAGCCGAGGAAGGGGTTTTCCTCGTCGGGAAATTCGATGCCGGCAATCGGCTTGTCACCGCCGATGTCGAGCGTGCGCACAATGACCGGATAAGGCGCAAAAGCCTTGGCCAGCGCCGCATAGGTCTCGGCCTGCATGTCTTCCGAGGGCAGATGCATATGGCGCATGAACAAAAGCTCGGTGCGGAACAGGCCGATGCCCATGGCACCAGCCTCTTGCGCCGCTTCGATTTCCTCGAGTGAGCCGATATTGGCCGCCACCTCGATGATCCTGCCGTCCGCGAGCTTCGGCGTCACCGTCTTGAAGATGGTCAGCCCGGCGCGCTCCTTTGCCGCCGCTTCGACGCGGCCGGCGAAATCGGCACGGGTCGCCTCGTCGGGGTCGATGATCACATGGCCGGCATTGCCGTCGAGCGCGACGTCTCGCGCGGTACGCAAGGCATTGACCTGGTCGCCGAGGCCGAGCACGGCCGGAATGCCGTGCGAGCGCGCGATGATGGCGATGTGCGAGGTGGCGCCGCCATGACCGCACACCACGCCGCCGATACGCTTCAGCGGCGCGCGTGCCAGATCCCAGGCGCCGATGTCGTCGGCGATCAGGATAGCCCCTTCGGGGATGTTTTCGAGGCTGACATCGTCTTGGCCCAGCAACACCAGGCAAATCTGCCGCCCAACGGCGTGGACATCATCCGCCCGCGCGTTGAGATAGTGATCGTCGACGGCGCTGAATTCGGCGGCAATGGTGGAGGCGGCGGTGATGACGGCGGAAACCGCGTCGTTGCCGCCCTTGATCAGGCCCTCGGCCTCACCAGTCAGGCTGTTGTCGGCGGCGATATCGCGCAGCGCGGCGACGATGCCGCGGTCTCCAGCCGACAGGCTGTCCTGCGCCAACGCATGATCCATGCGGGCCTGGACCGCGCCGACAGCCGTGCGGAACCTGTCGATCTCGCCTTTTATCTCCTCGGCCCGCAACATGCGGCCCTGTCCGGCGATATCGGGTGGGAAATGCGCAAAGGCCGGGCCGATGGCGAAACCTTCGCTGGCGGCCACGCCACGCAAGCGGTTTGCCCCGCCAGGTGCCGCCGGCACGGATCCCGGCGCGGGTGCCGCTTCCTGCCCGGCATCGTTGGCTGGGCTCTGCGCTTCCGCTTCATCATCGAGGCCGGCCCGCGGATTCTCGAGATAGCCGATCAGCGCCTCGAGCGCCTCGATGGCATCGGCACCATTCGCCCGCACCGTGACTTCCTGGTTCTCCTTGACCGCCAGCAGCATCAGCTTGACCGAACTCTTGGCGCTGACCGCCTTGCCGTCCTTGACCAGTTCGACGTCGGATTCGAAGCCCTTGGCGAGCTTCACGAACCGCGTCGCGGGACGGGCGTGCAAACCTTCATGCACTCTGACGATGGTCGAGCGTTCCATGGCAAATACTCTGGTTTTGGGCGCCGCTCCCAATATAGGCCGCGGCGCGAATGCTGTCAGGCGGCGATGGTGATGATCGCGCCGGTCTTCAGGGCGGCCACGAGCGCTTGCGGATCGACTTGCGACGCACAGATCTCGCCCGGTCTCTCAGCCTCGGTAGCGCCGTTGAACGAAATGACGACATGACCCATTTCCAGCACCTTGCTCCACGCGCTGGAGCCGACCGCTGTGATAACAGCGGCAACCGGGCCGAGGGTGATCGAAGCGCCCTTGGCGGGCGCTCCGTCACTTGGTCCCTGCTCCGCCTTGTGGAGCACCGAAACCTCGGCAAGCTCCGGCGGCGAGCCATCCGCAAACAGGATGACCACGCCCCCTTCGGCAAGGTCCGCCACTTCGGGGCCGATGGCAGTGACCCGTGTTCTCAAAAGAACCGTCATATGGCGAACCTCATTTTCTCAACTTTCCCTAGAGCGGTGAACCGCTCTATCTCTTTGTTTGACGCAGTTTCCAAGGGAAAGCATTGTGCGCTTTTCCCGGAATTGCCTTAGAACACGATCAGGCTGACGACCCAGGCGATCAGCACCGAGACCGGCCCCATGATCTGGCGGCTGATGAGCACCGCCGGAACGCCGATTTCGATCGTCTTGGGCTTGGCCTCGCCGAGCGCCAGGCCGACGGGGACGAAGTCGCAGCCCACCTGGGTATTGTAGGCAAACAGCGCCGGCAGTGCCATTGCCGGCGAAATCGTGCCGTTGGCGATCTGCGGGCCGATGATGGCAACGCCGATGACCTGCGCGATGACAGCGCCTGGCCCGAGGATGGGCGACAGGAACGGCAGGCCGCAGATCGCCGAGATGATCAGCAGGCCGACGATGTTGTTGGCCAGCGGACCCATGGGCTGCGCCAGCACATCGCCGATGCCGGTATACAGGATCAGACCGATGAGCATGGTCACGAAGGCCATGAACGGCAGCACGTTGCGAATGACCTGATCGATGGTGCGGCGGCCGGCATTGAAGAAGATGCCGACGATACGTCCCATGACGCGGCCGATCGTGCTGATGAGGCCGATCAGCCCACCTTCGCTCGGCAGCGGCTGTGGTGCCGCGGTCGCATTGTTGCTTGAACTCATCGCTGCTGCTCCCCCTGCAGTCGTGATCGTTTCGGATCCGTCCGCCATTGTGATGTTGGCCGGCTTCACGCCCGAAACGTAGATGTCCTCGGTGATGAACTGGGCCAGCGGCCCGGATTGACCGACCGGCGTCAGATTGACGGTCGGGATACGTTTGCGCGGATAGACGCCGCATCGTGCGGTGCCGCCGCAATCGACGACGACAACCGCCATCTCGCTTTCGATCGGCGGTGCCCTGAAGCCGTCGACGGCCTCGGCGCCGGTCATGTCGGCGATCAGCTGCGCCACCGGGTGAATGCCACCACCGGTGACGGAAACCACCTTGCTGCGCTGTTCGGTCGGCTCGATGATGAGCGGGCCACCCCAGCCGGTTTTGCCCTGGGAGATCTTTACGGCTTTATATGTCTTGGCCATGATGTCCTCCCCGCCCTTACAGCTCGACGCCTTGGCGGCGTGCCATGATCGCGGTGATGCGTTCGGTCAGCATGCCCTTGAGCAGGATGACGACGAGGCCGACGATGGCGTACCAGATCGCCACCTTAACGTGGTAGCCGGCGACGACGACGCCCTTCTTTTCCAGCTCCAGCAGCGCGACGAGAATGCCGCCCCAGACGAAATACTCGCCGGGATTGATGTGCGGGAACAGCCCGAGCGGCGGGTGCACATAGGACACGGCCGCGTCATAGAAGGCTGGCTTGTGCTTTTCTTCCAGGAACGATCCGAACGTATAGGCCATCGGATTGGTGAGGAAGAACACCGCCAGCAGCGGCAAAAGCGTGTAGCGCGTCAGCGCGATCCGGCCGGCGCCGCGCGCCAGGCCATGCACGCGCTCTTCACCGACCAGTTCGGTGACGGCATAGAAGGCCGTCATCAGCACCACCAGCGTCGGAATGATGCCGGTGACGAAGCCGGCGAAGACCTCGCCACCCTTCTGGAAGATGCCGATGAAGTACTTGCCGATGGCGGTCAGCCAGCCGAGCTGCTCTTCCTGCTGGACGTCCTTCAGCTTTTCCTTGAACTGATCGACGGTGATCGGTCCGCTGTCCGCTTGTGCGAGGACAACGAGATGGTCGGAGGCATGCTCGACAGCGAGCTTGCCATGCAATGCGGCATCCGAAACCATGGCACCTGCGACATGCAGATTGTGCACGGCCATGTCGGCATGCTGCGCCAACAACGAAAATACAGACATTTCTCCTCCTTATGCCACCCGCCGGTTGATCCCAGTCGGTGCGCGGCGTCCTCTATCCCTTTGATTTAGAGCCCGAAATCATCCGGCTCTAAGCCCTTGCTACGTTCAAACCGGACAGGCCCGGCTTCTTCCCCGGCTCCGACCGTGTCTTGTCGATCTGCTCGATCGCCCGTTTCACGGCCTCGGCCACACCGGGTTCCCCCTCCCCCATGATTGCAGGGTTGGACCGGAGTCGATCGAGGGGAACACCCTCGAATTCTTCATGTCTCTTGAACTTGGTGAAGACGGAACGGCCGCTCATCACCATCAGGCGGCGCACGACCAGATCGGGCGTCACTACCACGAGCGCGATGGTGCCCTTGGCCAAGCGGCCGCGAAAATTGCCGGCTCCGACGAAGCCGTCCTTGTACTGGTCGGTGACGCCCCTGAAGACATCCGAATAATGCCGCATCTGCAGCCAGACGCCGAGCGACTGCAGCGCCCACACGATAACCAGCAGAAGCAGTCCCCACTGCCAAATCGCCATTCGGTTCTCCTCCCGAAGCCTCAGTTGAATCGCACCTTGGACCGGCGCGTGACAACAGCAAAGTGAGAACATTTGTTTCCGAGAATGTCAATATGTATGATATTGGCCTCTGAAGCGGTCATCCACAGGGCCGCTGACAGATTTCGGCGGCGGCGCGCTTGTGCTAGGCTGACCGGGAAACAGGATACGAGGAAACATGGACCTGCCCTTCAGGGAAGAACTGGCCTTGATGCCCGATCTTCGCCATCGGCTGCGGCAGTTGCGCTGGTTCCGCGCCACCTTTCGCGGCAGCGCCAAGGTGGTCGCGGACACGTTCGGCGTGCGCTTCGAGATCGACGAGGCCAAGCTCACCAGGGCCTTTCTCGACTGGGTCGAGATCATGGAGGCGCAGAAGCGCTTCGCCGCGATCGACCGCGCCGACTTCATCGTCTTTGCCGCCGGCCTCGTGCTGCGTGAGCTGATAAAACAGGCGCCGGCCAGGGAAATCTCCGGCCTCACGCAGCTGATCGAGACGGAAACGAACGCCGGCACGCTGGAAATCGTCCGCTTCTGGCCAGAGGGTTTCCTCTACACCAACTACTGCGTCTCGGTGATTTCGGCGATCCACGAGCAGGAATTCGGTACGGCACCCGGCATCGACAAATGCGCCGACGATTTGCGCACCTGGTGGTCCTATCGCGAGAATGTGACCGAGATGCCGGCCTATGCGGTGGCTTTCCTCGACCGCTTTCTCGGCGCCGAACCGAACTGGATCACCCCGGATCGCGCGCAGTCCCGGCAAGCCATGCAACGGGCGCTCGGGTCTTCCCGTGCGAGCGATGCGTTGCGCCAGCTTTGAGCCGCTCTTCGCGTCCCCAAAAACGCACGTGCTATTGAACATTTGACTTTTTGCCGATAGCGATGTGCGAAAATTGACTCGAGAGGGAAACGCGTGGCGCGACCAAGGCCTATTATTTTCGATTGCGACGGCGTTCTTGTCGACAGCGAGCCTCTGGCCGCCCGCGCCTATGAGCGCGTCTACGAAAAGCACGGCATGCCCGGCGTCAACACCAGCATCATCGCCCAATGCATCGGCATGAAGCAGTCCGATATCATCGCCAGGATCAAAGATTTGACCGGCCACCAGTTTCCGGCGGCGGCGGACGGCGACATCTGGGCCGAGACCAAGGTGCTGTTCTCGCAGGAATTGAAGCCGACACCGGGAATCACTGCGTTTCTGGATGCGCTCGCGGGCGATCGCTGTGTCGCCTCGTCCTCCTCCGTCGAGCGCATAAACCACAGCCTTGCGGTGACCGGGCTGGCGCGTTTCTTCGGCGATGCGATCTACAGTTCCTCGATGGTCAAGAACGGCAAGCCCGCGCCGGACATCTTCCTCTTCGCGGCGGACAAGATCGGCGCCAATCCCGTTGACTGCATCGTCATCGAGGACTCGCCCTTCGGCATCCAGGGCGCGATCGCCGCCGGCATGACGGCGATCGGCTACACCGGCGGCGGCCATACCTATGCCGAGCACGCCGCGCGGCTGACGGCTGCCGGTGCCGATTTCGTCTGCGCTGACTGGCAAGAAGTTAGCCGGCAATTGGCTAGGTTTGGTGTGCCGGCCTAGTTTAGACGATACTTTGTGAATCCACGGCTGGCCCATTCGCCAGGCGGCACGAGTGAGCCCACACGGAAGTTGAAGGACAGGACCCTCGTCGCATCGGCGTCGACTTCGCATCGGAAATTTAGGTTGTACCAAGCGTTTCTGGTGCTGAAGGCGGCCTGCGGAGGATTGAGAACATTGCCTTTGTCCAGCGTAATGGTTGGCACCCATTTGACCGTATAGTCGGCACTTTGCAGTTCCCGGCTCAGAACATTGCCGCAAAGGGTGGCCACCCGCTGACCGCGCGGCACATTCTCCATGGAGCTTGTAGCGAACGCATTGCCGGTTGCCCCTTGCGAGTAAAGCTTTCTGACGCCCGGAAGGCCGGAATAGATCGGCGATCCTGCAACGTCGTTGTTGGTGGGATTTGACCTTCCAGCATTCCCGATCGGCGCTTTGAAAGCTCTTGCGGGTTTGAACGTCATTGTCTTGGCAGGTTTGGACTTTGCCTTTCCAGTCGAAGCTGGAGGCGCCGGCTTGTCACCGGTCTCAGCCGTCAATGGCTTTGGCGTCACGACGGCTTGCTTTTCGTCAGGTTGCGGTGCGAGTTCTTGTTTGTCCGGCTGCTGTTTGTCGGTGTCCTCGGTCGCCTGCTTTTCCTCGCTTTGCGCGGGCTTTTCGTCCGGCGCAACGGTGGCCGGCTTCTCGTCAGGCTTGCTGGGGTCTGCCTTCTGCTGTGGCGTTGCAGCCGGGGCGGGCTCCGTCGGCGCGGGTGTCGGCGCGACAGGCGGCTTTGCAGCCTCATCCTTGGCCGGCGACGGCGTGTTGGGTTTAGCGCTGCTTCCGTCGAGCGATTTCTCCGGCCCGGTATCTTTCTGGCCGTACTGGAAAACGCGCTTCAGAACCTGGTCGTCTGGCGGTTTCGGCGGCGGCGGCTTTTGTTCAGGCGGCTTTTCAGCCTTCTTTTCAGGTGTCGGTTCCGGCGGCTTTGGAGCAGGTTTCGGCTTGGGCTTCTCGGGCGGCGGCACGATCGCGACATTGACGGGCTGTTCCTGCTGAACCGGCTGCTGCTCGGGTCTCGGCAGGCCATAGATCAGAAACGCTGCGATGAGCGCATGCAGGATCAGCGATGCGGGCAAAGCCCACAGCAAATGCCGCCGCCGTTCTCCTGTTTCGCCCTTCATCCGCACCGATGTGGAATGAAATAGCGGCGGCTTCAAGCATAGGTAGTGGATTGGCTTGATTTAACCGCTGACAGGTTGGTGATCGGATGACGACGCGCAGACCTCAGGTCAGCCAGTTTGCCGCTGGCGCGGGATCCCGTCCAGAAACCGTTCGTCCAGCCGCGTCTCGCCAAGCCAGTTCAGCCGGTTGATGCTGATGAAGCCGGCATCGATCGCGTCGTTCTCGTCGCCCGGCTGGCTGTCGTGAGCCCGCCCGCGCGGCACGGTGATGACCGTGCGGTCGCCGTCGCTCTCCACGATCTCGGCCTTGCGGGCGATCTTGTCGCGACCGATGCGCGGCTGGCGGATTTCGGCCGGCAGCGAGGTCGGCAGGTTGATGCTCAGCCAATGACCCTCAGCGGCCCAGTCGGCGCGCGATTGCCACAGGGACACGATCAGCGCGCCAAGCCATTGGTCGTCGCCATCGGTGAAATCAGGATTTTTCACGCGTGAGAAGCCAATGGCCGGAACGCCCCAGAAAGTCGCCTCCCGCGCGATGCCGAGCGTGCCGGAATAGGCAAGGTCCTCGGCAACGTTGCGGCCATCGTTGACACCCGACAGCACCAGATCTGGCTTCTTCGTATCGGCGAACAACCAGGTCATGGCGCTTACCACGCAATCGGCCGGGGTGCCGGAACAGGCGTACCAGTTCGGTTTGAGGCGCCGCATGGTCAACGGCCGGGCAATCGTCAATGACGAGCCGGCGGCGGTGCGCTTGCCGTCGGGCGCGACCACCCAGACATCGCCGCTCAACGCGCTGGCGGCCGCGACCAGACGGGCAAGCCCCGGCGCTTCGATGCCGTCATCGTTGCAGATCAGAATTCTCATCGTTTTCTTGCCTCCGACACCACTATGTGCTGGCCGGTGCGGCACTGCGTGCGCAGCGACGGGATGTGGGTTTGCAGGTCGCCGAGAAGGTCCGGAGTGCAGGAGTGACCGAGTGCCGCGGGACGGCCGGCCTTCTCCCAGATATCGACATTGCCCGACAGCGTCGGATGGGTCGGCATGCGTACCCAGTCCGCCCGGCCGGCCTTGTGCAACAGATCGCCCGGCGAACCTGACGGCAGATGCCCGGTAAGCAGCACCGGAAAACCGGAATGGTCGGCACGCGGCAAGAGGCGCGACGATGGGCCGGCTTCACCCATGCCGTCATCCGCCAGCAGCGGCATGGACGGCAGGGGATCGGCATCGGTCCAGTCGGCTGCGTCTTGCAGGCGGCGGCGCAGCAACGTTGAAACGCCCGGCAACAGGGCTGCCGTGGCGCCGATCTGCGCTTCCAGGGACGAGCGCATGCCGGCATGGATGGCGAACGGCCCTGGCAAGGCCGCGATCAGCTCCAGCGACCGACCCGAGAGCGGCGTCGGCAAAAGACACCCGCCCGAATGCCTCGCAACCCATTGCGAGATTTCGCGCGCACGCGCCGCCCCCGGCACCGGATCGGCGCCGTAGGAGGCATCGAGGACAAGCAGGTCGCAGTGCGGGATCGTGTCCATGACGAAGACATTGCTGTCCGGCACCACATCGGCGGAATAGGCGACGCGGCTCTCGCCATCCTCCACGGCAAACCAGACGCCGCCCACGACATGCCCGGAGCGTCCCGTCCGGATCGTGAGGTTGCCGCTGTCCAGCGTGTCGCCCGGCTCGAACAATTCGACGCGGTCTTCGGGAAAAGGAAACCGCCTGAAATCCTCGGGCTCAGCATAGCCCGCGAGCGTGGCAGGCGCCTCGTCGCGGGTCTCGGCGGTCATGAAGATCGGACCGGCATAACCGCGCGACAGCAGCCAGCTCAGCGCGCCGATATGATCCTCATGCGCATGCGAGACGAACAGCGCATCGATGTCGGCAACCGAACCATCCAGCGCCGGATAGTAGTCCGCCCCCGAGGCGCCGACCTTGATGCCGACGTCGAGCAGGATGCGATCCTTGCCGCTGCTGACAGCAAGGCTGGTGCGGCCCTTTTCGCCAAAGCCGCCGAGCAGGTCGAGCATCATCACGATGCCGCTCCCGCCGCCGGGATCAGCCAGCCGGAGCGTATCCGCAGGCGTGCCTGGGCTCCGCTCTCCAGCGCGACCGGATCGGGCTGTTCGAAATGCAAGGTGAGGTCGGGATTGGTCGAAGGCGTGAATTCGATGCGCGCCGAGCCACCCTGGTAGATCACCCGCTTGACCAGACCATCGAAGCCGGGGCCATCCGGCGACACGTCGAGATCGGCCGACCGGCAGCAGACCTTTGCCCCGGTTCGCGGCCGCTCGCCTGGCCGGCAGCGGACAATCAGTTCAGCGCCGAGAACGCGGACCTTGCAGTGCCCTCTTTCTTCCGCGCTCAACACATCCGCAGGCAGCAAAATGCCCTGCGAAATGAAGGAAGCCACCATTTCATTTGCCGGCTCATGATAGAGTTCGCGTGGCGTCGCCAGCTGGGCAAGACGCCCGCCATCCATCACCGCGATCCGATCGGCCAGCGCCATCGCCTCGGCCTGGTCATGGGTGATGTAGACGATCGTCGTGCCGGTGCGCTTGTGGAAGGACGCGAACTCGTCCTCCATCGAAGCCCTCAGATGCACGTCGAGATTGGCCAGCGGCTCGTCGAACAGAACCAACGAGGGCGCGGCGACAAGGCAGCGCGCCAATGCCACGCGCTGGCGTTGGCCGCCGGACAGATTGGCCGGCCGACGCTCGCCCAGCCCTTGCAGATTGACCAGGGCGAGTGCGTCTTCAACCTTCTGGCGCGCGACGGCCTTGTCGAGCTGCGCCACCTTCAGCGAATAGCCGATGTTTTCGGCGACCGTCATGTGCGGCCACAGCGCGTAGTTCTGGAAGACGATGCCGACGCGCCGCTTTTCCGGCGCGACGCTGCCGCCCTTGCCCGACACGACCTCGCTGCCGATACGGATCTCGCCTGACGTCACCTTCTCGAATCCGGCAACGAGCCGCAGCAGCGTGGTCTTGCCGCAGCCGGACGGCCCGAGCACTGCCAGGAACTCGCCGTCGCCGACATCGATCGATACGTCCTTGACGGCATCGAAATTGGCGAAGCTCTTGGTCACATTGTCCAGGCTCAATCGCGCCATGGCAGCACTCCGGTCGGAAGGTAGGGGGCAAGCAGATTGGTCACCAGCATCAACAGGAAAGTGACCGCCACAGTGATGACGGACATCGCCGCCGCATAGTTGGAATCGCCGCCCTGCTCGAAGGAAAACATCACGACACCGATCGTCTCCGACCCGGACGACCACAGCAGCGCCGAGACGGTAAGTTCGCTGAGCGCCGTCATGAAGATCAGTAGTCCGCCGGCGATCGCCGCCGGTGCCACCAGGGGAAAGATGATCGTGCGCATGCGCGTGAACAGCCCGGCGCCCGCTACTTGCGCCGCCTCCTCCAGCGCCCGGTCGATCTGGTGATAGCCGCTGATGGTCGGCCGCAGCGCCAGCACCAGGAAACGGGCGAGATAGGCGTAGAGGATGATCCAGACGGTGTTGTAGAGCTGGATGCCGGTGAGCGGGATCGGCCGCAGGAACATGAGCAGCGAGGCGATCGCCAGCACCACGCCGGGCAAAGCATAGGGCAGCTCGACCGACAGATTGAGCAGCCGCACCCAGCGCTGCTTGCCCCATGCGATCAGATAGCCGATCGGCACTGCGACCAGGACCGCGAAGAAGGCCGCCGCGATCGACAGCCAGAAGCTGTTGAAGAAGGCGCGGCTGGCCGCGTCATGCTCGAACAGCACGAAGCGATAATTGTCGAGCGTTGCCGTCTTGGCGGTGAGCGCGATGCCGTAGCCCGGCACCAGCGATGTCAGAACCAGCCCGAACAGCGGCAGGAACAGCACCACGATGATCAGCAGCCACATGCCGGCCTGGACCGTAGGCCGCCAGCGACCGAGTTCATAGGGTTCGGCCGAAAGCGACGTGGAGCTGATGCGATAGTCGCGGCGGCGGCTCATGATCTCCTGGGCAAGGATACCCGCCATGGCGATGATGCCGATCAGCACCGATAGGAATGCGGTTTCGCCGAGCACGGCGGGGCCGCCGCCGGCCAGCTTCTGATAGATCAGCGTCGGCAGCACGAGATAGTTGGCGGGAATGCCGAGAAAGGCCGGAATGCCGAAATTGCCGACGCATGAGACGAAGGCAAGGGCAGCGGCCGCCATGATCGACGGCGTCATCAAGGGCAGCACGATGGTGACCAGCACGGTGAACCAGCCGGCACCGCCCGCCCGCGCGGCTTCGACCAGCTCGCGCGGCAGCTTGCGCAGCCCGGCGCGCACCAACAGGAAAACCAGCGGGCCATACTGCACGCCGAGCAGCAGGATGATGCCCGATGTCGAATAGAGCGGGTTCCTGGTACCGAGCGGCGGTGCCGCCCCGAACAGCTTGAGGAACGGGCTTGCCGGGCCGAACAATTGCAGCCAGGCCAGCGCCGTCACCTGCGGCGCGATCATCAAGGGCATGACGTAACAGAGCACCATGGCGCTGCGAGCGCGGATATCGGTCAGAGTGACGAGGACGGCCACCAGCGTTCCAGACAGCACCGCAAGCAGGGTGCCGCCGATACCGACGACCAGTGTGTGCCAGGTGGCGATCCAGGTCGCCGGACTGGCGAGCCCCGCCTTTATCGCGACGGTCGACAGCGTGCCGCCGGGCGCCACGATCTCCTTGATCAGGCGCAGCATCGGCAGCAGGGAAAGCAGGACGATGACGATGGCTACCGCCGCCGTCAGGACCATTTCCTGGCCCCGGCTTTCCCTGATCCGTGTTGACATGATTGCGTTTCCTGGGGTCGATCAGCCGATGCGATCGGGGTTTTGCCCGTCAGGGATACCGCTGGGACGGCACCCCTGACTGGATTGCCGGCTCAGCCCCCGAACAATTCCGAGAACTTCGCCTTGTCGGCGTCGGTTTTGGCGACGATTGCCTTGGTGTCGAACGGCATCACCTTGACCTTGACGCCTTCCGGCAGCCATTCGGGGCGGCCGACCGAGGCGCGCGCCGGCAGATAGCCCATCGAAAGCGCAAGCTTCTGGCCGTCATCGGAAAGAATGAAGTCGACGAACTTCTTGGCGCCGTCGACATTCCTGGCGGTCTTCATGATGGCGACCGGTTCGGTCACTGCCGGCACACCTTCCGAGGGGAACACGAACTCGACCGGGGAACCCTTCTTCTTGGCGTTCATCGCCATGAAGTCGACCAGGATGCCATAGGGCTTTTCGCCCGATGCCACCGACTTCAGCACCGCACCATTGCCGCGCACGCTGACGGTGTTGTTGGTCTTCAGCTTCTGGAAGAAATCCCAGCCATAATTGGCGTCGCCGACGAAGCCCGAAAGCAGGTAGGCGGCGGCACCCGAATAGAGCGGGCTCGGCATGACCAGGCCATCGGCATAGGCGGGCTTGGCAAGATCGGCCCAATGCTGCGGCTTCTCGGCCGCGGCGGTGTTGTAAACGATGCCGGTGGTGATCAGCTTGCTGCCGAAATAGGTCTTGTCGGCGTCATAGGCATCCGCCTCGATGCCATCGAGCTTTGCCTCGGGATAGGGCAGTAGCCGGTCGTCCTTCTTCAACAGCTCCATCGAGACCGCATCGGCGATCAGAAGCACGTCGGGCTGCGGGCTGCCGGCGGCAAACTCGGCCGCCATCTTGGTGAGGATGTCGCTCGTTCCGGAGCGATAGATATTCACATCGATACCCGGCTGCGCCTTCTTGAAGGCATCCACGGTCTTGGCCGCGTCGGCTTCCGGCTGGGACGTGTAGAGCGTCAGTATTTCGGCGTTTGCCACGCCGGCAAACAAAGTTGCCGCGAGCGCCAGCTGGCTGGCCAGCAGCTTGATGAAGTGCGTCTTCAATGAGACCTCCTGTCTTTCTGTGCATGACCGGTCCGGCTCTGGCCGGCTCCCCGTCTCTTCCTCCCTGCACGGCGCATATGACTGGTGGATGACACAGCGCGTGAAACCCACAAAATATGTTCATATGTACGATGTCAATTACAAATGAACAGAAATGTGCGACAATCGACACGCCGCAGATCCGGCATCAGTTGACATCCGGCCGGTATTTCCTTGATGAGCACCGGTCAGGCCACGGCTCATGAGGGACAGGAACCGATGACCACAGAAAAACCCAGACAGGCTCGCCTGCCGATGGTCTCGTCGGACCTTACCGTCAAGACGGCATGGCTCTACTATGTCGAAGGTTTCACCCAGGAACAGATTGCCGAAAAGCTCGATGTCTCCAGGGTGAAGGTCATGCGTACGCTGGCCTCCTGCACCGCCGAGGGCATTGTCGTCACCATGATCAACGCGCCGACCGCCGGGCAGGTGGCGCTCGAGCGGGGACTGGAAAAGCGCTGGGGTCTGAATGCCGCCGTCGTCATCCCGACGCCTTCGGCGCATGACCATCTGGAGAAAGCCATCGGCCATGCCGTCGCGGCCTATCTCGGCGAGCAGATGCAGGACGGCATGACGCTCGCCATCGGTGGCGGCGCGACCCTGCATGCCAGCCTCGGCTTCCTTGCCCGCCGGCAGTTGAAGCGTGCCTGTGTGGTGGCGCTCGTCGGCAGCCTGCCGCACTCGCAATGGATCAATCCGTCCATCGTTGCCGCCAAGGTAGCCGATGTCTTCGAGGTCGACAGCTACCAGATCACCGCGCCGGTCACGGTCGACAATTCCTCGCTGCGCGATCTCCTCTGGGCGCAGCCGACCCTGCAGGATGTACGCCAACGCGCGGCCGCCGCCGACATCGCGCTGCTCACCGTCGGCGACATGTCGCCCGACGCCACCATCTTCCGGCATGGCATCGTTCCGTCATCGCTGATCGCTCCGTTGAAAGCGAAGGGCGCGGTCGCCAACATGCTGTGCTATTTCGTCGATGCCAATGGCCGTTTGGTGGACCACGAGGTCAACGGGCGTGTCATGGCCATCGATCTCGATGTGGTCGGCCAGGTGCCGAATGTGGTTCTCGCCGCGGGCGGCAAGCGCAAGGTCGCGGCGATCCTCGCCGCACTGAAAGCAGTCGACACCAATGTGCTGATCACTGACAGCGACACCGCCACGGCGCTGCTTGCCAAAGGCGGTTAGATGAGCCCGCGCTCGCGCAAAAAATCCTCGACGCCGACATGGGTCATGGATTCGAATTCGGCGATCGCCTCGGCCACCCGCTTGCGCTGCGCCGCCAACAGTGTGAACACCTGCTTCATCTCGCCGGAAACACCAAAACGGCTCCACCGCTCGGCGATATGCGTGGGCAGACCGATGTCGGCGCAGAACGCGTCCAGACTGTCATAGCCGAGGCTGGCGACGAGCTGCCTGGTCTCCTCCGCCGACATGCGAGGCTCGAAGGCGTGGTCGTGCAGGCGCTGCGCCACCAGCTTGATGTCGGATGGCGACGCACCCATGACCTTGCCGAACAGGGTTTTGACGTCAGATGGGTCGAATGCAGGCATATTTGGCCTCCCTGGATCGCAATCCAGATAGAACATGGGTCAAGGGTCAGCGCCTGACAAGTCGTTTCTGTCGCAAGCCGGCGCATCAGTCGGCGCCGGCTTCTGCTTGGTGGATCAGACCAGCAGGCCCATCGGATTTTCAAGGAGGTTCTTGAAGGCGACCAGCAGTTCGGCACCCAGCGCACCGTCCACGGCGCGGTGGTCGGTCGACAGCGTCACCGACATCATGGTGGCTATTCTGATCTCGCCGTTCTTGACCACTGCCCGCTCCTCGCCGGCGCCGACTGCCAGGATGGTCGCGTGCGGCGGGTTGATGACCGCGGCAAAATCCTTGATGCCGAACATGCCGAGATTGGACACCGCCGTGGTGCCACCCTGATACTCTTCCGGCTTCAGCTTGCGGCTGCGGGCGCGACTGGCGAGGTCCTTCATCTCGTTGGAGATGGTGGACAGCGTCTTTTCGTCGGCTTTGCGGATGATCGGTGTGATCAGCCCGCCGGGGATCGACACGGCAACGCCGACATCGGCGTGCCTGTGCTTGACCATGGCGCTTTCGGTCCACGAGGCATTGGCATCGGGCACCGCCTTCAGCGCCATCGCCATCGCCTTGATGACCATATCGTTGACCGACAGCTTATAGGCCGGAGCATCACCCGTGTCGGTCTTCTTCACCGGGGCTGCCGCATTGATCTGCGTGCGCAGCGCCAGCAGCGCATCGAGCTCGCAGTCGAGCGTCAGGTAGAAATGCGGAATGGTGGTCTTGGCCTCGACCAGGCGGCGCGCAATGGTCTTGCGCATATTGTCATGCGGGACGAGGTCGTAGGAGCCCTGTTCGAACAGTTTCAGCACCTGATCGTCCGACATCGCCTTTACCGGCGCGGCAGGAGCAGCAGCGGGCACGCCAGCCGGAGCCTTGGCGGCAGGCGCCGCCTGGGCGCCGCCACCGGCAATCGCCGCGTCGACATCCGCCCTCACCACCCGGCCATGCGGACCGGTGCCAGATATGGTCGAGAGGTTCAGGCCGGCCTCACGGGCCAGGCGCCGGGCAAGCGGTGTTGCACGGCCGGCCGATGGCGATTGGCCGATCTCCGCCCTTGTGGGGGAGATGCCAAGTGGCGGCAAAGAGGGCAGGGCAGAGGGGTGCGTGACAGAATGAGACGTTGGCGCGACAGCGCCCCCCTCTGTCGACTTCGTCGACATCTCCCCCGCGGGTATGGAGATTGGCGCGACGTCCTGCTTTGCCGCAGCAGCATCAGCCCCATAGGCCTCACCGTCGACATAGATCCACGCCACGGCAGCGCCGACCGCAATATCGACACCCTCTTTGCCGGTGACATCGCGCAGGACGCCGCTGGCCGGCGCATCGATTTCCATCGCCGCCTTGTCGGTCTCGATCTCGAACAGCACATCGCCCTTCTTGACGTGCGCGCCCTCCTCGGCAAACCAGCGCGAGATCTGTCCGGTCGCCATGTCCATGTCGACCTTGGGAAGAATGACTTCGGTCGGCATGGGCTAGCGGACCCCTTTCACGAGGTCGCGCGCGGCGGTGATGATGTCCGGAATTTGCGGCACCGTCGCCTTCTCGAGTTCCGGATTGTAGGGGATCGGCGTTTCGGCGCCGCCCAGCCGCACGATCGGCGCGTCGAGATAGTCGAACGCTTCGCTCTCGGCGATCATGGCGCTGACCTCGGCGCCGATGCCCAGCGTCTTGACCGCTTCGTAGACGCATAGCAGCCGCGACGTCTTCTTGACGCTGTCGATGACGGTCTGCTTGTCCATCGGCCGGATGGTCCGGAGATCGACGACTTCGACGTCGATGCCTTCGCTCTCCAGCACGGCCGCCGCGTCGAGCGCCTTCTGCACCATGATCGAGGTGGCGACGATGGTGAGATCCCGGCCCTCGCGGCGGATATCTGCCTTGCCGATCGGCACGGTATAATAGCCTTCGGGCACCGGTCCCTTCATCTTGTAGAGCAGCTTGTGCTCGAAGATCATGACCGGATCGGGATCGGCGACCGCCGCCAAAAGCATGCCCTTGGCATCATAGGGGGTCGCCGGCTGGATGACTTTCAGACCCGGCACATGGCCGAGCCAGGCTTCGAGGCTCTGGCTGTGCTGAGCCGCCGCACCGGTGCCGGAACCGGCGGGAAAGCGCATCACCACGGGAACAGAAACCTCGCCGCCCAGCATGAAGCGCATCTTGGCCGCCTGGTTGACAATCTGCTCCATGGCAAGCGTGGCGAAATCGGAAAACTGGAACTCGAAGATCGGCCGCATGCCGGTGAGCGCAGCGCCCACCGCGACACCCGCGCCGCCCAGTTCCGAAATCGGCGTGTCGATGACGCGGTCAGCGCCGTAACGTTCGACCAGGTCGCCGGTGACCTGGAAGGCGCCGCCATAGACGCCGATATCCTCGCCCATCAGGAAAACGCGTTCGTCCATGTCCATGGCGATCGCCATGGCTTCCTGGATCGCCTGGGCGTAGCTCAGTTCACGCACCATCGCGTCCATCACGCCTGCTCCGTATACACGTAATTTCCCGTCTCGCTGATATCGGGCGATGGGCTCGCCTTGGCGAACTCGATGCCCTCGGCGATCTCTTGCGCCACGGCATCGCGAATGGCCTCGATGCCCTTGTCGTCGATGAAGCCGAATTCCCTGAGCTCGCTTTCGAACAGGGTGATCGGATCGCGGTTCGACATCCAGTCCTCGATCTCTTCCTTGGTGCGATAGCGGTTGCGGTCGCTCTTGGAATGGCCGCGATGGCGATAGGTCTTGGACTCGATCAGCGTCGGTCCCTCGCCGGCGCGGGCTCGGGCAACAGCCTGATGAGACGCCTCGGCGACCTCGGAGAAGATGTTGCCGTTGACGATGACGCCCGGCATCGAATAGGCGGCGGCGCGCTCGGCGATGTTCTTGACCGCGGTCGAGCGGGCTGTCGATGTCGACATGCCGTAGCCATTGTTCTCGCAGACGAAAATGACAGGCAGCTTCCAGACCGCCGCCATGTTGAGCGCCTCGTGGAAAGCGCCTTCATTGTTGGCGCCATCGCCGAAGAACGAGACCACGACTTTGCCGGTCTTCATCATCTTGGAGGACAATGCCGCCCCCACGGCGATCGGGATACCACCACCGACGATGCCATTGGCGCCGAGATTGCCCTTGCCGACATCGGCGATGTGCATCGAGCCGCCACGGCCCTTGCAGTAGCCTGTGGTCTTGCCGAAGAACTCGGCGAACATGCGCTTGACCTCGGCGCCCTTGGCAATGCAGTGGCCGTGACCGCGATGCGTCGAGGTGATCTGGTCATCCTCGGCAAGCGGCATGCAGATGCCCATGGCGCTGGCTTCCTGGCCGATCGACAAATGCATGGTGCCATGGATGAGGCCGCGCGTGTAGCACTCCTCCGCGCCCTCTTCGAAGCGGCGGATCAGGTACATCTTGTGGAGCACCTGCTTGAGCTGCTCGGCGCTGTACTGGCGGTAGACGAAGGGCAGATTGGCGCGACTGTCAGTGACGGCTTTGCTGGCTGTGGCCATGATCACGCTCCCCCGGTCCCATAGACGAGCTTGTCCTGGCGAGCGCGCAGTTCGGCGATCTTGGAGCCCGCCGCGGGCGCTGCATTCGCGTAGGTTATGAGTTCGCCCTTCTTGATCGGCGCGGTGACCGAGCCGCCCTGCAGCAGGCCGCAGGGAATGGCCTTGGCAGCGCGCGCCTCAGGCGTCGTCATGATCCAGGCGCGGTAGCAATATTCGCCGATCGCATCGAGCTTCTCGCCGGGCTTCATGTCCTTCTTGGCCATGGCGGCGACTTCGGCCACCGGCTTTGCCAGCGGCACCATGTCGGCCTTGCCGTAGAGCACGACGCGCGCGCAGGTCAGCGGCACCTCGAGCGAGGTCAGGTGATAGGGACGATGGAAAGTGAAATACGGGCCTTTGCCCATCTTCAGATCTTCCATGCGCTCGGAGATGCGCGGATGCGACATGTCGGCAACGACGAAGACGCCGGGCGCGACACCCTTGCCGATCGAATAGTCGACGACGCCGACCTTCGACAGAACGCCGCCATCCTTCTGCGGCACCAGCACCTTGGACAGTTCGCCAAGCGTCGCCGCCGGGCCATGCATGCCGGCCTTGTCTGGAACCAGGCCGGTGGCATTGGCGATTGCCGCCATCTCGACCATGGTCTTGGAGCCGTCGACGAATTCGACCAGCATGCGGACATTCATGTGCCGGCGCTTGGCTTCCTCCTCATAGTCCGGGGGAATAGCGTCGATGTTGAGCGGATTGTTCTTGCCCTTGCCGGCGGCAACGATCGGGTGACCCATGGCCGAGACGAACTCGATCAGCTCCATGCAGGAGGACGGCTCATCGCCGGCGCCCAGTGAATAGGTGACGCCGAGCCGGTCGGCCTCGCTTTTCAGATAGGCGCCGATGGTGACGTCGGCCTCGACATTCATCATCACCAGATGCTTGCCATGTTCCATGGCGCGCAGCCCGATCTCGGCGCCAACGGCGGGAACCCCGGTGGCGTCGATGACGACATCGATCAGATCATTGTTGATGACAAGGTCGGCGTCGTTGGTGACCGCGACCTTGCCGGCTTCCATCGCCGACGTCATAGCCGAAGCATTCGACACTTCGCGCGCATGCCCGGTTTCCTGGAAAGCGATATCGACGGCCTTGCTGGCAGCCGGCAGGTTCAGTTCGGAAATGGCGCCGATCTCGATGCCCGACATATGGGCGACACGAGTGACGATGTCGGTTCCCATCTCGCCCGAGCCGATCAGGCCGATGCGGATAGGCTTGCCCGACTTTGCGCGTTCCTCGAGATCGCGGGCAAGACCCGTCAACGAAACATTGGAAGCCATACCGCTCGTTCCTCCCATAATGCAGGCTTGTTCGATTGCCTGACGGGTATTGAACATCTGTATTTCTGTCAAGACTAATGTCCATATTCCCGTGCTTTTTGGACACTTTCACCGTAGTCCGGCGGGACGAGAAAGAGGCTGGGAAACCCGATGCCGCGCAGTCGCCGTCAGTGCGCGGATGGGCATCGGTTGGGATCGTTCAGTTCAGCAACGGCGCAGCCTGTTGCGCTGCCGTGCAATAGGCCGGCACATGCGACTGGCGGCATCTTGGCCCTCGCGGGAAGTCTTGCTCAGTGTCCCGCTAAGCCTGCCGGAGACGGGCAACCCGCCGCGTCGATCGGAAAATCATGGAAATGCACGACCACGGCATCCGCATCGATTAAGATCACGGCATAGGCGGGTGCTTTTCTGCCAGCGCCCAGCGGCACCAGCAGGCAAACGGAACGCTTGGATTATCCTCTACTGTGCCGTCCAGCCGCCATCCATCGGCAAGGTGGTGCCGGTGACCTGCCTGGCCGCGTCCGAACACAGGAACAGCGTCAGCGCGGCGAGCTCGTCGACGGTGACGAATTCCTTGGTCGGCTGGGCGGCGAGCAGCACATCGTGCTTGACCTGTTCCTCGGTCATGCCGCGCGCCTTCATCGTGTCGGGAATCTGCCTTTCGACCAGCGGCGTCCAGACATAGCCCGGCGCGATCGCATTGACGGTGACGCCGTCGAGCGCTGCTTCGAGCGCTACCGTCTTGGTGAGGCCCGCAATGCCGTGCTTGGCCGACACATAGGCCGACTTGAACGGCGAGGCGACCAGCGCATGCGCCGAGGCGGTGTTGATGATACGGCCCCATTTGCGCGTCTTCATGCCCGGCAGTGCCGCCTTGATGGCGTAGAACGCGGCGAGCAGATTGATGCGGATGATGGCTTCCCACTTGTCATCGGGAAACTCCTCGATCGGCGCGACATGCTGGATGCCGGCATTGTTGACCAGGATATCGAGACTGCCGAAGGCAGCCTCGGCCTCACGCACCATGGCGCTGACCGCCGCGCCATCCATCATGTTGGCACCGGAATAGCGGCACTTGACGCCGAAATCCCTCTCGATGCCGGTGCGCTCCTGCTCGATGGCAGCCGCATCGCCAAGGCCGTTGATGGTGACATTGGCGCCTTCGGCGGCAAAGGCGCGGGCGATGGCCAGGCCGATGCCGCTGGTCGAGCCGGTGACGAGGGCGTTCTTCGAAGACAGGAAACCCATGATGATCTCGCAAGAGGTGGGAGGGAACGAACGGGGCCGCCTTTGTGCGCCGCACCATGACAGTGCCATAGCCATATGTCGGTGCGATTACAGGATTGAGACGGCCGTCGACAGGCCTCTTGGGCGGCTGTCCGGCGGCTGACACGGCACTGTCATGGTGCCGTGCAACATAATCCGGAGCGCATTGGCGCAGTCATTCCTGAACCAAAATGGGGCTACAGCCTTGCAGATCGCCGATGTCGTGAAGCGCGCCTATGCGATGCCGCTGACCAACCCCTCCTTTCCCCCCGGGCCGTACCGTTTCTTCAACCGCGAATACGTCATCATCACCTACCGCACGACGCGCGAGGCGCTAGAGGCTGTCGTGCCGGAGCCGCTGGAGATCGACGAGCCGCTGGTCAAATACGAATTCATCCGCATGCCTGACTCGACCGGTTTCGGCGACTACACCGAGACCGGCCAGGTCATCCCGGTGCGCTACAAGGGCCAGCACGGCGCCTACGTCCATTCGATGTATCTCGACGACGACGCGCCGATCGCCGGCGGCCGCGAACTGTGGGGCTTTCCCAAGAAGCTTGCCAATCCCA
Source organism: Mesorhizobium sp. WSM1497 (assembly GCF_001672455.2). NCBI lineage: Bacteria > Pseudomonadati > Pseudomonadota > Alphaproteobacteria > Hyphomicrobiales > Phyllobacteriaceae > Mesorhizobium > Mesorhizobium sp. WSM1497. The sequence goes on along the minus strand of NZ_CP021070.1, from coordinate 1,522,597 downwards.
AGATCGTGCATGAAGGCGAGGTCATCGTCGGCACGCTGCACTATGGCAGCGTTCTGTGCGCCACCGGCACGATGGGCTACAAGCACAAGAAAGCCGATCACGGCTCTGTCCTCGCTTCGCTGGCCGCGCCCAATTTCCTGATCAAGATCGTCCCGCATGTCGACGGCACGCCGCGCATCTGCGAACTGGTCCGCTACCACCTCACCGACATCACGCTGAAGGAAGCCTGGACTGCGCCCGCCGCACTCGATTTGCGGCCGCACGTCATGGCCGACGTGGCGCGGCTGCCGGTGCTCGACATCGTATCCGCCGTCCACTTCACCGCCGATCTGACGCTTGGGCTGGGCGAAGTGGTTCACGATTATCTCGCCGACCGCACCTGAGCTGCACAAGCCTTTCAGAGCCCAAACAGAAGTCGGAGACCAAAGCCGTGCTCGAACGCAATCGCAACAAGGAGGCCACCGCCACCATCGCGGAGATCTCGGCGCAGTATGACCGCGTCGCGCTGGTGTTTCAGGGAGGCGGCGCGCTCGGCGCCTACCAGGCTGGGGTGTACCAGGCATTGGCAGAGGCCGGCTGCGAGCCGAGCTGGCTTTCCGGCGTGTCGATCGGCGCCATCAATGCGGCGATCATCGCCGGCAATGAATCGAGCCGCCGGCTGCAGCGCCTCGAGCAATTCTGGCAGACGATTTCGGGTCGCAAGATCTGGGCCTATACGCCGGAAGGCGACATCTACCGTGATATCCGCAATCGCACCAGTTCGTGGATGACCATGGTCATGGGGCAGCCGGGCTTCTTCAAGCCGCGCAATCCTAACCCCTGGATGGAGCAGCCCGGCGCCGAGGGCGCCACCAGCTTCTACGACACGGCCGAGCTGAAGGAGACGCTGCAAAGCCTGATCGATTTCGACATCCTCAACGACGGCAAGAAGCGGTTGAGCGTCGGCGCGGTCAACGTCCGGACCGGCAACTTCGTCTATTTCGACACCGACAAGGTCCGCATCGAACCGGAGCACATCATGGCCAGCGGCGCGCTGCCGCCGGCGTTCCCGTCGATCCGCATCGAAGGCGAATATTACTGGGACGGCGGCATCGTCTCCAACACGCCGCTGCAATATCTGCTCGACCAGGAAGAGGACCGTTCCTCGCTGGTTTTCCAGGTCGACCTGTTCAGCGCGCGAGGCGTCCTGCCGCGCAGCATGCCGGACGTGCTGTCGCGCCACAAGGACATCATGTATTCGAGCCGCACACGGCAAAACACTGACAATTTCAAACGCATCCACGGTCTCAAGATGCGCCTGCTCGATGCACTGAAACGGGTGCCGAAGGAGTTGCGGACGCCGGCCGAGGAAGCGCTGATCGAGGACTATTCGGACGCCGGCACCGTCAACATCGTGCACCTGATCTATCAGCACAAGGGCTATGAGGGTCACGCCAAGGACTATGAGTTCTCAGGCACCTCGATGCGCGAGCATTGGGAGACAGGGTTGGAGGACACGCAGCGCACCTTGCGCCATCGTGAGTGGCTGACGATGCCGACCAATGTCGACGGTGTGGCCATCCATGACCTGCATCGCGAAGACCCGACGTAGCCAGGCCGGGTATGCCCAACGGTTCAGCGTTGTTGGCCAGGATTCGTTTGAACGGCCATCGCCGACGCTCGAGATTGGCCGACGCCTCCAAACTTCGTCATCCCTGGGCGAAGCAGGAGCGAAGCTCCGTCGCGGAGACCCTGGGATCCATGCCGTGACCTTTGCCACGGAGTGCAGCGGAGCAGAATTCTGCACCGCGGCAACGCTCAGGAGTCGCGGCATGTATCCTATGGTCTGCGCCGCGTCGCTTCGCTCCCTGCTCCGCCACAGGATGACGAAGCGAAAGGCGTTTCGGCCAATTTCCTAGGCATGTTCCACGTCAACAGAAACGAATACGTCTTCGCCCCTTGAACGCAGTGCTCACTTAAAGAAAAAAGGCAGCGCCGGTCACCCGGCGCTGCCTTTTCTTTGGACGCTTATACGCTCGGCTCAGAACACCTGGCGGAAGATGATGAACAGCACGAAGGCCAGCGTGATCGAGCACGGCAGCGTCAGCACCCAGGCAAGCAGCAGATTGCGCACCGTCGCCCATTGCAGCCCCGAACCGTTCGCCGCCATCGTTCCGGCAACGCCCGACGACAGCACATGAGTCGTCGACACCGGCAGTCCCAGCCGATCGGCCATGCCGATGGTCACCATCGCCACGAGTTCGGCCGCCGCACCCTGGCCGTAGGTCAGATGGCTCTTGCCGATCTTCTCGCCGACCGTGACGACGATGCGTTTCCAGCCGACCATGGTGCCGAGGCCGAGCGCCAGCGCGACGGCGACCTTCACCCAGATCGGGATGAACTTCGTCGCGTTGTCGACGGCCTTGTGATAGTCGGTGACCGCTTTCAGATCGGCCGCCTCCATCGGCAGCAATTGCTTCTTGTCGATCAGCTTGAGCGCTTCGCCGATCAAATAGATGTCGTTGCGGGCGTTGCTGACCAGATCGGTCGGCACCGTCTCGACCGAGGCATAGGGCTGCAGGCCAGCCGTCGTGTTGTGGATGTAGGTCTGCAGCGCAACCGTCGTCTGGTCGTTCCAGGTCCTGGTGCGCACGGCATCCTGGACGGCGGCCTTGGCATCGGTGACGGTGACCCCGGGCTTGGCATATTTGCCCAGCGCCGTTTCGACGCTGACCGAGGCAGACTTGTAGGCTTCGAGATAGTTGATGTCGGGGGTGCGGTTCAGCGCATAGGCCGTCGGCACGACGCCGATCAGGATCAGCATGATCAGGCCCATGCCCTTCTGTCCGTCATTGGAGCCATGCGCAAAGCTGACGCCGGTGCAGGTGAAGATGAGCAAGCCACGGATCCACCATGGCGGCGGCGTGTTGCCCTTCGGCGCCTCGTAGAGCGCCGGATTGCGCACCAGCAGCTTCATTACATAGAGCAGGATCGCCGCGGCGAAGAAGCCGATGATCGGCGACACCAGCAGGGTGACGCCGACATTGGTCGCCTGCGACCAGTCGACGCCGCTGGTGGCGCTGCCGGCGGGCGCCATGAACTGATTGGCAAGGCCGACGCCGATGATCGAACCGACCATCGTGTGCGAGCTCGACGCCGGCAGTCCGAGGAACCAGGTGCCGAGATTCCACAGGATCGCCGCCACAAGCAGCGCGAACACCATGGCGAAGCCCGAGGACGAGCCGACCTGCAGGATCAGCTCGACCGGCAGCAGCGACAGGATGCCGAAAGCGACCGCGCCGCTGGAGGTGAGAACCCCGAGGAAATTGAAGGCGCCCGACCACATGACGGCGAATTCGGCCGGCATCGAGCGCGTGTAGATGACCGTCGCCACTGCATTGGCGGTGTCATGGAAGCCGTTGACGAACTCGAAGCCGAGCGCGATCAGCAAGGCGATGCCAAGCAGGATCCACGGCACGGTCTTGGCCACCGCAAGATCCTGGCTGAGCGCGTAGCCGACATAGGCGATGCCGACGAGCACCAGCACGCCGAAGGCCGGCAGGAACCACTTCGCGCTGCCCGATTGATCCAGCGGATGATCCGGTCTCGGAATGCCCGCCTCGCTAGAAACTATGTCCACCATGTCCCACTCCAGATGCATTGCAGCAAAGAACTGGGAAGACGCTATGTCCGCACGATGAACCCTGTGTGACGCCGGCGAACGCCGCGTTCACGAACAGGCCCGCCGAAAAGCGGGTGGGCGGCGCCTATTTGGCAATCTCGAGCAGGGACGATACCAACAACTGGCGCTCGTCTTTCGACAGGACATCCGAATCGAAGAGGTTCATGCTGCGCAATCCCTCGATGGCGAGATAGCAGATCAACAGCGATTTGAGATCCGGCGTCTCGCCCTTCAGCCGCTCGAAAAGCTGCCGCTTGAAGGTCTTTATCGGCATCATGAAATCGGGATCCTCGGCGATGGCCGAGAAGATCCAGGACGCCGACGGCTGCTTTTCCTCGCAATCATCGGCCGACAGCCTGATGTAGACGGCCAGGGGATTTTCGTCCTTGTCATTTGTGCGGGCGGCTTCCAGCGCGTGCTCGAACTCGCGCAGATAGCCTTCGACCAAACCTTGCATCAATTTGGCCTTGGTCGGGAAATTGTAGAGGAGCCCTCCCTTCGACACGCCGGCACGGCTGGCGACGGCATCCAGCGACAGGCTGCCTGGTCCGGATTCCCGGGCAACATCAGCCGCCGCGGCGAGAATCTTCTCGCGCGAATTCGGTCTTTGGGCTCTCATGGTGCCTCCCGTCGCAAGCTTAGGCCCAATTGACAAGACCGTCCAGACGGTACAGGAAGACCGCCATTATTTGAAATCGGGACCCGCAGTCGGTATGTGTCCCGATATCCGCGCTTCGCGCCGGATTTCGACTGAGGGGACTTCCTTGTTCAAGCGCATACTTCGTATCTTTATCATTGTTCTGATTCTGGCACTGCTCGTCGTCGTGGTCGGCGGCATCGTCGGCTTCAACTTCCTGCGCGACAACGGCATCAAGCAGTACTTCGCATCGATGAAGCCGCCGGCGGCAACCGTTTCGACGACCATCGCCAAGCCTTCGGCCTGGACGCCAGGCGTCGAGGCGATCGGCACGGTCAAGGCGGTGCGCGGTGTCGACCTGACGGTCGAGACTACCGGTATCGTCAAGGACATCCTTTTCCATGCCAACCAGAAGGTGGCGGACAATGCGGTTCTGCTGCAACTCGATGACGCCGTCGAGCGCGCCGACCTCGATGCACAGAAGGCGCAAGCCGCGCTAGACCAGACCTCACTTGCCCGCGCCATCGAACTGACCAGGCGTGGCGTTGGCTCCGACTCGACGCTGGACACGGCGCGTGCGGCGGCCTCGGCCTCGGCATCCCAAGTCACCAAGCTGCAGGCCGTGCTCGACCAGAAGCAGCTGACGGCGCCTTTCGGCGGCACGGTGGGTATCCCGAAGATCGATGTCGGCCAGTATCTGGCGCCCGGCACCGCCGTGGTGACATTGCAGGACCTCGACACGATGCGGGTCGATTTCACGGTTCCCGAACAGCAACTCGCCTTGCTCAAGATCGGCCAGACGATTCGATTGGGCTTTGGCGGCGAGGACAGGCCATTCGCAGGCGCCATTCGTGGCATAGACCCGAAGATCGACTCGTCCAGCCGGCTGGTGAACATCCGGGCGGAAGTCGCCAATCCCGATGGCAAGCTGACCCCCGGCCAGTTCGTGCAGGTGCGTGTCGAACTGCCCGAAGAGCAGAACGTGCTGACCCTGCCGCAGACGGCGCTGACGACAAGTCTCTATGGCGACTACATCTTCGTGGTGCAGCCAGCCAAGCCCGCCGAGACAGCGCCAGCTGCCAAGCCGGAGGAAAAACCCGCTGCGCCGGCAGCCGACAAATCGGCTGACGCCAAGCCTGCGGACACCAAGCCGGCCGATGCCATGAAGCCGGCGGCTGATGCAGCCAAGCCTGCCGCCGATGCGGCAAAGCCAACTGACAAGGCTGCCGATGGGGCCAAGCCGGCGGCGGAAGGTGACAAGCCCGCGCTCGTGCTGTCTCAGGTGTTCGTCAAGCCCGGCCGCCGCAATCAAGGCATGGTCGAGATCGTCGAGGGGCTGAAGGCCGGCGACGAGGTCGTCACCGCCGGTCAGAACCGCCTCTTCAACGGCATGTCCGTCGTTGTGGACAACACCATCGACCCGACCAAATCGGCGAACAAGCAGGCCGACCAGCAATGAGCTTTTCAGATCTCTTCATTCGCCGGCCTGTTCTTTCGACGGTCCTTGCTTGCATGATCCTGCTCCTGGGTTTCCAGGGCATCTTCAACCTGTCGATCCGGCAGTATCCGAAGGTCGATGAAACGGCCATCACGATCACCACGGCCTATCCAGGCGCCAGCGCCGATCTGATCCAGGGCTTCATTTCCGCCCCGATCGCCCGCGCCGTCGCCTCGACCGAAAACATCGACTACGTCACCTCGTCCAGCCGCCCGTCCTCCAGCACCGTGACGGTGCAGATGAAGCTCGGCTCGAACCCCGACGTCGCGCTGACCGAAGTTCTGTCCAAGGTCCAGGGCGTGCGCGGCACTTTGCCGGACGCGTCGAAGGACCCTGTCATCGTCAAGGGCACCGGCCAGCAGTTCGCGATGATGTACATCTCGATGCAGAATCCGAACATGACGAAGGAGCAGCTGACGGAGTATATCGAGCGCGTCATCAGACCGCGCATGTCGACGGTCGAAGGCGTCGCCGACGTGCAGATCTTCGGCGCCCAGGAATACTCGATGCGCGTCTGGATCGATCCGGTCAAACTTGCAGCGCGCGGCGTGACCGCCTCCGAACTGCTGACGGCGATCAACAATTCCAACTTCCTGTCGGCGCCTGGCAACACCCAGAACGAGTATGTCGTTTCCTCGATCACCGTGCGCTCGACATTGCAGACGCCGGAGGCATTCGCCGAGCTGCCGCTGCGCTCGACCGACGGCAATGTGGTGCGGTTGCGCGACGTGGCTCGCGTCGAACTCGCCGCCGAGAACACCGATACCAGGGTCTCGTTCAACGGCAAGCCAGGCACCTTCCTCGCCATCTTCCCGACGCCGGCGGCCAATCCGCTGACCACGGCGGCTGCGCTCACCAAGCTGGTGCCGCAGATTCAGGAGACACTGCCGAAAGGCATGACGATCGAGGTCGTCTACGACGCGACCGGGCAGATCAGCGCCTCGATTGAAGAGGTGTTCAAGACCATCGGCGAGGCGGTTGCCATCGTCGTCGTCGTCATCCTTCTGTTCCTTGGCTCCTTCCGGTCGGTGATGATGCCGATCATCACCATCCCGTTGTCGCTGATCGGCGTCTGCTTCCTTTTGTTCGCGGTTGGCTACTCGATCAACCTTCTGTCGCTGCTGGCCATGGTGCTGGCGATCGGCCTGGTCGTCGACGACGCCATCGTGGTGGTGGAGAACATCCACCGTCACATGGAAGAAGATCACATGTCGCCGATGCAGGCTGCGTTCAGCGGTATGCGCGAAATCGCATCAGCCATCGTTGCCATGACCATGACGCTGGCCGCCGTGTTCGCACCGCTGGCATTTACCGGCGGCCTGACCGGCGCGCTGTTCCGTGAATTCGCGGTCACGCTCGCCGGCTCGGTGGTGCTGTCGGGTGTCATCGCCATCACCATCACCCCGATGATGTCGGCACGCCTCTTGAAGTCCGGCACGCCGGGCCGTTTCCAGCGCATTGTCGACGGCACCTTCGCGCGCGTCGAGCATGTCTATGAACGCGCCGTCACCGGATCGCTGAACTATCGCCCATTGACGCTGATCATCGTGCTTGCGCTTGTCGGCGTCACCGGCTTCATGTTCACCAAGACCTCGAGCGAACTTGCGCCGGAAGAGGACCAGGGCTTTCTGCTCTCGATTGTGACGGCGCCGCGTTATGCGACGTCCGATTACACCGAGACATACGTCAACCAGATCCTCGGCCTGGTGAAGGATATTCCCGAAACACGGGCGCAGTTCTCGGCCGTCGCCTTCGGCGGCACGACAAACAGCGCCTTCGTCGGCTATGCCTTCAAGGACTGGGCGGAACGCAAGCGCAATTCGAAGGAACTGCAGGCTGACATTACGGCCCGTATCGCCAAAGTGGCCGGTGTCGAGGCCTTCGTCTTCGCACCGCCGACGCTGCCGGGCTCCGGCGGCGGCCTGCCCATTTCCATGGTGGTGCGATCGACCGGCGCTTCCTCGGAAGTGTACGAGGTGGCCGAGCAGATCAAGAACAAGGCGCAGGCCTCCGGCCGCTTCATCGTCGTGCAGAATTCGATGGCTTATGACGCACCGGAGGTGACGGTGACCATCGACCGCGACCGCGCCGCCGCGCTGAACCTGCCGATCGCCGATATCGGCCGCACGCTGACCTTGCTGGTCGGCGGCGCCGAAGTGGCGCAGTTCGACCGCGATTCCAACAGCTACGACATCATCCCGCAGGTGCCGCAGGAGTTCCGCGACGACCCCGACAAGCTCGGCGAATATTTCGTACGCAGCGTGACCGGCGAGATGGTGCCGCTATCGGCGGTGGTCAAGATTACGACCAATGCGGCGCCGGCGGCGATCGAGCAGTTCAACCAGCTGAATTCGTCGACGATTTCGGCGCTTCCGCTGCCCGGCGTCACCACCGGCGACGGGCTGAAGGCGCTGGAGGACATCGCCAAGGAGAGCCTGCCCGACACGTTCTTCATCGATTATTCCGGTCAATCGCGGCAGGAAAAGGAACAGGGCAACACCATCCTGATCGCTTTCGCGGCCGCAGTTGTCGTCATCTATCTGGTGCTGGCGGCGCAGTTTGAAAGCTTCCGTGACCCGCTGATCATCATGATGGCGGTGCCGTTATCGATCTTCGGCGCGATCGTGCCGCTCAATCTGGGCCTCGGCACGCTCAACATCTACACGCAGGTCGGCCTGATCACACTGATCGGTCTGATAACCAAGCACGGCATCTTGCTGGTCGAGTTCGCCAACCAGCAGCGTGAAAAGCATGGCATGCGGCGGCGCGATGCCATCATCGCCTCGGCCAAGGTGCGCCTGCGGCCGATCCTGATGACGACGGCGGCGATGGCGCTCGGCGTTGTGCCGCTGATCACGTCCAGCGGCGCTGGTGCCGCGGCCCGCTATTCGATGGGCCTGGTCATCTTCACCGGCATCCTGGTCGGCACCATGTTCACGCTCTTCGTCGTGCCCATGTTCTACACCTTCATCGCCAGCAAGGACCTGCCTCATCTGGCGGAGAAGCCGGACCCCAAGCTGATGCCGGCACTGCCGAGCTAGGACGGTCGAGGGAGTCCCGCCCAGAAATGCGCGGGGCAGATTGATGGAAACAAAAGAAAAGAGGCCGGGAAATTCCCGGCCTCTTTTCTTTTTGGCTGGGCTCGATACCGCCGGTTTGAACTGTACGCAATACCGCAGCGTTTCCGGAGGGAGCTTTGAGGCGCGGCAGCATGCTGCCACGCCACCGTTTCCAGCCTGCTACTTGACGATGACGATGCTGGTGTTGGTCGCCCCGAAGGTTTCGACGAGCTGGTAGAAATCGGCGGCGTTGTCGGGGTGCAGCCGCACGCAGCCATGCGAAGCCGGCTGGCCGAGGCGCTTGATCGCATAGGTCGCGTGCACCGCATAGCCGCCGCTGAAGAAGACCGAGTGCGGCATCGGGGCGTTGTCGTATTTCTTCGAATACCACATTTCATGCATGCGGGTCGGCTTGAACGAGCCGGTCGGCGTCACATGGGCCCGGTCGCCGGTGGAGACTTTCCAGGCGAAGGTCGGCCGGCCGTCGACGGAGACTTCCATGATCTGCTGCGAAAGCGAAACGCGCGCCACAATCTTGTTGGCGGCATGCGCGGCGCCCGAGCCGAACAGCAGTGCGGCACCGGTCAGCGCGGCGGCGGCGATGTTGATGAGCTTGGCGGAAATGGCGGTATGCATGAAGAAAATCCCCTCTCTCTGCCGGTCCAGCCGGCTCGGAGAGATTTCGCAAAATGCTCATTTGTGTTTCGAATCTGTTTCCACTGGTTAACAAACGCCAACCCCATTAGAGCCGTCGGTGGCCCGCCAGCGAGACCCTAGCAAGACCAAGGTCAGGAACATGGGTATCCGTCGCTAAACGAAAGTGCGAATTAGCAGTATTCGAAAGGGCCGCCGTAGATCTCGAAACCGAACTGCAACAAAGCGAGGTTTCAAGCGGCATGATCCGGATACGGGCCGCAAGCAAAGTTGACGCAACGAAAACAGCCGGTAACGAACATGGGAACGAAATCGAACGCGCTGTCCTGGCTTTTCAGGATCAGCATCGCGGCAGCGGTCATCGGCGGCGTCGGCACGGTTGCCGGCACCCCGCTGACAAGCCTCGGCGCGATGACTTCAGGCGAGATTTCGACCCTGCACGCCGCACTGTTTTTCGCCACGGTCTGGATTGTTTCCAGCCTGCGCATCGCCCGGCTAAAGGCCCTCTGGCGGGTCGGCCTTAGGCTGACGGGTTTGCGCGGCGCCTCCGGCAACTTGCTGCCGAGAGGACCGAAGGCCCGCGCCGAGACGGGGGGTTCCGTGGGCGGCGCGGGCGCTTCGGGGGGTATCCTGAAGCGACCAGCAACAAACCATTTTGGGGAATTGGTACGATGAAAACGAAATTTGCCGCTTCGGTGCTTTCCGCACTGCTTTACGCCCAGGGCCTGCTCGGCTTTGCCGGCCTTGCCACCGTGCTGCTCAGGGACCGCGCCCACGCTGGCGAGCTGACCATGGGCAGTGACATGCCGGTGGGTCCATCGCTTCTGCTGGTACGCTGAGCGCCAAGAGCGTCGGGGCCGGAGATGGAAAATCCGATGCCCGAAACCAGAGACTGCGTCAGTGCCCGGCAATCAGTCCGCGAATTGCCGCGGCGGATCGAACCGGTAGCCGGCGCCGCGTATGGTGGTGATGGTTTCGGTGTCGAGTTTGCGGCGCAGCCGCACGATGCGCGAATCGATCGAGCGATCGAAGGCATCGGCGTTTTCGGCAGGCGCCGCGGCGATGATGTCGTCGCGCGTCAAAACCTTGCGCGGACTGGCCAGGAACAGCCTGAGCAGCGCCACCTGACCGGGCGAAAGCTGTTCCTCCGTGCCGGAGCGATGCATGACCATCGCCGATCTCAGATCGACGGTCGCGTTCTCCAGCACGATCAGTTCCTGGGTGCCCCTGCCGCGGCGCGAAAGCAGGCCGCCGACACGGGCGGCCAGTTCACGGACATTGAGCGGGCTCTCGACGACGTCGGCCGCACCAAGCTCCAGCGCCAGCACCTTGTCGACAAGATCGGCCGGGCGGCAGATCAGGATGAAATCCGGTCCGCCCTCACCGCCTCCTCCTTGGCCGCCATAACGTCTGAGCAGGTCCCGCCCCTCCGCCTGGCTGAGGCTGTCGCCGACGACGACGACGTCGATGCCCTTTCCCGACAGCAGAGATTCGGCTTCCCAGGGCTGGCGTGCCTGATGCACGTCATGGCCGCGCCGTTCAAGATGGTCGGCGAGTTCGGTCGCGACCACTTCGGCTACCGAAACGAGCGCAATGACGGATCGTGCGGCCATGTTTTCCAACCGTTCCCTGGCAACCCGGATATGAGTGCTGGACATGATGTTTATACCCAATCTACTTTCCACTGAAAGTGGGAGCGAAAGCATCGTGCGGGCAAGAATTGTCATCGTCGAGGATGAGCCCGACCTGAGGGACGCTGTCGCCGAATACCTTGGCGCCGCCGGATATGACGTGGCCACCGCTGAAAGTGCGGCCGCCGCGCGCAGCCTCGTTGAAACGCAGTCGTTTCATCTTGCCATTCTCGACATCGCCATGCCCGGCGAGGACGGCCTCTCGCTTGGCCGCTGGCTGCGTTCGAAACTGCCGATCGGCATCATCTATGCGACCGCGGCCGGCACCGCGCTCGACCGCATTGTCGGGCTGGAACTCGGTGCCGACGACTACATCGTCAAGCCTTACGAATTGCGCGAAGTGCTGGCCAGGGTGCGCAGCGTGTTGCGCCGGGTTCCCCAGCCCAAAGAGCTGCAGGACAAGAGGGCCGGGGCGGATCGCCGTTCCGTTGCCTTCGGCCCCTTCCAGGCCGATCTCGACGGCAGGCTGGTCACCGGCGCCAATGGCGTGGTGATCGACATGGCCAAGAGCGAGTTCGACGTGCTGGAGATTTTCCTCACCCGCGCCAACCGGCTGCTGACCCGCGCCGCTATCTCCGAGGCGATCGGTTTCACCGAAGATCCGGAATCGTCACGCGCGGTCGACATTCGCATCATGCGGCTGCGCAAAAAGATCGAGGCCGATCCCGCCAATCCGAAATTCCTGCGCACGGTGCGCGGCGAGGGCTATATCTTCTCGCTGCCGGCCGGCGACGGCAACTGAGCACCGGGCCAGAAGGATGTGGTTGCTCGCCGGCCGAATTGGCGCGACTCCGGAATGACAGCACAAGATGATCGCTGAAGCAGCAAGCACCGATATGCAAGGGTTCCGGCAGGGCGCGGCGATGGCGGCCGTGCGCGTCGTTCGCCGGCTGCGCGAGGCCGGCGACTGGCAGCGCGAGATGGACGGCATACTGGAAACGCTCTGCCGGGCCATGGATTGCCAGCGCGGCATCCTGTTTCGCTTGCGCGAACTGCCCGGCCAGGGCTTCGCCCAATCCGTCGCCGCCTACTGGATCGACCCTCTTTTCGGCGGCGAACTGGCATCACCGACCGTCATCATGCAATCGATCGTCAATTCCGACCCGCTGCTGGAGCGGCTGGCCGAGGACGAGAGGCAAGGCAAGATCTTCGCCGGCCATACGCGCGACCTCGAAGGCTTCCTGAGGACCGATTTCGAGAAGCAGAACATCAAATCGTTCCTCTCGGTCTCGGTCTTCGCGCACGGCCATCTCTGGGGCACGCTGGCGGTCAATGACTGCATCAACGAGCGTGCATGGACCGACGAGGAAGAGGCGACGCTGCACATCATCGCGCTGGCCATCGGCGACGCCATAGAGCGCTCGCCCTCCGACGCCCACGCCAGCGAGGTCATTCGCCGCACCATGCTGCAGGCCTCGCTCGACGCCATTGTCGTCATCGACGAGACCGGCTCGATTATCGAATTCAATCCGGCCGCCGAGAAGATGTTCGGCTTCCAGCGCAGCGACATCCTCGGCAAGGACCTGCTCGATACGATCGTGCCGATCTACTACCGCAAGGGCTATGCCTCAGGAGCCGAATACATGTCCGGCCGCGGCGCGCCGATGGTCGGCCAGCGGCTCGAGACGGTGACCCAGAATGCCGCCGGCGAAGTGTTCCCGATCGAGCTGACGGCCACCGAGATGCGGGTTGCCGACCGCCGCCTGATCTTCGGCTCCATCCGCGACCTGCGCGACAAATTGCGCGCCGAGGAGGAAATCGGCCGGCAACGCGAGAAGCTGCACCAGAACGAGAAGATGGCGGCCATGGGTTCGTTGCTGGCCGGTGTGTCGCACGAGCTCAACAACCCGCTGGCCGTGGTTGTGGCGCAATCGACGCTGCTGCACGAATTCGCCTCCGATCCGCAAACCAAGGTGCGCGCCGAAAAGGTCCGCGCGGCCGCAGAGCGCTGCGGCCGCATCGTCAAGAGCTTCCTGTCGATGGTCCGCCTCCATCCCGCGGCACAAGCCGAGACCGACCTCAACCAGGTGATCCGGGCGGCACTTGAAGTGACCGCCTATGGCGCGCGCTCAAGCGGCATCATCATCGACACCGATTTCGCCGCAGGCCCGCTGCTGGCCATGGCCGACGCCGACCATGTGACGCAGGTGGCGGCCAATTTCCTCATCAACAGCCAGCACGCTTTGGCTGGCATTGCCGGCGACCGGCTGATCAAGGTGCGGACGTTCCGCAGCGACCGGGATCATCCCTGCTTTTCGGTCGAGGACAATGGGCCCGGCGTGCCCGAAGCGATCCGCGGCCGCATCTTCGAATCCTATTTCACCACCAAGCCGGTCGGCGTCGGCACCGGCATCGGCCTGTCGATCTCGAAATCGATCATCGAGCGGCACAATGGCAATGTCTGGTTCGAGGAAGTGCTCCCGAGAGGCGCGCGTTTCGTCGTCCAGCTGCCGGCCATCGTGGCCGGCCTCGCCACCGCCGGCGACAACCAGCCGCGATCGAGCGGCCTGCGCCATGCCTTGATCATCGACGACGAGCCGGATGTCGCCGGCTCGCTCTCCGACATCCTCGAACTGATGGGCATCAAGTCGCGGATCGTGCCGGTCTGGGAATCGGCCGCCGCCACCTTGAGCGGCCATATGCCGCCGGACATCGTTTTTTCGGACCTGCGCATGCCCGGCGTCAGCGGCATATCGATCTATCGTGAGCTGCTCGCCGAAAAGCCCGATTTGGCGCGACGTTTCGTGCTGGTCACCGGAGACCTGATCGGTGCCAAAGCCGAAATCGAAGCCTTGCCGGCGCACCAGCGACCGCAGATTCTGGAAAAGCCGTTCAGCACGCTGGATGTGCGCAGCGTGCTCTCCGCCATCGCCGAACAGGCGGCCTTGAAAGGATAAAAAAAGAGGCTCCCGGGGGCGGGAGCCAAAAGGAGCGCACTGGAGGGCGCTCGGGGAGGTCAGAGCATGGTCCACAAAACGGGAACGGTTTTCGGGATCATGCTTCGACGGAAATCAGAAAATATTCGGCGTGCCGGTCAACGGCGCGGCATTGGCGATCATGCGGATCGCCCGGCTTTTGTGTGTTCCGGACTGTTCGGCGATGGCGCGCAGGCAATCCATGCTCTCGGCACCCCAGGCCTGGCCCTTGCAGGCGAAGTCGGTCACCGGCACCGGCAGACGCGCGGTCCTGGTCGTCGTCTGCGCGCCGTCGATGAGATTGGCCGGCGGATTCAACGAAGCGAAGGCCGGCCCGATTGTCGGCGTGAACGCCATGCCGACGAAGGCGCAAGCAGCCAGCACCATGAACATCGCCATGGGGTGGTCGCTGGCCCGCTGGCGCAGCGCCAGTTTCGGACGGCGGTCATAGCGCTCTGGAGCCTGAAGGCGCCCCTCGCCGCGGATCGTCTGGATTTTCGCATGCATTACCTTCCCCTTCGCTGAGTTTCTTTTGGCGGTGAAATGAACTTATCCGCGCTTTGTAACGGTGATGGGGTGGCGAAGGATTGGCATTGTAACGAATTCGAAACAGCATTTCGGGCGAAGTCGGGTAAAATCGGGCATGGCTTCGACGGCGCCAGGGCTCGAGGCGCAATTTGACCGATCTTGCCAAACAGTTTTTCGAAAAGATCAGGCTCAGCCCGGAGCTTGAAGCTCGGCAATGATCTTGTGCGCGGCGATGCGCCCGGCAATGATGGCGCCCTCGACATACCCCGGAAACGATGGCGAGAGTTCTGAAGAGGCGAGATACACCGGCGGTGCGCCGGCAAGGATCGTTCGCTCGGCGTCTGTCGCTGTAACATCGACAATAAGATCGCTGTACGCGCCGCCGCTCCAGCGATCTCCTATCCAGTCACGCAAACTGAAATCGATGACGTCACCGGCGTCCGGACCAAGGGCTGCCTCCAGCCGGCCGGTCACCTCCGCACGCAGTTCCGCCTCGCCGAGGTCGCGCCAACGCAGCGCGAGCGGGCCGCCGGCGAACACGACGAGCGCCGCATGCTCCGCATCCTTGCCGGCGTCGCAGGCAAACAGCCCCGGCGGCTCGAGCCACATCACCATGCCGCTCAAACCCCGCGCCCGCCAAAACGGTTTGGCATAGCGCACCAGGATCTTGATAGCCGCGCCGCTTTCCCAGGCGCCGAGTGCCCGCCCCAGTCCGGCCGGCAAAGCGGGGGCAAAGGCGAGCTCCGTCACCGTCGCCGGCGGGACGGCCACCAGAACCGTGCGCGCCTCGACGGCACCCCCGGCCGAAACGACAAGAACACCTTGCGAACTGTGCTCGATGCGGGTGACCGGCTCGCTTAGCCGCAACCGATCGCCAAGGTCTCGGGCCAGATCGTCGGCCAGCGAATGCATGGTTTCGCGCACAGAATATTGCAGTTCCGTCACCTCGTTGGTGACCCGGCGGTCATTGCCGATCAAATACCAGAGAGGAATCTGGTCCAGCGCCATGCACCAGAGACCTTCGATCATCGAACGGAAAGCCATCCTTGCATCGGCCGAATCGTGCTGGCAGGCAAGCCAGTCGGCGACGGTCAGTCCGGCAATCGAGGCATCGTCCGGATCGATCCCGTTCATGCGCTCGCGGATCGCCATCGCGGCATGATAGGTCCGCTCTGCTCGTTGTGCGGACATCGTCGGCTGGGTGATGAAGTCGCCATCGACATAGGTTTCAACCAGCGTCTTGCCGCGCGCCTCGACCATGGCCATCAATTCCGGCATGTCCTCGCACAGGAACTGGCCACCACTATCGATGCGTTCGCCAAGTCCGTTCAGTCGGGACTCGACGCGTCCGCCGACGCGGTCGCGTGCTTCGAGCAGGATGAAATCGATGCCGGCCTTCTTCATCTCAAGCGCCGCCGACAGGCCGGTGAAACCCGCACCGACGATGACGACATCGGTTCGCTCGAATTCGCCGCCCTCATCCGTGAAGGTCTTCAGCATTGCCGGCTATCCACCCAATCGCATCCGGCTTCCACCGACGAACTATGTCCTTGTCGACATATGCCGGCGGGCCGAACACACCATGCCGCAGGCTGTCTCTAACCTATCGTTTTCTCGAGCATATTGAGCCAGTTGCGATAGGCGATTTTTTCGATCAGCGCGCGGCCGAAACCGCGTGCCGCCAATGCATCGATCAGCTTCGGCAGGCCGGCGACATCGCCGATGACGGCCGGGATCATGGCGCCGTCGAAATCGGAGCCAAGACCAACGCCGTCCTCACCCAGCGCCTGCAGCAGCGAATCGATATGGCGCACCATGATATCGAGGCTGGTGTCGGCATTCATGCGACCGTCCTCGCGCAGGAAGCCGGTTGCGAAGTTCAGCCCGACCATGCCGCCGGTTTCGCGGATCGCGCCGAGCTGCCAGTCGGTCAAGTTACGCGAATGGCCGCAGATCGCGTGCACGTTGGAATGGGTCGCCACCAGCGGCGCATCGCTGAGTGCGGCGACATCGCGAAAGCCCTTCTCGTTGAGATGCGACAGGTCGATCATGATCTTCAACTGGTTGCAGGCCTTGACCAGCGCCTTGCCGGCATCGGTCAGGCCAGGGCCGGTGTCGGGCGAAGACGGGAAGCGGAACGGCACGCCGTGGCCAAAGGCGTTCGGACGGCTCCAGACGATGCCGAGCGAGCGCAGGCCGGCTTCATGCAGCACGTCGAGCATGGTGAGCTCGGGATCGATCGCCTCGACCCCTTCGATGTGGAACACCGCGGCGATCGACCCTTGCGCCATGGCATTGCGCACATCGCCGGCGCTGCGGCAGACGGTGAGCGCTCCGGCCCGTTCCAGCCTGAACAGGATCGAGGCCATCGCGATGGTCGAGGTCAGCGCCTCATCGCGCGGAACCTCGGGCGGCAGCGGTTCTGCGGCGCCCGGCGCCAGGGGCACGGCGCCGCGCCTGGATTTCTCGACAGGCGGCGGAAAGATGGCGAACATGCCCCCGGCGAAGCCGCCGGCTTTCGCGCGTGGCAGGTCGATATGGCCGCCCGATTTCCCCTCGATGAACAGTTTTTCGACGTCCGTGTCTTTCGACTGATGGAGTCTGAGCAACGTATCGTTGTGGCCGTCGAAGACGGGAACGCGATCGGTTTCGGTCATTGGGGGATCATTCGGTTCGTTTGTCGGCGCGGCTAAGATATATCCTATCTACTTAGGCAGGATGCGCCACCCGCGCAAATGCCAAAGCCGCCCCGGTGGGATGGCAGCCGCTTGCCGCGCCGTTTCCAAGCAACGAATCCCTACCGCTTCAGCACGTCGGCCCATTCCTGATGGCGGCGGAACTGGGCGTTGGCGAACGGGCAGAGCGGGATGATCTTCTTGCCCGCCGCACGCGCATCCTCGACGGCGCGGGTGACGAGCCGAAGCCCGGCACCCTGGCCGCGAAAGACGTCCGGCACTTCGGTGTGGTCGATGATGATCTGGTGCTCACCGATCTTGGTGAAAGTCATCTCGGCCTCGGCGCCATCGGGTCCACGCAGGACATAGCGGCCCTTGGAACCGCGATCCTCAAGTTCGATCTCAGGCAGTTGGTCAGGCATTGCTATGCTCCTTGGGCAGTATCGGCAAAGAACCGCCGTGCCGCCTCGATCTCGTTTGGCCGCACCTCGTGCCCGCCATCGTGCCATTCCACTGTGACATCGGCGCCGTCGGCACGCAAATAGGCCTCGAGCCGCGTGGTCAGGTTCGGTGGACAGATCGGATCGCGCTTGCCGGCGGTCACCAGGATATGGCGGCCGGCGAGGCTGCCCTTGACCTCAGGTTCGAACGGGATCAGCGGATGCATCAGCACCGACGCGTCGAACAGCGCTGGAACCGCGAACACCACCGAGGCCAGGACATTGGCCCCGTTGGAATAGCCGAGACCAAGCACGGCCGATGGCTTTGCTGCTTCAACATGGGCCTTGACGAAGCCCACCATCTTGGTCGTCGCCCGCGCCAGGTCGTCCATATCGTAGATGCCCTCGGCGGCGCGGCGAAAGAAGCGCGCGGCACCTTGTTCCGACACATCACCGCGCGGCGAGACGATGGTTGCCTGGGGCGCGAGATCGCGCCCCAGCGACAGAAGCTGATTCTCATCGCCTCCCGTGCCATGGAAGACGAACAGCAATGGACCGCCCGGCGAACCGGGCAGCACCTTGTGGATGTAAGCGTCCTTGCTCATGGTCTCAGCCTTCCAACTTCTGCAGATGCTGTTCGAGATAGGGCCGCAGGTGCTGGTGCTGCGTCGGCAGCTTCAGCGCCTCGCCCAGATGAGCGGTATCCTCGTCGCGATCGAATCCCGGCTCGTTGGTGGCGACTTCGAACAGCACGCCACCCGGTGTGCGGAAATAGATCGCCCAGAAGTAGTCGCGGTCGATCACCGGCGTCACTCCATAGCCGGTATCCATCAACGCCTTGCGCACTTCGAGCTGCCTGGCGCGGTTCTCGACCGCGAAGGCGACGTGATGGACGGAGCCGGCACCGAGATCGGCGAAGGCCGTGCTCGGCAGCGATTCGATGTCGATGACATCGGCGCCATTGCCGTTCTTCACCGCCAGCCGCCTGAGATTGCCGGACTTGTCGACTTCCTCATAGCCCATGAACTTCAGCAGCTCTTCCGTGGCGCCGCCATCCTTCAGCCTGAGCGACACGGAATGAAAGCCTCGGATCGCCTCATCCGTGGGAACGCCGCCTTTCGACCAGGGTGCTCTGCTGTCGCTCTTGCACTCGACCAGCGCGAAGCCGTCACCATCCGGTCCGGCAAAAGCCAGGCGCTTCTCACCGAAGGTTTCTTCGCGCGAGAGGCCGGTGACGCCCTCATCGGCAAAGCGTTTTTCCCAATAGCCAAGCGTGCCTTCCGGCACCGAGTAGACGGTGGTTCCGACTTCCCCGACCCCATGCCGGCCCTTGCCGATGTCGGGGAAGGGGAAATAGGTCATCACCGAACCCGGCGTACCGGCCTCGTCACCGTAATAAAGATGGTAAACATCAGGCGCGTCGAAATTGACGGTCTTCTTGACCCGGCGCTGACCGAGTTTCCTGGTGAAAAAATCGTTGTTCTGGCGGGCATCCCTGGCCATCGACGTGACGTGATGCAGGCCCTTGATCTGGTCGAGCATTGTCTTGCTCCTTCCCTTGGTCATGTGCGGCCCTCGCCGCTGTCCACGCCAATATGAGGACCAGGGCAGTTTCCGCAAAGGCGGCAAACACAGAATGGACTGTGTCATAAAAGTGAACGATGGAACAAGGTTCGTTCACCAATTGGCTCGCAGGTCAGACTTGCGCCATGGCCAGAATTCGGTTCCATAAACGGCGTTCGACATCCTGGGACAAAGGTATCGTGAGTGACTGGAAAAGCCAGGCGGCCTAACATTCTCCTGATCACATGCGACCAGTGGCGCGGCGATTGTCTGTCCGCCGCCGGTCATCCGGTCGTGCGAACGCCGAATGCCGACGCTTTGGCCGCGGAGGGCGTGCTGTTCAAGCGGCATTATGGCGGCGCGGCGCCCTGCTCGCCCGCCCGCGCCTGCCTCTACACCGGCCTCTACCAGATGAACAACCGCGTCTGCCGCAATGGCACGCCGCTCGACGCTCGCCACGGCAACATTGCGCTTTCGGCTCGCGCCCTGGGCTATGATCCGACGCTGTTCGGCTACACCGATGTGTCGCTCGATCCGCGCCTGCTGGCGCCGGGCGATCCGCGGCTGCAAAGCTATGAAGGCGTGCTGCCGGGCTTTACGGTGCGCCAGTTGCTGCCCGAGCATCAGAAGCAATGGCTATCCTGGCTGGAGCTGCAAGGTGTCGACGCCAGCGCCGGATCCCCCGACATCCATCGCCCGGTGGCCGACGGCGCAGTCGGGACCACTGTCGGCAACACACCGCCCGTCTACTCCGGGCAGCAAACCCCGGCGGCCTTCCTGACCGGCGAATTCGCGCGTTGGCTTGGCGAACAGGAGCACGCCGCGCCGTGGTTCGCGCATCTTTCCTTCATCAGCCCGCACCCGCCCTTCATAGTGCCGGAGCCCTACAACACAATGTACGATCCGGCTGACGGCCCGGCCTTCCGGCGCGCGGCAAGCTGGCAGGAGGAGGCGGAAAACCATCCCTATCTAGCCTATGATCTCGGCCGGCAGAAACAGATGAAATTTCGCCCCGACGCCAGAGGCAAGGTGCACGACTGGAGCGAAGACGATTTTCGCGTCCTCCGCGCGATCTATTACGGCATGATTTCCGAGGTCGACGCCCAGCTCGGCCGCATCTGGCAAGCGGTCAAGGCGGCCGGCGCGTGGGACGACACCATCATCGTGCTGACCTCGGACCATGCCGAGATGATGGGCGACCATTTCATGCTGGGCAAGGGCGGCTATTTCGACGGCAGCTACCACATTCCGCTGATCATCCGCGATCCGCGCCACGGCAAGGCGGCCGGCGGCAAGGTAGACAGCTTCACGGAAGCGGTCGACATTTTGCCGACGTTTCTCGACCTGCTCGGCGAAGAGCCCGCGCCGCATCTCGACGGCAGGTCGCTGAAGCCGTTCCTGAGCGGGGAAACCCCTGCGGCGTGGCGCGATGCCGCGCATTGGGAGTTCGATTTCCGCTCGGTTGTCGCGGGCGAGGCCGAACGCCATTTCGGCATCGCCTCACGCCAATGCAATCTCGCCGTTATCCGCACGGAGCGTTTCAAATATGTGCATTTCGGCGGCAACCTGCCGCCGCTGCTGTTCGATCTGGAAAACGATCCGGACGAATTGGACAATCTCGCGGCCGACCCCAGCCATCTCACCGTGCGTCTGGAATTCGCCGAACGGCTGCTCGCCTGGCGAGCCGAACATCTCGACCAATCGCTGGCACTGGCCGAATTGACCGAGAACGGCCTCGTCGGCCATGCCGCTGGCCTGCCTCCATGCCACACATGAACACAGGCCCGCATCGTTGCCGGCGCGGGCCTGTATCCGACTGGGTGGAAACTACCTGACGATCATGCGCTGCTGATCGCGCTTCTCGGCATAGCTGCCCTTGTCATAGGCGGTTTGTGCCTCGAGCTGTTCCTTGGTGAAGGTCGTGTACAGGTATTTGTTGCCCGCCTTGTCGGTCATGAATTTGAGATTATCCATGCCGACCGCGACTTCCTTCTCGCCAATGCCGAGGAAGCCACCGACATCGACGATCACCGCATCGGCCTTCTTGTCGGGCGCAAGCACGACATCGCCGATCTCGCCGACCTTGGCGTCGTTGGCGCCATAGACAGTCGTGCCCTTGAGGTCATCGGCGCGAATCTCACCAACCGGCATCTCGGTCAGCGTCGACTTGTCGATGGCTGCGGTCTTTGTCTGGTCCGGAGCCGAGGCATCGGGGGTCGTGGGCGCCGGAGCCTGTGCCGTCTTGTCGGACGGAGCGACGGCAGGGGCTGCGGCGGGCGCGACTGCTGCCGGCGCATTCGAAGCCGTCGTTGCCGGCGCCGGGTCATAGGCCTTGCGGTTGAAATCCGGCTGCGCCTGCAATTCTTCCTTGGTGGTCTGGGCGACCAGCCAGCGGTCGCCATTCTTCTCGGCCCACTGCGCCTTCGAGAAGTCATAGGTGACGTTCTTGGCGCCAAGGCCTAGGAAACCGCCGACGCCGATGACCAAGTACTGCGCCTTGCCATCCTTGGTCAGCACAATGTCGTTGACGTCGCCGATGTTCTGGGCGTCATCGCCGGTGCCGTTGTAGACGTTCTCCCCGATGATGTTGGTGGCGAGATTGCCGTCGGCGCGCTTGACTGATTCTGCCGAAGCGGCGTTCATGTCGACAGGCTTTTGCGCTGTGTCCGTCGTCGCGGGTGCTGCCGGCGCTGTTGCGTCGGTCGATGCCGCAGGTGCTGGGGTCGGGCTGTAAGGCTTTTTATCGAATTCTGCCTGCGCCGTCAGTTCGTCCTTGGTCGTCTGGGCCACCAACCAGCGGTCGCCATTCTTTTCGGCCCACTGCAGCTTGCCGTAATCGAAAGCAACGCTTTTGGCGCCGACACCCAGAAAACCGCCGACGTCGATGACAACGGATTTCGCCTGCCCATCCTTGTCGAACACGACGTCGCTGACCTTGCCGATGTTTTCGGCATCGTCGCCGGTGCCGTTGTAGACGGACTCACCGATGATGTTGGTGACGATGCTGCCCTCTGCGCGTGCCACAGGAGCGGCGGCGGGCTCCTGGACGGCGGGCGTGGCAGGCGCCGTATTTGTTGCGTTCTGCGCATAGGCGCCGGTCGCGACAAAGGTTGCGAGCGCCGTCGTGGCTAAAAGATTGCGGATCATGGTAGTCTCTCCTCGTGCCTGATCTCATGCGCCGCGTCTTCCTTGGGGAACGCGGCATCTACAGGTTCACAACGTCGTGACCGGGTCAGTTGTTCCGACAAAGCGCTGCGGTCCGGGAACGAAACCACGGAAATTATTGAGCCGCTGGGGTAGTCACCCCGCGGCAAGGGGAACCTTTCTGTCGACGCCGCGTTTCAGCCGTTGGCTGGGTATATCCCGGCCGCCTTTTGGCTGACCTGGTGGAGCGGGGCATGAGATTTGCAGCGGTGCTGAACCGGGACGGCGGCACTTTGCGCACCACCGACCTCGCTGCTTTCTCCGACAGGATGCATCAGACGTTGGAAACGGCAGGCCACTCGCTCAGCATCGAAATTGTCGCCGGCAAGGATGTGGTGGAGACGCTGGACAACGCCGCTTCGCGTCGCTCGGTCGACATCGTGCTGGCGGGTGGCGGCGACGGGACCATTTCCGCCGCGGCCGCCCGACTGATGGGCACGAAGAAGGCGCTTGCCATATTGCCAGCCGGCACCATGAACCTGTTCGCACGCGGGTTGGGCATTCCGCAGTCGCTCGACGGGGCGCTGAAATCCTTCGCCGACGGCGAAATCATTGCTGTCGATGTGGCGACGGCCAATGGCCAACCTTTCGTGCACCAGTTCTCGATCGGCATGCACGCCAAGATGGTGCAACTGCGCCAGAAGATGGAGTTCGGTTCGCGGTTGGGAAAGATCCGCGCCTCGGCCAAGGCGGCTTGGGCAACGATCAACAATCCACCTGCGATGAATGTGACCCTCAGCATCGGCGATGCCGAAATGGCGGCACGCATCACCGGCATCGGCATCACCAACAACTTATTCGGTGAAGGCCATCTGCCTTATGCCGACAATCCTGCGGGCGGCGTGCTCGGTGTCTATGTCACGGTGGCGAAGCAGCGCGCCGAACTGGTCAAGTTCTTCTTCAACATGGCGCGCGGCAAATGGCGCGACAACGAACATGTCGAAATCCACCAGACAAACAGAACGGTGCTGAAAATCCATTCGGGCAGCCGCAAATTTCGCGCCGTCATGGACGGCGAACTGGTCAGGCTTGACCGTGAAACGGTAATCGAGATCCAGCCTGGCGCACTGAATGTATTGGTTCCGGCGAGCGCGGCCCAGTCGAGAGCCGCCTGATGAGGTGCGACGCAACGGACAGGTCGGCTTTACCCGGCAGGAGCCTGCTCGGTGGTGTTGGGCGGTGTGGGGACATGCTGTTCATCGCTGTTAGGCGCCTTGATCAACACACCATAGATCTCGGCAATGCCCCATGCAGCAAACACCAGAAGCAGTGCGGCGATCAGGATCCGAAATCCATGCCAGCCCCATCGCCCCTGCCGCGCCTTGTTTTCTGGAATGATCTTGGCCATGCTCGATCCCTGTCTCATTCTGCACCAACTGGCGCGCCCGGCAAATCATGGTCGGGTAACGGTTCCTCGCTAGGATGGTTCCGGAAAAGCGTGCTGGCCTTGCAGCAGCGCAAGCATGCGGCGACGAAGACCGGGACGAGGCAATTGGGGTGATTGGCAAGACGCAAACAGCACCCGATCTGCCGGCCGAAGTTGCGCTAGCAGTCATGGATATCGACCGGCTGGCCGTGCTGCACGGATTGGAGATGCTGGATACGGCGGCCGACCCCGATTTCGACCGCGTCAGCAGCCTTGCCGCAACGGTGATGCAGGTGCCGATGGCCCTGGTCACACTCGTCGACCTTGAACGACATTGGTTCAAATCCTGCTTCGGCCTGGACGAGACCGAAACCGCGACCAACGTCTCCTTCTGCGCCCATGCGATTGCCGCAGGCGACGAGCCGATGGTGGTCGTGGATGCAACGGCGGACCCCCGTTTCAAGACCAACCCGCTGGTCACCGGAAAGCACCATGTCCGCTTCTATGCCGGCGCGCCGATGATCGTGGCAGGTGCCCGCATCGGCACGCTGTGCGTGCTCGACCGCGAGCCGCATGGTTTTCCATCCCGAGCCGAGCTCGACCAGTTGAAGGCGCTCGCCGGCCTCGCCGCCAACCTGTTCACCCTAAAGGACGCAACCCGCAGCGGCGCGATCGCCGAGGCCGCACTTGCGCGCGAGGAAAAACGACGCGCCATCGCACTCGATGCGGCCTCGCTCGCCAGCTGGGCATGGGATATCCGCACCGATGTCATCGAATGCGACACATTGATGTCGGAGCTGTTCAACCTGCCGCGCTCCAACCGGCTGCGCGCACGCGACATCCTCACCGCCATCGATCCGCGCGACGTCTACCAGACCGAAACCCGCTTTCGCGACGCCTTGACCGGCAGCGACGACTATTTCGGCGAATACCGGGTGAAGGGCTTTCACCCGCCGCGCTGGCTCGCCACGCGCGGCCGTGTCATCGAGCGTGACGGCGACGGCAAGCCGACATTGATCTTCGGCGTCAATTACGACATCTCCGAGCGCAAGCTCGGCGACGAACGGCAACGGCTGCTGCTGCGTGAACTCAACCATCGCGTCAAGAACACTCTGGCGACCGTCCAGGCGCTGGCAACCCAGACCGTGCGCCATGCCCGCCAGCCAAGCCAGTTCCTCGAGGCCTTCGGCGCCAGGCTTCAGGCCTTGGGCATCGCCCACAATCTGTTGTCGGACCGCGAGTGGCGTGGCATCGGCATCAGTGAACTCGTCCAGATCGAGGTCAGACCTTTCGAAACGGCCGAGCAGCCGCGCATGACGATCTCCGGCGACGACCTGCTGCTGTCGCCCGACCAGGCCGTCGGGCTTGGCCTGATCCTGCATGAACTCGCCAGCAACGCGCTGAAATATGGCTCGCTGTCGGTGCCGTCAGGCAGGGTCGACCTCGGCTGGAGGACGCAAGGCAGGAAGGATGCCCGGCGTCTTGTGCTGACCTGGCGCGAAAGCGGCGGGCCGCAAGTCGCTCCGCCGGATCGGCAAGGCTTCGGCTCTATCCTCATTCGCCGCAGCCTGGCCAAGGTCATTTCCAGCGAAGTGACCCATGAATTCCGGCCGGAAGGCGTGTTTGCCGAAATATCGATGCCCCTGGAAGAGCTGTCGAAGTGATCTCTCAACAGCTCTACGTCCGCTCGCTCTCATCCGGATCGTCGGATTTCACATTCTCGCGGTAGATGGCGTAGGCCGCGAGCGCCACGGCCGGCCCCAGAATGGCGCCGAGACCGCCTTTTCCCTTGAGCAGGCTCGGCAGCACGGCGAGTGCGGCGGTGACGCCGATCGCCTTCATGTCGGCATTGCGGCGCTGCGCCCGGCGCCGGGCGCGCGAACCTGCGGATATCCGGTAGATCAGCAGGATAAGTCCGGCGAGCACCAGGAAACCGGCGCCAAACCCCAGCGCGGCGGCAAGCGACCCGTAGCGCATCGCCGTCCAGATATAGGCGGCCCCGACCAGAAAGCCGAGACCGCAAAGCGCAGCGGCCATGGCGATCACATAGACGATTGCCGCCGTGCGCGCCCGATGAACGGCGGCCACGGTTTCCCCCGAGGCGAGGCCCGAGATCAGGGTTGCCAACATTCCCATCTGTAGCGCGACTAGCGACGCGCGATGAGCGCGAAAAGGAAGCCGACGCCAGCGGCGATTGCCAGTGACGTCACCGGCTTTTCACGCACGCTTGCCATCATCTGCGCTTCGATGTCCTTGGCATTGCTGCGCAAGCTGTCAAAGGCTGCTTCGCCCTGCGCGCGCAACTGCTCGACCCCTTCTGTCGCTGCACGGCGCGCGGTGCCATAGCCATGCTCGCCGGTCTTGGCCAGTTGTTTGGTGAGCTTGTCGATGTCGGCCTTCAACTGCCTGATGTCGGCTTCCAGGTCCGCATTTGCACGGGCGTCGGTTGCGGTCTTTCCTGCGGCAGTGGCCATGGCTTAACTCCTTGTGATTGCTCGGTTTCAAACGCGCTGCGCGCCTCATGGTTCCGGCACTGCGGACAAAGTAGCCGAAAACGCATCGGCGCGCACCCGATCCGCCGGCTTCGCAAAAAGACGCTTCCTCAGATTAGTGGCCGGCGCGCCTCGCCCAGTCCTTCCCAGCCGGCGAGCCGCTTGAGCCCTTCATTGTCGGAGACCGCGCAGCCGCCGTCGCGCCAGACGATCAGCTTGCGATCCATCAGCTTGCGGATCGTCTTGTTGGTGTGAACCAGCGACAGGCCGAGCGTATCGGCAATGTGCTGCTGCGTGATCGGTATCTGGACGGATTGGCTGCCATTCAGTCCGACGACCTTGGCCCGGCTGCCGATGAAGGCGATGAGATAGGCGGCGCGCTCGATCGCACTGCGGCGCCCGAGGCTGAGCAGGTTCTCGTCCAGCATCCGCTCCTCGCGCGATGCGATCCAGGTGATGTCGTAGGCCAGCCCGGGATGATTGCGGTACAGTTCGTGCAGATATTCGCGCTCGAAAACACACAGCAGCATCGGTGAGAGTGCCTCGACGGAATGCTGCATCTCGCCCATCACACTGCCTTGCAGGCCGATCAGATCCCCGGGCATGAGATAATTGAGGATCTGGCGACGGCCGTCCCGCAGCAGCTTGTAGCGAAACGCCCAGCCGGAGAGCACGGTGTAGAGATGGGCGCTATGGCTTCCCTCCACCAGCACCGTGTCGCCCTTGTCGACCGCGAGTTCGCCCTTCTTGAATTTGCTGATGAACGCCAGCTCCTGTTTTTCGAAGTCGCGGAAAACCGGCAACGGCCGCAATGGGCAGTTCTCGCAGGGATATTGGCGGCTGGAGAAAGCGTTATTGTTCTGGACTGACATTTCGCCCCCTTCGAAAGCCCGCTCGACCCCCTTCGAAAGCCGCTCTTGGAGAGCCGCGTTTCAACGCGTTGCAAGGATTGAGGTTCCGCCCGCTGGCCACATGTCTTTTTTAAATGACAGCAAGCCAATTAGCGATCATGACTCCGGCGTTTCAAGGAGTCTTTGCCTGTGCCCACATTGCTTGACGGATTGCGGATTCTCGTTTTGGAGGACGAATTTCTCATCGCCATGGATGTCGAGCAACTTTGCCGCGATCATGGCGCCGATGAGGTGGTGATCGCCCGTGACCTGACCGAGGTCGATGGCCGGGAAGTCGCCACGCGATTCGATGCAGCCATTGTCGACTTGATGCTGGGCGGCGCCTCGACGATCGATTTCGCTTCCGGGCTGCGCGCGGCAGGCATACCTTTCGTGTTTGCGTCCGGCTATTCGGATGCCGATGAAATCAAGGCATCGTTTCCGGACGTCAGGCTGGTTGGCAAACCCTACTCAGGCGAAGACCTGGTGCAAGCGGTCGCGGCGGCCTGCGGACGCGCTTGAGACGCGATCGCGGTCAGCTCGCCGGCGAACTCGTTACCTGGGCCGAAATCGCGTCCGGACCATACTCGTCCTCACCTGATATTTTCAGGATCTCCTGCAAGCGGGTACGGGCTCGGCTGACGCGGCTCTTGATCGTCCCCACCGCGCAGCCGCAGATCTCCGCGGCCTCCTCGTAGGAGAAACCAGATGCGCCGATGAGGATGATGGCTTCGCGTTGGTCCTCCGGCAACTGCTCCAGCGCCCCGCGAAAGTCCTTCAGGTCGAGTTGACCGTGCTGGGCCGGATGAACGGCAAGCCTGGCCGTCATGATACCGTCGCTGTCCTGCACTTCGCGCCCGCGCTTGCGCATTTGCGAATAGAACTCGTTGCGCAGGATGGTGAAAAGCCAGGCCTTGAGATTGGTGCCGGGCTGGAAGCTCTCATGCTTGTCCCAAGCCTTGACGAGTGTTTCCTGGACGAGGTCGTCGGCTTTATCGGCATTTTGCGTCAGCGACACGGCAAACGCGCGCAGACTTGGGATTGCCCCAAGCAGATCAGTCTTGAAGCCTTGTGAGACCGCGGCCATGCCTCAGTCCTTCTTCTGTGCGGGTTCAGCCTGTTCCAGTTGGCTAAGCAACTGGGAAAAGCGATCCGGCACATCGTCGGAGACCAGCGCGTCGTAATATTGTTTGAGTTTGCGTCCGATTTCGGAGTTCGGCCCAAGAGCGTCACCAGAACCGTTCCGGCGCCTGCTCTCGGCGCCAGTCAGAATATCTTTCGTCATATCCTTCATTTTGCCCTTGTATTCCCAGCGCTCAAGCCGCTCTTACCGTACTCAACACAACGCAAGCGGCGCCCTCGTCTGGTTGCCCATCCCCACCACAAACGCCACTCCCCGGCTTTTGTTCCGTCGCGGTGGAACTTTTTCAAAAAATCCGCGTTTATCACGGCTTGCAGTCAGCTTGACCTGCTACGCAATCGCGTCATTCTGAGGGAGACGTCTTACCATGAGCTTATCCGCCACCATCGCACCACATCTGCCCTTCCTGCGCCGCTTCTCGCGGGCTGTTTCCGGGTCGCAAGAGAGTGGTGACGCGCTGGTCGCTGCGATGCTTGAAGCCATCATCGCCGATATCGAGATATTTCCCGAAGCATCGAGCGACCGCATCGCGCTGTACAAGGTTTTCGCCAAGCTTTTCACATCGGTCGCCATCCGCGTTCCACAGGAACAGGCGCAATCGGCGTGGGAACAGCGCACCGCCGCCAATCTGAATGCGATCGCGCCGCGGCCCCGTCAGGCCTTCCTGCTCGTGGCGGTCGAAGGCTTCAGCGAGGAGGAAGCGGCTGAGATCCTTGACGTCGGTGATCAGGAGTTTTCAGAGTTGCTTGCCCAGGCGAGCAACGAGATATCCCGTCAGGTGGCAACCGACGTTCTGATCATCGAGGATGAACCGCTGATCGCCATGGATATCGAAGAAATGGTCGAGAGCCTCGGGCACCGCGTCGTTGGAACGGCGCGCACCCATGCCGAGGCAGTGATGATGTTCGGCAAGACGCGACCGAAGATGGTGCTGGCCGACATCCAGCTTGCCGACGGCAGTTCCGGCATCGAGGCCGTGAACGAAATCCTGTCATCGACGTCGGTGCCGGTCATCTTCATCACCGCCTTCCCCGAGCGCCTGTTGACTGGTGAACGACCGGAACCGGCCTTCCTAGTCACCAAGCCGTTCAATCCCGACATGGTCAAGGCGCTGATCAGCCAGGCACTGTTCTTTGACCGGCAGGCGAAAGCCGCCGCATAGTCGGGAATTGGGAGTGGAGGAATTGACGAACCCAAGGCGATAGCCTCGCTCCCGAATCTCTCCAGATGATCAATTCGTCACTTCGTGCCGCCTGATGCACCCGGGCGGCGAGGTGAATTCCTACGCTTCCGCTCGAACGATTTGCAAGCACGGTCTTTTTCGGCAAAGGGTGGGAACAAACCGCAACCACCCACGTTTTCATCGCACCATTCGAAGGAGATGGATCATGCTTTACTGGGCGCTCGTATTTCTCGTCGTTGCCATCATCGCCGGCGCGCTTGGTTTCGGCGGCATCGCCGGTACCTCCGCCGGCATAGCGCAGATATTGTTTTTCATCTTCCTCGCCTTCCTGGTCATTTCGCTTCTTGCGGGCCTGTTCAAACGGGCTTCGTAAGGACGGACGGCCGAACACTGGAAGCCGCACCCCTCAAACGGTTTCCAGCCACCGCCGGGCGGTGTCCCTCAAAGGACGCCGTCCGGCGGACCGTTTTTGGCGGCGGGTTTTCCGGAAACCTGTTTGGAACCCATTCAACGATGAGCCGTTCAGCCTGAATTGGGTGGACAGATTGGCCGATGGGTTCCAGGACCGGAAACAGGAAAGACGCCGTGCAAAGCGATGAAGTCATCGCCCTCCATCCCGCCGACAGCGGCATGCAGCTCGGTCGTGCTCTTCTTCACGCGTTGCACAATGCCGGCATTTCCGTTCTCTACCAGGATCGCGAGATGAAAACCGTATGGGCGCGCAACATGCGTGCGCCCTGGGTTTCGGACACCGCCGACAGCATCGGCATCCTGCCGGAGGCGCAGGCCGACCGCATCGGCGCGGCCAAGCGCGACGTCATTGCATCCGGCAACCCCCAACGTCTCGAGATCAGCGTTCCCGTCGAGGATGGCAGCCGCTGGTTCGAGGTGTGGATCGATGCCGATCACGGCGATGGTGGCACCGTGCAAGGCGTCGTCACCACGATGGTCGAGACGACGGAGCAGAAGCGCCGCGAGCAGACCCTGACGACGCTGTTGCGAGAGGTGAGCCATCGCTCCAAAAACCTGCTGGCGATCATCCAGAGCATAGCCACCCAGACCGGCCGCTACTCCGACAGCATCGGCGATTTCCTGACACGCTTTCGCGGCCGGCTGCAATCGCTGGCCTCGTCCCAGGATCTCGTGACCTCTTCCAACTGGCGGGGTGCAGCACTTCGCGAACTCGTGTCGGGCCAGGTTGGCCGCTATGGCGGCGATCCGGTTCGGAGCCTGAGGTTTCAGGGGGCAAACCCCTATCTCAATCCCAACGCTGCCTTGCATATCGGCCTTGCGATGCATGAACTCGCCGTCAATTCGGTGAGCTACGGCGCCCTGTCGCGGCCCGGCGGGTACGTCAATGTTACAGCCAACCTGACCGCCGACGACACGGGAACCTCCCTGTCCCTGACATGGGCGGAGGCAATCGGCGCCAGTGATGTCAGGCGTAGCGAGAAGCGCTTCGGCAGCGTCGCACTCGAACGGGTCGTGCCGGCGTCACTGAACGGAACGGCGACGCTCGAAATCGCGGCTGGCCGCCTTGAATACCGCCTTGTCGTTCCGCACGGCAATTTCGAGACGGATTGAGCGACCTTCCTTAACCCGCCGTTCACCATAAAAGCAGATGCTGTTTTTCCCAGATACCGCTGGAACTTGTTGCATCACCGAACATTTCCGCAGCAGGATTTGCAGTATGGTGGGAGGAATGCCTTGACGGTTGCCGACATGAACAGACTGGAGCAGGCCGCCCGGATTTCCATGGGCGAGTTTGAGGACTCCGAGGCTTCCGCGCCACCGCTGGCTCCTGTTCCCAACGGAGCTTTGCGCCTTGTTGCGCTGGCCTTGGTGGCGGTGATCATGGCGGTCGCCCTGCACCAACTGGTCTACTAGGCCACGTCGTTTCGGCCGGTGGCCGAATCGGCTGTAGCGCCATCTTATTTCCCCGGCCGATCAAGCCAGCCAGGAACTTTGGCGAATGTAGACCGTTACTATGGCGAGAGGACTTCTCGCCATGGAACATATCGCTGCATTGTTGCTGGTCATCGGTTGCTCGAACACGATGGCCGACTGCCGTGAACTCCAGGTGCCCGTAAGCGTTTTCGCGACGGCCGAGCAATGCGTGGCCGAACGCCCATTCGTCTTGGGCGACGTGCAAGGGCAGGCTGACCGCATCGTCGCCAAATGTCTTGCGGTCGATCCGGCGCTTGAGGACGACTATGATCAGATCGTCTGGAGTGTGCGCGCCGATGGTACGCTTGACGCGTCTTTGGCAATTTCCAGCCTGGTAATGGCATCGAACACGATACGCCCAGAAAAAGACTATCTTCACCAACAATAGATTGCAGCAGCAAAGGCCGTCATTTCATGCTAAATGGCGGCTGGAGCTTACTAAAGTGAGGACACAAAGTGAGGAGTGACTCTATGCGGAAGATGATTATTGCCCTGGTTGCGGTGGTCGCGGTCAGCGGCTGCACCTCGACTGAGAAGGACGTGGTTGGCGGCGGCTTGATCGGCGCCGGTGTCGGCGGCTTGGTCGGCGGCGGTAAGGGCGCGCTGATCGGCGCGGCCGTGGGTGCCGGTTCCGGCCTGCTGGTGCGCAACCTGCGCAACGGCTATTGCCAATATCGCGATCATCGCGGCCGGATCTACACGGCTCGCTGCAACTAATTCGGCGATAATCGAAACGTCGATCCGGAGGCCGGTCCGCCGGCTTCCGGGTTTTTGATGTCTGGATGCTTCCCCCTTGTCGGCAACGGTCGCGCTCAATTGGCGAGTGGAATTTTGATTTCCACGTTCAGCCCATTGGCTTGGTAATCCCGTTTGATCGTACCGCGCAATTCGCGCGTCACGTTGAGGTCGATCAGCTTGGTGCCGAATCCGGTCTCGGCGGGCGCTTCAAGTTTCTTCTGCCCGTTTTCGCGCCAGTTGAGAGCCAGCACCCTGTCGCGCCCTCGGCCTTCGAGCGACCAGTCCACCTTCAGCGCCCCAACGGAATTGCCGGCCTCGCCGTATTTCAGCGCATTCGTCGCCAGTTCGTGGAAGGTCAGGCCGAGCGCTTGCGTCGTGGTTTCGTCGAGCAGCACCTGTGGTCCCGACAACAGCTCATCGGGCAGCTCCTTGCCGAACACCTGACCCAGCTCGATGCGCAGGAGATCGCCAAGATCGGCCTTCTGCCAGCGTGAGCGCGTCAGCATGTCCTGGGAGGCCGCCATCGCCTGCAGCCTAGCCGAGAAGGACGCTGAAAACTCGTTGACGTCGGTCGCCCGCGATGCCGTCTGACGCGCGATCGCCAGCACCCTGGTGATCGAATTCTTGATGCGATGCTTCATCTCCTGCAGCATCAGGTCTTTTTCGATCAGGCTCTTTTCCGTCGTTTCGTGCAATCGCGACGCTGCCTCATAGGCCCGCTCCTGATAGCGCGCCACAAGCGCGATTGCGCCCGCCAACAGCAGGCCGAACAGCCCCAGCATCACCGGAATGGCGCGCGACGACGGCTGCGAGAAGGCGCTTGTCGGCCGGAACAGGACAGTCCATGGCTGTCCGGCGACGATGATCTTTCGCGTGACCAGCAGCCTGTTCCCGAAAGTGGAAGCCGGCGGCGTCTCCGACCGGAACAACAGATTGTCGCCGTTCACGGCACCATCGCCATCATAGATTTCGGTGTTGACCGGCAAAAGCGGCGACCGGCTGAGCGCGGTCTGGAACAGATCGCGAGCCCGAAAGGCCGCATAGAGAAAACCTGATGTCGAGGATCTCGAAGCATTGATGACGTCGGGAGCGGTTTCGACATTGAGCCGCACGAAAACGAAGAAGCCGGTGAACGTCTGCGCGGCGCCCGTGTCCTGGCCTAGCTGCACCAGCCCGCTGGCATGCTGCTGGTCGTCGGACATCGCCTTTTCGATCGCCGCACGCCGCACCGGTTCGCTGAACATGTCGTAGCCGATGCCGGCTTGATTGGATGGATCCAGCGGTTCGAACAGCACGATAGGGGTGCGCCAGGGTTGCGTGGTGTCCGGGTAGATTGGATGACTGACGCCATAATCGTGCAGCATGTCGCGTTCGACCGTCGCCTCGTCGCCCGTCTTTGCCAGCCTGAGGAAGCCGATACCGCGCAAGCCGGCGAAATTCTTGTCGACATCGAGCGCGGTGAAGAAGGCCTTGAACTCATTGCGAGAAATATCGCCATTGCGGGCGTCGAACAGGGCCTGCGTCGAGCGCAGCAGCGACAGATGCAGGTCGATGCGGCTCTCGATCCGGTTGAGCGCATCGTCGGCAGTCGCCTCGAACTTGATGCGCGCGGCTTCCTGCGTGGCGAAGTAGGCAAAACCTGCCATCACCATGCTGATCAGCGCGACGGCGATAAAGGCGATGATCGGGAAAAGCTTCTTCAACGGATCGTGCGGTCCCTGAGCAATGTCGGACCTTTATGCGCAAGTCGCCCTGCCAACACAATGCCAAGGCCAAGCCATCCCTACGGCTGGCATATCACGTGTCCGGCAACCGCGATCTGGCTTGATCTCAGGCCGCGATCTTCAGCGCGCCCGGTCCGGGAATGGCGCCTGGCGGGCATTTGCCCAGAATGATCATGCCCAGCACCTCATCCTGGGTGACATCAGTGGTGCGGGCGGTGCCGACCACCTGGCCGTTCTTCATGACGCAGACCCGGTCGGCAAGCTCGAACACATCGTGGATGTCGTGGCTGATCAGGAAGATGCCGATGCCGTCGGACTTCAGCTGCTTGACCAGTTCGCCGACCTGCGCCGTTTCCTGCGGACCAAGTGCGGCCGTCGGCTCGTCCATGATCAGGATGCGGGCGTTGAACAGGATCGCACGCGCGATCGCCACCGATTGCCGCTGGCCGCCCGACAGCTTGATCACCGGCTCCTTGAAACGCTGGAACCGGGGATTGAGCCGACCCATCACCTTGCGCGCCTCGGCCTCCATGGCAACGTCGTCGAGCGTGCCCCAGGCGGTCATCAACTCGCGGCCGAGGAACAGATTGGCGGCGGCGTCGACATTGTCGGCCAACGCCAGCGTCTGGTAGATCGTCTCGATGCCGTATTTCTTGGCGTCGCGCGGGTTGGAGATCGATGCCTCCTCGCCGTTGACGAAGATCTGGCCCGAATCGCGCTTGTAGGCGCCGGACAGGATCTTGATCAATGTCGACTTGCCGGCGCCATTATGGCCAAGCAGCGCCACGACCTCGCCGGGGAAAAGATCGATCGAGGCGTCGTCGACGGCGCGGATGCCGCCAAACGCGATCGAGATGTTCCTCATGTCGATCAGCGCGGTGGCTGCAGGAGCAGTCTTGTCAGTCATGGCATGCCCTCCTAGACGCGCTTGCGATAGACGGTGTCGAGCCACACGGCGATCACCAGTACGGCGCCGACGACGATGCTCTGCAGCGGCGAGTCGACACCAAGCAGCACCATGCCGGACTGCAGCGACTGCATCAGCAGGGCGCCGAGCGTGGCGCCGATGATCGTTCCCGACCCGCCGGCTAGCGATGTGCCACCGATCACGGCGGCTGCAATGACGAGCAGCTCGTCGAGCGTTCCAAGCACGTTGGTGGCCGAATTCTGCCGGGCCGACGAGATCGCCGCGGCAATCGTGGCCAGCACGCCCATGATCATGAACACCTTCATGGTGATCCAGCGCGTGTTGATGCCGGCGAGATTGGCCGCCTCGGGATTGCCGCCGATGGCGAAGACATAGCGGCCGAAACGGGTGCGGTTGGTGATGAAGGTCATGACCAGCCCGACGGCGACCGCCATCAGCACCGGTATGGCGATACCGTGGGCGATGAACAGGCCGCCTTCGGGAACGGTGATGTTGTTGGCGGCCGCATATCTGTTCACGATGCCGATCGGCCAGGGGTAGGAGTTGGCGAGCCAAACCGCACCCATGATGGCGCCGCAGGTGACGACACCGAGCAGCGCCTCGGCCCAGATCGGACGTAGCGGAAAACGGAAACGCTTGCGCTGCACCCGCCCGTTGAACAGCCCAAACACCACGGCGAGGCAGGCGACGATCCCGACAACCCAGCTCCAGGTTGCGCCGATCGATCCCGCCGGCCCGCCGCCCATCAGCTGAAAGGTGGCGTTAAGCGGCGCCACGGTCTGGCCTGATGTGACCCACCAGGCAGCACCGCGCCAGACCAGCAGGCCGCCCAGCGTCACGATAAAGGCGGGCACTTCGAGATAGGCGATGACGAAGCCTTGAAAGGCGCCGATCAACAGGCCGAGCGCCAGGCCGATGACCAGCGCCAGGACCCAGATCCACGGATTGCCGAGTTCGAGCCCGACAAAACGCACCAGGAAATGCACCTGGGCAAACCCCATCACCATGCCGATCAGGCCCTCGGCGGAACCGACCGACAGGTCGATGTTGCGCATGACGATGACCAGCACCATGCCGCAGGCCATGATGGCGACCGCGGATGTCTGCACCGACAGGTTCCACAGATTGCGCGGCGTGAGAAAGGTGCGGCTGTCGAAATCGAGCGGGTTGACGCCGAGGCGCAGGCTGGAAATGACATGCAGCCCAATCCAGATGACCAGCAGCGCGCCGATCATGCCGATCATCCGGGTGTCGATCTCGGTCGCCTTCAGGAACCGGGCGACGGCGCCGAGTTCCGACGCGCGCGCCGTATCGGCCTGCGGGTTGGACGTCGTGTCGGTCATGATTTCCTCCCACCGGCTGGCCGTCTGACGCGCATGCCGGAGCCCAGCCTAGAAGCTATCCGCATGATGCGGAAACACAATTCTTTGAGAAAACGCCGCGGCTTTTGGGCCGCGGCGTTCAGATATTTCGAAGTGGTCCGGATCAGTTACAGGCCGCGACGGTGCCGGCAGCGACACCCGCGCAGACTTCGTCCTTCTTGATCCAGCCAGCGTCGATGACGACGTTGAGATTGTCCTTGGTGATGGCAACCGGGGTCAGGAACAGCGACTTGACGGTGTTGCCGCCCGGCGTCGTGAAGTCCTTGGCGCCGGCGATGTCGCTCGTCTTCTTGCCGTCGGCCAGTTGCGAGGCGATCTCGGCGGCATTCTTGCCGAGCTCGCGCGCGTCCTTCCACACCGAGACGGTTTGCGTGCCCAGGGCGATGCGGTTCAGCGCGGCGTGGTCGCCGTCCTGCCCCGAGACCGGCACGGTGCCGGCCAAGCCTTGAGCCGTCAGCGCCGCGACGACGCCACCGGCAGTGCCGTCATTGGCCGCGACCACCGCGTCGACCTTGTTGTCGTTGGCGGTCAGGAACTGTTCCATGTTCTTCTGGGCGTTGGCGGGCAGCCAGCCATCCGTGTAGGCTTCGCCGACATTCTTGATCTTGCCGCTGTCAATGGCTTCCTTGAGCACTTCCATTGAGCCCGAGAACAGGAAGTCGGCATTGGGATCGGCACCGGAGCCCTTGATGAAGACGTAGTTGCCTTCCGGCTTGACCTTGAACACTTCGCGGGCCTGCATGCGGCCGACTTCCTTGTTGTCGAAGGTCAGATAGAAAACATCCTTGTTCTCGATCAACCGGTCATAGCCGACGACCGGAATGCCTTCGTCCAGCGCCTTCTGCACGGCCGGGCCGATGGCCGAAGCATCCTGCGCCAGGATGATCAGGGAATTGGCGCCCTGCGAGATCAGGCTTTCGACGTCGGTAAGCTGCTTGCCGGGATTGGACTGCGCATCGGCGGAGATGTACTTGTCGCCGGCGGCCTCGATCGCCGTCTTCATGGCGGCCTCGTCGGTCTTCCAGCGTTCCTCCTGGAAGTTGGACCACGAAACGCCGACGACTTTGTCCTTCGCCTGCGCGACAGACGCGAGCGTCAGCGACATGGCGGCACCCGCCAGGATGGCGGCTGTGAATCTTTTCATATTATCCTCCCTGCGCCGCGTATGGCGCGACCAAACTGGCCCGAGGGCCGGCACAGAGGCCCTATTTTTTCGAGCCTCGAAAAAATACTGGGCCAACGCCCGAACGCTGTCAACATCGATTCTGATGGATTTTGATGTCGTTTCGAATTTTTTTCGGGCC
Source organism: Mesorhizobium sp. WSM1497 (assembly GCF_001672455.2). Classification (NCBI taxonomy): domain Bacteria; kingdom Pseudomonadati; phylum Pseudomonadota; class Alphaproteobacteria; order Hyphomicrobiales; family Phyllobacteriaceae; genus Mesorhizobium; species Mesorhizobium sp. WSM1497. The sequence continues at coordinate 1,484,977 of NZ_CP021070.1, read as the reverse complement.
TCGGAATAAATAAATGACACGGCGCGCGGCTTCTGCCAGTATTTGACCGCGTCACCGACAGCGTTCCAGGGCAGGAAGAACCGCGGCGACCGGGAGGATATGAAAGAGCATGTCGGTCGGAATCCGCCACGACGATTTGCGCCGCCGCAACCGCGCGATGGTGATCGCGGCGGTGCGCCGCGCCGGACAGCCGTCGCGCACCGAGATCGCCGCAACCACAAGCCTCAGCCATTCGACGATCTCGGCGATCTCATCCGACCTGATCGTCGCAGGCATCCTGACCGAAAGCAAGCCGAGCGAGGCCGGCTCGCTCAAACGCGGCCGTCCGCAGGTCGGCCTCAGCCTCAATCCAGAAGCGGCCGCGGTAATGACCGTGGTGCTGTCGCTGAACTTCCTCTCGGTCGCCGTCATCGACTATGCCGGCCAGGTAATATCCGAGGAACAGCGTCGGCTCGACACGCTGACGATGTCGCGCGACTCGCTGATCGGTGAGTGCACGGCAATCGTGCGGCGCCGCCTGGAGGATCCCGACCTGGACGTGCGCAGCGTCGCTCGTATCGCGCTGGCCGTCCAGGGCATCACCGACACCCGTGCCCGCGCCATGCTGTGGTCGCCGATCACGCCGCACACCGACATCGCCTTCGCCGACATATTCGAAGAGGAGTTCGGCATCCCCGCCATTATGGAGAACGACTGCAACATGATGGCGGTGGCGCTGCGCTGGCGCGACCCCGATCGTTACCGCGACGATTTCATCGCCATCCTCCTGTCGCACGGCATCGGCATGGGGCTGGTGCTGAAGGGCGAATTGTTCACCGGCACCCATTCCTCGGGCGGCGAATTCGGCCACATGATCCATCGGCCGAACGGCGCGCTGTGTCGCTGCGGACGGCGCGGCTGCGTCGAAGCCTATGCCGGCAATTATGCCATCTGGCGCAACGCGCGGCAGATGGGCGAGGATGCAGAGCCCGTCGCCGATGTCAGCGACGCCGACATACGCGCCCTGGCTGCTGCCGCCCGCGAAAGGGACGGGCCCGAACGGGAAGCCTATCGCAAGGCCGGCGAAGCGCTCGGCTACGGCCTCGGCAGCCTGTTTGCGCTGATCGATCCGGCGCCGGTCGCCATGGTCGGCGTCAGCGCCGCCGCCTTCGACCTGATCGAGCCGGCATTGCGGCAAGCGATTGCCCAGACCGCCGGCGGCCAGCATTCCAAGTCGATTTCCTTCGACACCGAGCCGAACGAACTGCCGCTGATCCGCGAAGGCTGCGCCATGCGGGCGCTGATCTTCGTCGATCAGGAGATTTTTGCGCCGGGCGTGCAGGCGAGATCCGGTCTCGGCGGCAAGAACGTGGCGTGAGTTCAAACGAGGGAGTTCAGTCCTCGCGAATGGCGTAACCCGCCCCACGGATGGTGCGGATGACATCGGGCATACGGCCGTTGTTGACCGCCTTGCGCAGCCGGCCGACATGCACATCGACCGTGCGTTCGTCGATGTAGATCGTCTCGCCCCAGACATTGTCGAGCAGTTGGCTGCGCGAGAACACGCGGCCTGGATGGCGCATCATGAATTCAAGCAGGCGGAATTCCGTCGGCCCGAGCCGGATCTCGCTCTTCTTGCGATAGACACGGTGCGATTCGCGATCGAGCACGATATCGCCGACCTTGAGCACGCTGGACAGCACTTCCGGCTTGGCCCGGCGCAGCAGCGCCTTGACCCTGGCCATGAACTCCGGCGTCGAGAAAGGCTTGACCAGATAGTCGTCGGCACCGGTCGAGAGGCCGCGCACGCGGTCGCTTTCCTCGCCTCGCGCGGTCAGCATGATGATCGGCAGCCGCTCGGTCTCGGGACGCATCCTTAGCCGGCGGCAGAGTTCGATACCGGAAACCGCAGGCACCATCCAGTCGAGCACCAGAAGGTCTGGAACGTTCTCCTGCAGCCGGATTTCGGCCTCGTCGCCGCGCGTCACCACTTCGACCTGATAACCTTCGGATTCGAGATTGTAGCGGAGCAGCACGCCTAGCGGCTCCTCATCCTCCACCACCATGATGCGTGGCGCGATCATCGGCTGGTCACCCCTGTCATGCCGCTGGCGCGGACATTGCCGTCTCGTCCTGCTTCGGACGATTGGCTGGTAACTGCGTGCCGGTCAAAACATAATAGGCATTTTCGGCGATGTTGGTCACGTGGTCGCCGATCCGCTCGAGGTTCTTGGCGCAAAACAACAGGTGCGTGCACGCCGTGATGTTGCGCGGATCTTCCATCATGTAGGTCAGCAGTTCGCGGAACACCGATGTGTATTTGACGTCGATGCGTTCATCATTGTTTCTGAGCGTGGCAAGCGCTGCCGCGTCAGCGGCGGCATACTCGTCGACGACCCCCTGCACCTGGATCAGCACCAGCTGCGCCATTGCGTCGATCGAATGCGAAAGGTCGTGCGGCGTGACGCTCAGCCCGACAGTGCCGACGCGCTTGGCGATGTTCTTGGCAAGGTCCCCGATGCGCTCGAGGTCGCCGGCCATGCGGATCGAACCGACCACCGCACGCAGATCGTTGGCCATCGGCTGGCGCTTGGCGATCAGCGTGATGGCACGATCGTCCAGCTCGCGCTGGCGTGCATCCATGATGGCGTCATCGGAAACCACCCGCTGCGCCAGCGCATTGTCCGAATTGAGCAAAGCCCTGGTCGAGCCACCGACCATCGAGCGGGCGAGATCGCCCATGTCGCGGATCAGCTGGCTGATCTGCTCCAGATCCTCATCGAAAGATGCGACGGTATGTTCACCCATGATCTTCGTCCCTCATATGCCTGAGATCAGCCGAACCGGCCGGTGATGTAGTCCTGGGTGCGTTTGTCGTCGGGGGTGGTGAACATCTTGTCGGTGGCGCCCTCCTCGACCAGATAGCCAAGATGGAACATCGCGGTGCGCTGCGACACGCGCGCTGCCTGCTGCATCGAATGCGTGACGATGACGATCGTATAGTTCTGACGCAGTTCGTCGATCAGTTCCTCGACGCGAGCGGTGGCGATCGGGTCGAGCGCCGAACACGGTTCGTCCATCAGGATCACCTCGGGCGACACGGCGATGGCGCGTGCAATGCACAGGCGCTGCTGCTGGCCACCGGAAAGACCCGTGCCAGGTTCCTGCAAACGGTCCTTGACCTCGTTCCAGATCGCCGCCTTCTTCAGGCTGGACTCGACGATCTGATCCATGTCGGCCTTGCGCTTGGCCAATCCGTGGATGCGCGGCCCATAGGCGACGTTCTCGTAGATCGACTTTGGGAACGGATTGGGTTTCTGGAACACCATGCCGACGCGCGCCCTGAGTTCGACGACATCGATGTTCTTGTCGTAGATGTCCTCTTCGTCGAGCGTTATCTTGCCGGTTACCCGTGCTGAATCGATGGTGTCGTTCATGCGATTGAGGCAGCGCAGGAAGGTGGACTTGCCGCAGCCGGAGGGGCCGATCAGCGCCGTCACCTGGTTCAGGCGGACGTCGAGATCGACGTCGAACAGCGCCTGCTTCTCGCCGTAGAACACGCCGACCTTGTCGCCGCGCATTTTGATCACTTCGTTCGACTTCATCTTGTCGCCCACTGCGTTTTCAAGGGACTGTTCGGTCATGATGTTCATACCAAAATGCCTTTTTTCTACCAGCGCCGCTCGAACCGACGCCGAAGCACGATCGCGGTGATGTTCATGGCCATTAGGAAGACGAGCAGGATGATGATGGCGCCGGACATGCGCTCGACGAAGGCGCGTTCGGCCTCGTTCGCCCACATATAGATCTGCACCGGCAGCGCGGTGGCCGGATCGAAAGGCGTCGTCGGTGGATCGGCGACGAAGGCGACCATGCCGATCAACAGCAGAGGCGCGGTTTCGCCGAGCGCGCGCGCAAGACCGATGATGGTGCCGGTGAGGATGCCGGGCGCGGCAAGCGGCAGGATGTGCTGGAACACCATCTGCATCTTGGAGGCGCCAAGACCGAGAGCTGCCGAGCGGATCGACGGCGGCACCGCAGCAAGCGCGGCGCGCGTCGCGATGATGATCGTCGGCAGCGTCATCAGCGTCAGCACCAGGCCGCCAACGAAAGCGGCGGAGCGCGGCATGCCCAGGAAATTGATAAACACCGCGAGGCCGAGCAAGCCGAAGACGATTGACGGCACTGCGGCCAGATTGTTGATGTTGACCTCGATAAGGTCGGTGAAACGGTTCTTCTTGGCGAATTCCTCCAGATAGATGGAGGCGGCGACGCCGATCGGCAGCGCGAGCAGCAGCACGATCACCATCATATAAAACGAGCCGATGATCGCCACGCCCATGCCCGAGGTTTCCGGGCGGCTGGAGGCGCCGTAGGTGAACAGGCCGCTGTTGAAGTGCTCGGCCATCGCGCCCTCGGCCTTGAGCTTGTTCATCCAGGTGATCTGCTGGTCCGAGACCTTGCGTCGCGCTTCCTCGACACTGAGGTCGATCTGGCCCTTGAAAGCGGAGTCGAGATTGGCGGCGGCGAGGATGTTGACGTCGCGTGTCGTGCCGATCACCGAGGGATCGGCGGCAACGATGTCGCGCAACTGGACGCGGGCGCCTTCCGAAAGGAAGCCCTTGAGCTTCTGGATCATCGGCTTGTCATCAGGAGAGATGCCGAGCTTGGCCACCAGCGCGTTTTCTGCGAGCTTGGGATAATTCGCCTTGATCAGAACGCTCGGATCGGTTGCGCGCTTGCCGGAAGGATCGATCACCTTCTCGTCGAACGTGATCGGCAGCGATACCGTCGTCTGCCAGAAGGCGGTGTAGCCTTTCGAGACGATGGTGATCAGCATGATTGCCAGGAACGCCAGGCCTACGGAAATCGCCACGACGCCATAGATGCGGAAACGGCGTTCGGCGGCGTAACGGGCCTTCAGGCCGATGTCGCGGCGCGGATGGGCCGCCGGCCTGACCATCGTATCCATGGGAATGTCGGTCATTCGTACTGCTCCCGATATTTGCGCACGATGTAGAGCGCGACGATGTTCATCACCAGCGTCAGCGTGAACAGCGTCAGCCCGAGCGCGAAGGCGACCAGCGTCTGCGGCGAATTGAACTCGAGGTCGCCGGTGAGCTGGTTGACGATCTTGACGGTGATGGTCGTCATCGCCTCGAACGGGTTGATGGTGAGGTTGGCGGCGACGCCCGCCGCCAGCACGACAATCATCGTTTCGCCGATGGCGCGCGAGGCAGTCAGCAGGATGGCGCCGACGATGCCGGGCAGTGCCGCCGGCAGGATCACCCGCTTGATCGTCTCGGAGCGGGTCGCGCCGAGGCCGAGCGACCCGTCACGCATGGCGCGCGGCACCGCGGTTATGATGTCGTCTGAGAGAGAGGAGACGACCGGGATCAGCATGACGCCCATGACCAGGCCGGCGGTGAAGATGCTCTGGCCCTGGATGAACGGCGAGCCGCCGGTCAGCGCCGCGGACAGGTCGCGCAGGAACGGCCCAAGCGTGACGACGGCGAAGATGCCGTAGACGATGGTCGGTATGCCGGCCAGCAGTTCAAGCGCCGGCTTGACCACCGAGCGCACCCTGGGCGTTGCGTATTCGCCCATGTAGACAGCCGACATCAGCCCGACCGGCACCGCAACCAGCAGCGCGACGGCGGCGATATAGAGCGTGCCGGCAAGAAGCGGGATCAGGCCGAACTGGCCCTGGCTGCCGCCCGAACCGGCAGCGGCAAAACGCGGATCCCAGACCGTGCCGAAGAAGAAACTCATCGGCGAGACGCTCTCGAAGAAGGTGATCGTCTGGAACAGCATCGAAAGCACGATGCCGACGGTGGTCAGGATGGCGATGGTGGAGGCGGCAAGCAGCCCCCACAGCATCAACCGCTCGACATTGTTGCGCGCCCTGGCGCGCGGCTCGATCTGCCTGAGCGCATAGAAGGCGCCGGCGATCGAGGAAGCGAGAATGACAATGGCACCGAACAGGCTGAGCCGGTCCTGGACCTTGTTCGCCTCGACGGCGATCGGGATCATGTAATCCTGTGTGTCGCTCGCCAGTGCCACGCCCTTGGCGGCGAGCAGCGGCTGCAACTCGGCAAAGCTGGCAGGCATTGCGGCCAGTGTGCCAGCATCGAGTTTGCGCAGGCCCCTGGCGAGGCTCTTTACCAGGCTGACATCCAGTGCCTCGCTGGCAACCTTGCTGTCGACGGTACGCTCCGGCAAGGCAGCGTGGATGTGCCGGTCAAGATAGACCGAAGAACCGACGGCCCAGACGGCAAGCAGCAAAAGAGCAGGCAGGACGGCAAGCAGGAAGGCCCACCAGCCGTGATAGTGGGCACGCGAATGCGGCTTGACCTTGCCATTGTCCTGGGCCGCGGCACGCTGCCGGCCGATGAAAAAGGCAACCAGGCCGACGGCAACGACGATGGCCAGTACGAGCAAGGACGACATGGACCCACCCCAAGGGAAATTCTAACGCAGCCGCCATTGCGGCCTGCGGTGAAACCGGGGCGCGGATTTGACCCGCACCCCGGTTCGGCAGCTTGATTACATCGACTTTCCGGCGGCGAAAGCGTCACGCTGGGCCTGACGCTCGGCATCCGGAGCAGCAACGAGGCCGTATTCGGCGAGCGGGCTTTCCGGGCCAACCATCTGGTCGTCGAGGAAGAACTCGACATATTCCTTGAGGCCGGGAACGACGCCCAGATGCGCCTTCTTGACGTAGAAGAACAGCGGGCGCGAGACGGGATACTTGCCGCTGGCAATCGTCTCGGTCGAAGGCACGATACCTTCCACGGTGGCGACCTTCAGCTTGTCGGCATTGTTCTCATAGAAGGCGAGGCCGAACACGCCGACGCCGGTCTTGTTGGAGTCGATGCGGGCGAGCGTCTCGGTATAGTCGCCATCGATGTCGACGGCCTTGCCGTCCTTGCGGATGGCAATGCAGGTTTTGCCGATTTCCTTGTCGTCGGCAATGCCGGCGGCCTTGAGAGCAGCCTTGTCACAGCCGGCATCGAGGAGCTTGGTCTCGAACACTTCGCGCGTGCCGTGCTTTTCGCCCGGAATGTAGGCGGCGATGTCCCAGTCGGGCAGCTTCGGATTGACCTGGCTCCACTTGGTGTTCGGATTGTCGACGAGCTTGCCGTCGACGACCAGCTTGGCCGCGAGCGCCTTGTAGATGTCGGCGGGAACCAGCGCCCAGTCCGGGCCCTTGATGTCGGTGGCGAAGACGATGCCGTCATAGCCGATCCGGACTTCCTGGACTTCCTTCACGCCGGCGGCGGCGCAGGACTTGAGTTCGTCCGCCTTGATCGGACGCGACGAGTTGGCGATGTCGATCGTGTCTTCGCCGACGCCCTTGCAGAATTCCTTGATGCCGGCGCCGCTGCCGCCGGATTCGACGACCGGGGTCTTGAAGTTGGTGAACGTTTCGCCGAACTGCTCGGCAACGATCTTGGCATAAGGTAACACGGTCGATGATCCGGCGACCTGGATCTGGTCGCGCGCGGCGGCGAAGCCGGACGACGCGGCGAGCGCAAGCGCAGCGGCCGACGCCGTATAGAGGAATTTCTTCATGTGGCCTGCTCCTGTTCGGAAGATGGTCTCTCGGCGCTCGTCAGTCGGCGCCCGCTGAGGCCAATAGCCTTCGATTATAACAGTCGCATGACAGTTTGATGTCACCCCGGTAACGCGTCATCGCGATGAGCAAAACGCCGCCTGGCCGGCACTGACCACGCAGCCCGGCTTTGTCCCCGGAATCAGAGACTTGCTCCGTTTGGGGCCGAGACTGGCCGGCGATTTGGGGTTAGCCGGCCTTTACGAAAAAAAGCCGGACGGGAGCGCGTTGCTCTCAGCCAGACGGTGTCATGGCCGGGCCATCGCCGAAAACAGGTCCGTTGGGGTAGGTTGACGCTGTCTCATGCCGGCGGTCGCTGCTCCCGCCCGTAACTGGAAAGGGAGGAATCGAACGCCGCCATTGTCTCGACTGGATACAACCTTTGATATGGTGCGATCGCACCATAGTCTTGGCCGCTGGCAGGGCGCGAATCTTCGCCGTATTTCCGGCACTCGGACAGGCAGGACCGGCCCTACCCGGCGTTGCGCTGAGCCTGCCGGCTGGCGCCGACCCAGCGCTCGACCTTCTCGAGCAGCGCCCGGGGACTGATCGGCTTGGGCAGATAGTCGTCCATGCCTGCCTCCAGGCAGCGCTCGCGGTCGCCCTTCAGCGCATGCGCGGTGACGCCGACGATCGGCACATGCGTGCCGGTTTCTTCCTCCAGCCGGCGAATGGCGGCGGTCGCTTCGAGACCGTTCATCTCCGGCATGGAGACATCCATCAGGATCATGCACGGGTTGAGCCGGCCGAAGGCGTCGAGCGCCTTGCGGCCATTGCCGACGATCTCGAAACCATAACCGGTCTCGCCGAGGATCTGGGTGAACACCATCTGGTTTACCTCATTGTCCTCGGCCACCAGTATGTCCAGCCTGTCGCCACCAGCCGCCACCGGTGGCCGCGGGCGAATCGAAGGCGGCTGCAGCAGCGCCCGCTGTTCGGACGGTGCCGAGGGCTGCGGCCGCGTCACATTGCTCGCAGCGACGTCGGCCGCGAGCGGCTGCGCGTCGCTGCCGCCAGTGTTGTGGCGATGCCGCTGGATGGTGGCGACCAGCGTTTCCAGCAGCACCGAAGAGCGCGCCGGCTTGATCAACTGGGCATCGATGCCGAGATCGCGATAGCTGGTGTTGGCGAGCGACTGGTCGACCGAGGTCAGCATGATGATCGGCGTTCCGGCAAGGCCAGCGGTGTTGCGCACGATCCGCGCCATTTCGGCGCCGCTCATTTCAGGCATCTGGTAGTCGAGCACGACGCAATCGACCGGCACGCCATAGGCGGCTGCGGCGATCAGCACCTTGAGGCCTTCGGCGCCGCTTTCGGCCGCGCAGGAATCGAACGTCCATGATGTCATCTGCTCGGTCAGGATCGCCCTGTTGACGGCATTGTCGTCGACGATCAGCACGCGCGCGCCGGTCACGTCGATCGGCATGATGCGTTGTCCGTTCTGCTGTCCGGCCCTCGGCAGCGTCACCGAAAACCAGAACGTCGAACCCTTGCCTTCGGCGCTTTCGACCCCGATGTCGCCGCCCATCAGCTCGACGAGCCGCGAGGTGATGGCGAGGCCGAGGCCGGTCCCCTCGTGCCGCCGCGTCGATGAAGTGTCGACCTGGCTGAATTTCTCGAACACCAGTTTCAGTTTTTCCTCGGGGATACCGATGCCCGTATCGGTGACCGAAATGGTGAGCTTCGTTCCGGTTGGAACCCTCTCGCCGGTGACGTCGACCAGCACATGGCCCTCATCGGTGAATTTCACCGCATTGCCGAGCAGGTTGGTGACGATCTGCCTGATGCGGCCGACATCGCCAATGAACAGGCTCTCGAGCCGAGGCTCGACACGTACGATCAGCTCGAGGTCCTTCTCCTTGGCGCGCGTCGACACCAGCGTCGCCACGTCCTCGATCGCCTCGGCAAGATTGAACGGCGCCGGATCGAGCACCAGCTGACCGGCATCGATCTTGGAGAAGTCCAGTATGTCGTTGATGATGGTGAGCAGCGCATTGCCCGACTTCACGATGATGTCGGTAAACGTCTTCTGCTTCGGGTCGAGGTCCGATTTGGCCAGCAGTTCGGCCATGCCGAGCACGCCGTTCATCGGCGTACGTATCTCATGGCTCATATTGGCGAGGAATTCCGACTTGGCGCGGTCGGCGAGCACGGCGCGCTGACGCGCCTCGCGCAGTTCGGCCTCCCGCATCTTCAGCTCGGTGATGTCGGTGGTCGAGCCGATCAGGTAGAGCGAACCGTCGGAGGCGATCATCGCGCCCTTGCGGGCGAATTGATGCCTGACGCTGCCGTCGGCCAGCGTCACCGTCTCTTCGACCTCCTGAGTTTCGCCGGTGCGCAGCACGGCGAGGTCGCCATTGACAAAGGCCTCGCCATCCGGCCCGAAAATCTCGATGTCGGTCTTGCCGATGGCCTCTTCCTTGCTGAAGCCCGTCAGATCGCACCAACCCTTGTTGACATAGAACTGCCGGAGATCGGAGCGCTTGGCGTAGATCGATACCGGTACATTGTCGATCAGGCTGCGGAACACCTCGTTCTCGCGCATGCTTTCTTCCAGCGCACGCTCGCGTGCCTTGACGTCGGTGATGTCGGTGCTCGAACCGACCAGATGCACCGACCCGTCCAGCGCCACCAGGCGGCTCTTGCGGGTCATCAACTGCCGAACCGTGCCGTCGCGATGGGTGACGGGTTCCTCGACCTCCTTGACGACGCCCGTCACGGCGACTTGCGTGTCGTCATGGCTGTAGCCATCCGCGTCCTGCGCGCCGAACAACTGCCGGTCGGTGCGGCCGATGACATCCTCCTTGGCCAAGCCGGTGATCGCGCACCAGGCCTTGTTGACGAATTCGATGCTCAGGTCCTGCGCCTTGATGAAGGCGGCCACCGGCAACTCGTCCATCACATGCCGGAACAGGTCGATCTGGCGCATGGAATCGCGCAATGCCGCCTCGCGGCTCTTGATCTCGGAGATGTCGACGCGAACGCCGATGAAGGTGCCGTCGTCGGTCCGCATGTCGTAGACCTGATACCAGCGGCCATCGGGATTGTGACGCTCGTAGGAGGAACTGGGCAAGCGGTAGCGGGCGAGGATCGCGTCCAGCCAGCGGTCATGATCGCTGTCGTAGAGCTGGTCGATTTGCGGATCGCCGCTGCTGCGGAAATAGCCGTTCGCATGACCCAGCACGAGTGCTTCGCGGAATGTACAGCCGGGCTGCCACGCCGGCTTCAAGGCCGGCAGCGTATCCTGGATCTTGCGGTTGGCGAAAACGAACCTGTCGTCGCGATCGTAGATGATCACGGCGGCCGGCAAGGATTCCAGCACGCTGGCGAGATGCTTGCGTGCGTCCTGCGCCTCCGTCTCGCGGCGCTTCATGTCGGAAATGTCGAACAGGAAGCCGGCAACGTAGTTGCGGCCGCTGGCCATGCCGACGCGGCTCTTCCGGACGATGCGCGAGCGGCTGGCGCCGTCGACCTCGAAATTCTCTTCCACTTCGTACGGCCGCCCGGTGGCAAGGACGTCACGTTCGCTCTGCTCGAAAAGCGCGACAGCGTTCGTTGGGAGGAAATCGCCGCCGGGCTTGCCGAGCATGGCTTGCGGCGTCTGGCCAAACAGAGCGGCGAACGCCTCGTTGACGAAGACGAAACGCAGATGGTCGTCCTTGACGAAGATCGGATCCTTGACGGCGTTGATCACCGCTTCCGCCAGCCGCGCTTTCTCCAGCGCGTCGGCAAGTTCGGCCTCCCGGTCCTTCATGTCGGTGACGTCGACATAGGAGATCAGCCGCTTGCCGCCGGCCAGCGGCGCCATCGACGATATCAGCGTGCGGCCGTCATTGCGCGGGAACTGCCGCGATCCGGCGATCCCGGCCCTGATTTCCGCCTCGCGCTCGGCGACATGCCGCTGCCATGACGCATCGTCGGCACCAAACGGATCGATGTCGCGGCTGGCGTCCATCAGATCGCGGAAGCTGCAGCCGATCTCGGCGCGCCGGGCGTCGATCTGCCAGAAATCATAGAAAGCACGGTTGATGATCTCGGCGCGCATATCGGCGTCGAGCACGAGGACACCGATCGGCATCTGGTCGACCATTGTGCGGAGACTGGCGAAGGTCTCGGCATTCCTGGCATTGGCGCTTTTGATCTCCGCATCGCGCTGCTTGATCTCGGTGACCTCATAGTAGGTCAGCAGCCGCTTGCCCCCGGACAACGCCGTCACCGAAAACATCATCGTCCTGCCGTTGGCATGGACAAATTCGCGCGGCGCGACGGATCCGGCGCGAATCTCGTCGAGGCGAGTAGCGAGGTAGCGCTGCCATTGCTGTTCGTCGATGTCGCCATAGATGCCGCTGCTGCGGTTGAGCTCCATCAACAGGCTGAACGGAGCGCCGACGGCAACAGCGCCGTCCGGAATCCTCGAGAGGTCGCGATAGGCCTTGTTGACGATCAGCGTGTCGAGCCTGGCATCGAGAAGCACGACGCCCATATGCATGGCGTCCATCGTCCGCTCGAGGTCGGCCAGATGCTGGTCGGGCTCGCCGTCACCCGATGATTCCCGCCCCAGATTTTTGAAGGCGCCGGCCAGAGCCGTGACGTTGCGGCCGATGCCGCGATAGCCGGCAAATCTTCCTTCGTCGTCGAATTTTGGAAAGCCTGACGTCAAAACCCAGCGACAGTCGGCGCTGCCAGCCTTGAGCTCGTAGATGAAGTCGCGAAAAGGCCGGTGCGCCTGCAGATCCTCCAGATGCGCCGCGCCACTGCGATCGCCGTTCAGGACCTGGTTGAGGAAGTCGAAGCGGAACCGGCCAAGCACGTTTGCCGGATCGATGCCGGTGGCGGCCTGGTAATTTTGCGAAAGCCAGGAGAAGCGCAGTTCGGCGTCCGTTTCCCAGACCCAGTCCGAACCGGCTTCGACGAGTCGGCGAAGCGCATCGTTCGAATCCATGCAAGAGGCGGACGATGAGGCATCGTCGCCATGCACTGTGGATCTGCGAGGCCCGCGCTTGCCGCGCGCGCCGATTGTTTCGTCCGCTTCCGCCATGCCGTCCCCACCCCGAAAACCAAGGCCGAACCCTCCTCCGCGGTTCGTCGGCGGAATCTGCCCGAGAAGCATTAAGGATCCGCTAACCTTAACGGTCGGTTGGACAGGATTGCGCGGCGCGGTCTGCTTCATTCCGCCCGGTTGTCGGCGGGGTCGAACCCGCTATATAAGCAACGGCAGGGGTATTGCTGATGCTTGGACGGATTGTGCCTTTTTTCATGGGGCTGGCGCTGCTTTTCGGCGGCGGTTGCTCGCGCAGTTATGACGGCACGGTCGTCATCCCGAGACCGCTTGATGTCCGGCGATTCTGGGATCGGCCGCCACCGAATGTCGACTATGGGCAATCCGAGGTCGAGAACGGCGCTTTTCCTGTGGCGCCGCAGCCGGACCGGCGTTTTTCCGAGCGCAAGGTCAGCCATGCCGCACCGAGACGGCACCAGACGAGGTTGCCTGCGTCCGCTTCCCTATCGGCGCCAGCGAAACCGCTGACCTGCAGGAACGTCAGCGAGCCCGGCAAGAGAGCTCGCATGGTCTGCGATTAGATCGGAGCGGGTCCCTAAAAGCGGGACCCGGTTTTCGGATGCGATGCGATCAAGACGCGATCCGCGGATAGCTTCGGTGACCCGGCCTCAAAGTGAAGCAGCACCCTTTTTCGGCTCCTTGGCACCGAGCTTGTCGAGTGCAAGACGAACCTGACGCAGATCTTCCTGCCAGCCGTCATCGTCGTCCATCGGACCCTCCGAGGCAGCCCGCTGCAGCCCACGCGCCTCGGATTCGATCTCGCGCAGTTCGGCGATTTTCTGTTCGGTGGTCAGCGAGTCATCTTCGACGATCTCCAGCACCCGCATTTCCCGGAACGTAGCCACGGCGTTTCTCCCGGCTGATGTCGATCACAACGCCGTGAGCGCCTCTCTGTTCCAGCCGGATCAGGCAACCGCATCGCAGCAGGCACGCCGCAGCCGGTGATCGCCAATTGGGGAAGCCGGCGATCATTCGGCCGGGAAAAACGCCGGGCCGACCACGCGCACCGACCGCTTGCCGGCCTCGATCGAAAGGTGCTGGGCGGCACCTGGCGCTTCGGCATCGATTCCAGGGACGGCCGCAACCGTGCCGAGATCCGGCTTCGCCGTCGGCAGCGGAATAATGGCATTGCGCATGTTGGCGGGCGTCACAGTCCTGGCTCGCAGTTCGGTGACCCGCTGGTAGTATCGCTTGACGTCGCATGCCTTGAAATTCGCATCATCGCGATATCTGAAGGCTGCCGGCAGTTCGGTATAAGGCTTGCGCGTGTCGAGCGCGACCATCTGGTCGGTTTCGAGGCTGGCATCGCTCAACGTGTAGAGGTCGACGCTGGGGTCATCGCAGATGTAACGGCATTGATCGGCCGTCTCCTTCAGATCGCTGCTGGCGGCGAATTGCGACTTTGGCGCCGGGAAGAAATACCCGTCCGACAGACGCACGCAAAACAGCATCGCATTGCCGCCGAACGTGGTGCTCGCCGATTGGGTGCCGGGCGCGGCGCGCGCAGACCGTTGCTTTGCCGAAGGCGCGCAGCCAAGCGCCACGAGGCGCGCTTGCAGACCCGCCGTGTCGCGGCCTGAATTCCCGGCGGCAGCGATCCGGCGCTGCACATCCGAGCGGCTCCTGGCGAGATCGGCGCAAGCGTTGAAGAGACCACCAAGCGAACTTTTCGCCGTGCACTGGCGCTGTCTCTCGATAGTCTGGATGGCTGCAAGTTGCCGGCGCAGTTGAGCAAGCTCCGGGTTCGCCCCGTTGCTGCGGCCACCCGAAAGCAACTGGCTTCTGATCGCGCCGCAGCTGTCCGCGTAGGACGAAAGCGTCCCGAACAAAACCGCCGCCAGCGAAATCAATGCGACCATCATGGAAGGCCAGAAACGGATCATCGGGACAACTCGGTCCTTTTTGCTGAGAACCCGGAATTACAGTCCATAACTTACACAAGCTTCAGCTATATGAGTAAACTCTAATTATCTCAAGAACTTCAGACCGAGTAAGCTTTTGTCTATTGTATTATGTCATCTCGTGTAAATTCGATATTACATTTTTATTTCAAGATTGAGACGAACCTCGAAGGAAAGCGCAAGCCCGACCCTCGCCGCGGACCTGCAACGAAACGGACCGCCATTATCGCCAGGCGTTCGAAACCTTTGCCCGGTCTTCCGCGTTGAAGGACCAAAGGGAGAACGCAGATGTCGATCCACTTCACCGTCTCGGACCTGACAAGAAACCTGTTTCACTCGCTGGGGCTGGATCAGCGCGCGCCAAGGCCTCTCAATCCCGAACAAAGCCTGTTGCTGGAATGCTATCTGGCCGGTCAGGTTCCGGAATCGGCCTGGAACGACTACGTCTTCGAAACGCCCGATCTTGCCCGGCATGCCGCGGCAAGGCGCAGTCACCATTGAGCCGGCGGCGGGTGCCTACTTGGGAGAGGCGAATTGCAACGTGAACACGTTGCCGGCGATGCCTTGCGCCAGTTTCGCTGAGAAGGTCAGGGGCAGACAATTCTGCAAGGCGGTCGTTGCGGCGTCGACAAAGGACTTCTTCGCCTTGGCATCGCCTTCCACCTTGATGGCTGTCGGCCTCGGTGGGCCGATCAGCGTGCCGTCCCGCTTGAAGCTGAAGCTCAAGGTGACGCTGGCGGTTCCCGCTCCCGCCGGCGGTGTCCAGCAAGCCTGGATCGCGGCCCCGACATCGTCCATCGTGTTGAGTTCAGCTGCACTTGACGCATGAACAGCGCCCGCCAGCATCACGCCCGCAACCGCAATCCGTCTCGCAACGCTTTTCATCGCCAGCCCTCATCTCACGCCTGACCACGGTCCATCTGGGACGCTCAATGGATGGTAGGGCCAACGTCGGCAATGGCAATATCTCTCGGCAAACTTGACGCCGAAAAAGCGACACCTGACTGGGCTTCCGCGGTCTGATCGCTGCTCGATCGCGCCTGGCGATAAAGCAATGCCGGTTAAGTGTGAAACGGTTTTCCCGGAAAGGCGCATAACGCTTTTCCCTTGGGAATTGCGTCGAACAAAGCGTGCGAAAAGCAAAAGGCCGGCATTGCGCCGACCTTTCCTATCGCTGCGACGTTCTGCGCCAGTACATCCGTGGTCGCGGGCCGAAAGCGAATTGCCTGCAGTAGACAGGGCTTTGGTTAACGAACCCTTAAGCTCAGGCCTTGGCCTGGGACTTCACAAGGGCGATATAACCGCGCACGTCGCCGGCCGGCTCGCTATAGGCCTTGCCGAGCTTCTTCTCGATCGCCGCCACATAGTCCTTCGCCCATGTGGGCAAGGCATAGTCGATGACGGCCAGAAATTCGAGCGTCGCCGCCAGCCGGATATCGGCGATCGACGGATGCTTGCCGCCGATGAACGGCTTGCCGTCCCTGAAGAACGAGTGGAAGACCTCCAGCGGCTCGGCAATCGCAGCCATCGCCGCCTTCTGGGCTTCGGACTTCTTGTCGGGATGGGCGTCGCTGTGGCCGACCTCGCCGGCATAGTGCGGGAAGCCGAGCGCCGGATAGGTGGCGCGCGCCACATAGGGGTAGAGCGTGCCGATCAGGTAGAACATCGCACTGTCGACCATCGCCCGCTTGGCCGGCGCCTTCGGATAGAATTTCTCCAGCCCGTGCTTGTTGGCGAGATATTGCATGATGGCGCAGCTTTCCCACAGCACGCCTCTGGGCAGGCCCTTGTCCTCGATCATCGGTGTCAAATGCGCGGGATTTCGCGCCATGAACTCCGGCGAACGGGTGTGGCCCCAGGCATCGGTCTCGGCGTGGTCGAAACCCGCCGCGCGCACAAACACCCGCACGGTCATGTTGTTGACGCTGGGCTTCAGCATGCTGAGCTTCAGCGCCGGCTTCTTGGCCGGCTTGGCCTTGGCCCTGGGCGCGGCATTTGCCGTCGCCTTCACGGCAGGCTTGGCGGCCGCCTTGGCTTTTGGCTTTGCCGCAGCTTTCGCCGCCGGCTTGGCGGCAGCTTTGGCCGCGGATTTCCCGGCAGTCTTCGTCGCTGTCTTGGCCATCTTGTTCCTCCCTCTGGTCTGTTCAGTATGGGTTCTTCGGCGCCCGATCGTCCGACAGGGTGGCACGGGAACGCTCTACGAGCGTCTGGATCGCATCGGCGAGATGCACTTCGGCGATGTTGTAGTCGCCGCGCCCGACCCGCAACCTGTGCGCTTCCATCAGCACATCCGCATGGGTGAAGCCCGCCGGCGGTTCGAAGCGGTAGGACGCCAACTCGATCAGCAAGCCGAGCGGATCCTCGAAATAGATCGAATCCATGAAACCGCGATCCTTGACGCCGCTGTGCTTGATGCCGCGCTCGTCAAGCCGGGAGACCGCCTGCAGGAAGGTGACGCGCGACACCGAAAAGGCGATGTGGTGAACACAGCCCGGATCGGTCGGCGTGCGCCGCTTCTCCGGCGTCCGGCTCTCGTCGGTGAAGATAGTGATCAGCCGGCCGTCGCCGGGATCGAAATAGAGGTGGCTTTCCCTCGGCTTGTCGAGATTGGGTTGTTCGAAGATGAACGGCATGCCGAGCACGCCTTCCCAGAAATCGATAGAGGTCTGGCGCCCGGCGCCGACCAGCGTGATGTGATGGACGCCCTGCGATTGCAGCTTCTGCATTGGCCTTCCTCCCCCATGGATCAACTGGCCTTACGGACAGCGCGGCGTTCTGCGCGCCGCTGGAGCCGTACCCCAGGATCCATGATGTGATGCTAATGCAAACAGCTCCGCGGCGCCAGAAGCGACGAACGCGGTGACGCAACGGATAAAGCCGACTGATGGAAAGTGCGCCGTCCGCACTTCCGATGCCCGGCATCGGAAGCACGTACGCGCTGCGCTTTGGAGGCTGAGATCGGCGAATCCGGCCGATAGCCGACCGAATTGATGTACCGACTTACGAGCCGCTGCTGTTGACCGTAGTGCCGACGGTCGTGAAGATCCCGTTGAGCGAATTGCCAACCGCCCCGGCGCCGGTGATGATCGCGAGCGCGATGAGAGCCGCGATCAAGCCATACTCGATCGCGGTCGCGCCAGACTCGTCCCAAGCGAAACGACAAGCTATTTTCTGCATTTCAACCTCCTACAGCTACTAAAGCGAAAACTAATATTCGCCGTGAGTTGCGGGGACGTTAAGGTTCTCGGTTTCGCGTCCGTTAACATTTGCCAGACGAATGAAATAAAGGCCGGGTTGGTTGGTGCCACTGGGAGTTTTTAAGGCTGCGGCTACCTGTGCAGAGCGGGTTTCCCGGACGCCACAGCATCGAGGCTCCGGGACTTCAGAAACGAAATCGACGGCATCCTGCAAAGTTGTCGAAAAACTTGGTACGCCCAAGGGGAATCGAACCCCTGTTCCCGCCGTGAGAGGGCGGTGTCCTGACCGCTAGACGATGGGCGCGTTCAAGAACCGGCGATATAGGCTGAGCGCTGGGAAAAAGCAACTGGGGTTAGGCCGCTTTCCCCGGTCGAGGAAAAGCCGGCCGTCAGCCTATCGTTTCGGTTCGATCAGATCCCAGAGATTGCCATGCAGATCGGCGAAAACCGCCACCGTGCCGTAGGGCTCGAAGCGCGGTGCTTCGCGGAATTCGACGCCTTTCTCCAGCATCGCCGCGTGGTCGCGGGCAAAGTCGTCGGTTTCCAGGAACAGGAAGACACGCCCGCCGGTCTGATCGCCGATACTTTTGCTTTGCGCCTCGTCGGAAGCCTCGGCCAGCAGCAGCCTGGCGCCCTGCCCGTTGGCCGGCGCCACTGTGACCCAGCGCTTGCCGCCGCCGAGATCGACATTTTCGACGAGCAGGAAACCCAGCCTCTCGACATACCAGGCAATCGCCTCGTCATAATTGGCGACGACCAGGGCGACCGTGGCGACGCGACGATGTTCGGCGAACCCGCTCATCCCCGAGGCTTGCTCATGGGCCTGCTGCCGTTCATCGTTGCGGCTCGGTCACTTGTTGCGGATCGCAAAGCGGCCGATGAGGCGTCGCTCAGTGATGTCGTAGACGAAGATCGTCCGGCTGCCGTCGGCAAGCTCGGCGTCGATCGAGACACGGTTGCCGGACAGCGACTGGCTGACCACCTTGGCCCCGACCGGCAGCACGATGTCGCCGCTGACCGGTTCGCCGGCGGGTGTCTGGATATCCCCGGCCAGCGGCGGGTTCGCCGGCGGTGCATTGCGCGCTTTGTAGACAAGGGCGCCGATCACCACCATAAGGGCGAGGAACAGCAGGCCGAGATTGATCCCGACGAAGCGGACGAGTTTCCTGCGCACCTTTTCGACCTCGGGGTCGAGCGGCTTATCCTGGTCTTCTTCGGCGATCGGGCTGGCCATGGCAAACAGTTCCGGAACGGTTTTTCAATGAGCGCTCATAACGAAGAGGCCCCTGAATTGATAGAGGCGGTACCGACCGTGCTGGTGGCGGATGCGGACGCGGCCGGTCAGCGCCTCGACCAGTGGCTGGCGGCAAGGCTTGGTCCGGACATGTCACGCAGCCGCGTGCAGATGCTGATCAGGCAGGGCGCGGTCTCGGTCGACGGCAAGCCTGTCGATGAGACCAAGCGCAAGATGGCGCCGGGCGAAAGCGTGTCGGTTACCATGCCGGAGCCGGAGCCGGCGGAGCCGCAGGGCGAGAACATCGCACTCGATGTGCTTTATGAGGACGACGAGCTGATTGTCATCAACAAGCCGGCCGGGCTTGTCGTGCATCCCGGAGCGGGCAACTGGACCGGTACGCTGGTCAACGCGCTGATCCATCATTGCGGCGACAGCCTTTCCGGCATTGGCGGCGTGCGGCGGCCAGGCATCGTTCACCGCCTCGACAAGGAGACCAGCGGCGTCATGGTGGTCGCCAAGACTGACCGCGCCCACAAGTCACTCTCCGAGGCTTTCGCCGATCACGGCCTCACCGGCGATCTCGAACGTGCCTATCTGGCGCTGGTCTGGGGCATACCGCAGAGGCCGACCGGAAGGGTCGACGCGCCTCTCGGCCGCGCCGCCGACCGCGTGCGCCGTGCCGTGGTGCCGGAAGGACGCGACGACGCCCGCCATGCGGTCACCCACTTTGCCGTGCAGGAGCGCTTCGGCGAGAGCCAACAGGAGTTCGCCACCGCCAGCATGGTCGAATGTCGGCTTGAGACCGGCCGCACCCACCAGATCCGTGTCCACATGGCGCATATCGGTCATCCGGTGATCGGCGACCCCGATTATGGCCAGGCCTTCCGCACCAAGGCCAACCGGCTGCCGGAACCGCTGAAAAGCCAGGTCAAGGCATTTCCCCGGCAAGCTTTGCATGCCTGGCTCCTTGCATTTCGCCACCCCACTACCCATTTAACGATGAGGTTCGAGGCGCCGTTACCGAGGGACATGGAGGAACTCGTCGGCGGCTTCCGCAAACTCTGAACCCGTCACCGACAAGCCATCAAAAAACCTGACTGGCATTGTTCACTTCACCGTGACACACTGTTTCGTGTTGAACAAATGCCTGTCTTTTCTGGTTTTGTTCCTGTATAAGATCCGATGTCGCGGGCGAGCCTTTTGGTGCTCGCGTCACATGCCCGCCGCGTTTCGGGGGCATCACTCCAATAGAGAGGGGGCGCTATCATGGCCCAGTCATTACCCAGTATCGTTTCCGGCGAAGGCGGCCTCAGCCGCTACCTGGAAGAAATCCGCCGCTTTCCCATGCTGCAGCCGCAGGAAGAGTACATGCTCGCCAAGCGTTATGCCGAGCATGAAGACACCTCCGCTGCGCACAAGCTCGTCACCAGCCACCTCAGGCTCGTCGCCAAGATCGCCATGGGCTATCGCGGCTATGGCCTGCCGATCGGCGAAGTGATCTCGGAAGGCAATGTCGGCCTGATGCAGGCCGTCAAGAAATTCGAACCCGAGCGCGGCTTCCGCCTCGCGACCTATGCCATGTGGTGGATCAAGGCCTCGATCCAGGAGTACATCCTGCGCTCGTGGAGCCTGGTCAAGATGGGCACGACCGCCAACCAGAAGCGCCTGTTCTTCAACCTGCGCAAGGTGAAGGGCAAGATCCAGGCGCTCGACGACGGCGACTTGAAGCCCGATCAGATCGCCGAGATCGCCACCAGGCTGAACGTTTCCGAAGCCGAAGTGGTGTCGATGAACCGCCGCCTGGCAGGCGATGCCTCGCTCAATGCCCCGATCCGGGCGAGCGAAGGTGAGTCCGGCGAGTGGCAGGACTGGCTGGTCGACGACCACGAAAGCCAGGAAGAGATGCTGATCGAGCAGGACGAGCTGGAAAACCGGCGCGGCATGCTGTCGGGCGCTCTTGCCGTGCTCAACGAGCGCGAGCGGCGCATCTTCGAGGCCCGTCGCCTCGCCGAGGAGCCGCTGACGCTGGAAGAGCTTTCGTCCGAATTCGACATCAGCCGCGAGCGCGTGCGCCAGATCGAGGTGCGCGCCTTCGAGAAGGTGCAGGATGCGGTCAAGGCCGCCGCCAAGCGCCAGACCCAGGCGCTGCGCACCATTGAGGCGCAGCCCGCAGCCTAAAGCCGGCTAAAGGCAACAAGATCTAAAGGCGGCGCCAGGAAACTGGCGCCGCTTTTTTTCTTGTGTGGTTGGCGAAAGCGGAGGCGACATCCGATCTCCCCCGCAAGGGGGGAGATTGCAGCTTCGCCGGCAGCGATCTCTCAAAGCCCATCCAGCGGAAACTTTAGATACCGCCGGCCATTCGCTTCGGGTTCGGGCAGCCTCCCGCCATTCATGTTGACCTGCAGCGCATGCAGGATCAGCCGCGGCATCGGCAGCGTCCTGTCGCGCGCCTCGCGCAGGGCGACGAACTCGGCCTCGCTGCGGGCGGCGGCAAGATGGGTGTTGGTCGCCTTCTGTATGGCGACCGTGCTTTCCCACAAGGGTTCGCGGCCGCCGGCCTGATAGTCATGACCGACGAACAGCCGCATCTCGTCCGGCAACGCCAGTATGTCCTGGATCGAGCGCCAGAGCCGCGCGGCACTGCCGCCGGGAAAGTCCGTCCTCGCTGTGCCGCTGTCGGGCATGAACAGCGTGTCGTGGACGAAGGCGGCATCGCCGATCACATAGGTGATCGACGCCAGCGTATGGCCGGGCGAGAACAGCACCTTGACCGGAAGCGTGCCGACCGTGAAGGTTTCGCCTTCACCAAACAGCCTGTCCCACTGCGAACCGTCGGCGGGAAAATCCGGCCAGTTGTAGATCGCCTTCCACAAATTCTGGACGTCGACGACCCTGTCGCCGATCGCTGTCGGCGCTCCGGTCTTCTCCCTCAGATAGTGCGCCGCCGAGAAATGATCGGCGTGCGGATGGGTGTCGAGGATCCATTCGACGCTCAGCCCCTGCTCGCTGACGAAGTCGAGCAGGATATCGGCATTCGTCGTTGCCGTAGCACCGGATTTCTCGTCGAAATCGAGGATCGGATCGATGATGGCGCAGCGTTTCGTCGCCTGGTCGGCGACGACATACTGGATGGCCCCGGTCGGCTTGTCGTAGAAGCCGCTGACCTGCGGCCTGGCCAAAGCTACGTCCAATTCTGGCTTCCCCAACTCTCGGTCGTCAGGAATGATTTTCTCTGACGACACCCGAGAGGAGCATGGTTGTCCGCTCGGGTGAGCCAGTCAAGTATCATTTCGCTCGCGGCGACAGGAAAGCTAAAAACTGTTCCGAGGAGCGGTCAGGCAGAGGGCTGCTTGGTCTTCCGCAGATACGGCAGGATGGTCTCATAAGCGCCGAAGCGCCTGATCGCGTCCTCGTTGGAGACGGCAGCGGTGATGATGACGTCCTCGCCCTGCTTCCAGTTTGCCGGCGTCGCCACCTGATGCTTGGCGGTCAGCTGCATGGAATCGACCGCACGCAGGATCTCATCGAAGTTGCGGCCCGTGGTCATCGGGTAGGTCAGCACCAGCTTGATCTTCTTGTCCGGTCCGATGACATAGACCGAGCGCACCGTGGCATTGTCGGCCGGCGTGCGGCCTTCCGACGTCTCGCCGGCACCGCCCGGCAGCATGTCGTAGAGCTTGGCGACCTTGAGGTCCTTGTCGCCGATCAGCGGGTAGTTCACCGAATGGCCGGTCGCCGTCTTGATGTCGTCCTGCCACTTGCCGTGGCTTTCGACCGGATCGACCGAAATGCCGATGATCTTGACGTTGCGCTTCTTGAATTCGCCTTCGAGCCCCGCCATCGTGCCAAGCTCGGTCGTGCAGACCGGCGTGAAATTCTTGGGATGACTGAACAGGATCGCCCATCCGTCCCCGATCCAGTCATGGAATTTGATCGTCCCCTGCGTGGTCTCGGCGGTAAAATCCGGCGCAATGTCGTTGATACGAAGGCTCATGGTACATCTCCCCTGTAAACGGAACCCGTCGGCAGCGAGGAACGACAAGCGGCAACCCATGCTGCCATCGAACTGCCCCGCCCGGGCATCGTTGCATCTTAGCGCAAAAATCGTGACTGCAAGATAATATGAAACTCTTGTCGGCGGCAGGCGAGCATTTTTATGCTGCCGAATGCTCGGCACGCGGATGAGAGCCTGTTGGGCTGGACAGGAGAGATCCTGCCTCAGCTCTTGTTGACCGCCATTGTCACAGTCAGATCTTCCATGCGCTGTGCCAGCGCGCTGAGCGCGTTGGTCAGCACGCTATCGCTCTTGTCGGCCTTGGTCAGAGCCTCGTCGCGGGTCTTGCGCAAGGTCAGCACTTCGCTTTCCATGCCCTTGACGCGTTTCTGCAACTCCGAGAGTTCATCCATCACCATGATGCCGGCCATCACGGTCAGCCGCTGATCGCCAATCTCGCCGAACGAGTCCTTCAGGTGCGAAACATAGCGGTCGAAACGTTCGGCAAGATCGATCAGATGCTCTTCCTGGCCCTCGTCGCAGGCCATGCGATACTGCTTGCCGTCGATTGAAACCGTGACCTGTGCCATCGGGCCAGCTCCTATCTGTCCAACACGGCGCGGATGGTTTCCATGGCGGTCACCAAACGTCGCGAGACTTCCTTGTTGGCATCTTCCAGCCGTTCGGCGCGCGCTTCGGAATTGTCGAGTTCCTGCGCCAGCCGCGAGCGATCGGCATTCATCCGCTGCACCTCGGCCTCGGCTTCGGAGTAGTCGCGTTCATGCTCGAGCTTGGCCGCGACGGCGTTTTCCAGCCCCTCGATGGCCTTGCCCAGCCTCGCGATGACTTCCTTGAGTGTGGCTTCCCCGGTCATGGCCTTCGTCCTGTGCCCTGCCCATCACCGAATCGTTCACGTTCAGAACGCGTTATCCCTGAAACATTAGGCACCGGGTGAAGGCAACGTCAACAAAGCTCTCGCGACTGTCCCCCGCTAACGCTAATGTAGGTCCGCCGCCGGCATCACAAGACCGGCAAATATGCACCCGATTTGTTGACTAAAAGCCCGCGCCTGCTATGTGTCGCGCACCCTTTTCAAGGGCTCTCCCAAGCCCCCAAACCCCACTTCTGGAGGAACCATGACGTCGCGTGAACAACATGACCGGATGGCCAATGCGATCCGCTTTCTCTCCATGGACGCCGTCGAGAAGGCAAACTCCGGCCATCCCGGCCTGCCCATGGGCTGCGCCGACATCGCCACGGTGCTGTTCACGAAGTTCCTGAAATATGATCCGAAGGCCCCCCATTGGCCCGACCGGGATCGCTTCATCCTGTCGGCCGGCCACGGTTCGATGCTGCTCTATTCGCTGCTGCACCTGACCGGCTACGAGGACATGACGATCGACCAGATCAAGCATTTCCGCCAGTTGGGCTCGAAGACCGCCGGCCATCCCGAATACGGCCATGCCACCGGCATAGAGACGACCACCGGCCCGCTCGGCCAGGGTCTCGCCAATTCGGTCGGCTTCGCGCTCGGCGAGCGCATCATGAACGCAGCCTTCGGCAACGACCTCGTCGACCATTACACCTACGTACTGGCCGGTGACGGCTGCCTGATGGAAGGTGTTTCCCAGGAAGCCATCGCGCTTGCCGGCCATCTCAAGCTCAACAAGCTGATCGTCTTCTGGGACAACAACAACATCTCGATCGACGGCCCGGTCTCGCTTGCCGACAACACCGACCAGGTCGCCCGCTTCCAGGCCTCGGGCTGGAACGCCAGCCACATCGACGGCACCGATCCGGAAGCCATCGCCTATGCCATCGAAGCCGCTCGTCACTCCGACAAGCCGACGATGATCGCCTGCAAGACGACCATCGGCTTCGGCGCTCCAACCAAGGCCGGCACCAACAAGGCGCACGGTTCGCCGCTCGGCGCCGACGAGATCGCCGGTGCGCGCAAATTCTTCAACTGGGACTCGCCGCCCTTCGAGATTCCGGCCGACATCCTTGACGCATGGCGCGCCGCCGGTAAAACCGGCGCCAAGCCGCGCACCGACTGGGAGGGACGTCTGGCCAAGGCCGAGCCCAAGTTGAAGGCCGAGTTCGAACGCCGCCTCGCCGGCAAGCTGCCGTCGAATTTCGACGCCGTCATCGCCGACTACAAGAAGAAGCTGTCGGCCGACAAGCCGAAGGTCGCCACCCGCAAATCCTCGGAAATGGCGCTGGAGGTCATCAACGGCGCCGTGCCGGAAACCATAAGCGGCTCCGCCGACCTGACCGGCTCCAACAACACCAAGACCAGCCAGACCAAGAACATTACGCCCGACGATTACGGCCAGCGTTATGTCCACTACGGCATTCGCGAACATGGCATGGCGGCCGCCATCAATGGCTTGACGCTGCATGGCGGCCTCATCGCCTATGGCGGCACCTTCCTGTGCTTCTCCGACTATGCCCGCCCGTCAATGCGTCTTGCTTCGCTGATGGGCATCCGCTCGATCTTCGTCATGACCCATGATTCCATCGGTCTGGGCGAAGACGGCCCGACCCACCAGCCGGTCGAGCATCTGGCGGCATTGCGCGCGATCCCCAACCACAATGTCTTACGCCCGGCCGACGCGGTCGAAACCGCGGAATGCTGGCAGATCGCCCTGGAGTCGGAAAAGACGCCGTCGACCTTGGCGCTGACCCGCCAGAACCTGCCGACGGTGCGCACCGAATTCACGGCCAAGAACCTCAGCAGCCAGGGAGCCTATGAGCTGGCCGCCGCCAGCGGCGAGGCGGCGATAACGATCTTCGCCACCGGCTCCGAGGTCGAGATCGCACTTGGCGCGCGCGAGCTGTTGGAAAAGCACGGCCATCCGACCCGCGTCGTCTCGGTTCCCTGCTTCGAACTGTTCGACCAGCAGAGCGACGACTACCGCAAGAAGACGATCGGCAATGCGCCGATCAAGATGGCGATCGAAGCCGGCATCCGCCAGGGATGGGATCATCTGATCGGCTCAGACGGCATCTTCGTCGGCATGACCGGCTTCGGCGCGTCGGGCACGATCGAGCAACTCTATCCGCATTTCGGCATTACCGCCGAGGCCGCGGCCAAGGCGGCGGAAGCCCGCCTGCACGCCAAGTAAGATTCTGGGCCAGTTCGGCGAAACCGCGAAAACGGCTTCGCCGGGCTGGCTCAACTTAATCGATTTAAATCCACGCCAGTGCGGCTGGATTCTTTCTGCTTCCGCCGCTATGAAACTGCAGACCCCTCGTCCGCCCTCCAACTCCCAGGGAGAGAATTATGACCGTCAGAGTTGCCATCAACGGATTTGGCCGCATCGGCCGCAACATCCTGCGCGCTATCCATGAATCCGGCCGCAAGGACATCGACGTCGTCGCCGTCAACGACCTCGGCCCAGTCGAGACCAATGCCCACCTCTTGCGCTATGACAGCGTGCACGGCCGCTTCCCGCATGAAGTCTCGGTATCCGGCGACCAGATCACCGTCGGCAAGGAGACGTTCAAGGTCACCGCGATCAAGGATCCAACGCAGTTGCCGTGGAAGGAACTCGGCATCGACATCGCGCTCGAATGCACCGGCATCTTCACCGCCCGCGACAAGGCAGCGGCACACCTGACCGCCGGCGCCAAGCGCGTCATCGTTTCGGCCCCTGCCGAAGGCGCCGACCTCACCGTGGTCTACGGCATCAACCACGACCAGTTGACCAAGGATCATATCGTCATCTCGAACGCCTCGTGCACCACCAACTGCCTGGCGCCGCTGGCAGCCGTGCTGCACGAAACGGTCGGCATCGAAAAAGGCATGATGACGACGATCCACTCCTACACCGGCGACCAGCCGACCCTGGACACCATGCACAAGGATCTCTACCGCGCCCGCGCCGCTGCGCTGTCGCAGATCCCGACCTCGACCGGTGCCGCCAAGGCGATCGGCTTGGTGCTGCCCGACCTCAAGGGCAAGCTCGACGGCATCTCGATCCGCGTGCCGACCCCGAACGTCTCGGTCGTCGATTTCAAGTTCATCGCCAAGCGGTCGACCACGGTGCAGGAGATCAACGAAGCGGTGATCGCCGCCTCCAACGGCAAGCTCAAGGGCATTCTCGGCGTCACTCATCACCCGAACGTGTCGATCGACTTCAACCACGATCCGCGCTCCTCGATCATGGCGCTCGACCAGACCAAGGTGATGGACGGCAATTTCGTATCGGTGCTCTCCTGGTACGACAATGAATGGGGTTTCTCCAACCGCATGGGCGACACATCGGTCGCCTTCGGCAAGACCATCGCCTGATCACAAAGCCCTCTTTTCGAGACTTGGAACGCCCGGCTTTGCCCGGGCGTTTTTCATGAGCGCAGCTTGCGCCTTCCCAAATTGTGTCCCGGGCGCCAAAACATCCGAAAATCAGCGGCATAGACCAAAAAGCCACCCTGCCGCCTTGCACTGGTCACGTCTTCGCCCCACTCTCTCGCAAAGCAGGAGACAGACGAATTTGAGGGGCTGATTTCAGGATGGAGCATGCGATCTATCTCGTCACGCTGGTCGGCACAGCGCTTGTCGTCGCCGCCGCGTTTTCGAGCCTGATCGCCTTCCGCTTCGGCGCCCCTCTTCTGCTCCTGTTCCTCTGCATTGGCCTCGCCACCGGCACCGACGGTCTCGGCATCCAGTTCGACAATGCCCGCATCGCCTATTTTGCCGGCTCACTGGCGCTGGCCGTCATCCTGTTCGATTCCGGCTTCGGCACGCCGCTCAACGCCTTGCGGCAGGCAGCCGGCCCGGCGTTGTCGCTGGCGACCTTCGGCGTAATTCTGACCACCGGCCTGTTCGGCGCCGCCGCCCACTATCTGCTCGACCTCACCTGGCTGGAATCCTTCCTGCTCGGCGCCGCAGTCGCCTCCACCGATGCGGCCGCCGTGTTCTTCCTGCTGCGTGCCGGCGAAATCAATCTGCGCGAACGCGTGCGCTCGACGCTCGAGGTGGAATCCGGCACCAATGACCCCATCGCCATCTTCCTGACCATCACGCTGGTCGAGATCATCGCCGCTCATGCCAATCCCGAGACCAACGTCCTGGTCACCAGCCTTTTCCTCGGCTTCCTCCTCAACATGGGCCTTGGCGCTGTCGTCGGCGTGCTCGGCGGCCTCGCCATCGTGCGTCTCGTCGACCGGCTCAATCTCGACCATGGCCTGCTGCCGATCTTCGTGCTGACCTTGTCGTTGATGGTCTTTGCCGCCGCCGGCGCCATTGGCGGCTCGGGCTTCCTGGCGGTCTATATCGCCGGCCTCATCTCGGGCAATTCCGATATCCGCGCCGTCACCATCCTCAAGCGCTTCCAGGACGGCATGTCATGGCTGGCACAGATCATCATGTTCCTCATCCTCGGCCTGTTCGCGACGCCCTCGCAATTCCCGGCGATCATGGTGCCGGCGGTGCTGCTCGGCCTGTTCCTGATGTTCGTGGCGCGGCCGGTCGCCGTCTGGCTCTGCCTGATCCCGTTCCGCATGCCGCGCCCCGAAGTCGCCTTTGTCTCGTGGGTCGGCCTGCGCGGCGCGGTGTCGATCCTGCTCGCCATCACCCCGCTGCTCGGCGGGCTGGAAAATGGCCGTGTCATCTTCAACACCGCCTTCATCATCGTTCTGGTTTCGCTGGTCATCCAGGGCTGGACGGTCGGACCGCTGGCGCGCCGCCTCGGTTTGATCGTGCCGGCGCGGCTCGGACCGCTGGACAAGGTCGAGCTGGAATTGCCGGGTTCGGCCCATCACGAGCTTCTCGCCTATCGCGTCGCACCCGGCAGCCCGGTGGCGCGCGGCGAGCGCATCCCACGCTGGGCGCGACCCTCGCTGGTGCTGCGTGACGGCCGTTCGATGCGCTTCCAGGACATGGGCCGGCTCGCCGCCGGCGACCAGGTCTACATTTTCGTCCCGGATCGCTATCCGCGCCTGCTCGACAAGCTGTTCGCCAGCCGTGCCGTGGTCGATCCCGAAGATGCCGATTTCTTCGGCGCCTTCGCCGTCGATCCAGCGCGCCCCGCCGCCGAACTGGAAGCAGCCTATACGCCGGGCCTGACCGAAGCGGAGCAAAAGCTCACCGTTGGAGCGCTGGTCACGGCGCGGCTCGGCGGCCATGCCGAATATGCCGACCGCGTCCTGCTCGGCCCGATAGAACTGATCGTCCGCGACGTCGACGACAAGGGGAAGATCATAGGCCTCGGCCTGTCGTTCGAGCCGACCGCGCCGGTGGCGCGGGTGCCGGTCTTCCTCAGCGCCGGAGAAATCGGCGACCGTCTTTCCGCCTTCATCCGCAATTGGCGCAAGCCGACCGAGGCGCAGGCGGACGAGGCGCGGGCGGACGAGAAACCGGCCCCGGAGCCAGCGCCGGAAAAGGCAGCAACCGAAAGCTGACAAACCCGCTATTGAGCGCTGCCATTCATCCGCCCGCCAGTGCAAGATCGTGCCCACTTCAAAATTTCGGTTCGAGCGCGCCCTAAGCCTTGCATCGTCGCCGATGCGGGGTATGGTCCCCCGGTTTTTCGCGAAAGGAACCCGCATGGCCGCCTTCAAGACACTCGACGATATCGGCAACATCAGCGGCAAGCGCGTGCTGGTGCGCGTCGACCTCAACGTGCCTGTCACTGAGGGCAAAGTCACCGACGCCACCCGCATCGAACGCATCGCACCGACCATCGCCGAGCTATCGGCCAAGGGCGCCAAGGTCATCCTGCTCGCCCATTTCGGCCGACCCAAGGATGGGCCTTCGCCCGAATTCTCGCTGGAGCCGATCGCCAAAGCCACGGCAGAAGTGCTCGGCCGCCCCGTCGGTTTCGCCTCGGATTGCGTCGGCGACACGGCCGGAAGCGCTGTCGCCGCCATGAACAAGGGCGACGTGCTGCTGCTCGAAAACACTCGCTTCTACAAGGCTGAAGAAAAGAATGACCCGGCCTTCACCGAAAAACTCGCCGCCAATGGCGATATCTTCGTCAACGACGCCTTCTCGGCCGCGCACCGCGCGCATTCTTCGACCGAGGGGCTGGCGCATCTGTTGCCGGCTTTTGCCGGCCGCACCATGCAAGCCGAGCTTGAGGCGCTGGAGAAGGGCTTGGGAAAACCGGTTCGTCCGGTCGTCGCCATTGTCGGCGGTGCCAAGGTCTCGACCAAGATCGATCTGTTGATGAACTTGGTGAAGAAGGTCGACGCGCTGGTCATCGGCGGCGGCATGGCCAACACCTTCCTCGCCGCGCGCGGCACCGATGTCGGCAAATCGCTGTGCGAGCATGATCTCGCCTCAACCGCCAAGCAGATCATGATCGAGGCGGCCGAGGCCGGCTGCGCCATCATCCTGCCGGTCGACGGCGTCGTCGCCAGGGAGTTCAAGGCGGGCGCGGCCTGCGAGACCGTCGCCATCTCCGATGTGCCGGCCGACGGGATGATCCTCGATGTCGGCGCCAAAACCGTGACGACCATCGGCGAATGGATCGACCGCGCCGCGACACTGGTCTGGAACGGCCCGCTCGGCGCCTTCGAGATCGCGCCCTTCGACCATGCGACGGTGGCGGCGGCCAAGCATGCGGCGTCGCGCACCAAGGAAGGCAAGCTGGTCTCGGTCGCAGGCGGTGGCGATACGGTCGCGGCGCTCAACCACGCCGGCGTCGCCGACGACTTCACCTATGTCTCGACCGCCGGCGGCGCCTTCCTGGAGTGGATGGAAGGCAAGCCGCTGCCCGGCGTCGATGTGTTGAAGCGCTGAGGCTCCGAGGCGATCAACACTCGGAGAGCGAACAAGGCCGCCCGAGGCTTCAATCGATTCGAGCTTTCCGATGCCATTCCTTTGGCGGTAGACTTCCGTTAAGCGCGGAACAACCGTTTCAGGAGAAGCAACAATGAGCGAACGTCTCGAAGACATTGCCGCTGCGATCGTCGCCGATGGCAAGGGCCTGCTGGCCGCCGACGAAAGTTCCGGCACCATCAAGAAGCGCTTCGACGTCATCGGCGTCGAATCGACCGCCGACAGCCGCCGCGATTACCGCGAGATGATGTTCCGCACCAGGGACGCGATGACCCGCTACATTTCCGGCGTCATCCTCTATGACGAGACGATCCGCCAGAAGGCCGCCGACGGCACGCCGCTGGTCGACATCATCAAGGCCGCCGGCGCCATCCCCGGCATCAAGGTCGATGCCGGCGCCAAGCCGCTGGCCAGGTTTCCCGGCGACACCGTCACCGAAGGCCTCGATGGCCTGCGCGAACGGCTTGCCGACTACTACAAGCTCGGCGCCCGCTTCGCCAAATGGCGCGCGGTGATCGACATCGATATCGCCAAGGGCGTCCCTTCGGCGACCTCGATCGGCTCCAACGCTCATGCGCTCGCCCGCTATGCCGCCCTCTGCCAGGAAGCCGGCATCGTGCCGATCGTCGAACCGGAGGTGCTGATGGACGGCGCCCACGACATCGACACTTGTTACGACATTTCGAAGGCAACGCTGATCAAGCTCTATGACGAGCTCCATGCGGCGCGCGTCGTGCTGGAAGGCACCATCCTGAAGCCCAACATGGTGCTGGCCGGCAGGAAATCGGGCAAGGTGAGCAGCCCCGAAGAAGTCGCCGAAAAGACCATAAAACTGTTCCGCGAGACAGTGCCGGCAGCGGTGCCGGGCATCGCCTTCCTTTCCGGCGGCCAGGAAGACGAAGAGGCGACCGCCAATCTCAACGCCATCAACGCCATCGGGCCGCACCCGTGGAAGCTGACCTTCTCCTATGGTCGCGCGCTGCAGGCCGCGCCACAGAAAGCCTGGAGCGGCAAAGCCTCGAACGTTGCCGCCGGCCAGGCCGCCTTCACCCATCGCGCCCACATGAACCATCTGGCAGCGCTCGGAAAATGGAAGGCGAGCCTGGAACAGGCCGCCTGATCACAGTCCTTTCTTCCTCCTTCGAACCCGGGCCGATGCGCCCGGGTTTTTTGTTTGTGACTTGCAGGGCTTGGGGCGGAGCCTCTCCGTCCTTATTTCCTCTCCGGCGATGTCGGGTTGCGCCCATCCCCAACGTCCTTGGGATGACATTCAGGGAGAGGTTCATGCATCGCAACAAGATCGTTTCGCGCGAAGACTGGTTCCAGGCGCACAAGGCACATCTGGCGCGCGAGAAGGAACTGACGCGGCTCCGCGAGCGGATCGCCGCGGAACGGCGTGAACTGCCCTGGCTGAAGATCAGGAAAGACTATGTCTTCGAGACCGAACAAGGGCCAAACAGACTGACCGACCTGTTTGGCACTAACAGCCAGCTGATCGTCTATCACTTCATGTTCGGGCCGGGCTGCACCCATCATTGCGAGGGCTGCTCATTCCTTGCCGACCATATCGACGGCGCCAATCAGCATCTGCGGCATCACGACGTGTCGCTGGTCGTGGTTTCGCGCGCTCCACTGGCGGAACTTCTGCCTTACAAGCAGCGCATGGGCTGGAAGTTCGACTGGGTGTCGTCCTATGCCTCGGATTTCAACTTCGACATGCAGGTCTCCTTCACCGACAAGCAGATCGCCGCCGGCTGCACCACCTACAATTTCGAGACCCGTCCACGGACATCGAAGGAGCTTCCCGGCACCAGCGTCTTCTACCGGGACGAGACCGGCGACATCTTCCTAACCTTCATGTCGCGCGCCCGCGGCGGCGAGGCGCAGATCGGCGCCTACGACTATCTCGACATGACGCCGAAGGGCCGCAACGAGAACGGCCCCTATCACGGCCTGATGGATTGGGTGCGGCTGCACGATGAATATCAGGGCAAGCAGGCGGGGCAGGCAAGTTGCTGCGATTGAAGATCGTTCCCGTCGGCCAAAACATGCGCTAAGGCTGCCGCTGATCGTTTAACGGTACTGCCATGCGCTTCCCGGCCCTACTCACCTGGCTCGCCTTCCCGGTCTATATCTGGCAGGGCCTCGGCGTGCGACGCCGCACCACGCGCATGCTGCCGGCGCAAGGGCCGGTCATGCACGAAATATCAGGCGCAGCACCGGCAATCTCGCTTCTGGTGCTGGGCGATTCCTCCGCCGCTTCGGTCGGCATCGGCAATTCGGAAGACGGACTTGCCGCGCAACTCGCCGTACTGATTTCACAAAGCACCGGCCGCGCCGTGCGCTGGCGGGCGGCCGGCTTCAATTCGGCAACGTCCGGCCAGATCCGCGACCATGTGCTGCCCAATCTGTCGGCCGATCCGTGGACGCATATCGTGCTGGCCATCGGCACCAACGACACCAAGAATTTCCACTCCGTGCCGCGCTTCAAGAAGGAGTTCGGTGGCCTGCTCTACGGCCTGCGCACCAAATGGCCGGAAGCGCGCGTGGTGTGGTCGCCGGTGCTGGAGTTCACGCGGGCGCCAGCCATGCCGCCGCTGCTCGGAAAGATCCTTGAGATCCGCGCCACCGACATGAACCGGATGGGCGAACGCCTTTGCCTGGAGCGCGGCGCGGTGCCGGCGCCGCGCCTGCCGATCACCAATCCGGAAGCCGGCTTTGCCTCGGACGGCTTTCACGCCTCGGAAGCAGGCTACCGGGCCTGGGCCGAGCATCTGGTCGGCCCGGTGCTTGGCCATTGAGCAGCGACGACAAGTGCCGTCCTACGTCAAATGCCCGAGCACGGCCGCCAGTGAAATCGCGGCCATGGCGAGCAGTGCCAGCTTCCAGAAATCACCGCGTCGCTTGAGGCCTGGCCAGCCAAGCGGCTTGATCAGTTGAATGACCATGAAACCGACGATGACAAGGGCGAGGAATTTCGTCATGCCGCCTTTGACCAGCAACGCGCCCGGCTGTCAAAGCACGTCGTTCATTGCCTGAGAAAGAACGGACGCCGAGATCCCGAACCGGAACGCGGCGCCCTTTGACCGGCAAACGATCTACTTCAGCGGCTTGAGGCCGGCCTCGATCGAAGCGCGCTTCGGTTCGAGGAATGGCGGCAGGGCGAGGCTTTCCCCCAGCGTCTCCAGCGGCTCGTCGGCGGTGAACCCCGGACCGTCGGTTGCGATCTCGAACAGGATGCCGTTCGGCTCGCGGAAGTAGAGCGAACGGAAATAATAGCGCTCGACCTCGCCGCTCGACGGCAGCCGGAACTCGGACAGCCGCGCCGTCCATTGATGCAGCGTTTCCTGGTCCGGCGCCCTGAAGGCAACATGGTGAACCGCACCGGCACCTTGCCGTGCCGGCGCCAGTCCCGGCTGCACCAGGACATGCAGCTCCGCCGCCGGCCCGCCCTCGCCCATTTCGAAGACGTGAACCTGGCCCTCCGGCGAGGCATAGTCGCGCGCCTTGCGCATGTTCATCACCGTGGTCACCACCGCCTCGGTGTTGGTGATGTCGGGAACGCTGATGACGATCGGCCCGAGCCCGCGGATCTGGTGCTCGGCCGGTACCGGGCTTTGCGCCCAGGGATGGCTGCCGCCCTTGCCGCCATCGCTGACCAGGCGCAGACGCTGGCCCTCGGGATCTTCGAAGTCCAGTGACGCATAACCGCCGATGTCGCCGATCTCTCCTGTTGCCAGGCCTTCGTCGGTCAAGTGTTGCTTCCACCAGGCAAGGCTCTCCTGGCTGCCGACCCTGAGGCTGGTCCGCACGATGCTGTGCGTGCCGCGCCGCTCGCGCCCGACCGGCCAGTCGAAGAAGGTAAGGTCGGTGCCCGGTGTCGCTTCGCCGTCGGCATAGAAGAGGTGGTAGGCCGAAGTGTCGTCCTGGTTTACGGTCTTCTTGACCAGCCGCAGACCCAGCACCTTCGTATAAAAATGAAGATTGCCAGGCGCATTGGCGGTGATGGCGGTCAGATGGTGGATACCTGTCAGTTGCAAGCTCATCGTCGTCTCCCTGCTGTTGGGGAACAATTTTCTCCCTCCATATCAGAACTGCGGCCACCCCGCTGAAGGCCTCGTATTCCGACAGTCCGTCGCCGGAAACTGAACAGCGGCGCCCAGAGCACGTCCTCGCTATGAACAATCGGAAGTCGCGAACCTGCCTTTGGCACCGTTCGATGCGGCGAAAAGCGATGCCTTGCCTGCGGTGTGCGCACCGGTCGCAACTATCGTCTCGCGCCTGACATCCTCCTGACAGACTGCTGTCAGGAGGGGTATGCGATAGTACCTCCATACAGAGAGAGGAGACTGGCCATGAACGGTTACACCATTCTGCGCGGCATGCAGCACTATGTCGGCAAGATCCGCACGATGCGCAACGAGATCCGCACCCAGCGGTTCATGAACTCGCTGCCGGCGGATATTCGCAAGGATATCGGCTGGCCGGACATGTATGCGGACCGTGGCCCTCGCGGCAATTGAAGCCAATTTTTCGACCCGGCGATTGGATGTGGGCGCGTCAACGCCCAGATAACAGGTCCGGTGCGTGAGGAATGGGAGCGAGCTTATGCCCGAACAGAAGACGATCGGTTTCCTTTTCATCGAAGGTTTTGCCGACTGGGAGTATGGGCTGCTGGCGGCCTCGGCGGTCGAATGGTTCGGCGCCCGTGCCGTGTCGCTGACGCCTGATGGCAACCCAGTGGCCGGGATCAGCGGCTTTCGGCTGACGCCTGATCGATCGGCCGGGGCGGATGAGAATGATGATCTCGACGCCATCGCCGTCATCGGCTCCGATGAGTGGGCCGGCAAGGCACCGCCCGATGTTGCCGATCTGCTCAATGCTGTTGCATCGCGCGGCGGCGTGGTCGGCGGCATCTGCGCCGGCACGCTGGCGCTAGCCCGCGCCGGCCTGTTCGAGAAGGCCAGGCATACGAGCAATGGCCGCGACTGGATCAATGGTCATGAGGCCGGCTATGCCGGCGACAGCCTCTATCAGGATGTGCCGCATGCCATGGCCGACGGCAAAATTGTTTCCGCGCCAGGCTCGGCGCCGGGCACCTTCGCGCTCGCCTTTCTGAAGACGCTCTACCCCGAAAGAGGCAGCGATCTCGCTCGGATGCGAACGCTGTTTGCCAAGGAGTATGCTGAAGCCTCCTGACAGTATGCTGTCAGGAGGGCCGTGCAATGGTGCCAGCTTAGGGCACCCGTGCATCGGCGGTCGAAAGGACGATCGATGAAGAGTTGGAACGACAGACTGAGCACACCAGGCATCAACGGCGTCAAGCCGACGCCGCGCACGATGGCCGATGTCGTCGAAGGCCAGCCTATGCTGGTGCCGACAGCGCGCCAGGTCGATGATTTCATCCGCTCGATTCCCGAAGGCGTCGAGATGGATGTGCGTGCGCTGCGTACAGCACTTGCCGTCGAGCATGGCGCCGAAGTGACATGCCCGGTCACCATAGGCTATCATCTGCGCACTGTTGCCGAAGCCGCCAACGAGGACCTCCAGCGCGGCATGACGCCGAGTGACGTGGCACCGTTCTGGCGCGTGCTCGATGCGAAAACACCGACGACGAAGAAATTGTCCTTCGGCGCGGAGTTCGTCGCCGCGCAGCGCAAGCGCGAAGGGCTGAAACCATGAGGCATGCCGCCCAAAAGTGTTCTGCGGTTTTGGGATAACGGCATGCGCGAAAACACGATGCATGCCACCCAGAGGTGGACCGGTTTCGGGCGGCATGCATAGAGACAACGCCGAGGGACCATACGATGCGCCGCGCCGACAGGCTCTTCCAGATCGTGCAGCATCTGCGCGGTGGCCGATTGGTCACCGCCCAGAAGCTCGGCACGTGGCTCGAAGTTTCCGAGCGAACCATCTATCGCGACATTGCCGATTTGCAGTCGACCGGAGTGCCGATCGACGGCGAGGCCGGCGTTGGCTACATGATGAGGGAGGGTTTCGACCTTCCGCCGCTGATGTTCACGCGTGACGAGATCGTCGCGCTGGTCGCCGGCGCCCGCATGGTGCGTGCCTTTGGCGGTGCCGCCATGGCGCGGGCCGCCGACGAAGCGCTGGTCAAGATCGGCGCCGTATTGCCCGATGCGGAGAAAGACCGCATCGCCCGCACCGAGATCCACACACCGATGTGGGTGGTCAGCGACGCCGCCCGCGAGGCGATCGACCTGATCGAGCGCGCGGTCGAAAAGCGCCAAGTGCTGACCATCGACTATTCCGACGAGGCCGGCCGCGGCACCGCCCGCGATATCCGCCCGCTCGGCCTGTGGTTCTGGGGCAAGGTGTGGACGCTGGTCGCCTGGTGCGAGATGCGCGACGATTTCCGCGCCTTCCGCATCGATCGCATCGCCTCGGTGGTGATCGCCGGCCGCATCTTCAAGCCGGAGCGCGGCAAGCAACTTGCCGACTTCTACCGCGCAGTGGAGCGCAGCGAGGACTATGGCATGGCGCCGGATCGCGCCGCGCGCAGCTGAGACCTGGCGCAGCTACAAAAAAGCCCGCTCGAAGCGGGCTTTTTCTTGGAATATCAGACAACCTCACTCGTCGTCGTCATTGTCCGTGTTCTTCGACTTCAAGGCCGAGAGCTTGGCGAACACGGCGTTGGCGTCGAGTTCGGCGTCCTCGTCCTTCGGCTTCTCGGGAGCCGGCACCAGCCGCTCGGTCAGGGCCGCCGGCAGCAGCGTGTCGCCGACCGGCTGCGCCTGTTCGCGGCCGCGCGAGGCGCGGTTGACTTCCATGTCGAGGTCGATCTGCGAGGCGAGACCCAGCGTCACCGGGTCCATCGGCTGCAAATTGGCTGAGTTCCAGTGCTTGCGCTCGCGGATCTGTTCGATCGTCGACTTGGTGGTGCCGACGAGGCGCGAGATCTGCGCGTCCTTGAGCTCGGGATGGTTGCGCACCAGCCACAGAATTGCGTTCGGCCGGTCCTGGCGCTTCGACAGCGGCGTGTAGCGCGGACCCTTGCGCTTGGATTCGGGCACCCGCACCTTGGGGTCCGAAAGCTTCAGGCGCTGGTTCGGATCCTTCTCGGCACGGGCGATCTCGTCGCGGGTCAGCTGTCCGGTCATGATCGGGTCCATGCCCTTGATGCCTTGCGCCGCTTCGCCATCGGCGATTGCCTTGACCTCGAGCGGATGCAGCCCGCAGAACTGCGCGATCTGCTCGAAGGAAAGTGCGGTATTGTCGACCAGCCAGACGGCGGTCGCCTTGGGCATCAGCAGCGTATTGGCCATTTTACAAATCCTTCTCGTTCGCCCGCGTTCCCGCGCGGGCGGTGGTTTAGAGCCACCAAAATGGGAAATTCGCGGTCTGTATAACCGCTCTCGGGTCCTTTCGCAACGTTTTTGGAGCAAAGACCGGAAGCCGTGGGTACTTACCGAAAACGTTCCGCGCTCTTGAGCAGAACGACAAGCTGGCTTTGCTGGCGAGTTCCGGTCTTGGCAAAGATCGGTTGAGATAGGGGCACCCCTGTCATGCCGGAGCCGCTGCTTCCATCAGGGTTCGCCCTTGTGAAAGCGCCGAGCCAAGATGCCATGCAGGAAACTGAGGTCAACCCTGCTCGATGGCCGGTATCGGTTGGGACGGTCGTTGATCTCCCGCCCAAAACGACAAAACCCGCCGGACTGGGTCCAGCGGGCTCGGAACCGCGACAAAGTTCGTCTGGTGCGGCTCTGGCTTCCACGGCTTGGGCCCGCCGGAGCGGACCAGGACGTGGCTTTAGATAGCCCTGCGGGCGATCTTTTCGATGTCGGCGCGGTTGATGCCGAGATCGCTGAGCTGGCGTGCGTTGAGACGGTTCAGTTCGCGGACGGTCTCGGTGTACATACGCCAGTTACGGAAAGCGCGGATCGGGTTCATGGTAGTCCCTCCAGAATGATGTTCGTTTCGATGGTGCTCAAATAGGCGTCATCGATGAGGACTTGAATGGCTGATTTTGCATAGCAATGATGCAAATGCTGCATTGCAGCATTAAGCTTCTGTTCATCTTGTGGGCAGCGAGGCGCTGACCTCGCGCGCTGTCAGCCTACGTCGAGCACGATCTTGCCGATATGCTCACCCTCTTCCATGCGCTCATGCGCCCGCCAGGCTTCGCTGAGCGGGAAGATCATGTCCATCACAGGGGCAACCTTGCGCGTGCCGAGCAGCGGCCACACCTGCGCTTCCAGCGCCGCCGCGATCGCCGCCTTGAACTCGACGGTTCGCGGCCTCAGCGTCGAACCTGTGTGGGTAAGCCGCTTGACCATGATCTTCGAAAAGTCCGCGCTTGCGACAGCGCCGGCCTGAACGGCGATCTGGACGATGCGGCCTTCGACCGCCGCGGCTTCGTAGTTGCGCGCCACATAGTCGCCGCCGACCATGTCGAGGATGACATTGGCGCCTTTGCCACCCGTTGCCTCCTTCACCGCGGCGACGAAATCCGCCTCGCGATAATTGATCGCCCGGTCGGCGCCGAGCTTCAGGCAGGCGTCGCATTTCTCCTTGCTGCCGGCAGTGGTGATGACATAGGCGCCGAAGGCGGAGGCAAGCTGGATTGCTGTCGTGCCGATGCCGGACGAGCCGCCATGGACGAGCAGCGTCTCGCCTTTCTTGAGGCCGCCACGCTCGAACACATTGTGCCAGACGGTGAAGTAATTCTCCGGCACCGCCGCGGCTTCGGTGTGGGTGAAGCCGGCGGGCAACGGCAGCACGCTCCCTGCATGGACCTTGACATATTCGGCATAGCCGCCGCCGGGCGTCAGCGCACAGACGCGGTCGCCAATGCGCCAGCGTGATATGTCGTCGCCAAGGGCCGCCACTTCACCCGATGCCTCGAGGCCCGGCAGGTCGGATGCGCCGGGCGGTGGCGGATAGGCGCCTTTGCGCTGCTGGACGTCGGGCCGGTTGACGCCGGCGGCATGCACCTTGATCAGGATCTCGCCGGGGCCGGGCTGCGGCACGTCGCGTGTTTCCGGCTTCAGCACCCGAGGGCCACCCGGCTCCGAGATCGCGATGGCCGTCATCCTTGCCGGAATTTTCTGTCCGCTCGCCATGAGATTTCCCGTCTTTCCTCGCCGTTATCCGATCGGCTGTTTGCATCGACGCCCCTGCCCTATGTATGCTGATTGCCAAATCAGGCAAATGGCCAATCTGGTCTTGGCGGAGGAGGAGCGACGATGGCGATCTTCGACGACGAACCCAAGAAGAAGGCGCGCCCCCACGAGATCGGGCAGGACCTGTCATTGCTTTCCGTCAGCGACTTGACTGAGCGGATCGGCATCCTGCGCGACGAAATCGCCCGCCTGGAAGCCGAACTCAAGGCCAAGGACACCACCAAATCCGCGGCCGAAGCACTGTTCCGCCGCGGATAGGCGCTCGGGCGTAAAGCCCGCCGCCGAAAAGCCCGAATGCGACTGTCTTCAGACCCAGCGTCCCCGCCAAACCTGAGCCGGATCAACCAATGTTCGCAACCTACCGACCGATCCTCTCGCTGCTTCGCGGCACCGCTTTCCTGCTCGCGGCATCTGGTTTGCATGGGCTGCTTCTGCCCCTGCGCGGTCAGCTGGAAGGCTTCTCGACCGCATCGCTCGGCCTGATGGGCACGGCCTGGGCCGGCGGCTTCGTCACCGGCTGCTTCTTCGCACCGCGCATCGTGCGCCGCGCCGGCCACGTGCGCGCCTTTGGCGCCTTTGCCGCATCCGGCGCCATCGTGGCGCTGCTCACCGGGCTGATTATCGACGAGTATGTCTGGATCCTGCTGCGCGCCTTCACCGGCTTCACCATGGCCGGCGCCTTCATGGTCATCGAAAGCTGGTTGAACGAGAAGGCCACCAACGAGAACCGTGGCACCGTCTTCGGCCTCTACATGATGGTGACTTATGCCTCGATCATGGGCGGGCAGATGATCGTCGCCGGCGGCGACGTGAAGTCCGCGTCGCTGTTCATGATCACCGGCATCCTGTTTTGCCTGTCGCTCATTCCGACGGCGGTCTCGACCGCCTCCCACCCCAAGCCGCTGCAGGATGTCTCACTTGATGTCAGGGGCCTTTATGCCAATTCGCCGGTGTCGGCGGTCGCTTGCGTGTTGATCGGCATCGCCAACGGCGCCTGGGGCACGCTTGGCGCGGTCTATGGTGCACGCATCGGCATTTCCACGGCCGAGATCGCCCTGATGATGAGCCTTGTGGTCGTTGCCGGTGCCGCCATGCAGCTTCCGGCCGGGCGCCTGTCCGACAAGACCGACCGGCGCTTCGTGCTGGCGGGGGCGGCTTTCGGCGGGGCCTTCTTCGCGCTCATGATCTTCCTGTTCGAGCCACGCTCCGGCGTCTTCGTCATCGTCTTCACCGCCGCCTATGGCGCCTTCGCCTATACGCTCTATTCCATCGCCGTGGCGCATGCCAACGACCACGCGCGCTCGGAGGATTTCGTCAAGGTATCTGGCGGGCTGTTGCTGCTCTATGGCTTCGGCACGATGATCGGACCTTTGCTTGCGGCTGCCCTGATGGGCTGGATGCGCCCGGAAGGTCTGTTCCTGGCGACCGCCTTCGCGCATCTCTGCCTGGCGGGCTACACGCTGCTGCGCATCAGCCGCCGCGCGCCGGTGCCGATCGGGGATCGTGACGCCTTCAAGACGCAGCCGGCCGACCGCTCGGTCACCCCGGAAGCATTGCGGCTTGATCCCAGAAGAAAAGCAGAAGCAGACGGTTGAGATTCGAAAGGCTTTGCCTCACTAATACAGGCATGATGTTTTCCGACGCCTTCATGGCGATTGCCGATCCCAACCGGCGCCATCTTCTGGAAGAACTTCGCCGCGGCCCGAAAACCGTCACCGAACTGGCCGCCGGCTTGCCGGTCTCGCGCCCAGCCGTGTCGCAACATCTGAAAGTGCTGCTCGATGCCGGCCTGGTCCACGCCAAGCCGGAAGGAACAAGGCGCGTCTATACGGTGAGCGGCACTGGCTTCCTCAAACTCAACATCTGGCTCGATCAGTTCTGGGAAACCTGACCCGATCAACCGTTGTTGTAGGGGAAGAACTTGAAGTAGGGCTGCGCCTCCCCGATCACCCGAGCGAAGGCGGGGCGCTGCAGCAGGCGGTCGTGATAGCGCTTCACAGCCGGGTACCTGTCGCCCAACGGCTCGACCTTGTTGGCATAGAACAGCGCGGGGGAGGCTGCGCAATCGGCCATGGTGAAGCTGTCGCCCATCGCCCAGATCTTCGACTGCATGTCGTGTTCGATGATGGCGTAGGAATTGCGCAACTGGTCGCGAGCCTGCTCGACGCCGAACGGGTCGGTCTTGTCGCCGGGACGCAACCGATCGCCGACAATCTTCTGCATCGGCTCCTGCACATAGAAATCATAGAAACGGTCAGCTTGGCGGACGGCCAACGCCATGTCGATCTCGGCGGGAACGAGGTCGACCGGCCCCGGATAGTGCGCGGCCAGATATTCGACGAGGATGCTCGATTCCAGCACCGTACGGCCACGCGCATCGTCGCGCAGCGCCGGCATCTTGCCGGCCGGCGAGATCTTCAGGAAGGCCGCGCGCGATTCAGCATCGCCAAGGTCGACGATGACAGGCGTGAACGGCGTGGCGTTCTCGTACAGCGCGATCAACGGCTTCCAGCAGAAGGAGGCCAGCGGATGGAAATGAAGTGTCAGGGACATTTCTTGCTCGTCTGTTTCCTGGATTGTCGGTGGCCGCTACCATGCGGCACGCCTGTTGCGGTTAGCCTTGTCCGTCAAACCAGCCTATGCTGCTTCAACCGGCTTGGACATGCGCGATGATCGCTGCGGACATCTCGGCCCAGTCGTCCGGATGCAGCTCGTGGCCGCCACCTTCGATGCGAATGAGTCTTGCGCCGGTGACCGTCTCGGCCAGCGCCTCGCCGTGTTCGACCGGAAAG
Organism: Mesorhizobium sp. WSM1497; assembly: GCF_001672455.2. Classification (NCBI taxonomy): domain Bacteria; kingdom Pseudomonadati; phylum Pseudomonadota; class Alphaproteobacteria; order Hyphomicrobiales; family Phyllobacteriaceae; genus Mesorhizobium; species Mesorhizobium sp. WSM1497. The sequence continues at coordinate 1,442,274 of NZ_CP021070.1, read as the reverse complement.
ATCGGATCCGCCGTGCCGTGAATGACCAGCAGCGGCGCCGCGATCTCGTGCAGGCGGCCCTTCCAGGCGGCGCCGCCCTTGAGCATGAAATGGTTGGTCGCGCTCAGGAAGCCGCCGGAGCGGTCGTAATCCTGCTCGACAAAGGCCCGTATCCCCGCCGCATCGAATGAATGCGTGGTGCTGGCGATCGCCCGCGCATCCCTGACGATGAAATCGACCACTTGACCACGGTCCGACCAATCGACTTTGGCGCCCTCGGCCGAGTGTTCCATGTAGGCTTCGGTCGTCCCGGGAAGGCCGGATGTGTCGATTCCCACCGGCGAACTGCTGATCACAGTCAGAGATACGACACGCGAGGGATGTTTCAACGCCACAAGCTGCGCGATCATGCCGCCCATCGACATCCCGACGACATGCGCCTTGCCGATGCCGTGGTCGTCCAGAACATGCATTGCATCGTCGGCCATATCATCGAACGTGTAGGGCGGCTCTCCCGGTTTGTATTTCGTCGAACGGCCGGTATCGCGATTGTCGTAGCGGATCACGAACAGGCCGGCACCGGCCAGTTTCCGGCAGAACGCCTCCGGCCACCACAGCATCGAGGCCATCGCTCCCATGATCAGCAACAGCGGCGGGTTCGCCGGATCGCCAAAGACTTCGGATATAATCTCAGGGCGTTCGGTGGTCCTCATCACGCAGTCTCCTCTCTGCAAAACTGATTGCATTTTGCAATCGGTTGCACGATAATAAAACTGATACGATAATGCAACCGGTTTTGGAGAAAAATCTCATGAGCATGGATCGCCGGTCCGGGTGCCCGATCAATCTGTCGCTGGAAGTCTTCGGCGACCGCTGGAGCCTGATCATCCTTCGCGACATGATCTTCGGCGGCAGGCGCCATTTTCGCGAGTTGCTCAACGGATCGATGGAAGGCATCGCCTCCAATATCCTCGCCGACCGGCTGAAGCGCCTGATGGAGCTGGGCATGCTGACCAAGGCCGACGATCCCTCGCACAAGCAGAAGGCGATTTACAGCCTGACCGAGATGGCGATCACGCTGGTTCCGATCCTGGCCCATCTCGGCGCCTGGGGCCGCGTCTGGCTGCCGGTCAGCGACGAATTGTCGATCCGCGCCGAACTTCTGGAAAAGGGCGGACAGCCTATGTGGGACAAATTCATGGACGAGTTGCGGCACGAGCATCTCGGCATGCCGCTCGATACAATGTCTGGCCTTTCTGTCCGCGCGACCTTGCAGGCCGCCTACGAGGCGGTGGTTGCCAGCAAGGCCCTCGCCGCCAGCCCGGCCGCGTAACCAACTTATTTTCCCGTTTTGGGGCCGGCTCTGCTAGAAGAAGCGGAAAATCACAATTCACGGGATTGGATAAGGTCTTGGTTGAGAACTCTCGGGATGCTGCCCGCGCACGCGCCGACCTGCGCTTCAAGAAGCAGGAAGAGGCGGCAACCGTCCGCCAGAAGGCGATGGCCGAATACGTCGCCGAGAGCGACGCCCGCCAGGCCAAGACCAATAAACTGCGGGCACTGCGTCTCGCCAAGGAAGCGGAAGACCTCGCCAACGCGCCGGCGGAACCCGCCAAGAAGCCGGCCCGCGCCAAGAAGAAGTAGCCCAGCCACGTCTGGAGCCATACAAGCGGCAACGCTTATCCGGATGAGCGGGCGAAGGCTGCTTTCCATCCTGCCTTTTCACGCGAAGCAATTTCAACCGGAACGGGGATGTTATCTCGCCCGCCGACGATCGATGATCGACGCGTTTCAAACAGGAGACCGCCATGACCGCACTGCCGCTCGAAAAAGCCAGGCAAATCATCGAAACCGCCTTTGCCAAGGGCTCCGATCTCAAGCTCAAGCCGCTCGGCGTCTCGGTGCTCGACGCCGGCGGGCATCTGGTCGCCTTCCAGCGCCAGGACGGCGCGTCGTTCCTGCGTCCGCAAATGTCGGCCGGCAAGGCCTATGGTGCGCTCGCCATCGGCATGGGCTCGCGCAAAGTCGAGGCCTTCGCCAAGGAGCGCCCGCATCTCGTCGCCGGCATCTCGGACGTCTCGGGCGGGCGCGTGCTGCCGGTCGTCGGCGGCGTGCTGATCCGCGACAAGGCCGGTGCCATCATCGGCGCCGTCGGCATTTCAGGCGACACGTCGGACAATGACGAAGCCGCGGCAATCGCCGGCATCGAGGCCGCCGGTTTCACCGCCGATCCGGGGTGAGGTCGGGAACTTCGTCATCCACGGGCGGAGCAGGAGCGAGGCTCCGTCGCGCAGACCCGAGGATCCATTCCGTAACATCAGCCGTAGAGTGCAGCGGAGCAGAATTCTGGACCGCTGAAACGCTCACGTGTCGCGGCTTGGACCCTGGGGTCTGCGCCGCGTCGCTACGCTCCTTGCTACGCCCTGGGATGACGACGTTAGGGGCGTTTGCGCCAACTGTCAGCGCAAGCGCCCGTCAAACTTCCGCCTTCCGCGCCGGGGACCTAATTCAAATTGATGTCCCGGCTGGCCGACCGCATCGACACCGCGAATCCGGCCAGCACGTCGAACAGCGCGATGACCATCAGCGTGAAGAAGACGGAATGGGCCGCACCCTTCACCAGCAGGAACTCGACCAGGAAGGCCACGAAGACCAGCGTCGACAGAAGATGGTCCATGATCGAGGCGTTGGTGGTGCGCACCGACTTCGCCATTTCGAGGAACAGGAAGATCAGCCCGATCAGCACCATCAGGTCGCCAAGCGTCATCGAGAACACGCCACCCGACATCATGCTGAATGAGAAGACCTCGCTTGCCCACGGATCGTCACCGCTGCCGAATATTCCCAGCAGTCCGAGATTGTAGAGCACGAAAGGCACGATCAGCAGCGGAATGGCACCGAACATCTGGCGTCTCCATGTGGGGGCAATCCTTTGTAGAATGCGCCACAGGCACGCCGTCAAGATGTTTCGATGGCAGCGTTGAACACGGTCGAAGACCGCACGCAACAACAATGTCAGCCGGTTGCCTGCAACGATTGCCGCCCACGCGTCGAGATGCGCGCTACCCCGCCCCCCAAACGCAAAAGGACCGGCCACTGGCCGGTCCTTTTGGAATTCAAACCTTTGGAAGGCTGGTCTCAGCTTTCCTTGGGCGTCAACACCTGGCGACCGCGATACATGCCCGTCTTCAGGTCGATATGGTGCGGACGGCGCATTTCGCCGGAATTCTTGTCCTCGACATAGGTCGGGGCCTTGAGGGCGTCGGCCGAGCGGCGCATGCCGCGCTTGGACGGAGAGGTTTTACGTTTCGGAACGGCCATGGATATGCTCCACTACATGGTCAAAAGCCCCGCCCGCCCTCGTGAAAGGGCCATGTCGGGGCCTAAATCTGAGAAAGTCGGGTGCCTATACACGCCCTGTACCGTTTTGGCCAGCACTGGCGCGAATTTTTTTGGATCGGCTAGCGGAGACAACCGACATAGGCGCCCGAGCGGCCGGCTCGCCGCTCGATCAGATTGGCAAGCCGCCTCAGGCCAGGCCCGGGCTTGGCCGGATTGCGGGCGATCGGATTTGGCAAAGAGACCGCAAGCAGGGCGGCCTGCCGTCGCGACAGCTGTTTTGCCGAGACGCCGAAATGGTGCTGTGCCGCGGCCTCGATGCCGTAGATGCCCGGCCCCCACTCGGCGATGTTGAGATAGATTTCCATGATGCGCCGTTTCGACATCACCGCATCGAAATAGACGGCCAGCGGCAATTCGACCACCTTGCGCACCGAGCCCAGCGGCCGCGACCAGAGATACAGGTTCTTGACCGTCTGCATGGTGATGGTCGAGGCGCCGCGCGTCGCTTCGCCGGCCAGCGCATCGTCGACGACGCCTCTCAGCTCGCCGAGATCGACGCCACGATGAAAGCAGAACTGCCCGTCCTCCGACATGATGACGGAATTGGCCAGCACCGGCGACACGTCGTCGATCGACACCCAGCGGCGGTCGTAACCGGAGAAGGTCGCCAGGTCCTTCAGCATCAGCGTCGAGACAGGATGCACGAAGAACGGCAGGTACAGAAATGTCAGCACGACCGGAATCAAGGCCAGCACCGCGGCCACGACGATGCCGCGCCGGACCCAGCGCTTGAGACCACGGCGGTTTACGCCCCGCGATCTCGTCGCCATGTCCAGCTTTTCGGTTTCATGATCGACGATCGGTTCCGCCAAGCCGCCCAACCCGTTCCAGAGAGCTCGTTTTGAAACGCGCTCCTGTGAGCCATGTGACGGTGTTTTCGAGAACCGGAGCGGAGCGTACAATAGAGTACGCAAGCACCGGAAGCGCAGAAAACGCCCTCAGATGACCGCAGGAGTAGAGTTTCCGAACGGGCTCATACTGCTCCGGCATAATGGCGCTTGCCTTCTTGCGCAACGTCTGAGTGTCGGCTACCGGTCCCGGCCATGACGAATGACGACCAAATGGCGTTCGAAATGGCGCTGATCAGGCGGGCAGCCGCCGTCGAGGTGCTGCTGCGGCGACTGCTCGACGACCGCGCGCTTTCGGGCGAGATCGCCCGGCCGGACCGGCTGATGGCGGCGATGCGCCATGGCGTGCTGAACGGCGGCAAGCGCCTGCGGCCCTTCCTGGTCATGGAAAGTGCCGCCCTTTTTTCCGCCGACGGCGAGGCGGCACTGCGTGTCGCCGCCGCACTTGAATGCGTGCATTGCTATTCGCTGATCCACGACGATCTGCCCGCCATGGACGACGACGACCTGCGTCGCGGCCAGCCGACCGTGCACAAGGCCTTCGACGAGGCGACCGCGATCCTGGCCGGCGACGCCCTGCTGACGCTGGCCTTCGACATCATTGCCGGCGAGTCGACCGCGCTGCCGGCGGAGCGGCGGGCAGCCCTGGTGCTGGCGCTTGCCCGCGCCGCCGGAGCAGGCGGCATGGTCGGCGGCCAGAAGCTCGATCTCGAAGCCGAACAGACGCCGCCGGACGAGGCCGGCATCATCCGGCTGCAGGCGATGAAGACCGGCGCGCTGATCCGCTTCGCCTGCGAGGCAGGCGCCCTCATCGCCGGCGCCCCGGCCGATGACCGCGAGCGGCTGGCCGAATTCGGCTCGGCGATCGGTCTTGCCTTCCAGCTTGCCGACGACCTGCTCGATTTGACCGCCGACGCCAGCCAGATGGGCAAGGCGACCGGCAAGGACGCCGCCGCCGGCAAGGCGACGCTGGTGGCCTTGCATGGTGCAAATTGGGCACGCGGCCAGCTTCACGGCCTCGTCCAACAGGCGCATGCGCTGCTTGAGCCCTATGGTGACGATGCCCAGTTGCTGAAAGAAGCGGCGACATTCGTGGCGGCGCGTAACAGCTAAGGTTGGTGCCAGCCGGAACATCGAGCTGATTGCACGCACGTCCCCGCCGGCCGGTTCTGAAATAGAACTTGAGCGGAAGCCTGCCGAGGCAGAGGATTGACATCCGCACGGCAAGCACGCGGTGCGGATAAGAGTTGGAGGATGCCATGTCGACCACCGACAAGCTGTTCAGCGGTTCCATTCCCGAGATCTACGACCGGGCGATGGTGCCGCTGATCTTCGAGCCATATGCGCGGGATCTGGCGGAGTGGGTGTCGAAGCTCGGGCCGCAATCGGTGCTCGAAGTGGCGGCGGGCACCGGTGTGGTGACACGTGCGCTCGCAGCAAAGCTGCCGGCGCAAGCGCGCATCGTGGTCACCGACCTCAACCAGCCCATGCTCGACCACGCACGCACGCGGATGGTGGACGATCCTCGCATCACCTGGCAGCAGGCCGATGCTCAGGCGCTGCCCTTCGAGGACGCACAGTTCGACGCCGTGGCCTGCCAGTTTGGCGCGATGTTCTTCCCCGATCGGGTGGGCGCCTACGGGCAAGTTCGGCGCGTGATGCGGCTGGGCGGACACTTCCTGTTCAACGTCTGGGGTGCCATCGAAGAGAACGAGTTTGCCGATGAGGTGACGCGGGCGCTCGGCCATTTTTTCCCGGCCGATCCGCCTCGCTTCATGGCAAGGACACCGCATGGCTATCACGATGCGGACGTCATCCGCGCCGACCTGCATGCCGCCGGCTTCCGTAACATCACCATAGAGCCGCTGGATGCCGTCAGCGCCGCTTCCTCGCCATATGAGGCGGCCACGGCCTATTGCCAGGGCACGCCCCTGCGGGCCGAGATCGAGGCGCGCGGTGGCTCGCTGGAGGAGGTGACGCGATACGTGGCGAATGCCCTTGGGAAACGGTTCGGGGAAGGCCCGGTGAGTGGCCGCATCCGCGCCCTCGTCGTGGACGCGGCCTAGGCGCGCTGTCCATCCGGCGGCTCGCACGGCTCGCCTGCCCGAACGAACGAAATTTTAATGTAAATGAAGCGTAATCCCGGCCATTAAAATGGTGCGTATGTGTTGGGGTTGCGCATGCCTGAATATTCGTCCTTCATCCGGTCGGTCCGGATCCGCTATATTTCAGGGTTGCTGATCTTCGCGCTGGCTTCCGCCGGCATCGTGATTGCGCTTGATCGCGTCAATTCCTTTCGCCGCGACATCGATGCGCTGAGCAGCAATCTCGTCATCTTCACCCGAGACCTGCGCAACGCGACCAGCTTTGCCGAGACGACCGGCACCGCCTGGCGGGCGGAGACACGCGATGCCCTGACCACATCGGCGCGCGGCCATTCGGAGCGCCTGACCGGCGAGATCGAGACGCTGACCGCCCAGCTTGCGGCGATCAAGCCGCGGCTGTCGATCAAGACCGTCGACGAACTCCAATCCGCTTCAGTTAACGGCGATCTGTTCTGGTCGCCGCGCGACATGGTGCGCAATTTCAACCTGATGTCGGTGGCGCAGAAGGTCGATGAGTGGAGCTATCGCGAAATCCGCAACCAGAATGACCTGTTCGCCCAACCCATGCTGGTTCGCGTCCGCACCGCCATGGATGATGAGCGCCATCTGGCCGATGCCTCCAGCGACAGGCTGTTGTTGTGGGCCAGCGGCATCCTGTTCGCGGCCCTTGCCATCGTCGCCTTCTGGATCTTCCGCCCGATGGAAGTGGCGATCCGCCGCGCCTTTGCCGAATCCGCCGAATCCCTGTTCAAGGCCGAGGCCGCCGACCGCGCCAAATCGGAATTCCTGGCCAATATGAGCCACGAAATCCGCACGCCGATGAACGGTGTGCTCGGTATGGCTGAACTGCTGGCCAAGACCGATCTGACCCCACGCCAAAAGACCTTCACCGACGTTATCGTGAAGTCCGGCAACGCGCTGCTCACCATCATCAACGACATCCTCGATTTCTCCAAGATCAATGCTGGCCAGCTCACCCTCGACCCTGCTCCCTTCCGCCTTTCCGAGGCGGTCGAGGACGTGGCGACGCTGGTCTCGGCTCGCGTCGCCGAAAAGAACCTCGAACTGATCGTGCGCGTCGATCCGCGCCTGCCGGCCCATGTCGTCGGCGACGCCGGCCGGTTCCGGCAGATCATCACCAACCTGCTCGGCAACGCAGTGAAGTTCACCGAGAAGGGTCACGTGCTGATCGACGTCGGCGGCGAGATCGTCAACGACGTGGTCCAGCTCAAGATCCGCGTCGAGGACACCGGCATCGGCATACCGGCCGAGAAACTGCAGAACGTGTTCGAAAAATTCGCGCAGGTCGACGGCTCGTCCACCCGCCGTCACGAGGGCACGGGGCTGGGCTTGGCCATCGCAGCACGCCTCGTCGACCTGATGGCAGGCAAGATCGGCGTCGAGAGCGAGATCGGCCGCGGCTCGGTGTTCTGGTTCGCGGTGCCGCTGCCCGCGCATCAGGCCGCGGCGCGCGACGAGATCGTGCCGGTCGACGTCACCGGCGCGCGCGTGCTGGTCATCGACGACAATCCGGTCAACCGCGAAATCCTGCTCGAGCAGCTCAGGAGCTGGAGCTTCGACTGTGCCGCCGCCGAAAGCGGCGCCGTCGGCCTGGCCTTCCTCGATCGCGCCTTTCAGTTGGGCGCCGCCGTCGACTGCATCATCCTCGACTACCAGATGCCCGGCATGAACGGCGCCGACGTCGCCAGAGCCATTGCCTCCGACAGCCGGCTGTCCTCCATCCCGGTGGTGTTGCTGACCTCGGTCGACCAGGTCGATTTCGGCAAGATGATCATCGACTTCGGCATTGCCGCGCATCTGACGAAGCCGGCGCGCTCTGCGGTCCTGCTCGGCACCGTTATTTCGGTCGTGCAGAAGGCCCGTTCGCAGGTCGGCAAGGCGCAGTTTGTCCGCGAACCGATCGTCCAGGCTCCCCCGGCAGCGCCGCCCGCCTTTACCGTCATCCGCGGCCCGGCGCTGCCAGTCGCGGCAGCACCGGAATCGACAACCACGCCGAACGGACCGATCGACATCCTGATTGCCGAGGACAACGACGTGAACCAGCTGGTCTTCGGCCAGATCCTCAATGGCTTGGGCTTGAGCTACCGCATCGCGGGCAACGGCCGCACGGCGGTCGAGATGTACCGGGCGCTGCGCCCCAAGCTGATCCTGATGGACGTCTCGATGCCGGAGATGAATGGCTACGAAGCGACCCGCGCGATCCGGGCCATGGAGACTTCGACGGGCACCCATATACCGATCATCGGCGTCACCGCGCATGCGCTGAAGGGCGATCGCGACAAGTGCATCGAATCGGGCATGGACGACTATCTGCCGAAGCCCGTTTCGCCCGACCGACTGGGCACCAAGATCGGCACCTGGCTCAGCGAGACCGTGGTGGCCAAGACGGCCTAGCCTGCCTCCATCAATGCGTCAGGCGGCTGCGTCCAGACGATAGCGGCGCATCCAGTCGAGGCTCGTGTCGTCGGAGAGCTTTGCAACGCCGGGCCTCACGTCATCGGCATTCGGCGCTTGAACGCCCAAGACTTCGCAGATGCCTAGCAATGTCGCCGCCGGATTGCTCGAAAGGCGCTCGTAGCCAACCCGAAGCGGGGTTATGCCTTGCTCAGCGAACCAGATGTTCCATGCCGCATCATAGGTCTCGAGTTCCTCGACCTCACGCCTGATCCGCTCGAAATCATATTGGGGCTCTTTCGGCGGTGCGACCCTTTCGATCTCGGTGCCGTCGGGAGCGATATGCCAAAGACCGGTCTGCTCTGCCTTGATCAGGGAGACAGCCTGCGCAAGCTTGTCCTCCCGCGAGAGGTGTATGTAGAGAACATTGCCGAATGCTCTTTCGAACCGTGCTCTGTCGGATGGCAGTTTTGGGAAAATCCGGTCGAGGATCGCCGAAAGCTCATCCAGATTTTCGCGCATCAAGCGGAGGCCGAAGAGGCCGGTCCCACCCTTGCCGGCGGCGATCGCGGCATCGAGATACGCGGCATCGAATTCGAGCTCGCTCATCGCGGCGCGATCGGGCAGCTTCCACTCTTCGGCCCACTCCACCACGTCCTGGCGTCGATAAAACGAATGTGGATCGCCGGCCGTCTTGGTGGACGCCAGGAGCTTGCACAGCAGCGTGCTTCCGGTCCTCGGTGTGCCGCAGATAATGTATCCATCGAACATGTTGTGCCCACGCGGCTTGTCAAAGGCAGGGGCTGTCGCTCCTGGTAAGATGACCGCCGCCATAGCTGAAATCCTTGGTGGATGCGACGTCACGGCTGTCGCTTTCTAAATGCCTCTCTCAGACAAAATACCCTGCCGGCAGGGGTCAAATCACCGGTTGCGCACCACCACGCATGCCCCACCGATGCTTTGCAATTTCTGGCAGATGACGTTTGCATCGGCGCGGTGGTCGACACCGATCCTGACCGCATAGATACCCCGCCGGCCGATCGGCGTGCGCACCCGGCTGACCACTGGATCGTGCCCATTGAGCAGGGCCGGGAACCGGCTCCTTACCCTGAGCCACTGGTTGATCGCGGCACTGCGGCGGAAATTGCCGGCCACCTGGATGCCCCACGGCTTTACGTTGATCGAGGCCATCGCCACGGTCCGCGACATGATCACCGGCAGTTTTCGGCAAGCGACGGCAAAATCCGCCTTAGCGTCGAGCGGTTCGACCCTTCCGGCATAGGCTCGGTCGGTGAACTTGTCGGCTGGTTCGCCCATGATGTCGAACACATAGCTTTCGGTTTCCATCGGCAGGAAACCGCCGGAACTGAGCCAGCGCGACACCCGGCTCTCGCCGGCATTGTAGGCGGCGGCCGCCAGGCCGAGATTGCCGTAGCCGGTTTTCATTTCGGCGAGATATTTCGCCGAAGCCGGGATCGCCTGATTGATGTCGAAGGAATTGGCAAGCCCGCGCATCTTGGCGGTTCCCGGCATGAACTGGGCAATGCCTTCGGCGCCGACGGGACTGACGGCGTTGGGATCGAAACGGCTCTCCTTCCAGATCAGCCGGGCGAAGAAATCCCTAGGCAAACCATTCTGGTCGGCATGCGCCTGGATCAGGTTGCAGACCTTGTCGATAAGCCGTTGCTTGGCGGATTGCGGCGGATCGGCCTGAGCCAGTGTCGACCAGACTAGCCCACACAGCAGGACCAGCGTCGCCCACAGGAAACGCTGCATTTGACCTACTCTGCCGCGGCCTTGCCGCCGCGACCGAACCGCTGTTCGATATAGTCGGCGACCATTTTCTCGAAATCCGCCGCGATCGACGGTCCGCGCAGCGTCGCCGCCTTCTTGCCGTCGACGAAGACAGGCGCCGTCGGCGTCTCGCCGGTGCCGGGCAGCGAAATGCCGATATCGGCATGCTTGGACTCGCCCGGGCCGTTGACGATGCAACCCATCACCGCGACCTTGAGGTTCTCGACGCCGGGATATTTGTCGCGCCACACCGGCATGTTCTTCCTGAGATCTGCCTGGATGTTCTGAGCGAGCTCCTGGAACACGGTCGAGGTCGTGCGGCCGCAGCCGGGACACGCGGCGACGATCGGCACGAACTGCCTGAACCCCATCGTCTGCAGCAATTCCTGCGAAACCTGCACCTCGCGCGTGCGGTCGCCATTCGGCTCCGGCGTCAGCGAGATGCGGATGGTGTCGCCGATGCCTTGCTGCAGCAAGATGCCCATGGCGGCCGACGAAGCGACGATGCCTTTCGAGCCCATGCCGGCTTCAGTCAGGCCGAGATGCAGTGCATGGTTGGAGCGGGTGGCGAGCTCGGCATAGACGGCAATCAGGTCCTGCACGCCGCTGACCTTGGCCGACAGGATGATTTTCTCGCGGCCAAGGCCGATCTCTTCCGCCATCTCGGCCGAGAGAATGGCCGACTGCACGATCGCCTCGCGCATCACCTCTTGCGCCGTCAGCGGAAAACCCTTGTCCTGGTTGTCGTCCATCAGCCGGGTCAAAAGCTCCTGGTCGAGCGAGCCCCAGTTGACACCGATGCGCACCGGCTTGTCATGCCTGATCGCCATCTCGACGATATCGGCGAACTGCCGGTCCTTCTTGTCCTTGAAGCCGACATTGCCGGGGTTGATCCGATATTTGGCCAGCGCCTCGGCGCAGGCGGGGTGATCGGCCAAGAGCTTGTGGCCGATATAGTGGAAATCCCCGACCAGCGGCACGTTGATGCCAAGCCGCTGAAGCCGCTCATGAATGCGCGGTACGGCGGCGGCACTCTCGTCGCGATCGACGGTGATGCGCACGATCTCGGAGCCGGCCCGGTGCAGTGCTGCGACCTGCGCGACGGTCTGGTCGATATCGGCCGTGTCGGTGTTGGTCATCGATTGGACGACAACGGGCGCGCCGCCGCCGACGACCACGCCGCCGACATCGACGCCGACCGAGGTGCGGCGGGGGAAAGGAGAGGAAAAATATCCGGTCATGCCGGCAGCCTTTTGTCTCTGGAGCATCTTGTGTCCTGCATGGGCGCACAACGACGCCCCGGGCCGATGCGCTGAGGTCCGGGCATGAGGTGGAGGAGCAAAGATGGCTTGTCAATGGCGACAGGTCGCCACTGGCCGGAATCGGCACGCCGCCAACGACCAAAAACAATCGATGATCTGGCGAAACGGGCGACGGCCGAAGCGGATATTAAGCCGGTGCAAGTCCAGCTTCGGCTGACAGACCGGTGCTGGGAAATCAAAACCCTCCACGCCGGCGGCGGGGAGCCGCCGGGAAAAGAGGCCGCGGATACCGAGCGGCTATGTCAGGAGGGCATCAATGCGTGGTCGGTTTTCCTCTTAGTTTTTCAATCTCGTCCTTGAGTGCCAGCTTGCGTCGCTTAAGATTCACGATTTCGAGGTCGTCGACCGATGGATGATTCATCGCGTCATCGATTTCACGTTCGATGTCGCCGTGTTTCCGCTGCAACTCATCAAGATGGGATGCAAGAGACATGATTGGTTCTCCCTTTCATGGTTTTCCTCGATTGCAACCGTCACGGCGCGTCCACCGCAGGTTCGCTTCTGTGACGGCACGGTGACAGTGTGTCACCTTCCGCGGGCGATGTCGAATGATCCGTGGTAGCATTCCACGACACTGTGAAATGTGATATGGGCTGCACGCCGGTGACAAAACACCCGGCCCCGCCCAATCAGGCCCAGCTTTGGGCGCCGCAGACGTGCAGACGGTAGAGAATGTCCGATCAGGAACAGGCCGATATTCGCCTCGAATTTTCCCGCCTGAAGCAGGAACACGCCGATTTCGATGCAGCCATCAACGCGATGATCGCCATGGCCTGCGATCCGCTGCAGATCCAGCGCATGAAGAAGAAGAAGCTGTTCCTCAAGGACCGGCTGATGGCGCTGGAAGACAAGATCATTCCCGACATCATTGCGTGAACGATGTGATGTGCTGATCCCGCTCGAGCGCCAGGCAGCGGCGATCTGCATCTCCCTGCGCGGTCGTGTGACGGTGCCTTTGGCCGGTCAATCGTTGGGCTCTTTTTCGTCGGTGCACTAGCCGCGACGGCGCGTCCTGCCGGGCGATCTCGCACATGGAGCACCTCGAACTCGACGGCTTCGTCGCACGTTTCCGCAAAACGGCGGCTGAGGACGGTCCTCCCCGGTCAGTGATCCCACCGTTCTGACGGATTGTCCGGCGACGCCGCTGGGAAACCTGCGCCTTCGCGCGGCTCAGCCCCGGCCGTCGACACAGCTCACCACCCATCCTTAAAACAATAACTTTACAAATATTTGTATTTATGTGAAGTCATGACGATTGAAGGATCGACCATGACAGCCACTCGTTTCGCCACGCGCCTGAATTCCTTTGCCTCGCGGCCGCAGGCCGAATGGCCTGATCTTACCGGCAAGCCGTCGCTGCTGCAGATGGCGGCGCGCGCCGCCAAGGTCGGCGGGCTTACCGATCTCGACCTCAACTTTCCCGACCATGTCAGTGAAAAGCCTGCGGAAATCGCCCTCAAACTGAGCGATCTCGGACTTTCTATCAATGGCTTTGCCATGCGCTACTACTCCAACCCCGCCTTCAAGCTCGGCGCCTTCACCAATCCGGATCCGGCGGTGCGCCGCGAGGCCATCGACCTGACCAAAGCCGGCATCGATGCCGTGCGTGAGGCCGGCGCCAGCCTGATGACGCTGTGGCTCGGCCAGGATGGCTTCGACTACGCCTTCCAGGCCGACTATGTGACGCTTTGGCAACACGAAATCGATGGGATTCGTGAAGTAGCGGCGCATGATCCCGACTGTCAGATCAGCCTTGAGTACAAACCGAACGAACCACGCTCCTACAGCCTGATGCCGGATGCGGCGACGACCTTGCTGGCGATCCGCGATGTCGGCCTGCCCAATCTGGGCGTCACCCTCGATTTCGCCCATGTGCTCTATGCCGACGAACAGCCGGCCTTTGCCGCGGCCCTGGTGGCGCGCCACAGCAAGCTGCTCGGCGTGCATCTGAACGACGGCTACGCCAAGCGCGACGACGGCCTGATGGTCGGCGCGGTGCACACGCTGCAGACCATCGAGTTGCTCAGGCAGATTCGCCGTGACGGTTACGCCGGCGCCATCTATTTCGACACGTTCCCCGACATGACCGGGCTCGATCCGGTGCGCGAGTGCGAAGTCAACATCGCCACCGTCAAGCGCATGCTGCGCGTCGTCGACCGGCTGGGGCAGGACAATCGCCTGTCCGCCGCCATGGACAGCCAGGATGCGGTGACGTCGCAGGCCATCATCCAGGAAATCATGCTCGGGCCGGATAGCTGAGGCATGCGCACCATTATCGTTTTCAACAAGGGAGGAATACAATGAAACTTCTGCTTGCCACGGCTACCGCCGCACTGATGGCGCTGTCGATCGGCTCTGCCTTTTCGGCCGACCTCGCGCCGCTCAATTCCGACACGGAAAAGGACCGCATCGACTGGTCGCAGGTCGAGGCCAAATTCGGCGCGTTCCCCAAGCTGCCCGAAGGCACCAAGGCAGGCGCCGTCTCCAAGACGCTGACCAATGAATACTGGCGCTCGCTGGGCGAGGGCTACACGGCATTCGGCGCCAAGGTCGGCGTTCCCGTCGTCTATCAGGCAGCGCAAAGCGAGGGCGACCAGCTCGGCCAGCTCACCATTGCCGAAGGCCTGGTGACGCAGGGCTACAACGTGCTGCTCGTCTCGCCGCAGACGGATGCCAATCTGCAGCCGATCATGGAGCAAGCCAAGGCCGCCAACGTGCCGGTGGTCAACGTCAATGACGCCGTGATCCCGCAGGCCGAACATTATGTCGGCAATGTCCAGCGCGACAATGGCGTGCGCGTCGCCAAATGGTTCATCAAGAACCGTCCGGATGGCGGCAAGGTCGCCATCGTCGAAGGCCAGGCTGGCGTCTATGCCGCCGTGCAGCGCACCGACGGCTTCAAGTCGACCATCACCGAGGCAGGCAAGTTCGAGGTCGTCGCCAGCGTTCCCGGCAACTGGGACCGCCAGACCTCCTATGATGCGGCCACCAACATCCTGCAGCAGCACCCCGACCTGATCGGCTTTTATGCCAACAATGACGGCATGGCGCTCGGCATCGTCGAGGCAGTCAAGGCCGCCGGCCTGCAGGACAAGGTTGCGGTCTTCGGCACCGACGGAATTTCCGACGCCTATGCCTCCATACGGGCCGGCGAACTGACCGGCACGGTCGACAGTTTCCCGGTGCTGACCGGCGAAGTGGCGTTGGAAACTGCTCTGCGTCTCGTCGCGGGACAGAAGCTGCCCCGCGTCGTCGCCACGCCCCAGGCACTGATCACCAAGGACAATGCCGACCGCTATTCCGGCGCCGGCGCGCGCAAGGCACTGCTCGAGGACGCGGCTGCGGGCCAGTAAGGCCAATCGGCGAGTGCCGGCCAGAGCAATTCGCTCCCGCCGGCACCGTTGCCCGGAGATAGAACCCAATGTCACCCCGGCTGCAATTCCAGGGCATTTCCAAGCTGTTTCCGGCCGTGCGGGCGCTTGACGGCGTGTCGTTCTCGGTAGGTGCCGGTGAAATCCACGGCCTGCTCGGGGAAAATGGCGCCGGCAAGTCGACGCTGCTGCGCATCCTGTCTGGCGTCCACACGCCGACAGCGGGAAGCGTCCTCATCGACGGCAAGCCGGTTACACTCGCCAACCCGGTCGCCGCACGCGCTGCGGGCGTCGCCATGATCCATCAGGAATTGCAGCAGGTACCACGCCTTAGCGTCGCCCAGAACATGTTCCTAGGCCATCCGCTGACGCGCGGCGCCATCTTCGTCGCTCGGCGCGAACAGGAGCGCCGTGCTGCGGAGGCTCTTGCGGCCATCGATCCCTCCATCGATCCGGCTGCACCCCTCGGTACCCTGAAGGTGGCGCAGCGGCAGATTGTCGAGATCGCCCGCGCGCTGCTCGATCGCGCCCGCATCGTTGCCATGGACGAGCCGACATCGAGCCTGACGCCGAGCGAATTCGAACGGCTGGCGCAAGTCATCACCGGCCTCGCCCGCGACGGCGTCGCCGTCGTCTATGTCTCGCACAAGCTGGACGAGGTGTTCGGCATCTGCCGGCGCGCCACCATCATGCGCGATGGCGTCGTCGTCGATTCCGTCGATCTGAACGACCTGTCGGAGAAAGCGGTCGTGGCGATGATGGTCGGCCGCGAACTGGCGCAGGAGCAGCATAATTCCCATGCCACGAACAAGGTCATGCTGAGCGCGCGTGGCCTCTCCTCGGCGACGAAGGTGCGCAACGTGTCGTTCGATCTGCATCGCGGCGAGGTGCTGGGCATTGCCGGCCTGGTCGGTTCCGGCCGCACTGAACTGCTGCGGCTCTTGGCCGGCGCCGATCGCGCCACGGCCGGGACGATTGCAATCGACGGCAAGGCGGCACGGTTCTTCAGCCCGCGTGACGCGATTGCCGCCGGCGTCGGACTGGTGCCGGAGGAGCGCAAACGCGAAGGCATCGTGCCGCTGCGCTCGATCACCAGCAATATGGCACTGGCCTCGATGGCCGTGTTCGCGCCGCGCGGCCTCATCGATCACGCCAGGTTGAAACAGGTGGCGGCCGAGAAGATGAGCCGCGTCAATCTGCGCCCATTCCTGCTCGACCGGCCGATCCGCCTGTTCAGCGGCGGCAACCAGCAGAAGGCGATCATCGGCCGCTGGCTGGCGGCGGGAACACGCATCCTCTTGTTCGACGAGCCGACGCGCGGCATCGATGTCGGCGCCAAGGCGGAGATCTATCATCTGATCGAGGAACTCGCCGCCGAGGGCCATGCGGTGGTCGTCGTCTCCTCCGAACTGCCCGAGGTGATCCGGCTTGCCGACCGCGTGTTGGTCATGCGCGACGGCACCATCGCCGCCGAACTCGATAGGGCAAATCTCTCAGAACAGGCGATCGCGGCGCACGCCATCCCGCAAACGCAAACGCCGGCCGCACAGCCGGCAAGGCAGTAGGTGACGGATATGTCGGATGCCACTCTGGTGCGGCCCCAAGCCGAATTCCTGCGCGGTGTTTCCATGCGCGACGCCGGCACGCTGATCGGGCTTGTCGTGATCCTGGCCGTGTTCGGCGCGCTGGTGCCCGGCTTCTTCGCCGAGCGCAACCTGATCAACATCCTGCAGCAGTCGAGCATCAATGCCTGTCTGGCGCTGGGCATGACGCTGGTCATCATCTCCGGCGGCATCGACCTGTCGGTCGGGCCGACGGCGGCACTCTCGGCCGTCATCTCGGCCTCTATGATGGCCGCCGGCGTGCCGTTTCCGCTGGCCATCGCCGCCGGCTTCGCCATTGGTCTTGCCTGCGGCCTCGTCAACGGCGTGCTCGTCGCCCATGTTGGGCTGCAGCCCTTCATCGTCACGTTGGGAACGCTCAGCACCTATCGGGCACTGGCGCTGATCTACACCGGCGGCAATCCGGTCCTCGGCCTGCCCCCAGGCTTTCGCGCCGTCTTCAACGGTTCGCTGTTCGGACTGCCTCTGGCGGTCGTCATCGTCGCCTGCGTGGCTGTCGTCGCCTGGGTCGTTTTGAAGAAGACGCCCTTCGGCGAATATCTGCTCGCCGTCGGCGGCAACGAGGAGGCGGCCTACATCGCCGGCGTGCCGATTGCCCGCACCAAGATCGCCGCCTACATGATCTCAGGCCTGCTGGCGGCGCTTGCCGCGCAGATCCTGATCGGCCGGTTGGGCGCCGCCGAACCCATCCTCGGCAATCTCTGGGAGCTCGACGCCATCGCGGCTGCCGCCATCGGCGGCGCCTCGCTGATGGGCGGCAAGGGCAGCGTCGTCGGCACCATCCTGGGCGCCGTCATCCTCGGTGCCATGCGCAACGGTTTGACGCTGATGAACGTCCAGTCCTTCTATCAGCTTCTGGCAACTGGTCTTATAATCCTCGCCGCGATGCTTATCGATCGCGTGACGAGGGGGCGTGGATGACCTTGAGCGGGCTGGACCTGAAAGCGGTAGGACCGCGCATCCGCATGATGATGCCGCATCTCACTCCCTTGGAGGCGAAGGTGGTGGAAACCGTCTTCGGCCGGCGCGGCTTCGACGAGAGCATTCCGCTGAAGCAGATCGCCGAGGAATCCGGCGTGTCCGAGGCGATGGTGGTCAAGATCGCCAAGAAGCTCGGCTTTTCCGGCTATCGCGATTTCCGCACCGCCGTCTACGAATACAGTCGCCTGCCGACCGCCGAGATGCACCAGGAACTGTCATCCGACGACAGTTCGGCCGAGATCGTGCAAAAAGTGTTCCGCACCTCCATCCAGGCGCTGGAGGAGACGCTGGCGATCCTCGACATCGAGGATTTCGACCGCGCCGCCGAGCTGCTCTTCCGTGCCAAGAACCGGGATTTCTATGGCGTCGGCGGCTCGGCGCAGATCGCGCGCGACGTTTCGCACAAATTCCTGCGCATCGGCATCCGCGCATCCGTCTACGACGATTCGCACATGATGCTGATGTCGGCCTCGCTGCTCGGCGGCGACGACATCGCCGTCGGCTTCTCGCATTCGGGCAACACGTCGGCCGTTATCGACGCCATCCAGTTGGCTCGCAAGAACGGTGCCCGCACGCTGGCCATCACCAATTACGACAACTCGCCCCTGGCCGCCGTCGCCGATATCGTTCTGTGCTCGACCGCGCAGGGCTCGCCGCTGATGGGCGAGAACGCAGCGGCCCGCATTGCCCAGCTCAACATTCTCGACGCGTTGTTCGTCGCGGTGGCGCAGCGCGACTATCAGGCGGCGGAGCGCAATCTCGGCCGCACCATGTCGGCGGTGACATCGAAACGAAAAGACCGGGGCTCATGACGACAACGCCGCTGGTCACCGTGTTCGGCAGCCTGCATTACGACATTATGGTCGACGCGCCCGACCGCCCGCGCAAGGGCGAGACGGTGACCGGCCATGCCTGGCACCCCAAATGCGGTGGCAAGGGCGGCAACCAGGCCGTCTCGGCGGCGCGGGCCGGTGTGTATGCGGCGATGATCGGCGCCGTCGGCGACGATGATTTCGGGCGGGCGTTGCTGGCCAATCTCGATCGCGCCAAGGTCGACCGCCGCTTCGTGCGGGTGGCCGCTGGCGCCGGCTCCGGCATGAGCGTGGCGATCTTCGACCAAGGCGGCGACTATGGCGCGGTGATCGTCTCGGGCAGCAATCTGACACTGGGCCATGCCGACAGTGCCTCTGCTTCCGATGTGGTGGGACAGACGGCGGTGCTCCTGCTGCAGAACGAAGTGCCGGAAGCCGCCAACATTGCCGCCGCACGCGCAGTCAAGGCACGGGGCGGTCGCGTCGTGCTCAACGCGGCCCCCGCGCGCAAACTCTCCGAGGAGTTGATCGCCCTGGTCGACATATTGGTGGTCAACGCGATCGAGGCGGAATTCCTGGCTGGCACAGCAGTGGTCGAGACACTCGACGGGGCCGCGCAAGCCGCACGGCTATTGGCCGATCTCTATCCCGTGGCGATCGTCACGGCGGGCGGCGAAGGCGTCGCCTGTTGCGACCGGAGCGGCGAGGCCTTTGCGCTGTCCGCCATCCCGGTCAAGGTCGCCAGCACGCATGGCGCCGGCGATGAATTCGTTGGCGCGCTGGCCGCGGGACTTGCCCGTGGGCAGACCATGCGGGCGGCCATCACCGCCGCCAACGCGGCTTCGGCCTTGCTGGTCTCGACGCCAGAGGCCGAGCGCGACGGCATCTGACCGGCTGGTTTCCGTCTTGCCAGACCGCAGCAGCGGCCGCCTATCCTTGCGGCCTCGTGCGAATTCCGCTAAGGCGCGCCTTTGTCGCCGGGGAACACGGACTTGGACGATCAACGCGCCGACGTCGCCATCATCATGGGCAGCCAGTCCGACTGGGCGACGATGCGCCATGCCGCCGAAACGCTGGAAGCACTTGGCATCCCGCACAAGCGGCTCATCATCTCCGCGCACCGCACACCGGACCGGCTCTATGATTTCGCCAAGGGCGCCAAGGCGGCCGGTTACCAGGTGATCATCGCCGGCGCCGGCGGTGCAGCACACCTGCCCGGCATGACGGCGGCGATGACGCCATTGCCGGTGTTCGGCGTGCCGGTGGAATCGAAAGCGCTTTCCGGGCAGGATTCGCTGCTGTCCATCGTCCAGATGCCAGCCGGCATTCCCGTTGGAACGCTGGCCATAGGCAAGGCTGGAGCCGCCAACGCAGCCCTTTTGGCCGCCGCCGTGCTGGCCCTGAACGACGACAGCCTTGCCGTCCGTCTGGATGCCTGGCGCGCCGCGCAGACTGCCAAGGTCGCGGCTGAACCGACGGATACGCCGTGAGCCTGCCCGCCGGATCGACCATCGGTATCATTGGCGGCGGCCAGCTCGGCCGCATGCTGGCTGTTGCTGCCGCCCGCCTCGGCTACCGCACCGTGGTGCTGGAGCCGCAAGCGGATTGCCCGGCCGCACAGGTCGCCAACCGGCAGATAACAGCCGCCTATGACGACCCGGCCGCCCTTGCCGAACTGGCAGCGTCGAGTTCCGTCATCACCTACGAGTTCGAGAACGTCCCGGTCGCGGCGGCCAGCGCGCTGGCGGCCAAGGTTCCGGTCTATCCGCCGGCGCGTGCGCTGGAAGTGGCGCAGGACCGGGTGGACGAAAAAACATTCCTCAACGGCATCGGCATTGCCACCGCCGATTTCCACGCCGTCGACAATGATGACGAGCTGGCGGCGGCGCTGAAAGCATTCGACGGCAGCGGCATCCTGAAGACCCGGCGCATGGGATATGACGGCAAGGGCCAGCGCGTCTTCCGAAACATGGAAGCCGGCGGTTTTGCCGGCACATGCGAGGCGATGGGCAATGTGCCGCTGATTCTGGAGTCCTTCGTGCCGTTCGAGCGCGAGATATCGGTGATCGCGGCGCGTGGGCTGGACGGTGCGGTTGTCGCCTACGATCCAGCCGAGAATATCCATCGCAACGGCATTCTCCACACATCGACCTTGCCGGCCGCCATTATGCCGGAGACGGCGC
This sequence comes from Mesorhizobium sp. WSM1497, assembly GCF_001672455.2. Classification (NCBI taxonomy): domain Bacteria; kingdom Pseudomonadati; phylum Pseudomonadota; class Alphaproteobacteria; order Hyphomicrobiales; family Phyllobacteriaceae; genus Mesorhizobium; species Mesorhizobium sp. WSM1497. The sequence continues at coordinate 1,421,440 of NZ_CP021070.1, read as the reverse complement.
AAGCAGCCCGAACGGCCGCATCGAAGATCCTTGCGGCGCTCGACTATGTCGGTATCATCGGCGTCGAGTTCTTTGTGCTGGCCGATGGCTCGCTGCTGGCCAACGAGATCGCGCCGCGCGTGCACAATTCCGGCCATTGGACGGAAGCCGCCTGTGTCGTTTCGCAGTTCGAGCAGCATATCCGCGCCATCGCCGGCCTGCCGCTCGGCGGCCCGGACCGCCATTCCGACTGCGTGATGGAAAACCTGATCGGCGACGATGTGATACGCGTCCCGGAGCTTCTCGCCGAGCCCGATCTGATGCTGCATCTCTACGGCAAGGCCGAAGCGCGGCCCGGCCGCAAGATGGGTCATTTCACTCGGATCAGACGTCGCGCCTCATAAGGTTGCCTACTGCGCGTCGTCGCTCTCGTCCTGCCCTGTATTGGCGCAACTCCCATCGCCTTCCTCGCAATTGGCCGCGGCAGCAAGCTGCTTGACGCGGTCATTGGTCAATCTGGTCAGGCATTGCGAAACTTCCATCGAATGGATCGATCCGCCTTCGCTGGCGGCGGTGGAATGCGCGCACTCGGCATCGCGAAAAGTGATCCAGGCACGTTGCGCCACCTGCAGCAATCTCTTGCCGTTGGCATCGTCCGAGCTGGTGAGGTTCTGATAGGCCGTGTTGAGCCTGGCGTCGGCCGCCTGGTAGTCCTCGCCGGCACAGATGTTCATCATTTGCTGGCTGTCGTCGCTGCGGTCGCATTCCTGCGCGCGCGCAACCGAAGCTGCCGCCAGCAGGACAAGGCAGGCGGCCAGGAACATCCGGCGCATAGTCGTCTCCAAATCATTTCACGGCGAACCGCATCATCCCAGCCGGCCCAGGGCCGCGCAATGCCGCAAGGCAGACATGGCGGATAATTGATGACAGGGATGATTCACAGCCGCTATGGAGCACGCTTGCGGTTGACAGGGACAAGGCTCCTCGTTTATGAGCCACCCACAGTTCAAAGGCGCGTCTTCTGGCGCGCCTTAAAATTTCGACCCAACCGGGTCCACACCGACAGGCAAGACCATGAAGATCAAGAATTCGCTCAAGGCGCTGAAGGCGCGTCACCGCGACAACCAGCTGGTTCGCCGCAAGGGCCGCATCTACATCATCAACAAGACCGCCCCGCGCTACAAGGCACGTCAGGGCTGAGTTTTCGGGCAGGAGGCTGTCGCCTCCGCCCATTTGATGCTTGTCGCCGTCTGCCGGCCTTTTCACGCCAAATTCAGTTTGACGTTCTCTCGCCCGGGACTAGAGTCCGGCGATGCGGATTCTTTTTGCATTTTTGACATCTCTGCTTGTTTCCGGCGTCATTTATGGCCCGGCATGGGCGGATGGTGCTGTCGCGCCGCCGTCCACTCAGGATGCGCCGCCCGCCGCAACGACGAAACAAGCCCGCCTCGATCAGCTGTTCAGCGACTTGAAACGCGAACGCAACGAAAAGGCGGCTGAGCGCATCGCCGGCAACATCTGGAGCGAGTGGTCGCAATCCGGCAGCGCCTCGATCGACCTGATGATGCAATGGTCGCAAAAAGCCGTCGAGGGCCAGAAGTTCGACGTCGCGCTCGATTTCCTCGACCAGGTGGTGACTTTGCAGCCGACTTATGCCGAAGGCTGGAACCGACGTGCCACCGTCCATTTTATGATGAAGAACTACGGCAAGTCGATGTCCGACATCGACCATACGCTGCAGCTCGAGCCGCGCCATTTCGGTGCGCTGTCCGGCCTAGCGCAGATCTTGGCGCTGACCGGCCACAAGCAATCGGCGCTCGAGGCTTGGCAAAAGGTCCTGGCCATCTATCCGATGATGCGCAGCGCCCAGGACCAGGTCGGCACGATTTCGGAGGAACTTGCCGGTGAAGGCATTTGATTGCTCTAGGGGAGTAAGGGAATAGGGCAGTAAGACCGTAGGGGCAGATTGCACCCGCGGAACACACCCTACTCGCCTACTCCCCTACTCCCCTACTCCCCTACTCCCCTACTCCCCTACAACTTACCCCCCTCCACCTCCGTATCTTCCCCCATGAACCTGATCTACGCCGCCCTTGCCTTCCTGATGGCGCTTGTCTTCGGCTTTGTCGGCGTCACCCGGGTCGGCTCATGGCTGATCGAGCGCCGCAATCCGCCGATCGGCGAGTTCGCCGACATCGACGGCGCCCGCATCCACTATGTCCATGTTCCGGCACCCGCCAACGCCGAGCTGCCGCCGATCGTCTTCATCCACGGCGCCAGCGCCAATCTCAGGGACCAGATGCTGCCGCTGCGTCCCTTGCTCGAAGGCCGCGCCGAAATGCTGTTCTTCGACCGGCCAGGCCACGGCTGGTCGGGTCGCGGCACCAACAACGAGAACCCGTCGGCGCAGGCCAACACCATTGCCGCATTGATGGACCATCTCGGCATCAGGAAGGCTGTCGTCGTCGGCCATTCCTTCGGCGGCGTGGTGACATCGGCCTTTGGCCGCGAGCATCCAGACAAGACAGTTGGACTGGTCTTCCTCGCACCGGCGACCCATCCATGGCCGGGCGGCGCAACCGCCTGGTACTACGATCTGACCACCATGCCGGTGCTCGGCTGGCTGTTTTCCGAAACGCTGACCTATCCGGCCGGTACACTGCAGATGGCCGACGCCACCACCTGCGTTTTCTCGCCCAACAAGGTGCCGGACAATTATCTCGGAATGGCCTCTATCCCGCTGGTGCTGCGACCAAAAGCCTTTCGCGCCAACGCCACCGATGTCGCCGGGCTCTATCGCTATGCCCTCGACGCCGCACCGCGCTACAACGAGATCAAGGCGCCAACCGTGGTCATTTCAGGCGATCGCGACAAGGTGGTCTATGCACATATCCATTCGGTCGGTCTGGCGCGCGACATAGCCGGTGCCGAACTCGTCTGGGTGCACAATCTCGGTCACAAGCCAGACTGGATCGCGCCCGACCTGACCGTCGGCGCCATCGAGAAGGTCGCCGGCAAGAATATAGACCTGCAGGCGATGGCCAGGACCGTGGAGGCGCGCATCGCCGGCGACGCCTACGGCGCCGGCAGATGCGCCGATATCAAGGTACCGCAGGCCGAACTCGCGCCGACCTAAAGCGGGTCGCCCGAACCGTTCAGAGCCGACACGCTTTAGGAATCTAGCGGCTGACTTGTGTGTCCGACCCGATATAGGCGATGCGCAGCATGTTGGTTGAACCCGGTGTCCGCAGCGGTACGCCCGCGGTGATGATGACGCGGTCGCCCGGCTTGCCGAAGCCTTCGTCGAAGGCGATGCGGCAGGCGCGGTTGACCATGTCGTCGAGGTCGACGGCGTCGGGCGAGACAACGCAATGCGTGCCCCACAAAAGCGACAGCCGCCGCGCCGTGTTGAGGATCGGCGACAGCGCGATAACAGGCACTTGCGGCCGCTCGCGGGCGGCGCGCAGGCCCGTGGTGCCTGATGCGGTGTAGGTGATGATCGCCGACAGCTTCAGCGTTTCGGCGATCTCGCGCGCGGCCAGCGAAATGGCGTCGGCGCCGGTCGCTTCCGGCTCGGAGCGCTGGGCGTTGATGATGCCGGCATAGGTCGGATCGGTCTCGACCTTGGTGGCGATACGGTTCATCATTGCCACGGCCTCGACGGGATAGGCACCCGCCGCCGATTCCGCCGACAGCATGATGGCATCGGCGCCTTCGAAGACGGCGATCGAAACATCGGACACCTCGGCGCGGGTCGGCACCGGTGCCGTGATCATCGATTCCAGCATCTGCGTTGCAACCACCACCGGCTTGCCGGCGCGGCGTGCGGCGCGCGTGATCTGCTTCTGGATACCGGGCACCGCCTCGAGCGGCATCTCGACGCCGAGATCGCCGCGGGCGACCATCAGCGCGTCGGACAGTTCGATGATTTCGGCCAGCCGGGCGACAGCCTGCGGCTTCTCGATCTTGGCCATGATCAGCGCCCGGCCGCGTGCGATCTTGCGCGCTTCGGCCAGATCCTCCGGCCGTTGCACGAAGGACAGCGCCACCCAGTCGACGCCTGTGGCCAGCACGGCATCGAGGTCCTTGCGGTCCTTCTCGGTCAACGCGCCGACCGGCAGGTCGGTGTCAGGCAGGCTGACGCCCTTCTTGTCGGAAATCGTGGTGCCGGCGACGACGGTGCAGACGATCGACTTGCCGTCGCTCTTCACCGCCTTCAGCTCGAGCTTGCCATCGTCGATCAGCAGGCGATGGCCGGCTTCGACCGAGCTCAGGATTTCCGGATGCGGCAGATAGACCCTGGTCGAAGTGCCGGGCTCGGGATTGTCGTCGAGCGTGAAGGTCTGGCCTTGCGTCAGCACTTCCTTGCCGTTGGCGAACTTGCCGACGCGCAGCTTTGGCCCTTGCAGATCGGCGAGGATGCCGATCGGCCTGCCAACGGCTTCCTCGACAGCGCGGATGCGTCCGACCAGCGTGCGCATCAGTTCATGGTCGGTATGGCTCATATTGATGCGGAACACATCGGCGCCCGCTTCGAACAGTTTCTTCAGCATCTCCTCCGAGGAGGAGGCAGGACCGATGGTGGCTAGGATCTTGACCTTGCGGCTACGTCTCATTGATTGTTTGTTCCCGGGGTGGCTGGAGCGCCTCCCGTTGTGGACTCATCGGTCAGCTGGACCATCCAGCTTGCCTGTTCGCCCGTGTCATATTCCTGGAATCCGGCGCGCTGAAAGCCCCGGGCGACGCAGTCGGTTACGCCTGCGATCTTGAACTCTTTTTCAGCCACGCACATGTTGATCGGGCCGTCCCAGCGTCCACCGCGTTCGGCGTCTTCTGCATAAAGATAGTAAAACCTTGATGACAGCGGCCCTTCGATCAGCGTCTTGCAGCTCGATCCCTCGATGTGCCACCAGCCTTCGGTGATCCAGCCGGCCTTGGCGCGATAGCCAATGCCGACGCCAACCAGGTTCTGCGTGGCGTTGCAGACGCGGAAATCGGCACGCGCCGGCGAAGCCACGACCATGGCCGACAGGCCGATGGCAAGAGTGAGGAGCGGCATGGCAAAGGCAGAGCGCATGCGCTGCCCGCCGGCGGAACTCATCCGAAAACCCCTCAAAAACCACATCAGCATCTCTCTGCGCCCCTTTTCGGAAAAGTCCGGGCGCATGTCAACGCACCGTTTTGTCCAATTCCAATCGATTTAGAAAGGCTCCGGCGCACAATTCGCCGACTTGTGCCAGATTTCCCGGGAAACCTTGGCCAAACAACGGCATTGCGCAAGCGTCGTCTTCGTGGAATGACGATAGCATCCTCCCCGGAAGCCAGCGAACAGACCATTTCCCGCCAATGACCCGATCCACAGTTTTCGCGCCTTTCGACATCATCGAGGGCGACCGCAAGCGAGGCATCGTGCTGTTGGGCGATCATGCCCGTCGCGACCTGCCCGACGACTATGGCAGCCTCGGCCTGCCCTCAGCGGAGTTCGACCGCCACATCGCCTATGACATCGGCGTCGAGGGCGTGACGCGCGAACTGGCTGCCCTGCTCGGCGTACCAGCGGTGCTCGCCAATTTTTCGCGGCTGCTGATCGATCCCAATCGCGGCGAAGACGACCCGACGCTCATTCGCCAGCTTTATGACGGCACTGTCGTACCTGGGAACTACCCCATCGCTGCCGAGGAGCGCGAGAGGCGGCTCGACGGGTTCTACCGGCCCTATCACGACGCCGTCAGCGCCATGATCGCCTCGGTCGCACAGGCTTCCGCCCAGGCGCCCTTCATCTTCTCGGTGCATTCCTTCACCCCGGCCATGCAAGGAATCCAGCGTCCTTGGCACGTCGGCATCCTGTGGGACCTCGACGACCGCGTGGCGCGGCCGTTGATAGACATGCTGGCGCAGGACAGGAACCTCGTCGTCGGCGACAACGAACCCTATGACGGCGCGCTGCGCGGCGACACCATGTACAAGCACGCCATCGTCAACGGCTTCGCCCATGCGCTGATCGAGATCCGACAGGATTTGATATCGGACCAGAAGGGCGCGCTCGCCTGGGCCGAACGGCTGGCGCCGATCGTTGACGCCATCGACCGCCGTCCCGATATACATGTGGTGAAGATGTTCGGCTCGCGCACCGGGCCGCTATGACGGAGGTTTCGATGACCGAACTCAGCGACGAGCAGCAACGCGATTTCGAGGCGGCCGCCTTCCGCCGGCTGGTCGAGCATCTGCGCGAACGCAACGACGTGCAGAACATCGACCTGATGAACCTCGCCGGCTTCTGCCGCAACTGCCTGTCGAACTGGTATCGCGAGGCGGCCAATGCCGAGGGCGTCGATCTCACCAAGGATCAGTCGCGCGAGATCGTCTACGGCATGCCCTATGCGCAATGGCAGGCGCTCAACCAGACCGAGGCCTCCGACGCCAAGAAGGCCGAATTCGAGGCAAGGCGCCCCAAGGACCATTAAGGCCGGCGATCACTCAAGGCTGTGTTTGGCTCAAAAAATGCTTCCCGAAAGAGCCTTGACTGAAAATTGAATCGATCTAATTTGCCGCGCGAAGCCATTTCTTGCGGGATTCGCCTCATGAACGCGTCAACTGCCAAGCTGACTGCCATTCGCGGACGATGGGCGCTCGCGGCCATTTTCCTCGCCAACGGCTTTCTGACGGGCAGCTGGGCGCCGCAGATTCCGGTGTTCCTGACCCGGCTGGAGATTTCGAAGTTCACGCTCGGTCTGCTGATTCTCTTGTTTGGGGTCGGCGCCGTCGTCGCGATGACCTGGTGTGGCCATTTGATCTCCAGACATGGTTCGCGCACCGTACTGCGTTGGTTCGCGCTGTGCGGCAGCCTCGGTCTCATGGTCGTGGCGCTGGCGCCCGACGTACCCTTGGCGGCCGTTGCCATGATCATCTTCGGCGGCTCGATCGGTGGCATGGACGTTGCCATGAATGCCAACGCCGTGGTGGTCGAACGGCGGCTATCCCGCGCCGTCATGTCGTCTTCGCACGGCTTCTGGAGTCTCGGCGGTTTTGCCGGTGGCGGCCTCGGCGGCTTTGCCATCCAGCATTACGGCCACCTCGTCCACGCGGCGGCGGTAACGGCGTTTGCCTTCGCGGTGATCGCGGTGGCCGTTCGCCATCTCCTCGCCGAAGACAGACCGCAGGCGGCCGAGCACCACAAATTCGCACTGCCGGCAAACCCGCTGGTTTATCTGATCGGGCTGATGGCGTTGCTGGCGATGATCTCGGAAGGCGCCGTGCTCGACTGGGCAGCCCTGTATCTGCGCCAGGAGCTCGGCGCCGATCTCGCCGTCGCCGGCCTCGCCTACGCCGGATTTTCAGGCGTCATGGCGGTTACGCGGTTCTTCGGCGACGGCATACGCAATCGCTTCGGCGCGGTGACGACGCTACGCGCGTCGGCCCTCGTAGCCGCGGTCGGCATGCTGGTGGCTGGCCTGGCGCCCTCGCCCTGGCTCGCCATTGCAGCCTTTGCCTTTTGCGGCTTCGGCATCGCCAATATGGTGCCGATCATCTTTTCGGCCGGCGGCAACCAGGAAGGCATGTCTTCCGGCACCGGCATGAGCGTGGTCACAACGATCGGATACTGCGGCATACTGGTGGCGCCGTCGGCGATCGGCTTCGTTGCCGAGCATTCCAGCTTCGGCCCGATCTTCATCACCATGTCGGGACTGCTGATCATCGTGTTGCTGATGGCCGGGCTCGCTCACCGCGCCGAATTCGCGCCAGCACCCGCCGAATAGCGTTTCAGCTCCTCGTGAAGGAAATCCACCACACGGCGGATGCGCACGCTGGTACGCACGTCGCGATGCATCGCCAGCCACACCGGCAGAACTGGCAGCGGCAGGTCAGGCAGCACCTTCTCAATCAAAGGATCCCTGTCGGCCAGCGGCTCCTGGCCAAGACCAATGCCGTTTCCCGCCCGCACCGCTTCCCACAAAACAATCTGGTTGTCGGCCCTGAAGCGGAAGCTGCTCCGGGTGACGGGGATGCCGTGCCGGGTAAAACCCCTGATGATCTCGTCGCCGCGGTCGAAGCCGACCAGATCGTGGTCGACAAGATCGGCAGGCTTCAGCGGACGGCCGCGCCTGTCGAGATAGGATTTGGCCGCGCAGGCGCAGAGCTCGATGTCGCAGACCTTGCGTGCCATCAGCTCGTTCTGCGCCGGCTTGACCATGCGGATGGCGATGTCGGCATCTCGACGCAGCAGGTTCTCAACCTGATTGGAAGCGACGATCTCGACCTCGATGCCGGGCTCCTCGATCCCCAGCCGCATCGTCATCTCAGGCAGGACATAGGCCGCCACGACCTCGCTGGCGGCGATACGCACCGTGCCTTCGATAGCCTCAACCGAACCCAGTGCCAGGAGTGAGAAGGCGCTTGCCTGCTCGCTGACCGCCTTGCCGCGTTCGAACAGCGTGCTGCCGGCCTCCGTCAGTTCGTAGCCGTGCCGTCCTCGACGGAACAGCGTGACGCCCAGCGCCTGTTCCAACTCGCCGATGTGACGGCCAAGCGTCGGCTGGCTGGCCGAAAGCTTTCGCGCGGCAGCCGACAGGCTGCCGGATTCCGCCACGGTGACAAAGCTCTTGATCAGGTTCCAGTCGATTTCTGCCATTCATTTATGAATATCAGAACGCCATCTGTAGTCAATTTCCATTCGCATTCGGAGCGACCATATTCCAGCTGCAGACACCAACACGGACTGCAAACACCAACCAGGAGAACTCAGATGACCAAGATCGCTCTCACCACCGCCGCTATCCTCATTTCCATCAGCGCCGCTTTTGCCGGCAGCGACAAGTTTGGTTCGAACGACGCCAGCCAGCCGGCTGTCACCAGCACCGACAACACGACCACCGCTTCGATTCACAACCCCGATGCGGCCATCCGGAAGCCGGTCACACAGGGCAGCAACCGCGATCTCTTCGGCAGCCGCTGATCCCGATCGCGCCTGTCGCTGATCCCGATCGCGCTTGCCGCTGATCTCGATCGCGCTGTCGCTGATATCGATCGCCCGACCGACCACCTAAATCCCAACCAGGAGTGCTTCCAATGACCAAGATCGCAATTCTCGGTGCCGGTGGCCGGCTCGGCCGCGTGGTCGCCAAGGCCTTCATCGACGCGGGCTACGAGGTCCGCGCCGTCACCCGCAACGGCAAGGTGCCGGCCGAACTCAAAGGCGCCACAGCCGTTGCCGGTGACGCTCTCGACCGCGAGGCCCTCATCCGCGCCACGCAAGGTGTCGATATCGTCTTCAACGGCCTCAACCCGATCTACACCGACTGGGGCAAATGCCTGCCGATGGCGCAGAATGTCATGGCCGCCTGCCATGCGAACGGCGCACTGCATCTCTTCCCCGGCACCGTTTACAATTACGGCTCGCCGATGCCGGCGGTGATATCGGAAGACACACCCTTCCACCCGACCACGCAAAAGGGCCGCATCCGCTGCGCCATGGAGGAGTTGTTTCGTCGCGAGGCCGACGCGGGCCGCGTCCGCACCATTCTTCTGCGGGCCGGCGATTTCTTCGGCGGCACCGGCAGCGGATCATGGTTCGACCTGATCGTTGCCGCCAAGATCAACAAGGGTATCTACACCGCGCCTGGCCCGGTCGACCTCGTGCATGAATGGGCCTATCTGCCTGACTTCGCTATGGGCTTCGTCGCGCTGGCGCGCAATCTGGACAAGCTCGGCTTCTATGAAGCGCTGAACTTTCCGGGCCACGCGGTCACCGATCTGCAGATCAAGGCCGCTGCCGAGAAGGCTATTGGTCGCCCGCTCAAGATGACTTCGATGCCCTGGTGGGTGCTGCGCGCTGGCAGCCCGTTCGTGGCGATGTGGCGCGAGATCGTCTCCATGTCCTACCTGCGCTTCGAGCCGCATCAGCTGGCTTCGATACGGCTGGAAGGCATCGTCGGCGAGATCCCGCACACGCCGTTGGATCAGGCGGTTGCTGAAGCTCTTGGCGATATCGGCATTGCCACAGTGAATGGCGTTGCGAAAGCTGCCTGACTTCCGCGATCACGGGCGCCGCCACTCCGCACACTGAACAATCTCCCACGAGAGGGCGCCTCAGAGCCGTCCCATCAACAGCAACACCATGAGCACCACCAGCACGACGCCGACAATACCCGACGGCCCATAACCCCAGGAGCGCGAATGCGGCCAGGCCGGCACCGCGCCGATGAGGACAAGGATCAGGACGCTGATGACGATGGTGGTGATCGGCATGAGAAGCCCTCGCTTCGACGTTTCGCTCAGAGACAATGCAGAGGCCGCCCGGTTGTTCCGGGCGGCCTCTGCCGGTCAAATCGGCGATGGGGTCTATTCGGCGGCTTTCGGAAAGGCGATTTCCGGTTCGTCGCCTGCTTCCTGGCCAAGCCTGTCGGTCGGCGAAACCGTTCCCTTGCCGCGCCGGAACAGCCGGCGGAAAAACGCATAGAAGCGGCTGTTCTTGCTGCGCGTGAAAATCATCAGCATCGACGGCGTCACCACCAGCGTCAGCAAGGTGGCGAAGGACAGGCCGAAGACGATCGCCGAGGACAGCGAAATCCACCATTGCGTCGACGGCGCGTTGATCGTCGTCTCGTGATGGAAGATTTCCAGCCCAAGGCCGAAGGCGATCGGCAACACGCCGAGGATCGCCGACACGGCCGTCAGCACCACCGGCCGGGCGCGCTCGCGGCAGGTCTGCAGCACCGCGTCCATCTTGTCCCAGCCTTCTTCGCGCAGCCGGTCATAGGTGTCGATCAGCACGATGTTGTTGTTCACCACCACGCCGGCCAGAGCGATGACGCCAATGCCCGACATGACGATGCCGAAGGTCTCGCCTGTGATCAGCAGCCCCAGGAACACGCCAACCGTCGCCATGACCACGCAGGACAGCACCATCAGCACGCTGGTGAATTTGTTGAACTGCATCAGCAGCACCAGGAAGATCAGGAAGATCGCCGCCCCGAAGGCCTTGCCAAGGAAGGCGCTGGCCTCGGCGCTGTCTTCGTTCGAGCCGGCCAGCTTCCAACGTATGCCGCTGCCGAGATCCATCCCGGAGACAGCCTTGGTGACCTCCGCCTGCACGGCCGCGACCTGGGCGCCTGCGGCAACGTTTGCCTGGACGACCACCGTGCGCGCGCCGTCGATACGGTTGAGGATACCAACCGTCGGCTCCGGCTTGCGCACGACGAAATTCGAGATCGGCACCGAGCCTTGCGAGGTCTGCACCCTGAGCTCGTCGAGCGTCGACAGCGTGCGCCGGTCTTCCGGCAGACGCAGCCTGATGTCGACGGCGTCGTCGGCGCCGGCAGGCCGGTATTCCGAAAGCTTCAGCCCGTTGGTCACCAGTTGCACCACTGTGCCGACAGCGGTTGGGCTGATGCCATATTGCGCTGCCTTGGCACGGTCGACCTCGAGCGCCCAGTCGACGCCGGGCGGCGGGAGGCCGTCGGAAATGTCGATGACGCCAGGCACCTTGCCGATGCGTGCCGCAACCGCGCGCGCTTTGTCGTCGAGCCCCTTGGGGTCGACGGCCGAAAGCCTGATCTGGATCGGCTTGCCGGTCGGCGGACCGGCCTCCGGCACGCGCACCTCGACATCGACGCCGGGAATGCCGGCCATGACGCCGCGCAAATCGTTCAGGATCTGGTTCGCCGACTTGCGCTCGCGCCAATCTATGAATTCGTACTGGATGACGCCGACGACGTCTTCAGGGACATCCTGGCCGCCGCCTTGTGTCTTGCCGACGCGGGTGTAGACCGACTTGATGCCGGGCCAGCCGAGCATCCTGTTTTCGGCAATCTTGGTCGCCGTATCCATTTCGGCCAGCGAAAGGTTGCCGCGCGCGTGCACGTAGAGCAGGCCGTAGTCGGGCTCGACACTGGGGAAGAATTCAACACCGGCGCCATATTTCGAATAGGCAAAGCCGACGCCGAACAGCAGAGCGACCGTCAGCAAAACCACCGTAATCGGAAACCGCACCGCCTGCTTGACGATCGCCATGTACCAGCCGTCGCGATTATCATCCTCATGATGCTCCGGCGCCTTGGCGAAGATCGCCCCCAGCGTCGGCGCGAACACCAGCGCATAGAGCATCGAGGCCGATAGCGTCACGATCAGGGTGATCGGCATGTACTTCATGAAGTCGCCGATGATGCCCGGCCAGAACAGCAGTGGCGAGAAGGCGGCTATGCGCGTCATCGTCGCGGCAATGACCGGACCGGCCATGCGCTTGGCGGCCAATGCGAAGGCTTCCGCCTTCGGCATGCCCTCGCTCATCCGCCGTTCGGCGAACTCGGTGACGATGATGGCATCGTCGACCAGCATGCCGACAGCCAGGATCAGGCTGAACAGCACGATCATGTTGATCGTGTAGCCCATCATCGCCAGCAGCAGGATGCCGATCAGGAAAGACGACGGAATGGCCAGGCCGATCAGCAGCGAGGCACGACCCGACAGCGCGTAGAGGATGACGATGAACACCAGGATGACGGCGATCATGACGTGGTTCTGCAGATCGCCGAGCAACTGGTTGACGAAGACCGACTTGTCCTGCGTGTAGGTGACGTTCATGCCTTGCGGCATCGTCTTGACATAGGCGTCGGACACCTCCCTCACCTTGGCGAGCGTGTCGATCAGATTGGCGCCGATGCGCTTCTTGACTTCGATGGCGATGGCCGGCTTGCCATTGAGGCGCGTGATCGTCGTGGCATCGGCGAAGGTCGAGCGGATCGTCGCGATGTCCTTGGCCTGCACCACGGCATTGGGGCCGGCGACCACGGGCAAGGCCGCCACGTCCTCGGGCGTCTCGATCAGTGACGGCACCTTGACGGCGTATTTGCCTTCCGAGCCTTCGATATTGCCGGCGGCGACCAGACTGTTGGAGGCCCCGACAGCGCCGATCAGCTGATCGAGTTGCAACCCGTAGGACGACAGTTTCATCGGATCGATGACGACTTCGACAAGATCGTCGCGCGTACCCTGCAACGAGCCCTCCAGAACGCCTGGCACTTCCTGGATACGGTCGCGCAGTTCGCGCGCGGCGGCGGTCAGCACGCGTTCGGGCAATTCGCCCGACAGGGTGACGACGAGGACGGGGAATTCGGAGATGTTGACTTCGGTAACGACCGGCTCTTCGGCCGCCTGCGGCAGGTCGGCCTTGCCGTCCTGGACCTTGGAGCGCGTGTCCTGCAAGGCCGTCGCCAGATTTGTCTGCGGCTGGAACTCGACCAGCACATAGCCGCCGCCCTGGAAGGCGGCCGAGCGCATTTCCTTGAGGCCTTTCAGGCTCTTCAGCTTGCTTTCCATCGGCCGCAGCAGAAGGCGCTCCGAATCCTCCGGCGAAATGCCCTGATAGATCAGGCTGATATACATCATCGGAATCGGAACGTCGGGCTCGGCTTCCTTCGGCGTCGACTGATAGGCGACCCAGCCGGCGAGCAGAAGGAAGACGAGGACCGAAATGGTCAGGCGGGCATTGTTGATTGCGAGTCTGACGATATCCATGGCTAACGCCTGTTCTTGAATTTCACGAGCTGCGTCGCAGCCAAGTGTCCCCGCCCGGGGTCTGTCCGCCGTACCCCATGCTACTGCGTGCCGGCGGTCGCTTCGCCCAGCAGTTTCTGGATGGTTGCCTGGTCGGCTTCGACCGGCTTGACCTCATCGCCTTCCTTCACCAGTTCCTGGCCGGCAACGATGATGCGCGCATCGGCAGGGATGCCGCCAAGCACCAAGCCGGTCGGCGTGTCGTCGACGAGGTCGATGGGGAAGAACGCAACCTTGTTGTCCTTGCCGACGGCACGGATGCCGAGGTCGCCCTTGTCGCCGAGCGTCACCACCGAGCGCGGCAGCAGCACCGCATCGGTCGGCAGCGCGCTGAGTGCGATTTCCGCCGTCATGCCGGCCGGCACGGAGCCGTCGGCATTGGGGACGGCAACCTCGACGCGGAAGGTGCGGGTCGCCGAAGAGGCGTCGCGGCTGATGTAGCGCACGGTGCCTTCGACGGTCTGGCCGCTGACCAGCCGTATGGTGGCCTTGTCCCCGAGTTTCAGGTAGCCGAGATCGCGCTCGCTGACTTCGCCGCGGGCAATCACCGGATCGAGCTTGAGGATGGTTGCCACCTCGCCGCCCTGCATGATGGAACTGCCAAGTTCCACCGGCACCCGGTCGATAACGCCGTCGAAGGGCGCCTTCACCTCGTTGCGGTCGAGTTCGGCCTGTGCCGTTTCCAGTTGCGACTGCGCCGAGGTCAGGTTCGAGCGCGCGGTGTCGAGCTGCAGCTTCGGCAGATTGCCGGTCTTCATCAGCCGCAAGGCTGCGTCCAACTCGGCCTGGCGCTGCACCACCAACTGCTTTGCATTGTCGACCATCGAGATCTTTTCTTCCGCCGCAAGCATCAGCACCAGATCCCCCGTCTTGACGTGATCGCCTTGCTTGACAGGCAGCTTGTCGATGACACCGGCGACGCGCGTCGCCAGCACCGCCCGCTTGTCGGCTTCGGTCAGCCCGGAAATGCGGATGGCGCGTGCATAGGTCTTGCGTGGCGGCGTCACCACCGCAACGGTGCGCAGCGGTGCCTTCGGCTCGGCTTCAGCCGTCTTCGGCTTGGCCGCGTCCGGCGCCTTGGCCTGTTCGGCTTCGGCTGCCTTGGCTTTGTTGGCGGCTACGCTGCCGACCGACGAAAACTCGCCTGTCGCCATCCACGCCGCGAAACCAATGAGCACAACAATGGCTGCAAGCTTGTGAAACCTGATTCTCGGCATCGTCGTTGTTTTCCACTGCGGGTTCGGCCAGCGTCCTCATAACGCGGGCGCGTCGCCGATATGGGTGCGCGCCAAGCCGTGTTCAATTTGCCGTGATCGGCGAAGCGCGCTTCTACATCAAAGTTGCACCGCAATATAGTCTGAAAGTTGCAAGATCATTGCCCCGGCGGACAAGATGCGCCCGCCGCGGCCCAGTCTTCGATCGCTTGATACGTCGCTTCGGCAGAGCCCGGAGCCGGTTCACGATCCGGCCCCGGCGCCCAGCCCCAGGCGACCAATCTGTCGTCGCGAACATGCAGCGCGATGTCCTTCAAGCTGCGGTTGCCATTGCGCAGGGGATCCTTGATCTGGGCGCAGATTTCGGCCGAGGATTTGCCAAACCAGGCCATCTCGGCCGGCGCCAGATGCCAGTTCTCGGCCCCGGGCGGCCCGTGCAATGCCTTGGAATTGCTGGAGAAATGGCAAGTCGTGCAGCGCAGGCCCGGATTGCCGAAGCCCGACCCGTCAGCACCGCGCTGGACATTGAAGGCGTGAACGCGCGTACCGCGATAGTGCGCACCCGACCATCGCGGCCGGTCGTCCGCGATGACAGTCGGCGCAGCGCGGATGCGAGAACACCGCATAGACCTTGTCCCATTCGGACAGGCCTTTCGCCGCGTCGACGGTCGCCGGCGCCGGCGTCTGGCTCTCTTGCGCAATTGCAAACGGCGCTGCGAGCACGAGCATGGCAGCAGGCGTCAGCATGATGAGGAGCTTCTTCATGCGAAGGCCACCGTTTTCGACAGCGGCAGCGTGCGGATGCGCTTTCCGGTGAGCGCGAAGATGGCGTTGGCGAGTGCTGGAGCCGCCGGCGGTGTGCCGATCTCGCCGACGCCGCCCATCTTGTGGAAATTTTCCAGGATGGCGACTTCGAAGACCGGGCACTGGAAGATCCGCATGGCATCGAAATCGTGGAAGTTCGACTGTTCGACCATGCCGTCGGCGAAGGTGATTTCCTGACCCATCGCCGCCGAAAGGCCGTAGATGGCGGCGGAAATCAACTGCGCCTCGATGATGCCGGGATCTAGCGCGGTGCCGACATCGGCGGCGATCCACACCTTCTCGATGCGGATGCCGGCCGGCGTGTCCGCCACCTGAACGATCTCGCCGACCCAACTGCCGAAGGACAGCGTGAAGGCCATGCCCTTGGCCTTGCCGGCGGGCAGCGCCTCGCCCCATTTCGCCATCGCGGCGACTTTCTCGACCACCTTCACCGCCGAGGGATAGGCGGCCATCAGTCTCTTGCGCATCTCGACCGGATCGATTTTTCCGGCGACCGCGATCTCGTCCATGAAGCCCTCATGGAAGAAGCCGTTGACCGAACTGCCGACCGAACGCCAGGAGCCGACAGGGATGGAGACCGGCGCCGCGATACCCCTGACCCGATAATTCGGGATGGTGTAGGGCTGGTCATAGGCGCCATCGACAATGGTCTTGTCGGGACCGAGCGGCGATACCGAGGGGAACAGCCGGCGCAGCGTACCGGCAATCACCGATGGCGAGGCCATCTTCATGTCGACCGCGATCGGCATGCCATCGTCACCGAGCCGCGCCTGGAACTTGCCGATAGCAGCCGGCCGATAGGCGTCGTGCCGCATGTCTTCTTCACGCGTCCACGTCACCTTGATCGGGCGTCCGCCCGTCTCCTTCGCCATCAGCGCGGCACACAGCGCGTAGTCCATCTCGACGCGCCGGCCGAAACCGCCGCCCATGAAGGTGGTGTGCACATTGATCTTGTCCTGCTCGATGCCGACCGCGTTGGCGCAAAGCTGCCGCACCAGGGTCGGCGCCTGGTTGCCGCACCAGATGTCGAGCGCACCGTCCCTGAACTGTGCCGTGGCGTTCATCGGCTCCATCGTCGCATGCGCCAGATAGGGTACGGCATAGTCTGCCTCGATGATGCTTTCGCGCGGCGCGTCGGCAAAGGCGGTTTCGACATCGCCATTGTCGCGCATCACCGACCCCTTGGTGGCAAGCGCCTGCTTCAGCACATCTGAAATGGCGGCGCTGCTGAGCGGATATTCAGGATCGGACCACTGGGCGTCGATCGCCTCGGCCGCCTTGAATGCTGCCCATGTATTATTCGCGATGATACCGAAGCCATGGCCGTAATTCGTCTCGAGCGGCACGATCTTGATCACCCCAGGCATTTTCTCGGCTTTGGAGAGGTCCGCCTTGACCGGCTTCGACCAGAAGCGCGGGCTCATCTTGACCGTGCCGTAGACCATCTCCGGCAGCCGGACATCGATGCCGAAGATCGGCGCCCCGGTGAGCTTTGCCAGCATGTCGATGCGCTTCTGCGGCTTTCCCAGCAGCTTCCAGTCGGCCCGGTCCTTGAGCCTGACTTCGGCCGGCGGCGCCATCGCGGCGGCAGCCGCGGCGACCGCGCCGTAGGTCAGCGATTTGCCCGACGCCTTGTGCAGGATCGAACCGTCGGCCGTTTCCAGATCGGCCGCCGCGACACCCAGTTTTTGCGCTGCCGCTGCGACCAGCATCTGCCGGGCAGCGGCACCCGCTTGCCGCATCTTGTCAAAACCGTCGCGTGTCGAAGCCGAACCGCCGGTGCCCTGCAGGGCAACGAATTTACCGACCACACCGAGACCGGAACGCACCGCCTGCGCGGTCATGCTTTCATCGAAGAAGGCGAACGGACCGCCCTCCTCGAGGATCGCGGCGTTGTAGTAGGCATGGGATGCCGGTCCATGCTCGACCATGACCCGGTCGAGCCCGACGTCGAGTTCCTCTGCGACCATGGCCGCAAGCGTCGTCGAAATGCCTTGCCCCATCTCGGCGCGCGGCGCGACGATGGTGATGGTGTTGTCGGCGCCGATTTTCACATAAGGGTTGAACGTCGCCTCGCCCTTGCCAAGCTCGGCCTCGAGCGGGTTCGGGAACGGCTTGCGATAATAGTAGTAGCCGACGGCAACGCCGCCAGCGACAGCGGCAGCGCCAATCAGAAACGTGCGGCGGGCGATCTTTCCGACGCTGGCCATGGTCAGAGCCCCGCCGTCTTGAGCGCCGCGGCCTTTTTGATGGCCGAGCGGATTTTGGGATAGGTGCCGCAGCGGCAGAGATTGCCGCCCATGGCGTTGTCGATGTCGGCATCGCTTGGGTCGGCGACTTCATCGAGCAGCGCCACCGCGCTCATGATCTGGCCGGCCTGGCAGTAGCCGCATTGCGCGACCTGTTCCTCCAGCCATGCCTGCTGCACCGGATGCAGTCCGCCTGCCGTGCCGATGCCTTCAATAGTCGTGACAGCGCCGCTGACCTGCCCAACTGGGAGTGAGCAGGAACGCGCCGGCTGACCGTTGACATGCACGGTGCAGGCGCCGCAGGCGGCGATGCCGCAGCCAAACTTTGGCCCGGTCTTGCCAATGAGATCGCGCAGTGCCCACAGCAGCGGCATGTCCGGATCGGCGTCGATATCGAATGACTGACCGTCGACGGTGAGGCGCATGGGGATACCCTTTGTTGTCGTCCACTGCCAAGGGCGAAGCGGCCTCCCGGCCGTTTCGCTCCGATACAGATTGACAAATTTCGTCATTTTGTCAATTAGGATTTTGCAGGATAGAATTGCTCGATGAACCAGATCGAAGACATCGCCACCGCCGATCCCAAACGCGCCCGTATTCTGGATGGCGCGATGAAGGTGTTTTTGGCCTATGGCTTCTCGCGCACCACCATGGACGACATCGCCCGTGCCGCCGACATGTCGCGCCCGGCGCTCTATCTCCTGTTCAAGAACAAGACCGACATTTTCCGCGCCATCGCCATGATGATCCTGTCACGCTCGGTCGAGGCGGCAAGGTTTGCCCTATCCGGCGACGGCCCTTTCACCGAGCGCATGATGCGAGCCATCGATGAGGCCTTTATCTTGATGATGAGCGCGGTCGTTGCCTCGCCGCACGGCGCCGAATTGCTGGACATGAAATCGAGCCTTGGCGATCTGGTGGGCTGCTGGCGCGGCGGGCTTGGCCAACACATCGGCGCCGCGATAGAGGGCGAGGCAGCCAGGAACGGCGTCGATCTGGCGGCCAGGGGCCTGTCGGCGCAACTGCTTGCCGACATGCTGCTCGACGGGCTGGAAGGCATGAAGGCGCGGATCAGAGATCCGGAAGGGCAGCGGCAGGCAGCCGCTGCCCTGATCAGGGTGATCGACCTGACCTTGAAAGCATGATTGCGGACCAATCGATGCACATCGATTGGTCGCTCAGGCGCGCCGGCGCTCTGCCTCCGGGTTCTTGCGGGCCGCAAGAAATTCCTTGACCCGCCGGCCGGGTGCCGGACCGCGCACCGGCTTGTAGCCGTCATCCAGTTCGCCGGAGAGATCGAGCGTCGGTCGCTTGCCGACGGCGTCGTAATTCTCTTCCAGCCAGTCGCTGGCGGCGGTGCGGCCGAGATCTCTGAGGTAGGTCAGAAACGCCCATTCGGCGTTGACCTTCGAGGACGCCGACAGGTCCTTGAACGCCTCGTCGGCATCGATGCGGTGCATGCGGATGTCGCGGTACTCGCCATGTGGCAGACGGCCGGCGGCGATCAGCTCCTTGACGAAGGCAATCGAGCGGAATTCGCGCAGCAGCCCGGCGTTGAAGGTGATCTCGTCGATGCGGTTCTGGATCTCGTTGGCGCTTCTTGGTGTTCCCTCGCGCACCACCGGATTGATCTGCACCAGAAGCACGTCCTCGGTCGCAGCCGTCTTGAAGAACGGATAAAGCGCCGGATTGCCGCCATAGCCGCCATCCCAATAGGGCACGCCCTTGATCTCGACGGCGCGGAACAATTGCGGCAGGCAGGCCGAGGCCATCACCGTATCGAGGTCGATCTC
Organism: Mesorhizobium sp. WSM1497; assembly: GCF_001672455.2. NCBI lineage: Bacteria > Pseudomonadati > Pseudomonadota > Alphaproteobacteria > Hyphomicrobiales > Phyllobacteriaceae > Mesorhizobium > Mesorhizobium sp. WSM1497. The sequence goes on along the minus strand of NZ_CP021070.1, from coordinate 1,401,829 downwards.
CCCGTCGGAAAAGACGCGCAACTGTCCGGTCTCGACATTGGTCGCCGAGATGAACAGTTCCATCGACTTGCAGGCGCGGACGTTCTCGAAATCGATCTCCTGCTGCACCACGTCGCGCAGCGGATTGAGGCCGAGTGGGTTGGCGACATAGGGCGAGAACACCCGCGACATGGTGTCGAAGAAGAGATAGCCGGGCGTGTTCTCGATCGACCAGTTGCCCCAGGCGACGTCCCACGGCATGCGCTGCACCGGGCTGAACCGCCCCTTGGCCGCCACCGCGCGCCAGAAATCGTCAAGTTTTTGCCGCGCGCCTTCGACACCGCCGCGCACATATCCGTCGGCCAGCGCCACCGCGTTCATGGCGCCGGCGCTGGTGCCGGACACTGCTGATATCTCCAGCCGTCCGTCCTCCAGCAGCCGGTCGAGCACACCCCAGGAAAAGGCCCCGTGCGAGCCGCCGCCCTGAAGCGCTACGTTGATCTTCTTCGTCTCCTCCGCCTTGCCGTTCTTGGTCATGGCGTCGTCCTTGATCTGTCCCTTTGGGTGGATGAGAGAGTTTTGCGCCTCACGCGGCGGTCCAGCCGCCATCGACCGAGAGATGCGTGCCGTTGACCTGCGCCGCCGCGTCCGAGCACAGGAACACCGCCGCTGCCGCGATCTGCTCCACCGTGACGAATTCCTTGGTCGGCTGCTTGTCCAGCATGACCTCACGGATGACGGTCTCGCGGTCCATCTGATGGGCTTTCATCTGGTCGGGGATCTGCGCCTCGACCAGCGGCGTCAGCACATAGCCGGGGCAGATGGCGTTGCAGGTGATTTTTTCGCGCGCCAGTTCGAGCGCAACGGTTTTGGTCAATCCCATGATGCCGTGCTTGGCCGAGACATAGGCCGATTTGAACGGCGACGCGACCAGGCCATGCGCCGAGGCGATGTTGACGATCCGGCCGCCGCCGGCCTTTTTCATCTGCGGGATGGCGGCCGCGATGGTGTGGAACGCCGACGACAGGTTGATGGCAATGATGGCGTCCCATTTCTCGATCGGAAACTCTTCCACCGGCGCGACATGCTGGATGCCTGCATTGTTGACGAGAATATCGACCGAACCGAATGTCTCGGCCGCCTTGGCGATCAGCGCCCGGCATTCGGCCGGCTTCGACATGTCGGCCTTGATATAGGCCGTCTTCACCTTGTGCCGTCTGGCGATCGCGTCAGCGATGGCGTGGTCGGCAGCCGTGTCGGAGAAGGAGTTGACGACGACATTATGGCCTTCGGCCGCCAACGCCTGGGCGATGGCCAGGCCAATGCCCGATGTGGAGCCGGTGATGACTGCGGTTTTTCTGGCGGCCAAGGTCGAAATCCTCTGGTTGCGGCAAGAGCGATCTTATGTTGCAGTGCAGCATATATGCTCAATGCGACGCAATAACAGCGGCCAGAATTTTTCGACGAGATGAAATTTTCGTCATGGGCGGCCACACGGCCGCTCACCAGGAGGATCCTGATCGGATCGGTGTCGCTCGCCAGGCGCCGAAAGAACCTCAGGCGACCAGGTCCGGCACCGGCCCGACATAGCGCGACTGCGGTCGGATCAGCCGTCCAGTCGTCTGCTGTTCACGCGCATGCGCGATCCAGCCGGCCACGCGCCCGGCGGCAAAGACATTGCTGAAAGCTTGCGGCGGAAAGCCCGCCGCTTGCAGCACCAGCGCGGTGTAGAACTCGACATTGGTCTGCAGCGAACGCTGCGGCTTTGCGATCCTAAGCACCTCGAGCGCCGTTTGCTCGACGGTCTCCGCAAAGGCCAGCCGGCGACCGGTTTCGCCCTCGCCGCCGAGTTGCCGCACCACGGCCTTCAGCACATCGGCGCGCGGATCGCGCACACGGTAGATGCGATGGCCGAACCCCATGATGCGCCTGCCGCGCGCGATCTCGTTGCGCAGCCAGCCGGCGGCATCGCCATGCGCCTGGATCGCATCCAGCATCTCGATGACGGGGCCAGGCGCGCCACCATGCAGCGGCCCTTTGAGCGCGCCAAGCCCGGCCAGCACAGAGGATGTCTGGCCGGCCTGCGTGGAGGCGACCACGCGCGTCGCAAAGGTCGATGCGTTGAGGCCATGGTCGCAGACGGTCACCAGATAGGTGTCGAGCGCTTTTGTGAGCGCCGGCGAGGCGACGCGACCACTCAGCATCCTCAGCATGTCGGCGGCATGATCGGTGCGGCTGTCCGGCGCGATCGGCTGCTCGCCGCGCCGCAGGCGCAGCAGCGTCGGCGTCAGCACGGCGGGCGCCGCGATCAGCAGCAAGGCGTCGGTCAAGGTCTCGCCATCCGGCAGCTGCGCGATGCCGGCGCGCATGGCGCTGTAGACATCGAGGGGCGCCAGCAAAGGCAGCGAGGGCAAGAGCCGTTCGAACACGTCCGCACGCGCCTGTCCCAGCGCCCGCGTCAGTTGCGCATCATCGGGAAGGTCGTTGAAAAAGCCATCCAGCAGCAGCCTAACCACCTGGGCATAGTTCCAACGGCCGGCCAGTTCCGGCAGCGAATGACCTCGGATCGTCAGACGGCCGCCAAGACCATCCACATCGGAAAGCACGGTTTCCGCCGCCACCACATCATCGAGCCCATTCGCCATAGCCTGTCTCCTTGAAGCATTTCCGGATCGGAGATAGAGATGGGCAACGTTTCCATCAATCTTGATCAATAGAATCAATATCAGGGCTCGATATGTCCGAGTGGTTGTCCCGGGAAGAGGCGCTGGAGAGGCTCAAGGTGCGGGCGCAGACGCTGTACGCCTATGTCAGCCGTGGGCGCATCGGCATGCGGCCCGACCGCGCCGATCCGCGCCGCAGCCAGTACCGCGCCGACGATATCGCCGCACTGGCGACCCGCCGGGCGCGCGGCCGCAGCCCGTCAGTCATCGCCGAAAGCGCCATCGCCTGGGGCGAGCCCTCGATCGTAACGGCGATTTCGACCGTCTCGCACGGTCGGCTCATCTATCGCGGGCAGGACGCCGCAGTGCTCTCCGGGCACGCCACACTGGAAGAAGCCGCCGCCGTTCTCTGGGCTCTGCCGAAACCGGTGGCTTTCGAAGCAGCGTCGCCGGACGCACCCCATCAAGCTGGCCGAGCCTCGGCCTTTGCGCAACTTGCCGTGCTTGCCGGCCAGGGGCGCCCGTCGCTCGGGCGCAGCGCCGCCTCGCTGCATGCCGATGCCGCGCACGCGGTCGGCGTGCTGGCCGCCGCGCTGGGCGCACCGGCGGGATCAAATCCCGTCCATCGGCGGCTTGCGCAGGACTGGTCGGTGGATGCCGGCCGCGCCGATGCGATCCGCCGTGCGCTTGTCCTGCTTGCCGATCATGAACTGAATGCGTCGACCTTCGCCGCGCGCGTCGCAGCCTCGACCGGCGCGCCGCTGGCCGCTTGCCTGCTGGCAGGGCTCGCGACGCTGTCAGGCCCGCGCCATGGCGGCGCCGGCGAGGCGGTGATGCAACTGGCGGAGGATGCGGCGCGGCATGGCGCCGATGCGACGATCCGGCGCTGGCTCAGCCATGACCGGCCGCTGCCGGGGTTCGGTCATCAGCTCTATCCTGACGGCGACCCCCGCGGGGCGGCGCTGCTGTCGGTGATCGAGGTTGACGGCACACTATCGTCGCTGCGCGACGCTGCCTTTGCGGCGACCGGCGCGCTTCCCAACATCGACTTTGGGCTGGCCGCGCTGACGCGCAGCCTAGGCTTGCCGCGCGATGCACCGTTCCGCCTGTTCGCGCTCGCACGCAGCGTCGGCTGGGCCGCGCACACGGTCGAACAGATAACAAGCGGAAGTGTCATCCGGCCGCGCGGCCGCTATGAGGGCGTGCTGGTGTAAGGCCGCAAGAACGCCAGGCGCTCAGGACATCGTGTCGAGCTTGCGCTGCATGGCCGCGATCTGGTCCTTCAGTTCCTGAAGATCGTCGGGCTTGTCAGGCGTTTCCTTCCTGGCCGGCTCGGGCGACGTCGCAGCGGCTGGCGCGGAGCCAGCGGGCGGGAACGGCGTGAACAGCCGCATCGCATTCTGGAACATTTCCATGTTGCGGCGCGTCTGTTCCTCCAGCGCCTTGATCGGCGTGGTGATCTTCATCATGTCGAGCGGCGACTTGCCGAGCGCCCCCTTCATCTGCTCGCGAAAGCGCTCCTGCTCCTTGGAAAAGGCAAGCATCGACTGTTCGAGGAAGCTCGGGACGATCATCTGCATCTGGTCACCGTAATAAGCGATGAGCTGGCGCAGGAACGGGATCGGCAGCATGTTCTGCCCGTCCTTGTTCTCCAGTTCGAAGATGATCTGGGTCAGCACCGGATGCGTGATGTCGTCGCCGGTCTTGGCGTCCTGGACGGTGAACTCCTCGCCCTTCTTGACCATCTCGGCGAGGTCCTCGAGCGTCACATAGGTGCTGGTGCCGGTGTTGTAGAGGCGGCGATTGGCGTATTTCTTGATGATGATCGGATCGTCTTTAGCGGCCATCTACATCCTCCCGGGGACACCGGCGCGCCTCTGAGTAAGCCGCCGATAACGATTGTGCCTTTTTTGAGGATATGCGCAAAAGCCTCACAATTCCAAGCAGTTTGTGCAGTGCGGGATCACTAAATGCTGCATGGCAGGCAAAATATGCTGCGCAGCAATGGACGAATGGCCGCCATGGCAAGGCATGGCCTGCTTGCGGCGCATGGGCGCCATGCCCATTTCCGGTTTGACTTGGGGTTGGGAAAGGGCAAGAAAAGTCCCCAACGACAGAGCAACACCCTTGAAGTCTGGAGAAGAAAATGTCCGCTTCCATCGTCATTGCCAGTGCGGCGCGCACGCCGGTCGGCTCCTTCAACGGCGCTTTCGCCGCCACCCCGGCGCATGAGCTCGGCGCCGTCGTCATCACGGAATTGCTGTCACGCGCCGGCGTCGAACCAGGCGAGGTCGACGAGGTCATCCTCGGCCAGGTGCTGACCGCCGCGCAAGGCCAGAACCCGGCCCGCCAGGCATCGATCAATGCCGGCCTGCCCAAGGAAACCACCGCCTGGGGCCTCAATCAGGTTTGCGGCTCGGGCCTGCGCGCCATCGCGCTCGGCATGCAGCAGATCGCCATCGGCGATGCCAAGGTGATCATCGCCGGAGGCCAGGAATCGATGTCGCTTTCGACGCATGCCCAGCACCTGCGCGCCGGCGTCAAGATGGGCGACTTCAAGCTGATCGACACCATGATCAAGGACGGGCTGTGGGACGCCTTCAACGGTTACCACATGGGCAACACAGCCGAAAACGTCGCGCGTCAGTTCCAGATCACCCGCGAAGACCAGGACCAGTTCGCGCTCGCCTCGCAAAACAAGGCCGAGGCCGCGCAGAAGGCCGGCAAGTTCAAGGACGAGATCGTCGCCGTCACCATCAATGGCAAGAAGGGCGACACCATCGTCGACCAGGACGAATACATCCGCCACGGCGCCACGATCGACGCCATGACCAAGCTGAAACCGGCTTTCGACAAGGACGGCACGGTAACCGCCGCCAACGCCTCCGGCATCAATGACGGCGCCGCCGGCGCGCTGCTGATGAGCGAAGCGGAAGCGGTGAGGCGCGGCATCACCCCGCTGGCGCGCATCGTGTCCTGGGCAACCGCCGGCGTCGATCCGCAGATCATGGGCACCGGACCCATTCCCGCCTCGCGCAAGGCCTTGGAAAAGGCCGGCTGGTCGGTCGGCGATCTCGACCTGGTCGAGGCCAACGAAGCCTTTGCGGCGCAGGCCTGCGCCGTCAACAAGGACATGGGCTGGGATCCCTCGATCGTCAACGTCAATGGCGGCGCCATCGCCATCGGCCATCCGATCGGTGCGTCCGGCGCTCGCGTCTTCAACACGCTGGTCTTCGAAATGCGCCGGCGCGGCGCCAAGAAGGGTCTGGCTACCCTGTGCATCGGCGGCGGCATGGGCGTCGCCATGTGTGTCGAAGCACTCTGAAGAAAGTCACTAAACGGGCGGCGTGCATGCATGTCGCCCAAAAGTGCGCAGCGGTTTTGGGAACACCGACATGCATAAAACCAAACAGCTGAAGCGCATCGCCTGAACCTACTTCAGCGCGACGCGCTTTAGCCGCCCGTTCTGTATCCAGTGCCTGCCAAGCCCGACAACAGGGCGATATCAAAAAAGGGGAAATGCATGACCAAGGTAGCAATCGTCACAGGCGGATCGCGCGGCATCGGCGCGGCGATCTCGATCGCATTGAAGACCGTCGGCTATTCGGTTGCGGCGAACTATGCCGGCAATGATGCCGCAGCGGCGAAATTCAAGGCTGAGACCGGCATTCCGGTCTACAAATGGTCGGTCGCCGACTATGATGCCTGCGCCGCCGGCATCAAGCAGGTCGAGGCCGATCTCGGCCCGGTCTCGGTGCTGGTCAACAATGCCGGCATCACCCGCGACGCCATGTTCCACAAGATCACGCGCGAGCAGTGGAAAGAGGTCATCGACACCAACCTGTCCGGCGTCTTCAACATGACGCATCCGCTGTGGAGCGGGATGCGCGACCGCAAGTTCGGCCGCATCATCACCATCTCCTCGATCAACGGCCAGAAGGGCCAGGCCGGCCAGGTTAACTATTCCGCCGCCAAGGCCGGCGATATCGGTTTCAGCAAGGCTCTCGCCCAAGAGGGGGCGCGCGCCGGCATCACGGTCAACGTCATCTGTCCCGGCTATATCGCCACCGAGATGGTCAAGGCGATCGACGAGAAGGTGCTCAACGAGCGCATCATTCCCCAGATTCCTGTCGGCCGCCTCGGTGAGCCCGAGGAAATCGCGCGCTGCGTCGTCTTCCTCGCATCCGAAGATGCCGGCTTCATCACCGGCTCGACCATTACGGCCAATGGCGGCCAGTATTTCGCCTGACGACGGCGATGTAGGCGCAGAGATCGACGGGCCGGCGCGCCGGCCCGTTTTCGTTGGCGCCATGGTCCTTCGAAGTGACAGCACGGCTGCTGACCCAATCCGGCACGCAGAGGCTAACAGCGGCCCGGCCGGCCTGTGCGAAACCTGCTTCCAAGCCTGTGGATTCTCGGTGGATAAGCTGTTCACAACACAAGATATTGGGGTGAACAAAACGGGAAAATTCCGCTATCGCTGATTCGTCGCCGATTCGTTCCGGCTTTGAGCTGAACGTTAACGACGACAGCCGGAATCGCCTGCTAGTTGCTTAACGCGGATTAAGAAAGATCAACAATTTCATAACCTTGGTCGAGGCATGCCAAGCCACTGTGATCGTTTATCGACAAAGGTTAATGGCAATGCCCTCTTAGCACGAAACGGGCCAGTTCAGCGATTCAGCATGTGGTGCGTGTCGTGGTCGCGAAATCCACATATAGCCGTGAACAAAAGCTGAATCTGCAGGAGTCACTGATTCGTCGCCGATTCGTTCCAGACTCGTTCTATCCGTTAATCCGCATCTGATTGAGAGCTTGACAGAACCACCTTCTGGCCGCCGACGGAACATTCCGCTTTCGCTTCGCGCCCGAAATCCCTATGTGTCGCCTGTCATACGCGCCCATTTGAGGCACGCTCCCGACAACCAGAGGCCAGAAGCCTTATCTCCAGGTCCCGGAAGCCTTATTCTAGGTTGATGAACATCCAGCCCAAACACACTGAGCCGCTGATCCTGTCGGGCCGCGACGTGACCGCCGTGCTCGGGCCGACCAACACCGGCAAGACCCATCTCGCCATCGAGCGCATGGTGGCGCATGAGAGTGGAATCATCGGCCTGCCGCTCAGGCTTCTGGCGCGCGAGGTCTACGCCCGCGTCTGCGAAAAGGTCGGCGCCCACAAGGTTGCGCTGATTACCGGCGAGGAAAAGATCCAGCCACCGGGCGCCAAATATTCGGTCTGCACCGTCGAGGCCATGCCGCGCGAGACCGACGCCGCCTTCGTCGCCATCGACGAGGTGCAGCTCGCCGGCGACCTCGAGCGCGGCCACATCTTCACCGATCGCATCCTGCACCTGCGCGGCCGCCAGGAAACGCTGCTGCTGGGCGCCGCCACCATGCAAAGTATCCTGCAGCGCCTGCTGAGGGGTGTCTCGGTGGTGACGCGGCCGAGGCTGTCGCATCTTGCCTATGCCGGCTCCAAGAAGCTGACCCGCCTGCCGCGGCGCACGGCGATCGTCGCCTTTTCCGCCGACGAGGTCTACGCCATCGCCGAGTTGATCCGCCGCCAGCAGGGCGGTGCCGCCGTCGTGCTCGGCGCGCTCTCGCCGCGCACCCGCAACGCCCAGGTGGCGCTGTTCCAGTCCGGCGATGTCGACTACCTCATCGCCACCGATGCCATCGGCATGGGTCTCAACCTCGATCTCGACCACGTCGCCTTCGCCCAGAATCGCAAGTTCGACGGCTTCCAGTACCGCAATCTGACGGCGGCCGAGCTTGGCCAGATCGCCGGCCGCGCCGGCCGGCATCTGCGCGACGGCACGTTCGGTGTCACCGGCCAGGTCGACCCGCTGGACGAGGATCTGATCAAGAAGATCGAAGGCCACGACTTCGACCCGGTGAAGGTGCTGCAATGGCGCACCGCACATTTCGACTTTGCCAGCCTCAACGCGCTGAAGCGCTCGATCGAAACCAACGCCCCGGTCGAGGGACTGACACGGGCATTGCCTGCCGTCGATGCACAGGCGCTCGAGCATCTGTCGCGCGACGAGGACATCCGCGCACTCACCACCAATGCCAAGCGCGTGGCGCTGCTGTGGGAAGCCTGCGCGCTGCCCGACTACCGCAGGATCGCGCCGGCCCAACATGCCGACCTCATTGCCTCGATCTACACGGACCTCGCACGCCACGGTCATGTCGACGAGAATTACATGGCCGAGCAGGTGCGCCGCGCCGACACAACAGAGGGCGACATTGATACGCTCTCGCATCGCATTGCCCAGATCCGCACCTGGACATTCGTGTCGAACCGGCCCGGCTGGCTGGCCGATCAGGCACACTGGCAGGAAAAGACGCGCGAAATCGAAGACAGATTGTCGGATGCGCTGCATGAGCGGTTGACGAAACGCTTCGTAGACCGCAGGACTTCCGTCCTCATGCGGCGCCTTAGAGAAAATACCATGCCTGAAGCCGAAATTAGTTCTACCGGAACCGTCCTTGTCGAAGGCCACCATGTCGGCGAGCTGCAAGGGTTCCGCTTCACCGCCGACCAGACCGCCGGCGGCGAAGACGCCAAGGCGGTGCGCACCGCTGCCCAGAAGGCGCTGGCCGCCGAGTTCGAGGCGCGCGCCGAACGCTTCGGCGCCTCGGCCAATGGCGATATCGCGCTCGGGTCGGATGGCACGCTGCGCTGGATCGGTGCGCCGATCGGCACGCTTGTATCAGGCGAAGACGCGCTGAAGCCGCGGCTGGTGCTGCTGGCCGACGAACAGCTGACCGGCCCGGCGCGCGACAAGGTCGCCGCGCGTGCCGAGCGTTTCGTCAATTTCCAGATCGAGTCGCTGCTGAAGCCGCTGGTCGACTTGAAAAATGCCGACCAGATTTCCGGCATCGGCCGTGGCATCGCCTTCCAGCTGGTCGAGAATTTCGGCCTCATCAACCGCCGCGACATCGCCGAGGAGATGAAGTCGCTCGACCAGGAAGGCCGCGCAGCCCTTCGCCGGCTTGGCGTGCGCTTCGGCGCCTACCATGTCTTCGTGCCGGCGCTGATCAAGCCGGCGCCTGCCGGGCTGGTGACGCTGCTGTGGGCGCTGAAGAACGACGGCAAGGACAAGCCAGGTTTTGGCGACGTGGTCCATGCGCTCGCCTCGGGTCGCACCTCGGTGGTCATCGACCCCGCCTTCGACAAGACCTTCTACAAGCTTGCCGGCTACCGCAATCTCGGCCGTCGCGCCGTGCGCATCGACATCCTGGAACGGCTGGCGGATCTGATCCGTCCGGCGACCAACTGGAAGCCCGGCCTCGGCCAGCGCCCGGACGGCGCCTATGACGGCCAGTCCTTCATGGTGACGCCGCCGATGATGTCGATCCTCGGCGCCACCGCGGACGACATGGAAGAGATCCTCAAAGGTCTCGGCTACCGTGCCGAGCCGAAGCCGGCCGTCGAGGTCAAGGCGCGGCTCGAAGCACAGGACAATGCCGCGCGCGAAGCAGCGATGGCGAAGCTTGCGGCGGAAGAGGCTGCACGAGCCGAGCAGACCAAGGCGGCGGACGCCGCAGCAGAGGCAGCAGTCGAAGGGTCGGAGCCGGCATCGGACGCAGTGGCCGTTTCGGAAACGGCGGCCGAAATGACCTCCGACGCCGCGGCGGAACCTGCTGCGCCTGCCGTGGGAGAACAGGCGGACGCTCCGGTCGAAACCGTGCAAGACGAAGCGCCTGTTGCCGAGGCTGCTGCTGAACCGGCACCGGTTGAACCGCAGGCAGAGGCTGAAGCTGCCGAGACTGAAGCCGCAGCGGCAGAAGAAGTTGCACCGGCCGAGCTGGTGTCAAATGCCGCGCCGGCAACGGACGCCGCGCCGGACGAACCCGTGACGGTGACTGAAGCAGCCACCGGGGAACCCGCCCCGGAAGCCGAAGCGCCAAAACCCATCCTGTTGTGGCGTCAGGGTCGTTTCGAACAGCGCCCGCGCAACCGCGACGACAACCGCAGGAACAATCGCCCACGCAACGGACAAGCGCGCGGCCGAAGCGATGCGCCTGCGGACGCCGGCGCACCGAACGCCGCTGCACCCGGAGAGCGTCCGGCCCATGAAGGACGGCGCGATGGAGCCGGCAAGCCGCGCTTCGACCGCTCGAAGTTCAAACCCAAGCCGCAGGCCGAAGGCGAACAGCGACGTGACAGGCCGCAGGGCGAGCGTCCCGACCGCCGCGAAGGCCGTCCCGACTGGAAGGGTGGCAGGCCGGATGGCAAGGGTGGTCCGCAAGGCGGCAAGCCCGCCTTCCAGCCAAAGCCGCGCGAGGAGCGCCCGGTGCGTTTCGATCCGGATTCGCCCTTCGCCAAGCTCGCCGCTCTGCGCGACCAATTGAAGAAGTAGAACCCGGCTCGCTTCGATGGTTGCCGAAGGCCGCCAGCGCATCGACAAATGGCTGTTCTTCTCCCGCGTCGTGAAATCGCGCTCGCTGGCGGCGAAGTTGGTCGTCGCCGGCCGGGTCCGCATCAATCGCGACAAAGCAGCGCAGGCTTCCGATCAGGTCAAGCCAGGCGACGTCCTGACCATCACGCTCGAGCGGCGCATCTTCATCTGGAAGGTCCTCGGCGCGGGTGCGCGACGCGGCCCGGCCGAGGAAGCCCGTACGCTCTACGAGGATATGTCGCCACCGCCCGCACCGAAGGGCGAAGCCCCTCCCGATGCAATTCCGGGGCTGCGCGAGGCCGGCAGCGGCCGCCCGACCAAGAAGGAACGTCGCCAGACCGACCGATTGCTCGGCGAAGATTGATGCCTGGCGTCCAAAAACAGGCGGCGCTTGCCAGGATAACGACGTGTTTGAAGCAAAACTGAACCCGGCAAACAGGAAGCCCTGCATGAGGTCGCCGGCCTCTGGGGCGCCGGCTGCCTGGAATTCCATTTCGAAACGCTGATGCCGACAGGAATGGCTGCCCTTGCAAGCAGCGGCCAAAGGCGTTACCTGACGGAAAAAGCCCAACAAAATGGGACGTCCCGGAGCCGACCGATGACCTATGTCGTGACCGACAATTGCATCAAATGCAAATACATGGACTGCATCGAGGTCTGTCCGGTCGATTGTTTCTACGAAGGCGAGAACATGCTCGTCATCCATCCCGACGAGTGCATCGACTGCGGTGTTTGCGAGCCGGAATGCCCGGCCGACGCGATCAAGCCCGACACCGAGCCCGGCCTCGACAAATGGCTGCAGGTCAACACTGAATACGCCGAGAAATGGCCTAACATCACCGCCAAGAAGGAACCGCCGGCAGACGCGAAATCCTTCGACGGCGAGGCCGGCAAGTTCGAGAAATACTTCTCCGCCGAGCCCGGCGAAGGCGATTGACAATACGGCCGCAGAGGCCGGTATTACGCAGGGTAAGAGGCACGTCACATTAACCGGCTTGACAGCCGGCGCCGGGTTGTGGCCTTCGCGTATGCAGCAAAACCTTGATTCTTCCGACTTTTTGTGTTACATCAGCGAAACATGCCGGTGACACAACGTCGATTTATGGCGCAGACGCCCCAAATCACTGAAAGGTGAAAATCCCATTCGGACCAGAGCGATCTGGGCCAGGCGGTCGCGATGTTGCGGTTTGCCGGTCCGGCTTTTCCGATGGGTTCATCTGTTGTGCGGCTAACGGTCGGTTTCTCCGATCGCGCGAGTTCGGGCCGGCAGGACGCCGGTACCACAACAAGGAGTTCAGTGCGCAATGGCAACGATCACCCCGCAGAAGAAGTCCACCGCTGCGCGTCACGGTTTCAAGACCGGCGAGTACATCGTCTACCCGGCGCATGGCGTCGGCCAGATCGTCTCGATCGACGAGCAGGAAGTTGCTGGACACAAGCTGGAACTGTTCGTCATCGACTTCTCGAAGGACAAGATGCGCCTGAAGGTGCCGGTCGCCAAGGCGACCTCCATCGGCATGCGCAAGCTGTCGGAAGAGGATTATGTCGAGCGCGCGCTGAAGGTCGTGCAGGGCCGCGCCCGCGTCAAGCGCACCATGTGGTCGCGCCGCGCCCAGGAATATGATGCGAAGATCAATTCGGGCGACCTGATCTCGATCTCGGAAGTCGTGCGTGACCTCTACCGCGCCGACAACCAGCCGGAGCAGTCCTATTCCGAGCGTCAGCTCTACGAGGCGGCGCTCGACCGCATGGCCCGCGAGATCGCGGCCGTCAACCGCATGTCGGAAACCGAAGCCGTGCGCCTGATCGAGGTCAACCTCAACAAGGGCCCTAAGCGTGGCGCCAAGGCCGACAATGAAGAGGCCGAGCAGGAAGAAGCTGCCTGATCTTTCTCACCTTTCGAGAAATCCTGCCAGAAACGATTGGAGGCTCCGGTTTGACCGGGGCCTCTTTTGCTTTCGGGCGGCAGCTTCGAGGTTGGTAGGCCCTGCGCATCAGCATGCTGCATCGCGGCTTGCCGGCACACCGAGCCGTCGAGCGCGCGTTTTCGTTTTAACGTGTGTCGCCACTTATCGCCTTGCCGCCAAAGCAGACCGCGGCAATGGTCTCGCGCAATTCCTCGTCGGCGATCGGCTTGTGCAGGATGCGGCTGCCGCTGGCGCTGATCTCCTTGAGGCGCGCCGGCGACGTATCGCCAGTAATGATGATGGTCGGGACAAGCCAGCCGATATGGGCGTGAAGCGCACGGATCGCGTCGGTGCCGGTGGTGTCATTCTCGAGACGGTAGTCTGCGATGATCAGGTCGACCGGCGCATCGCCGGCAGCCAGCGCCGCCGTATGGGCCTCCTGCGCCTCTGCGGCGGAGCGGCCGGGATAGACACGATGTCCCTCCAGGCTGAGCAAGCGCACCATGGCATCGAGAACGTCGCCCTCGTCCTCGACCACCATGATGCCGGCGGCACTGCTGGCCGGCGATGTCGTGTCGACCTCCAAGCGAGCTTGCACCGCGCCGGCCTTCGCGACGGTGATGGAAAACAGGGAACCGCGCCCGGACGTCGAAGCCAATTTCAGGGGGTGCCCCAACAGCTCGGCGGTGCGGCGAACGATGGCGAGCCCGAGTCCCAAGCCTTGCGTGCGGTCCCGCGCCGGGTTCTGCAACTGCACGAACTCCTCGAAGACCATCCCCTGCTGATCGGCGGGGATGCCGGGGCCGCTGTCGAGGACCTGTATCTCCACACATGCGCCGCGCCGGCGACAGCCCAGCAGGACACCACCTTGCTTGGTGTAGCGAAGGGCATTCGAGACCAGGTTGTTGAGGATGCGCTTCAACATCATCGGGTCGCTGTCGACGTAGAGACTGCTGTCTACCACCCGCCACGTAAGTCCGCGTTGTTTTGCCTCGGCGGCGAATTCATTGCGAAGATCACCAAAGAGGTCGCGCAGCGGCACCGCCTCGCTCGCGACCGTGACGATGCCCGCATCGAGCCGCGAGATATCGAGCAAAGCGTTGAGCAGCCCACTGAAGTTGCTGACAACCGATTTCGCCCGGCTGGCCAGATCGCGCGCCTCGCCGGAGGGTACGTCGCCGCGCTGCCCCAATATGGCAAGCGTCGAGACCAGCAGGCTCAGGGCATGGATCGGTTGGCGCAGATCGTGACTCGCCGCCGCCAGAAAACGCGTCTTGGCACGGTCGGCGGTCTGCGCCCTGTCGCGTTCCTCTTGCAGGTGCTCGACCAGCGTTTCGTTCTCCAGTCGCAGGCTGACGGTTTCGCGCAGCATGCGGTAGGTGATACGGCAGTAGTAGAAATTGATCGCCACCAGCGATGCGAGCAGGAACAGGAAGGCGCCGGAAATATCGCTTTGGGTGGTCAAGCAGCGCAAGGCGACCGGCACCACCGTGGCCAGGATGGAACCGACCAGCGCCGGCGGAAAGGCCGACAGCGACGGCACCGTACCGCAGACGAGACCAGTCAGGACGATGACCGTGAAGGACAGCACGATCGGCGCCTCGGGCATAAAGCCGACCCAGCCAAGCACCCCCCACAGAAGGCCCGACATACAGGAAAACGCCGTGGCCAGCCATGCCCAGTGCAAGATCGAGCCGCGATCCCTTGAGCGGCTGAAAAAACGGCGCGACGCCAGCACCCGGATAGCCGTCAGCAGATACAGCGCCGCCAGCCAGCCGGTCAGCCAATTGGCGGAAACGGCCGTTCTCAGAACATAGACCGCCGCCATCGAGATCACGATGTTGGAGATGACCACGCCGTAGGAATTGCGATACAGGAGTTCGACCAGGGCCTGGCGTATCTTGTCTTCCTGCATCGAATCCCTCCAATTGTCCCAAGTAATTCTCCGGCCGGTCTTCCCCGGTACCGTTGATCTACCGGCAACCTGTTTCGCATAAGTTGGCGATCGATCCATATACGCCGCTGCAGCCCTGGATGGTGCCCCGATGAACCGCTCGCTCACCGCCATACTCGCCGACGACCATGCCATCGTGCGCGAGGGGCTGAAGCTGCTTATCTCGGCTATGGACAATATCTCGGTCGTCGCCGAGGCTGCGGATGCCGAGGCGCTGCTTGGCCAGCTGCGAAGCACGCGCGCCGACCTTTTGATCCTCGACCTCGGCATGCCAGGTGTGACCGGGATGCAGTTTATCGCCACCATCAGGACCTTGGCGCCACGCCTGCGGATCGTGGTGCTGACGGCCAATGTCGAGCCGAGGACAGTACGCGCCGCGCTCAGCGCCGGCGCCAACGCCTACCTGACCAAGGATGGCGATCCAGAGGAACTCGGCGCTGCCATCGAAGCGGTCAAGAACGGAGGCACCTATCTGGCGAAAACCGTTCGCTTCGCGGTCAGCGATATAGGCAGGGAAAGCGAGCCGATAGCCGCGCAGGAAATCCTGTCCCCGGTACCGCTGACGCGGCGCGAACGGCAGATCCTTCAACTGGTGGCGCAAGGCATGATCACGCGCGACATCGCCGAACGACTGGGCATCAGCCTGCCGACCGCTCGCAAACATCGCGAAAATCTGATGGGCAAGCTCAGTCTCCACAACACCGCCGAACTGACCGCCTACGCGGTTCGTCTGGGATTGCCCACCGGCTGATATCGCAGCCGCGACAATGGGCAACCCGGCAACGTCCCCTTAACCATCGGCAGATTAGCCAAACCCGATCATCATCCAAATACGGCATCCGCCGTATGTTTTCGGCCTGCCCCCCGGCCTACTCCTCCCACGGCTTGATCATGGGAGGAGCTGTCATGCCATCGCTGGATCTCTGGATTCCGTTCGCCCTCGCAACGCTCGCCTTCGCCTGCATGCCAGGACCGGCGATTCTCTACATGACAGCGCAGACGCTGGCCCATGGCCGTCAGGCCGGATTGATGGCGGCACTGGGTGTCCATCTTGGTTGTTACGTGCACATCCTGGCCGCGGCGGTCGGGCTCGCCGCACTGATGGAACACGCGCCGGTCGCTTTCTTGGTGATCCGATGGGCGGGCGCCGCATATCTCATTTCGCTGGGCCTTGCCATGTTCCTGGGCTGGAACCGGATGGGTGAGGATGGTGCCAGGCCGGCCCCGAATACATTTCGCGACAGCATGGTCGTCGAGATCCTCAATCCCAAGACGGCACTGTTCTTCCTGACCTTCCTGCCGCAGTTCGTGGATCCGTCAGCCGGCATGGCCGTCGGGTTGCAGTTCCTCATCCTCGGCATCATCGTCAATCTCATCTTCTCGATGGCCGACCTTGCGGCGGTCGGCATCGCCTCGCTCGCCGTTGGCCGGTTCACTGGCGCCGGATGGGTGATCCCCAAGACATGCGGTTCGATCCTCATCGGACTTGGCGTGGCGCTCGTCAGCCATCATATCTGAACCTGCAAATGAAGAGCCGCGATTTCGGGGGAGATCTGACGGTGAAATTTCAGCGGCTGCTGGCGGCAAGGCCCGATATGCCGAAGGATGGCTGACGGCCTGCTCGCGCATCCGGCAAGATATACCGGAACCGGCGCGCCTTCGGGGCCATCGCCCGAATTCTACAGACCCTAGGCCGCGCCTACCCGCCGCCGCCTTCCTTCTCAGCCTCCTGCTTCAGCGTCGCAATGAACCGCTTCGTCCGTTGCTGCTCCGGATTGTTGAACAGCACCGCGGCCGGTCCCTTCTCGACGACGACGCCGGCATCGAGGAACACCACTTCCTTGGCGATCTTGGAGGCGAGGCGCAGATCATGCGTCGCCATCACCATGGTCGTGCCTTCACTGGCGAGCTTGCCAAGCACGTCGACCACCTCTTGCGCCAGTTCCGGGTCGAGTGCCGAGGTCGGCTCGTCGCAGAGCAGCACTTTCGGCGACGGCGCCAAGGCGCGGGCGATCGCCACGCGCTGCTGCTGGCCGCCCGACAGCGTCGCCGGCCAGGCGTCGGCCTTGTGCGCCATCCCCACCTTCTCCAGCAGAGCCAGCGCCCGCTCGCGTGCCCTCTCAGGCGCCCATTTCAGCACCGTCACCAGCCCTTCCATGACGTTCTCGATCGCGGTGCGATGCGGAAACAGCTGGAAGTTCTGGAACACCATGCCGGTCTGCAGCCGCAGGCGCTGGATATCCCTGGCCGGAACCCTGCCACCAGGATGGAATTCGAGCGTCTCGTCGCCGATGCGCACCGTGCCCGAGGTCGGGATCTCCAGGAGGTTGATGCAGCGCAGCAGGGTGCTCTTTCCCCCGCCCGACGGGCCGACCAGCGCAGTGACGCTGCCTTCGGCAATGGTGACCGTCACGCCCTTCAACACGAGATTGTCGCCAAAGCGCTTTTCGATGTTGCTGAGGCCGATCATGAGCGTGCCTCCAGGAAGCCGCCATAGCGGTTGAGCCGGGTCTCCAGCCGCGTCTGCAAGGCCGACAGCACCGAACTCAGCGCCAGATAGAGGATCGCCGCCTCGACATAGAGGATCAGCGGCTCATAGGTGGTGGCGACGATGCGCTGCGCCGCCTGGAACATCTCCGGCACGGTGATGGCGGCGGCCAGCGACGTATCCTTGACCAATGAGATGAAGGTGTTGGAAAGCGGCGGCACCGCGACCCGGCCGGCTTGCGGCAGGATGGTGCGCCGCATCGCCTGGCTCCAGGTCATGCCGATCGAATAGGCCGCTTCCCATTGGCCCTTCGGCACCGAGCCTATGGCCGCGCGGATGATTTCCGACGTGTAGGCGCCGATGTTGAGCGTGAAGCCGATCAACGCCGCCGTGAAGGCGTCGAGCAGGATACCGACCGACGGCAGGCCGTAGAAGATAAGGAACAGCTGCACCAGCAGCGGCGTGCCGCGGAAGATCCAGACATAGAAGCGCACCAGCGCGACCAGCGGTTTCGGACCAAACAGCCGGGCAAGCGCCGCACCCAACCCAACGGTCAGCCCAAGGACGAAGGACAACAGCGTCAGCGGCACGGTGAAGATCAGCGCCGCCCACAACAGCGAAGGCAGCGACTCCAGCATCAGTTGCAGCCAGTGCGGCACGTAACATCCTCCAAATAAGTCGAGGCTTCGTCGAGGCGCGACATATCACGACAAAAGCGGCGGACCGTCAAAGACGGCTCGCCGCTCGATATGTCCTGTGGGCCGCGGAGCGGCCCGCCTCATAGATTACTTCGAAACGTCCTGGCCGAAATAGGTGTCGGAGATTTTCTTATAGGTGCCGTCGGCCTTGATGTCGGCCAGCGCCTTGTTGATCGCCGCGACCAGCTCCGGATCGCCCTTGCGCACGATGACGCCGGAATAGTCGGCGTTTTCCTCTTGCGCGGCGATCTTCACATTGGCGTCGGGCTTTTGCTTCTTGAAGTCGAGGAACGACAGGCTGTCATTGATCGTGGCGTCGGCACGGCCTGTCAGAAGCAGCTGGATCGATTGGTCGAAGCCATCGGTGCCGACCAGCTCGGCGCCGTTCGTTTCGGCCAGCTTGCCGAAATTCGAGGTCAGCGACTGCGCCGACTTCTTGCCCTTGAGATCGGCAAAGGTCTTGATGTCTGTGTTGTCGCCGCGCACGATCAGCACCGCCTTGGAGGCGATGTAAGGATCGGAGAAGTCGTACTTGGCCTTGCGGGCATCGGTGATGCCGACCTCGTTGATGACGGCGTCATAGCGATTGGCGTCGAGGCCGGCGATCAGCCCGTCCCACTTGCCTTCGAGGAATTCGACCTTGACGCCGAGCTTGTCGGCGATCGCCTTGGCGATTTCGACGTCGAAGCCGACCAGTGCGCCCGAAGTGTCATGATAGGTGAATGGCGCATAAGTGCCTTCCGTGCCGACCTTGATGACCCCGGCCTGCTTGATCTGGTCGAGATTGGCGCCGGCATGGCCTGCGGTGACAGCCAAGGCCTGCAGCGTTCCGGCGATGATGAGCGACTTGAGCCATTTCATTTTTCTGTGATCCCGTCCTTGGCCGGCCGACCGGCATATTGTGAGCGCTGGAAACTGACAGATGCAAGCCGAAAAAATAAGGAGCAGAATTCCAAAAACAACCAGTTTCTGAAATCGCATACTCAAACTGGCGCTTTCCAGCCGACACCAGAACTGTCGCGGATCATCCCCGGAGCCCGTCGGGCAACACAATCCCGCAGCCACGGTCGCGGAACCTTTCCCGCGCATGGCAGTTCTGGCTGTTCTAGGGCACGGCGCCGCCATTTCAACCCGGGCGCCAGCCAAGTTTGCAAAGTCATCCGCACCACCCAGGGAGCGCCTCATGATGGAAGACACGGCAGGACGGATCATGGTCCGCGCGGCAATGAAGGCTCCCTACCTCGAACGTGACGAAGAGCATCGGCTTGCATTGCTCTGGAAAGAGGACAACGACCAGAACGCGCTGCACAGCATCACCGTCGCGCATATGCGGCTGGTCATTTCCATGGCCTCCAAATTCCGCCATTACGGCCTGCCGCTCGGCGACCTGGTCCAGGAGGGTCATGTCGGACTGCTCGAGGCCGCCGCCCGCTTCGAGCCGGAGCGCGAGGTGCGGTTCTCGACCTATGCGACATGGTGGATCCGGGCCTCGATGCAGGACTACATCCTGCGCAACTGGTCGATCGTGCGTGGCGGCACCAGCTCGGCGCAGAAGGCGCTGTTCTTCAACCTGCGACGCCTGCGCGCGCGGCTGGCGAATGGCGCCGAGCCACTGTCAAACGCAACGCTCTATCGCGAAGTATCGGAAGCACTCGGCGTCTCCGAAGCCGACGTGGCGATGATGGATTCGCGGCTGTCGGCTCCCGACTCCTCACTCAACATGCCGGTTGCCGACGATGCGGGTTCGACCGAGCGCATGGATTTCCTGGTCTCGGACGATCCGCTGCCCGACGAGATCGTCGGCGACAAGATCGATGTCGCGCGCCGCTCGCTCTGGCTGAGGGAGGCGCTTCGCGCGCTCAACGCACGGGAGTTGAGGATCATCGAGGAACGCCGGCTTAACGACGAGGGCGCGACGCTGGAAGCGCTCGGCGAAACCCTCGGCATCTCCAAGGAACGCGTCCGCCAGATCGAGGCCCGCGCCATGGAAAAGCTGAAGGTCGCGTTGGTGAAGCAGAATCCGGAGTTCATGGCGACTGCCGCCTGAACGGCGGCAGGCGTCCGGAGGTGCCTACTTGTCCGTGACGATCTTGACCTTGTCGCCGGCCGAAACCGCCGCACCAGGCGACAGCGCGTTGAGGACGCGGAACAGGTCGAGCTTACGGTCGACGCCGACCATCTGCGCCGAAAGCGAACCCATCGTCTGCCCAGGCTGGACAGTGACGACGCGGATGCGCAGCGGCTTCAGCGCCGCCTTTTCGGCGGCACTCAAGATCCGGAACGAGCCGCTGACCGAGCGGGCGATTGTGTCCAGCGACGTGCTGGCCGAAGGGGCCGCGGTCAGCAGCCGGTAGACCTGGCCGCCGGCGCGGATCACCGCAATGTCGAACTGCCAGCCTTCGGCGCCGGCATGCGCGGTCGCTGCCTCGTTGCCGTTGATGGTTTCCTGCCTGACGCTGCTGTCGACGAGACCAGCCACCCAGCCGCTGCGGATATAGTCCGTCAGCGCCCGGTTCTTGTCGATCGACACGCCATCGAAACGGATCGCTATGTCGCCGGGGCCGGTGGCCGTCACCGCTGCCGCCGAATTGTCGATGATGAAGCCGTCCGGTACCGTGAACGAAACGCCAAGGCCCGGATGCAGGAAGGTTTCGCCGCGCACATAGCCTTCTTCCGGCGTGTCGCCATAGAGCAGGCCGTCTATGCCGGCGAGGAAGGAATCGCGGTCGCGCGTGCCGACGCCCGGCGCGCCGAACTGGCGGGCATGGCGCTGCGCCAGATCGATGCGCTGCGGCGTATTGGGGTGCGTGGCCAGGAAGTCGAGGCTGGCGTCGGTGGCGCCGCTGATCGAGCGGAAATCCGTGTAGGCCGACATTGATTGCAGGAAGCGGCCGGCGGCGAAAGGATCGTAGCCGGCCTCGCCGATCGACTTGATGCCGATGGCGTCGGCTTCCAGTTCCTGGTTGCGCGAGAATTGCGCGAGCCTCAGCTTGCCGCGGATCAACGCCGCCTTGGCGGTCGGGCTGTCGCCGAGCACATCGGAAACCACCTTGGTCGCCAAGCCTTCCTCTGCCTCGAGTTGCTGGCGCTGCAAGCCGTGATTGGCGGTGACGTGGCCCATCTCATGCGCGATGACAGCGGCAAGCTCGGCCGAATCATTGGCCAGCGCCAGGAGGCCGCGCGTGATGTAGAGATAGCCGCCCGGCAGCGCGAAGGCATTGACATTGGGCGAATTCAAAATGGTGATGCGATAGGTCTGTGTCGGGTTGGCGGACACCACCGTCAAACTACCGACCACCTTGGCGACCATGCGCTCGAGCTTGGGATCGGAATATTCGCCGCCATAGGTCGCCAGGATGCGCGGATGCTGCGCCCTGGCCAATTCGGCGAGCTTGTTGTTGGCGCCGACATTGTCCACCGTGATCGGCTTGTCGGAAGGCTGGAAGCCGGATTCCTGAACTTCCGGCGGCGTGAACATCTGGCAGCTTGCCAACGCCACGGCAAAGCCGGCCAGCGCGAGAAAGCGCGCCAGCGGTTTCATTCCCAATGTGTTAGCGCCGATCGCCAGAACGGCTTCCTTTCGGGTCCCGGCACATGACATTGAAAATCGGGGACGATCTTCAGAATGTTCACGTGCCATATCTCAAACTGCTGCAGTATCCGCGGCCCATCCCAGGGGCGGGCGCCGGATACTGCAGGCAAATCACGGCCTGTGCCGGACCGGTAGGGCGGACCTAGCCACACTCCCCCGGTCATGGCAAGCAAACGCCACATCGCCTGGAGCCGGTTTGACCGTAAATTATGTCCGCTTCCGGGCAACATCGCGTGATGTGGAATATCCGGCACCCGCGCCGATATAGCGCCGGAACGCCTCCGGACCAGCCCCGGCGAAGAAATCATCAGCCTTGCCGGTGGCGGCGACCAACCCATTGTCGACAAACACCATATGCTCGCCGATGCGGCGTGCATCCTCCGGCTGGTGGGTGACGAATAGCACTGTCATGGCGCGTTCGGCATGAACGGCGGCAACCAGGTCCAGCATCTCGTCGCGCAAAGCCGGTCCGAGCGAAGCGAAGGGCTCGTCGAGCAGCAACACCGGTCGGTCGCGCACCAGCACGCGGGCCAGGGCGACGCGCTGACGTTCGCCCCCGGAGAGCTCGCGCGGCAGGCGTTTCTCCTTGCCCGCAAGACCGGTGCGCGCAAGCGCCTCGGCGACCGCGGCGCGGTCCGCCTCGGTCAGCCGCAGGGATGGCGAGCGGCCGAGCCCGACATTCTGCTCGACGGAAAGATGCGCGAAGAGATTGTTCTCCTGGAACACCATCGACACCGGCCGCGCCGAGGCCGGCTCGGCGCTGACATCGACACCGCCGACCAGCACGCGGCCCGACCGTGGGGTCTCGAAGCCGGCGACCAGATTGAGCAGTGTCGACTTGCCCGAACCGCTCGGCCCCATGATGGCGGTGATCGTCGCCGCGGCAAACTCGACATCGAAAACAAGCGGCGCCTCGCCATAGCTGCCATAGCTGAACGACACTTTGTCCAGCCGCACCGGCGCGCCCTTCGCGAGCCCGTTGGCCGCCTTTTCACGCATCACGGACCTCCTCCCTTCCCAGCCAGTGCGCCGCCACGATCAACGCGAGACAGACGAGGCCGAGCAGCAGTGCGAGGCCGGCGGCATCCTCGGTGCGGTAGCTGCCCATCCGAACCAGAAGAAGGTAGGGCAATGTCTGCACGGAATCACTGCCGAACAAGGCAATGACACCGAGATCGCCGAGCGACAGCGCCATGGCGAAAGCGAAGGCCGTGGTGAGCGGTCGCCGCAGCGACGGCCAGTCGACCAGCATCAGCCGGTTCCAGCCCGCAATGCCGAGCTGTGCACAGAGCCGTTCGTGACGCTCGCTCGCTGCATCATAGGCGGGACGCACGGCGCGGAGCGCAAACGGCATCGCCATCACCGCGTTGACGGTGACGACCATGACCGGGGCGATGGCGAAGACATCGCCGACATGGCGCAACAACAGGAACCAGCCGGCGCCGACGACGATCGGCGGCACGACCAGGACAAAACCGGCGCCTGTATCGGTCGCGTGTTCGAGCAGTGTCTTTGCGCCGGCACGGCGGGTCAGCGCCAGCGCCCGCCGCGCCATGGTCAGCGCCAGCGACAGCATCACCGAAAGCAGCGCCGACAGGAAGGCGAGCGCCGCACTGGTCAGCGTTGCCTGCCGGACAGTGGCCTCGCCGGCCAAGCGGGCGAGATCGGCACTCAATCCGGCCATCACGGTTGCCGCCATCGGCCCGACAACGAACAGCAGCGCCAGGACGATGAGTAGCGCGTTCAACCAGGTCTCGCTCCGATTGACCGAGAGATAGCGGCGTTGCGCGACCGGCAAATTGGTATCGCCGACCACATTGGCGCCTAGCCGCGTCAGTGCCAGCACCACGATAAAGGTCAAGGCGATCTGCAGCAGCGTCAGTGCAACGGCCCGTGCGGGATCGAAATCGAAGCGCAGCGCCTGGTAGATGCCGACCTCAAGCGTCGTCGCGGCCGGCCCGCCGCCGAGCGTCAGCACGATCGTGAAGGATGTGATGCAGAGCATGAACACAAGCCCGGCGACGCCGGGCAGTGCGGCGCGCAGCGTTGGCCATTCGATCAGCCGGAACGCCGGCCGCGCCGCCATGCCGAGTTGGCTCGCCAGCCGCCATTGGTCGGCCGGTATGGTCTGCAGCGCCTCGAGGAACAGCCGCGTCGCCAGCGGCAGGTTGAAGAAGACATGGGCGACGAGAATGCCGGACAGGCCATAGATGCCCGGCCAGCTTCCGCCGCCGATAACGGCAAGCACGCCGGCGAAATAGCCGGCACGGCCATAAAGCGCCAGGATGCCGAGCGCTGCAACGATGGCCGGCAGCGCCAACGGCACGGCGAAGATCTGCAGGATGAAGGCGCGGCCGAAGAAACGTGGATGCCGCGACAGAGCGCGCGCCACAAACAGCCCCGGGATGACCGAAAGCAGCGTCGACAGGACCGCTTGCCAGAGCGTGAAGCGAATGACGCGAAGCAGATAGGGATCGAAGGCTGCCCAGGCGCCCGAGAAATCATGGGCGCCCTCGAAAAGCAGGCCGGCAAACGCGCCGCCGATCAGCAGCGCGATTGCAGCGAGCGCTACAATGCCGGCACTGACGCGGGAATCCGTGGAATGCGCCGGCGCCATCGCGCTGCCTACTTGCTCATCGCCGCCAGCCATTCATCGACCCAGGCCTTGCGGTTGGCAGAGACCTCTTGCGGGCTGAACAGCAAGGTCTTCGTTGGCTTGACCAGTTTGTCGAAGGCCGAATTGAGCGGCTTGTCGGTCTTGCCTGCCGGGAACATCCAGTTGGTCTCGGGGATGGCATCCTGGAATTTCGGCCCGGTCATGAAGGCCATGAACTTGGCCGCCAGCGGATTCTTGGCTCCTGTCGTGGTGATACCCGCCACCTCGATCTGCAGATACTCGCCCTCCTCGAAGGAGGCCGCCTGGTAGCGCTCCGTGTTCTCGGCGACCATGTGGTAGGCTGGCGACGTCGTGTAGGACAGCACCATCGGCGCCTCGCCCTTGGTGAACAGCCCATAGGCCTCGCTCCAGCCCGGCGTCACGGTCAGCACCTTGGCCTTGAGCTTGGCCCAGGCCTCGGGTGCCTTGTCGCCATAGACCGACTTGACCCAAAGAAGCAGGCCGAGGCCTGGCGTCGAGGTGCGCGGATCCTGGATGACGATCTTGTCGTTGGCACTGCCTTCGATCAGCTCCTTCAGGCTCTTCGGCGGCGTCTTCATCTTCTGCGTGTCGTAGACGACAGCGAAATAGCCGTAGTCGAAGGGGACAAAAGTGTCGTCGCTCCAGCCGCCCGGCACACTGACATCCGTCACCGCGCCATGCGGCGCGAACAAGCCTGACGCCTTGGCATCGGCGGTGAGATTGGTATCCAGGCCAAGCACGATATCGGCCTTGGTCGATGCGCCTTCCAATCTGACGCGGTTGAGCAGCGCGACGCCATCGGCGACCGAGACGAAGTCGACGTCGCAGCCGCATTCGGCCTCGAACTCCTTCTTCACCACGGGACCCGGACCCCAGTCGGCGGTGAAACTCTCATAGGTGTAGACGGTGAGCTTGTCCTTGGCCAAGGCGGGCCCGGACAAGGCCACGACCGTTGCTGAAACAAGAGCGTATAAAAGCGTGCGCATCGGCGCCTCCTTCGTTTGAATTGAAAGGAATTGAGGCGTCGGACTGTCCGAAACGTCTAATCCCTCCGCCGGTACAAACCGGATCAGGTTCAGCGGGTTGGCGAGACTGCCTCTCAGCCGGTCCGCGAAGATCGCGTCCGGCACCCCGTTAGAGCGTTTCGACACATAGGCCGGGCCGATCCGCCATGCAAGCGGGAGTTTGCCGCCTTCCGTTTCCCGTGCCGGGCTGGTAAGGGCCACACGATATGAGCACATTCACCATCCTGCTTGGCGGCGATCTCATCCGTACGCCACGGCTCGACCGTCAGGTCAAAGGCTCCCGCGTCATCGCCGCCGACGCCGGCATCGGTCATGCGCGGTTGCTGGGTCTCGTGCCGGAGCTGTGGGTGGGTGATTTCGATTCGGTGCCGGCCAACCTGCCGGACGATCTCGCTTCCGTGCCGCGCCGGACCTTCCCGGCGGAAAAGGACCAGACCGATGGCGAACTTGCCGTCGCCGCGGCACTGGAGCGCGGCGCGACCCGCCTGGTGCTGGCTGGCGCCTTTGGCGGCAAGCGCGCCGACCACGCTTTTCTGCATCTGTCGCTCGCCCTGCGGCTGGCGGAGGCTGGAACGGACGTGCTTTTGACCAGCGGCGCTCAGGAAGGCATCCCCCTGCTGCGCGGAACGGCCGGCTTCGACTATGCCGACGGCACGCTGTTTTCGGTGCTCGGCTTTTCCGAGCTCGACGGCCTGACCGTCACCGGCGCCAAATGGCCGCTCGCTCACGTCAAGGTGGCGTTCGGTTCGTCGCTGACCATTTCCAACGAGGTCAAGTCCGACAAGACCGGGGGCCGCCTCGAAATCGCGCTCGGCCATGGCCGCGCGATGCTGCTCGCTCATCCCTATCCCTTACCTGAAAGCTGACATGGCCCCGCCCCTTCTCAACCTCGACGGGATAAAACTGACCTTCGGCGGCACGCCGCTGCTCGATGGCGCCGCCTTGACGGCTTCGGCCGGCGACAAGATCGCGCTGGTCGGCCGCAACGGGTCCGGCAAGTCGACCCTGCTGAAGATCGCCGCCGGCCTGATCGAGCCGCAGGACGGCGAAGTGTTCCGCCAGCCTTCGGCGACCGTCCGCTATTTGCCGCAGATGCCCGACATGGAAGGTTTTGCCACTGTCCGCGCCTATGTCGAGGCCGGGCTTGGCCCCGCCGACGATCCCTACCGCGCCAGCTATCTGATGGAGCATCTCGGCCTGTCGGGTGAGGAACGTCCGAACGACCTGTCGGGCGGCGAGGCGAGGCGCGCCGCCCTTGCCCGCGTCATGGCGCCGGAGCCCGATATCCTGCTGCTCGATGAGCCGACCAACCATCTCGACCTCTCGGTCATCGAATGGCTGGAAGAAGAACTCATCCGCACCTCCTCGGCGCTGATCGTCATCTCGCACGACCGCCGCTTCCTCGAACGCGTGTCGCGCGCCACGGTCTGGCTCGATCGCGGCCAGACCCGCAGGCTGGACAAGGGCTTCGGCCATTTCGAGGAATGGCGCGACCTGGTTCTGGAGGAAGAAGAACGCGAGCAGCACAAGCTCGGCCGCCAGATCGTTCGCGAAGAGCATTGGCTGCGCTACGGCGTGACGGCGCGGCGCAAGCGCAACATGCGCCGGCTCGGCGAGTTGCAGACCATGCGTCAGCGTTTTCGCGGTCATCGCGGAGCCGAAGGGTCGGCGACCATGGTGGCGAGCGACGCCACCGAGTCCGGCAAGCTGGTGATCGAGGCGAAAAACATCGAAAAGAGCTTTGGCGATCTCACCGTGGTCAAGGCGTTTTCGACCCGCATCCAGCGTGGCGATCGCGTTGGCCTGGTCGGGCCGAACGGCGCCGGCAAGACCACGCTCTTGAAGATGCTGACCGGCGAGATGAAGCCGGACGCCGGCTCGGTGCGGCTCGGCACCAATCTGGAGATCGCCACGCTCGACCAGAAGCGCGAGGCGGTCGACCCGCAGGAGACGCTGGCACAATATCTCACCGATGGGCGCGGCGAGAACCTCGTCATCAATGGCGAGCAGCGCCACGTGGTCTCCTACATGAAGGATTTCCTGTTCAAGCCCGAGCAGGCGCGCACGCCGGTGCGCGAGTTGTCCGGCGGCGAGCGGGCGCGGCTCTTGCTGGCGCGCGTGCTGGCGCGGCCCGCAAACCTTCTGGTGCTCGATGAGCCGACCAACGATCTCGACATGGAGACGCTTGAACTGCTGCAGGAACTGGTCGCCGGTTTCGCCGGCACCGTCATCCTGGTCAGCCACGACCGCGATTTCCTCGACCGCACCGTGACCAGCCTGATCGCGCCGGATGGTGAAGGCCGCTGGATCGAATATGCCGGTGGCTACTCCGACATGCTGGCGCAGCGCGGCGGCACGAAGCTGGACGACCGCAAGGCGCGGGCGAGAGCCGAAAATGGCGAGGCGCCCGCGTCAGGCAAGAGCGAAGCCGCCGCGCCAAAAGTGCCGGCGAAGAAACTGTCGTTCAAGCAGAAATTCGCACTGGAATCCCTGCCGAAGAAAATCGAAGCTGTGATGGCCTCTATCTCGCGGCTGGAGAACAACATCGCCGATCCGGCCTATTACGAGCGCGATCCGGCCTCGTTCCAGAAAACCATCGCCGCCCTCGACAAGGAGCGCGCCACGCTGGCCGCGCTCGAGGAAGAATGGCTGGAACTGGAGATGTTGCGCGAGGAGATGGAGGGGTGAGGAGTGTTTCGGCCGTAGGCCGATCAATCGACGACGATTTGTCGATTGAAGCGACGAACGCCCGGAGCCATAGCGAAAGGGGCCGAGCGCCCCTACCTGCAGCTAGAACCGCCTGATTGCCTCCATACAGAAATGCGCATATATTATGCGCATGTTGCGGAGGCTATTATGCGCAAAATTGCCTTGAGTGCGACCCGTCAGCCAGCAAATCTGTCGATCGATTCGAACCTCATGAGGGAAGCCAAGGGACTTGACGTGAATGTCTCGCGCGCTGCGGAGGCCGGCATCGCGGAGGCGGTGGCTGCCGAAAAAACGCGACTGTGGAAGCTTGAGAACCGCGCCACGATGGACGCGTGGAACGACTATATCGAGAAACATGGCATCCCGCTGGAAGAGTACCGGCAGTTCTGATGCCCCGCTATGATGTCTTCGCCGGTCGCATCGAAGGCAGCTATTTGCTCGACGTTCAGTCAGAGCTGCTCGACAATTTCAAGACGCGGGTGGTCGTGCCGCTTCTGCCGGTCGCAATAGTGCCACCGCCGATGCGAAAGCTTCATCCGATTTTTGAGATCAACGGTCGAAAGCTCGTTATGGCAACACACCTGGTTGCCACCGTTTCGGCCAGCGAATTAGGCGAAAGTCGGCTGAACCTGATCAAGCACCACGACGACATCGTCGCTGCGCTCGACATGCTGTTCCAGGGCTTCTGAACGGCGGCTACAGCGTTCTCAGCCTGCCGTCTTGGCCTGCCAGGCCTTGATTGCCTCGTCGAACACCTTCTCTCCGGGAATGCCCTTTTCCATGGTCAGCAACGCCCGCCGTCCGGTCTTGTAGACCACCGGCACGTCGATCCAGTCCTGGCCGCGCAACAAGGTCATGTTGGCGTCTTCGTCGGCCTTGGTGTCGTTGAGCGCAACGAGGAAGAAGCCGTCGGCAATCTTGGCCGGAATGCCGATCAGCGGGCTGCCGGCATCCTGCTCCGAAGCCTTCATGGCAACGCGCAGGATGTTGTCGACACCGCCGCCCTCGAAACCGTCGGGCGTCAGGAAGATCATCTCGATGATGTGGCTGGCCGGCAGCGTCTGGTCGGTGTTGCGGCGGATGGTCATGCGCAACTGGATGTCCTTGCCGGGAATGGTCGCCTCGGCGCGGATCGCCGGCTCCGGCGGCAGGTCGCCACCGGGCGATTCCTGCACCAGCGACCAGACGATGTTGCCGGGCTCGGCGGAGCCCTGGGCGGTGCTGGTGCGCTCCTCATAGAAGATCGCCTTCTGGCCGACAGGCAGAGCGGCTTCCGCAGGCGCAGCCGCCGGCGCGGGCGGCGCGGCACCTGCCGGTGCTGGCGGCGTGCCGGCAGCACCGGCCGGCGCTGCAGGCGCTGCTCCGTTGGCAGGCGGCGTTGCGGGGGCGGCATCTGTCGCCGGAGGCGTAGTCGCGGCAGGCGTACCGGCGGCCGGTGCGGAAATCGCCGGTGCGTTCGTGGCCGAGGGCGGGGTGGTCAGCGCCGCGACCGATTCGCCTTCGCCGATGCCGCTTTGGCCACCGGCCGGACCCGGGTCGACTTCACCACCCTGCGGTGTCAGCCGCTGGGTGAATTTCGTGCTTTCGGCTTCCGTGCCGCCAGCCGCGGGCGCCGGCGGCGCTGCCGCGGCATCGGTTGCCGGCTTGGCCGGCGCCGGCTTCACGGGTTCGGTTTTCGCTACCTGATTGCCGCCAAGCCCCAGCATCTTGCCGAAGGCGTCCTTGTTCAGCCAGATGCCGTAGCCGCCGCCGGCAACGACCAGCAGTGCGACGACGGCCGCGATCAGCCCGCCATAGCTGCGCTTGCGCTCGGCGGGACGCAGGCGCTGGAAGGTGTCCTGTACCGGCTCTTCATTGTCTTCGTTGCTGGAAAAGACATCGGCCTCGTCGTCCGCCTCCTCGGCGTTCATGCCTGGAAGAGGCGTGTCGGCGCGAGCCGGCTGGGCAGGCGCCGGCGTCGATCTTTGCCAGCTTGGCTCGACCTTGGCGGCAGGCGGCGGCGCGGGTTGATAGGGCTCGGGCTTGGCGACGGGCGGTGCCGGCCAGGCCGATTCCGCCTTCGCCGGCTGCCTCGTATGGCTTGGCTGGTTCTTGTTGCGATCGATCGACGAAAAGATGTGTTCCAGCTCCGCGAGCGGGTCGGTCTCCGGCACGCTCTTGGCATAATCGCGCTCGACGCTTGTAATGGCGTCTTCCAGCGAACGCATCTGCGTGGCTATGGCTTCGGGAGCCCACGGCGGCGAACGTTCACCAAGCTTCTTCGCCAGCATGGTGCGAACGCTGGCATAGATGCGCGTACGCTTTTCCGGCGTCTCGTCGCCATGCTTGTCGAGCGCGTTTTTCAGAATAGCAACGAAATCTGCCATGCTTCAGTCGACCTGTATTTTGCTTCCGCGTCGGCCCCCGCAAATCAGCCGCGATGCCCGGAAAGGCTTCAGAAACTAGTCTTGAAACGGATCGGTCACAAGTATCGTGTCGTCGCGTTCCGGGCTGGTGGAAAGGAGCGCGACCGGTGCGCCGATGAGCTCCTCGATGTAGCGGACATACTTGACCGCCTGGGCCGGCAGATCATTCCAGCTGCGCGCGCCGGCAGTGGTGCCTTTCCAGCCCTCGAGCGTCTCGTAGACCGGTTCGACACGTGCCTGCGCGCCCTGGCTGGCCGGCAGATAATCGATCATCTCGCCGTCGAGACGGTAACCGGTGCAGACCTTGATCTCGTCCAGCCCGTCAAGCACGTCGAGCTTGGTCAGCGCGATGCCCTTGATGCCGTTGACCGCGACGGCCTGGCGCACCAGCACCGCGTCGAACCAGCCGCAGCGGCGCTTGCGACCGGTGACGACGCCGAATTCATGGCCGCGCGTGCCGAGGAATTCGCCGACCTCGTTCTTCTGCTCGGTCGGGAACGGACCCTCGCCGACGCGTGTCGTATAGGCCTTGGTGATGCCGAGCACATAGCCGATGGCGCCCGGGCCAACGCCGGAGCCGGCGGCAGCCTGTCCGGCAACCGTGTTCGACGAGGTCACGAACGGATAGGTGCCGTGGTCGATATCGAGCAGTGTGCCCTGCGCGCCCTCGAACAGGATGCGCTCGCCAGCCCGGCGCTTGTCGTCGAGGATCTTCCAGACCCGGTCCATATAGGGCAGGATGTCGTCGGCGACCGAGGTTAGTTCCTGCATGATCGCGTCATGCGTGACTTCCGCATGACCAAGCCCGCGACGCAGCGCATTGTGGTGCGTCAGCAGCCTGTCGACTTTCAAGGGCAGTGTTTCCAAATCCGCCAAATCCATCACCCTGACCGCGCGCCGGCCCACCTTGTCCTCATAGGCGGGGCCGATGCCGCGACGGGTCGTGCCAATCTTCGTCCCGGAATTGGATGCGGCGTCCTCACGAAATCCGTCCAGCTCTCGATGCAGGGACAGGATAAGCGCTGTGTTTTCGGCTATTTTCAGGCGATCCGGCGCCACTTCGACACCTTGCGCCTTGAGTTTTGCCACCTCGGCGACGAAAGCGTGCGGGTCGAACACGACGCCATTGCCGATGATGGACAGCTTGCCCTGGCGCACGACGCCCGACGGAAGCAACGACAGCTTGTAGATCTTGCCGTCGACGACCAGCGTATGGCCGGCATTGTGGCCGCCCTGGAAACGCACCACGACATCGGCGCGCTCCGACAGCCAGTCGACGATCTTGCCCTTGCCTTCGTCACCCCACTGCGAGCCGACGACCACCACATTGGCCATGTTTCTTTTCCCTTGAGACGCCGCCAAGCGGCTTGAATATGGTTCGAAACGACAGGCCTCTATAACGTCAAGACCTCGCGAGCGCGACCTTTCTTTGCCGTCGAAAATGCCCTGAGGCACAACAATTTTCGGCTTTGACATCATTTACTTGGGCGAGCGAGGGCAATAGGCCGGCAAACACCGCAGCTCCGGCGACTGGAATCCCGCGATGCATCGAAGCGCCTACATATTCCTGCTGCTCACCACCTTGCTTTGGGGTGGAAATTCGGTGGCCGGCAAGCTGGCGGTCGATCACGTCTCGCCGATGACGCTGGTCTTCCTGCGCTGGGTGCTGGCCGTGGCGATCATGCTGCCCATCGGCTGGAAGACCATCCAGAAGGACTGGCCGATGGTCCGCAAGCACTGGTTCGTGCTGGTCGCCCTCGGCGCCAGCGGCTTCACCCTGTTCAACACCATCTTCTACACGGCGCTCAACTACACGACAGCGATCAATGTCTCGATCGAACAGGCGGCGATGCCGATCCTGATCATGACTGCCAATTTCGTCTTCTTCCGCCTGCGCGTGAACTGGGCGCAGATTGTCGGCGTCGTGCTGACCATCGCCGGCGTGATCCTCACCGCCTGCCATGGCGACCCGCGCCGGCTGTTGACGCTGGAACTCAATTTCGGTGACGCCATCATGCTGGTCGCCGTCTTTCTCTACAGCGGCTATTCGGTGGGGTTGCGGCTGAAGCCGGTGATGCACTGGCAGAGCCTGATGCTGGCCCTGTCGTTTTCGGCACTCGTCACCTCGTTGCCGTTCTTCCTGTGGGAGGTCCTCGCCGGCAAGGTCATCATGCCCGACGCGCGCGGCTGGACCGTCATCGTCTATACGGCGATCGGCGCCTCGGTCGTTTCGCAGATCTTCTACATCAGGGGCAACGAGCTGATCGGCGCCAACCGCGCCGGCCTGTTCATCAATCTGGTGCCGATCTTCGGCACGCTGCTGTCGGTGCTGATCGTCGGCGAGACGTTCCAGCTCTATCAGGCGCTGGCCTTGGTGCTCGTGCTGGGCGGCATCGGGCTTGCCGAATACAGCGGGCGCAAGATGGCAATGGCGGACCACCGCGGATGACATTTGGCGGCTGACGCCCTCCGCCGTCGCGGCAACGCGAACGGCCTGGACTTCGCCAATGGCGCGGAAACAGCGGCATGAATCCTGCCGCGTCCCCTACTTGGAACATTTCACCTCCAGCGGAGTTTGAACGCCAGGGAGGCGACATGATGAGCCACAACCCTCGCAGCACGGCAAGCATTGCTGGTCACCCTATCCACCCGATGCTGATTCCGTTTCCGATTGCCTTTTTTGTCGGCACCTTCGTTTGCGACCTTATCTTCTGGCGAACAGCCGATCCCGGATGGGTCACCGGGTCGCTTTGGCTTCTCGGCGCAGGCCTGATCATGGCTGCCCTGGCTGCGCTTGCTGGCTTGACGGATGTTCTCGGCGATGTTCAGGTCCGCAATCTCACGACGGCATGGCTCCATGCCGGCGGCAATGTGCTCGTCGTGTTGATCGAGCTTTACAACTGGTACTCGCGGTATGCCGGCGGAGCGGCGGCCGTGATGCCAACCGGCATCGTCCTATCGCTGATCGTGGTTCTCATCTTGCTGTTTACGGGCTGGAAGGGCTGGGAACTGGTCTACCGACATCGCGTGGGTGTCTCCGATGGCTCGGATGAGTTGACATGAACCGGCCGCCGCGGCGGCCGGCGTCAACGAGGTGGGTCGGCGACCGCCTGTCCTCAATCACATCGCGTTGACGTCGAACTGCAGCCGCTTGGCCGAGTCGATCGACTTGTGCGCCTTGACCTTTTCCAGCACGGCTTCCGGGAACGGCGCGTCGAGATAGAGCAGCGCTATGGCATCGCCGCCCGGCCGGTTGCGGCCGAGCTGGAAGTTGGCGATGTTGACGCCATTCTCGCCGCAGACGGTGCCGAGCAGGCCGATGATGCCCGGCGCGTCCGCATTGGTGGTGTAGAGCATGTGCTGGCCGACCTCGGCATCGAGGTTGATGCCCTTGATCTGGATGAAGCGTGGCTTGCCATCCGAGAAGCATGTGCCGGCGATCGAGCGCGTCATGTGCTCGGTCTTCACCGTCAGCTTGATATAGCCGTCGAACACGCCCGACTTGTCGCGCTTGACCTCGGCCACGATGATGCCGCGCTCCTTCACCATGATCGGCGCCGACACCATGTTGACGTCCGAGACCTGAGGCCGGATCAGCCCGGCGAGTGCTGCACTGATCAGCGCGCGCGTGTTCATCGTCGCGGTCGAGCCGTCGAACAGGATCTCCACCTCCTTGATCGGATCCTCGGTGACCTGGCCGACAAAGGCGCCGAGCACCTCGGCGAGCTTGACGAACGGCTTCAGCCGCGGCGCCTCCTCGGCGGTGATCGACGGCATGTTGATGGCGTTGGAGACGGCGCCCTTGATCAGATAGTCGGCCATCTGCTCGGCAACCTGCAGCGCGACATTCTCCTGGGCCTCCGTCGTCGAGGCGCCGAGATGCGGCGTCGCCACCACATTCTCCATGCCGAACAGTTCGTTGTTCGCGGCCGGTTCGACCTCGAAGACGTCGACGCCGGCGCCGGCCACCTTGCCGCTCTTCAGCGCTGCGACCAGATCGGCCTCGACGATCAGACCGCCGCGTGCGCAATTGATGATGCGCACGCCCTTCTTCATCTTGGCGATCGCCGCGGCATCGATGATGTTGCGCGTCTTGTCGGTCAGCGGCGTGTGCAGGGTGATGAAATCGGCGCGGGCGAACAGCTCGTCGAGCTCGACCTTGTCGACGCCAAGCTCCTCGGCACGGCTGTCCGACAGGAACGGA
The DNA here is from genome assembly GCF_001672455.2 of Mesorhizobium sp. WSM1497. Lineage (NCBI taxonomy): Bacteria > Pseudomonadati > Pseudomonadota > Alphaproteobacteria > Hyphomicrobiales > Phyllobacteriaceae > Mesorhizobium > Mesorhizobium sp. WSM1497. The sequence continues at coordinate 1,367,159 of NZ_CP021070.1, read as the reverse complement.
TCGAAGGCGATGACGTGCATCTTGAGGCCAACGCCGCGCGTCGCGACGATCGAACCGATGTTGCCGCAGCCGATGACGCCCAGCGTCTTGCCGGTGATCTCGACGCCCATGAAGCGGTTCTTTTCCCATTTGCCGGCATGGGTCGAGGCGTTGGCTTCAGGGATCTGGCGCGCCAGCGCAAAGATCATCGCCACCGCATGTTCGGCTGTGGTGATCGAGTTGCCGAAGGGCGTGTTCATCACGATGATGCCCTTGCGGCTTGCCGCCGGGATATCGACATTGTCGACGCCGATGCCGGCGCGGCCGATGACTTTGAGATTGGTAGCGGCGTTGATCAGCTTTTCGGTGACCTTGGTCGCCGAGCGGATGGCGAGGCCATCATACTGGCCGATCACTTCGGCGAGCTTATCCTTGTCCTTGCCGAGATCGGGCAGATAGTCGACCTCGACGCCACGATCCTTGAAGATTTGCACGGCGGTGGGGGAGAGTTTGTCTGAGACGAGAACGCGGGGCGCCATGGCGGCCTCCTTGAAATGGATTTGATCCTGATGGGAGTGGGCGGCCCGAAGGCCGCCGCGAACGATCTCAGGCCGCCGCTTTGAGCGACGCCTTCTGTGCGGCGAATGCCCAGTCGAGCCAGGGCAGCAGCGCTTCGAGATCCGACGTCTCGACCGTCGCGCCGCACCAGATGCGCAGGCCGGGCGGTGCGTCGCGATAGGCACCGATATCATAGGCGACGCCTTCCTTGTCGAGCACCGACACCAGCCCCTTGGCGAAGGCCGCCTGCCCGTCGGCATCGAGCGCGGACACGTCCGGATCGGTGAAGGACAGGCAGACGGACGTGTTCGACCGTGTCGCCGGCTGGACGGCGAGATGACCGAGCCAGGAGGACTTGCCGACAAAGCGATCGAGGACGGCCGCATTGGCATCCGCCCTGGCGATCAGCGCGTCGAGGCCGCCGGTCGACTTCGCCCAGTTGAGCGCATCGAGGTAATCCTCGACGCACAGCATTGAGGGCGTGTTGATGGTCTCGCCCTTGAAGATACCTTCGATCAGCTTGCCGCCTGAGGTCAGGCGGAAAATTTTCGGCAGCGGCCATGAGGGCTTGTAGGTTTCCAGCCGCTCGACGGCGCGAGGCGACAGGATCAGCATGCCGTGAGCGCCCTCGCCGCCCAGCACCTTTTGCCAGGAGAAAGTGACGACATCGAGTTTTTCGAAGTCGAGCCTCTGCGCGAATGCGGCGGAAGTCGCATCGCAGACGGTCAGGCCCTTGCGGTCCGCGGGAATGAAATCGCCGTTCGGCACGCGAACGCCCGACGTGGTGCCGTTCCAGGTGAACACCACATCGCGGTCGAAATCGATCTTGGTGAGATCAGGCAGCTCGCCGTAGCCGGCTTCGATCTTGCGCACGTCGGCGAGCTTCAATTGCTTGACCACGTCGGTGACCCAGCCGGAGCCAAAGCTCTCCCAGGCGACCATGTCGACACCGCGCTCGCCGAGCAGCGACCACAGCGCCATCTCGACCGCACCGGTGTCCGACGCCGGCACGATGCCGATGCGGTAACCCGCCGGGACCTGGAGAATCTCCCGCGTCAGCTCGATCGCCTGTTCGAGCTTGGTCCTGCCGATCTTGGCGCGGTGGGAACGGCCGAGCGCGGCAGCCTTCAGCGCCTCGACCGACCAGCCGGGGCGCTTTGCGCAGGGACCTGAGGAGAAATTGGGGTTTGCCGGACGGAGTCCGGGCTTCGTATGCGTCGTCATCGTGGTCTATCCTTCCAGATAGTGGCCCCTCGTTGGGGAGGGGTGGCCCACGGACGGCGATATTCGTTCGGGCTTCAGGCGTCAAGAGGAAAGTTTTTGTCGTTGCCGGGATACCGGCGATCCTGATCAGGATGTCGTGACTTCAAACGCAAACGGCGGACCCCGAAAGATCCGCCGTCCTGGTCCTCGTACTCGCCGCGCCTACCAGAGATCGTAGCGTAGCCCGACCTTGACCTGATGATAATCGAGCCCCTTTTTGAACTCAGGGTTGCCGACAGCGTCTGCTGTCACGTATTTCGCGGAAGGCAGAGCCGTGTATTGATAGCCGACATCGACTGCAACATTCTTGCTGACCTGATAAGCAAAGCCGGCGCCGAGCGTATAGGCGAAGCTGAACTGCTTCTCCGACTGCGTCGTCCCATCATAGCCGTTTGGATCGTCGCATTCAAAGATGGTCGTGGTTGTACCTGATGTTGTCGATGAATTCTGACAGTTGCGAGCGCCTTGAGCGTACTTGTAGGTGCTGTACGCTATGCCGACACCGCCTCCGACATAGGGCGTGAAGCCGACATAAGTGCCCAGGTCGACAAAGGCGCTGGCCATCACATCGTAGGCCTTGTTGTTGCCGTCGTTGGAGCCTTCGCATCCACGGGTGCTTGGGCCGGCGAACGCGCTTGTGCTGCCACCGCTGGTGACAGTCACCGTCTGCGTTCCATCGCAAGTACTGTCGAATTTGCTGGCGAATTTGCTTGTCGGCAGCAGACCGAAATTCAATTCACCACGGAAGTAATCGTTGAAATGGTAGCCCATACCTATCGAACCAGACAGCGGGCTGGTATCCGTAACCAGACCGGCCGGAGTTTCCGAAAATTCATAGGGCTTGTTGAAGGCATAGCCGAGATCACCGCGCAGATACCAGCCGGAGCCGACCTCGACCGGGACGTAGTCGGGCGCCTGGTCGACATAGATCGGCGGATCGTAGTCGGCCGCGTGCACCGGCGTCAGCGGCAGGAGGGCTAGTGCACCGAGCGCCAGCGCCATACGCGATGTAAGTTTCATGGTCCCCGACTCCCGAATTTGGCGCAGCCCGCAATCGCAGCGGCAGCCATCGTTTCAAGGAGCATTGTTAACCATAGTGGTTAAGTGCCGGTTAAGGCTAACAGACCGTTAGCGAATTCATTTCCGAGTGCTCATGGCCCAAACGAAAACCGCCCGGCTTGAGGCCGGGCGGTTCGTGGAAAATTCAAGCAATAGGGGAGTTACTTGGTGTAGATCGGCTCGGGTTCGGGCTGGTAGGCAACGACCGGCGCGGCGCAACCGTTGTTGCCACCGAACTGGTAACGCAGGCCACCGCGCACTTCGTGTGTGTTGATGCCACGATCGAAGCCGGGACCGGAGCTGGTGATGTTCCAGTCGAACATGCGGCCGCCCTGGATATGGGAGAAGCGGTAGCCGGCATCGAGAATGATCTTGTCGGTCAGGCAGTACGAAGCGCCGGCCATCAGACCGTAGGCGAAACGCCAGCTTGATCTGCCGGGATTGAACTCGGTGGTGTTCGGGTCGTAGACATCATCCCACTTGACGCGGGCGCCGCCGATGCCGGCGCCAACGTAAGGCGTGATGCCGTGATAGGTGCCGAGATCGACATAGGCGTTGGCAAGTAGCAGCAGGGCGCTCATCTTCGACACTTCGGTCGATGTTCCGTTGATATCCGAGGTGCCGCCGTTGAAGTTCGACTTGAACCAGTAGTCGGCGGTCAAATCGGTCCGGAAGTGGTCGTTGATCTTGTAACCAACGCCGGCACCGAGCGAGAACCCGCCCTTGAGCTTGCCGAAATCGAAACTTCTGGTGCCGGGCGTGACCGTACAATTACATTGATCGATGGTGTAGGTCATATAGTCGATGCCGCGCACGGTCGACTTGTGATAGTCGATGTCGCCGCGGATATACCAGCCGCCGACTTCTACCGGCTGCTCGTAGACGGCCTGAGGCGGAGCCTCTTCGACGATCGGTTCCGGCAGGTCGGCCGCGAACAACGGCCCCGCCAGGCCTGCGAACAGTAAGGCGAGCAGGGCCTTTCTTGCTGTCTTGAACATGCTTGTCACCCCTGAGAAGCTCGGAACGGCAAACCCGCCCGAAATGCGATTGGCTTTCAGTCGTGGATAATGAATTGCAAAGGTTAAAAGGCGTTTAACCCTGTTGCTTAACCACGAATCTCGAAACTTCTGGGAACCGGCGCGAGATTTCCGAACAGCGAACAGACTGGGAGCCGACAAGAAAAAGCCCGCCGAAAGGCGGGCCTTGGACAGGTTCAGGCGACGACGTCCTGCCGGGCGCTGTGGGGGTCAGGCGGCGCTGCGCGTTTCCGAGATGATGTCCACGATGCCATTCACCACGGACTCGACCAGTTGCGGGTCGTCGCCCTCGGCCATCACGCGGATCAGCGGCTCTGTCCCGGATGGCCGGATAACCAGCCGTCCGGTCTTGCCGAGCCGGTTACGCGCGTCTTCGATGGCGGCCTTGACCGGCGCCTCCTCGAGCGGCTTGCCGCCGGAAATGTGAACGTTCTTCAGGAGTTGCGGCACGGGTTCGAATTTCTTCGACAGTTCGCTGACCGGCCGGCCCTGCCGCTTGATGCAGGCCAGCACCTGCAGCGCCGAAACCAGGCCGTCGCCGGTGGTCGAAAAGTCGGACAGCACGATATGACCCGACTGTTCGCCGCCGACATTCAAGCCATGCGCGCGCATATGCTCGACGACATAACGGTCGCCGACCTTGGTGCGGTGCAATTGCAGCTTCATGTCGCCGAGGAAGCGTTCGAGGCCCAGATTGGACATGACGGTTGAGACGACACCGCCGCCGGCAAGCCGCCCGCTCTGGTGCCAGGATTCGGCGATCAGCGCCATGATCTGGTCACCATCGACGATCGCGCCGTTTTCATCGACGATGACGACGCGATCGGCGTCGCCGTCGAGCGCGATGCCGATATCGGCGCGCACTTCGTGCACCTTCTTTTGCAGGCCGGCCGGGTGGGTCGAGCCGCATTCCTTGTTGATGTTGAAGCCGTTGGGCTCGACATTGATGGAGACGACTTCGGCGCCCAGTTCCCACAGCGCCTCGGGCGCCACCTTGTAGGCCGCACCATTGGCGCAATCGACGACGATCCTCAAGCCCGCGAGCGACATCGAGCGCGGCAAGGTGCGCTTGGCGAATTCGATGTAGCGGTCATGCACGCCGTCGACGCGCTTGGCGCGGCCAAGCCCGTCGGAATCGGCGAGCGCCAGTTCGATATCCCTGTCGAGCATGCTCTCGATGCGCTCCTCGATCTCGTCGGAGAGCTTGTAGCCGTCGGGTCCGAACAGCTTGATGCCGTTGTCGTAGTAGGGGTTGTGCGAGGCCGAGATCATGACGCCGATATCGGCGCGCAGCGAACGCACCAGCATGGCGACAGCCGGCGTCGGGATCGGGCCGAGCAGGAACACGTCCATGCCGGCGGCACAAAGACCGGCGACCATGGCATTCTCGATCATATAACCGGAAAGTCTGGTGTCCTTGCCGAGCACGACACGATGTCGATGGCTGCCGCGCTGGAAGGAAAGGCCGGCGGCCATGCCGACCCGCATCGCGATTTCAGCGGTCATCGGAAACTTGTTGGCGCGTCCGCGAATGCCGTCCGTGCCGAAATAATTCCCTGCCATGCCAGTCAGCTTCCTCGACGTTTCTTCCCCGGCACGTCATGCCACAAGTGGCCAGGGCGCTATGATCACATTGTGTGATTATACGTTACCAATCCTTAGAAAACCATTGTTGTGCACTGCACACAACGTGGCCGCAACCTGACATGCCCAGACTGCCATGCTGCAATATTCAAGTCATTCGAGCCTTTCAGCGCGGATGCACCAGGAAAATCTTGCTCTGAACCAGGCAACGGACAACGATTTCATCACCTTATCGGGAGAAGCCGATTTTCGGCGATATATACGCCACTTAGCATCTGGCGCAACCGACCGTTGAGCGTTATTGATTTGCAGGGACGTATCATGGGCTGCTGCAACGGAGAAACGCTATGCTCATCCACCGACTTGCCACTTTGACCGGCCTCGCCGTCGCGACCTTGTTCCTGGCCGCGCCAGCCAACGCACTGACGATGGCCGAGTGCAGCACGAAGTATAACGCCGCCAAGGATGCGGGGACACTGGCCGGAGCGACCTGGAACCAGTTCCGCAAGGCTCAGTGCGGCACCGACGCCGCAGCGACGACCGACGCCAAGCCGGCCGATGCCAAGAAAGCGACCGACACCACGAAGGCTGCCGCGGCGGACGACAGCACGGCCAAGGGCCTGACGGCGAAGGAATGCAGCACCAAGTATCAGGCGGCGAAGGCTGCCGGCACGCTGAACGGCATGAAGTGGAACGACTTCCGCAAATCCGAATGCGCCGCCGGTGCATCCGCCGCTGCCGCCGCCAAGCCGGCGACCACCAAGGCCGCCGCGGCTCCCGCCGCTCCCGCAGACAATGGCGGCAAGGGTCTGAGCATGGCCGAATGCAGCACCAAGTATCAGGCCGCCAAGACGGCCAACACGCTGAACGGCATGAAGTGGAACGACTTCCGCAAGACCGAGTGCGGCGCAGCCGCCTCGGATGACGACACCGTGCCGGCCGCCGACGAGGCGAGCTACACCAAGGAGCCGGCGAAGCCGACGACGGCTGCGCCCAAGGGCGTCAAGTTCCCGTCCGCGATCTCGGCGAAATATGCCAGCGAGACCCCCGGAAAGGGCCGCATGCACACCTGCCTCGACCAGTACTATGTCCTCAAGGACGCCAACGCGCTCGGCGGCCTGAAGTGGATCCAGAAGGGCGGCGGCTTCTACAGCCTGTGCAATGCCAAGCTGAAGGGCTGATCGCTTAGCCATAGTCTCCAAACAAAGGCCCGCGCATCGCAAGATGCGCGGGCCTTTTTTGTTGCGCGAAGACGCACACTGCCTTGCTCGCATCTGCATGTCGCCGGCTGCCGGCATCATCAATTCGCCTACACTGCCCACCGCCAAGCTCATCGGTAGTCCGTAAAGATTCTGGTTGAACATATAGAGAACAAACCATATACAAAAAGACGTCAAACTTATTATCAACCAGGAGGGTCTTATGCACGGTTTGAAATTGGCGGTATTGGCTGCGACCGCATTTGTCGCTTGGAGCGTCGCCCCCGCAAGCGCACTGACGATGAAGGAATGCGGCGAGACCTATCGAACAGCCAAGGAAGGCGGCACTCTGAACGGCATGGACTGGACGGCTTTTCGCAAGGAGAAGTGCGCGACATCAGCAGCGGACAGTGTCAGCGAGGATACGGTCAAAACCGAGCCGCAGACGAAAAAAGAAACCAGCGCGGCGGTCGCCCCCACTGTAGCGCCCGCGGGCGTGACATTTCCGACCACGCTGGCCGCCGAGTTCAAGACCGAAAAGCCCGCGAAGGCGCGCATGAAGACCTGTCTCCAGGGCTACCATGGCAACAAGGACGCGGGCACGTTGAACGGCCTTCGCTGGATCCAGAAGGGCGGCGGTTATTACAGCCTGTGCAATGCCAAGCTGAAGAGCTGAGCGACAAGACATCTGAAGAAGAGAAGGCCTGCGAACCGCAGGGTTCGCGGGCCTTTTTGTTGCCTTCGAGGGCACGCCAGCGGCGACGTTACCAATCTCCCCCTTGTGGGGGAGATTGGCTACCACCTAGAGCCAATCGTCACCGTCGCAGATGCGAGGTCGCGGACAACTCCTCCCCAACGCCAAAAACAAAAAACGCCGCGGAGCAAGCCGCGGCGTTCGATGAAATCGGTGGCCGAACTCAGCTCGACGGCTGTGGTTCCATACCGCCTTCGGGCTCAGGACCCTTCTTGCGGCGGCCGCCGGACTTCGGCACGGCCGAGCCACGACTTGGCGGCGTATCGTCGCCGAGGTCGCGTGCGGGCTTGTGGCCGGCGATCAACTGCTTGATCTCCTCGCCGGACAGCGTCTCGTATTCCAGCAGGCCCTGCGCCAGCGCGATCCATTCCTTCTTCTTCTTGGTCAGGATGGACTTCGCCGACGAATAGGCCTCATCGATCAGGCGGCGCACTTCGGCGTCGATGATCTGCGCCGTTTCTTCCGAGACGTTCTGCGTGCGCGCCACCGAATGGCCAAGGAACACTTCTTCCTGGTTGTCGCCATAGGCGACATGGCCGAGCTTGTCGGAAAAGCCCCAGCGCGTGACCATGGCACGCGCCAGCTTGGTCGCCTGCTCGATATCCGAAGAAGCTCCGGAGGTGATGTTCTCCTTGCCGAACTTGAACTCCTCGGCGACACGGCCGCCCATCATGATGGCGAGCCGCGAGATCATGTATTTGTAGCTCATCGAATAGCGGTCGCCTTCGGGCAACTGCATGACCATGCCGAGCGCACGGCCGCGCGGGATGATGGTGGCCTTGTGCAGCGGATCGGCCGACGGCACGTTGAGCGCGAGGATGGCGTGGCCGGCCTCATGGTAGGCGGTCAGCTCCTTCTCGGCCTGCGTCATGGCCGACGAGCGGCGCTCGGCGCCCATCATGATCTTGTCCTTGGCGTCCTCGAATTCAGCCATGGTGACGAGGCGCTTGTTGCGTCGTGCCGCCATCAGCGCGGATTCGTTGACGAGGTTCATCAGGTCGGCGCCGGAGAAGCCAGGCGTGCCGCGCGCGATCACCTTGAGGTCGACATTGGGCGCCAGCGGCACGTTGCGCACATGCACCTTGAGGATCTTCTCGCGGCCGACGATGTCAGGGTTCGGCACCACGACCTGGCGGTCGAAGCGGCCTGGCCGGAGCAGCGCCGGATCGAGCACGTCGGGCCGGTTGGTGGCTGCGATCAGGATGATGCTTTCGTTGGATTCGAAGCCGTCCATCTCGACCAGCAGCTGGTTCAGCGTCTGCTCGCGTTCGTCATTGCCGCCGCCGAGTCCGGCGCCGCGATGACGGCCGACTGCGTCGATTTCGTCGATGAAGATGATGCAGGGCGCGTTCTTCTTGGCCTGGTCGAACATGTCGCGGACGCGGCTTGCACCGACGCCGACGAACATCTCGACGAAGTCAGAACCGGAAATGGTGAAGAACGGCACATTGGCTTCGCCGGCAACCGAGCGCGCGAGCAGCGTCTTGCCGGTTCCCGGAGGGCCGACGAGCAGCACGCCGCGCGGAATCTTGCCGCCGAGCCGCTGGAACTTCTGCGGATCGCGCAGGAACTCGACGATCTCTTCCAGATCTTCCTTGGCTTCGTCGACGCCGGCAACGTCCTGGAAAGTGACGCGGCCATGCGCTTCGGTGAGCAGCTTGGCCTTCGATTTGCCGAAGCCCATCGCGCGGCCGGAGCCGGACTGCATCTGGCGCATGAAGAATATCCAGACGCCGAGGATGAGGATCATCGGCAGCCAGGAGATCAAATAGCCGAACAGCGAATTGGAACCGTCCGTTTCAGGCCGTGCATTGATGGTGACGTTCTTGTCCTGCAGCCGCGAGACCAGCGAAGGATCGCCGGGCGAATAGGTCTGGAAACCGCTGGAATTGTCGGTGTAGGTGCCGCTGATACGAGCGCCAGCAATGGTCACCGTCTTGACCCGCCCCGCCGCGACATCCTGCAGGAACTGCGAATAAGGCACATCGCTGGAAGCCCCTCGCGTCTGCGGCGTCTGGAACAGATTGAACAGGGCTATGAGCAGGACCGCTATGATCGCCCAGAGCGCGAGGTTGCGATAGTTCGGATTCATCAATTGTCCCGTTGGCGTCCGCGAGGCGGACACGCGTCATGAGAGGAAACTTGCGCCTAACATAGGGAGAGCGTCCCCCCTTGCCAAGCAGAACAGCACGTCTGGGTTAAGCTTTCGCGCAACCCTCAGCCGGCACTGTGGCCGCTGAAAGGCAAGGGCGGGACCGGGGCCGCGCCAATCAGCCCGGCGACGGCCCGCGCCGGCGCTAGGTCGAAGGATGGCAGGAAGCGGCCGAAGGGGGCAACGACCGGCCGCGCTTCCACCATCGCGGACTTCAGTCCATATCCAGGCAAACCAAGGCATTCAGCGGCCTGCCACACCGCCGGTTCGGCCGCGAGCGCGGCGCGCATCAGGCTCGACGGGGTTTTTCTTTCACCGGTCGCCAGCCGCTTCGCCGCTGCCGTGCCTAACGGGGCAATCAACAATGCGCTGCTGCTGTCGTTCAATGTGATGTGCCGGCGGCCGTCCCACAGGGTGCTGCCGGTGGCGGCAGCGGCGGCGGGCAGTCCGCGCGCCTCGCGGCGCAGGAATATGCCGGGGCGCCGGGAATCGACAACCGTCCGCGACAATGTGGCGCAAAGAAATCCAGCCCTCAGCCGCCCGAACAGAGCCTCGCTGCGGGCCTCATCCGGCAGGAAGGCAATCCCGCCGGTCGTGGCCAGAAGGATGCGCAACGCATAGATGGCCGCCTGCTCGTCACCGGAGGAGAGCAGGCACGGGTCGAGGCGGATGAGGCCGATGGCTGGCTGGCTGGCGAAGCCATCGATCAAATCGGCTGCGCTGGCGCCAAGCTGCCTGCGCTCGAGGGCGGCCTGGCCCGCGAGCATCAACATGCCCTTCACATGCTCGACACTCTCGCCGGCAAGTGCGGCCCGCACACGCGGCCGCTCGAAAGCCGCGTCGACATTGGTCGGATCGTCAGCCCAGCCGACATTTTGACGGCGCAGGACGTCGCGCAATACCGCGCGCCGCACGCCGAGGAGCGGCCGCACGATCCAGATGCGCCAGTCATAGAGGGTGGCCGGTGCCATGCCGGCAAGTCCCCGGCCGGCCATGCCGGCATGGCCTTGGCCCGCGTCCCGCGCGTGCCGCATCAGCACCGTTTCCGCCTGGTCGTCGGCGGTATGGCCGGTGAGGATCATGCCGATGCCTTCCGCTTGTGCCGCCTCGGCTAGCAGCCGGTAGCGCGCCTCGCGAGCGGCGGCGGGCAGACCGGTCGATGGCTTTGGACCCGACCATGTCAGGATGCGGTGTGAAATTCCGAGCCTGGCGCACAGCTTCGCCACTGTTCGCGCTTCCGCAGCCGAACCGGACCGCAAACCGTGGTCGATCGTCACCGCCAGCAGCCTGGTTGCCGGCGCCCTACGTTCGAGATGGTGTTTGAGAAGAAGGAGCAGGGCGGTCGAGTCGCTGCCGCCGGACACGGCCGCAACAGCGCCGCTGGTAAAATCGATATGCGAAAAAGGGTTAGTCGAAAGGTCCGGCTCGGTGTCGAGCATGATGCATGTCGCCCAAAAGTGATCCCGGTTTCAGGACAACGACATGTATGACAAGGATCAGCAGGCAGCCAGAGCCTTCTCCTGCTTGACGCGTTCCTTGAGCGCGCTGGAAATATCGGGGTAGCGCTTGCCGACCTCGCTGAAAGTGGCGCAGGCAACGTCATGCTGCTTGAGGCCGACCAGCGACACGCCGAGCTTCAGCAACATGTCGGGAGCTTTCTTGGCCTTGGGGTAGTCCTTGCTGGCGGCAAGGAACGTCTCGGCCGCATCGCGGTATTTCTGCTGGCCGAGCAATGACTCGCCCAGCCAGTAATGCGCGTCCGCGGCCTTCGCATCCTTGGGGAAGCGGGCGATGTGGTCGCGAAAACCCTGCTCGGCGGTGCCGTAGTCGCCCGAGAGGATGAACTGGTATGAGTTGCGGTAGAGCTCTTCCGGATTGTTGGTGGCGGGCAACGCCGCGACCACCGTATCGGATTTGCCGGCCTTGGGCGCCGCCCCGGCGACTGGCGCGGTATCCTGCGCCGGCGCGGTCGATTGTGTGTTGCCGCCGGCATCGATGACATTGCCGTTCTTGTCGACGGTGATGCTGCCGAAGGTCTTTTCCGGCGCTCCCGTACCGGGAATAACCTTGCCGGGGTCGCCATCCGGAGATTCGACGATGACGTCCTCGACCGTCTTGCCGACTGCCGATTGATCGTTGGCGGGCTCGGCGCCGGCATCGGCCGGCGCCCGTGTTGCCGGGGCCGCCGCCACGTTGTTGTCGGTGCCGGTGGTGGCGTCCGATTTCTTCTGCGCCGGCGGCTGTCCGCCTTGCGTGCCGCCACCTTCCAGCTGCTGGAAGCGAAATTCATTATCTTCCTGCTGCTTGCGGATCTGCTCCTGCATTTGCAGGACCTGGAAATTGAGTTCCTCGATCTTGCCGTTCATCTGCCGCAGCTGCTCTTCCAGGCTGGTGACAGCGGTAGGATCGGACTGCACCAGCTGAACCTGGTCCGGTTTCTTCTTTTGACCAAAAAAGCTGGGCAATTCGATACTGGGAAGATGGAAGGTAAAGCCGCTGTCGGTTGATTGCCCTGTGCCGCTCGCCCCGGTGCCGCTAGCCAGGGCGGTGACGCCTGATAGGAGCAGCAGCGCAAGCGTGCCGCTCAGAACCGATCTCAAATGCATGTGCCTCTCGCAGTGATTTCGTTAGCTTGTTCGCGCCTTCCAATCAGAATGGGACCAGCCAAGCGCCCTCGGCTCATAGCAGGAGCCGAGACTTCGGCCAAATTTTGTTTCGGGCATCCGGATATGAAAAAGGCGGCCCCAAGGCCGCCTTTCGCACGAGTATGTTGCATTTTTACCGCTAGACGGCCACGCGTCCTTTGACGCGCCGGTCCATGATGCCTCAGGAGCCAGCGCCGCTAAGCGTAGTGACCGCGCGGCGATTCTGCGACCAGCAAGAGATGTCGTCGCAAACCGCGACCGGACGTTCCTTGCCGTAGGAAATGGTCTTGAGACGGCTGGCCGAGACGCCCTTGGCGACAAGGAAGTCACGGGTAGCGGCTGCGCGGCGGGCGCCGAGCGCCAGATTGTATTCGCGCGTTCCGCGTTCGTCGGCATGGCCTTCGACGACGATGGCATACTGCTTGTACTGGTTCAGCCACTGTGCCTGGCGCGAGAGCGTCGTCTGCGCGTCGGCACGGATCGAGGTCGAGTCCGTATCGAAGAAGATGCGGTCGCCAATGTTGACGGTGAAGTCCTGCGCCGATCCGGGTGTTGCGGCGCCGGCGCCGTTAAGGCCAAGATCGGCCGCGTTGTTCGGCGTCTTTTTCGAGGCGCAACCGGCGATGGCGAGCATCGCCACCAGCGCGATCATGACCGGGTTTCTGGTAAGTGCTGCAATACGGCCCATGCCGCCTCTCCTTCGTAATTCGAGTGGTCTAATTTGAGTGATTTCGTTGATCACCCAGTAACCACGTTTGGGTTAACCGGCATTCAAGAAACACGGTTAAATTTTGGTTTAAGCTGCCCGTCCGCAGCCATTGGCCATGAGCCACAGTTGGCGCGGACCCTAGGCGGAAATACGGCCAAAACGCGACAAAGAGATGGAAAAGAGGAATTGAAGAGTTGGGGAATTGAGGAACTGAAGAGAGAATTCACTTCAGCTTTTCTCTCAGATTGATCAGCATGCCGTAGATATGGTCATAGGATCGCAGCCAATCGTCGTGTTGTGCCTGGCTGATGTATCCAAGGTCGAACGCATAGGAAATTCACGTCTCCACTTCGCTGCATGACCCCATTGCCATCGAAATGAACCGCGCGAATTGGGTTTGGAGTGAGTCTGCTTGGCAAATCCCTCAGCCAAATTGGCGCAGATTCCCTTGCTGGAGCGACGCAACTGATCAGCCAGTGCGTATTGCTCCATTTTCGGGAAGGCGAGCGTAGCTTTATGCACGTCAAGAGAGACCACATAAGCGCGCTTATAAACCTCTAGATCCTTCGCACGCTTGATGTGGCCGCCCGCCTTCTCCATTCTTCAGTTCTTCAATTCCCCAGTTCCTCAGTTCGTCTCTTACTCCAGCAGCGGCGACCAGGCAGGGTCCGAAGCGAAGTTCGCCGTCGGGATCGATTGCTCGTTGCGTCCGGTCAGATCGACCGAAACCAGTTTGGGGCCACCGGCGGAATCGCGGAAGAACATCAGCACGCGGCCATTCGGCGCCCAGGTCGGTCCCTCCTGCTGGAAGCCGGAGGAGAGGATGCGCTCACCCGATCCATCGGTCTTCATGACCCCGATCTGGAATTCGCCGCCGGTCTGCTTGGTGAAGGCAATCAGGTCGCCGCGCGGCGACCATACCGGTGTCGAATAGACGCCGTCGCCGAAGGAGATACGGGTCTGGCCCGAACCGTCGGCGCCCATCACGTAGATCTGTGCGCGGCCGCCACGGTCGGAGGTGAACACCACCTTGCTGCCGTCGGGCGAATAGGACGGCGAGGTGTCGATGGCGGTCGAGTTGGTCAGCCGCGTCGTCGAGCGGCTGCGCAGGTCCATGGCGAAGATGTTGGAATTGCCGTCGTCGCGCAGCAGGCTCATGATCACCTTCTGGCCGTCGGGCGAAAAGCGCGGCGCAAAGGTCATGCCGGGGAAATTGCCGACCAGTTCGCGCTGGCCGGTCTCGATCTGCAGCAGATAGACCCGCGGCTGGCCGCTTTCATAAGACATGTAGGTGATTTCCTGCCGGTTCGGCGAGAAACGCGGCGTCAGCACGATCGACCTGCCGTCCGAGAGATAGCGCACATTGGCGCCGTCCTGGTCCATGATCGCGAGGCGCTTCTTGCGCGCATTCTTGGCGCCGGATTCGTCGATGAAGACGACGCGGGTGTCGAAATAGCCTTTTTCGCCGGTCAGCCGCTCATAGATGGCGTCGGCGATGATATGGGCGACACGCCGCTGATTGGCATCGTTGGCGAAGAACTGCTCGCCAGCCATCTGCTGGCCGGCAAAGGTATCCCACAACCGGTACTGGGCGCGGATGCGGCCGTCGGCTTCCTTGCTGACGCTGCCCGTGACCAGCGCCTGCGCGTTGATCACCTTCCAGTCGTCGAAGCGCGGTGCTGCATCGGGGTTGGTGATTTTCTCGATAAAGGCGCTCTTGTCGATCGGAGCGAACAGACCCGAACGCTTCAAATCGGCGGTGACGATCTGCGAAATCTGCGCCCCAAGCGCGTCGCCGCCCTGGAAATCCGTGATGGCGATCGGCAGCGGCTCGACGTTGCCCTTGTTGACGTTGAGCTCGACGAGCGCCAGCGCCGGCAACGTGCCTGCCGCGGTCATGCCCATCGCCATTGCTGCGACCATCAGGAGCGGCTTGAGGATTGATTTCATGTCTTCTCGCTTCTCGTACTGATTTTCGGATGACAGGGCCTTAGAGGCCGAGCATCTCCCTTGGATCGAAGGTGACGCGGACGTCGGCCCAGATGTCCTGCTTGCCGGCGGGAACTTGCAGGCCGGTGACATCGCATTTTTGCACCGCACGAACGGCACTTTCGTCGAACTGGCGATTTCCGCTCGACTTTTCGACCGCCGGGCGCCCGTCCAGCTTACCGGATGCATCCAGGTTGAACCGCACCACGACGAGGAAGTTCTCGGAACCTTCAAGGCCGACAGGAAGGGTCCAGCAGCCGCCGAGCTGGCTTTCCAGGGCACCCATTTCGGACCTGGAAAGCTTCTGACCTTGGTCCTTGTCGCCGCCGAGCGACGCCTGCTGGGTCGAGCGCTTGGCGCCGCCGCCGGATGGTTTCTGCTTGTCGAGGAGCGCGGAGATCTCGTCGGCGTTGAATTGCTTGTCATCGGATTTCGGCTTCGACGACGCTTCCTTGACCGGCTTGTCGGCGTCCTTGCGCTCCGGCGCCTTGGCGCTTTCGGCCTGCGCCGGCTGCGGCTTCGGCCGCGCTTCCGGCGCGGGAGCGGAATCCGGCAGCTGCGTCGCCTCGGCGGGCGGCTCCTGCGCTATGGCTTCAGCGACGGCGTCGGGCTTGACCTCGGGCGTCGGATCGATGGCAGCGGTCTTGTCCTGCGGCGGCGGGGTCGGCGCCGGCTTGGCCGGTGTCGGCTTGGGATCGGCCTGCTTGACCGGCTCGGGCTTGACCTCTTCCTTGGGCGTCGGCGCCGGCGCCACTTCCGTTGCCGGGGTGGGCTTGGGCTTCTCCTGCGGCTTCGGCACGTCCTCGGGCTTCGGCTTTTCGATCGGGGTCGGTGCGGGCGGCGGAGCCGAGGTCATGTCGACGGGCTTCGGCTTGGCTTCCGGCGTTATCGGCTTGTCGGTGTCGACGCTGTTCTCGCCGACCTTCTGCGCATCCGGAACGATGTCCGGGCGCTGCGTCGGCACAGGCGCCGGCTTTTCATGCATCACGGCCTTCTTGTCGCCCTGCAACGTCTGCGCAATGGCTTCCATCGGCACGATATCGACCGCGACCGACTCGACGTCGGACGACGGAAGTGCCGCCGGCGCCGTCAGCGTGAACAGGCCGAAGGTCAGCGCCGCCGTATGCAAGATCACCGATGTGGTGAGGCCGGTCTTCATCGCGCGTCTACTGGTCCTGTTCCTGCAGTGAAACCAGGCCGATGTTCTTGTAGCCGGCGGCCGAAATGCGGGCCATCACCTTCATCGCCGTACCATAGTCGGTGGACTTGTCGCCGCGGATGAAGATGCGCTCCTCATAGCCGGTCTTGGAAATTGCCTGCAGCTTGGCTACCAGTTCCTCGATCGGGATTTCGGTTTCCTGCAGGTAAATCTGGCCGGCGGCGTTGATCGAGACGGTGATCGGCTGCGTGTCGGCATTCATCGCCTTAGCCTGCGTATCCGGCAGGTCGATCGGCACGCCGACCGTCAGCATTGGCGCCGCGACCATGAAGATGATCAGCAGCACCAGCATCACGTCGACCATCGGCGTGACGTTGATCTCGGACATCAGTGCATGGTGACGGCCGCGCCGCCTGTGGCCGCGCCCGCCGCGTCCTCCCATGCCCATGGACATACCCATCTGCTACTCCTCAGGCCTTGGGGGCCACTTTTTCATCGATTTGGCGCGAGAGTATGGCGGAGAACTCGTCGGAGAACCCTTCCATGCGCACGGCTATCTTGCTCGCATCGGACGACAGCTTGTTGTAGGCGATGACGGCGGGAATGGCGGCGAGCAGGCCGATGGCCGTCGCCAACAGCGCTTCGGCGATGCCCGGCGCAACCACGGCGAGACTGGTATTCTTGGAGCCGGCGATCGCCTGAAACGACGTCATGATGCCGATGACGGTGCCGAACAGGCCGATGAAGGGTGCCGCCGAGCCCGTGGTGGCAAGGAAGCCGAGGCGCCCTTCCAGCTTTTCCATCTCGCGGGTCAGCGCCAGGTCCATCGCCTTGTCGATGCGGGTTTGCAGGCCGAGCGGCGACTTGGCGCCCTTCTCGAAACTCTTCTTCCACTCGCGCATGGCCGCCACGAAAATGGCGCCCATGCCGGTGGTCTTGCGATCGGCGAGCGTGCGGTAAAGCTCCTCCAGCGACTGCCCCGACCAGAACACCTGCTCGAACCGGTTGAGCGCCAGCCGCATGCGGGCATAGGAAACCAGCTTGTCGACGATGATCGCCCAGGTCCAGACCGAGGCGCAGAGCAGGCCGATCATGACCAACTTGACCACCCAGCTGGCCGAAACGAACAGCGACCAAACCGACAATTGCGCGCCCGGATCGGCGAGTGCGATATTTTCCATCGTTACGTCCTTAAGATTTTCCGGGCGAAGCTGGCGGCTGGCCCCTGGCATCCCTTGTGGTCGGTTCGCACGAAGCTACCGGAACAACCCCAAACTGTGCCGTTGTCGGCCTTTTCAGGGCAAATATTGGTGAAAGGAAGGCGTTCGATAACGCCAATCTTCACCAATCTCTTCATGAACCGTTATGGTTAAGGATGGGTTAGTATATAAGGCGCGGCGCATTGCCACGCCCGCACAGTTGTAACGCCATCATCCAAGCGCGAAGTCAGGATGGGTTGAGATTCAGGTCAGGCCGAGCCGAAAGCGGTGGTTTCCGAGAACCGGAGCGGAGGGTACTTGAAGTACCCGAGCACCGGAAGCGCAGGGAATCACCGTTTGCAGGCCGGCATCACCTGAATATCATCCCATCCGGGGCATGAATGCCGCCACCCATTCCTTGGGAAAGCGCCTTGGGCGGCCATTCTCGCCGATGATCGCCGCCTCGACCTTGGCCTCGACCAGCACCTCGTCGCCGCGCTTGAGCTGTTGCGCCATGAAGATGCGCGCGCCGGAAATCTCCTCGGTGCGGGTGTCGACGGTCAGGATGTCGTCGATGCGGGCCGGGCCGCGAAAGTCGATCTCCATGCGACGCACCACCCAGACTATTCTTTCGCCATGCTTGCCGTCGGCAAGCTCTGTGTGATGCACGCCGGTGAGCCTGAGATAGTCGGAGCGGCCGCGTTCGAAGAATTCGAGATAGCGTGCATGGTAGACGACGCCGGAGAAATCGGTGTCGGCATAGTAGACTCGCGCCATCAGCCGGTGGCCGAACGCCGTCAGCGCACCGGAAAGCCCGGCCAGCAGCGTCGCCGATTCACCATGATCGCCCATTGCGCTTCCTTTTTTAGTCCCAGCGAGGCACCTGTTTCCCGCGTGACACAGCATCGGATGGCACTGTTGACGGCGATGATCAAGACTTTGATGGCGGCGCTGTTCGTGTTGGTGGCTTTGGCGCTGCCTGGCCAGACCGCGACATTCTCGATGAAGCGCGGCCTCAATCTCGACCAGTGGGTCACCTGGCCCGGCGAGGACCAGTGGGGCCACGCCAAGGCCATCCTGCCCTATCCGGAGTGGCGGAAATTCCTTGGGGAGGACGACCTCAAGGCGTTGAAGGATGCCGGCTTCGATTTCCTGCGCATGCCGGTCGATCCATCGCCCTTTCTGTCCGACCAGACCGGGGCCTTGCGTGACGATCTCTATGCCAGCGTGCTGGACTCGGTGCGCATGATCAACCGCGCCGGGCTGAAGGTGGTCGTCGACATGCACCTGATCCCGGCCGGCGGCAGCCGCAAGATCGGAATGGCTGAAGTGATGGGCGACCCGCGGACCTTCGACGCCTATGTCGAGATGGTCCGCAAGATGGCCCGCACGCTGGCCAGCGAAGATCCCGCCCAGGTCGCCTTCGAGCCCATGAACGAACCGATCGTGGACTGCGACAGCGACGGCACGAGCCTGTGGCCGGACCGCCAGCGCAAACTGTTCGCGGCGGCGCGATCCTCGGCTACGAAACTGACCCTGGTGCTGACCGGCGCCTGCTATTCCGCCGCGAGTTCGTTGGAAAAGATCGACCCGAAGACGATTCCGGACGACAACGTCATCTGGACCTTCCATTCCTACGATCCGTTTCTGCTCACCCATCAGGGCGCAACCTGGGCCGGAGACTTCATTCCTTACGTGACCGGCCTGCCCTATCCGCTGAGTGCGGTGCCCAAGGCACAGCTCGACGTGACGCTCGACACCATCCGCGCCAGGATCAAGGCCGAGGCGCCATGGACGCGGCAAAGCGGCCTGCTTGCCTATCTTGACGAACAGGTCGCCAGCATGGACAGCCCCGACAGACTGCTCGGCTTGGTGGATGCGCCGTTCGAAAAGGTCGAGGCGTGGGCGAGGGCCAACGGCGTCAAGCCTGGAAACATCACGCTGGGCGAGTTCGGCATGATCCGTCAGGAATACGGCAATTCCTATGTGATGCCCGCCGGGTATCGGGCCGCCTATGTCAGGGACATGATCGCGCGTGCCGAAGCACATGGCTTCTCATGGTCGGTGTGGAGCTATGGCGGCGCCTTCGGCATCGTCGATGCCTTCAACGGCGACAAGGCCGAGCCGGATGTGATGGACGCGATCAAATCGCTTCACTGAGGCGATCTGGATTTAGCCAAGGTCGATCGACAGGATTTCCGGCCGCATCCCGAAACGCACCGGCAATATGCTGAAACCGAGCCCGCCGGAGACGATCAGATTGCGATCGTTCTCGACGACGTGGCCATAGGCGTAGCGGTTGCCGAAACGCGATGGCACGACCGGCGAATAGCCGAACAGCCGAATTTGTCCGCCGTGGGTGTGGCCGGACAGGGTCAGCGAGACGCGCCACGGCACTTTCGGAAAAATATCCGGCTCGTGCGCAAGCAGGATGATGGGCGAGGTGTCGCTGACCTTGGCCAGCGTGCCGTCGAGATCGTCCAGCCCCGTGAAGCCGGCGCGGTCCCTGGTCGGCAGCAGAGCGAGCTGGTCGGCGAGCCCGGCAATCCAGACACCATGCCCATCCTTTTCCAGGCGCACGACATCGTTCTCCAGCACCGGAATGCCGACTTTCTCCAGGGCCTTGCGCGCTACGGTCGGGCCGGCCCCGGCGCGCTGCGCGAAGCCATCTGCCCACCAGTCATGGTTGCCGAGAATCGAGAGCACGCCGAGCGGTGCCTTGAGGTCCGAGAGGGCGGAGGCCCATTGCGACGGCGTCACCGGGCCGGTCACCAAGGGCATACCGGCGATATAATCGCCGAGCAGGACGATCACGTCCGGCTGCAGGGCATTCGCGTCTTCGACAAGTGAGGCGATCCGCTCCGGCGTCATCCATGGCCGGCAGGCATGGATATCGGCAAGCGCGACGATGCGCAGCTTCAGGCCATCAGGCCAATGCGGCGGCGTTAGCGCATAGCGTTTCACATGCGTCAGCAGCATCGGCTCTATGCCGGCCGCATAGGCGCTGAACGCGGCAACCGACAGAACCGACCCGCCTATGAAGCGCAGGAATCCGCGTCTGGTGATCATTGCGTGGCTCCGGCAAACCATCGGAGCGAGATTGCCCCGGGATGGCACCGCCACCAGAGCCGACGAATGCGCCGGCAAACCGGCGAAGCCGAGGATATTTTGCGCAGGCCGCTCACAGATCCTTTGTCGGCCCGGAACCTGCGCCTGATCGCCCGGCCGCTATTCTTCCTGGAACAGGTTGATCTGCTGCTGCGCCAGATCCTTCGGCGCGTCGAGGCCGAGATGGCGCCAGGCATTGGCCGTCAGCATGCGGCCGCGCGGCGTGCGCTGGATGAAACCCTGCTGGATCAGATAAGGCTCGATAATGTCCTCGATGGCATCGCGCGGCTCTGACAGGCCGGCGGCGATCGTCTCGATGCCGACCGGCCCGCCGCCGAAATTGCGCGCGATCATGCTGAGGTACCGGCGGTCGAGCGCGTCGAGGCCGAGCGCGTCGACTTCCAGCCGGGTCAACGCTTCGTCGGCGATCTTGCGGTCGACATGGCCATCGCCGGCCACCGAGGCGAAATCGCGCACACGGCGCAACAACCGGCCGGCGATGCGTGGCGTGCCCCGCGCGCGCCGCGCGATCTCCAGCGCGCCGTCGTTGCCGAGCGGCATTTGCAGGATACGCGCGCCACGCCGCACGATCTGCTCCAGCTCCTCGACCGTGTAGAAATTGAGCCGTACCGGAATGCCGAAACGGTCGCGCAACGGATTGGTGAGCAGGCCAAGCCGCGTGGTGGCGGCGACGAGGGTGAAGCGGGCGAGGTCGATCTTGACCGAGCGCGCCGCCGGGCCTTCGCCGATGATCAGGTCGAGCTGAAAATCCTCCATCGCCGGATAAAGGATCTCCTCCACCGCCGGGCTCAGCCGATGGATCTCGTCGATGAACAGCACGTCGCCTTCCTCGAGATTGGTCAGCAGCGCGGCAAGATCGCCGGCCTTGGCGATGACCGGACCCGAGGTCGAGCGGAAATTGACGCCGAGCTCGCGCGCCATGATCTGCGCCAGCGTCGTCTTGCCGAGACCAGGCGGCCCGACGAACAGCACATGGTCGAGCGCCTCGCTGCGGCTCTTGGCGGCCTCGATGAACACTTTGAGATTGGCCCGCGCCGCCGCCTGGCCGACGAAATCGTCGAGCGTCTGCGGCCGCAAGGTCTGCTCGGCATCCTCGCCGCGTTTTTCCGGTGCAATCAAGCGGGGCGACAGGCTCATGCCGCCTTCCTTGCACACGGCAAGGGGCTGAACAAGCGGCGGCTCACCGCGCAAGTTCCTTCAGCCCGAAGCGAATCAGCTTCGGCGCATCGGCATCCTCGCCCGCCGTCTTCAGCGCCGCCGCCACCGCATTGGCGGCCGTGTCGCGCGAATAGCCGAGATTGACCAGCGCCGAGACCGCGTCGGTGATCGGCGCGGATGCCACGCCGTCGCCGAGCTCCTGTTTCAGGCCGATGGTGCCCGAAGCGGTTCCGGCATGGGCCGGCGCCTTGTTCTTCAGTTCGGTGACGATGCGCTCGGCCACCTTCTTGCCGACGCCGGGTGCGCGAGAAACCATGGCGATGTCGCGCAGCGCAATCGCATTGGCGAGGTCGGCCGGCGCCAGCGTCGACAGGATGGCCAGCGCCACCTTGGCGCCGACGCCGGGAACATTGTTCATCAGCAGCCGGAACCACTCGCGTTCCAGCACTGACTGGAAGCCGTAGAGCCGCAGCATGTCCTCGCGGACATAGGTCTCGATGAACAGCACCACCGCTTCGCCGGGCGAAGGCAGCGCCGCCAGCGTGCGCGCTGAGCAATAGGCGACGTAGCCGACGCCATGGATATCGACGAGGCAATGATCCTCGTCGATCTCGTCCAGCGTGCCCTTGAGCTTGCCGATCATTGGACGCAATTCCCGTTAGGGATGAGTATCGGGCGTGATGAGCTCGACATCTGGAAAGTACTTTCTGAAACCTGCGGGATCGCGAGTAAGAATGGGATAGCCTCGGATGGCAGCGTGAGCCCCAATCAAGAAGTCGGGCATCACCTTCTCTCGAGGTCCGCCCAACCGCCGATAGACCGAGAACGCTCTCGACGCAGCAAAGGCCGCCTCGAACGGGAGACTTTCGCGCCGGAACTCGTCTTCAGGCAAGGCATCATCGACATCGTCTATCGCCTCATAGCGCATCGAAAACTCGGCGTAGATAATCTGATTGATGACCAGGCTGCCTTGCTCGAGGGCAGACACCATTTTGGACCACGACCACTTTGACCAGACGGGATCGCGAACGGCGATATCGACAAGCACGTTGGTGTCGACAAGCGTCGCCAAGATTAGCGATCCCGGGTCAAAGCCATGACGGCATCGGCATTCATTGTCTGATCGCCGCTGCCCTCAAGCCGATCGAGCGCAGCAAGAAAACGATCGAGTCTTTCGCGGTCGGCCAACCGCCGCTTGTCATGCTTCGGCGTGATCGTGATCTTGCCGCCCTCGATGCCGAAGATGACTTCGCTGTTGGCGCCAATCCCAAATGTCTCCCGCAGATCCCGTGGGATTGTCACTTGACCTTTGCTCGTCACACGCATGAAACACCCCTTTCTTACAAGTAAGGATTATTCCAACCCGACGAACAAGTCAAGAACATCGCTAACCAGCGAGCGCCATCCGGTAAGCCACGCTTTGCCGGTGATGCGCGTGGCAGATGGCGATGGCGAGCGCGTCGGCGGCATGCTCGGTATCGAAAATGGCTTTCGGCAACAGCACCTTCACCATCATGTGGATCTGCTTCTTGTCGCCATGCCCGACGCCGATCACCGCTTTCTTGACTGCGTTGGGGGCATATTCGGCAACGACGAGGCCGGCACGCGCCGGCACCAGCATGGCGATGCCGCGTGCCTGGCCGAGCTTCAGCGTTGCCACCGCGTCCTTGTTGACGAAGGTCTGTTCGACCGCCGCTTCGTGCGGCATGGCGGCATGCAGGACTTCGGCAAGCCCGTCATGCAGCTGGCACAGCCGCGTTGCCAGCGCGGCCTTATCGTCTGATTTCACAGTGCCGGAAGCAATGAAGCGCAGCGAATTGCCGAGGCTTTCGACGATGCCCCAGCCGGTGCGCCGAAGCCCGGGATCGATACCGATGATGCGAATCGCTTCCGCCATTTGCCGAGTTTACCTCCGGCGGACAGCGATGCCAGCGAAATGTGAACAAACCGGAAACAGACGGCGGACCGCGGTCTAACCCCGAGCGAAAGCCGTGTTGAGCAGGCTGATCTGGTCGGAAACCGGGTTGGGGCGGCGAGCCATCGGTTGCATGTCGACCATGGCGCCGGAGCCATAGATCTCGTCGTCCATGCGGCGCACCAACGCTTGCAGGCGCAGCGAGCGGGTGACGAGGTCGAGGAAATCCTCGGGCAGTTCGGCCCAACCGGCGGCTTCGTCATGGGCGGAAGCGGTGTCGAGGCGCACCTTGGACTTTTCCGATGCCACCTGGTCACGGGTCATCTCGCCGGAATTGGCGGCGCGCTGCAAAAGCAGCCAGGAGGCAACCTGCATCAGCCTGGTGGTCAGCCGCATCGATTCGGCCGCGTAGAGCGTGGCGGCCAGCCGCGACAGCTTCTTCGCCTCGGCCCGGCCCTTGCCGTCGAGATATTCGGCGGCCTGTTCGACCAGACCCATGCCTTCCTGGTAAAGCGGCTTGAAGGATTGCGAGAAAACCCGGCGTTCCGCCAGCTTGACGGTTTTCGCACTGCCCTTCGAAGGCTCGTTCATTGATACGCCCCTGCACTTGCAACCGGCCGATTCGGCTCCCTGCCGATACACCCGGAACCCTATCTGACTGAAGCTTGAAAATGCGCTTCGTCACCGGTGAAGGCAAGCACATGTTTAACAGAAGGTTAACGGCACCCCTGTCGGGCGGCCCCGCTGGGGTGCGGACAAAAAAAGAGAAATCGAGACAAAAAAAGAGCCGCGGATAAGGCGGCTCTCAGGAGTTTAACAGGGAGGCGTCAAACAAAGTGGCTCCAACCACTCGGTAAGAATCCAGATCACTGGATGAACATAGTAAACACCTGTAAAGCTTAATGAAGCCTTAACGGTGCAGATGTTTTTTGACCGAACGCCGCCATACTGTGCCGTAACAGCACAGCATCTCCCGCGTCAGGCTCGGCTCAAGCGGTCTTCCAGACCGCCGGCACAACCTCACCTTCCCTTAGGCTCGGCTCAAGCGGTCTTCCAGACCGCCGGCAAGGCGATGAAGGCGAACAGCAGCATGGCTGCGTAGAAGCCCATCGAGGAGGCCGCCACCAGCGGTTCGATTGCGGCATTGCCGGCAAGCAGGAAATAGAGGCCGATCAGCAGGCCGATGCCGCTGACCGCCGTCAGCCAGAAATGAACTGTGGCGAGCGTCTTCTGCCCGATTGCCGGAAACAAATGGTAGAAGAAGGCGAAGACCGCCGACATCAGCCATCCGGCCACCATCGTGTGGGCGTGGGTCGGCATCTGGCCGTGATCCTGGCTGATCGCCATGTACAGGCCGAGCGCCATGCCGCACAGCGAATAGATGATGGCCAGCGTGAAGAAATTCCGTGCTATCCCTTGCATAATGGTCCCCCGAATTGCCTTTTCCCGCTTGCGGGAATGGGTTGATCGTCAGGCGATTGTTGTCGCCATCGGGCTCCCGGCATTGGCGCACTAATATCGGCAGCGTATCCAGACGATGTCGCGCCAACCCCCTCCCGACGATTCGTACATTAGCAGAAAATCAGATAATGCGTTCACAATCTGCGACCTCGCGCGTTGGCCGTAAGCTGAAACAGAGCCGGATTTTTCGCGACATCGTTCCGAAACAGGCGCCACGCTAAACGCCCGCTCCTCTGACGGCCGGCGCAAATCGGCGCCGCCGCAAACCTGACCGGACACTGCAGGAGCAACCCATGGACTGGTACTCGATCGTCAAATTCCTCCACGTCACTACCGCCATTCTGTGGGTCGGCGGCGGCTTCGTACTGTTCCTGCTGGGCATGCTTGCCGAGCGCGCGGGCAACATCGAGGAAAAGCTGCAGGCAATGCGCGCCAGCGGTCAGCTGGGCGGCAGGTTCTTTGCGCCGATGTCGATGCTGACGCTGATCTTCGGCCTCATCATGTGCTGGTTCTGGGTCGGCTTCTCCGATTTGTGGGTACTCATCGGCCTGGCGGGATACGCCACGACCTTTTCGATCGGCATGTTCATCTTCAAGCCGACCGGGGAGCGCATGGGCGCAATGATCGCCAAGGAGGGCGTCACGCCAGAGGTTCTTGCCATCGGCCAGCGCATGATGAGCGCGGCACGTTTCGACTATGCGGTGATGCTGGTGATCATTGCGGACATGGTGCTCAAACCGACCGTGCATGACATCGGCATCCTTGCCGGCATGGTGCTGGTCGTTATGTTCGGCGCGACACTGGCTTTTGGCGGCAACCGTCGTCTGGTGCCAAGCGCCGCCTGACCCCTAATGACGGGGCGGCTGCGCGGCGGCCTTTCTACATCAGGCCGACAATGCCATCCCACAGCAGCTTCAGCGCCACGACCGCGACGGTTGCGTAGGTAAAGGGATAGAAGGTTTCCGGCCGCATGCGGCGCACCAGCCACGCTCCGGCGATGGTCGACAGCGGCGCCAGCGGCATCAGCACCGCCGATGCCGTCAGATTGGCGGTGTCGAACTGGCCGAGCGCGAAATAGGGCACCAGCTTCAGCGCGTTGGTGGCGGCAAAGAAGATCGCTGCGGTGCCCGACAGAACTTTCGGATCGAGACGGATCGGCAAGGCATAGACCTGGAAGGGCGGACCGCCGACATGGGCAACGAAGCTGGTGAAGCCGGCGACCGTGCCCCAGATGGCGGCGGCCACGCGGTTGGGCGCGGCCGCGTGATCGGCGCCGTGGCGGAACTGCAGATAGAGCCAGCGCAGGACGAAGATGATGGCGACGGCGCCAACGATCAGCCGCACCGCCTCTTCGGTCACCAGTGCCGCCGTCAGCCAGCCAAGGCCGATGCCGATGACGGCGCCCGGCATCATGTCGACCAGCATCTTGCGGTCGTAAACGCCCCACCACGTCCACACCGAGACGATGTCCATCAGGCACAGGATCGGCAGCAGGATGGCCGCCGCCTGCACCGGCGGCATGGTCAGCGCCATCAGCGGCACGCCGACGAAACCGACGGCACCGCCAAAGCCGCCCTTCGACAGGCCGACCAGAATGACCGCCGGAATGGCGGCCGCATAGAACCACGGATCGAGAAGCAGGCCTGACATGGGAGGGGACTGGTCCGGAGGGAAAGCGTGTCGACGCTTGAATAGCCCAGAATGTCGGGCGGAGCGACAGCAAATATGAGCGTGGCGGCCGCACATGCGGGCCGACGCAGGCCTGTGCCTACCGACGCGCCGAGACCAGCAGGAACATCGGCCGCTCGAGCTCTTCCGCCAGTTCGGGTTTGGCCGCAATCTGCTCTGATGTCGGACTGAACTCCTCGACATGCGCGATGGTGAAGCCGGCCTGCAGGAGAGCGTTGAGCGTGGTGCCGATCGTGCGGTGATGTTTCACCACGCCCTTGGCCAGCCAGTCCGTGCTGCGCGGTCCTTCCACCAGATACTGGTCGACAGGCCACGTCTTTCGGCCTTCGCTATCGATCACCCAGCCGGGTTTGGTCGGCGCCATGAAGATCGGATGTTCCGTCGAAAAGACGAAATGCCCGCCAGGCGCCAGGGCCCGATGCACGGTCCCGAACAGACGCGACACATCCTCGACATAGTGCAAGGCGAGCGAACTGTAGACGAGATCGAAGCTGGCTTCCGGCAGGCTGAGCCGATCGAGATCGGCCGTCTCATAGCTTATCCCTGCATCCGGGCCGGCGGCCCTTGCTCGGGCAAGCATCTTCTCCGACAGGTCCAGGCCAAGCACCTGCGCCGCCCCATGCTCGCGTGCCCATCGGCAGAACCAGCCGAAGCCGCAGCCGAGATCGACGACCCTCAAGCCGCCGACATCGGGCAGCATCGCGCGCATCGCCGGCCACTCGGCGGCACCCTCCAGCCCTTCGACCGAACGGCCGAGTTGGCTGTAGCCTGCGAAGAAATCCTCACGGTCGTATATGTTCTGCGCCATGACAGTCTCGGTCTCATTTGGTCGGCACACTAACCAAGCGGCCACCGGCTTTCCACCCGGCTCGATCAGGAGGCATGCAAGACCTTTGCCCTATCCCGAGAAGCAGCCGCGTCGAGCGGTGGCGGCCGCCGCCGGATCGGCTGCGCCTTGATGATGGCGGTGCTTGTCTCCGCCTTGTCGGCGATACGGTCGAGAATCCCGTCGAGATCGCCGATCGAGCGTACGAACAGCCGGGCGACGAAGCAGTCATCGCCCGTTACCTTGTCGCATTCGCCGAATTCGGGGATGTCCTCGATCAGCTTCTGAACGATGTGCAGCTTGCCCGGCAGAGGCCGGATGCGCACGATCGCCTGCAGGGTATAGCCGAGCGCCAGCGGATCGATCTCGACGGTGAACGCCCGGATGACGCCGCGCTCCTCGAGTCGTCGCAGCCGCTCCGAAACGCTTGGCGACGACAGCCCGACCTGGGCGGCCAGCTCCTTCAGCGAGGTCCGTGCATCCTTGACCAGGATTTCAAGGAGATTTCGGTCGAGATCGTCCAGCATCTTTTTCCTTTTCCCGACAGCTTGGAGCTTTCTCCTAATATAATTAGGCCAATAGGCCATACACCCTTTCCAATCTGATGGAAAGCTTCGCGACCGCATGAGATTATGGCGGCTCAACCGATACGGAGGTTTGTTGTGAACGAGACAGTACGCGGCACGGTCGAAATGTCCGCCGCAATGGCCATCCTGGGAACGATCGGATGGTTCGTCGTCCTGTCCGGCCAGCCGATCATGGATGTGGTGTTTTGGCGTTGCGCTTTCGGCGCGCTGACGCTGCTCATCATCTGCGCCGGGCTGGGGTTGCTGCGCAACAGGCTGTCGCTGCGCATCATCGGCATCGCCGCGCTCGGCGGCGTCGCCATCGTCGTCAACTGGCTTTTGCTGTTCAGCGCTTTCTCGCGCGCGTCGATCTCGATCGCCACCGCCGTCTACAACACGCAGCCCTTCATGCTGGTCGGCTTCGGCGCGCTCTTCTTCGCCGAGCGGCTGAGCCTGACCAAGCTGACCTGGCTGACCATCGCCTTCGCCGGCATGGTGCTGATCGTGCAGTCGGCTCCCGATGCCGGCCCCAATGCCGGCATGGCCGGCACGGATTATTTCACCGGCATCGTCATGGCATTGGGCGCGGCCTTCTTCTGGGCCGTCGCCGCCATCGTCACCAAGAAGCTCAAGGGCACGCCACCGCATCTGATTGCGCTGATCCAGGTCTGCGTCGGCGTCGTCATGCTGGCGCCGTTCGCCAATCTATCCCGGCTTCCAGCCGATGCCTGGAGCTGGACCATGCTGGCGACGCTCGGCATCGTCCACACCGGCCTGATGTACATACTGATGTACGGCGCCATCCAGAAGCTGCCGACGCATCTGCAGGGATCGCTGTCGTTCATCTATCCCGTCGTCGCCATCCTGGTCGACGTCGTCGCCTTCGGCCATCGGCTGCATCTGAGCCAGGTCGTCGGCGCTACCGCCATCCTGATCGCCGCCGCCGGCATGAATCTCGGCTGGACGCTGTGGAAGGGCAAACCGCCCGTCGCGAGCCCGCACCCGATCAAGTGAAGCGGCCCGCCGGCTGCCCGGCGGATCAAACATCGCGATCCCGGCTGCCCGCCTGTTCAAGGCGGGCACTTTGCTCTATGCCGCAATCCAACCATCTTCGCCCGGCATAGGCGAAACGCGGGACCCGAAGAACCATGAATGAAGCAACGCCCCCCAATCGCTGTCGCATCGTGCTGATCGCGCCGCCCGGCGTGCCGGCGGCCCGTATTGTCACGGCATTCGATGGTGGCGATGTCGCTTCGCTGATCCTGCCCGAGAACGGCATGGATGAAGCCTCCTTCCAGGCTTTCGCCGAACGGATCGTGCCGGCAGCGCAAGCCGCCGGCGTTGCTGTCATCATCGCCGGCGACACCCGCATAGCCGGCCGCGTCCAGGCCGACGGCATCCATGTCGAAGTCTCCAAGGCCGAACTCGCCGAGACGATCGAGCATTTCCAGGCAAAGATGATGGTCGGCACCGGTGGCGCCAAGACGCGTGGCGACGCGCTCGAGCTTGGCGAGACGCGGCCAGACTACATTTTCTTCGGCCGCTTCGGCTACGACAACAAGCCCGAACCGCACCCGCGCAACCTGTCGCTCGGCGCATGGTGGGCGGACATGATCCAGATCCCTTGCATCGTCATGGCCGGATCCGACATCGCCTCGGTCGAAGCCGTGGGCGCCACCGGCGCTGAATTCGTGGCGCTGTCGAGCGCCGTGTTCGCCGACGGCACCGACCCCAGGACAGCGGTCGCCACCGCCAACGCGCTGCTCGACGAGACTGCGCCGCGTTTCGAGGACTGAAATGTCATCGGCGACGCTTCCCCTCCAGGCTCTGCTTGCGGTGCTGATGGTCCAGGCGGCGGCCGCGGAGACCATCCCCTTGCCGCAGCCCAAGCCG
This sequence comes from Mesorhizobium sp. WSM1497, assembly GCF_001672455.2. Classification (NCBI taxonomy): domain Bacteria; kingdom Pseudomonadati; phylum Pseudomonadota; class Alphaproteobacteria; order Hyphomicrobiales; family Phyllobacteriaceae; genus Mesorhizobium; species Mesorhizobium sp. WSM1497. The sequence goes on along the minus strand of NZ_CP021070.1, from coordinate 1,337,236 downwards.
GAAATCGGCGTCCACACCGATAAGCCGATCGACAAGCCGTTGCCGCAGCCCGCCACCACGGCCGAGCCTGCGCCGCTGCCGTCGGCCGACGCCGTCAATCCCGACCGCTTCGGCGCAAAACCCGCCGACGCGGCCTATGGCGCCTTCCAGCGCGGCCTCTACAAGACAGCTTACAATCTGGCATTGGTCCGGGCGCAAAACGGCGACCCGGCGGCGCAGACCCTGGTGGCCGAGATCCTGTCGCGAGGTCTCGGTGTACCGGTCAATTCGGCGCAGGCGGCGAAATGGTACGCCTTGGCCGCCGAACAGGGTGTGCCGGAATCGCAGTTCCAGTATGCGCTGATGCTGCTCGACGGCCGCTATGTCAAAAAGGATGGAAAAGAGGCCTACGCCCTGATGCAGGCCGCAGCCGAAGCCGGCAACCGGCTGGCGCAATTCAATTTCGCGCAGATGCTGGTCCAGCAGGACCCCGGCGACGCCGGTATGGCCAAGGCGGTCTCCTACTATGAACGCGCCGCTGCGACCGGCCTCGCGGACGCGCAATATGCAATGTCGCAGATCTACGCCAACGGTGTCGGCGGCAAGCCACGCGACGATGCCCAGGCAAGGCGCCTGCTGGCGCAGGCCGCAAGGCAGAACTACGACACCGCGCAAATCGATCTCGCCGCCTGGATGATCGAAGGCCGCGGCGGCGCGCGCGACCTGAAATCCGCCTTCGGCTGGATGAAGCAGGCGGCGGAGGGCGGCAATGTTGCCGCCCAGAACCGCCTGGCCAAGCTCTATATGCAAGGCATCGGCACCGATCCGGACCTGGTCCTTGCCGGTGCCTGGTACATCATTGCCCGCCGCGCCGGCCTCATCGATCCGCAGATGGACGACTTCCTGCAGGGGCTGGACGACGACCAAACCAAGCAGGCGCTGCAGAAGGCCAACCGACTGCCTTGACGGCGGTTCTCACGGTCATTGCAAGTGCAACCCCGGCTCCCTTGCCTGGTCGCAACCTGCCCGCTCCCTTGCCTCTTCTGGCGATTTGTGGTCTTGGGAGCCCGAAATCGCTTTCCCAGCGAATATCCCTTACCGACGGCGTGGCCGTAGGCATCATTCCGGATCATCTAATCATGGCCAAGATCAATGGCAACGAAATCCGTCCCGGCTATGTCATCGAGCATGATGGCGGCCTTTGGGTGGCGGTCAGGACCAACACCGTCAAGCCTGGCAAGGGCGGCGCCTACAATCAGGTCGAACTGAAGAACCTCATCAACGGCACCAAGCTCAACGAGCGCTTCCGCTCGGCCGAGACGGTCGAACAGATCCGGCTCGACCTGAAGGATTTTTCCTTCCTCTACGCGCAGGAAGACGCCCTGGTGTTCATGGACACCCAGAGCTACGAGCAGCTCGAATTGAACAAGGACTTCGTCGGCGATCGCGCCGCCTTCCTGCAGGACGGCATGATGGTAACGGTCCAGCTCTACGAAGAGCGGCCGATCGGCATTTCGCTGCCCGACTATGTGACGCTGACCATCACCGAGGCCGACCCGGTGGTGAAGGGCCAGACGGCGGCATCGTCCTACAAGCCGGCGATCCTGGAGAACGGCATCCGCGTCCTGGTGCCGCCCTTCATCGGCGCCGGCGAACGCATCATCGTCGACACCAACGAAATCACTTACGTGCGCCGCGCCGACTGACGCATGTCGCCCAACAGTGGCCCGGTTCCGGGTCACCGACATGCATCGAGGCAGAATTTAAAGCGCAGCACCGGGAAAAAGCACTATGGCACGCTCAGCCCTTCTCAACGTCATGGTCCAGGCCGCAATGAAGGCCGGCCGCTCGCTGTCGCGCGACTTCGGCGAAGTGCAGAACCTGCAGGTCTCGATGAAGGGCCCCGGCGACTATGTCAGCCAGGCCGACCGCAAGGCCGAGGACATCGTCTTCGCCGAACTGTCCAAGGCACGGCCCGGCTATTCCTTCCTGATGGAGGAGCGCGGCGTGGTCGAAGGCGACGACGGCCAGCATCGCTGGATCGTCGACCCGCTCGACGGCACCACCAATTTCCTGCACGGCATTCCGCTCTTTGCCGTTTCGATCGCGCTGGAGCGCCAGGGCCAGATCGTCGCCGGCGTCATCTACAATCCGGCGATGGACGAACTCTACACCTGCGAACGCGGCGGCGGCGCCTTCATGAACGACCGCCGCTTGCGCGTCGCCGGCCGCATCAAGCTGGTCGACACGGTCATCGGCTGCGGCATGCCGCATCTCGGCCGCGGCCACCACGGCAATTTCCTCGTCGAGCTGCGCAACGTCATGGCCGAGGTTTCCGGCGTCCGCCGCCTCGGCTCCGCATCGCTCGATCTCGCCTATGTCGCTGCCGGCCGCATGGATGGCTTCTGGGAAACCGGCCTGTCTGCCTGGGATATCGCCGCCGGGCTGCTTTTGATCCGCGAGGCAGGCGGCTTCGTCTCCGACATGGATGGCGGCCAGGACATGCTCGACAACGGTTCGGTCGTCGCCGGCAACGAGATCATCCAGCGCGCTTTGCTCAAGGTCGTGAAGAAGCCGCTCTCCTCTCGTTGACAGGCAAGCCGCGCCGACAAACCGCCGCGCTGATGCGCCGCAGTCGCAAAACCGCAACGGAAGCTTGAAATACTGCCCGGCGAGCGCCCAGATTGGAGGGCGCGGCGCAGGAACCCGGCTTAGTGAGAGACAACGAACCCTACCCCGATATCCCGTTCATCGGACGCTGGCACTATTCGCGTGCCGAGATGATCGCCGACGGTATCGTCCACGCGGTCGGCATCGTGCTGGCGATATCGGCCGGTTCCGCGCTGCTGGCGCTGGCGGCGTTTCGTGTCGGACCCGGCGAATACATCGCCGCCGCCTTCTACGTGGTTTCGCTGCTCACCGTGCTCTCGGTGTCGATGACCTACAATCTGTGGCCGGTCTCGTCGCCGGCAAAATGGGTGTTGCGGCGTTTCGACCACGCCGCGATCTATCTGCTGATCGCCGCGACCTATACGCCTTTCCTGGCGCAGCTCGAAGGCTCGCCGTTGGCGCGCTGGATGATCGTGCTGGTCTGGACCGCGGCAGCGCTGGGCATTGCCATCAAGGTGTTCTTTCCCGGCCGTTTCGACCGGCTGGCGATCGGCTTCTATCTCGCCATTGGCTGGAGCGGCATCATCCTGGTCAAGCCGCTTGTCCAGACGCTGCCGACGACATCGATAGCGCTGATCGTTGCCGGCGGCATCGTCTACTCCTGCGGCGTCATCTTCTTCGCCTGGAAGGGGCTGCGCTTCCACAATGCGCTGTGGCACGGTTTCGTCGTCACCGGCGCCAGCCTGCATCTGGCCGCCATGGTCGACTGTCTGGTCATCAATCGCCTCTGACACTATCGACGCGGCAATATTGCCAAGCGCCATTCAATTTGGTCACAATTCCGTTTAGAGTCGCGGTTTACGTGATCGGCGGCGGCATCGGAAACGGGGCACGGATGGCTTTTCTCAGATCCTTCGGCATGGGCAGACGTTCTGATGTCCTGATCTACGACCCACATAAATTATCGAGCCCGCAGGTCTTTCTGCTGACCATGGTGATCTTCCTGGTCATCGTCGCCTTCATCGCCGCCATCCTCACCCGACAGATCTCAACCGCCTTTGGCAGCAATCCCGGCCTCAATGGCCTGATCGTCGGCGTGCTGGTGGTCGGCATCCTTTTGGCCTTCGCCCAGGTCGGGCGACTGTTTCGCGAAGTGCGCTGGGTCAACTCCTTCCGTGCCGGCTCGGAGACGACCGAACCGGTGCTGCTGGCGCCAATGAAGGCGATGATCGGCCGTTCCTCGGCGATGGCCTTCTCGACCAGTTCGATGCGCACCATGCTCGATTCCATCGCCACGCGCCTCGACGAAAGCCGCGACACCTCGCGCTATCTCGTCGGCCTGCTGGTGTTCCTCGGCCTGCTCGGCACCTTCTGGGGACTGTTGAACACCATCGGCTCGATCCGCGAAACCATCGAATCGCTCGATCCCGGCACCGGTGACGCCGCCGCGGTGCTCGATTCCCTGAAGCAGGGGCTTTCGGCGCCGCTGGCCGGCATGGGCACCGCCTTCTCGTCCTCGCTGTTCGGCCTCTCCGGCTCGCTGGTGCTCGGCTTCCTCGACCTGCAGGCCGGCCGCGCCCAGACGCGCTTCTACACCGAACTGGAAAACTGGCTTTCCTCGGTCACCGACCTGTCGTCGGACATCGTCGTCGCCGACCCGGCCAAAACCGAATCCTCCGACGAGATCCGGGTGCTGTCGGAACGGCTGCGCTCGATGCAGGAGAATGGCGGCGGCTCCAACCCGCGCGTCGCCACCGCCATGGCCAATCTCGCCGACGGCATTTCCGGCCTGGTCAAGAATATGCGCTCGGAACAGCAGATCATGCGCGACTGGGTCGAGGCCCAGTCCGACGAGCAGAAGGCGATGCGCAACACGCTGGAAAAGATCGCCGATGCCCTGAAGAAGCCCGGAGTGCACTGAAGTGGCGCTCGCCAGGGGCCGGCGCACCGATCGCCGCATCGACTATTGGCCGGGCTTCGTCGACGCGCTGTCGACGCTGCTTTTGGCGATCATGTTCCTGCTCACGGTCTTCGTGCTGGCGCAGTTCCTGCTGGGACGCGAAATATCCGGCAAGGATACGGCGCTCTCGCGCCTCAACTCGCAGATCAACGAACTGACCCAATTGCTGGCGCTGGAGCGCTCGACGGCGCAGGACAAGGATGATTCCCTGGCCAATCTGCAGGCGTCGCTGTCGGCCGCGCAAGCGGAAAAGAGCCGGCTCGAACGATTGCTGGCGCAAGGTGCCGGTGCCGGCGACGCCGCCAACCAGCGTGCAGCGGCGCTCGGCGGCGAACTCGACAGCCAGCGCCAGATCAGCCAGCAGGCGCTGAGCCAGGTCGAGATCCTCAACCAGCAGATCGCGGCGCTGCGCAAGCAGATCGGCGCGCTCGAGGATGCGCTCAACGTCTCCGAAATCCGCGACCGCGATTCCAACACCAAGATCGCCGATCTCGGCCGCCGCCTCAACGTCGCGCTGGCGCAGCGCGTGCAGGAGTTGAACCGCTACCGCTCCGACTTCTTCGGCCGTTTGCGCGAAATCCTCGCCGACCGCGAGAACATCCGCATCGTCGGCGACCGCTTCGTCTTCCAGTCGGAAGTGCTGTTCCCGACCGGCTCTGAGGTGATCAACGATGCCGGCAAGGTCGAGATGAAGAAACTCGCCGACGCCATCATCGAGTTGCAGAAGGAAATCCCGCCCGAGATCAACTGGGTGCTGCGCGTCGACGGCCATACCGACAACAAGCCGCTCTCCGGCACCGGCCGCTACCGCGACAATTGGGAACTGTCGACGGCGCGTTCGACCTCGGTGGTGAAATTTCTGATCGAGAACGGCGTGCCGGCCAACCGCCTGGTCGCGGCAGGCTTCGGTGAGTTCCAGCCCCTCGATCCCGCCGACACCGAAGAGGCGCGCAACAAGAACCGCCGTATTGAACTGAAGCTCACCGAACGTTGATCCAAAATCACGCGAACTTGTTCGTCGGCTCAACCTTAGGGCGCAGACGGAGGCCGGCAAGGCCTGAAAACATTATCTTTTTTTAATTACACATTGTCGCAGGGCGGTCCTAGCCTGCCGCCCGGGCCGAGAACCGCCGGCGATGAATCCCCCCTCATCGCGACGCGACGGAACCGGACGGCCCAAGGCTGGAAGGCAGGCGGACAACCGCCGCCTCCCTCTACAAGAGGAGACGCGTGATGCGCTCTTTCACTCCCAAGACCTCGCTTAGAACTGCAACACTCACGGCGCTCCTCATCGCCGTCCCGCTTGCCGGCGCCTATGCCGCGGGCCATCACAAGGGCGCTCTCGACGCGACCGATCCAACCGATATGACTGGCCCGCGTGTCGAGGCGCTTATCCAACAGGTGCAGGGCGTCCGGCAGGGCATCGTGGACGCAAGACAGGCCAACAACATCACCCCGGCTGTGGCGGAACGCCTGGAAATGCGCACGGCCCACATCAGTCAGGCGGCAGAGAAAGTCGCCGCCTCCGATCACGGCAGGATACCGGCCGCGCAATACCATGAGCTGCTGCGCCGTCTCGACAATGTCGACCAGCGGCTGATGATCGACACCGGCAGCGGCTTCATGATCGGCGACGGCGCCGACGGCGGCAATTACCCGAACGGCTGAGGCCGTAGCGCCCGAAACGGTCCAAGAGGAAGGAACCGCCTGGCGCCTTCGAGATCGATCCCGCGGGCGTCCTTTTTACCAGCCGAGCAATACCGCGATCAGGGCGATCACCGCCGGCACGGTCTGGATGAACAGGATCTTGCGCCCGACCGTTGCCGCGCCATAGAGGCCGGCAATGGCCACGCAAGCCAGAAAGAAGACCTTGACCTGGAAACCGGCCGCACCAAGGTATAGCCCCCAGATCAACCCGGCGGCGAGGAACCCGTTATAAAGTCCCTGATTGGCCGCGAGCACTTTCGAGGCACTGGCGAATTCCGGGGTCAGGTTGAAAGCCTTGTGCCCGCGCGGCGTGTCCCACAGCACCATCTCCAGATAGACGATGTAGGCATGGATCAAGGCCACCAGCCCGACCAGGATGTTGCCGATCATTTTTCCCCCCTTGATGTGTTGCCGGCAGCATTTCATGCGCGGCCTCGCCTGCGCAAGGTGCATTTGCCGGACGGCATCCGAGGGTTGCCAACGCTTTTGCGTTGGTGTCTTTTCGCGCCGTCCCAATCACGGAAGTCGCCATGTCCTTTCAGAAACTCGACGACCTCGGTCACAAGCTCGAAGCGCTCGAGCATGCGCTGGCCATCCTCGGTGCCGATGAGGCCACGCACATGGCCGTCGGCGGCGGCGAGAAGCGTGCCGAGGCGATGTCGGCACTGGCCGGCATGTATCACACCAGGGCAACGGCGCCCGAGATAGCAGACTGGATCGCCGCGGCCGAACAGGAAGCGATGGGGGAGGAGCAGCGCGCCGCCGTCTCGGAACTGCGGCGGCAATACACCAACCTGACCTGCCTGCCGGTCGAATTCGTCGAACGCCAGACGACCGCGCGCATGCGTTGCGAGCAGCTGTGGCGCGGCCTGCGCGCCAAGAACGACTGGGCAGGCTTCCAGCCGGCGCTGGAGGGCGTCGTGGCGCTGGTGCGCGAGGAGGCGACGCTGCGTGCCGATGTGCTCGGCCTGGCCCCCTATGACGCGCTGATGGAGCAGTACGACCCCGGCAACCGCACCGCCGACATCACGCCTGTGTTCACCGACCTGAAGGCTTTTCTGAAAAGTTTCGTGCCGGAGGCGCTGGCGATCCAGGATGCACGGCAGCGCAAGCGCCCGCTGAAGCCGCTTTCGGGCACCTATGCGATCGATCGGCAGCGCGAGCTCGGCCTTGCCATGATGACGGCAGTCGGCTTCGACCTGACGCATGGGTCGCTGTCGGTGTCGCACCACCCTTTCTGCGGCGGCGTGCCGAGCGACGTGCGTATCACCACCCGCTACAAGACGTCCGACTTCCTGTCGGCGCTGATGGGCGTGCTGCACGAGACCGGCCATGCGCTCTACGAACAGAACCTGCCCAAGGCATGGTCGCACTGGCCGCTCGGCAAAGCGCGCGGCATGGCCGTGCATGAAAGCCAGAGCCTGTTCGTCGAGAAGCAGCTAGGCCGCAACCCGGCCTTCTGGCGCTGGGCGCTGCCAGTGGCTGAAAAGCATCTCGGCGAAGCCTGGTCGCTCGACGACATCCTGCCGCACGTGCATCGCGTCGGACGCGGCCTGATCCGGGTCGATGCCGACGAGGTGACCTATCCCCTGCATGTCATCCTGCGCTACGAACTGGAACAGGAACTCGTCTCGGGCCGGCTGGAGGTGGCCGATCTGCCCGAAGCCTGGGACGCCAAGATGCGCGACTACCTCGGCCTTTCCACCATCGACAACCCAGCCGACGGGCCAATGCAGGACGTGCATTGGCCAGGGGCAGCTTTCGGCTACTTCCCCTCCTACACGCTTGGCGCGATGATGGCGGCACAGCAATGGGCGGCGCTGACGCGGGAGCATCCTGCCGCCGACGAGGATCTCGCCAAAGGCAATTTCGAGGCGATCAACGACTGGCGCCGCCAAAAAATCTGGTCACAGGGGTCACGCTGGTCGACGCCGGACCTGCTCGAACGCGCCACCGGCGAAAAGCTCAATGCCACCTATTTCGTGAACCATCTGAAACAGCGCTATGGAGCCGCATAGCGGCTCTCGCCACAGCGGCAGATCTGCCTATTCCGCCGCGCCCCTGAAAGCACTGGCGCCGGTTTCAAACTGCAGCTTGGCCAGCCGCGCATAGATGCCGCCCTTGGCGACAAGGCTCTGATGCGTGCCTTCCTCGACGATCGAGCCGCCATCCATGACCAGGATCCTGTCGGCCTTCAGCACCGTTGCCAGGCGGTGGGCGATGACGATCGTGGTGCGGCCATGCATCAGCCGTTCCAATGCCGTCTGCACGAGCGTTTCGCTTTCGGCGTCGAGTGCCGAGGTGGCCTCGTCGAGCAACAGGATCGGCGCGTCGCGCAAGATGGCACGGGCGATCGCAACCCGCTGGCGCTGACCGCCTGACAGCGTCACGCCGCGCTCGCCGACTTGGCTGTCATAGCCCTTTTCCAGCTTGAGGATGAATTCATCGGCAAGTGCATCCTTCGCCGCCGTCTCGATTTCGGTCTTGCTGGCTCCCGGCCGGCCGAAACCGATATTGTCACGCGCGCTTGCCGCGAAAATGGTGACGTCCTGCGGCACGATGGCGATGCGCTGGCGGACCGAAACGGGATCGGCCTCGCGCACATCGACGCCGTCGATCAGGATCTTGCCTGTTTCGGGATCGTAAAAACGCAGGATCAGCGAAAACACCGTGCTCTTGCCGGCCCCTGACGGCCCGACGATCGCCACCGTCTCGCCCGGCATGACCTGAAAGCTTAAGCCGTGCACGGCGGCGCGGTCGGGCCTTGCCGGGTAGGAGAAGGAGATATTGTCGAAGACGATCGCGCCCTTGGCGACGGCCGGCAGCGGCTTCGGATCGGCGGGAGCCTGGATCGCCGGCTTCTCGGCCAGGATCTCGGTCAGCCGTTCGGCAGCACCCGCCGCTTGCGCAAGTTCGCCCCACACTTCCGACAGCGCGCCCAGCGCGCCGGCGGCGAACACCGAATAGAGCAGGAACTGGCCGAGCGTGCCTGGCGATATCGAGCCTTCGAGCACGTCGCGCGAGCCGAACCACAGCACCGCCACGACGGACGAGAAGATGGTGAAAATGGCGAAGAAGGTTAAGAAGGAGCGCGCGAAGATCGAGGAGCGTGCCGCCTCGAAAGCAGCTTCCACCGCAGCCGAGAAATGCCCGGTGACCAGCTTCTCATTGGTGAAGGCCTGCAGCGTGCGCACCGCGCCGATCTGCTCGCTGGCATAGGCGGTGGCATCGGCCAGCGTATCCTGCGCCTGGCGTGATTTGCGCCGCACCGAACGGCCGAAGGCGACCAGCGGCAGCACGATCACGGGTATTGCCGCGATGACCAGGCCGGACAGTTTCGGGCTGGTGATGACCATCATCCCCACCGCGCCAAGGCCGAGGATGACATTGCGCAGCGCCACCGAGGCCGTCGCTCCGACCGCCGACTTGACCTGCGTCGTGTCGGCGGCAAGCCGCGACACGATCTCGCCCGACTGGGCGGTGTCGAAGAAGGCAGGCGACAGCGTCGTCACATGGGCAAACACATCGCGCCTGATATCGGCGACGACGCGCTCGCCCAGCGTGATGACGAAATAGTAGCGGCCGGCCGATGCTGCCGCCAGCAGGGCGGCCATAGCCACCAGCGCTGCGAAATATTCGGCAATGAAGGTCGTGCTGGACGACGAGAAGCCATGATCGATCATGCGACGCACCGCCAGCGGCAGCGCCAGCGTGGTTGCCGCCGCGATAACCAGCGAGATAATGGCGCCGACGACCAGCGTGCGGTAGTGCGTGATGTAGGGGAACAGGCGCTTGAGCGGCTTGAGCGAACGCCGGCGCTCGTCTGCGCTGGTGATTTGCGCCATCCCGATGTTTCCTCCAGCCGTCCTTGGGGTCTGCGCCTCAATATGCGCTTGCCGCGGCCTTGTGATTCAATTCCGGCTGATGTATAGGCTCGCCGACCGTTTTAGAAGCCGTGGCTCCTCAATAGCTGCGGCTTCGAGTTTTAAAAAGGGGCGCATCGACGCAGGCTTATGCCCGTCGGCAGCGCCGGCAAGCCAGGAACCGAACCATGAAGACCGACATCCATCCCGATTACCACACCATCAAGGTCGTCATGACCGACGGCACCGAATACACGACCCGTTCGACCTGGGGCAAGGAAGGCGATACGATGAACCTCGATATCGACCCGACCACCCATCCGGCTTGGACCGGCGGCCAGCAGACCCTGCTCGACCGCGGCGGCCGCCTGTCGAAGTTCAAGAAGCGTTTCGAAGGTTTCGGCATCTAATTGCATGTCGCCCAAAAGTGCGAAGCGGTTTTGGGATAACGACTTGCATCAAGTAAGAACTTAAGCCAAACGAGCTTTCACAGATCGAAAACCCGCCCTTGTGGCGGGTTTTTTGTTGCGGCGCGGTCCTACTCGGCCAGCAATTCCCTTAACGCCATGCGCTTGTAGGCGGCGACCAGCCTGTCGCCCTCCTGCCGCTCAACCGAGATCGCCAGCCGCATGGCGGCCTCGCCCATCTGCCAGACCAGAAACGCCGTGGTTTCCAGTGTCGCCGGATCGGCTGCCGGCCGCAGCCGTTTCAGCACCGCGCTGAGGAATTCGGCGTTGGCACGGCTGTCGGCGAGTTCGAGCTGGCGCAGCGCCTTGTCAGCCTGCGTGCCCGACCAGATGTCGCGGATCACCGGCTCGGCCAGGAACAGCCGGTAATAGATGTCGACCAACTCTGAAAACGCGGACTGCAGGCCTTCGGCGTCGCTGATGCCAGCCAGTGCTGCCGAAATGCAGGACTGGCTTTCGGCGGTGTAGCGCTCGGCCAGCGCCCAGATGATCGCCCGCTTGTCCGGAAAGAACTGATAGAGCGACCCGATCGACACCCCAGCGCGCTCCGCCACCTCACCCATGCGCATGGCATCGCTGCCTTGCTCGGCGATCAGCGCCGAGGCAGCCGCCAGCATGCGCTCGACCCGCTCGCGGCTGCGCTGCTGGCTCGGCGCCCGACGCGGTGAAGCAGCCTGCTTCTGTGCGGAAACGGGGGTTGCCGCGTCTTCCATACCTGACTCCAAATGCCGCCAAAATCACTTGACTCGAAAAATACGAGGGTTTATCACGTTTTGCAAATGTGAGGATTAATCACGTTTATGCGGAGGAAAGCACAATGGGCATCTGGAGCAACTGACATGATCGCGAAACTTCTTCCCACTCTCATCTTCATTGCCGCACTTGGCTCAGGCGTCGTCGGCGGCGTCTTCTTTGCTTTCTCCAGCTTCGTCATGCCGGGCCTCGCCCGCATGCCAGCCGCAAGCGGCATTGCCGCGATGAATTCCATCAACGTCACAGCGGTGACGCCGCTGTTCATGACAGCACTGTTCGGCACGGCTCTCGTCTGCATCGTTGTCGCCATCGGTGCGGTGATCGGCTGGAACCAGCCAGGCTCGCTCTGGCTGGTTGCCGGCAGCCTGCTCTATCTCATCGGCATCGTGGTGGTGACGATGATCTTCAACGTCCCGCTCAACGATGCGCTCGCCGCCCTCGATCCGGCCAGCAGCAATGGCGCAAGCCTGTGGTCGCGCTACCTCAACGAGTGGGTGATGTGGAACCATGTCCGCACCATCAGCGGCATAGCCGCGCTGGCATTCTTCTGGTTCGCCGCGCGTTGAAAAGGATGGATGGAGCCACCGATGAAGGGTCAATATTCGAATATGGCCTTCGGCATGGCAATCGGAGTTGGTGTCGGTGCCGCGGTCGGCACCGCTCTGGATGACCTTCCGATGGGCGTCGCCATGGGTGTTGCGATTGGCGCCGCCTTCGGAGCGTGGCGACGCAAGTGACGGCAGCGCCGGCGGCCTCTACGCCTTTGTCTTCCGATCGGAATGACCGAGGTCGCGGTCCGGATCAATGACATCGCGGACCAGTTGCTTCAGCTTGGCCGCGTCCGGAAAACCGCCGTCGCGCTTGCGATCCCAGACAAGCACGTCATTGCAGGAAATGGTGAAGATGCCGCCGGTGCCCGGCACCAGCGTCACCTCGCCAAGGTCCGTGCCGAAGGTCGACAGCAGCTCCTGCGCCATCCAGCCGGCGCGCAGCAGCCACTGGCACTGCGTGCAATAGGTGATGCGGATGGCGGGGAGGATCTGCTCGCTCATGCCGGGCTGAGCTCCGCTCATGCCGCGCTGAGCTTGGCCATGGTCTCGTCGTCGACTTCGAAGTTGGCGTAGACGCTCTGCACGTCGTCGTCGTCCTCGAGCGTGGCGACCAGTTTCATCAGCGACTGTGCCCGCTCCTCGTCGACCGGAACGTTGTTCTGCGGCCGCCAGATCAGCTTCACCGATTCTGCCTCGCCGAGCGAGGTTTCCAGAGCCTTCGACACCTCACCGAGATTCTCGAAGGCGCAATAGATGGTGTGGCCTTCCTCGTCGGTTTCCACGTCGTCGGCGCCGGCTTCGATTGCCGCTTCCATGACCTTGTCGGCGCTGCCGGCCGATGCCGGATAATAGATCTCGCCGACGCGGTCCCACATGAAGGAAACCGAGCCCGTTTCGCCCATCGCGCCGCCGGCCTTGGTGAAGGCAGCACGCACATTGGACGCCGAGCGGTTGCGGTTGTCGGTCAGCGCCTCGACAATGACAGCGACGCCGCCCGGGCCATAGCCCTCATAGCGCACGGCTTCGTAATTCTCGGCATCGCCCATCGAGGCCTTGTTGACGGCGCGCTGGATGTTGTCCTTCGGCATCGACACTGCCTTGGCGTTCTGGATCGCCAGGCGCAAGCGCGGGTTCATCGATGGATCGGGCGTCCCGCTCTTGGCGGCGACGGTGATTTCGCGCGCCAGCTTGGAAAACATTTTAGACCGCACCGCATCCTGGCGGCCCTTGCGGTGCATGATGTTCTTGAACTGTGAATGGCCAGCCATGGCACCCCTGTCGTCTTCTCGGCTAGAGCATCGCGAAGCGAAGTGATCTGACCTCGTCTGCCGCAATGCCCGAATTCAAAATTTCAGAGCGTCCCAGGTGCACCTCTTGGAAGCACGGCGTTCTCTGTCGGAATGGCCGGCTTATAGATAAATCGGCTCAATTCGTCCAGCCGCACCGCGCACGGGACGCGCGCCATGGGCTGCAGCAAGCATTCACGCCTCCAGATCGGATTTCAGCCGGTCGATGATGCTGAGCGCATGGCCGGCATACTGGCTGATCCAGCGGTCGTGGATCTGCTTGATCGGCAGCGCGTTGAGATGGTTCCAGCGCTCGCGGCCGTCGCGCCGCGCAACGATCAGGTCGGCCTCCTCCAGCACCTTCAGATGCAGCATGACCGTGCAGCGATCGATATCGGGAAAGGCCTCGCACAGCGTGCCGGTCGTCTTCGGCGCGTCCTTCAGCTGATCCAGCATTTCACGCCGGCGCGGATGCGCCAGCGCCTTGAAAACATTGTCGTCTTGCGATCGGCTTGACATGTTATGTTTATATAACATATTGTTGAACCGATCAAGGGAAGGAGCTGTGGATATGTCACTTGGATTCAGTGTTTCCGGACGCATCGGCAAGCCGGTCGCCGACGTCTTCGACGCAGTCGCCAATCCGAGGAAACTGAGCGGCTATTTCACCACGATCGGCGGCGCCAGCGCCCCGCTGGAAGCCGGCGCCGGCGTCGTCTGGTGGGGCAAGGTGCCGGTCGAGGTCGACGAAGTGGTCAAGGACCGCCGCATCGTGCTGCGCTGGGATGCCACCGATGAGGACGGCAAGCCGGCCTACAAAACCCGCATCGAGATGAACTTCGAACCGCTGGACGATGGCGGCACCTTCGTCACCATCGCCGAGAGCGGCTGGCAGGAAGGCGCGGTCGGCCTGAAGAAGTCCTACCTCAATTGCGAGGGCTGGTCGCAGATGCTGGCCTGCATGAAGGCCTATCTCGAGTACGGCATCAATTTGCGCGACGGCTACTACCGCAGCGAGATGAAAGGCGAACCCGCCAACGAGACCAATATCTGACCATTAGGAGCATTCCATGGACATCCACGAAAAACCGACCGCCGAAGCCGGCATGCTGATCCGGCGGCCTGTCGCCGAAGTGTTCGAGGCCTTCGTCGACCCGGCCATCACCACAAAATTCTGGTTTACCCATGGCAGCGGCCGGCTGGACAGCGGCGAGCAGATCCACTGGGAATGGCGCATGTACGGCGTCTCGACGACGGTCGACGTCAGCGAGATCGTTCCGAACGAAAAGATCGTCATGCAGTGGAGCGATCCACCAACCACCGTGGTCTGGACTTTCACCGAAATGCCTGGCGAGACAACTTTTCTCGAGGTTCGCAATTTTGGCTTCGCCGGCGATGGCGACGGGCAGGTCAAAGAGGCCGTCGGCTCAACCGGCGGCTTCACGCTGGTGCTGGCCGGTGCCAAGGCGTGGCTGGAACAAGGCCTGACGCTCGGCCTGATCGGCGACCGTCACCCGAAGGGCGTGCCGGCTAACTGAACCGGCGGGCTTGGGATCGCCGCTTTTCCTGCTCGCGACGAGCTTGAATCCAATTCTCGGCCGGAGCTTCCGGAATGTCCAAGATATCGATCTCGCTGTCAGGCAATTCAGCCAGCTTGGCCAACTGATCGCGCTGATCCTGGCTAAGGTCCCTGCTGCTCTTGCCTCAATGCCCGCCGCCCGGCTTCTTGCGCCGCCGCGCCAGCATGTTGAGCCCCTCGACCAATGCCGAAAAGCCCATCGCCGCATAGATGTAGCCCTTGGGCACATGGTAGCCCATGCCGTCGGCGATCAGTGTCATGCCGATCATCAAAAGGAAGCCCAGCGCCAGCATGACAATGCTCGGGTTCTTGGCGATGAAGTTGGCCAGCGGCCCGGCCGCCAGCATCATCACGCTGACCGCCACGATCACGGCGATGTACATGATGGCGATCTCGTCGGTCATGCCGACGGCGGTGATGATCGAATCGATTGAGAAGACCAGGTCGAGCAGCAGGATCTGGAAGATCGCGCCGGCGAGGCTGATCTGCAGCGTCTCGCCCATCATCGTATCCTTGTGGTCGTCGGGATCGACCGTGTGATGGATCTCCTTGGTCGCCTTCCAGACCAGGAACAGGCCGCCGGCGATCAGGATCAGGTCGCGCCAGGAAAAACCATGGCCGAAGGCCGTGAACACCGGCGTGGTCAGCTGGACGATGATCGAAATGGTGGCCAGCAGCACCAGCCGCATGATCAGCGCCGCCGAGATGCCGAGCCGGCGGGCACGGGCCCGTTGTGCTTCCGGCAGCTTGTTGGTCAAGATCGAGATGAAGATCAGATTGTCGATGCCGAGCACGACCTCGAGCACAATCAGCGTCAGCAGCGCGACCCAGGCGGTTGGATCGGACACAAATTGAAAATGCGGCGCCAGGAATTCGATGAGCTGCATGGAGGTCGTCCCCTCTTTTAACGATCTAGAGCAGTGTCGCCGGCAGTTAGGTACTAAGCGTGCCTATATCAATGTCATGACCAGAAGGACGGTGCGGTTTCCTCCAGCCGCGGGCCGCGACGAAACGGCGCGATCCGCTCGGTCAGCCCGGTGCGGTCGGAAATATCGACGCCGACGCCGCACAAGGTCGCCGGTCCGGTCGCCGCTTCGAAGCGGCCTTTCGGCACTTTCGACAGGAACCGGTTGAGCGGCTCCTCCTTGTCCATGCCGAGCGAGGAATCATAGTCGCCGCACATGCCGGCGTCGGACATATAACCGGTGCCGCCATTGAGGATCTGGTGATCGCCGGTCGGCTGGTGGGTGTGGGTGCCGACGACGAGGCTGGCGCGGCCGTCGACGAAATGCGCGAAGCACATCTTTTCCGAGGTCGCCTCGGCGTGGAAGTCGATGATCACGGCATCCGCCTGCTCGCCGAGCGGACAGGCGGCAAGCTCGCGTTCGCCGGCCTGGAAGGGATCGTCGAGTTCGGGATGCATGAACACCCGGCCCATGATGTTGGCGACCAGCACGCGCGCGCCGCTCCTGGCGATGTAGACGCCGGAGCCGCGCCCGGGCGTGCCCTTGGGAAAGTTCGAGGGGCGCAGGAAGCGCTCTTCGCGCGGCGCGAAGGCGAGTGCGTCGCGCTGGTCCCAGACATGGTTGCCGGTTGTGACGACATCCGCACCGGCCGCGATCGTCTCGCGAAAGATATCTTCGGTGATGCCGAAGCCGCCGGCGGCGTTCTCACCGTTGACGATGACGAAATCGAGTTTGAAGTCGGAGATCAAGCCGGGCAGCTGTTCCCACACCGCCGTCCGTCCTGTCTTTCCAACCATGTCACCGAGGAAGAGAAGTCTCATATGATCCCGCACCGAAGGTCAGCGAAGCAAAAGCTGCATGACGTCTGTGAAAGATCATGCGTCCTTTTATCTACAATTTTGACGCGAAGCGGCGCAACCCGCTCTCGGTCAGTATTTCCGGAATGACGACGTCATGTTCCTCATCCGGCACCATTGCCACCTCCTGGCAGTCGAAGGCGATGCCGACCAGCCGCGGCGGCTGTCCCTTGTCGATCAGCTTGGCGATGGCGCGGTCGTAATAGCCGGCACCATAGCCGATGCGATGGCCGCGCGCATCGAAGGCGGCGAGCGGCACCAGCATCACCGAGGGGTCGAGCACTTCTGCTTCTTCATGCGGGCCGACCGTGCCGAAACCCATCTCGACCATCGGCGCGCCGCGCACCAGTTCGCGAAAGACGATCGTGGTTTTGTCGAGAATGGCCGGCAGGCAAAGCCGCGCGCCCCTTTCGCGCAAGGCAAACATCAGCGGCCTGACGTCGACTTCCGAGCGCATCGGCCAGAAGCCGGAAACGATCTGGCCCGGCTCAATGTGGAGGTGATCGCGTGCCGTCTCTGCCATTTCAAGCGCGACCTCCACCCGCCAGAATTCGTCGAGCGCATCGCGGCGTCCGAGGGCCTCGCGGCGAAGCTGCTTTTTGAGGTCTTTGAGAGAGGTCATGCAGTCAGGGTAGAAAAGGTCAGATCTGGATGGAGTGTTGGGAGCGACGTTTTCCACCGCAATCATCCACCGAAATGCGGGACGCGTGGCAATAAGTGACGATCCACACAACCGGTGGAGAGAGCGATCCCGGGAACCTACAAAGTAGGTGGGCGCCGTGTGAGAAAACCCACGGGTCTTCCCAGGGACAGCTCCCTAAGGATCGTTAAGGCCCCGGGGAAAATGTTCTCCTGCCGGGAAGCACAGACCGTCCCGCCCAATATAGGCTGCCGGCCGGCTAAGCGCCAGTGAGACGGGAACTCTTTCCGTGTTGGGTTCAGGCCCTCGCGCCGCCAACACCTCACCCTTGCACAGGCACGGGCTCGTCCTTACGGTCGCGATGACCAACCGAGGAGCAAGAATGCGTTTCGAAGGCACGGCGGCCTATGTCGCCGACAAGGATCTGATGGTGGCCGTCAATGCGGCGATCGCGCTGGAGCGGCCCTTGCTGGTCAAGGGCGAGCCCGGCACCGGCAAGACGGAACTGGCCCGCCAGGTGGCGACTGCACTCGGCCTCGACCTCATCGAATGGCACGTCAAGTCGACGACGCGGGCGCAGCAGGGCCTGTACGAATATGATGCCGTCTCGCGGCTGCGCGACAGCCAGTTGGGCGACGAGCGCTTTAACGACATCAGGAACTACATCAAGCGCGGCAAACTCTGGGAGGCTTTCGCCGCCGGCAGGAAGGTCGTGCTCTTGATCGACGAGATCGACAAGGCCGACATCGAATTCCCAAACGATCTCCTGCAGGAACTCGATCGGATGGAGTTCTTCGTCTACGAGACCGGCGAAACCATCCGCGCCGCCGTCAGGCCGATCGTCATCATCACCTCCAACAACGAGAAGGAGTTGCCGGACGCGTTCCTGCGCCGCTGCTTCTTCCATTACATCCGCTTTCCCGACGTCGACACGCTGCACAGAATCGTCGACGTCCACTATCCCGGCATCAAGCAGAACCTGGTTCGGGCAGCCCTCACCCAGTTCTACGAGATCCGCGATGTGCCGGGGCTGAAGAAAAAACCGTCGACCTCCGAGGCGCTCGACTGGATAAGGCTGCTGGTCGCCGACGACATCGCGCCCGAGGATCTGCGCGCCGACCCGAAGAACGCGTTGCCCAAGCTGCATGGCGCATTGCTGAAGAACGAACAGGATGTCCATCTGTTCGAGCGGCTTGCCTTCATGGCGCGCAGGCAAGGGTGAGGCGCCGGGCACTGGCTACGATCGAGCTTCGCTTGCGCCCTGAGCACGATGACGGTCCCTTGCCTCTTGCGGCGCGACGTTTCTGGGGCCGAAGACGACGAAGCTGATGACGGCAAGGGCAAGAACGCCGATCCCGCTATAGAGCATGACCCAGCCAAAACCGTTGACCAAGGCAGCATGCGCAAGCGCGCCGGACGGGTCGAGGGTCGCCAGCCTGGGCGAATATTGCGAGAGGCCATCGAGATTTCCGGTGGCGATCTTTTCCGCCAACGCGCGCAATTCGTCCGGGTCAAGGGCCGTGCCCAATGCGGTTTTGAGATAGGAAGCAATTCCCTGCGTCAACAGCAGGCCCAGCACCGCGATGTTGATGGCGAGCGTGATCAGCCGCGCACTGATATCGATGCCCGAAGCCATGCCGGCGCGATCCGGCGACACCGAACCCGTCGTGGTGTTGGTGGTCGGTGAGTTGGTGAGGCCGATACCGATACCGGCGATCAGCGTACCGGGCAGCATGGTCAGCCAGCTGGTTCCCTCAAGGCTCGAACCTATCCTCATGGCGATAAAGCCGACCCCCAATGTCAGCAACCCGAGCGGGATCGCCACCCGCGCCTGATAGCGGGCGCGCAGGCGCTCGGCGGTCGAGGACATCAGCATCAAGGGAAGCGTGTAGACGAGCAGCAGCAGGCCGGTCGTGGTGCTGTCGTAGCCGAGCACACCCGAAAAATAGATCGGCAGATAGATGATGAACGGCCAATAGCTGAAATTCATGCCGATGCCGCCCATGATCGCTCCCGAAAATTGACGGATCCGAAACACCGAGAAATCGAACATCGGGTAGGGGCTGATCTTCTCGGCAACGAGGAACGCGGCGAAGGCCAGCACGGCAGCACTTGCTACGCCGATGCGGGCGCCAGAGCCGAGATCAGCCCCTTGCGTGATCAGATAGGAGAAGCCGAACACCGCGAACGAGAGCGTCAGGATACCGGCACGGTCAAGCTTCTGGGCATTGTGGTCGCGTGATTCGGTGACACCGGCACCGATGAAGACCAGCGCAAGGATGGCAAGCGGCACATGGATGAGGAACACCCACTGCCAGCTCGAGAACGCGACGATCAATCCACCGATGGCGGGACCAAAGCCAAGCCCGATCCCCGAGACGACGCTCCAGGCCACAAAAGCCTTGCCGCGTTCGCTGCCGTCCTGAAACTGGTGGGACAAGACGGCCACGCTGCAAGTGAACATCGCCCCTCCCGCCAGGCCTTGCAGGAAGCGTGCAATGATGAGGAGCGAAGCGCTCGGCGCGAGGCCGCACAGCAGTGAGGCCAGGCCGAAGGCGATGGTGGCGATCACCATCACCCGTTTGCGGCCGAAGCGGTCGGCCAGCGTTCCTGTCGCCATCAGCACCGTGGTGCAGGCAATGGTGTAGGCGTTCATGATCCATTGCAGATCCTTGAAGTCGGCGGCGAGCACGCTTTCCAGTTTCGGAAGGATCACCGGGACGCTGGAGATTTCGAGGCCGAACAGCAGCGAGGCAAGGCAGGCCCCGGCAAGCGCAACGGTGTTTCGGTCGATTTGAAACGTCATGTCGATCACTTTCTGTCGAAGCATTCTGGAACCGGGCTGGCTCTTCAAACTGCGGTCGAGATGACATAGACGAGGCTTGACCATGAAAAAAGACTATGCATTTCTATTTCAGAGATAACAAAATGGAATGCCGGAGATGGCCAGTCTCGATGTCGATGCCGTGCGCACTTTCGTCATGGTGGCCGACCTGCAGAGCTTCACCCGGGCGGCTGCAGCACTTGGCAGCACCCAGGCGACGATCAGCGTCAAGTTGCGGCGGCTCGAGGAAAAGCTCGGCGCACGTTTGATCGAACGAACCCCGCGCCGCGTGGCACTGTCGGAAAGGGGGGCTGTCTTCCTGCCCGTGGCCCGCGAATTCCTTGCCGCCCATGAACGCGCCGTCGCGGAATTTTCCGCGGCGCCATGTCGGCTTGCGCTCGGCTTCGTCGATCATGTCGCGGGGCCTGAGCTTTCCACGCTGATCGCCCAGCTTCATGCCCACGATCCGTCGCTCGCGCTCAACATACGGATCGATACCAGCTCCATGCTGGAAGACGCTTTCGATCGCGGCGAACTCGATGCGGTGATTGTGCACCAGGAAGATGACAGTCGACGCGGTGAAGCTTTGTCGCGCACCCACTATGGCTGGTTCGCGGCACCTGGCTTCGAATGGCGACCAGGCACGCCCCTGCGCCTGGCTCTTTTAAGCACCAGATGCAATTGCCCGGACCGTATGAGAGCGGTCGAGGCGCTGGACCGGGCAGGCATCGCCTGGAATGAGGCTTTCGTCGGCGGCGGCGGCGCTGCCGTCAACATCGCGGTATCGGCGGGCTTTGCCCTTTCCGCCCTCGCTTACCGGGTTGTGCCCCCGGGCTTGATCGAGGTGGGCCGCAAACTCGGCCTGCCACCAATTCCCCCGTCCGAGATCGTTTTGCAGTCGCACGCTCTGCCGCCGCGGGCGCGGGAGGCGCTGCACATGCTCGCGACCGCTTTTCGCGAATATAGTTCGCCTGCCGAATAGGCAAGGGTGTTCCTGATCCCGATTCTATTGGTATGGATCGGGTTCCAGACTTCAGAGGGAACGAAATGTCCGAGATAATCGTCCGCCCGCTCGCGCAGTCCGACCACGCCGATTGGCGGCGCCTGTGGACCGACTATCTCACCTTCTATGAGACGAAGCTGCCGGAAGAGGTCTACGCCGTCACCTGGAAGCGGCTGTTCACTCCGGGCGAATTCGAGCCAAAAGGCTTCATCGCCACACTGGACGGCAAGGCGGTCGGTCTCACGCACTACCTGTACCACCGCTCCGGCTGGTCGGAGAAAAACAACTGCTATCTGCAGGATTTGTTCGCCGACCCGGATGTGCGCGGCAAGGGGATCGGCGCCGCCCTTATCAACGCAGTGAAGGAAGAGGCGGCAAAGATCGGCGTCAAGAATGTCTACTGGATGACGCACGAGACCAACGCCACCGCGCGCAAGCTTTACGACCACGTCGCCCGCCGCACGGGCTTCATCGAGTATGATTTGCTGTAACCGGCCATGTTCATCCCCTTCTTCCTTGAACTGAAGGCTGCACGCGTTCCCGTCTCGCTCAGGGAATATCTGTCGCTGCTGGAAGGGCTGGAAGCCGGGCTGGTCGACTACGACGTCGAAGGTTTTTACTACCTCGCCCGTGCGGCGCTGGTGAAGGACGAGCGCCATATCGACCGCTTCGACCAGGTGTTCGCGCATGTCTTCAAGGGCATCGAAGCACTGGGCGGGCCGGATGCAGTCGATATCGCCAACATCCCCGAGGAATGGTTGCGCCGCCTCGCCGAAAAGCACCTGACCGACGAGGAGAAAAAACTGGTCGAAGCGCTCGGCGGTTTCGAGAAACTGATGCAGACATTGAAACAGCGGCTGCGGGAGCAAAAAGGCCGTCACCAGGGCGGCTCGAAATGGATCGGCACCGGCGGCACCTCGCCTTTCGGCGCCTATGGCTACAATCCCGAAGGCGTGCGCATCGGCCAGCATGAAAGCCGCAGCCGGCGCGCGGTGAAGGTCTGGGACAAACGCGAGTTCAGGAATTTCGACGATGCCGTCGAACTCGGCACCCGCAACATCAAGATCGCGCTGAAACGCCTGCGTCGCTGGGTGCGTGAGGGCGCCGAGGAGGAGTTCGACCTGCCCGGAACCATCCATGCCACGGCCGAACACGGCTATCTCGACGTGCAGACGCGGCCAGAGCGGCGCAACGCGGTGAAGCTGTTGATGTTCTTCGATGTCGGCGGTTCGATGGACGACCACATCAAAAGCGTCGAGGAGCTGTTCTCGGCCGCCCGCGCCGAATTCCGCCAGCTCGAATATTTCTATTTCCACAACTGCCTCTATGAGGGCGTGTGGAAGGACAATCGCCGCAGGCATGCCGAGGTGATTCCGACCTTCGACCTGCTCCACAAATATGGGCCGGACTACAAGGTGATCGTCGTCGGCGACGCCTCGATGAGCCCTTACGAGATCGCTCACCCCGGCGGTTCGGTCGAGCACTGGAATCCGGAGGCGGGCAGCGTCTGGCTCGGCCGTCTGCTGCAGCAATGGCCGAACGCGGTATGGCTGAACCCCGAAGACCCCAAGAACTGGGGCTACACCCATTCGATTGCGATGATCCGCGACATCTTCGGCGGCCGCATGTTCCCGCTGACGCTGGCCGGGCTTGAGGGCGCGACCAAGCAGCTTTCAAGAAAGCACTGAAAGACCGACAGGAGATCCGATGACCTGCTTCCTCTGCCTGCAATGCGGCGTCCAGTTCGCGGCGACAGAGACGCCGCCAGAACATTGCCCGATCTGCGAGGACGAGCGCCAATATGTGCGCTGGGAGGGCCAAGCGTGGATCACGCCGGAGGAACTTGCCGAAGGACACCGGCTTGTGATGAAGGACGATGCCGGCGTTCTCGCCTTCGGCATCGAGCCGCGCTTCGCCATCGGCCAACGGGCGCTGCTGGCGCAGACGCCACACGGCAACGTGCTGTGGGACTGCGTTTCGATGGTCAGCGACGAGGCGGTGGCCGAGATCAACCGCCGCGGTGGCCTGGCGGCGATCGCCATCTCGCACTGCCACTATTATTCGGTGATGGCCAGTTGGAGCGAGGCGTTTGGCGGCGTGCCGATTTATCTCCATGCCGACGACCGCCAATGGATCATGCGACCGCACAAGGCGATCGTCAGTTGGGAAGGCGAGACGCTGGCCATAAACCCTTCGCTGACGCTCATCCGCTGCGGCGGCCACTTTGCCGGCGGTCAGGTGCTGCACTGGAAACGCGATGTCGGCGACGTCTTGCTGGCCGGCGATATCTTGCAGGTGACGCCGACGCGCCGCCATGTCAGCTTCATGTACAGCTATCCGAACTACATTCCGCTCAATGCAGCGGCCGTGCGCCGCATCGCGGCGGCACTGGAGCCATTCGCGTTCGACCATATCTATGGTGCATGGTGGAACCAGAATGTCATCGGGGGCGCAAAAGCGGCGTTCGCTGCTTCGGTCGATCGCTATCTCAGGGCGATCGCATAAAGATCACGATCGAAAATGCGGGCAAATCGCGTAACAAATGCCTATCTTGGTGCGAATATGAGGTTGCAATCCGCGCATGGTCCCGAACCTCCGGTTCGGAAAGGATCATGCGCAAAACCAAAGTACTACAGCGTCCTTTGCGCGTCCGATGGGCGCGCGGCGCTGTAGTGGCGAGCCGGCAAGGCTGAGGAGATCGAATGGACACCCACACCTACCCTGTAACCCGCACCGACGCCGAATGGCGCGCCCGGCTGACGCCGGAGCAGTATGCCGTCATGCGCGGCCACGGCACCGAGCGGCCGGGAAGTTGCGCTTTGCTCTACGAGAAGCGCGCCGGCACCTTTTCCTGCGTCGGCTGCGACCAGCCTTTGTTTGAATCCAAGCTGAAGTTCGAGAGCGGCACCGGCTGGCCGAGCTTCAACGACCCGGTGCAGGGTTCGGTCGAAAACACCGTCGACCGCAGCTACGGCATGGTTCGCACCGAATGCCACTGCGCCCGCTGCGGCAGCCATCTCGGCCATGTTTTCGAGGACGGCCCGCCGCCGACTGGCCTGCGCTATTGCATCAACGGCGTGGCGCTGAAATTCGAGCCGACGGCCTGAACCGAAATTCGATTGAATGAATGAAAAGGGCGGCTGCGGCCGCCCTTTTCATTGCCCCCCGGCCGAACCCGGCGAACGCGCTGGGCGCCCGTGTCCGCTCTCAGACCACGACCGTCAGGATTAGCCATAATGTGGCGCCGAGCGTCATCAGCGAGGCCTTGGCGCCACTGGCCTTTTCCGTGGTTCGCCATACGGAAAAGGTCAGAAAGAGGTTGTAGGGCACCGGTGCGAAATGCACCGCCAGAACCAGCGCGAGCGGCAGCTTCAGTCCGAGCAGGACGATCGCGGCCACCAGAGATGCGACGTTGAGCGCCGTACCGACAAGAACAAGGTCACGCCAGAACAGCCGGTCGAGCGGCACCTGGCCTTGCCAGCGTGAGCGGAAAAAGGAGCCGATACCCTCTGGCAACACCGGATGTCTATCCCTGCCTCAGGACTTCGGTTACCGCGCGCTCGAAGCGCGAACATTCGGTCACCAGCCAGTCGGCCATGGCTGGCCAGTTGTCCTCGGCATAGCAGTTCACCCGCCACATCGAATTGATGCCGAGATCCTCGCAACTCTGTTCCGGCTTGAGCTTCAGCCTGGCTTCGATATCAGGCTGGAACGGTTTCAACCGCGACCACGCCTGCGTGGCGCCGAACTTCTCGTTGCGGCCGAAGAAGACGCCGACCTGGCTCTGCGCCGGCGCGACATACATGGAAAGGACCAAGGCGAAATCGGGCAGCCCGCGCTGCCAGAACCAGGGTCCGCGCCTCGCCATCAGAGCCCTTTCTTCCGGATGCCGCTCGGCGAACAGCGTCCAGAAGCCGCGCTGGCGGAATTCAGAGGCGCGGCGGGCGCCGAAGTCGAATTCGCTCATGGCTCGATGCTCGCTCCGGCATCATGCTCGGCCGGAGACTGTTTCGAAATTCGCTCCGGCGAGTCATATGGTGGTGGTTTCGAGAACCGGAGCGGAGCGTACTTAAAGTACGTGAGCTCAGTTCTACTGCATTGCAGTAGAACTAGGGAAGCGCAGAAAACGCCACCAGATGGCCGCCGGATTAGAATTTCCAGACGGTCTCTACACCATGCCGAGTGCGGCCTTATACAGATCGAGGATGGTTTCCTCTTCCTGACGCTCGGCCTGGTCCTTCTTGCGCAGCCGGATGATCGTGCGCATCGCCTTGGTGTCGAAGCCTGTGCCCTTGGCCTCGGCGAACACTTCCTTGATGTCGTCGGAAATGGTCTTCTTCTCTTCCTCGAGCCGCTCTATGCGCTCGATGAAGGCACGCAGCTGGCCGGCGGCAACAGTCTGGCTGGTATCGGTGATATCGTCGGCCATATTTTTCTCCACATCGTTTCTGCGCCGCGACTCGGGATGCATGCAGCGGCGAATTGAGCGGGCTCGATGCCCGACCGGCGGCGGCGGGTCAAGCTGTTATCGATGATCGAACTGATGCTGCCGCCACGATGCGGACAGCGATCCCCCAGGAAGGTATCAATTAGCTGAAAGCGATCAGCAGATCCTTGGCATCGATCTGGTCGCCTGCCTTGACCAGCACCTCGGCGACCGTGCCGTCGCGCTCGGCATGCAGCGCCGTCTCCATCTTCATCGCTTCGATGGAAAGCAGCACGTCACCGGCCTTCACAGCCTGCCCGGCAGCCACCGAAAGCGCAGAAACGACGCCCGGCATCGGTGCGCCGACATGCGCCTCGTTGCCGGGTTCGGCCTTGCGGCGGGCCTTGGCGGCGGACGCGCCATGCGCCCGGTCGGGCACCTTGACACGGCGCGGCTGGCCGTTGAGCTCGAAGAACACGGTGACCATGCCCTTCTCGTCGACATCGCCGATGGCAAGGCACCGCACCACCAGCGTCTTGCCCTTCTCGATGTCGACGAAGATCTCGTCTTCCGGCTTCATGCCGTAGAAATAGGTCGGCGTCGGCAGCACGCTGACCGGCCCATAGGTTTCCTGCGCGCCGGCGAAATCCGTAAACACCTTCGGATACATCAGCCACGAGGCGAATTCGAACTCCGACAGCTTGCGCTCGAGCTTCTCCTCGATTTCCTTGCGGTTGGCCTTGAGGTCGGCTGGCTTGAGCAGCGAGCCGGGCCGCACCGTGATCGGCTTGTCGCCCTTGAGCGCCTTCCTCTGCAGCGCCGCCGGCCACCCGCCTGGCGACTGGCCGAGATCGCCGCGCAGCATCGAGACGACCGAGTCCGGGAAGGCGATATCCCTGTCGGGATTTTCGACATCGGCAACGGTCAGGTCCTGGCTGACCATCATCAATGCCATGTCGCCGACGACCTTGGACGACGGCGTCACCTTGACGATGTCGCCGAACATCAGATTGACGTCGTGATAGGTCTGCGCCACCTCGTGCCAGCGCGTCTCCAATCCGAGCGAGCGAGCCTGTTCCTTCAGATTGGTGAACTGCCCGCCCGGCATCTCGTGCAGATAGACTTCCGAGGCCGGCCCCTTGAGGTCGCTTTCGAAGGCGGCGTACTGGTTGCGCACCGCTTCCCAGTAGAACGAGATCTTCCTGATCCATTGCGGGTCGAGACCGGGGTCGCGTTCGGTGCCCTTCAGCGCCTCGACGAGTGAGCCAAGGCATGGCTGCGAGGTGTTGCCGGAGAAGGCATCCATCGCCGCGTCTATGGCGTCGACGCCGCTTTCCACCGCCGCCAGCACCGTCGCCGCCGACAGGCCCGACGTGTCGTGGGTGTGGAAATGGATCGGCAGGTCGGTCGCCTCGCGCAGCGCCTTGAACAGCACGCGTGCTGCGGAAGGCTTCAGCAGGCCGGCCATGTCCTTGACGGCGATGATGTGGGCGCCGGCCGCCTGCAATTCCCTGGCTAGGCCGACATAGTATTTGAGGTCGTATTTCGCCCGCACCGGATCGAGGATATCGCCGGTGTAGCAGATCGCCGCTTCGATCAGCTTGCCCTCGGCGCCGACCGCATCCATGGCGACGCGCATGTTGTCGACCCAGTTCAGGCAATCGAAGACCCGGAACAGGTCGATGCCACCGCTTGCTGCCTGCTTGACGAAATGCTGCACGACATTGTCGGGATAGTTGGTGTAGCCGACGCCATTGGCACCGCGCAGCAGCATCTGCAACAGCAGATTGGGCGCCGCCTCGCGCACCAGCGACAGCCGCTCCCACGGATCCTCGGTGAGGAAGCGCATGGCGACGTCGAAGGTGGCGCCACCCCAGCATTCCAGCGATAGAAGCTGCGGCAAGGCACGCGCATAGGTACCGGCGATGCCGGCAATGTCATGCGTGCGCATGCGCGTCGCCAGCAGCGATTGATGGCCATCACGCATCGTCGTGTCGGTGACCAGAACCTCCTTCTGATCGCGCATCCAGGCGGCGAACTTCTGCGGGCCCAGCACATCCAGCTTCTGCTTGCTGCCGCCGGGCACATTGCCGTTGAGGTAAGGCACCACGGGTGCCGCGGCGTCGGCCTTCGGCTGCGGCCGGCCGCGCGTCTCCGGATGGCCGTTGACGCTGACGTCGGCGAGATAGTTGATGAGCTTGGTGGCGCGGTCCTGGCGCTTGACCTGCTGGAACAGTTCCGGCGTCGTGTCGATGAACTTGGTCGTGTAGGAATTGTCGGCGAAGCTCGGATGGTTGATGATCGCTTCGAGAAAGGTCAAATTGGTGGCGACGCCGCGGATGCGGAACTCGCGCAGCGCCCGATTCATGCGGGCGATCGTCTCGGCCGGCGTCGGCGCCCACGCCGTCACCTTCTCCAGCAGCGGATCGTAGAAGCGGGTGATGACCGCGCCCGAATAAGCGGTGCCGCCGTCGAGGCGGATGCCGAAGCCCGTCGCGCCGCGATAGGCGGTGATGCGGCCGTAATCCGGGATGAAATTGTGCTCGGGATCTTCCGTGGTGATGCGGCACTGCAGCGCGTGGCCGTTCAGCCTTATGTCCTTCTGCGCCGGCACGCCTGATTCCGGTGTGCCGATGGCAAAGCCGTCGAGGATATGGATCTGCGCCTTGACGATGTCGATGCCCGTCACCTGCTCGGTGACGGTGTGCTCGACCTGGATGCGCGGGTTGACCTCGATGAAATAGAATTTGCCGGTGTCGGCATCCTGCAGGAACTCGACCGTGCCGGCGCCGATATAGCTGGTCTCGCGGGCGATCTTGAGCGCATGGCCGCAAAGCTCCTCGCGCTGCGACATTTCGAGATAGGGCGCCGGCGCCCGCTCGACGACCTTCTGGTTGCGGCGCTGGATCGAACAGTCGCGCTCGAACAGGTGCACGGCATTGCCATGGGTATCGCCCAGCACCTGCACCTCGACATGGCGGGCGCGTTCGATCAGCTTTTCGAGATAGACCTCGTCCTTGCCGAAGGCGGCTTTCGCCTCGCGCTTGCCTTCGGTGACTTCGCGGGCAAGGTCGGCTTCGGCGCGGATGGCCCGCATGCCGCGGCCGCCGCCGCCCCATGATGCCTTCAGCATCACCGGATAGCCGATTTCCTTGGCCAGTGTCTTGACCGTCTCCATGTCATCCGGCAACGGATCGGTGGCGGGGATCACCGGCACGCCGACCTCGATGGCGAGATTGCGCGCCGCGACCTTGTTGCCGAGCCGCCGCATTGTGTCCGGCCTCGGCCCGATGAAGGTAATGCCGGCTTCGGCACAGGCGTCGGCGAATTCGGGGCTTTCCGACAACAATCCGTAGCCGGGATGGATAGCATCGGCACCCGACAGCCTGGCGACGCGGATCACCTCCTCGATCGACAGATAGCTTTCGATCGGCCCCATGTCCCTGGTCAGATGCGGCCCGCGTCCGACCTGGTAGCTCTCGTCGGCCTTGAAGCGATGCAGGGAGTATTTGTCTTCCTCCGCCCAGATCGCCACGGTTTTGAGTCCGAGTTCGTTGGCCGCGCGGAAGACGCGAATGGCGATTTCGGACCGGTTGGCGACGAGGATCTTCGTGATGGCCAAGGACTGGGCTCCAGCGACGGAAGGAAGAGAAATCGGCGCAATGATTAGCGTGAAAATGCTGCAGTGCAAACGAAATTGACGCGCATTTAAACCGATTGAAATGGAATCATTGCGCCAAGGACCCTCCCCATTCCTCCGAACAGCCAAAAAAGAGCCGGCTTTCCGGTTAATGCACGATCATTGCCCGGCTAAGCATCGGCTCCACCGGCCGCCCCTGAACATGACGATGGCAAAAGAAAATGCCCGGCGCGAGGCGCCGGGCATCCGTAAATGGTCTGGAGACTGACGAGCTTACATCTTCTGGACGTAGGTGTACTTGCCGTCGTCGCCCTTCTTCCATTCGTACATGACGTAGCCGGGCAGCGTCGGGTCGCCCTTGGCGTCATAGGACAGGTCGCCGAGAACGGTCTTGAAGGGGCCGTTTTCATGCAGCGCCTTGGCAACTGCCTGCGGGTCGTTCGACTTGGCAGCGGTCGCTGCTTCCGCGATCGCCTGCACGGCGGCGTAGGAGTAGAGCGTGTAGGCTTCCGGCTCGAAACCCTGCGCGCGGAACTTCTCGACGAGTTCCTTGTTGGCGGGGATCAGGCGCGGATCCGGGCCGAACGTGTTGAGCGTGCCCGCAACTGCGTCGCCTGCGATCGAAGCCAGTTCGTTCGACACGATGCCATCGCCGGAAACCAGCGTTGCCTTGAGGCCCTGGTCGGCCGCCTGACGGATGATCAGGCCGGCTTCGGTGTGCAGGCCGCCCCAATAGATGATGGAAACGCCGGCTTCCTTCATCTTGGCGATCAGCGCCGAGAAGTCCTTGTCGCCGACATTGATGCCTTCATACATGACTTCCGTCACGCCCTTGGCGTTCATCGCCTTCTTGGTTTCGTCGGCAAGGCCCTGACCGTAGGTGGTCTTGTCGTGAACGACAGCGATCTTGGCATCCTTGAAGTTGGCGGCGAGATACGCGCCGGCAATGCTGCCCTGCTGGTCGTCGCGTCCGCAGGTGCGGAACACGTTCCACAGACCGCGCTCGGTGAATTGCGGGTTGGTCGCGGCCGGCGTCACTTCGACGATGCCGTTTTCCGCATAGACTTCAGATGCCGGGATAGAGACGCCGGAGTTGAAGTGGCCGACCACGAACTTGACGCCGTCGCCGACGAACTTGTTGGCGACCGAGATACCCTGCTTCGGATCGGAGACGTCGTCGCCGACTTCGAGCTTGATCTGCTCGCCGTTGATGCCGCCCTTGGCATTGATGTCGGCGACAGCAGCTTCCGCCCCCTTCTGCAGCTGCGCGCCGAAGGCGGCGTTCGGACCGGTGATCGGGCCCGCGACGCCCATCATTACGTCAGCCCACGCGCTGCCGCCGAACGCGACAAGCGCGGTCAGGGCGACGGCGGACAAAAGTGACTTTTTCATTTAAACGCTCCCATTAACGGAGTGGGCGTGGATGAAGCTTTCATGCGATGCCCACCCTTATCGCAGAAAGCATAGTTTGCCGATTTTCAGGCACTTGTCACGCCGATTCAATTTCGAGGCGGCGTTAATGATGAACGTCAACCTTTCGGTTTCCAGCTCAAGAGTGAAGCTCTTTCGTAGAGCCAATTATACTGTGTCACCATCTGGTTGGTGCGCGTGTATTGATAGCCGACGAAGCCGAGGATCATCAGCACGATGGTGTCGACGACATAATAATGCAGCGAGAACATGGTGCCGCCGAACAGCGCGTGATGGATGAAGCGGATCGCGATGCCGAGGCCCAGCACATAGGCGAACAGCTGGATGAAGCTGCGCCACGTCTGGGCACTGGCCTTGCCCGTCATCCACGCCGCCCAGCCGCCGAGCAGACAGGTGACGAAGAAGAACTGCCAGATCGAGGGTTCCTCGTAAAGAATGCCCTGCATGGTGAAGTCTCCTTAGCATGATCCCGAAAGTTGCGGACTTTCCGGACAAAGATCATGCGACAAACAAACAATCTGGAGCGGAATAGCGGTGCACGCATTCCGCTTCGAACTCAGTGGTGTCCGCCCTCGAGATAGGCGGCGCGCACTTCCGGATTGGCGAGCAGTTCCTTGCCGGTGCCGCTCATCGTCACATTGCCGTTGACCATGACGTAGCCGCGCGTGGCGAGCTTGAGCGCGCCGAAGGCGTTCTGCTCGACCAGGAACACGGTCAACCCCTGGGTGCGGTTCAGTTCGCGGATGGCGTCGAAGATCTGCTTGACGATCAGCGGCGCGAGACCCAGCGACGGCTCGTCGAGCAAAAGCAGCTTCGGCCGTGCCATCAGCGCGCGTCCGATCGACAGCATCTGCTGCTCACCGCCCGACAGCGTGCCACCGCGCTGGGTGATGCGCTCCTTCAAACGCGGGAACAGCGTGAACACCTTCTCGACGTCCTCGTCATAGTGCTTGAGGTTGTCGAGGCTGGCGCCCATCTGCAGGTTTTCCATCACCGTCATGCGCGGAAAGATCCGCCGGCCCTCGGGCGATTGGGCAATGCGCATGCGCGCGATCTCGTGCGTCGGCATCTGGGTTATGTCGGTGCCGGCAAAGGTGATAGTCCCGGCGCGAGCCCGCGGCGCACCGAAAATAGTCATCATCAGCGTCGACTTGCCGGCGCCATTGGCACCGATCAGCGCCACGATCTCACCCTGCTTGACGGTGACATCGACGCCGTTCAGCGCCCGGATGTTGCCGTAATAGGTCTGCACGCCCTTGATATCGAGCAGCGTTGTCGCGGCCATCACTTGCCCCCTCCACGCTTGCCCGCCACGGGCTTGGCAGCGGTCTTGCTCGCGGTCTTTCCGGAGGCTGCCTTTGCAGTCTTTGCGGAAGCATGGCTCGTCGCCACCTTGCCCGCGTCGACGCGGCGCGAAAATTCCGTGTCCCTGCCCTGGCCGAGCAGCCTGGCCTGTTTGACCCATTCCTCGCGCGCGATCCGTCCGTCAAAAGCAAGATAGGCTTCGGCGGCCTCGACGTCGGCCTTTTTCCAGGCGCCGATCTGGTCGAAGTGGAAGATGCCGTGATCGTTGAGCTTCTTCTCGTTGACCGTACCGATGCCCTTTATGCGGGTCAAATTGTCGGCCTTGCCGCCGCGAGGCGCAGCCAGCCGGTTGGAGATCTCTCCAGTCTTCGCCGCAGGCTTGGCGGATGCGGTCGACTTCGCCGCCGTGCCGGTTGCCGCCTTCGACGCCGCTTTCGGAGCAGGCTTTGCCTTCGCCGGCGGCACGGCTGCCAGCGAGGCTGCCTTGTTTGCCGCGGCGAGCGACCTTGCGTCGACCTGACCGGCCTTTGACGCTCCCTTGGCCACCGTAACCCGCTCGCCCGAACTATGGCCTACCGTGTCGGTCACCGGCCCGGCGAGATAGGACGACGATGTTCCCGGACCGTGCGCGGCATCCGGCCCCGTATCGAGCTGTTCGATGACATCTTCGTCGCCGACTTCGGTAAGGACCGCTTCGACTTCCTCGTCGTCGACGCCGAGATAGGCGGCGATGACGCGCGGATCGGTGCGCACCGACTGCGGACTGCCGTCGGAGATCTTGCGGCCATACTCCAGCACCACGACATGGTCGGAGATCTGCATGACCACCGACATGTCGTGCTCGATCAACAGGATCGAGGCGCCGGATGTGCTCTTGATGTCGATCAGCAGCTCGTTGAGCGCCGCCGATTCCTTCGGATTGAGGCCGGCCGCCGGCTCGTCGAGGCACAGAAGCTCGGGTCCCGTGCACATGGCGCGAGCGATCTCGAGACGGCGCTGCGCGCCATAGGGCAGGTCGCCGGCCGGGTCGTCGGCACGGTCGACAAGATCGGCCTTTTCCAGCCAATGCTTGGCGAGCTCCACCGATTCGGCCGAGGCCTTGCGATAGCCGCTGAAGCCGAACAGGCCAAGCACCGTGTAGCCCGATGCCTTCATCAGTTTGTTGTGCTGGGCGACCAGCAGGTTCTCCAGCAGGGTCATGCCGGAGAACAGGCGGATGTTCTGGAAGGTGCGCGCCACCTTGGCGCGCGCCGGGATTTCATGGTTGGGCAGCCGCTCGAGCAGGAAGGTCGAACCGTCGTTCCGGTTGAGCGTGATCATGCCTTCGGAGGGCTTGTAGAAGCCGGTGATGCAATTGAACACCGTGGTCTTGCCGGCGCCGTTGGGGCCGATCAGCGCGGTGATCTCGCCGCGCTTGGCGGCGAAAGACAGATCCCCGATGGCCACCAGGCCACCGAACTTCATCGACAGATGATCGACCTGAAGGATAGCGTCGTTCATGCCCGAAGCGGCTTTCTGAACAGGGTTCGCATTCATCAGCCGTGTCCTTCCTTGGTGAAGGAGCTTGAGACGGCCTTTCGCTCCTTCAGGAAGGCGGTTGGTTCACGACTGCCGACGAAGCCGCGCGGCTTCCACAGCATGACGATGACCATGGCCATGCCGAACAGCAGCATGCGGTAGAGTTCCGGTGTGAAGTCCGGTCCGAAGACCTGCTTGAGGAAGTCGAGTTCGCGCAACGCCTCGGTGCCGCCGATCATCACCATTGCGGCGACCGCTATGCCGACCAGCGAGCCCATGCCACCGAGAACCACGATGGCCAGGATAATGGCCGATTCCAGGAAGACGAAGGATTCCGGGCTGACGAAGCCCTGCCGTGCGGCGAAGAATGCGCCGGCGAAGCCGCCGAACATCGCACCCGTGGCAAAGGCCGTAAGCTTCGTGGTGGTGGTGTTGATGCCGAGCGAACGGCAGGCGATCTCGTCCTCGCGCAACGCTTCCCAGGCACGGCCGACCGGCATGCGCCGCAGCCGGATGGTGACGAAGGCTGTCAGCAGCGCCAGCGCCAGGATCAGGTAATAGAGGAAGATCTTGTAGTAGGCGCTCGATGTCGCCAGATGCAGCACCTTGGCGACGTAATTGGGGTCCGACACGTTGAAGGTCATCAGGCCGAAGAAGGTGACCTTCGGGATGCCGGAAATACCGGCTGAACCGTTGGTGACCTCCCGCCAGTTGATCAGCACCAGGCGGATGATCTCACCGAAAGCCAAGGTGACGATCGCCAGGTAATCGCCGCGCAGGCGCAGCACCGGGAAACCGAGCAGCACGCCCCAGAAGGCGGCCATGGCGCCGGCGGCCGGCAAAAGGATCCAGAACGACAGGCCGTACTGCGTGCCGAGCAGCGCATAGGCATAGGCGCCGACCGCGTAGAAGGCCACATAACCGAGGTCGAGCAGGCCGGCGAGGCCAACGACAATGTTCAGGCCCCAGGCCAGCATCACATAGATCAGGATCTGGATGCCGAAATTGTCGACCCATTTCAGCGAGCCTTGCAGTCCGCCGACGAACGACCAGGACATCAGCGACAGGATCGCCACCACCAGGATCGGATAGAGGATCAGCGCGGCAATGCCGAGTTTGGTGAAGTTGGCATGAATGAAGCCGCGGAAATAATAGATCACGCAGGCCAGCACATAGATGACCGACAAGGCGCGCAGGAACTGCAGATAGCCCGCCGGCTCCGCTCCCACCCATCCGACGAGAGAGCTGTTGACCGCAAACAACACCACCGCCGCGACCAAGGCCACGATGAAGGCCGGCAACTGGAAGAAGCGTGACGCCACGCTGGCCGGCAGCAGGCCGGTGGCGACGTCGGTGATCTTCTGGTTGGCCAGGAAGGGCTGTCCATAGGCGACATAGAGGAAGCGCCCGACAGCCGTGGCGATAACCACGGCGGCAAGCAGGCCCCAGCGTGTCGTCAGGACCAGTTCATTGGAAATGTTCTGGCCGGTCTTCAGGCCGATGAACAGCACGAACAGGCCAAACGATATGGCAGCGGCATAGAGCGCCTCGCGCAACGCGCGCTGCATGGGGGTGGCGACGGTGTCGCGCTCCGGAGATACGGTGACGGCCATAGTCTCAGACCTTTTCGACTTCTGGCCGGCCCAATATGCCGGAAGGCAGGAAGATCAGCACGATGGCCAGGATCGAGAACGCCGCGACATCCTTGTAGTCGATCGAGAAATAGGCCGACCACATGCTCTCGATGAAGCCGATCATCAACCCGCCGACCACCGCGCCCGGCAGCGAACCGATGCCGCCCAGCACCGCCGCCGTGAAGGCTTTCACGCCCGGCGTGAAACCATCCGAGAAGGCAATGACGCCGTAATACATCAGGAACAAAGTGCCGGCGACCGCGGCAAGGGCCGCACCCATGATGAAGGTGATCGAGATGGTACGGTCGACATCGATGCCGAGCAGCGCCGCCATCTTGCGGTCCTGCTCACAGGCCCGTTGCGCTCGTCCAAGCGAGGTCTTGTTGACCAGATACCAGAACAGCGCCAGCAGCAGCGCCGTGACGACGACGATGATGATCTGCTTCAGCGACACGCTGATGCCGTTGATGTTGTAAACCTGGCTGACCATCGGCGGGATCGGCTTGTTGCGGGGACCCTGCGTCACCTGGACGAAGTTCGACAGCGCGATCGACATGCCGATGGCAGTGATCAGCGGGGCCAGTCGGAACGAACCGCGCAGCGGCCGGTAGGCCACCTTTTCGATCGTCCAGTTGTAGAGGCTGGTGAGCAGCATCGCCACGATCATCATGATCAGCAGCGCCAGCACAACCGGCACGGAATAGAACAGCGCGCCAAGGGCGAGGAAGACGATCAGTGCCGTGAAGGCACCCACCATGAAGATGTCGCCATGGGCGAAATTGATCATACCGATGATGCCGTAGACCATCGTGTAGCCGATCGCGATCAGCCCATAGATCGATCCCAGCGTCAGCCCGTTGATAAGCTGCTGGACAAAGTACTGCATGTGTACATGGCTCCCCTGGAATGTCGCCCATGCAGACGCATTCCTTTTCGTATTTCCCCTAGTCGTAAAGTTTCGAGCCCGGATTGCAACGTCATTTTTCAATCGTCATGCGTGTTTTCGAAGCACGCCGCCCGATTGCCCGTTTTCCATCATCCGACCCCTGGACTATCGCGGACCCTACCATTGGCATAACGCAATGTCTTTGACGATTCGACCGCATCATGCGCTCCGTTTCGAAGAAATCGCCGTCAAAATTAGGTGATGAAAGGAATCCTTGCGTTTTTGGCACGATCCATTTTTCAGGTCGTTGCTTTCCGCAAGGTCAGGATTCCCATCACTTGACAACAAACCCGTGCGCGAACGGGTCGCGGTTGTCGATGAAGATGGTGTTCAGTCCGGTCATGCGCGCCCAGCCGCCGATCGAGGGAATGATGGCCGGCTTGCCGGCCACGCTGACATCCTTTTCGACCTTCCCCTTGAACAGCGAACCGATGATCGATTCATGCACGAAGCTGTCTCCGGCCTTGAGTTTGCCCTTGGCATGAAGCTGCGCCATGCGCGCCGAGGTGCCGGTGCCGCAGGGCGAGCGGTCGATCGCCTTGTCGCCGTAGAACACGGCATTGCGGGCATCCGCCCCATCCACCGTCGGCGCACCGGTCCACAGCATGTGCGACACCCGGTTGATGCCAGGATTTTCCGGATGCACGAAGGAATATTTCTCGTTGAGCCGCTGCCGCACCACCGGGCTCCAGGCGATGAAGTCGCCCGCCGAATGATCGGCCATGTCGCGATAGTTCTCCTGCGGTTCGACGATGGCGTAGAAGTTGCCGCCATAGGCGACGTCGACGGTGATTTCACCGAGCCCAGGGCATTCGACCGTCAGCCCCTCGGCATGGAGGAAGGATGGCACATTGGTGATGCGCACCTCCTCGACATAGTCGCCGACCTGCTTGTATTCGGCGACGACCAGCCCGGCCGGCGTGTCGAGCCTGAGCACGCCCGGCGTCTTTGGTTTGATCAGTCCGTGCTCGATGGCCATCGTCACCGTACCGATCGTGCCATGGCCGCACATCGGCAGGCAGCCGGAGGTTTCGATGAACAGGATGGCGATGTCGCAATCCTCGCGCGTCGGCGGATAGAGGATCGAACCGGACATCACGTCGTGGCCGCGCGGCTCGAACATCAGCCCGGTGCGGATCCAGTCATACTCGGCCAGAAAATGCGCACGCCGCTCCATCATCGTCGCGCCCTGCAACAGCGGGCCGCCGCCGGCGACCAGCCGCACAGGATTGCCGCAGGTGTGGCCGTCTATGCAGAAGAAGGATTTCTTGGCCATGACGCTCCTCGAAAATCAAAAACCCGAAAAAATCAAAATCGTTGCGGACTGAAGGGGGCCAGATCGATCGGCGGAGTCTGCCCCAGGACAAGATCCCTGATCAACCGTCCGGTGGCCGCCGCCTGGGTCAGGCCGAGATGGCCATGGCCGAAGGCATAGACCACCGACCGCTTTCCCGGCGCGCCGCCGATGACGGGCACTGAATCCGGCAGCGAGGGGCGGAACCCCATCCATTCGCGCCCGCCCGAGAGATCGAGCCCCGGCAGGAATTTCTGTGCCTTCTGCAGCAGCGCCTTCGACCTGGCATAATTGGGCGGCCGCTCGATGCCGCCGAGTTCGACGGCGCCGCCGACGCGCAGGCCCGTTTCGAGCGGCGTGACGACGAAACCATGGCCGGAGAAGATCAGCATCCGCTTCACGTCGAAGGCACTCGTGGGCAAGGTGGTGTTGTAGCCGCGCTCGGTCTCCAGCGGAATGCGATCGCCGAGTTGCTTCGCTAGCAGATGCGACCAGGCGCCGGCGGCGACGACGAGGTGCCGGGCCTGTCTGGTCGTGCCGTCTGCCAACGTCAGCGTCGCTCCATCCTGATCCGCCGCGACTTGGCTGATCCGGACCAGCTCAAAGCGAGCGCCCTTGGCCTGCGCATAGGTCCACACCGCTTTGCCCAGCAGTTTCGGGTCGGCGACCGTCTTCCATCCCGGCACGAATGTGCCTTTGATGAAGCGCGGCGACAGCCCCGGCTGCAAGGCGGCCAGTTCCTCGCCCTCGACGTGGCGGAAACCGATGCCGAAACGCTTACGCGCCGCCCAGCCGGGCAGCCCGGCCTGAAATTCGGCTTCGCTTTCGTAAAGCTCGAGCGAGCCATCCTCGCGCAGCATCGACCGCGTGCCGGAGCGATCGAGCAAGCCCATCCACTCCGCCTCGGCAAGCTTCATCATGCCTGCTTGAGCGGCAAGGCTCGCCTCGTATTTCCCCGGCGCACCGGCGCGCCAGAAGCGGATCAGCCAGGGCAGAAGCGTCGGCAGGTAGGCGGGCGGGATGCTGAGCGGGCCGAGCGGATCGGCCAGCCATTTCGGCAGCTGCCGCATCATGCCCTTGTGCGCCAGCGGCAGCACGTCGGAGAAGGCGAAGGCGGCGGCATTGCCCGAGCTCGTCTCCTCGCAAATGCCTGTGCGATCGAAGACGGTGACCCTGCGTCCCGCCTCAGCGAGAGAAGCAGCGGCACAGATACCGATGATGCCGCCACCGACGATGGCTATGTCCAACCCTTCTCCCCGTTCACGGGGAGAAGGCGCCCGAAGGGCGGATGAGGGGCTGCGCCCCGCTTCTGTCGACTTGGAATTTCCTTGCACGTGGGCGCTGCCCCTTATCTGGCTGCCACCATCTTCTCCCTGCGAACAGGAAGAAGAAGCCTCAGAACTGCGGCAGTGTCGGCCGCACCGCGAGCGCATCCTTGACGATCTTCTCGACGGACTTGCGGCGATCGCCAGACAGCGGCTGTCGCGGCATGCGAACGCGGTCATTTGTGTTGATCGCGAACACTTCGGCAAGCTTGATGTTTTGGACCAGATAGGTCGAGACGTCGAGATCGAGCAGCGGCCGGAACCAGCGGTAGATGCCGAGCGCCTCTTCGCGGCGACCCTGCTTCATCAGCTGGTAGATGGCGACCGTCTCGCGCGGGAAGGCGGTGACCAGTCCGGCCACCCAACCGATGGCGCCGACCGACAGCGCCTCGAAGGCCAGATTGTCGACGCCGGTGAACAGGTCGTAGCGAGTGCCCAGGCGATTGATGATCTCGGTCGAACGACGGATGTCGTCGGAGGATTCCTTGATCGCGACAAAGCGCTCGTCCGACGCCAGCTCCTCCATCTGGTCGACGCTGACGTCGACGCGGTAGGCAAGCCGGTTGGAGTAGATCATGACCGGCAGGTCGCCAGCCTGCGCGACCGCGCGCAGCGCCGCGACCGTCTCTTCCGCATTGGTGTGGTAGATCGGGCTCGGCACGACCATCAGGCCGTTGGCGCCTTCCCGGCTCGCGCGCTTGGCGATGCTGGCGGCCTCGCGTGTGCCGGCCTCGTTGACCGTCAGCAGCACCGGCTTCTTGCCGGCGACCTTTTGTGCGGTCTTCAGCACCTCGATCTTCTCATCGGGCGACAGCATCGGCCCCTCGCCGAGCGATCCGCAAACGATGATGCCGTCGCAGCCAGCTTCCATCTGCAGGTTGAAGCAGCGCTCCATCTCGGCATGATCGAGGCGATCATCCGCGGTGAATTTGGTCGTGACGGCAGGAAAAACTCCGGTCCACATGATCATCTCTCCATCTGATATATCACTGGTATATCTATTAACAAACCCGCTGTCAATGCGGAATCCGTTATGATATATTCAAGATATATCAGGAGAGCGCATTTGATATCCACGGCAGCAAGCACCTCGGCGGAGCCGGCCGCGACCAGGGCCTACCATGTGCTCGAGCACATGATCGTCACGCTCGAACTGGCCCCGGCAAGCTTCGTCACCGAGGGCGCCCTGATCGACAGGCTCGGGCTTGGCAGGACACCGGTGCGCGAGGCGATCCAGCGGCTGGCCTGGGAAGGGCTGCTCGACATCAGGCCGCGCGCAGGCATCGCCATCGCCCCGCTGCATCCCGGCGACTGGCTGCGCGTGCTCGACGCGCGTCGCGGCGTCGAGGTGGTGCTGGCCCGCTCGGCCGCCCGCTTCGTCACCCGCGAGGCCGCCGACCTGTTTCACGAAGCAGCGCTTGCCATGCAGAAAGCGGTGATCTCGGGCAACGTGCTTGCCTTCATTCAGGCCGACAAGGCACTTGACGAAGCGTTGGCACTGGCTGCCGACAATCCCTTCGCCGCCCGTTTGGCCGCCCCGTTGCAGACCCACAGCCGCCGCTTCTGGTTCCGCTACAAGGCCGAGACCGGTCTTGCCGAATCCGCCGAGCACCATGTCGCGCTGATCCGCTCGATCCTTGCCGGCGACGAGGAGGCCGCGGCCAAGGATGCCAAACGCCTGATGGCGCTGCTGCGCGGCCACGCCGAAACGGCTGCGACGCGCTGAACGTCTTTTAATCCGATGCGCTTTCGCCGCCGGTGCTTCCTCGAAACTCGGATCAGGTCCCTGGCAAAGCAGCCGCCGCCATCAACGAACCGTCCCAGCCTTCGCCCGCCGTGATGACGCAGCTCTGACCATGCGTGTCGGTGGCAAGGATCGTCCAGGTGCCCTGGTCGGAGACGAATATCTCAAGAATGACGCTCGGGTTGACCAGGCCGCGCGCAGCCTCGCTTTCGTGGAATTTTTCCCCGAGCGCTTTGATCATATCCGCACGGGCTGCGCATTGCTCCGCCATCGCCGGGACGGCGGCAAACGCGGAAACCGCCGCGAAAAATAGCGTTGCCACAAGACGGGTCATCTGACACCTCCTTGCGCCAGACGATGTCCCCGAAGCTGTCGCCAGCGCCGTTGCTTGATCTGCCGTACCTCCTTGCGGCAGGACTGCAAACCAAGACGGCAGATGCCCACTTGGTTCCATCACATTAGCGTTCACGCAGATAGGGTCGTCGCCGACCTGCAAAAAAGCCCGGGCGCGAGCGCCCGGGCCTCAAATTCAAAATCAATCTGTTGTCCGGTCAGTTCATCGTCGGGATGACGAATTCGGCACCGTCCTTGATGCCTGCCCGCGCGACCGCAGCCGAAGGCGAGGACGCGCAACCAGGAAATCGTCCGGTCAGTTCATCGTCGGGATGACGAATTCGGCACCGTCCTTGATCCCGGACGGCCAGCGCGAGGTCACCGTCTTGGTCTTGGTGTAGAAACGGAACGCGTCCGGGCCGTGCTGGTTGAGGTCGCCGAAGGAAGACGCCTTCCAACCGCCGAAGGTGTAGTAGGCGATCGGCACCGGGATCGGCACATTGATGCCGACCATGCCGACCTGGACACGGCTTGCGAAGTCGCGCGCGGCATCGCCGTCACGGGTGAAGATGGCGACGCCATTGCCCATCTCATGGTCGTTGGCGAGCTTGATCGCGCTCTCATAGGTCGGCGCGCGCACAACCGACAACACCGGCCCAAAGATCTCTTCCTTGTAGATGCGCATGTCCGCGGTGACGTTGTCGAACAGGCAGCCGCCCATATAGTAGCCGTCTTCATAGCCCTGCATGGAGAAGCCGCGGCCGTCGACGACCAGCTTGGCGCCTTCCTTGACGCCGGTGTCGACATAGCCCTTGACCCGCTCCAGGGCTTGGCGCGTCACCAGCGGGCCGAAATCGGCGGAAGAGTCGGTCGAAGGACCGACCTTCAGGCTTTCGACGCGCGGGATCAGCTTTTCCATCAGCCGGTTGGCGGTGTCGTTGCCGACCGGGACGGCAACCGAGATCGCCATGCAGCGTTCGCCGGCCGAGCCGTAGCCGGCGCCGATCAGCGCGTCGACCGTCTGGTCCATGTCGGCATCGGGCATGATGATCATGTGGTTCTTGGCGCCGCCGAAGCACTGCACGCGCTTGCCGGCGGCCGTGCCGCGCGAATAGATGTAGTGGGCGATCGGCGTCGAGCCGACAAAGCCGATGGCCTTGATGTCGGGATCGTCGAGGATGGCGTCGACCACGTCCTTGTCGCCATTGACGACATTGAGGATGCCCGCCGGCAGGCCAGCTTCGAGGAACAGTTCGGCGATGCGCATCGGCACGCCCGGATCGCGCTCCGAAGGCTTCAGGATGAAGGCGTTGCCGCAGGCGATGGCCGGCGCGATCTTCCACAGCGGGATCATTGCCGGGAAGTTGAACGGTGTGATGCCGGCGACGACGCCGAGCGGCTGGCGCATCGAATAGACGTCGATGCCGGGGCCGGCGCCGTCGGTGAATTCACCCTTCATCATGTGCGGCGCGCCGATGCAGACTTCGACCACTTCGAGGCCGCGCTGGATGTCGCCCTTGGCGTCGGCGATCGTCTTGCCGTGCTCGCGCGCTAGGATGTCGGCCAGTTCGTCATAGTCGCGGGCGACCAGTTCGAGAAACTTCATCAGCACGCGCACGCGACGCTGCGGGTTGGTTGCGGCCCATTTCGGCTGCGCAGCCTTGGCGTTCTCCACCGCAGCGCGCAGTTCCGCCTGTGATGCCAGCGCCACCGTGCCGCGCACGGAGCCGTCCATCGGCTGCATGACATCCTGCTTGCGGCCGCTGGTCCCGGCGACATGCTTGCCGCCGATGAAATGACCATAGTCGATCATGATTTCTCTCCCTTGTTTGTGATGCTGCATTGTCCGCCTTTGGCCGGCGGATGGCAACGCGACGAAGAACGCAACCGTTGTGCGGAAAGTAGATAGCGGTTGACGGACGAGCATCAATTCTCGCAAATGCGGAGACCTCGTCTGATAGCAGCAGGGATTGAGAGATTGAGTTCCCACCACAGGACGCGGCGTCAGCGATTGTCATCTGGACCATCCCCATGAACTGGGATGACGTCCGCATCTTCCTTGCCGTGGCGCGTGCCGGCCAGATCCTTGGCGCCGCCAAACGGCTGGAGCTCAACCACGCCACCGTCTCACGCCGCATCGCCGCACTCGAGGATGCGCTTCGGACAAAGCTGTTTCGCCGGCTGACCACCGGCAGCGAGCTGACTCCCGCCGGCGAGCGCTTCCTCGACATTGCCGAGCGCATGGAGGGCGACATGATCGCCGCGCGCTCGACCATATCAGGCGAAGGCGACGATGTTTCCGGCACGGTGCGCATCGGCGCCCCGGACGGTTTTGGCGTTGCCTTCCTGGCCAAGCGCCTTGGCGCGCTGACCGCCCTGCACCGCGAGCTGACGATCCAGCTGGTGCCGGTGCCGCGCTCCTTCTCCCTGTCGCGCCGCGAGGCGGACATCGCCATCACTGTCGAGCGGCCGACCGAAGGCCGGCTGGTGGCGGGAAAGCTGGTCGACTATTCGCTCGGCCTGTTTGCCTCGCGCGCTTATGTCGATGCCAATGGTCTGCCCAAAACAGCGGCCGAACTCGGCCAGCACACCCTTATCGGCTATGTGCCGGATCTCATTGTCAGCCCTTCGCTCGACTACGCGGCCGAATTCAGCGCGGACTGGCGCACCAGTTTCGCCATCTCCTCGGCGCTCGGCCAGGCCGAAGCAGTGCGCTCGGGCGCCGGCATCGGCATCCTGCACACCTTCGTCGCCCGCTCGATGCCGGAACTCGTGCCGGTCGATGTCGTGGCACCCATCCGCCGCGCCTACTGGCTGGTCTATCACGAATCGGTCAGGCCACTGCGCCGCGTCCAGATCGTCGCCAGCTTCATCACCAAGATGGTGGAGCGGGAGCGGAACCTGTTCGTCTGAGGCATGTCGCCCAAAACTGATCTCGGTTTTGGCGAACGACATGCATAAACTAAGACGCTAAAGCGCATCGCATGAATCCGATCAAACGCGATACGCTTTGGCCGTGCCGCCTTTTCCTTGCCACAAAACCGGCCAGTGTGGCATCAGGCGTGCGGTCGCCGGCCACGGGCAGGTCGCCGGGTGGGGAACCTTTCAGAAAGCTGGCGCGGATAGACATGCGAGCCGTTCTTGCCATCCTGCCGCTGCTTTTCATTTCCGCTTGCGCCAATCCGTGGACGAAGGTTCCGGAGGCCGAACTGCCCAAACCGATCCGCTACGCCATGGCGCGGCCTTCGCCTTTCGTCTTCGGCAATTATTGCGGCCCCGGCACCCGCACCGGCGATCTGTCGGCCCGGCCGGTCGATCGCCTCGACGCGGCCTGCCAGACGCATGATGCCTGCTACGTCGCCCGCCACAACCATTGCGACTGCGACGGCGCCCTGGTCGCCTCGGCGAAAGCGATCCGTGACGACAACGCAACGCCGCGCAAGATGCGCGGCGAGGCCGAACTGCTGATCGCCACCTTTGCCATCCCCGTCTGCAAGGTCTTCCCGCAGGGTTTCATGCCGCCGCGCGATCCGGCGCAATTGAGTGCCCTGAAGACCGGAGCTGCCGGGTGAAGGGTCGCGCATTCACCGCCGTCGTTCTGTTCGGGCTGGCTGTCCTTGCCGGCTGTGCCGGTACTGGTCGCAATGCCTGCGATCTCCTGCAAGGCCAGAGCGCTTGCGCGCGACCCGCGCTCTCCGCGGAGACAGCTGGGCCACGGATCGCCGCCGCGCAGTTTTTCGGCGACGCCGGCACCAGCGACTACGAAAAACGCTTCCTGGCGCTGCTCGCCCGCCATCAGCTTGGCGCCATGGACCGCGCCAACGGCACCGGCCCTTTCG
This sequence comes from Mesorhizobium sp. WSM1497, assembly GCF_001672455.2. Lineage (NCBI taxonomy): Bacteria > Pseudomonadati > Pseudomonadota > Alphaproteobacteria > Hyphomicrobiales > Phyllobacteriaceae > Mesorhizobium > Mesorhizobium sp. WSM1497. The sequence continues at coordinate 1,292,757 of NZ_CP021070.1, read as the reverse complement.
GCCACGACCGCCATGAGATCGCCAACAGCGATTTCCAGGCGACCTACCGGACGCTGCAAAAACTGGCCGGGCCGGTTGCCGAAATGCATCTGCCGCCGGCCGGCGCCAACAGCGGCGAGGGTCATTTTGACGGACGCTGGCGGGTGTCGCGACAGACGCTCTACATCGATGCGGCGGCGCAGCCTTCGGCGCCCAAGACCTTCGATTTCTCCGGCCTGCAAGCGCGCAGCGTCGAGATCGTGCTGCGCCAGGCCGGCAAGCAACCGGCCGACATCGAAGGCGTCTGCGACGGCACGCTGGCGATCCGTGCCGGCGGCGCTTCACGCACCATCGCCACGGGCACGGCATTTCGCTTTCGCCTGTCCGGCGAGGACGATACGGTCAGCCTGTTTCCAAGTGACGGCCTGAACCGCTGCGCGGCAAGAATCCGCTCCAGCCTTGCTCCGGCCGGCGCGCCGCTCACCATCCGACGCGAAGAGACCGCCGATCCGGCGCTTGCCGCTTTCGACAGTCGCTACGAGCGTTGCCCGACGCCAGACCCAACCGGCCTCGATCCTCTCAGCCGCGCCTTCTATGCCAGCCGTTGGCTGTCGCAGACCTGTGCCTTGCCGATCGGAAAGCCGCGCCTGCTGCGCAAATCGCGCGATGGCTTCAACGCCAAGGTCGAGGCGCTGATGGGAGCGCCGCTGTCCGACAGCGCCATCGACAAGGGCGACCCGGAGCTGCCGCTCGACTTCTCCAGGGCCCCAAAACTGAAGCTGATCTATCTGTCATCCCTGGAGTTCAAGGCCGACTTCTCCGGCCGCATCATCGAACGGCTGATCCGTCATCATGCAGCCCTCGGCACCAAGGTGCGCATCCTGGTCACCGACGTGCTGGAGCGCGACAAGGACGACGCCATGCTGCATCGGCTGGCGGCCGAATTCCCCAATGTCGGGCTGCAGGAATATCGCTGGCGGGCGGACCGGGGCGCGCCGATCGACGAGCAGATTTCACAATTGCACAAGGTCCATCACGTCAAGATGCTGGCGACGCTTGCCGACGATCCACGGCGGTCGCGCGCCATCGTCGGCGGCCGCAACATCCATGACGGCTTCCTGTTCCACCAGCCGATCGATCTGTCGCGCTATCCCGACCTTGAGCAATACGGCAAGACCGATGGATTCTCGCTGAACTACTATTCGAACTGGAGCGACTTCGACGTCGAGTTCGCCGATCCGGCCACGGTCGAGACCCTTGCCGCGCATCTTTCGACAGTGTGGCTGCGCGACGCCGACACCAATCTGGCGCGCCCCTTCTCCATTCCGGCCCGGTCCGCCGGCGGCCGCCCCTCAGGCACGGCGCGGCACTTCATTTCGGTGCCCTACGAGGATGGCCATGCGCTGGAGGATTATTTCGTCGAGCTGGTCGACGCCGCCCAGCACCATATCCAGATCGTCAACCCCTATCTCAACCTGACGCCCAAGCTTGCCCAGGCTGTTGACCGGGCGCTCGCCCGCGGCGTCAGGATCGACATTGTCGGCCGCATCGATCTCAAGGGCGATATCGGCGGCAAGTTTCTCACCGCGCTCAACAAGCTGTTTGTCGAGAAATATGGCGATCGCATCAACATCCGCGAGTTCAAGGCGCCTGACGTGGTGCTGCATTCCAAGATCATGATGATCGACGAAAGGCTGGTCGCCATCTCGTCGGTCAACCTCAACAACCGCAGCTTCTTCCACGACAGTGAGAACGGCATGATGGTGCTCGATCCGGCCTTCTACACCAGGATGAAGCCGATCTATGACGACTATGTCGCCCACTCCAAACCGGTCGCCACCAATGTGACGATCCCGTGGGCGTATCGGCTGCTTTTCGACGAGGACTGGGTCCGGCAGGCGTTCTGACTCTCTAGCGCAGATAGCGCTCCTGCGCGAGGTCGCGGACGTCGATGTCAGGCACCCGGTTGGAGATGATGTCGGCCAGCACCTTGCCCGAGCCGCAAGCCATGGTCCAGCCGAGCGTGCCGTGGCCGGTGTTGAGATAGAGATTGGAAAGCTCGGTGCGGCCGATCAGCGGCGGGCCATCCGGCGTCATCGGCCGCAGCCCGCACCAGAACGTCGCGTCCCGCATGGCGCCGGCGCCCGGAAAGAGATCGCCGACCGAGTGTTCCAGCGTGCGCCGCCGCGATTCGTGCAGCCTGAGGTCGAAGCCGGAAATCTCGGCCGTGCCGCCAACCCGGATGCGGTCGCCAAGCCGGGTGATCGCCACCTTGTAGGTCTCGTCCATCACCGTCGAGACCGGTGCCGCGGCGGCGTCCTTGATCGGCACGGTGATCGAATAGCCCTTGACCGGATAAACCGGGATCGGCCGCTTCACTCGGCGCATGAAACCCGCCGAATAACTGCCCAGCGCCATCACATAGGCGTCGGCGGTCTTCCAGCCCTTGCTGGTGCTGAGATTGGCAATGCGGTTGCGGCTGCGGATGACGCGCCAGATCGTCACGTCGTACTCGAACTTGACGCCGCGCGCCACGCAAAGCTCGGCCAGCCTGTCGGTGAACATCTTGCAGTCGCCGGTCTCGTCGTGCGGCAGCCTGAGGCCGCCGACGAACTTTTCGCGCACCCCGGCAAGGCCAGGCTCAGCCGCGATGCAACCGTCCTGGTCGAGGATCTCGTAAGGCACGCCATACTTCTTCAGCACCTCGACATCGCCGCCGGTGCCGTCAAGCTGCTTTTGCGTCCGGAACAGCTGCAGCGTGCCCTGGGTCCGCTCGTCATAGGCGATGCCGGTCGCCTCGCGCAGCGCCTTGAGCGTATCGCGGCTGTATTCGGCCAGCGGCACCATGCGCGCCTTGTTGATCGCATAGCGCTCGGCCGTGCAGTTGCGCAGCATCTTGATGAGCCATGTCCACATATGCGGATCGAAGGCCGGCCGCACCACCAGCGGGCCATGCTTCATCAGCAGCCATTTGATCGCCTTCAGCGGAATGCCGGGCCCGGCCCAGGGCGAGGCGTAGCCGGGCGAAATTTCGCCGGCATTGGCGAAGCTGGTTTCCAGCGCCGGGCCTTTCTGGCGGTCGAGAACCGTCACCTCGTGACCGGCCTCGGCGAGAAAGTACGCCGTGGTCACTCCGATGACGCCGCCGCCCAGCACCATGATCTTCATCGTTTACTCCTTGCCGCGTCGCACGCCCTTGAGGACGCCTGGACGCGGCCGCATTTCCGATTTGCGCATGATCCCCGGCGAAAATCGATGCCGATTTTCGAGATCATGCAGTGTTGCCTGTTCACGCCGCCGCAGGACCGGGGTCGTCATCCCCTGTCTGCCGCATTCCGGCCCTTTCGCCAAGGGGCCGCCAATCGGCTGCGGCGCTGTAGACGAGGGTGAGCCCATGCGGCCGTCGCGCCTCGGCCTGGGATTTCTCCCTAACGGCACGCCGCGCGGCCTCCGGCTGGTAGAGCACGGTCGCGATCAGGACCGACTCCCGCCTGCCGTCGGCCTGTTCGATCCATGCGGTCTGGCCCTCGGCCATGCCGAGCATGCAAAGCCCCCGCCTTGTCATGATCGACAGGCTGGAGCCGACCGGGCCGCGCACCTCATTCTGCACCAAGGTCCGGGTCTGGGCGGGGCCGGCATCGACACGGAACACCAGCCTGCTGTTCAGCGTCACGATATCGGATCCGACCGAATCGACCGCGACGACCTCGGCCTTGGAAAGCTTGTCTTCAAGCATTGGAACAATCGGATCCGCGAAAGCCCGCCGACGCTCCAACATGATTTCGAGGACGGCGAAGTCCTTTGTCGTCAGCCGGAAATTCGCGCCTGTCATCACCGTCTCCATGATCAGGCCCCCTCCCGCCCGCAGGCCGGCGTATCGACCACTTCGATGGTCGCTGACAGTTCCCGGCCGCCACGGCTGCTCCAGCACACCGTCTGCCCAGCGGTCGCGCCGATGAGCGCCGTCCCCATCGGTGTCAGCACCGAGATCCTGTTTTCACTGATGTCTGCTTCGCCGGGATAGACCAGCGTGACGCGCTGGATGTTGCCGCCATCGTTGCGGATTGTCACCGCCGAACCCATCCGCACGACATTGGCCGGCATGGAAGCCGCTGCCGTGACAACGGCACGGTCCATCTCCGAAAGCAATTCTTCGGCCGTCTCGGGCACGCGGTCGAGCGACGCCCGCGCCAGGCCCGTCAGCCTGAGATGGTCGGCATCGGTGACCAGAAGCCGGCTCGGTGGACGCAATCCTGTTGCATGTTGCATGGCAAACCTCATGACTTGGCGCATCGAACAGACGCGCGCCTGCCGCCGCGCAAACGGTGGCTTGATGAAAAACCGGCAGCCGCGAAGCTGTCTGGCTCGGGAATGATAATGTCAGGTAGAAATGCCCCGGTTCGGACGGACGCCAAAAGGCGACCGCGCCGGGGCTACGATCCCGCGATCGGGCAGACCCTGAACAAGGTTCTGATATAAGCTGGGTTGCTCATGCATGGAGCCTTGCCGACAGGCGTCCGCTTGTCAAGCGCGGCCAAACCGCTCAACCGCCGACATAGCGCCGGTGGAAGCGCGGGCCGAGGCTGGTCAGGATCTCGTAGCCGATGGTGCCGGCATGGCCGGCGGCGTCATCGACGCTTTGCGAGGGACCGAGCAGTTCGACCAGATCACCCTCGCGCAGCCTGCCGGCCGGCAGGGCGGAAATGTCGAGAATGATCGAATCCATCGATACCCGCCCGACGAAAGGTAGCCGCACGCCCTCGAACCAGGCGGCGGACGCGGCGCGGCGTTGCCAGCCATCAGCGTAGCCGAACGAAATCGTCGCCAGCCTGAGCGGGCCTTGCGCATGATAGGTGTGGCCATAGCCGACGCCGGCGCCCTTTTCGACGCTGCGCGTCTGTGCCACCTTTGCCTGCAGCCGCACCACCGGCAGCATCGGATTGGACTTTGGCGGCGTCGGATTGATGCCGTAGAGGGCGGCACCGGGGCGGGCGAGATCGTAGTGAAAGGACGGCCCAAGAAAGATGCCGGAGGAATTGGTCAGCGAGGCCGGTGCCGCCGGCAGCATCTTGCGCAGCTGCTCGAATGCCAGTCGCTGCTTCTCATTGGCCGGATGCTCCGGCTCGTCGGCGCAGGCCAGATGGCTCATCACGTAACGGATGTCGATGCCGTCGAAAGCCTGCGGATCGGCGGCGATGCGATCCACATCCCGAGGCGCCATGCCGAGCCGCGACATGCCGCTGTCGACCTGGACCGCGGCCGGCAGTTTTCGGCCGGCGCGGCGGGCCGCAGCACGCCAGGCTGCCAGTTGCTCGTGGCTGTAGATAACAACGCAAAGGTTTGCTGCCACAGCGTCCGGCTCGGCACCGGGCGGAATGCCGTTCAACACGAAAATGGCAGGGCCGGCCCCAAGCGAGCGGCGCAGGGCGACGCCTTCGCCCAGAAGCGCAACGAAGAAGATATCGCAGCCTTCGCGCAGCAGTGCCGCCCCGACCTGGCCGGCGCCAAGGCCGTAGCCGTCCGCCTTGAGCACACCAGCGCAGGCAACATCGCCCAACCGCGCCTTCAGCCGCCGGTAGTTTTCACGGATTGCACCGAGGTCGATGGTGAGGATGGCCCCAGCCGCCACTTCGCTTGTGGCGGTGACCTCTTCTGGCGGCGATTTTTGGGGGGCGTCGTTCATGGCGACCGTTCTTGTGGTGGATGGGTTAGTCAGTGTCAGTAGTCAGTAGTCAGTAGTCAGTAGTCAGTAGAAATTGGCGCGGACCGCAACAGAACATTCAACCCTACTCCCCTACTCCCCTACTCCCCTACTATCGCACCAGATGCCGGAACGCCGCCACCACATCCTCATAGACATGGCGCTTGAACGGCACGATCAGGTCGGGAAGGTCCTGCATCGGCCGCCATGCCCATTTGTCGAACTCGGCGGTGTGGCCACCCGGCGGCGGATTGATCTGGATCTCGCTGACATCGCCGTGGAAACGAAAGGCGAACCATTTCTGCGTCTGGCCGCGATACCGGCCCTTGAAGGCGATGCCGACGAGATGCTCCGGCAAATCATAGTTGATCCAGTCCGGCGCCTCGGCCAGTAGCGAGACGCCGCGCATGCCGGTCTCCTCATAGAGCTCGCGCTCGGCCGCCTGCAGGGGCTCCTCGCCCTCGTCGATGCCGCCTTGTGGCATCTGCCAGAGCTGCGTCGTGCCGGCAAATTCGCTGTCCGGTTCGGCAATGCGGTGCCCGACCCAGACCAGGCCCTCGGCATTGAGGATCATCAGCCCGACGCAGGGTCGGTAAGGCAGCGTTTCGCGGTCGATTTTGTTCGTCTTTGGCATCAGTCACTCTTTCCAGCCGTCTTCCGAGGGCTAGCCTTTTTGCGGATCGATAGCCACCGCTGAAATCGGCACGATCTCGATGCCGCGCTTCTTGGCCTCGACCACCCAGGATGACACGGTATCGACCGTCAGGTCGAAGGCCGAACCGATGCCGACGGCAGTGCCTTTGGCCCGCGCGGTCGCCTCCAGGCTGTCGAGCTTCTTCAGGATTTCGCCGCGATCCTGCACGGCATCAATCGCCATGTCGCCGGCGACGAAGGGCACGCCGTCCTTCAGCGCCAGATCCGGCGCCAGACTGCGCGCCGACGAGCCGTCATCGATATAGGCGAGGCCGCGTTTGCCGAGCTCGGCGATGAACGGCTCCATCGCCGCCGCGTCAGCGGAAAAGCGGGCGCCCATATAGTTCATGACGCCGGTATAGTTGGTCGTCCGCGACAGCGCCCAGTGCAGGCTCTTCAGGTTCTCGTCCGCGCTCGCCGCCACCGTCAGCGTGTTGCGTCCCGGATTGACCTTGGGATAATCGAACGGTTCGAGCGGCACCTGCATGACGATCTCGTGGCCGCTCTGCCTGGCTGCCTGCATCCAGCGGCCGATGCTGTTGCCTTGCGGCGCGAAGGCCAGCGTCACTTCCGCCGGCAGCTTGGCGATGGCCGCCTGGGTGCCGGTCTGCGAAACCGAAAGTCCACCGATGACGATCGCCACCCGTGCGCCGCGCCCGCCCGACCAGGGCCGCGCATAGACGTCGAACGGCCGCCTGCCATCGGCGGCGCGCACCGGCAACGGCCCGGTCTCGCTGGCCTCGATCAGCGCCTTGTCTGGAATATGCGCGACCTTCAGGTTCTGGCCGACGGTCGACGGGTCGCGAATGACGATCGCTGCCTTGGGCGGCCCATCGCCCTCCTCCGTCTGCACATGGATTATCTGCGGCCCACCTGATTTGACCGGCGCCTCCGGCTTCGGTGCCGCCGGGGCCAATGCAGGCGGCGCGGCGGCAGGTTCGGCCGCCGCGGTCACTTTCGGCGTTGAAACGGCAACCTGTTGCGGCTTACGAAACGGCTTTTCCCTGAGCGCGATCGCGCCGGAGATGCCTGCCACCACCAGCACGGCCACTGTCGCCATGATCGCACCGCCGCTGAGCTTGCCGGCGGCGCGCGGCGGCCGGACTGCCTGTCCGAGCGGGCGTTCGATGTCCTTGCCGATATCAGTCAAGCGTAATCCCCGGGCGCATGGCTCCGAAGGCGAAGCCACTTCGAAACGGCATGCGCGAATTCATCAATCCCGGCGCACCCCCGCGCCATGCCTTGGGAGCTTTGCCTCGCCCCCGAATCAAACTGCCGGAACCTTTCGGTCCCGGCAGCATCGCATTGCTTCCATCATGCTCAAACAGAAAGATGGAGCGGCGCGTGGGCCGCTCCAGATGCTTACTGGTTGAGAACCGCCTTTTGCGGATTGGGCGGGAAGGACGGATCGGTCTTCTGGCCGCGCAGCAGCTGCTCGGCATAGATGAGCTGCAGATCGTCCTTCGGATCCGGTGGCACATAGGCCGCAGAGCCCGAACCCGTCGTGCTCTCGTCGGCGCCCTTGATATGGCCCTTGAGATCGGATTCGCCACGCGTCAGATCCCTGCCCTGCAGTTCCGGCGGCAGTGGCTGTTCGACCTTGATGTCGGGCGTGATGCCCTTGCCCTGGATCGACTTGCCGGACGGCGTGTAATAGAGCGCCGTCGTCAGCCTGAGCGCACCATTCTCGCCGAGCGGAATGATGGTCTGCACCGAACCCTTGCCGAAGGACTGCGTGCCGACCACCGTGACGCGGCGCAGGTCCTGCAGCGCGCCGGCGACGATTTCCGAGGCACTGGCCGAACCGCCATTGACCAGGACGATCATCGGCTTGCCGTTGATGTCGTCGACCTGCTTGGGCTTGGCGTCGAAGCGGGTGACGTCCTTGGGGTCGCGGCCGCGCGTCGAGACGATCTCGCCGCGGTTGAGGAAGGCATCGGACACGCTCACCGCCTGGTCGAGCAGGCCACCCGGATTGAGGCGGAGATCCAGAACGTAGCCCTTCAGCTTGTCGTCGGGAATCTGCTTCTTGATGGTGTCGATGGCGTTCTCGAGGTCGTCGTAGGTCTTTTCGGTAAAGGAGGTGATCTTCATGTAGCCGATGTCGTTCTCGACCCGGAACTTGACCGCCTTGACCTTGATGATGTCGCGCACGACCGTCAGTTCGATCGGCTTGTCGGCGCCCTGGCGCAGGATGGTCAGCTTGATCGGCGTGTTGACCAGGCCGCGCATCTTGTCGACCGCATCGTTGAGGGTCAGGCCGCGAACCTCTTCGCCGTCGATCTTGGCGATGTAGTCGCCGGCCAGCACGCCTGCCTTGGCGGCCGGCGTGTCGTCGATCGGCGTGATCACCTTGACCAGATCGTTCTCCATGGTGACTTCGATGCCGAGGCCGCCGAACTCGCCCTTGGTCTGGACGCGCATATCCTGCGCCTGCTCGGCATTCATGTAGGAGGAGTGCGGGTCAAGCGAAGCCAGCATGCCGTTGATGGCATTCTCGACCAGCGACTTGTCGTCGGGCGGCGTCACATACTGTGCCCGCACGCGCTCGAAGATATCGCCGAAGATCGCCAGTTGCTTGTAGGTCTCCGACCCTGCAGCGTTCGCCGCCGAGCCGGGTGCGCCATAGACCAGGCTCATGGCGGACGCGCCCATCAGCGCACCGGCAAACAGAAGCGACAGTTTCCGCATTATTCACGTCCTTCCAGAAAAACGGTCCGCCCACCATGGGGCCGGATCGACGGGTTTTCCATCCTTGCGGAACTCGACATAGAGTTCCGGCGTGGCATTTCCATTCTTCGAAACCGAGGTGCTCGCCACCCGGGCCTCTCCCATCGCACCGATCGGCTCTCCTGCAAGCACTGATTGACCGGTCGCGACGCTGATTCTGCTCATCCCCGCCAAAACGACATGATAGCCGTCGCCTGCGTTCAGGATCAAGAGTTGACCATAAGAGCGAAACGGCCCCGCATAAAGCACATTTCCATCCGCCGGCGCGGTAACGATGGCTCCCGATTGTGTCGCAACCATGTCGCCTAGCATCACCGCGCCGTTACCGTCGTCGGCGCCGAATCGCCGCTTGATGCGGCCGGTCACCGGCAGTGCGATCTGTCCCTGCAGCGCCGAAAAGGGCACCGCGGCGGCAAGTTGGTTGCTTTCCGGAACGGGCAGCGACGCCAGTTCCGCCGGCGCGGATGTCTTGTCGCCATCCGCCGTCTTCTGCTCAGCGGCCTTGGCGGCATCGGCGGCCTTGCGGCTCTTGTCGGCCTGCGCTTCGAGCGAGGCGATCAACTCTTTCAGGCTGCCGGCCTTGGCCGCCAGCGCTTCGGATCGCTGCTTTTCCGCGGCCATTTGCGTTTGCGTGTCGGCTTCGAGCTTCTGCTTGGCCTCCAGCAGCATGCCGAGCCGCTTCTTTTCCGCCGTCTGGTCGCCGACCGCCGCCGTCAGCCGCGCCCGTTCGGCCTCGATCGACGCCGTAATCCTGGTCTGTTCCTTGAGATCGGCAAGCAGGCTATCGGTCTGCTGGCGCAGTTCCGGCACAACCGCGCCGAGCAGGATGGCGCTGCGCACCGACGACAGCGCGTCCTCGGGCTTGACCAGGATCGCCGGCGGCGGGTTGAGGCCCATGCGCTGCAGCGCGCCCAGCACTTCGGCCAGAACGTCGCGCCGCGCCATCAGCGAGGCGCGGATCTTCTGTTCCTGGCCCTTCAACCCTTCCAGCCTGGCGCCGATGTCCTCGATGTCCTGGCCGAGCTTCTGCTCGGTCATCGCCGACTGGATCAATGCGGCGGTGATCGAGGCGTGATCCTTCTTGATCGTCGCGATGTCGGCGGAGAGCTTGGCCAATCGTTCGGACGACAGCGTGATCTCCTTCGAGACCCGTTCGTATTCGGCCCGGCTCTGGTCCGGATCGGGAGCCAGGTCGAGCGTGTTTTCCGCCCGCCCCGCATGCAGCGACAGCACAAGCACCGCCGCCGCGATGCCGCAGCGCGCGCGCCATGAGCCCGTTCTTGATTTTCTGTCTTCAGACATTGAAGCCCGACTCTATGCGTGGCTTCGTTAACGAACAATCAACCATGTTCGAAACCGCCCACTCGATGCAATGTTACGTTGGCATTGGGGCGGAAATCCGGGTGTGTCGCACCAATTCACCGGCTTACGAGCGATGGTAGGGATGTCCCGAAAGGATGGTGGCCACACGATAAAGCTGCTCTCCCAGCATCACGCGCACCAGTTGATGCGGCCATGTCAGCAATCCGAACGACATCACCAGTTCGGCCTGGTCGCGCAGCGGCTGATCGTGGCCGTCGGCGCCGCCGATGGCGATGATCAGCGCCTTGCGGCCACCGTCACGCAACAGGCCGAGGCGCCCGGCGAAATCTTCCGAGGAAAAGCTTTTGCCGCGTTCATCGAGCAGGATCAGGGCAGTGCCGGGCTGCAACTGCGTCTGCAGTTTCTGGCCTTCCTCACGCCGGCGCTCGTTGGCGGTCTGGCCGCGCCCCTCGGCTATTTCGGCAATGCCGCCAAATTCAAGCCCCACCGCCGGGCCGCTCTTGGCGAAGCGCTCGAAATAGCGGTCGGCCAGCAGCTTCTCGGGGCCGGCTTTCATCCGGCCCACGGCATGAACTGATATCTTCATCCTTGCCTTGTAAGCCGCGCGAACGACTTAGTGGAGCGTTTCTTCCTCGAGGTCCGGCGCCTGCCACATCTTTTCGAGATTGTAGAATTCGCGGACTTCGGGGCGGAAGACATGGACGATGATGTCGCCAGAATCGATCAGGACCCAGTCGGCGCCGGACAGCCCCTCGACGCGCGCGGTGCCGAGACCGGCATCCTTGATCGCTTTGAGAAGATGATCGGCGACAGCCGCGACATGACGGTGCGATCGGCCCGAAGCGACGACCATATAGTCGCCGAGGCTCGATTTCCCCTGGATGTCGATGGAGACAATATTTTCGGCCTTGGAGTCTTCCAGACTGGCAAGGACTGTCTTGATGGCGCGGGACACGGCGTCGTCTACGCTGATCCTGGCCGGCGAAGGCATGATATCGGCCTTCTTCCGCAGTGCTGTTCTCAGTGTATTTCCTTTCGCAGCAAGAACAACCAAATCACCCCTTGAAGCAGGTGACACCACTTAGATAGGCAGAGTTCCCTGACAGTTTCAAGACGGGACCCTGCCTCGCACGAACGTATTGTCGCTCCTGTGGTTCCGCCGCACACCGGAAAAGATCGGAACCCTCGCCGTCGGCATGGGTTATCGGCTCACCGACCAACCGGATTTCCCCCATGCCGATCGACCCGCAAAACGCCTTCCTCAGCGTCCAGGCTGGCCTCGCCCAACTGAGCACGCTGATTGTTTCCTACTCCTTCTCGGCCATCGGTGCCGTTATCCTCTTGATCGTCGGCTATATCGTCGCCGGCCTTGCCGAACGTTCGATCTTCGCCGGTCTCGGCCATATCCATGGTTTCGACGCGACGTTGCGGCATTTCTTCTCCAAGATCGTCCGCTATGCCATCCTGATCCTCGTCACCATCATGGTGCTCGGCCAGTTCGGCGTGCAGACGGCCTCGATTATTGCCGCGATCGGTGCCATTGGCCTCGCCATCGGCCTGGCGTTGCAAGGCACGCTGCAGAACATCGCGGCCGGCATCATGCTTCTGGCGCTGCGGCCGTTTCGCATCGGCGAGTCCGTCGAGGTCGGTTCGATTGCCGGTACGATCGAGGAGATCGGCCTGTTCGCAACCAAGCTCAGGACGGCCGACGGGGTCTACATATTGGCGCCCAACTCGACGCTATGGAACCAGCCGGTGCGCAACTTTTCGCGCAATGGCGTGCGCCGTAGCGACATCACGCTCAGCATCGGCTCCTGGAACGACATCGACAGGGCCCAAAAGACCTTGCTTGCCATTGCCGCCGCCGAACGGCGGGTCAAGCGTGAGCCGGCACCGATCGCTTTCGTCGCGACATTGGGCGACAGCACTGTTTCGATTGCCTTGCGCTACTGGACATCGTCGGCCGACTTCTTCGCCACCCAGACCGATCTCACCAAGCGCGCCAAACAGGAATTCGATAGCGAAGGCATATCGATCCCGCTGCCGCCACCGGAAGCCCCGTCGCCGGAAGCCCGTCGACAATAGTCGGGTGGCTCAGTGCCGGCCCTCATCGTCCGGTGCGAAGGCGAGTTCGACCGGCAACGGCGCCTGCGCCGTCATCGGTGCGAAACTGCCGGTTTCGCCGACCGGGACCGCACGCGTCGTGAACACACGCAAAAGCACGAACAGGCAGAAGGCTGCGGCGATGAGAACAGCCACATAGATGAAAGCCTGCGTTCCGAAGACGGCCGACAGCGCCGTCACGATGCCGGGCACGACGAAGCCCGACAGCGACCAGGCAAACAAAAGCGAACTGGACAGCGCCACCATGTCGTCCTTGCCGGCGCGGTCGGCGGCGTGCGCACTGGCCAGCGAATAGATCGATTCCGAAGCGCCGTCCCACACGATATAGATCACAACCAACGCGGCCAGCGCGCCGCCATCGAACCCGAGTGCAAACAGGCCGGCGACCATGGCGAGCGCGGATGCGGCGATCAGCACATAGCGGCGGTCGGTTCGGTCGGAAATCCAGCCAAGCGGGATCTGCAGGATCAGCGTGCCGAGAGGCATCGCCGAAAGCAGCAGCGCCACGTCGGCCTGGCTGTAGCCCTTGGCCGTGGCGTGGATCGGTGCGAAGCCAGCAATCGACATCGACAGGCCGCCGACGGCAAGCATGCCGGCGACGCCGACCGGTGAAACCCGCCAGGCACGGCGCAGCGCCACCGAGGCCGCCTGCGGCGCCGGCGGCTGGGCAAGTTTGGTCATCCCGACAGGGAGGATCGACAGCGCGGTGAAGACGATGCCGATCAGCGGCGCATCCGCTGTCCTGATATCGACCAGCGCTAGCGTCGCGTAGCCGACGCCGAGCCCGGCGACATAGGCAACGTAGAAGAAAGCCATCACCCGGCCGCGGATGGCGTTGGCAACCGCATCGTTCAGCCAGCTCTGCGCGACGATGAACAGGCCGCATATGGCAAAGCCGTAGAGCGCGCGGGCGGCTATCCACAGCAGCGGAAGGACCCCGGCGCCGACAGCGGCGTTGGCCAGCGCGATCAGCGCCGACAGCACCATGAAGGCGCGGGCATGGCCGACCCTTCGCACCAGCGGTCCGGTCAAGATGCAGCCGGCGAGCCCGCCGGCCGAAAGCCCGGTGATGATCAGCCCGGCCCAGGTCGGATCGAAACCCTCGGCGCCAAGCCGGACCGGGATGTAGGCAAACATCAGCCCGTTGCCGACGGCAATCAGCGCCATCGACACGATGACGCTGGCAATCGCGATCAGCGGCGTGGGCTCGGCGCCCTGCTCGGCTTCGCTGCGGTTTTTCCTGGGAATCGACATGCCTGCTCAGGATTGCCCATGAAACGGGCAAAGGAAGCGATAAAAGCGACATGGCCGGGCGGCCGGGCTCACCCCTTCGCCAGCTTGCGGATCGCGCTCGATGACAGCGACGAGCGCGGGCCGTGAATGAAGGTCCAGGCCGGCGCCTTCATGCGGGCAAGCCGCGGCGCATCGCCCTCGTCGATGCGGGCATAGTCGAAGGTCTTGGCGACGACCGAGGACAGGAACGACAGCGTCGCGCCCGGGCGGTCGATGACGGCGATCGGGAAGGTCATGACGATCTCGCGCCAGCGCTGCCAGCGATGGAAATCGCGCAGACTGTCGGCACCCATGATCCAGACGAAATCGACACCAGGGTTGCGCGCCTTGACCAGCGCCAGCGTATCGGCGGTGTAGCGGACGTGATGGGCGGCTTCGAAAGCGGTGACCTTGATCTTCGGGTTCTTGGCGATCTGTTCCGACAGCTGCAGCCGTTCGCCCAGCGGCGCCAACTCCCTGGTGTTCTTCAGCGGATTGCCCGGCGTCACCATCCACCACAACTGGTCGAGCGCCAGGCGTCTGAGCGCGATCTCGGCGACCAGCGCATGGCCGGCATGCGGCGGATTGAACGAACCGCCGAACAGGCCGACGGCAAGGCCTTTCTCGGCGTGCGGCATTTTGAAATAGTGGGAGGGGATAGCCTCCTTACCCTCCCCCTTGTGGGGAGGGTCGATCCGCGAAGCGGAGCGGGGTGGGGGTATCGCGGAATTCAGCGTCGTCCCCCCACCCGGCTCGCTATGCTCGCCACCCTCCCCACAAGGGGAAGGGTAAGACCAGCGCTCAAGGTCTCACCTGTCCCGAGCCGCGCACACGGTATTTGAACGACGTCAGCTGTTCGACGCCCACCGGTCCGCGCGCATGCATCTTGCCGGTGGCGATGCCGATCTCGGCGCCCATGCCGAATTCGCCGCCGTCGGCGAACTGCGTCGATGCGTTGTGCAGCAGGATCGCCGAATCGATCTCGTTGAAAAACCGGTCGACGGCTTGCGCATCCTCGGCGACGATCGCCTCGGTGTGATGCGAGGAAAACGTCTCGATATGCTCGATCGCACCACCGATACCGTCGACCAGTTTTACCGCGATGATGGCATCGAGATATTCTGTCACCCAATCGGCATCGGTCGCCGGCTTGGCGTCGAAAAACACTTTCAGCACCTCGGCGTCGGCATGGATTTCGCAGCCGGCGGCGCGAAGTGCATCAAGGATCGGCACCAGGTGCGTGGAGGCAACCGCCCGGTCGACCAGCAGCGTCTCTGCGGCACCGCAGACGCCGGTGCGTCGCATCTTGGCGTTGACGGCGATCCTGACAGCCATATCGAGCTTGGCGGAACGGTCGATGTAGAGATGGCAGATGCCTTCGAGATGCGCGAAGACCGGGACCCGCGCCTCGGCCTGCACCCGTCCGACCAGGCTTTTGCCGCCGCGCGGGATAATGACGTCGAGGTTGCCGCCCAACCCCTTCAGCATCTCGCCGACGGCGGCGCGGTCGGTGGTCGGCACCAGCTGGATGGCATCCTCCGGCAGGCCCGCTTGCTTCAGCCCTTCGACCAGGCAGGCGTGGATGGCGGCGGAAGAATTGAGCGAATCCGAACCGCCACGCAGGATCACCGGATTGCCGGCTTTGAGGCACAGCGCGCCGGCATCGGCGGTGACGTTCGGGCGGCTCTCATAGATGACGCCGACGACGCCGAGCGGCGTGCGCACGCGCTCGATATGCAAACCGTTCGGCCGGTCCCACTGCGCGATCACGTCGCCAACCGGATCCCGCAGCGCGGCGATTTCGCGGATGCCGTCGGCCATGGCGCGGATGCGCGCCGGATCGAGCTTCAGCCGGTCCATGAAGGAGGTGGAAAGCCCGGATTCATGACCATTCGAAACATCGATGGCATTGGCGTCGAGAATGTCCTGCTCACGGGCCACGATCGCCTCGGCCATGGCCAGCAGTGCGGCGTTCTTGGCGGCGGTCGTGGCAATGGCCAGCGGCCGGGCGGCAGCCCGGGCGCGCCGGCCGATATCGGCCATCAGCGCGACAGTGTCATCCCCGGATTTTTCATGCAGTTTCAGCATGGCTCATCCTCCGCTTACATCGCCACCAACCGTGACTTGGTCACCGGCCCCTGTTTGGTCGCCGGCCCGTACTTGGTCACCCGAATGGCTCACCACAAGGTCGTCGCGGTGGATCATCGCCGAACGCGCCTCGTAGCCGAGCACGGTTTCGATCTCGGCCGTCTTCAGGCCCGCGATCCTTACGGCATCGGCGGCATCATAGGCAACCAGCCCGCGCGCGATCTCGCGGCCCTCGGGCGACAGGATCGCCACCGTGTCGCCGCGCGAGAAATTGCCGCTGACCAGCTTGACGCCGGCCGGCAGCAACGATTTGCCCGACAGCAGCGCGCCGATGGCGCCGGCATCGACCGTAAGCCGGCCGGCCGGCTCGAGCTGGCCGGCGATCCAGGTTTTGTAGCCCTTGATCGGGTTGCTGCTCGGCCGAAAGAAAGTAGCGCGCTCGCCGCGTTCGATCGCCATCAGCGGCGACAGCCGAGTGCCCGACGTGATGATCATCGCGGTGCCGGCGGCGGTGGCGATCTTGCCGGCATCGAGCTTCGTGCGCATGCCGCCGCGCGACAGCTCGGAAGCGGCCGCACCCGCCATCGCCTCGATATCAGGCGTGATGCGGTCGACCACCGGAATGAATTTGGCGTTGGGGTCGCGCGCCGGCGGCGCGGTGTAGAGCCCGTCGATGTCGGAAAGCAGCACCAAAAGATCGGCGCCCATCATGGTGGCGACGCGGGCCGCCAGCCGGTCATTGTCGCCGTAGCGGATTTCGGAAGTCGCCACCGTGTCGTTCTCGTTGATGACCGGCACTGCCTTCATCTTCAAGAGTGTCGAGATCGTCGCCCGCGCGTTGAGATAGCGGCGGCGCTCCTCGGTGTCGCCGAGCGTCAGCAGGATCTGGCCCGATTTCAGGCTGCCCTTGCCGAGCGCGTCCGACCAGGCGCCGGCCAGCGCGATCTGTCCCACGGCTGCCGCCGCCTGGCTCTCCTCCAGTTTCAGGGCTCGCTTGCCGAGGCCAAGGATGGTGCGGCCAAGCGCGATAGCGCCGGACGAGACGACGAGGATTTCAGCGCCGCCCTGGGCCAGCCCGGCAATGTCGTCGGCGAGCGAAGCCAGCCAGTCGCGCTTCAGGCCCGTCGCGCGGTCGACGAGCAGCGCCGAGCCGATCTTGACGGTGATGCGCCGATATTTTCTCAGCGACTGCATGACCCTATTTGTCCCAGCGCGTCTCGACCGGCGCCGCGATCTGCGCGCGCGCCTCAGCAATCACCGCCATCAGCGCCCGCTGCACCGCCTCGACGCCCTCGCCGGTGACCGCCGACAACAGCATCGGCGCGCGGCCGGCAGCGCGTTTCAGCGAGGCGACCTTCTTCTTGCGCGCATCGGCGTCGAGCGTGTCGACCTGGGAAAGCGCCAGGATCTCGACCTTGTCGGTGAGGCCATGGCCATAGGCGTCGAGCTCGGCTCGCACGGTCTTGTAGGCCTTGCCCGGATTTTCCTCCTGCGCCGAAACCAGATGCAGCAGCACACGCGTGCGCTCGACGTGGCCAAGGAAGCGATCGCCGATGCCGACGCCCTCATGCGCGCCTTCGATGAGGCCCGGAATGTCGGCGATGACGAATTCGCGCGCGTCGATGCGGGCAACGCCGAGGCCGGGATGCAGCGTCGTGAAGGGATAGTCGGCGATCTTCGGCTTGGCTGCGGTGACCGCCGCCAGGAATGTCGACTTGCCGGCATTGGGCAGCCCGACCAGCCCGGCATCGGCGATCAGCTTCAGCCGCAGCCAGATGTTGAGCTCTTGCCCCGGCAGGCCGGGATTCGCGCGGCGCGGCGCCTGGTTCGTCGAGGTCTTGAAATGCTGGTTGCCGAAACCGCCATTGCCGCCCTTGGCCAGCAGAAAGCGCTGTCCGACCACGGTCAGGTCGCAGATCAGCGTCTCGTTGTCTTCTTCGAACACCTGCGTTCCGGCCGGCACTTTCAGCGTGACGTCGGCGCCCTTGGCTCCGGTCATGTTGCGGCCCATGCCGTGGACGCCGGTCTTGGCCTTGAAATGCTGCTGATACCGGTAGTCGATCAGCGTGTTCAGCCCGTCGACCGCCTCCAGCCAGACATCGCCGCCGCGGCCGCCGTCGCCGCCATCCGGCCCGCCGAACTCGATGAATTTTTCGCGCCGGAACGACACCGAACCGGCGCCGCCGTCACCGGAGCGGATGTATACCTTGGCTTGATCGAGAAATTTCATGAGATTGTACAGTTTCTACTAGTGGCTTTGCGGCATTGCTCTAAACCTTGGCCCTTGCTCTAAACCAAGGCGCGGCGAAGGGCGAGGCCGTTTTGTGACAATGGCCATGTGGGGTTGGCCGGAGAGACGTCGGAATGAAGCTTGTAACCTACAACATCCAGTACGGCATCGGCCTCGACGGGCAGTACGATGTCGGGCGCATCGCCGATGCCGTGCGCGGCGCCGACGTGATCGCTTTGCAGGAGGTGACCCGCAACAATCCTCGGAATGGCGGCCGCGACATGGTCGCCGAGATCGGCGAGGCGCTGCCCGACTATTTCGCCGTCTATGGCAGCAATTTCGAGGCCAATATCGGTTCGCACATCGACAACGGCCGTGCCGTGACGAAAACCTTCCAGCTCGGCAACATGGTGCTGTCTAGGACGCCCATTCATCTGTCGCGCAACCTGCTTTTGCCGCGCAGCCGCAGCTTCGAGATGATGAACTTCCAGCGCGGCGCGCTGGAAGCGCTGATCGAGACGCCGCTTGGTTTCATCCGCTTCTATTCCATCCATCTCGATCACCGCAGCCCCCTCGAACGCGCCAGCCAGATCCAGTTCCTGCGCCAACGCATGCTGAACTATGCGCTCGAAGGCGGAGCACTGTCCGGCGTCGCCGAGATCGGCCTGCCGGAACTGCCGCATCCCGAAGCCTTTGTCGGCATGGGCGATTTCAACATGCTGGCCGGCTCACCCGAATATGTCGAACTCGCCGGCCGGCCGGACCATGAATTCGGCATGCCGCTGACCGCCGACTTCGCCGTCGATGCCGCCTTGCGGCTGAACGCCACCGGCGACGATCTCATCAGTTGGGTCGATCCCAAGCAACCCACCGATCCCAGCCGGCACAAGCGCATCGATTATATCTTTACCAGCGCTTCGCTTGCCAGATCCCTGCAGCGTCTGTGGGTCGACCGAAAGGCAGTCGGCTCGGACCATCTGCCGGTGTGGGCCGAACTGGGCTGATGGCCATTCATCTGGCGGCGTTTTCGCGTTCGACGATCGCCATCATGATCGTATCGCGGTATTCCCCGTCGACATGGACGGCATCGCGCTGCACGCCCTCCCTGACAAACCCGACCTTGTCGTAGAGAGAGATGGCGCGAGCATTGTCGGAATGCACGGAGAGTTCGATGCGGACGAAACCGGCCCTGCGCGCTTGCGCCAAGGTTGCATTGATGAGCCGCAGTCCAAGCCCTCGCCCCCGATAGGGAGGAACAATCCCCATCCCGAGGGAGCCGCGATGGGCATGGATGAGCCGATCATGGCGTGAGATGTCGCACCAGCCGACGACCTCGCCACGAACAACGGCCACGAACCCCGGATCGCCTCTCCCGATACGATCCATTGCGAAACTTCTGACTTGATCCAGCGGTGGCGCCTCAAGGAAGGACAAGTACTTTCGCTCACGCGCTACGACATCGAGCGCGCGATGAAAGCTTTCGATATCCCCAGGCGTCATCGGCGCGATCGCGGCCGTTTCAATATCGCTGCTGTCGACCATTGGCTTGACCGCCGTCATCCATCAGAAATGCACCCAGTTCCGCAGGCTGGTCCAGGTCTTGCGATCGAGCCGGTAGCGCTCGACGGGAACCTGGCCGGCGACGATCGAGTTCAGCATGCCCTGGCCGGCATACTGGAACCCGCATTTGTGGATGACGCGGCGCGAGGCCGGATTGATGACCCGCGTCGAGGCATGCAGGACCTGGATCGACGTCCTCTGGAAGGCGAGATCGACCAGCGCGTGCGCTGCTTCCGTCGCATAGCCCTTCTTCCAGTGCGGCTCGCCGATCCAGTAACCGAGCTCCAGCCCGCGATCGGTGGTGTTGAGGCCGGCGCAGCCGACGAAGGTGTCGGTGCCAGCCAGCGTCAGGGCATAAGCAATGCCGGCCCGACGCGATTTGGTCATGGCCAGGAACGCGCGCGCCTCGGCCTCGCCATAGGGGTGCGGCATGCGTGCCAGCATTTCGGCGACATGGCGGTTGTCGGCAAGCTCGACCAGCTGCGCGATATCGCCCTCGTGTGGCGCCCGCATCACCAGCCGCTCGGTGACCAGCACCGGGCAGTCTATCGCGTAACTTTCGTCTTCTGAGTCTTCCGCTTCGGCAACCATTTGAAAGTCCTCCAGGCACAAGAAAAAGGGGAGATGGAAACCCATCTCCCCTGATCCTTTTCCTGGCTTTGCCAGACACCGGTTCCCGAGATGGGCGCCGGTGTTCTAGTGCGGAACCGGCTACTCCGCGGCTTTGGCAATCGGGTTGACCGATACGTAGGTTCGGCCGTTGGCTTTTTTGTTGAACGTCACGGCGCCGGTCTCGAGCGCAAAAAGCGTATGGTCCGTGCCCATGCCGACATTGACGCCGGGATGCCACGTGGTGCCGCGTTGACGAATGATGATGTTGCCCGGGATGACGGCTTCGCCGCCGAACTTCTTCACGCCCAGACGCTTGGAATGCGAGTCGCGACCGTTGCGCGACGAGCCGCCAGCTTTCTTGTGTGCCATCTAACTAACTCCGTTGCGCCGCAAGGCGCCTAAAAGGCCTTATGAACGCGTTCGCGTTCCGTTTCAAGTCCGATCCGGCGACCTGGTCGCCAGAAAATTACTTCGCCGCCAATTCCTTGGCCTGCTCGCGCCAGTCCTTGATCTGGTCGGCGCTGAAGGGCATGTGCTCGTCGATCTTGGCGACATCCTTGTCGGTCAGCTTGGCGAGCTGCGCGAAGGTGATGATGCCCTGCTCGTTGAGATCCTTGGCCGCGACCGGGCCGATGCCCTTGATCACGGTCAGATCGTCCGGCTCACCCTTGGGCGCCTTGAACAGCGGCGCTGCCGCGGTCTCGGCTGCCTTTGTCTCGGCTGCCTTGGCCTTGGGCTCCTTCTTCGGCGCGGCTTCCGCCTGCACCTCGGTGGCGGCCTCGGCCTTCACCTTCTTCGGCGCCTTGACCGCTGCCGTCTTCGTCGGCTTGGCGCCACCCAGCAGGATCTCGGAGATCCGCACGGTGGTCAAAAGCTGGCGATGGCCGATCTTGCGGCGCGAATTCTGCCGGCGGCGCTTCTTGAAGGCGATGACGGTGCGGTTCTTGCCCTGCTCGACGACTTCGGCGGTGACCACCGCGCCGTCGACGAACGGCGCGCCGAACGTGACATTCTCGCCTTCGCCATGTGCGAGGACGTGGCCGATCTCGACCATATCGCCGACAGCGGCTTCGAGTTTTTCGATCTTCAGGAGATCGTTGGCGGCAACGCGATACTGCTTGCCACCCGTTTTAATGACTGCGAACATTTTTTGCCTTTCGCTGTTCGGTCGGCCTTGATGAGCCGCCTCTGGCGGTTCAGCCGTCTTTTTGTCAGTCTGCGGGTTCAAAAAACAAGCGGCGCGGAAGAACCCTCCACGCCGATTGCGCGCTGTCCCTAACCGAAGGTTGAGTGCGAGTCAAGGCAAACAGCTGTTGTCGGGACTGTTGTTGGCGGCCGAAGGATCGAGCGTGTCAGCACGACTGCACGACGTGACCATCGTCGAGGCAAGCACGCGTGACTGGTTACCAACCTATCCAGGCCTCGCCGCCGCTGAACCGTCGCGAATCCGCTGCTTGTCCGGCAAGCCAAATAACTGACGGATTGGCCTTGTAACCTGCCCGTTCAGCCGTTATCTAGTGCGCCGCGCCGGCAACGGCCGACCATGACCGCGGAGAGGTGGCAGAGTGGTCGAATGCACCGCACTCGAAATGCGGCATGGGTGCAAGCCCATCGGGGGTTCGAATCCCTCCCTCTCCGCCATTCAATCCCGAGAAAACCGGACATTTCCTGGGCCGCCTGCCGCATATCCGCAGCAGGACAAAGCCGCTCGAGCCGGGACACTCTGGCCTTCGCGGAGGCCGTAAAGCTTCGGCGATGGGCAGGCCCATTCGGCATCTCCGCACATCGCTTCTGTCCGCAAGCGCAGCCATGCCGCTGTGAATTTACCAGCCGGTTTAGCCCAAATGGGGAGAGGCCCGGCCCACGATCTCGTAACGGTTGGTTCGCCGAACCCAGTTAGGAGACCACGATGCGCAAAGCCTCTCTCGCCATCGCAGCTTTCTTCAGCCTTTCCACTGTCGTATCGGCATGCGTGTCGATGGACGGCAACGTCGTCGTGAACAACTGCAATTATCGCGTCATGGGAAATTACAAAGGCTCGGATGGCAGTTGGGGTGGCTTCGGACCCATCCGCGCGGGCGGTCGTGAGGCAACTTCCAAAAGACGCGATGCTGGCTGGGGCATCAGCTTTTGCAACTATGAAGCATGGGGGGCCGGCACATGTCGGCCGAAGGATCCCAGGCAGATGTAAGCTTTCAAGCACGTCACTTCGCGCGCTTGGCTCGTTGCCGACGATGTGGCCGGCATCGTACGCCTGCCACTCTGTCGGCACACGATAAATCCGTTACTGCTCCTTCTTGAACAGGTCCTGGAAGATCAGCTGGCCCCAAGTGCGGCCGCGTGCGTGCACCAGCGTGCCGCCCTCGTTGAGCTTCCCCAGCTTGACCGGTGCGAACCCGAGTTGTTTGGCCAATGCCGCCACGGGAGCGATCGCGTCCTCGTCGTCGCTCGACAGAAAGACGACCCGGTGCCCGCCCTCGACGATCGGATCGGCAGCCAGGGTGGCCGCAATCAGGTGATTGAAGCCTTTGACGAGCTTGGCGCCGGTGAACGCCTTCGCGACGAAGGCGGAGGACGGCAGACCGTCCAGCTCTTCGGGGACTGGAAACACGTTCGTCGCGTCGATGATCGTCTTGCCTTCCCAGCTTGGCAGCGCCTTCGCGACATCCGGGTGCGATTCAAAGCGGACAGCCAAAAAGATGATGTCCGCCTTGACGGCGTCCGCCAGTGTTTTCGGGATGATCATGGGTCCGATCGCGGCCGCGTCGGATGCAAAGCTTTCCGGGTCGCGCGTGGTTGCCACGGACACTTCGAGGCCCTTGCGGGCAAATGCCTTGGCAAGAGCCTGGCCGATCTTGCCGAAGCCGATAATTGCGTAGCTCATGTATACTCTCCTTCAGTTTACCAGGCCCTGCGGGCTCGGGATATCGAATGGAATGAACGGCGGGGCGTAGCGGGTCAGATTTGCGCCAAGCCCCCGTCGACGGCGACCTCGCTGGCAGTCATGAAGCTGCTGTCGGGCGACGCGAGAAACGCAGCCGCCGCCCCGATCTCCGCTGGATCGGCCATACGCTGAAGCGGATTCATCGAGGCGAAGACCTTCAGGCCCTCCTCGCCTATCGCTGCCTTCGCGAGTTCGGTCGCCGTCGGCCCGGGCGACAGCACGTTTACCCGGATGCCGGTGCCCTTCAAGTCTTCCGCCCAGGTCCGCGCGAGGTTGCGCACCGCCGCCTTGCTCGCGCTATAGACGCTGAATGCGGGCGCGCCCGTGGTGCCGGCGCTCGATCCGGTCAGGATAATCGAACCGCCCTCGCCCATCAGCGGCAGCGCCTTCTGGACCGTGAAGATCGTACCCTTCACATTGGTGTTGAAGGTTTCGTCAATGTGCTCGGCGGTGAGCTTGCCGAGCGGAAGCAGGCTTCCCACCCCGGCGTTGGCGAAGATGATGTCGAGGGTTCCGCGCTCGGCCTTCACCGCCGCGTAGAGCCGATCGAGGTCGGCCTCATCCGAGACCGAGCCCTTCACCGCGCGGGCATTGGGCCCGAGCTCGGCCACAGCGGCGTCTAGCGCTTCCTGCCGGCGGCCGAAGATGAAGACGAAGGCGCCCTCCTCGATGAAGCGCTTTGCAGCGGCGAGGCCGATGCCGGTGGCACCACCCGTTATAACCGCAACCTTACCATCCAGTTTTCCCATGACTTAATCCTTCCAGGCTCTGTCTTTGGTCGTTCGGGGACGCCCCGAGAACCTCTAGATGGGCCCGCCGGGGTCGCGCGGTGAGTGCGGAAGCGCGCACATCGGTGGTGCAGAATCGATCCGCTTTCAGGATTGACGCCAGCCCGCGACGATCCGTGTCCGCCGTTCGGAATAGCGTCGCCCTTGTCGACACAAGCCACGATATCCCGCCCCTACTGCTGTAGGATGTGTTAGATACGGGCTTTGGAAGGCGCACCGCGCGGTGCCGGATTGCACCATGATCGACTGGGATGACGTTCGCTACTTTCTAGCCGTCGCACGCGGAGGCTCGGTGCGGGCTGCCGGCGCGCAGCTCGGGGTGAATCACTCGACCGTTCTGCGACGCATCGCACAGCTTGAGGAACGCCTCGGGGCGCAAATGTTCGAAAAGCTGCCTTCGGGCTACCGCCTGACCGCTGCCGGCGAGGAGGTCCTCGAGCTCGCGAACCAGATGGAAGCGTCGTCGCACCAGCTGGAGACGCGCGTCTTCGGGCGCGACCAGAGCGTACGCGGACTTCTGCGGGTGACGCTGGCACCGCCCCTCGCGACGCACCTGCTCATGCCGGACTTCGCCGATTTCGCGCACCTGCATCCAGACATCGAGATGGAAATCTTGTCGTCCGGCGAGCTGGCAAATCTGACCAACCGAGAGGCCGACGTGGCGATCCGCGTCGTCTACGACCGCAAAAACCTGCCGCTCAATCTTCACGGACTGAAGGGAGCGGAGGTGTTTGGCGGCGTCTACATGTCCCGCGATCGCCTGGCCGCGTGGCGTGCGGGCGCACCTGATCCCATCCGGTGGATCGTCATAAGCGTTCATGGAATTCCAGAGTGGGCCAGCGCGGGTGAGGTTGGCACCACGGGAGTTCCATTCAGGATCACGGACGCCGAGGCGCAGATCGTTGCCGTACGGCAAGGTCTCGGGATCACGACACTGCCGTGCTTCGTCGGAGATGCCGACCCCCTGCTGGTGAGGGTGCCGGGCACCGACCTGCACCTGTACGGAACGCTCTGGCTTCTCACACATGGGGAGACACGCAAGACGAAGCGCGTGCGGCTCTTCACTGAGTTCGTATCCCGCAGGCTCGCCGCCTACGCTCCGCTTCTCGCGGGACTGTCCACATCGCGCGACTGACGCCCGGCGGGTCGCCCGCGACGCTTGCAGTGGATAGGTGCCTGCAAGCGGACAGCGGCATCTATTGCGGTTGCAAATGCTCGGCCATGAAGTCGATGCACGCCTCAGTCTGGGCCTGATCTGTCGACCGGCCGGCCAGAAAACGTTGAACTAATCGGTCCCTGGGGGGCATGGGCGGTGGAGGAATGGGCGGCGGCGGCACAGGAGGTTTCGGAGCGGATGCCTTCTCCGAAGATCCCTCTGCTTCACGGCGCGTGACCAGTCGCTGATCTGACCTCAGGCCGCCTCACCCGACCGGTGCTCGGCAATCGCACTCAGAAAAACCTGGCCGAACTCCTTCAGCTTTGCCGCCCCAACCCCATTCACTTCAGCGAAGGCGTCGAGGTCGTTCGGGCGGCGCTCTGCCATGTCGATCAGCGTGCGATCGGAGAACACCACATAGGCCGGCACCTGGCGCTCCTTGGCGAGCCGCAGGCGCAAGGATTTGAGCGCGGCCAGTAGCCCGGTGTCCACAGCCGACTGCCCGAGATCCTGCCCGGAGCGCATCTTGCCGCGCAAGGCGCGGCTGCGTACCTCGACACGATAATGGAACGGCACCTCGCCACGGCCAAGCGCATGACCCTTTTCGGCGATGGCGAGGCCGCCATGACCGGCCGGATCCGGCATCAGGAACCCGCCGGCGACGAGTTGCCGGATCAGCGATAGCCAGAAATCCTTCTTGTGCGCCAGACCACTGCCGAAACTCGTGAGCCTCTGGTGGTTCCTGGCAAGCACCTTCTCGGTTTCATGGCCGAGCAGGATGTCGATGACATGACCGGCACCGAAACGCTCACCGCTCTGGGCGATCGCCGTCAGGATGATTCGAGCCTCGGCTCCGCCATCGGCGCGCGGTGCCTGGTCGAGGCAGGTGTCGCAATTGCCGCAAGGCTGCGCTTCCTCGCCGAAATACCCGAGCAGCACCTGGCGGCGGCACTGCGCCGTCTCGCAATAGCCTATCAGCGTGTCGAGCCGGCCATGCGAGCGCCTCTTGTGCTCGGGCGGCGCATCCTCGTCGTCGATGAACATCCTGCGCATGCGGATATCGCCCAGGCCGAACAGCATATGCGCCTCGGCGTCCCGCCCATCGCGGCCGGCGCGGCCTATCTCCTGGTAGTAGGCCTCCAGGCTGCCCGGCATGTCGGTGTGGAAGACATAGGCGACGTCAGGCTTGTCGATGCCCATGCCGAAGGCGATGGTCGCCACCATGACGACGCCGGACAAGGTCATGAAGCTGTTCTGGTTGGCGTCACGCGCCTCCTTGCTCATGCCGGCATGATAGGCGAGCGCGGTGACGCCGTTCTTCTCGAGGAAGGCCGCCATCTCCTCCGTCTTCTTGCGCGACAGGCAATAGACGATGCCGCTGCGGCCGGGATGGCGCTCGACGAAGCGCAGCAATTGCCGCTTGCTGTCCTGCTTGGCCTCGATGGCAAGCTTGATGTTCGGCCTGTCGAAGCCCAGCACCAGGGTCTCGACGCGCTCGGCAAACAGCCGGGATTCGATGTCGGTGCGCGTGCCTTCGTCCGCCGTCGCCGTCAGCGCGATGATCGGCACGCTGGGAAAGATGCCGCGCAGACGCGACAGGTCCTCGTATTCGCGCCGGAACGCCGGCCCCCATTGCGAAATGCAATGCGCCTCGTCGACGGCGATCAGGCTGATATCGAGCCTGGCCAGCGCCTCGAGCATGCGCTCGGTCATCAACCGCTCCGGCGCGAGATAGAGCAGGCGCGTCTGGCCCGAGGCGACGCGACGCCATGCGGCGATATTGGCATCGCGGTCGATCGAGGAATTGATCGTATCGGCGGCCACGCCGGCAAGCCGCAAGGCGGCGACCTGATCCTGCATCAGCGCCACCAGCGGCGAGACGACAATGGTGAGCCCGCCCAGGACAAGCGCCGGCACCTGGTAGCAAAGCGATTTGCCCGCACCAGTCGGCATCACAGCCAGCACATGACGCCCGGCCAGCAGCGCGTCCATGACATCGGCCTGCCCGGGGCGAAAATCATCGAAGCCGAACACGTCCTTGAGCACGCGCCGCTTGGGATCCAGCTCTTCTGTCGCGAGGGCCGCCGGTGCCTGCATCACCGCGCGTCCACGGTCGGCGTGCTTATTGGCATGTCATAGCCGAACTCGGCGCAGAAACGTTGGACGCGGGCGAGAAATGCCGGGGGCAGGCCGCCGAGATAGGTCCTGAATTCTTCATTCCGTTCCCATTTTCTCAACGAAGCCACCCGGATCGGATTGTCCGGGTCCTCGCTGAAACGAATGCGCGGTGTCAGTCCGAATGACTGCGCGATTCTGTCCTGCTGCGCATCGGGCGCGCCGATCATGTCTTCGTAGCGGACGAAAAGGATCTGCCGGTGCGGTTGTGCCTTCTTCAGCCGGATCAGCGCGTCGTATTCGGTCAGCCAGCGTTGCGGCGTGACGTGGAACCGACGCTGGTTGCGTGTTTGCGGATGCGAACTTGTCAGCGTGTCGAATGGATGGCGCACGCAATAGATCAAGCCGATGGAGGTCGGTAGCTTCGCCAGATGCGCAAAACCGCGCGCATCGCGCTTGACGACGAGGTTCGATTCCGGCCGGTCCAACATGTCCAGCATTGCGTATCGCGCTTCGGGCGGATGGACGAAAATGTCCTCGAAACACCTCATCAGCCGCTGTGTCAGCGTCGTCCCGCTGCGTGCGCAGCCCGAAATGAAAATTCTGTTGGCGGGCGTCGCGCGTGCATATCTGCGTCTTTGCATGCGCTGTCTCAGAGACAGCGGCACGAACCGCAGGAACTCCCGCATAACCCTTCGCGCAGCCGCTCCAAACGCAGCCTCAAGCCTGTGAGCGCCCTTCATCCGCAATTCCGCTGGGCCGCGCGGCGCGGAACGCGCCGCTTGGGGTCCATGGCCAAGATGCTCGTCGCCGATATCAGCATCAGGCGGACACCGGGCTGGAATTTCGTAGACTGGAGAGGATGTGGAAACCGGTCAAGACGACTCTCTGGCGTGGGCACCATGCCTTAGCGCAGCTGTCATCGTGCCACAACAGGAACAGGTCGCCTGCAGCCTGCGCCTTCCCTTGCGACACCTTCACCTCGCTGGATTCCTTCACCCAGCAATGTAAGCTTGGCCCGGCAAGCCAGGGAGGGCGCGATGCTGCAGACCAGACAGAATGTTCTCGCCGAGCGGTTCCACCTGCAGCGCGCCGCCTTCGAGGCGCAGTCTTTCCCCAACTTTGACGTTCGCAAGGATCGCCTCAAACGCCTGCTCGCGCTGACCGAGCGGCATGAAGCCGACATCTGCACCGCCATCGACACTGACTTTGGCGGCCGTTCCGCGCATGAGACGCGTCTTGCGGAACTGTTCGTCGTACGTGCCGGCATCCGCCACGCGCTGTCGCACCTCAGGGGCTGGATGCGCGAACGCCGCGTTGCCACCACCATGCCGTTCCTGCCCGGCAGAAATCGCCTCATCCCGCAGCCGCTCGGTGTCATCGGCATCGTGTCGCCCTGGAATTATCCTTTCCAGCTCGCCGTCGCGCCGGTCATCGCGGCACTCGCGGCCGGCAATCGCGTGCTCATAAAACCTTCCGAATTGACGCCGGCATTTTCCGCGCTGCTGGCCAAACTCGTTGCCGAGCATTTCGCAGCCGATGAGCTCAGCGTCATCAGCGGCGATGCGGAGATGGGAAAGGCCTTCGTGTCGATGCCTTTCGATCATTTGCTGTTCACCGGCTCGACCGCGGTCGGACGCCAGGTCGCGATCGCCGCGGCCGCCAACCTGACCCCGGTCACGCTCGAACTCGGCGGCAAGTCGCCGGCAATCTTCGATCCGTCATGCGACCTCGACGCGGCAGTATCGAGCATTGCCTACGGTAAGCTGTTGAATGCCGGGCAGACCTGTATCGCGCCGGATTACCTTCTGGTGCCGAAGGGGCAAGCAGGCACGGTCGCTGCCAGGCTCGCAACGGCGATCGCTAAGCTCTACCCGACCCTGCGCGACAACCCCGATTATACCGCCATCATCAGCGATCGGCACCACCAGCGCCTGCGCGACATGGTCACTGAAGCGCTTGACGCCGGCGCCGATGTCACCGAAATCAACCCGGCCGGCGAGGAACTTGACGCCAATAGCGGGAAGTTGCTGCCGACCCTGGTCCGCAATGCCGGCGCAAACCTGCGGCTGATGCGCGAAGAGATCTTTGGGCCGGTGCTGCCCATCGTAGAATACACCGGGATCGACGAGGCGATCGCCCATGTGAACGGGGCCGACCGCCCGCTGGCACTCTACTGGTTCGGCTGCGACAGCGGCAACCGTCAACGCATCCTGCGCGAGACAATTGCCGGCGGCGTCACCGTCAACGACTGCATGCTGCATCTGGTACAGGAAAACCAGCCTTTCGGCGGCGTCGGCGCCAGCGGCATGGGCGCCTATCACGGCGAATGGGGCTTTCGCACCTTCAGCAAGGAGAAACCGGTTTTCCTGCAGTCGCGGCTGAGCGCGGGAAGCCTGCTGCGCCCGCCCTACGGCAAGACGTTCGAGCGGCTTTTCAGCCTCCTGCGGCATATCACCTGACCGACCGAGCTACGCAGCCCCGGTGCATTAAGACTATCTTCACCACGGTGCGGCAGGGTCCTCATCCTGCGGTGATGTCTTGAGTACCGCGGCGCCACAAGCGCCCAGGCAACAAACCCGCGCCTCTTTCTGGGGTGCGGGTCATTCCCCACTCGATCTCTTACCCCTCGTTAGAGCAATTCCAGGAAAAGTGTGAAGCGGTTTTCCGTCTAGAATTGCGTCAAAACAAAGAGTTAGAGCAGCTCGCCGTTTCCGTGAAACGGTGAAATGCTCTAGCCGAGGAAATCGGCCCGGTGCGGCGTAAAGCTGTCGACCAGCCGCCCCGCTTCCAGCGCCTTGACGCCGTGCACCAGGCCCGACGGCACGATGAAACTCCCGCCCGTCCCAACGATCTCGGTCCGACCGTCGATGGTCACCTCGAAGCGGCCCTCGGCGACGTAACTTGCCTGGACGTGCGGGTGCGAATGCAGGGCGCCGACGCCACCCTTGTCGAAGCCGAATTCGACCAGCATCAACTCGTCAGTGTGCAGGAGAATGCGGCGCCTGTTGCCGTCCGGTGTCGCCGTCCAGGCGCCCTCGCCGGCATGCGCGAAGATCTTTGCGGTCATCGTCGTCTCCTCAGAGCAATTCCAGGAAAAGTGTGAAACGGTTTCCGCCCGGAATTGCGTCAAAACCTAGCGCGCCAGCCAGCCACCATCCACCGGCACCACCGCGCCATGCATGTAGTTCGACGCCGGCGCCAGCAGGAAGACGGCGGCATCGCCAATGTCGCCCGCCTCGCCCCAGCGACCGGCCGGGATGCGCGCCAGGATAGCGGCGCTGCGGTCGGGATCGGCGCGCAGCGCCTGCGTGTTGTTGGTTTCGATATAGCCTGGCGCGATAGCGTTGACGTTGATGCCTTTTTGCGCCCATTCGCAGGCAAGCAGCCGGGTGGTGCCCAGCACGCCATGCTTCGAGGCGGTGTAGGACGCGACGCGGATGCCGCCCTGAAAGCTCAGCACGGAGGCAATGTTGACGATCTTGCCTGTCCGCTCAGCGGCCAAGGCACGCCTGGCAAAGCTTTGGCAGAGCAAAAAAACCGTCTTCAGATTGACGTCCATGACGTCGTCCCAATCGGTCTCGCTGATATCGACGGCATCGGCGCGCCGGATGATGCCGGCATTGTTGACCAGCCCGTCGAGCGGGCCGCTTTCGTCCCAGACGCGGTCGAGCAAGGGGCCGGCGGCTGACGTGTCGGCAAGATCGGCGCTCACCGCCTCGAAT
The DNA here is from genome assembly GCF_001672455.2 of Mesorhizobium sp. WSM1497. Taxonomy (NCBI): domain Bacteria; kingdom Pseudomonadati; phylum Pseudomonadota; class Alphaproteobacteria; order Hyphomicrobiales; family Phyllobacteriaceae; genus Mesorhizobium; species Mesorhizobium sp. WSM1497. The sequence goes on along the minus strand of NZ_CP021070.1, from coordinate 1,261,717 downwards.
TGCCCGCCCATCGTTGCGATCTTTCTGGCCGTATCGTCCATCGACGAGCGACCGACGCCGATCACCGTGCCGCCGGCGCGTGCGATCGATACGGCGATGCCCTGGCCGATGCCGGTGTTGGCGCCGGTGACCAGGATACGTTTTCCGGCAAGGCTGAAGGGGTCGCTCACCGCAGATCGCCTAACGCCACCGGGTCGACATCGGTGTAGTCGACATTGTCGCCGGCCATCGCCCAGATGAACGCATAATTGGAAGTGCCGGCGCCGGAGTGGATCGACCAGCCCGGCGACAGCACGGCCTCTTCGTTGGCCATGACGATATGGCGCGTTTCGTCCGGCTCGCCCATGAAGTGGAAGACGCGCGCCGTCTCGGCCAGGTCGAAATAGAGATAGGCCTCCATGCGCCGGTCATGCACATGGCAAGGCATGGTGTTCCAGATAGAGCCCGGCGCCAGTTGGGTCATGCCGACCACCAGCTGGCAGGTCTTTGCGCCATCGGCATGGATGAACTGGAAGATCGAACGCTCGTTGCAGGCATCCTTGCTGCCAAGATCGAGGCGCTTTGCATCGCCGATGCGGATCAGCCGGCTGGGATGAGCCAGATGCGCCGGCGCGCTGAGCAGATAGAACTTCGCCGGCGCCCCCTCATCCGCTGAGGCGAAGGACACATCCTGTGTGCCCATGCCGAGATAGAGCATGTCGCGCGCCTGCAATTCGAAGGACTGGCCGCCGGCCGTGATGACGCCCACGCCACCGATGTTGACGGCGATCAACTCGCGCCGGTCGAGGAAACCTTTGGTGCCGGTCGGCTTGATCGCCTCCAGTTGGAGCGGCGAGCCTATCGGCACGGCGCCGCCGACGATCATGCGGTCGTAGTGGGTGTAGGTCAGGCTGATGCGGCCGGACTGGAACAGGCCGTCAATGTGGAAATTGTGACGGAGTTCATCGGTTCCCATCGCCGCGGCGGCAACCGGGTCTATGGCAAAGCGGGATGTGTAATCGGTATGGCTCTGGCTCATTTTCGTCCTGACTTGAAATGGGTCATTCGCCGGCGGCGGCCCTGACCGAACTGGCATAGAAAGCCTGCCGCGCATGCAGGCGTTCGCGGTAGCGCTGCTGGCTGGCTGTGAGGTGCGCGCGCATTGCCTCGCGCGCCGCTTCGGCATCGCCCGATGTGATCGCATTGAGGATCACCAGGTGTTCGCGCTGCAGCCCGCGCTGGTAGCTGTCGGATTGCGCCAGTTCGGTCGACCAGGGCGAGGTCACGTCGCACGGAATGGCGCGCCGGCCGAGCACGTCGAGCATCTCGACATAGAATGGGTTGTTGGTCGCGCTGGCGATGGCGCGGTGGAAAGCGAGGTCGGCCGGGCCGGTCGGCTCGCTGGCAAGCAGCAGCCGCTCGAATTCGAAGAAGGCTTCCTGGATCGCCGCCTCCTGCGCGGCGTTGCGACGAATAGCGGCGATCCCGGCCGACTCGATCTCGATTGCCAGGCGTACCTCGAGCACGTTGAGCGCGATCGAATCCTTGGCTCCCATGTCGGCGGCAAGCGCTCCGAACATCGTCGAGAGATGCTCGGTGACGAAGACGCCGGCGCCTTGACGCGGCTCGACCAGGCCGTCGGCGGCAAGCTTGGCCAGCGCCTCGCGGATGACGGTGCGGCTGACGCCGAAGGTCTCGGTCAGCTGGCCCTCGGTTGGCAATTTGTGGCCAGGCAGGATTTCGCCCGCCTGCAGTTGCTTGCGGATCGCCGCAACGACGGTCTCCGACAGCTTGGGTTTTCTCTCGACCTTGAGATCGGCGGATGCAGCGGACACGTGATGGTCTCCTAAAGCAATTCCAGGAAAAATGTGAAACGGTTTCCGTCCGGAATTGCGTCAAAACAAAGGGTTAGAGCAGTTCGCCGTTCCCGTGAACTGCTCTAGTGGAACAGGTGCGGCAACCACAACGAAATTTCCGGCACGTAGGTGACAAGCATCAACACAGCGAAAGCCGCCCCATAGAATGGCCAGATCGAACGCATCGCCGTCCAGATCGGGATCCGACCGATCGCGCAGCTGACGAACAGCACGGCCCCCACCGGCGGTGTGCACAAGCCGATGCCGAGATTGAGAATGAGGATCACGCCGAAATGCACCGGATCGACGCCGTAGGCCATGACCACCGGCAGGAAGATCGGCGTGGTGATGATGATCAGCGGCGACATGTCCATGAACGTGCCGAGGATGAGAAGCACGACGTTGATCAACAGCAGGATGACCAGCTTGTTGTCGGATACCGACTGCAGGAAGGCGACCAGAGCGGCCGGCACCCGGAGATAGGCCAGCAGCCAGCCAAAGGCGGCGGCGCAGCCGATGATCATCAGCACCATTGCGGTTGTGCGCACGGCAGCGGTGGTCGCGGTGACGAAGTCGTTCCAGCTCATTGAGCGATAGATCAGCAGGGTCACCAGGAAAGCATAGACGATGGCGATGCAGGAGCTTTCGGTGGCGGTGAAGACGCCGGAGCGAACGCCGCCGAAGATGATGCCGATCAGGATCAGCCCGGGAATTGCGGCAACGAGCAATTGCAGCGCCCTGCCGAAGCCGGCGAACGGCTCGGTCGGATAGGCGCGGCGGCTGGCGACCCAATAGGCCGTGACCATCAGAGATAGCGCCAGCAGCAGGCCCGGTATGATGCCGGCGGTGAACAGATCGGCGATCGAGATCCGGCCGCCGGCCGAAATCGAATAAATGATCATGTTGTGCGAAGGCGGTATCAGCAGCGCAATGATGGCGCCGACCGAAGTGATGTTGACAGCATAATCGACGCCGTAGCCGCGCGCCTTCATCTGCGGGATCATCAGCCCGCCGACCGCGGAGGCATCGGCCACCGCCGAGCCGGAAATGCCGCCGAACATGGTCGAGGCGGCGATGTTGACCTGGCCGAGCCCGCCTCGCAGGTGGCCGACCAACGCCCCGGCCAGCGCAACAAGGCGGGCGGCAATGCCGCCGCGCACCATCAGGTCACCGGCGAAGATGAAGAACGGGATGGCCATCAGCGAAAACACGCTGACACCGGAGTTGAGGCGCTGGAACACCACCAGCGGCGGCAGCCCCAGCACCAGAACCGTGGCGAAGCTGGCGACACCGAGGCAGAAGGCGATCGGTGTGCCGATGATCAGAAGAAAGACGAAGGTGCCGAACAGAACCGTCAATGCCATCTAGAGACCCTCCTCGCCCGTGGCGTATTGATCGGCATCGACCGGCAGTCCGGCAAACCGCCCGGCAAGCCGCTCGAGCGAAAACAGGCAGACAAGCGCGCCGCCCAGGATGACCGGCAGGAAACTGACGCCGCCCGGGAAAGCGAGAGACGGCATCACCGTGTTCCATGTCAGCCGGGTGAGCTGGGCGCCGTAGACGATCATGCCGAGACCGAAGGCGAGCACGACGACATCCGAAATGCTGCGCAGTACCGCCTTTGCGGCGGGCGGCAGGAAATAGAGCAGCACATCGAAGCCCAGATGCGTGCGTTCGCGGACACCGACGGCCGCGCCCAAAAAGATGAACCACCCCATCAAAATCACCGAGAAGGGTTCCGTCCAGCTTGGCGAACTGTTGAGCACATAGCGTGAGAACACCTGCCAGAAGATGATCACCGTCATCAGCGTCAGGCCGATGCCGCTGACCCACAGCGCAAGCCTCGCCAGCCGTGACAGCAGCCGTTCTATTGCCAGCCAGAATGGTTTCATATGCGCGCTTCCCACTGGACGGTGGCGCGCAAGCTCGCGCCACCATTGCCGCGAACGGATTATTTGGTCGCCTGGATGCGCGCGGCGAGATCTTTCAACTCGGGGGTCGAGAGATATTTCTCGTAGACCGGCTTCATCGCATCGATCAGCGGCTGCTTGTCGATCTCACTGACCTTGACGCCGGCTTTCTCGACGATGTCGCGCGACTTCTTCTCCTGCGCGTCCCACAATTCACGCATCTTGACGACGCTGTCCTTGGCCGCCTGCCGCACGATCGCCTGGTCTTCCGGGGCGAGCTTGTCCCAGCTCGCCTTCGACATCACCAGAACCTCGGGCACGATCTGGTGCTGGTCGAGCGTGTAATGCTTGGCGACCTCGAAATGCTTGGCGGACTCGAAGCTCGGCCAGTTGTTCTCGGCGCCGTCGATGACGCCTGTCTGCAAAGCCGAATAGACCTCGCCATAGGCCATCGGCGTGGCGTTGGCGCCCAACGCATTGACCATGTCGACGAACACGTCGGACTGGATGACGCGGAACTTCATGCCCTTCATGTCGGCCATCGAGGTGATGTCCTTCTTGGTGTTGTAGAAGGAGCGTGCCCCGGAATCGTAGAAGGCGAGACCGACAAGGTCGTGAGTCTCAAAGGCTTTCAGGATCTCGTCCCCGATCGGCCCGTCCATGACATGGCGCATATGCTCGACGGAGCGGAACATGTAGGGCAGCGACGGCACCGCGGTTTGCGGAACGATGCCGTTGAACGGCCCCATGGAGACGCGGTTGAGATCGATGACGCCGGTTTGCGTCTGCTCGATCGTGTCCTTCTCCTCGCCGAGCTGCGCCGAATGATAGACCTCGACCGAATAGCGGCCATTGGTGCGCTGCTTGATCAGCTCGCCCATATATTTGACCGCTTCGACGGTTGGATAGCCGTCGGGATGGGTATCGGACGACCGCAGCACGGTTTCGGCGTTGGCAATGCCGACCAGCAACGAGCCGAAAACGAATGTGACTGCCGTCAATTTCGAAAGATGCAACATGACTTCCTCCCTATGAAAACCAAAACGCCCGGCTCAGAGCCGGTAGGCCTTTTTCGCAAGTGTATAGGCAAGCTCCCGCGCCAGCTCATGCGCCTCGTCCTCGCGCAGCCGATGCTCGGCGACGAGACGCGCCAGGAACGCGCAGTCGACCCGCCGCGCCACATCGTGGCGCGCCGGGATCGAGGGAAAGGCACGGGTGTCGTCGTTGAAGCCGACCGTGTTGTAGAAGCCGGCGGTCTCGGTGGTCATCTCGCGGAAGCGCCGCATGCCTTCCGGGCTGTCGTGGAACCACCAGGCCGGCCCGAGCTTCAGCGCCGGGTAGACACCGGCGAGTGGCGCCAGTTCGCGCGCATAGCTTGTTTCGTCGAGCGTGAAGAGAACGATTGTGAGGTCGCGCTCAAGTCCGACGCAGTCGAGCAGTGGCTTCAGCGCCGTCACATAGTCGGTCCGGGTCGGGATATCGAAACCCTTGTCGCGGCCGAATTTTTGGAAAACAGCCGACGAATGATTGCGCCAGGAGCCGGGATGGATCTGCAGCACCAGCCCGTCGTCGAGGCTCATCTTGGCCATCTCGGTCAGCATCTGGGCGCGGAACAGTTTCCGTTCGCGCTCGTCGTCGGAGCCACGGCGAACGCGATTGAACAGCTCCTGCGCTGCAGCATCCGAAAGATTGGCGGTCTCGGCCGTCGGATGGCCATGGTCGGACGAGGTCGCGCCGAAGCTTTTGAAGAAGGCGCGCCGCTGGCGATGCGCATCGAGATAGCCTGCCCAGCTGCCGGTGTCGCAGCCGGTGATCTCGCCGAGCCGGTCGAGATTGGTTGAAAACCCCTCGAAGTCGGGATCGACGACGGCGTCGGGACGGTAAGCCGTGACCACACGGCCCTGCCAGCCGCTGTCGCGGATCATCTGGTGCCATTTGAGATCGTCGAGCGCGCCTTCCGTGGTCGCGATGACCTCGATGTTGAAGCGCTCGAACAGGGCGCGCGGGCGGAAATTCTCCCACTGCAGCAGCGTCGCGATGGCGTCGTAGTGGCGGTCGGCGGTCGCTGCGGTCAGCGGCTCGTCGATGCCGAACAGATCGGCAAGCACATGATCGAACCACAGCCGGGTCGGTGTGCCCCGAAACAGATAATAGTGCTCGGCAAAAAGCCGCCAGATCGCCCTGCCGTCGGTCTCGACCGGCGCGCCGTCCAGCGTCGCCACGCCGAGATCCTCAAGGCGGATGCCTTGGCTGAACAGCATGCGGAAAATGTAGTGATCCGGAACGATGAGCAGTTGCGCCGGATCCGTAAAAGGCTCGTTCAGCGCATACCAACGCGGATCGGTGTGGCCATGCGGGCTGACCAGGGGCAGGTCCTTGATCCCGGCATAGAGATCGCGGGCAACCGAGCGCGAATGCGCATCGGCGGGAAACAGCAGATCCGCATCGGTCAGTGGCACGGCAATCCTCCCAGGGCCGCTATCGGTAGGGGCGGCAAGAAATAATGTCAACATACAAAAATTAGATTGTTGTATGATGACTTTTCGGCCCATTGTGTGGCGGGAAATCGAATGTTACGCCGCTTTGCCGATCCCTGCCGAGGCCACTTATGTCATCCGACCAGACCAGTCGCACCACGACGACCGAACGCCTTTCCACGAAGACGGTGCGCGCATTGCCGGCTTCGATCGCGACACCCTCGTATGACCGCAGCCGCGTCGTCCCGGGCATCGTGCATCTCGGCGTCGGCGCCTTCCATCGCGCCCACCAGGCCGCCTATGTCGACGATTGCCTGGCGGCTGGCGAGACGGATTGGGGCATAACAGGCGTTTCGCTGCGCAGTACCGACACGCGCGACGCGCTCACGCCGCAGGATGGGCTCTACACGCTGGCGATCAGAAGCAGTGTTACCGAAAAACTTCAGGTCATCGGCTCGATTACCGCGATGCTGGTGGCGCCGGAGGATCCGGGCGCGGTAGTGGCCGCGCTGACCGATCCGCGCACCCGCATCGTCACGCTTACGATCACCGAAAAGGCCTATCTGAGGGCGGCTGGCGGCGGATTGGACGCTGCTCATCCCGATATCGCCCATGATCTGGCCAATCCGCAGATGCCGAAGACAGCGCATGGTTTCCTGACCGAGGCGCTTGCCCGGCGACGCGCCGCCGGCACGCCGCCCTTTACCGTGCTCTGTTGCGACAATCTGCCGGCCAACGGCGCCACGCTGCATCGGCTGTTGGTTGAATTCGCCCAGTTGCGAGATGCCGGGCTCGCCCAATCGAGTGATGTCGGAATTGCCGATCACATCGCCCATCAGGTCGCCTTTCCTTCAAGCATGGTCGACCGCATCGTGCCGGCAACCACCGATGCCGATCGGGCGCGGATCGCTGAAGAACTCGGTGCCGAGGACGCTTGGCCTGTCATGACCGAGCCGTTCTGCCAATGGGTGGTCGAAGACAATTTCCCAGCGGGCCGCCCAGACTGGGAACAGTTCGGCGTCACCATGGTTCGCGACGTCGGCCCGTTCGAGGACATGAAGCTCAGGCTGCTCAACGGCTCGCATTCGGCCATCGCCTATCTTGGCCTGCTCAGCGGTCATGCCACCGTCGACCGCGCCTTCGCCGACCCGGCGATCCGGCAATTCGTCGATGCATTGTGGGCCGAAGCCATCCCGACCCTGCCCGAGGATGCCGGGCTCGACACGAGCGCTTACACCGCGGAGCTCGCTGAGCGTTTTGCCAACACTGCACTTGCCCACCGTACGGCTCAGATCGCCAATGACGGCAGCCAGAAATTGCCGCAGCGCATCGTCGCTTCCGCCATCGAATGTCTAGAAGCCGGTACCGAGCTGGTCCATCTCACGTTGGTGGTGGCTGCCTGGATCGCTGCTTGCGCCGCACGAGGAAAAACCTTGCCGGAGGGCCATTTCACCGACCCACTCGACGCGGCGTTGACGGCACTTTTGGGCGAGCAACTGCCGGCGAACGAAACCGTGACCGCGGTGTTCGACCTCGCCGGCTTCGCCAGGGACCATGCCGAGCGCCAGACCTTGATCGAGCTCGTGGCCGTGCATCTCGTCCACCTGCGACGAGACGGCCCGACATTGGCTTTCGCAGCCTTGGGCATTTAAACAAAAAAGCGAGGCAAGGCCCCGCTTTTTACTCTTTCATCGAACCGAATTTCAAGCCGGCAGGATGGCGCCTTCCAGCGTGGTGAGCTGGCTAAGGAACTGTTCCGCCTTGCTGCGAGCCTCGTCGTCCTTGGCATCAGTGGCGTCTTCTTTGGCTTCCTGGATGCGGCGCGCGAGATCGGCGCGGTCGACATCCTTCACCGCGACAGCCGATTCTGCCAGCAGCGTGCAGCCGGCCGGAACGATGTCGGCGAAGCCGCCGAACACCACATAGCGTTCTTCGCCGCCCGCTGCGGTCTTTACGGTGACGACACCCGGCTTGATCGTCGTCATGACCGGCGCGTGATGCGCCATCACGGTCATCTCGCCTTCGGCTCCCGGAATGACGACGGATTCAACCTGCTCGGAAACAAGCAGGCGCTCCGGCGAGACCAGTTCGAACTTGAAAGCTTCAGCCATGATCAATTTAGCGAATAGCGAATAGCGAGCAGCGAGTAGTCAGAAGAAGAATTCGCCGGCCCATATTCCCTATTCGCTACTCCCTATTCGCTATTCGCTTGATTACGCCGCTTCAGCCGCGAGGCGCTGTGCTTTCTCGACCGCTTCCTCGATGCCGCCGACCATGTAGAAGGCAGCTTCCGGAAGGTGATCGTAGTCGCCGTTGCAGAGGCCCTTGAAGCCCTTGATGGTGTCGGCGAGGTCGACCAGCTTGCCCGGGGCGCCGGTGAACACTTCGGCGACGAAGAAGGGCTGCGACAGGAAGCGCTCGATCTTGCGGGCGCGGGCCACGGTCTGCTTGTCTTCTTCCGACAGCTCGTCCATGCCCAGGATGGCGATGATGTCCTGCAGCGACTTGTAGCGCTGGAGGATCGACTGCACCTGGCGGGCGACGCCATAATGCTCGTCGCCGACGACCAGCGGGTCGAGCATGCGCGAGGTCGAATCCAGCGGATCGACGGCCGGATAGATGCCCTTTTCGGCGATGGCGCGGTTCAGCGTCGTGGTCGCGTCAAGGTGGGCGAACGAGGTCGCCGGCGCCGGATCGGTCAAGTCGTCGGCGGGCACGTAAATGGCCTGCACGGAGGTGATCGAGCCCTTGGTGGTGGTGGTGATGCGTTCCTGCAGCGCGCCCATGTCGGTGGCGAGCGTCGGCTGATAGCCCACGGCCGAAGGAATACGGCCGAGCAGAGCCGACACTTCCGAGCCAGCCTGCGTGAAGCGGAAGATGTTGTCGACGAAGAACAACACGTCCTGGCCCTGGTCGCGGAAATACTCCGCAACCGTCAGGCCGGTCAGGCCGACGCGGGCGCGCGCGCCCGGCGGCTCGTTCATCTGGCCGTAGACGAGCGCGGCCTTGGAGCCTTCGCCGCCGCCCTTCTTGTTGACGCCGGATTCGATGAACTCGTGATAGAGATCGTTGCCTTCGCGGGTGCGCTCGCCGACGCCGGCGAACACCGAATAGCCGCCATGCGCCTTGGCGATATTGTTGATCAGTTCCTGGATCAGCACGGTCTTGCCGACGCCGGCGCCGCCGAACAGGCCGATCTTGCCGCCCTTGGCGTAGGGAGCCAAGAGGTCGAGCACCTTGATGCCGGTGATCAGGATCTGTGCTTCCGTCGACTGCTCGACATAGGTCGGAGCCGGCTGGTGGATGGAGCGCATTTCGATCGCGTCGACCGGGCCTTCTTCGTCGACCGGCTCGCCGATGACGTTGATGATGCGGCCGAGCATGCCCGGGCCGACCGGCACGGTGATCGGCGCGCCGGTGTCACGCACTTCCTGGCCGCGAACCAGACCTTCGGTCGAGTCCATGGCGATGCAGCGCACGGTGTTTTCACCCAGGTGCTGGGCGACTTCGAGCACCAGACGGTTGCCGACATTGGTCGTCTCGAGCGCGTTCAGGATCGCCGGCAGGTGATCGCCGAACTGCACGTCGACGACGGCGCCGATGACCTGGCGGACCTTGCCGACAACGCCGGTTGCCTTGCTGGCCACTGCCGATGTCTTGGCAGCTGCGGTCTTCGCCGGTGCTGCTGCCTTGGCCGGGGCCGCCTTCGCGGCTGCTGCTGGAGCCTTTGCCGCCTTCGCGGGGGCTGCTGCCTTCGCGGCTGCGGCCTTGGGGGCTGCCTTCTGGGGGGTCGCTGCTTTCGCCATCGTCTTTACCCTTTTTCGTCCTTTGTTTCTCACGCGGTCCGGTCGCGGGCAAAAAACCCGCGGACCGCGCCTAGAGCGCCTCGGCGCCCGAAATGATTTCGATCAGTTCCTTGGTGATCTGCGCCTGCCGCTGGCGGTTATAGGTGATCGACAACTTGTTGATCATCTCGCCGGCGTTGCGCGTCGCATTGTCCATGGCGCTCATCTTGGCGCCCATCTCGCCGGCCGCGTTTTCGAGCAGTGCCCGGAAAACCTGCACCGAGATGTTGCGCGGAATGAGATCGGAGAGGATTTCGCCCGGCTCCGGTTCGTATTCATAGACAGCGTTGCCGCCATCCGTCACTTCCGCCTGAGCCGAAGCAACGCCCGCCGGAATGATCTGCTGCGCGGTCGGGATCTGGCTGATCACCGACTTGAACTGCGAATAGAACAGCGTGCAGATGTCGAAGCCGCCCTCGTTGAAGAGATGGATGACCTTCTTGGCGATGGCATCGGCATTGACGAAACCGAGTGTCTTGACCTCGCGCAGATCGACGCGATCGATGATCAGCGACGCGTAGTCGCGGCGCAGGATGTCGAAACCCTTCTTGCCGACGCAGATGATCTTGACCTGCTTGCCGTCGGCCAAAAGCTTGCGGATGTGGTCGCGGGCAAGACGGGCGATCTGCGAATTGAAGCCGCCGCACAGGCCGCGCTCGGCGGTGCAGACGACGAGCAGATGCACATCATCCTTGCCGGTGCCGGTCATCAGCGCCGGGGCATCGCCACCGCCGCCGATCGCCTGGGTGATGTTGGCCAGCACGGAACCCATGCGCTCCGAATAGGGGCGCGCCGCTTCCGCAGCCTCTTGCGCACGGCGCAGCTTCGCCGCAGCGACCATCTGCATCGCCTTGGTGATCTTCTGCGTCGCCTTGACCGAGGCGATACGGTTACGAAGGTCTTTTAATGAAGGCATGCTTCAAACCTGATCCCGTCTTGTCGCTTCGCTCAGGCGAAGGTCTTGGCGAAAGCGTCGATCTCGGCCTTCAGCTTGGCGCGCAGATCGTCCGACAGTGCCTTTTCCTTGCGGATGGCGTCGAGAACGTCCTTGCCGGCCGCACGCATGTGGCTGAGCAGGCCATGCTCGAACTTGCCGACCTGGTTGACCGGCAGCTTGTCGAGATAACCGTTAACGCCGGCGAAGATCACCGCGACCTGCTCTTCCGTCTTCAGCGGCGAGAACTGCGGCTGCTTCAGGAGTTCGGTCAGGCGCGATCCGCGGTTGAGCAGGCGCTGCGTGGCAGCGTCGAGATCCGAGCCGAACTGCGCGAAGGCCGCCATTTCGCGGTACTGCGCGAGCTCGCCCTTGATCGAGCCGGCAACCTGCTTCATCGCCTTGATCTGCGCGGCCGAGCCGACGCGCGACACCGACAGACCGACGTTCACCGCAGGACGGATGCCCTGGAAGAACAGGTTGGTTTCGAGGAAGATCTGGCCGTCGGTGATCGAGATCACGTTGGTCGGGATGTAGGCCGACACGTCGTTGGCCTGCGTCTCGATGATCGGCAGAGCGGTCAGCGACCCGCCGCCCAGATCGTCGTTGAGCTTGGCGGCGCGCTCGAGCAGGCGCGAGTGCAGGTAGAACACGTCGCCCGGATAGGCTTCGCGGCCCGGCGGGCGGCGCAGCAGCAGCGACATCTGGCGATAGGCGACGGCCTGCTTCGACAGATCGTCATAGCTGATCAGCGCGTGCATGCCGTTGTCGCGGAAATATTCACCCATGGTGCAGCCGGCGAACGGCGCCAGGAACTGCATCGGCGCCGGGTCGGAAGCGGTGGCGGCGATGATGATCGAGTATTCGAGCGCGCCGCGCTCTTCCAGCACCTTGACGAACTGCGCGACGGTCGAGCGCTTCTGGCCGACGGCGACGTAGACGCAGTAGAGCTTTTCCTTCTCGGGGCCGTTGTCGTGCACCGACTTCTGGTTGAGCATCGTGTCGAGGATGATGGCGGTCTTGCCGGTCTGGCGATCGCCGATGACCAGCTCGCGCTGGCCGCGACCGACCGGGATCAGCGCATCGATGGCCTTGAGACCGGTCGACATCGGCTCGTTCACCGATTTGCGCGGGATGATGCCGGGCGCCTTGACGTCGACGCGCTTGCGCTCGACTGCCTTGATCGGACCCTTGCCATCGATCGGATTGCCGAGCGCATCGACAACGCGGCCGAGCAGGCCTGGGCCGACGGGAACATCGACGATGGCGCCGGTGCGCTTGACGATGTCGCCTTCCTTGATGTCGCGGTCGGCGCCGAAGATGACGACGCCGACATTGTCGGCTTCGAGGTTGAGCGCCATGCCGCGGATGCCGCCGGGGAATTCGACCATCTCGCCGGCCTGGACATTGTCGAGGCCGTAGACACGAGCGATACCGTCACCGACGGACAGCACCTGTCCAACTTCGGAGACCTCGGCCTCCTTGCCGAAATTCTTGATCTGGTCTTTCAGAATTGCGGAAATTTCCGCGGCGCGGATGTCCATCAGCCGACCTCTTTCAGTGCAAGCTTGAGCGAATTGAGTTTGGTTTTGAGCGACGTATCGATCTGGCGCGAGCCCATCTTGACCACCAGCCCGCCGAGCAGCGACGGATCGACGGTGACGGAGATAGCCACATCCTTGCCGGCAACGCTCTTCAGCGCCGCCTTGAGTTCGGTCTGCTGGACAGCCGTCAGCGCGTGAGCCGACGTCACTTCAGCAGCGGTCTCGCCACGGTGTTCGGCTGATATCTGGCGGAACGCCCTGATCATGCCGAGAATGGCGAACAGCCGGCGGTTGCGGGCGACGACACGCAGGAAATTTCCGGTAAGGCCGGTGATCCCGGCCTTGTCGGCGATCGCCGCGATGGCCTTCGCCTGGTCCTCGCTGGAGAACACCGGGCTGTTGATCAGCCGGGTGAGATCAGCGCTGCCCGCGAGCATGATTTCGAAACTGTTGAGGTCGGCTTCGACCTTGGCCACGGAATTTGCCTGCAGGGCGAGTTCGAACAGCGAACCCGCATAGCGTTCTGCGACACCTGAGATTGGCGATGACGATTGAGCCACGGACCGTCTTTTCTCTTGTCTGACAGGCCGTAGATTGTTGGCGCGAGCAAAAACTCTGGCTAAATCTTTGACCTTACTGCATTTTTTCGAGCACGGAGGCGCGGCTTCCGCTATCCCCGGCCGAAAGTCGATTGCCGTCTAGCACAGGCATTTTAAGACCGCAATGCGTCGTTCCGCATGGTTTTCAGGCACTATTGTCGCATCCGGCGAAAGTCGCCCGTCTTCCATCGCGGAATACCCAATGATTCAGGGCAGAAAGCCGAAGGCGAAGGCGAGCGGCAACGCCGCCAGGACCAATTCCAGCACAATGGAAACCCAATTGAAAGGCGTGTTGGCGCCATCAGACATCATCGACAGCAGCCGGCCGAAGGCAGTGAACAGCCAGGAGAAGCCAAGCGCCATGTAGATCAGCGGCTGCGCCAGCAGGATACAGCACAGGCCGACACCCAGATAAAAGCCCGACATCCTGCCGCGCCCCTCGGCGATCGCCGCAGCCTTCTCTGGCTTGACCTGCAGGCGCAGGGCACGAAAGGCGAGACCCGGCGCTAGGAAGAACAAAAGCCCGAGCAGCACCGTGAAGACGGCGCTCGACCACGCCAGCCATTCGCCCTGGCTCGTCGGCCATGGAAGCGCAAAATCCATCTTGTCCCCTCGAAATGCCTGTTTTGAAATTCCGGGCATTCTAACGGAGGAAAGCCCCCGCGCCAGATGGGTCCAGGTACTTTAGGCAGCGCGCATCAACCGAGCGCGAATTCCACAGCCGCCTCGGCATGGATGCGCGTCGTGTCGAAGACCGGGATGTCGAAATCCTGCTGGCCGATGAGCATGGTGATCTCGGTGCAGCCCATGATGACGCTGTCGGCCGCCTCTTCGCGGCGCAGGCGTTCTGTCTCGGCGATATAGGCCGCCTTGGATGTTTCGGTGACGATGCCCTGGCACAGTTCCTCGTAGATGACACGGTGCACCATGTCGCGCCCGGCCGCATCAGGCACCACGGGGTCCAAGCCAAATCTGTCAGCGAGCCGGCCTTTGTAGAAATCCTGCTCCATGGTGAAGCGCGTCGCCAGCAGCGCCGGACGCTGCATTCCGGCACGCTTGACCGCCACTGCGGTGGCATCGGCGATGTGGATCAGCGGGATCGACACCGACGCCTGCACCTGATCGGCCAGTTTGTGCATGGTGTTGGTGCACAAAAGCAGACCTTCCGCGCCGCCGGCCTCAAGCTTGCGCGCCGCTTCTACGAGGAGCACGCCGGCACCGTCCCAATCGCCGTGATGCTGCCGCTCGGCGATCTCGGCAAAGTCGAACGACCACAGAAGCAGTTTCGCCGAATGCAGCCCACCCAGCCGTTCGCGCACGATCTCGTTGAGCAGGCGATAGTAGATGGCGGTCGATTCCCAGCTCATGCCGCCGAGCAGGCCAAGGGTCTTCATATGAGTTTCCACATCTCGCTGGCTTGCGGGCAACCTATCGCTGAAAGCGCAACCTTACAAAAAACTCTGCGGGTCGATGTCGACCTGCACCCGGACCGAACCGCGCTGCTTCGGCCCGTTGGCCAGCATCGCACGAATAAATCCTTGCATGTCGGCGCGCCGTTCGCCTTGGATCAGCAGGCGGAACCGGTGACGGCCGCCGAGCAGTGACAACGGCGCCTCCGCCGGGCCGAGCACGAACAGATCTGACGCCTCGGGCGCGGCGCGGCGCAGGCCGCGTGCATGGCCTTCGGCTTCGGCCCGCGTCACCGCGCTGACGATGACACCGGCCAGCCGGCCGAACGGCGGCAGGGCGGCCCGTTCGCGCTCGGCAATCTCGCGCTCGTAAAAAGCCTCTGCGTCGCCGGAGACGATCGCCCGCATCACCGGATGGTCGGGCTGAAAGGTCTGCAGCAGTCCCAGGCTCTTCTTGCCGGTGCGGCCGGCGCGGCCGGTGACCTGGCTAAGCAGCTGGAAGGTGCGCTCGGCGGCACGCGGATCGCCATTGGCAAGGCCGAGATCGGCATCGACGACGCCGACAAGGGTCATGTTCGGGAAATTGTGGCCCTTGGCAACGAGCTGCGTGCCGATGACGATGTCGGCCTCGCCATCGGCGATCGCCTCCAGTTCCAGCCGCAGCCGCCGCACGCCGCCCATCAGGTCGGACGACAAGACGATGGTGCGCGCGTCGGGGAAATGCGTCACGACCTCCTCGGCGATGCGCTCGACACCCGGCCCGCAGGCGACCAGATGATCCAGCGTGCCGCATTCCGGGCAGGCTTCGGGGCGGCGCTCATTGTGGCCGCAATGATGGCAGACGAGTTGCCCGCGAAACCGGTGCTCGACCAGCCAGGCCGAGCAGACCGGGCAGCCGAAGCGATGGCCGCAGACCCGGCACAGCGTCAGTGGCGCATAGCCGCGCCGGTTGAGGAACAGCAGCGATTGCTCCTGCCTCTCCAGCGTCTGGCGCATCTGGTCGAGCAGAACCGGCGACAGGAAACCGCCACGCGCCGGCGGCGCACGCCGCATGTCGACCGCCTTCAGATGCGGAAGTGCTGCCTCGGCGAAGCGAGCGGAAAGCACCGCCCTGTTATATTTACCTTGGCTGGCATTGACCCGGCTTTCGACCGACGGCGTCGCCGACGCCAGCACCACGGGGAAGCTGCCGATATGGCCGCGCACCACCGCCATGTCGCGCGCATTGTAGAAGACGCGGTCCTCCTGCTTGTAGGCAGGGTCGTGCTCCTCGTCGACGACGATAAGGCCGAGCTCCTTGAACGGCAGGAACAGCGCCGAGCGCGCGCCGGCGACGACCCGCACGCCGCCCTCCGCCACTTGCCGCCAAACCCGCTCGCGCATCCGCGGCGGCAGGTCGGAATGCCATTCGCCCGGCTTGGCGCCGAAGCGCTGCTGGAAGCGCTCGAGAAAGGCATGCGTCAGCGCGATTTCCGGCAGCAGGATCAGCACCTGCCTGCCCTGGTCGAGCGCAGCCGCCACAGCCTCGAAATAGACCTCGGTCTTACCGGATCCGGTGACGCCGTCGAGCAGCGCGACGTTGAACACGCCGGCTGCGACATTGGCGCGCAGCATCTGCGCCGCGGCGCCCTGGTCCGGCATCAGTTCCGGAATAGCGTAGCCGGGATCGGGCGCGGCCACCACCGGGCGCGGCGGGATCATCACGGTCTCGAACACGCCTTGCGCCCTCAGGCCGTCGATCACCGTCGAGGACACGCCGGCGGCGTGAGCGAGGCCGGAGCGCGTCCAGGCAAGGCCGCCTTCGGCCGTCTCCAGCACGCGCTGCCTGGCGCCCGTCATCCGGTCAGGTGCGAGAAGCGTGCGCTGCAACCCCTCGATCCACGGTTCGGGGTCGAAAGCCTCCGGCGCCCTGAGCAGCATGCGCGCCACCATGCCGGGCGGCGATAGCGTGTACTGCGCCACCCAGTCGACGAAACGGCGCATCGCGCGGTCGATCGGCGGGCAGTCGAAGACCTGTTCGATAGGACGCAGCTTTTTCGCGTCGACCTTCTCGACCGCGCCATCCCAGACGATGCCGGCGACCTGGCGCGGACCGAGCGGCACGCGCACGATCGAGCCCGGCGCCACGCGCATGCCGGCCGGCACGGCGTAGGTGTAGGGGCGTTCGGCGGGCATCGGCACCAGCACCGGTGCGGCTGCGACAAAGGGCGAATCTTCGATCATGAGGCGTGACCTTGCCCTGACTTTGGTCTAGATCAAAGGCCGACCCCAAATGTGCATGACATGCACATGAAAATCTTCAGGAGACCCGCCATGAAATTTTTTGTCGACACCGCCGACGTCAAGGATATCCGTGAGCTGAACGATCTGGGGCTGCTCGACGGCGTCACCACCAATCCGTCGCTGATCCTCAAATCCGGCGGCAAGATCGCCGAGGTCACCAAACAGATTTGCGACATCGTCAAGGGTCCGGTCTCGGCTGAAGTCACCGCCACCGAATATTCCGAGATGATGCAGCAGGCCAAGGTTCTGGCCAAGATCGCCGACAATGTCTGCATCAAGGTGCCGCTGACGCTGGACGGCCTCAAGGCCTGCAAGACGATCCGCACCGAGATGAACCGCCTGGTCAACGTCACCCTGTGCTTTTCGGCCAACCAGGCGCTGCTTGCGGCCAAGGCCGGCGCCTCGTTCATCTCGCCCTTCGTCGGCCGCATCGACGACATCGGCATCGACGGCATGGAGCTGATCCAGGAAATCCGGCAGATCTATGATAATTACGATTTCCAGACCGAGATCCTCGTCGCCTCGGTGCGCACCGTGAACCACGTCAAGCAGGCGGCACTGATCGGCGCCGACGTCGTGACCGCGCCGCCGGCGACCCTGAAGGCCCTGGTCAACCATCCGCTGACCGACAAGGGCCTCGCCGCCTTCCTCGCCGACTGGGCCAAGACCGGCCAGAAGATCGGCTGACGATGGTGATCGGCTGAAGCCAATTCGTTTGTGATGAAAAAGGCCGGGCAACCGGCCTTTTTCATGTGCGCTCCAAGCAGACTGCCGCTCAAGCCGCCCCGTCATCCTCGGGCGGGCTCGCCGGCTGGCGCCGGCCCATGATGATTTCGCGTTTGCCGACATGGTTGGGTGTGCCGACCAAGCCTTCCTTTTCCATACGCTCGACCAGCGACGCGGCGCGGTTGTAGCCTATGCCGAGACGGCGCTGTATGTAGGAGGTCGAGCACTTCTTGTCGCGCACCACCACCTTGACCGCCTCGTCGTAGATGGCATCGCTGTCTTCGGCTGCAACGGATCCCTTGTCGAAGACCGCGCCCTGGTCCTCGTCGATTTCTTCCTCATCCTCGTCGGCGGTCACGGTTTCCAGATATTCGGGGCGGCCCTGTGCCTTCAGATGCGCGACCACATGCTCGACCTCCGCGTCGGAGACAAAGGGACCGTGCACGCGGGAAATGCGTCCCCCACCCATCATGTGCAGCATGTCGCCCTGGCCAAGCAGCTGCTCGGCGCCCTGCTCGCCCAGGATGGTGCGGCTGTCGATCTTGGATGTCACCTGGAAGGAAATCCGGGTTGGGAAATTGGCCTTGATCGTACCCGTGATGACGTCGACCGAGGGGCGCTGCGTTGCCATGATCAGGTGAATACCGGCAGCGCGTGCCATCTGCGCCAGACGTTGGATCGCGCCTTCGATCTCCTTGCCGGCGACCATCATCAGGTCGGCCATCTCGTCGACGATGACGACGATGTAGGGCATCGGCGCGAGGTCGATTCCTGCTGTTCGAAAAGCGGCTCGCCGGTGCCCTTTTCGAAGCCGGTCTGCACCGTCATGACCACGGTTTCGCCCTTGTCGCGGGCAGCGGCGGCGCGCTCGTTGTAGCCATCGATGTTGCGCACGCCGAGCCTGGCCATCTTGCGATACCGGTCCTCCATCTCGCGCACCGCCCATTTCAGCGCGGTGACGGCTTTTTTGGGATCGGTGACGACGGGCGTCAGCAGATGCGGAATGCCGTCATAGACGGACAGCTCGAGCATCTTGGGATCGACCATGATCAGCCGGCATTCTTCCGGCTTCAGCCGATAGAGCAACGACAGGATCATGGTGTTTATGGCAACCGACTTGCCGGAGCCGGTGGTTCCTGCAACGAGCAAATGCGGCATCTTCGCCAGCTCGGCAATGACAGGCTCGCCGCCGATCGTCTTGCCGAGACACAGCGCCAGCTTGCAGCTCGTCTTGCGGAAGCCCTCCGATTCGATCAGCTCCCGGAAATAGACGGTTTCGCGCATCTCGTTCGGGAGCTCGATGCCGATGACGTTGCGGCCGGGCACGACGGCGACGCGCGCCGAAATCGCCGACATGGAGCGGGCGATATCGTCGGCAAGCCCGATGACGCGAGAAGATTTGACGCCCGGCGCCGGTTCGAACTCATAGAGCGTGACGACCGGGCCGGGACGAACATGAATGATCTCGCCACGCACGCCGAAGTCTTCGAGCACGCTTTCCAGCAGATCCGCGTTCTGCTCGAGCCGCTCCTGCGACATGTAGAAACCTTGTCCCTCCGGTGGCTGCTGCAACAGCTCTTCCGAGGGAAGCTCGTAGGGATCGCCCGCGGTTGACAGCACCACCTTTCCAGCCCCAGGCAAGCGTGCAGAGCGGGCGCCAACGGCCTTGGCAGGGACGTTCGCATTTGGCGCGGCCGGCGCGGAAACGGCGACGCTTTTGGCGGCTGGAATTGCGACAGGCTGGACCGGCGACGGCGCATTGCTCGCCGGCACGTCAGGTTGGGCGACGGCCTGGTTCGAATTGGCCGGCCAAACATCCGGCAACGGCTTCAAGGCCTGGCCCGGCAGGCAGTCGATGACACGAAACAAGGCGGTGGCATCGGTCCCTGTCGTCGGACGGATGTCGATCGGCATAGTGGTGACTGGCGCTGCGGCGAGCGGCGCAGGCGACGCTGAACCGGTTTGCCGGGCCGGCGGCGAAACGTCGACCAGATAGGGTGCCATAGCCTCGAAGAAGGCATGATCCGAAAGATATGGCCAGCGCAGCCTTTCGGTTTTGATCGGGGCGCCCGGAGCAACGGACGCACGCGCGGATGCCCGTCCCGTTGCGACCGTCCTCGGCGGCACCGGCGCAACGGCTGGCACCCTCTCCCTGGCGCGCACGGGCGGGACAAAAGCAGCAGCCGGCGGCAGTGGCCCTTGCGTGGCGTGCCCGGTCTGCGGCTGGGAGGCAGGGCTTTTCACCGACGCCGGCAATGCCAGGAGCGAGGGCGCGGAGGACGCCCTGCCGACCATGGGTTGCGCAACGGCTTGCTGTGCCGGGCGCGTCGCGCCGTGTTCGACGACACGCTCGTGCTGCGGATGATGCTTCCTGGCCTCATAATCCGGCGTGCGTGTAAAACGCACGTTGGGTGCAAGGAAGAAATATTCCTGCCAGGCAGGGCTCTCGATATCGCCGATTTTCGAAGGCGTGTCGTCCGAGCCACTCCGCGGCTCCATATAGGGCCGCTTGTTGCCGCCGAGATCGACCATAGGCGCGGAATAGCCGGCCTGGCGTGTGGCGGGCTGCCGACCGTCCGGCTCCTTGCGAGCCATACGATCAAGGGCGCCTGCGGCGGAAGAACTTCGCTGATCACCCCTGTCGCCGATGCTCTCGAAGCGCTTCCCCTCGGGATCATCAGGCGGTGCGGCCGTCGACAAATTGACCCGGGAAAAACGCTTGGCTTCCATTCTCAAGACTCACTGTGAAATGTCTGCCGAGCAATAGGGAGCGAGTGGTTAACAGTTGCTTCCCGGATGGGTCGCCTACGATCCTGAGCGCCAAAATCTTCGCGAGCGACGCGGCACGATCGTCGCCTCGCCGCACCCACCGCGGTGGCGCGATCTACTCGCTGTGCCATAGCAGGCCGATGGGTCTCTTCGGCCAATCTCTGTTCAGAATCTGGCTCTGTTCGGGAATCTGGTCATGATCCCACGATCATCCCGTCATGCCTGGGGCGCCAGACCGTTTTCGTGAAGCAGATGAGGTGCGCTAGCCGGTCTTGCCGTGCCGGACAAGGTCCTGGGCAATGGACAGCTGCAGCGCTTCCGCCAACTCTCGCGCCGCGCGATTCTCGGCGTCGATCTGCGCCCGGTATGCGGCGAATTCCTGACGCGGCCTGTCGAAGGACGAGGTGATCGAACGCTTGCCGGATGCGATCACCACGCCGGTCTTCGCATCGGCCAGCGTATAGCTGCCGGTCAGCGTCACGGAACCGGCGGTCGGCTCGTCTTCGTCGGTTCCGACCTGCACAAGTGCCGCGGACTCGACCGCTTCGGTCACGCCGAGATTGAGCGAATAGGCCGGCGAGGCCGGCTCGCCGGCGCCTCGTCCAAACCCGAAAATGAGATTGTTGCGCACCTGTTGGCCGTAACGCGTATTGACCGGCTTGATGCCGATCAACGCCAGTTCGGCACTGGCACTGGCCTGCGAACCCGACAGTGGCGCGCTCGAATAGAGCGGCCGCACCGTGCAGGCCGAGACAAGCGCGAGCGAACCTATCAGGCCGGCAAGCGCCATGCGGCGCAGCAAATGGCTCAACTCTGTCTTTTCCCGATCAGGCAACGACATTGACGATCCTCTGCGGCACGATGATCACCTTGCGCGGAGCCTTCCCTTCGAGTGCTTTCTGCACGAAGTCGAGAGCCAATACCGCTTTTTCGACCGCACCTTGGTCCGCGTCGCGGGCAATTGTCAAATCCCCCCGCTTCTTGCCGTTGACCTGTACCGGATAGGTGACTTCGTTGTCGACGACCAGCGCCGGATCGAAGACCGGCCAGGGCCGTTCGGCAACGAGATCGGTGCCGCCGAGCGTTGCCCAGCACTCCTCGGCCAGATGCGGCATGACCGGCGCGATCAGATGCACGAGAATCTCCACCGCCTGCCGGCAGGCGCCTTTCAGCGTTGCATCGGCCTTGCCTTCGGCCACCTCGTTAAGCGGCGTGGTCAGCACGTTGGCCAGTTCGTAGATGCGGGCGATGGCGCGGTTGAAAGCGAGCTTCTCGATATCCTCTCCGACCGCCTTGAGGATCTTGTGCGCGGCCTTGGAAACCACCGCGGCCTCGCCGCTGCTGGCCGCCACGGGCTTGATGCCGGCCAGTGTTTCGGCCGCCGTCGACACCAGGCGCCAGATGCGCTGGATGAAGCGATGCGCGCCGGCGGCGCCATCGTCGGTCCACTCGACATCGCGCTCGGGAGGCGAATCCGACAGCATGAACCAGCGCGCCGTATCGGCGCCGTAGCCATCGGTGATGTCTTCCGGGCTCACCGTGTTCTTCTTCGACTTCGACATCTTTTCCAGCGGGCCGATGGAGACGGTCTCGCCGGTGGCGATCTCGATGGCGCTGCGCTTGCCGTCGACGTCCTCCAGCCGAACTTCGGTGGGCGCCAGCCAGCGGCCGTTCGATGCCGAGCCAACGCGATAGGTTTCGTGCACCACCATGCCTTGCGTGAACAGGCCCTTGAACGGCTCGGCCAGATCGACATGGCCGGCCTCCCGCATGGCGCGGGTGAAGAAGCGCGAATAGAGCAGATGCAGGATCGCGTGCTCGATGCCGCCAATATACTGGTCGACCGGCAGCCATTCGTTGGCCGCCTTGGGATCGGTCGGTTCATGTGCCCACGGCGCGGTGAAGCGGGCAAAATACCACGACGAATCGACGAACGTGTCCATCGTGTCGGTTTCGCGCCGCGCATCCCTGCCGCATTGCGGACATTTCACATGCCGCCATGTCGGATGACGGTCGAGCGGATTGCCCGGGCGGTCGAAATCGACATCGTCGGGCAGCTTCACCGGCAGGTCCGCCTTCGGCACCGGCACCACGCCGCAAGCCTCGCAATGGATCATCGGGATAGGGCAGCCCCAGTAGCGCTGGCGCGAAATGCCCCAGTCGCGCAGGCGGAAATTCACCTTGCGCTCGGCCATCGGCCGGTTGCCGATCGTCTTTTGCTCCAGCAGTTTGGCGACTTCGTCGAAAGCCTGATCCGGCTTCATGCCGTTGAGAAAGCGCGAATTGATCATCACGCCCTCATCGACATAGGCTTCATCGATGATCTGGAACGTCGCCGGATTCTCGCCTTCCGGCATCACCACCGGAATCACCGGCAGGCCGTATTTGTTGGCGAAGTCGAGGTCGCGCTGGTCGCCGGACGGGCAGCCGAAAATGGCGCCGGTGCCGTATTCCATCAAAACGAAATTGGCGACATAGACAGGCAGCGTCCAGTTGTCGTCAAACGGATGGACGACGCGGAGGCCGGTGTCAAAACCCTTCTTCTCAGCTGTCTCCAGCGCCGCGACCGAGGTGCCCATATGGCTGATATCCTCGATGAACTTCGCCAGCGCCGGATTGTGCGCAGCGGCCTTCTTGGCCAACGGATGATCGGCGGCGACAGCCATGAAGGAAGCGCCGAAGATGGTGTCGGGCCTTGTCGTATAGACTTCCAGCTCATGCTCGCCATCGGAGGCGTCGGCCAGAGGCCAACGGATCAGCAGGCCTTCCGAGCGGCCGATCCAGTTCTGCTGCATCAGCTTCACTTTTTCCGGCCATTCGTCGAGGCCTTCGAGCGAATCCAGCAGATCCTGGGCGAAATCGGTGATCCTGAAGAACCACTGCGTCAGTTCGCGCTGTTCGACCAGCGCGCCCGAGCGCCAGCCGCGCCCGTCGATGACCTGCTCGTTGGCAAGCACCGTCATGTCCTCCGGATCCCAGTTGACCTTGGAGGATTTGCGCGTCACCAGCCCCTTCTCGACAAAGTCGAGGAACAGCATCTGCTGGCGGTGGTAGTAATCGACGTCGCAGGTGGCGAATTCGCGCGCCCAGTCCAGCGACAGCCCCATGACCTTGAGCTGCTCGCGCATGGTGGCGATGTTCTGGTAGGTCCACTCCTTGGGGTGGACCTTGTTCTGCATCGCCGCGTTTTCGGCCGGCATGCCGAAGGCGTCCCAGCCCATCGGGTGCAGCACGTTGAAGCCCTTGGCCCGCTTGTAGCGCGCCACCACGTCGCCCATCGTGTAATTGCGGGTATGACCGATATGGATGCGCCCCGACGGATAGGGGAACATCTCCAGCACGTAGTATTTCGGGCGCGGATCGTCATTGTGCGCTTCGAACAGCTTCTTGGCGTCCCAGGCCTTCTGCCATTTGGGCTCTGACGCGCGCGGATTGTATCGTTCGGTTGCCATGGGACGTTTTTCACTTAAAAGCATGCGCGAACTGCGGGCGATGGCTCGGCAGTTCAGGGAATGTGGTCCGGGTGTTCACCATGGTTTGGCAAACCCGTCAACCATATGGGTACCGCGTCTGACAAAAACGCCGGTCAAAACAGCAGGATTTGCATATGGGTGACGCCGTTCAGCAATTTTTCGCGGTCAAGGCGAAGATCGCCGCCGCCGAACGCGAGGCCGGCCGCGAAGCCGGCGCCGTGACCCTGGTCGCGGTCTCAAAGACCTTTGATGCCGCCGACATCGGCCCGGTCATCGAAGCCGGCCAGCGCGTCTTCGGCGAGAACCGGGTGCAGGAGGCGCAAGCCAAATGGCCTGATCTGAAGGACGCATTTCCCGACATCGAACTGCATCTGATCGGCCCGCTGCAATCCAACAAGGCTAGGGAAGCGGTAGCACTGTTCGACGTCATCGAGACGGTCGATCGCGAGAAGATCGCCGCCGAACTCGCCAAGGAGATCGCCAAACAGGGCCGCGCGCCAAAACTCTATGTCCAGGTCAACACCGGCTCCGAGCCGCAGAAGGCCGGCATCGAGCCCCGCGACGCCGTGGCCTTCGTCGCCCGCTGCCGCGAGGTGCATGGCCTCGCCATCGAAGGCCTGATGTGCATCCCGCCGGCCGATGAGAACCCCGGTCCCCACTTCGCGCTGCTGGAGAAGCTTAGCAAGGAAGCCGACGTCGCCAAACTCTCGATGGGCATGTCCGGCGACTACGAAACGGCGATCGCCTTCGGCGCCACCAGCGTGCGGGTGGGCTCGGCGATCTTCGGCACTCGCTGAGACGCAACGGCCTTTGGGCCAATCCGACAGGCTCGTTGCTCCAGGACTGGAAACGAAACGTACCGTTCCTATTTGCTTTGCGTCATCACAAACTCTCTGGAGCCGCCACCATGCGCTACAACCAGCTTGGAAATACGGGGATGTTCGTCTCCGAACTGTGCCTCGGCACCATGACCTTCGGCGCCGCCGGTCAGAATGCCCAATGGGGCCTGATCGCCAGCCTCGACCAGAAGGGCGTCAACGAGATCGTTGCCCATTCGCTTGCCGCCGGCGTCAATTTCTTCGATACGGCCGACGTCTACTCCTTTGGCGAATCCGAACGGTTGCTCGGCCAGTCGCTCAGGGATCTCAAGGTCAACAGGCAGAATGTGGTCATCGCCACCAAGGCGCATGGCGCCATGGGTGAAGGCCCCAACCAGCGCGGCTCGTCACGCGGCCACATCATGGATTCGGTCGATGCCAGCTTGGAGCGGTTGCAACTCGACCATATCGATCTCTATCAGTTGCACGGCACCGACACCGTGACGCCGATCGACGAAACGCTGCGGGCGCTCGACGATCTCGTTGCCAGCGGCAAGGTCCGCTATGTCGGGGTCTCGAACTGGGCGGCATGGCGCATCGCCAAGGCGCTTGGCATCGCCGAGCGCAAGGGCTTTGCCCGTTTCGAGACCGTGCAGTCCTACTATTCGATCGCCGGCCGCGATCTCGAGCGCGAGATCGTGCCGCTGCTCAATGAGGAGAAGCTCGGCCTGATGGTGTGGTCGCCGATGGCCGGTGGCCTGCTCTCCGGCAAATATGGTCCCGGCGCACCCGGCAATGGCGAAGGCCGCCGCGCGTCCTTCAACTTCCCGCCGGTCAATGAGGACCGCGCCTGGGCGGCCGTTGCCGTCATGCGCGACATCGCAAAAAAACATGATGTGAGCGTCGCCACGGTGGCGCTCGGCTATGTCCTGGCCAAGCCCTTCGTGATGAGCATCATCATCGGCGCCAGCCGCATGGACCAGCTTGAACAGAACCTCGCAGCGACTGAAGTGAAGCTCGACACCGTCGATCTCGCCCGCCTCGACGAGGTCAGCGCGCTGCCGTCCGAATATCCAGGCTGGATGCTGGAGCGTCAGGCAGCGGGCCGCCGCCCGGCGGCGTTCACGCCGAAAACATAAATACAGCCCACGCTGACATCTCGGGAGCCGTGGCTCCGGAGATGTCAGGTCAGCCGGACGCTCTCGCCCAGAAAATCGAGAAAGGCGCGCACTCGCGCCGGCAGATGCCGGCCCTGACCGACATAGACGGCGTGGGTCGGCTCCTCGTCACCCGGATTGAATGCCTCCAACAGCGGCACCAGTCTGCCGGCCGCTATGTCTTCCGCCACATGCCAGCGCGCCAGCCGGGCGATGCCCACGCCCGCCAGTGCCATGAGCCGCATCGCCTCACCATCGCTGACCAGCGTGTTGCCGGTGATCGGAATCATGATGGCGCGGCCTTCCGCGTCGAGGAACGGCCAGCCATCGAGGTGCCTGACGAAGCCGAAGCCCATGCGGTTGTGCCTGTCGAGATCGGCTGGCGTCAGCGGTATGCCGTGCGTATCGAGGTAAGAAGGTGCTGCAACAACGACCACCGGGCTTTGCCCGAGCTTGCGCGCCACCAGCCGTGACCCACTCAATGGCCCGGCACGGATGGCAACATCGGCGCGCTCCGCCATCAGGTCGACGACGCTGTCGGTCAGCACCAGATCGACCGAAATCTCGGGGTAGCGTTCCAGGAACCGAGGCAGAAGCGGGACCAGCCGATGCACCCCGAAGGGCACGTAGCTGTTAATGCGCACACGTCCGCGCGGTGAAGCACCCGCCGCTGCCTCCTGCTCGGCTGCCGCCATGTCGGCGAGGATGCGCAGGCCGCTCTCGTAAAATGCTGTGCCTTCCGGCGTCAGTTGCAGCTTTCGCGTCGAGCGGCTGACCAGCCGCGCGCCAAGCCGGGCCTCCAGCCGCGCGATCAGCTTGCTCACCGCCGACGGCGTCATGCGCAACGCGCGTGCCGCGGAGGAGAAACTGCCTTCCTCGACGACGCGCACGAACACTTCGATCTCGCCGGAGCGATTGATGTCGGGCCTGGCCATTTATGAATCTATTTCACAGAAAATATGCCCAAGGCAAGTCTGGTTCACAATGCAGGGAAGCACGATCTCAGGGGTCGGGGCGCGGGACGGCGCTCTTCGCATCGAAGTGGAAAACCGCCATGCCTCTTGCTCTCTACGCCCTCGCCGCCGGTGCCTTCGGCATCGGCATCACCGAATTCGTCATTATGGGTTTGCTGCTCGATGTCAGCAAGGATCTCGGCGTTTCGATCTCGGCTGCCGGCCAGCTCATTTCGGGCTATGCGCTTGGCGTCGTCATCGGCGCGCCGTTGCTGACCATCGCCACCGGCAACTGGCCGCGCAAGACCGTGCTTCTGGCGCTGATGGCGATCTTCACGCTCGGCAATCTCGCCTGCGCGCTGGCGCCCGACTACTGGACGCTGATGGGCGCCCGCATCATCACCGCCTTTGCCCACGGCACCTTCTTCGGCGTCGGCTCGGTGGTCGCCACCGGCTTGGTCGCGCCCAACAGACAAGCCTCGGCGATCGCGCTGATGTTCACCGGCCTGACCATCGCCAACATCCTCGGCGTGCCCTTCGGCACCTGGCTCGGCCAGGCCTTTGGCTGGCGCGCGACCTTCTGGGCCGTGACAGTGGTCGGTGTGGCCGCCTTCGCCGTCATCCTGGCTCTGGTGCCACGCAGCCGGACGGCGCCCGAAAAGAGCGACCTGCGCGCCGATCTCGCCGTTTTGCGCCGCACCCCCGTCCTGCTCGGCC
Organism: Mesorhizobium sp. WSM1497; assembly: GCF_001672455.2. NCBI lineage: Bacteria > Pseudomonadati > Pseudomonadota > Alphaproteobacteria > Hyphomicrobiales > Phyllobacteriaceae > Mesorhizobium > Mesorhizobium sp. WSM1497. The sequence continues at coordinate 1,234,268 of NZ_CP021070.1, read as the reverse complement.
TCGCCACCACCGTGCTCGGCTATGCCGGCGTCTTCGCCGTCTTCACTTATATCGCTCCGTTGCTGACCGAGATAAGCGGCTTCAAGGAAGCAGCCGTGTCGCCGATCCTGCTCGTCTTCGGCGGCGGTCTCATCGCCGGCAATTTGCTTGGCGGCAAGGTCGCCGACCGCTGGCTTGTGCCGGCCGTGCTGGGCAGCCTCGTGGTGCTGGCCCTGGTGCTCGCAACGATGACCTTCGCCATCCACAGCCAGGTGATGGCCGTCATCTATGTCGGCCTGCTCGGTGCCGCCGCCTTTGCTACCGTGGCGCCGCTGCAGATGTGGGTGCTGGACAAGGCGCAAGGTGCCGGCCAGAGCCTCGCCTCGTCCTTCAACATCGCCGCTTTCAATCTCGGCAACGCCGCAGGCGCCTGGCTTGGCGGCGCGGTGATTGCCCAAGGGCTTGGCCTGGGTGCCCTGACCTGGGTCGCCGCCTTGCTGCCGCTCACGGCGCTCGGCGTGGCCGGACTGGCGCTGCGTCTCGATCGTACCCCGGCGCTCGGCGCACCTGCCTCCATCTGCTCGTGACTACCCTCGGCAAACCCTTCCGACACCCTTCATACCACCAGGAGTAAAAAGATGGATTATCGACGTCTCGGTGCATCGGGCTTGAAAGTGCCCGCACTCTCATTCGGCGCGGGAACCTTTGGCGGTTCCGGCCCGCTGTTCGGCGCCTGGGGCAGCAGCGACGCCAGGGAAGCGCGGCGGCTGATCGACATCTGCCTGGAGGCTGGTGTCAATTTGTTCGACACGGCCGACGTCTATTCGAACGGCGCTTCTGAACAGGTGCTTGGCGACGCGATAAAAGGCCGCCGCGATGCCGTGCTGATCTCGACCAAGACCGCGCTGCCGATGGGCGATGGGCCGGGCGATTACGGCTCGTCACGTTCGCGGCTGATCAGATCCGTGGATGATGCGCTGAGGCGCCTCGGCACCGACTACATCGACCTTTTGCAGCTACACGCCTTCGATGCCGGCACGCCGATCGAGGAGGTGCTGTCGACGCTGGACAACCTGATCCGTGCCGGCAAGCTGCGCTATGTCGGCGTCTCCAACTTCTCCGGATGGCAAGTGATGAAGTCGTTGGCGCAAGCCGACAGCCAAGGCTATCCGCGCTATGTCGCCCATCAGGTCTACTATTCGCTGGTCGGCCGCGACTATGAGTGGGAGCTGATGCCGCTCGGCCTCGACCAGGGTGTCGGTGCATTGGTGTGGAGCCCGCTTGGCTGGGGCCGCCTGACCGGCAAGATCCGCCGTGGCCAGCTCCTGCCGGAACAGAGCCGGCTGCACGACACGGCAAGCTTCGGTCCGCCGGTCGAGGACGAGCATCTCTATCGAGTGATGGATGCCCTCGATGTCGTGGCCGAGGAAACCGGCAAGACCGTGCCGCAGATCGCCATCAACTGGCTGCTGCAGCGCCCGACCGTATCGTCGGTCATCATCGGCGCCCGCAACGAGGAGCAGTTGCGCCAGAACCTCGGTGCCGTCGGCTGGACCTTGACGCCGGAGCAGATAAGGCAGCTCGACGCGGCAAGCGAAGTCACCGCGCCCTACCCGTACTTCCCGTATCGGCGGCAGGAAGGCTTTGCCCGGTTGAACCCGCCGGTGGTTTGAGCGCATCGGGCCGTCATGGCGCAAGGTTCGCGGCCAGCGCCCCCCTCTGGCCTGCCGGCCATCTCCCCCTCAAGGGGGGAGATCGGATGTCGCGGCGACTTTCGCCAATCGCAGGCGTAACAAGGGCGGCGTTGTCGGTGGAGCTGCCAATCTGCCCACTTGAGGGGGAGATGTCCGGCAGGACAGAGGGGGGCGTCGTAGAACGCCGACCTCAAGAAGCCGTTGCTGCGAAACTTGCCCCTAGTGCAGCACAAACTCCCCATCCACCTTGCGCCATTCATTCGGCGCGATCAGCTTTTGGTGGGTGTAGCTGATCGAATGCAGCGGCCCGTCCAGCTTGGCCTTCCAGAATTCGATGAACTTGATCAGCACCGGAAACTTCGGCGCGAGATCGTAGTCCTGCCAGATGAAGCTCTGCAGCAGATGCGGGTGATCGGGAAAGTGATAAAGAATCTTGGCAGTGGTCAAGCCATAGCCTTTGAGCATCAGGTCCATTTCGGCATGGTCGCGCATGACGGTCCCCAGGTTGATTCGCCTGTCCTCCCACGGCTGATTGTGCGCGCCGCTGATTAACCGTCTATTGATTTTTTCTTCATCTGAACCGGCTTTAGCATGCGAAAACATGCAGTTAGCAGCGCACCTCTTCGAGTGCTGACAGCCCTGGAGAAGCCCCCTGCGGCATCCCGCCGCGCGAATCCAACGTCTAATGTTGCCGTAACGGCGGAACTGGTAATAATGCCGCCGAATTCGCGGCCGTGTCGCCGCGATCCCGCCGGCATTTCAAGCCGGCGATTGGTTCGGGAGGAAAGTCAGGAATGTCCGAGGTTCATGTCCATCGCGTCCAGCCGGCGTGGAAGAAAAACGCGCTGATCGACAATGACACCTACCTGAAATGGTATGCCGACAGCGTCAAGAACCCGGACAAATTCTGGGGCAAGCACGGCAAGCGCATCGACTGGTTCAAGCCGTTCAGCAAGGTCAAGAACACCTCCTTCGACGGCAAGGTCTCGATCAAATGGTTCGAGGACGGACTGACCAACGTTTCCTACAACTGCATCGACCGGCATCTGAAGAAGCGCGGCAACCAGACCGCCATCATCTGGGAAGGCGACAATCCCTACGACGACAAGAAGGTCACCTATAACGAGCTCTACGAGCATGTCTGCCGGCTCGCCAATGTGATGAAGAAACACGGCGTCAAGAAAGGCGATCGAGTTACCATCTACATGCCGATGATCCCGGAAGCCGCCTATGCGATGCTGGCCTGCACGCGCATCGGCGCCGTCCATTCGATCGTCTTCGGCGGTTTCTCGCCGGATGCGCTGGCCGGCCGCATCGACGACTGCAAGTCGACCTTCGTTATCACGGCTGACGAAGGCCCGCGCGGCGGCAAGCCGATCCCTTTGAAGGAAAACACCGACAGGGCGATCGAGATCGCCGCGAAAGCCGGAACGAAAGTCGAAAAGGTGGTGGTCGTGCGACGCACCGGCGGCAAGACCGGCTGGGTTTCAGGCCGCGACGTCTGGTATCACGACGAGATCGCGACGGTGAAAGCCGAATGCAAGCCCGAGAAGATGAAGGCCGAGGACCCGCTGTTCATTCTCTACACCTCGGGTTCGACCGGCAAGCCGAAGGGCGTGCTGCACACCACCGCCGGCTATCTCGTCTACGTCTCGATGACCCACCAATATGTCTTCGACTACCATGACGGCGACATCTACTGGTGCACCGCCGATGTCGGCTGGGTAACCGGCCACAGCTACATCGTCTACGGCCCGCTCGCCAACGGCGCCACCACGCTGATGTTCGAAGGCGTGCCGAACTATCCGTCGCAGTCGCGCTTCTGGGAAGTCATCGACAAGCACAAGGTCAATATCTTCTACACCGCGCCCACGGCGTTGCGCGCGCTGATGGGCGCCGGCGATGCGCACGTGAAGAAGACGTCGCGCAAGTCGCTGCGCGTGCTGGGTTCGGTCGGCGAGCCGATCAACCCGGAAGCCTGGGAGTGGTATTTCAACGTCGTCGGCAACGGCAAGGTGCCGATCGTCGACACCTGGTGGCAGACCGAGACCGGCGGCATCCTGATCACGCCGCTGCCAGGTGCGACCGACCTCAAGGCGGGTTCGGCGACGCGGCCTTTCTTCGGCATCAAGCCGCAGCTGGTCGACGGCGAGGGCAAGGTGCTGGAAGGTGCGGCCGACGGCAATCTGTGCATCACAGATTCCTGGCCGGGCCAGATGCGCACCGTCTATGGCGATCACGACCGCTTCGTGCAGACCTATTTTTCGACCTACAAGGGCAAGTACTTCACCGGTGACGGCTGCCGCCGCGACGCCGACGGCTATTACTGGATCACCGGCCGCGTCGACGACGTCATCAACGTCTCCGGCCACCGCATGGGCACGGCCGAAGTCGAATCGGCGCTGGTCAGCCATGAGAAGGTTTCCGAGGCCGCAGTCGTGGGCTATCCCCACGACATCAAGGGCCAGGGCATCTACAGCTACGTCACCTTGATGAAGGGTGCCGAACCGACCGAAGAGCTGCGCAAGGAGCTTGTTGCCCATGTCCGCAAGGAGATCGGCGCCATTGCTTCGCCCGACAAGATCCAGTTCGCGCCGGGCCTGCCGAAGACGCGTTCCGGCAAGATCATGCGTCGCATCCTGCGCAAGATCGCCGAGGACGATTTTTCTGCCCTGGGTGACACCTCGACGCTGGCCGACCCGGCCGTCGTCGATGATCTGGTCGCCAACCGGCAGAACAAGAAGAGCTGATGCAGGCCGCGCTGGGCACTGTCAGCGAACTCTGGCGCTATCCGGCGAGTTCGCTTGCCGGCGAGCGCCTGAAAACAATCTCGGTCGACGTCGAGAGCATCGACGGCGACCGCCTGTTCGGCCTTGTCGACGTGTCCGACAACGAGATCGCACGACCGGACCGCGACGCGAAATGGCACAAGGTGCCGCGCATCCGCACCCGGCTGTCGCCGACCCTGGAACTCGAGATTGCCGTTCCCGAGGGCGACTGGCTGGCCGCGCCAAGCATCGAGAGCGACCGCGCGGTGTCGGCCTATCTCGGCTTCGAGGCCTCGCTCCGTCCGTTTCGCCGCGAGAATACCGGGCCTGACTATGCCGGCCCGCTGACCGCGGAGCGCTACCGCAAGGCGCCGATTCATCTATTGACCACGGCTTCGCTGGCACGCCTGAAAGCATTGCACCCGGAAGGGGTCGCCGACCCGCGCCGCTTCCGCCCCAACATCGTTGTCGACATGGCGGCGATCGAAGGCTCGTTTCCCGAAACGGAATGGATCGGCCGCAAGCTTGCCGTCGGCGATCTCCTGCTGACCATCTCGGAACCCTGCCGCCGCTGCGGTTTCACCATTGTCGCCCAGGATGGCTTCGACCATGATCCGGCGATCCTGCGCAACCTGGTCCGTCACAACGCCCATAACCTCGGCGTCTATTGCACGGTCGACAGGCCGGCGCGCGTCGAAGTCGGCGACGCGATGCGCTTCCTGTAAGCTATCGATACAGATTCGCCCGTGTCGGCGGCAGGCCGCTTGGACCGCGCGCGCGCTTGGTCACGACGGTCTGGAAAATCTGTGCCGATGCGCGCTCGAAGGTGATTGAACAGCCCGTCAGGTAAAGCAGCCATAGCCGCGCCCTGGCCTCGCCCACCTCGGCGATTGCCTCATCGAAGCGGGCCTGCAGCCGCTCGACCCACAGCCTGCAGGTGCGGGCATAGTGCTCGCGCAGGTTCTCGACATCGTAGACGAGAAAACCATGCGCCTCGAGATTGCCTGTTGTCATGCCGATGGTGTCGAGTTCGCCGCCGGGAAAGATATATTTGAGCAGCGCCTTGAACTCCGGCCCCTTGCGCAAGGTCTTCTTGATGTCGCCCTTGCTGCGTCGGGTGATGGCGTGGTGCAGATAGATGCCGCCCGGCTTCAGCAGGCGATGAATGGTCTTGAAATAAGTCGCATGGTTGGCGAGCCCGAGATGTTCGAACATGCCGATCGACGAGATCTTGTCGAAGCTGCCGGTGAGTTCGGCATAGGATTTGATCTCGATGGTGATGCGGTCCTCCAGCCCCTCGGCGCGAATGCGTTCGCGGGCCAGCTCGGTCTGCGCCTGCGACAGCGACACACCGTGGCCGACGACGCCGTAGTTCTTTGCCGCATGGATCAGCATGGCGCCCCAGCCGCAACCGATGTCGAGCAGTCGTTCGCCCGGTTTCAGCCGGAGCTTGCGGCAGATGTGGTCGAGCTTGTCGACCTGCGCCTCGTCGATGCCATTGGCGAAATCCTTGAAATAGCCGCAGCTATAGACCATGCGCTCGTCGAGAAAGAGCCGATAGAAGGCGTTCGAGATATCGTAGTGATGCTGGATCGCCTCCTGGCTCGAACCGCTGACATAGGGATTGCGCCCCGACAGATCGGTCCGCGCGCTCATCTGCTTGCGTGCCAAAAGCACGGAAGGCAGGTCGCGCAGGATCGCCATTTTCGGCAGCGACTTGAGCTTGGTTCTGAGCTTGCCTTGCGACGGCAGGGCATAAAAATCGAAGATCGTCCCGTCTTCGATGTCGATCGTTTTGGAAATCCACATCTCGATCAGCGTCGACAGGGACGGTCGCTTCACGATCTGCCAGACGATGTCCTGGTCGTTGATGGTGAGCACCGGACCAGTGGCGGGGCCGATCCGCTCCCCGGTCCACAGCCTGACCGCAAAACCCGGCTTCAATGTCTCGATCACCGTTCGAACGATGCGAGCGGCCTTTTCGGCTGCCTCCATGCGATTCCTCCGAATGCTGGCTCAGGGGCAGAAGTTTGCCCGGTCGGCCTGGCAATCGCAAGCCGGCCCGCACCAGGCCCGCCCGTTGGTTAATTTCAGACCTGCACCTTGTCTTTTGCTGCAATGCACCCCATCATGAGTATGTGTTCAACAAATCGAAAGGAGGTGATCCGATGTCGAGTGATTTCGTTTTCCAGAACGTGGCCTCAGCGGATTGCACTTTCGGGAAGCAGTCTTCCCGTTAAGGCGCGAAATGCGCGGCGGCTGACCTGATAGGTCATCGCCATGGGCCGCGCCACGGACGGAAACACGGAAGGCCGCCAGCTTCGAAAGAAGCGGCGGCCTTTTCCGTTTGCGGACTAGACTACTGGGTCAATGCGACCTTTTCGGTGTTGCGAATGATTTCCTGAAAGGCGTCGTCCAATTCGGCTCCGGTGGACACGTCGAAGAAATGCCTCTTGGCGCCGGAGGTATCCTTCGACGAACAATCCTTCAGCACCGCCTTTGCCTGGTCCCGCTCGGTTGTCGACATATCCTTGTCGTCCAGATCGAAGCCGATGGTGAAAATCTCGATGCCGTCGTTTTTCATGTTGTCGCACAGCGTTTCCGCGTTGCCGCGCGCAAGATTGCCCTGCCTGTTGTAGCTGTCCCCAGCACCGGCGAAGGCGGTATTGAACTGGCCATCGGTCATCAGGATCGCGACCTTGGCGATCTTCTTCGGATCGGCATCCGAGGCACCCTTGCCAAGACCGGCATTCCTGATCGCAGTGCGCCATTGCGGCGACAGCATATAATAGGTCCACTGAATGGCGATCGCGCCGGCCGTAAACCCATTGGCCCGGAAGTCCTCGATCGATCCAAGCAAGGCATCGGAATCGGCGGTCAGCGGGATCACTTTCGCATCAGGACACCTGTTCATGTCCCCGTCACCGAGATGATCGTCCCGGTTGACCAGGGCATAGTATTTCTTGCCGTTCCCGTCGGTGCGGACAGTATCCGGGCCGTCGGCGCTCATATCCGCGTTGCCGTTCTTGTCCTTGCGCTCGGTGGCGCAATTGTCGGGGCGTGGCATCGCCGCGCCGACAATGGAGATGTAGTCGCTGAACGACGGCAGCAGATTTTTGCCTGTCTTGGCGACGAGAAGCGGACTGCCGGCGATGGGTGGGAGCTCAGTGCTGTCTTGCTTCTCGGCATAGATGTTTTCCGCCAGCTTGCCGGCGTTGACGCCAGATGCATAAGGCACAATCGCGACGCGGATGCGGGGGTTCTGCGGATCCTGTTTCTGCAGCATCGTCTGGACGGCGTTTTTTGCAGCTGTTTTCAGATCGCCGATTTTGTCGACCTTGCCGCGCTTGGCCATCGACCCCGTTATGTCGAGCATCATCGCCACTTCGACGGTCTTGTCCGAATAGAGCGCCGTCGTGGAGGCGGCGACGCGTTTCATGTCGCCCGTGCCAAAAATCGGGAAATACAGCCCGACATCGACATGGGCGTCAGCCTGGACCGTCTTGGCGGTCCTGTTGACGATCAGCCTGTCGAGTACGATCTGGTCGGCCTGCAGAATGCCTGCCTGGCTGTTGGCGTCGAGAAAGGCCTGCACCGATTTGTTGGCATCGGCTTCCTTGATGGCGCCGGTCGTTAGGTCGCGTGCCGTCGATGTGACCGCGGCGTCGACGACGCCTTGGAGGCTCGATCTGGCATTGTAGAGCTGCGATACGTTGACCGAGAAGCCAACAGCCAGCGCCAAGACCGAGGCGCTGAGGCCGAACAGGATTGCGAAATTTCCACCGCGATCCCTGGCGAACCCGCCGACCGCGTGAACAAGACCCCCGTAATTCCGCATCCTACAGCCTCAATTTGCCTCGGCCTCGTCGCCGCGGACAGGGCAATGCAGGATTCCCGCCGGATGACGCCGCTGGCTGGCAGAAGGCCGGCCGCTTGCCGCCAAATCATTGTTTTTGTTCGGCTTCAAGCTCCGCAAAGGTGAATGACTGGTAAACAGAAAAGCGCGGCCGCGGCTGCGTTTACGAGCCGGTTACCATGCTCAAGACGAAGCAATCACGGAATCCCGATGACGTCCTGTTGCGGGACAGGGTCCGTGTGCCGAAGCGGGCCAGTTGTCCCGAGACTGCAAGGCGCGAAATGATCGGATCCAACGCCTCCGGCCGTCGAAAGACCAAAGCGCCATCACGTTTGAAAACCAGGGCCGCTTTTGGCCGCGCCTCAAGGGGGTGTTGAGATTCAGGTAAGGCCAGGTCGAAAATGATGGCTTTCGAGAACCGGAGCGGAGCGGACATTTGGTCCGTGAGCACCGGAAGCTCAGAAAGCCGTCATTTGCAGACCGGCCTCACCTGAATCGACATACCTTTAGGCCAGCATCTGTGCGCCGACGGTCCTGTCGATACCGTGGTAGGGCGGGTTGAACAGATTGCCTTCCTGTTCATAGGTCCATACCTTGAACAGGCTGAGCCGGTGGGCGCCGAAACTATGCAGCAGCGGCACGTCGGTGGCGTCGCGGCCGCGGGCGATGACGATGCGGCCGATTCTTGGCGTGTTGTGGCGAGGATCGAACGTGTACCATTTGCCGTCGAGGAACACTTCCAGCCACGCCGAAAAGTCCATCGGTGCCGGATCGGCTGGCACGCCGATATCACCGAGATAGCCGTTCACATAGCGTGCCGGAATATTCATGCAGCGGCAAAGCGTGATCGCCAGATGAGCGAAGTCGCGGCAGACCCCGACGCGTTCCTCATGCGCCTGAGCCGCCGTGCGGGTCGAGCGCGCATAGCCATAGCCGAACGACAGCCGGTTGTGGACATAGTCGACGATCGCGTGCACGCGCGCCCAGCCGGACGGAATGTCGCCGAAGAGCTGCCAGGCCAGGCTGCTCAGATGATCCGTCTCGCAATAGCGGCTGCCCAGGAGATAACCGAGAACTTCGTCCGGCAGGTCCGCCACCGGCACTTCCCTGGCCAGCGTGTTTACCTCGTCCGTCTCGCCGCTGTCCTCGACGACCGCGTCGTACTGGATGCGAAAACCACCGGCGGGCGCTGTGAAGCGCCGGCAGGCATTGCCATGCAGATCGTGGTACAGCCTTGTCGGCACCGCGGGCGAGGTCAGCACCCGCGTCTGCCGCTTGATATCAGCCTGCCTGTCCCGATGGATCTCGAGCACTGAAATCACCGGCGTGGCGGCTACGCATTCGATGGCGATTTCATAGCCGAGCCGGATCAGCATCGTTGGTCCCCCCCTTCGATCTCGTGAGAAGCAGTCCTTTCCAAACGCCCGGAGGATACCGTGGTTCCCTGGGCCGATCGAAAAGCCCACCCCGTGTCTTCCCCTGCCGCGGTCGAGACGTTAGATTCGGCAACCCCACCAGCGCTCCCCGGACTCGAGGAAAATCATGTATTCAAGCAGAAAATTCGCGGCCTTCCTCTTCGACATGGACGGCACGCTCATCAATTCCATCGCCTCGGCGGAACGGGTGTGGAGCGATTGGGCACGCCGCCAGGGCCTCGACGTCGCTGCCTTCCTGCCGACGATCCATGGCGTACGCGCGATCGAGACCATCACCGGCCTGGCGCTGCCGGGCGTCGACCCGGCACACGAGGCTGATCTGCTGCTGAAGGCCGAGGCGGCCGATCTCGAAGGCATTATCCAGATCGCCGGCGCCGTGGCATTTCTCGATTCGCTGCCGCCCGAACGCTGGGCGATCGTAACCTCCGCCCCACGTGAGCTGGCGCTGTTGCGCATGAAGGCCGCGGGCATCCCCGTCCCGGCCGTCATCGTCGCAGCGGAAGATGTCTCCCGCGGCAAGCCGGCGCCCGATTGCTTCCGGCTTGGCGCGGAACGGCTCGGCTTCGACGCGCGCGACTGCCTCGTGTTCGAGGATGCCCCGGCCGGCATAGCGGCAGCCGAAGCGGCGGGCGCGGCGGTCATGGTCATCAGCGCCACGCACAAGCACCCCTTGCCAACGCAACACGCCGCGATCGCGGGCTACGGCATGGTGGGCATCACCGTCGACGAGCGTGGCTGGATCGCGCTCGAGCCGCAGCGCAACGCCGCCTAGGCGGCGTCTAGAAATCGCTGGTCAGGCCCTTTACCTCCCAGTCGCCGTAGCGGCCGGGCTCCTTGCCGCCGCGGCCGCCGATTTCCTTCGGCGCCGAGGCTTCCTTTTCCAGGTACTTTGCACGCCTTGCTTCGGCTTCCGCGAGCGCACGTCTGGCTTCCGGCGTCAGCGCCTTTGGCTCGACATCATGGGCAAGCTCGGCATCGGTTTTACTGGCTTCGTCGTTCATGCGATATTTCCAGCGGATTGAAACGGGAACTGGTGTTTCCCATCATATAGCGATGAGACCAAGCGGATCGACCCCTTTTCGCTATCACCTGGACAGGAGCAGACGATGAACACACTTCGCACCGCCATGCTTCTTGCCGCGATGACCGCGCTGTTCATGGGCGTCGGCTTTTTGATCGGCGGAACCGGCGGCATGATGATCGCGCTGCTGATCGCCGCCGGCACCAATCTGTTCAGCTACTGGAATGCCGACAAGATGGTGCTGTCGATGAACCGTGCCGTCGAGGTCGACGAGAAGAACGCGCCCGAATATTACGCCATCGTTCAATCGCTCGCCAAACAGGCCGGCCTGCCCATGCCGAAGACCTACCTGATCGACAATCCGCAGCCGAACGCCTTCGCCACCGGCCGCAACCCGCAGAACGCGGCCGTCGCTGCCTCCACCGGCCTGTTGCAGGCACTGACGCCTGAAGAGGTCGCAGCCGTCATGGCGCACGAACTCGCCCATGTGCAGCACCGCGACACGCTGACCATGACGATCGTCGCCACCTTTGCCGGTGCCATTTCGATGCTCGGCAATTTCGCCTTCTTTTTCAGTGGCAATCGCGACAACAATCCGTTCGGCTTTGTCGGCGTGCTGGCGGCGATGGTCGTAGCGCCCTTTGCCGCGATGGTCGTGCAGATGGCGGTCAGCCGCACCCGCGAATACGAGGCCGACCGACGTGGCGCCGAAATCTGTGGACACCCGCTCTGGCTGGCATCGGCGCTTGACAAGATCGCCCGCGGCGCCGAACGCATCCGCAACCCCGATGCCGAGCGCAATCCCGCGACCGCGCATCTCTTCATCATCAATCCCCTTCACGGCGAGCGCATGGACAGCCTGTTCTCCACCCACCCCGCCACTGAGAACCGCATTGCAGCCTTGCAGGCGATGGCGCGCGACATGGCCGGCAGCGAAACCCGGGCTGCACCGCGCCAGGCCCCAACGCCACGCCAGGCGGACGAACTGCGGCCATCCGGCCCGTGGGATCAGACAGCACGGCCCGAGCAGCCGGCGGAGCCCGCCAAGCCCAAATCCAACCCATGGGGTCGCAATCCGACCGGGCCCAGGGGCCGGTGGTCGTGAGCGTGGCGGACAGAGGACCTCGACGCACGGTTTCAGGTGATCAGGAACACAGGGACGGCGGCGACTTCGTCGCCGGTCTCGCCGCGCGCAAGGCAGCGGCCCGCCTGCTGGCCGCCGTCATCGATGCCAGGACACCGCTTGACGGGCTGACCGATCACGAGAACGGCCACCCGCAATACAAGGTGCTCGATTTGCGCGATCGCGGCCTTGTCCGCGCCATTCTGGTCACCGCGCTGCGCTATCGCATGACCATATCGGGGCTCTTGGCGCGGCGCCTGGAAAAGCCGCTGCCGCCCAATGCCACGGCGCTGTCGCACATATTGCATGTGGCGGCCGCACAGATCCTGTTCCTCGATATTCCCGACAGCGCCGCCGTCGACATTGCGGTGACCCATGCCAAGTCCGATCCGCGCACGGTGCGGTTCTCCGGCCTCGTCAATGGCGTGCTGCGCACACTGGCACGGGCCAAGGAAACGGAATTGCCTGCCGCCCTTGCCGCCACCGACGAGGCGCCCAAATGGTTTTCCGACAGGCTGAAGACTACCTACGGCAACGAAAAGGCCAGACAGATCCTCGAAGCGCATCGCATTGAGGCGCCGGTCGACTTCTCGGTCAAGGCCGATCCCGGACTCTGGGCCGAAAAACTCGGCGGCATCGTCCTGCCGACCGGCACGGTGCGGGTCGAGAATCTTGTCGGTCCTGTCACCGAATTGCCTGGCTTTGCCGAGGGCGCCTGGTGGGTCCAGGACGCCGCGGCCAGCCTGCCCGCCCGACTGTTCGGCGATGTCACGGGATTGCGGGTTGCCGATCTCTGCGCCGCGCCCGGCGGCAAGACCGCGCAGCTGATCGTTGCCGGCGCGAAGGTCACCGCCGTCGACACGTCAAAAAACCGGCTTGCGCGGCTGACGCAGAATCTCGAGCGCCTCGGCCTGTCCGCCGAGATCGTCCAGGCCGACCTGCTCAAATTCGAGCCGAAGGAATTGTTCGACGCCATTCTCCTCGACGCGCCCTGCTCGTCGACCGGCACGGTGCGGCGGCACCCCGACGTGCCATGGACCAAGACTTCTGCCGATGTCGAAAAACTGGCCGACCTGCAGCGCAGGCTGCTCGCCCGCACTGTGACGCTGGTGAAGCCCGGCGGCAGGATCGTCTTTTCCAACTGTTCGCTCGATCCGCTCGAAGGCGAGGATCTCTGTCGCGCCTTTCTCGCCGGCACGCCTGCAATCACCAATGATCCGCTGCTGCAAGGCGAGATCGCCGGCATCGATCCATTCCTGACGCCGCAAGGCACGCTGCGCACCACGCCCGCCGACCTGGACCTCGGCGCGCCGGAACGCTCAGGCCTCGACGGCTTCTTCGCCGCTCGCATGCGGCGAGCCGGCTAGGGCTTGAACTGCCGGATTTGCTGCCTTTTTTAGGCAGGACCGGCGGCAGAAGCAGGTGAACCGGCCCGGGCTCGTGGAATTCGCCTTCGCACGAATCGTGCAATCATGTAGACTCGGCGCCGGGGTAGAGGACGATCAGGAGGGGTTTTGGCACTGGCTGCCAGCAGCACGACGCGTCTGTGGACACTTGTCGCGAAGGAGTTCTGGCGCAAAACGCGCCGGCGCCTGCGCGCCGGGCCTGTCTATCGCTGGCGCTATTCCGGCCGCACGCCGGAACGTGTGCTGATCGCACCGCCGGACCTGCGCCTCGCCGACCCGCAGATCGCACTCGAGATCTATTACGGCCGCTATCCCCTGTCGGGGCATCTGGTCGAGACCGGCGGCAAGTCGCCTTTCCAGATCAACGTGCCCAATCACGGCTGGCAGAAGACGCTGCACGGCTTTCGCTGGCTGCGCCATATGCGCGCCGCCGGCACGGAGCTTGCCGCTGCCAACGCCCGCGCCCTGGTCTCCGATTGGATCACCATGCATGGCAGCCATATTTCCGGCATCGCCTGGGAGCCCGGCACGACGGCCAAGCGCATCATCGCCTGGTTGCAGCACTCCTCGGTCGTATTGCAGGGCGCCGAGTTCCCTTTCTACCGCGCCTTCCTGAAGTCGGTTGCCATGCAGATCCGCTATCTCAGGTCGATGGCGCGCGAAATGCCCGACGGCAAGGACAGGCTGCGGGCCCGCATCGCGCTCGCCTTCGCTGCCTTGTCCCTGCCGGCGCCGGCATCGGCGCTGCGTGGCGCGACCCGCAACCTTGCCGAGGAACTCGACCGCCAGATCCTCGCCGATGGCGGGCACATTTCGCGCAATCCGATGGTCGTCCTGGAAATCCTCGCCGACCTTCTGCCACTGCGCCAGACCTATGCCAACCAGGCGGAAACGCCGCCGCAGGCGCTGATCGGCGCCATCGACCGCATGCTGCCGGCGCTGCGCTTCTTCCGCCATCAGGATGGCAGCCTCGCCCGCTTCAACGGCATGGGCGCCACCATCCACGACCGCATCGCCACCATCCTGCGCCACGACGACACCGCTGGCGCGCCGCTGCTGCATGCGCCGCATTCCGGCTATGAGCGCCTGTCTATGGGCGGCACCACGGTCATCGCCGACACCGGCCCGCCGCCGCCGGTCGACGTGTCCAATGCCGCACATGCCAGCTGCCTTGCCTTCGAACTGTCGTCCGGGCGCCAGCACTACATCGTCAATGCCGGCATCGACACCTACGGCGCGGCTGAATTCCGGCCGCTGGCGCGCGCCACCGCCGCGCACTCGACCGCCACCATCAACGACACCTCGTCGGCGCGCTTCAGCCACTCGTTGCGCGTCAACGACCTGCTCGGTTCGCCGTTGATCGGCGGCCCGCAGCATGTGCAGTGCAAGCGCACCGATCAGAAAGGCGTTCAGGGTTTCATCGCCCGCCATGACGGCTATGTCGCGCGCTTTGGTTTCCTGCATGAGCGCGAGCTGAAGCTGTCGTCGAACGGCAATGTGCTGGCCGGCCGGGACCGCTTCCAGCGCCCCGGCAGTGCCGCGATCCGCAACAATGGCCGCGACTTCGTCACCGTCCGCTTCCACGTTCATCCCGATGTCAACCTTTTGCAGGACGAGCATGACCGCCTGGTGCTGGCTGCCGATCAGGCCGACACCTGGGTGTTCACATCGGCCGAAGTGGTGCCGGAGGTCGAGGAATCGATCTATTTCGCCGGTCTTGGCGGCCCGCGCCGCAGCCGCCAGATCGTGCTTGCCTTCAAGGCCTCGGAAATCGCCGAAGTCCACTGGCAGCTGACCCGCACCAGCATCGCCGGCTACCCGGAAAACAACTGACCCACCTGACCGCTGGTTTGATTTCCGGGCGGCATGTGCTACGGGCCGGGCATCCACCACACCAGTCGTGAAAGGCCGCCAGCCCATGGCCGTCGCCGCCAAGAACATTCCCGCACCAGACCTGGTTCCCGTGCGTCGCGCCCTGCTCTCCGTTTTCGACAAAACTGGCCTCATCGATTTCGCCAAGGCGCTGGCAGCCGCAGGCGTCGAGCTGGTCTCGACCGGCGGCACGGCAAAGGCGATCGCTGACGCGGGCCTTCCGGTGCGCGACGTCTCCGAGCTCACCGGCTTTCCCGAGATCATGGATGGCCGCGTCAAGACCTTGCATCCCGGCGTGCATGGCGCGCTGCTTGGCGTGCGCGACGATCCGGAGCATTCAGCGGCAATGCGCAAATACGGCATCGAGCCGATCGATCTCGTCGTCTCCAATCTCTATCCGTTCGAGGAGGTCCGCCGCTCCGGCGCCGACTACGCATCGATCGTCGAGAACATCGACATTGGCGGCCCGGCCATGATCCGCGCCTCGGCCAAGAACCACGCCTATGTCGCCATCGTCACCGATCCCGGCGACTATGCCTCGGTGCTGAACGCGCTGGAGATGAACATCGGCTCGCTGTCGCTGGATTTCCGCAAGAAGCTGGCCGCCAAGGCCTTCGCCCGCACCGCCAGCTATGACGCGGCGATCTCCGGCTGGTTCGCCGAAGCGCTCGAGATCGAACACCCGACGTGGCGTGCCTTTGGCGGCAGGCTGGTCGAGGTGATGCGCTATGGCGAGAACCCGCATCAGAGCGCCGGCTTCTATATCAATGGCGACAAGCGGCCGGGCGTCGCCACGGCGCGTCAGTTGCAGGGCAAGCAGCTGTCCTACAACAACATCAACGACACCGACGCCGCCTTCGAGCTGGTCGGCGAGTTCGATCCGGCGCGTTCCGCCGCCGTCGCCATCATCAAGCACGCCAACCCGTGCGGCGTTGCCGAAGGCACCTCGCTGAAAGCCGCCTACGCCAAGGCGCTCGCCTGCGACCCGGTTTCGGCCTTCGGCGGCATCGTCGCGGTCAACCGCACCCTCGACGCCGAGGCGGCGGAAGAGATCGTAAAAACCTTCACCGAAGTCATCATAGCGCCCGGCGCCACTGACGAGGCAGCGGCCATCGTCGCGGCGAAGAAGAATTTGCGCCTGCTGGTCACCGGTGGGCTGCCGGATCCGCGCACGCCGGGCACGACGGTCAAATCCGTCGCCGGCGGTCTGCTCATCCAGGGCCGGGACAACGCTGTCGTCGACGACCTCGAACTGAAAGTGGTGACCAAGAGGGCGCCGACGCCGGTCGAAATGGCCGACCTGAAATTCGCCTTCCGCATCGCCAAGCACGTCAAGTCCAACGCCATCGTCTACGTCAGGGACGGCGCCACCGTCGGCATCGGCGCCGGCCAGATGAGCCGGGTCGACTCCTCACGCATCGCTGCCCGCAAGGCACTCGACGCCGCCGAGGCCGCCGGCCTTGCCGAACCGCTGACCAAGGGCTCGGTCGTCGCCTCCGACGCCTTCTTCCCCTTCGCCGACGGATTGCTGTCGGCGATCGCCGCCGGCGCCACTGCCGTTATCCAGCCGGGTGGCTCGATGAACGACAGGGACGTCATCGCCGCTGCCGACGAGCACGGCATCGCCATGGTGTTTACGGGCGTCCGGCATTTCAGGCATTGACGCACTTCTTCCTTCTCTCCTTGCGGGGTGAGAAGCGGTTCGCGCAGCGAACGAAAAGCCAATTGCCTGGCTTTTCGAGCTTCGAACGCCCTGAGCCCGCGAAGGGCCGGGCGGTGGACGATCCGCCCTGCCGGGTCCCCGCTGCTCCGCAGCGTCCCGGCGTTCGCCAGCCTTTCATCGTGCCACTGGCACGATGAATTCGCTTCGCGAACCGGCCGCTCACCCCACAGGGGGAGAAGGAAGAAAGAACTCAATCCGCCGGCCGGTCCGCTGGATAGGGCGTCTTGACCAGGATCGCCATGCCGATCCCGAGGAACAGCACGATCACCGCCATGCCGAGCCGTGCCGAGCCGCTGGCCAAGGTGACGGACGCGACCATGAACGGCGCCAGGAAACTGGTCGCCCGTCCGGCCAGCGCATAAATGCCAAAATAGCGGCCGGATTCTGCCGCCGTGACGCTGCGCGCCATGTAGGATCGCGACGACGCCTGCACCGGCCCGAAAGCCACACCGATCAACAGGCCGAAGAAGATGTAGGCCTTTTCCGCTGCGGTGCCGAACAGGCCGCCACTGTCCGGTCCAGGCATCATCCAGAGGCCGAACAAAGTATAGCCCGGTCCGGTCGAGACGATGCCGATCGTGGCGATGCTGAGCAGGACCAGCGAGATCATGACGATGGTTTTTGAGCCAAGCGCCGTGTCGAGACGGGCCGCAACCAGGCAGCCGAAGATGGCGACGACGTTGAGAATGATGCCGAAAATACCGATTTCGGTGATCGACCAGTGGAACATCGCTGCTGCGAAAGTGCCCCCCAGCGCCAGCACCGCATTGACACCGTCCTGATAGATCATGCGGGCGACAAGGAAGCGGAAGATGCCGCTGCGCTTGCGCACCTCGCCCAACGTCACTTTCAGCTCCGCCAACCCCTCTCGCACCGCAGGGCCGATCGGCAGGCCCTTGATGGCATCGGGGGTGAAAAAGAACATCGGCAGGATGAACAGGAAGTACCAGCCGGCTGACAAAGGCCCGGTTGCGCGCGCGTCCTCGCCGAGCTTCGGGTCGAGCCCAAAGAGCGGGTCGGTGCCGATGATCGTCTTGCCGGTCTCCGGCGAACCGGCCAAGCAAGCGACGACGAAGATCAGCGCGATCATGCCGCCGAGATAACCAAGGCCCCAGGCCATGTTGGAGATTCGGCCGATCTCGCTCTTCGGCACCAGGCGCGGCATCATCGAATCGTTGAACACGGTCGAAAACTCGGCCGCGACCGACGCCAGCGAAAAGAACAGCACGACCAGGAAAAGGTTCGAACCGGGGGCCGCGAACCAAAGCATGCAAAGGCAGGTGACCTTGACCGCGGCAAAGAATGCGATCCAGGGCTTGCGCGGGCCGGTCTGGTCGGCAATCGAGCCGAGGATGGGCGACAGCACGGCGATGACAAGACCGGCCGCGGCAATGCCGTAGCCCCAGGCCGCCTGGCCGGTCTCCGGATCGCTCGCCATGCGCGAGACGAAGTAAGGTCCGAAGATGAAGGTCGTCACGACCGTGAAGAACGGCTGCGCCGCCCAGTCGAACAGCATCCATCCCCAGATGCCGCGCCCGGACGCACGCTGCACTGTCTCTACCGTCATCATGATCCCTCGGCACCCGTTCCGTGTCGGGCGCCATGTCTGCATGTTTCATGCCCTCATGCAATGAACGAAGCTCGGTGCCGTACCCTTGACGCTGCCGGGCGTTCACTGTTCGAAAGCCATGCAACCGGCTTTCGTCCGCTACGCGAACCAAGCCCGTATTTTTCTCGTGGGAAGTCGGACCGCAGGTCCGGCGCCGTCCTCCACCCCCTGCTTCGCAACGATTGTCGCCGGCGTGGATCTCTTGATTATTAAGTTGACTCTTTTTGTCCGCTTTGACTAATTGCGCTCGCGCAGGGCCGGAACGGTGACCGGCCGAACTGCTCGAAATTGGTCTGACAGGGAATAAGAGATGACGATTGGTCGACAGGCATTGTTGCGCATTCAGGCAAGGCGATTGATTGCGAGCAGTGCCTTGATAGCGGCATCTTTTGGAATGGTGGGGACCGGCCGGGCCCAGGACGTTTCGCCGGACGATGCAACTCAACTGGAAACGATCGTCGTCACCGGCAAGTCGGACCGCGTTGGCGGGCCCGATCAAACGATCGTCGCCAAGGATACGGCGACCGCCACCAAGACCGATACGCCGATCGTCGACGTTCCCGCCTCGGTTTCAGTTGTAACCCAAAAGGAACTGGAGGCGCGCCATGTCGAAAGCCTCCAGCAGGCCGTGGCCTACACATCCAGCGTCCTCACCGACGAGTTCGGCAACGATGACCGATACGACTATATTCGCATCCGCGGTTTCGACCAGACATCGCTCGGTACCTATCGCGACGGCTTGACGGCGCGCATCCCAGCCTGGTTCACGGCCAGCCGTCTCGAACCTTACGGACTTCAGCGCGTGGAGGTCCTAAAGGGATCGACATCGACGCTTTTTGGTCTCAACGGCCCTGGCGGATTGGTGAACGCCATTACCAAGCGGCCGCTGGACCAGAAGCAGGGGGAGATTTACACGTCCTATGGCGACGGCACCAAGGAGATTGGCGTTGATTTTGGCGGGCCGATCGCCCCCGATGGCGTGTGGACCTATCGGCTTACCGGGCTGGCCAAGGATGGCGATCAAGGATGGGATTATTCCAACGACGACCGGCTTTACATCGCACCCGCGTTGACCATCAAGCCCGAGGAAGGAACCTCGCTCACCATCCTGACTGACTATTACAAGCGAGATGGCACAGGCGCACGCGGCACCCCCGCCGGCGCCAATATCGACATCGGCACCTTCCTGGGCGAGCCGGATTTCAACCGCTTCAACACCGAGCAGGTCGATATCGGCTACCAGTTCGAACATGAATTCAACGAGAATCTCACCTTCCGCTCCAATGCCCGCTACACGCATTTGAGCCTCGACTACGCCGAGGTCTACGGCGCGTCGCTTGACCCCACGGCGGACCGCACGGCATTTTCCGTCGGCGGCCTGTCCAACCGCTATGCCTTCGACAATCAGTTGCAATACGATACGGGCTGGGACCGGGTCGCCAGCAAGACGCTTGTCGGCGTCGACTACGCCAACGACAAGACCCGCGAAAACATCCTCTTCGGCACCGCCGGCCCCATCGACATCGACAACCCGACCTATTGCGGTCTGTCCTGCATCAACCTCGGTCCCTATGTGAACTGGCGGGTCAAGCAGCAGGCGGTCGGTGTCTATGCCCAGGAGCAATTGACGTTTGACGACCGCTGGATCGTCACCCTGGGCGGGCGCTGGGACCGTGTCCATACGACGGCGGACTATCTCGATCTGGGAACGCAGGACGACGACACCGCATCGGCCTTCACCAAGCGCGCCGGCCTGACCTACAAATTCACGCCGAACCTCGCGGTCTACGCCAACTATTCGGAAAGCTTCCAGCCGCTCGTGTCGCCAAGCGCCAACGGGTATGCGGTCTCGGGCTCGTTGAAGCCTCAGGAGGGCAAACAGTATGAGGCAGGCATCAAGTACAAGCCCGACGGCTTCGACGGCCTGTTCACAGCCGCGGTCTTCGACCTTACCCAAACCAATGTTCCGACCTATGTCACGCCTGTTGTCCAGCAGCAGATCGGCAAGGTTGGCGTCCGCGGCATCGAACTCGAGGGCAAGGCCGCCATCGCGGAAAACCTGAACCTGACGCTTGCCTATTCCTACTGGGATGCCGAGATCCTGGAAGACGGCATTGGCGGGAATGCCGGCAATCGGCCGCAGCGCGTTCCTCGCCACCTGGCGTCAGCCTGGGTCGACTACACGCTTCCCGAGGAAGGACCGCGTGGCGACCTGACCATCGGCGGCGGCGTGCGCTATATCGGACAAACCTACGGGGATGACGCGAACACCATTTCGATTGGCGGCTACGCACTGGTGGATGCGGCGATTAGCTACAAGATGACCAAGGACGTGACGTTGGCCTTGAACGCAACGAACCTGTTCGACCGGAAGTATCTGACAACCAGCTATTACGGGACCGAATTCTACGGCGACCGGCTGAAAATCGTCGGCACCCTCAAACATTCCTGGTGAGCTTGCTGAACGCCAAGCGCCGACAACATTGGAAAAGGCGCCACACGCACCCGACAATGCGTGTGGCAATCATCGACGGTCACATCCCCGTCAGATCGCTCATCAGCCCCGACGCCACCGACAGCCGCGACACGGTGATGTCGCCGCCCTCGGTCAACGCCTGCAGCCGCTCGCGGATGCGCGCCACCCGCTCGCCGCCGGCGTCCAGCCAGGCAGCCACCGGATCGGCCGTCTTGGCCTGGCCGGTGAGCGCCGCCACCGCGATGCCGCGCCGTGCCGCATCGATCGTGTCGGTGGCGCGCGAAAGCGCCAGCTGATCGTAGTAGTCCGATGGCGTGATCGAGCGTGCGGCATCCTCGACACGCGGAATGCGGAAGGCATCGCTGACGGCGAAGAACGCCTTGGCCGCGGCGACGATATCGGCGCCGGCGGTGCGCGCCGTCAGCGCGATGTCGGGGATGAGTTCCGCCACCTCGCTCAGTGCCAGCTGCCCGGCCAAGCTTTCCGGCGCGCCGGCCTTGAACAGCCCATGCCGCTTCTCCTCGATGCGCTCGCGTGAAAAGGCCGGCAGCAGCGAAACGAGCTTGGGCTCCAGCGCCTTGCGGGCTTCCTGCAACTCGGCAATGCGCTGGCTGAGGGGTGCCGTGCCGGCATCGTTCTTCAGATACCAGCCGCTGGTCACATAGATCAGCCGGCTGACCATCTGATAGAGATCAAGCTGCACCTGGCCGTCGATCTGGTTGTCGAGCGCGTCGATCTCGCGATAGAGCGCCGGCAAGGCAAAACCGTCACGCACCACCGCGAAGGTCCGCACCACGTCGGCGGCGGTGCGCCCGGTGGCCTCCTGCAGCCGGTTGACGAAGGATGGGCCGCCGCGATTGACCAGATCGTTGGCGACGACCCGTGTGATGATCTCGCGGCGCAGCCTGTGGCCATGGATCTCGGCGGCGTATTTCTTCGCCATCTGGTCGGGAAAATAGCCCATCAGGTCGCGGTCGAAATGCGCGTCATCAGGCACGTCGCTGGCGACGATGTCGGAAAACAGCACAATCTTGGCATAGGCGAGCAGCACGCCGAGTTCGGCTCTGGTCAGCGGTTCGCCACGCGCTTCGCGCTCGGCCAGCGCTGCCGGCGACGGCAGCGTCTCGACGGCACGGTCGAGCAGGCCGCGCGCCTCCAGCGCCGTCATGAAGCGGCTCTGATGCGCGATGTCGGCGAGGCCGCGCTTGCGGGCGATCGAAAGCGCCAGCGTCTGCTGGTAGTTGTTGGACAGCACCAGCGAGCCGACCTCCTCGGTCATCTCGGCCAGCAGCTTGTTGCGTGCCGGGCGTGTCAACGACCCCTTGCGCATGGCGGAAGCCAGCGCGATCTTGATGTTGACCTCGACGTCGGAGCAGTTGACGCCGCCCGAATTGTCGATGGCGTCGGAGTTGCAGCGGCCGCCATTCATGCCGAACTCGATGCGCGCCCGCTGCGTGACGCCGAGATTGGCGCCCTCGCCGATCACTTTCGCCCGGACGTCGAGCGCGGTGATGCGAATGGCATCGTTGGCGCGGTCGCCGACCTCGGCATTGGTCTCGGTCGATGCCCTGAGATACGTGCCGATGCCGCCGAACCACAGAAGATCGACCGGCGCTTTGAGGATGGCGGTCATGATCTCGACCGGCGTGGCGGTGGTCTTGGCCAGGCCGATCGCCGCCGCCGCCGCCGCCGGCAAGGTGATCGATTTCTGGTTGCGCGAGACGATGATGCCGCCTTCCGACAGTTTCGTCTTGTCGTAGTCCTGCCAGCTCGAACGCGGCAGCGCGAACATGCGCTCGCGCTCGGCCATCGAGGCTGCCATGTCGGGATCGGGATCGATGAAGATGTCGCGATGGTCGAAGGCCGCGATCAGCCGGGTTTTCGGGGACAAAAGCATGCCGTTGCCGAACACGTCGCCCGACATGTCGCCGACCCCAACGACGGTGAAGGACGAGGTCTGGATGTCGCGGTTGATCTCGCGGAAATGCCGCTTGACCGCTTCCCAGGCGCCCTTGGCGGTGATGCCCATCTTCTTGTGGTCATAGCCGGCCGAGCCGCCGCTGGCGAAGGCGTCGTCGAGCCAGAAGCCGTGCTTCTCCGAGATCGCGTTAGCGGTATCGGAGAAGGTCGCCGTGCCCTTGTCGGCGGCAACGACGAAATACGGATCGTCCGGGTCGCGTCTGATAACGCCGGCCGGCGGGATGACGCCGTCGAGGCCGATATTGTCGGTGATCGACAGCAGGCTGGAGACGAAGTTCTTGTAGGCCGAAGTACCGGCCTCGAAGATCGCGTCGCGGCCAGCGCTCATCGGCAGCTTCTTCGGATAGAAGCCGCCCTTGGCGCCCACCGGCACGATGACGGCATTCTTGACCTGCTGTGCCTTGACCAGGCCGAGCACCTCGGTGCGGTAGTCCTGGGCGCGGTCGGACCAGCGCAGGCCGCCGCGCGCCACCGGACCGAAGCGCAGATGCAGACCTTCGACCTCGGAGCCGTAGACGAAGATCTCCCGCCACGGCCGCGGCGCCGGCAAGCCCTCGACCGCGTGCGAGTCCAGCTTGATCGCCAGCGACTGGCCCTTTTCTTTCGTATCGGCAACGAAATGATTGGTGCGCAGCGTGGCTTCGATCAGATTGAGGTAGCGCCGGATGATGGTGTCGTCGTCGATGTTCGGCACATCCTCCAGCGCATCCTTGATCTTGGCCTTGAGATGCTTTGCGGCCACCACGCCTTCGGTCTCGGCTGTCGGGCCAAGCCGGGCGATGAACAGCGCATGCAGGCCACGCGCTATGTCGGGATAGCGGTTGAGCGCGGCGGCGATGAAATCCTGGCTTTGCGGAATGCCGACCTGCTGCAGATAACGGCCATAGGCGCGCAGGATGGTGATCTCGCCAGACCACAGGCCGGCGGTCTGGGCGAGGCCGTTATAGCCGTCATTGTCGACGTCGCCGCGCCAGACAGAGAGGAACGCATCTTCGAACAGCGCGCCGCCATCGGTCAGGTCGATCGGCTGGCCGTAGCTGTTCTCAAGCTCCATGTCATGAATAAAGACTAAGCCGGGCCGATCACTATTGATCGTGCCGACCTGGTCGTCGCCGACCTCGAAAGTGCGCTCGCTGATGACGCGGAAGCCGATGTTTTCCAGCACCGGCACGCGGCGCGACAGCGCCACCGGGCTGCCGTGGTGATAGATCTTCAGCGATGCCTGGTGCGGCTTCTGCTCGGCATGGCGATAATAGTCGATGGCGATCGGATTGCCGGCGCTGATCTTGGCAATGCGCCCGGCATCGGCCAGCGCCACCGCCGCGCTGAACGAATCGCGGTAGCTTTCCGGCAGCCGCGCGGCAATCGCCTTCAAAGCCTGGTCGCCGCCACTGGCCTCGGCCGCATCGGAAAGGGCGTCCTCCCAGGTACGCACGATGTCGCGGATCGCCGCCTCTATCGTCGCTTGCTCGACCTTCGGCGTCTTGCCGCCGGAGCGGCCGATGATGAAGTGCACGCGCGCCAGCCCGCCCTCGGGAAAGGCCGGGTAGTAGGCCGACAGCCGGCCTTCGAATACGGTTTTCAGATAGGAGCCAATCTTCTCGCGCACGACGCTGTCGTAACGGTCGCGCGGCACGAAGACGAGGATTGAGACGAAACGGTCGAACTGGTCGGCGCGCACCAGCGCCCGCACGCGTGGCCGCTCGACCAGGCCCAGAATGGCGGCGGCATGTTTGCGCAGGATCGGCACCGGCACCTGGAACAGCTCGTCGCGCGGATAGCTTTCCAGCACGTTGATCAGCGCCTTGCCGGAATGATCGTGCCGGTCGAAGCCGGACTTGGCGATGATGGTTTCGGCCTTGGACCTGAGATACGGGATCTTCATCACCGAGCGCGTGTAGGCGGTCGAGGTGAACAGGCCGACGATGCGCAATTCGCCCGCGAGCGTACCCTTGGCGGTGTAGGTCTTGATGCCGATGTAATCGAGATAGATGCGGCGGTGCACGGACGACTTGGCATTGGCCTTGGTGACGATCAGCGGCTCCGGCCCATGCAGGAAGGCGCGGATCTCCGGCGTCGTCGTTACCGCTTCGGTGCCGCGCCTGAGCACCAGCACGTCGGGATCGGACAGGATGCCGAGGCCAGGCTTTTCAGCGCGCTCCAGCGTGCCGCTTTCCTCGCCGCCGGTGTATTTGAACTCGCGCATGCCAAGGAAGGTGAAATTGTCGTCGCGCAGCCACTCCAGGAAGGCGAGAGCCTCGGCAACGCTCTTCTTGTCGAGCGGCACGGCCGTATAGCGGAATTCCGAGATCGCCTGATCGAGGCGGGCCAGCATTGGCCTCCAGTCGTGAACGGCGGCATGAACCTGGCCAAGGATCTTGCGCAGCCGCTCGCTCAATCCGCTCGCCTGCTCGGATGTCAGCCGCGGGATGTGGACATGGATGACGCTCAGCCGGTCGTGGCTGCCATCGTCCTTGGCGAAATTGCCGTCGCCGAGGATTTCTTCCACGCCGCCCTTGCCGTGGCGCACGACGATAACCGGATGGGTGACCAGGGTCGGTTCGCCCGATGTCTCGGTGATCTCGCCGAGGATGGAATCGAACAGGAACGGCATGTTGTCGTTGACGACCGTGACAACCGTCATCGGGCGGCCGTCTCGCACAACGCCCGAATCGGCATCGACGGCGACGACGCACTCGCCTTTCCTGTGAGTGGCGACTGCCTGGCCGGCGAGATCGGCAGCCCGCTCCAGGTCGGCCACATCGTAGGGAGCAATGTCTTCAGCTGGCGCGCGGGCGAGCAGATAGTCTGCAAGCCTGGCTGGCCTTTCCTCCGCTTTAAGCGCTGCCGTGGCTTTTTTCTTCGGCTTGCTCGCGGATTTCACGCTGGCCATGACGCACGTCCCTCCCGTCGAATGCTTTTACGACTATGGTAGCAGATGACCGCTGTTTGGCGACAAAGGTTTGACGGCTTGCCAAGAATTATCGGAATTTGGCGACAAGATGCCGCGCAACGAGGAGAAATGACCCATGACCGGCAAAATCAGCGCGCTTGATCTTGGCCAGGGAGAGCTGAGCGAGGCGACAAAAACCTATTTCGCCAAATGCGAGGAGAAGCTCGGCCTCGTCCCCAACGTGCTCAGGGCCTATGCCTTCGACGACAAGAAGCTGCGCGCCTTCACCGACATGTACAACGATTTGATGCTGGGTGAGTCCGGCCTGTCGAAGCTGGAGCGCGAAATGATCGCGGTCGCCGTCTCCTCGATCAATCATTGCTACTATTGCCTGACCGCGCACGGCGCGGCGGTGCGCCAGCTCTCCGGCGATCCGGCGCTCGGCGAAATGATGGTGATGAATTTCCGCGCCGCCGATCTTTCGCCCAGGCAACGGCAATGCTCGAATTCGCCGTCAAGCTGACGCAAGAGCCGGCCAAGATCGTCGAGGCCGACCGGGGCGCGCTGCGTCAGGCCGGCTTCACCGATCGCGACATCTGGGACATCGCCTCGACCGCTGCCTTCTTCAACATGTCGAACCGCGTGGCCGCGGCAATCGATATGCGGCCGAACGACGAATACCACGCCATGGCAAGGTGACGGATTGCGGCAGGATCCAGACCGGGGCGTTATATTAGCAGTGTCGCATTCTCGTTGCTTGTTTGCCGGTTTGGTCCGATGATCGGCAGGCGGCATGACCGCATGCCGGTTCGATGCCGCTCACCAAGGGAGGAGAACATGGCGAAGTATCTCTACGTCTATCATGGCTCGGGCAAGATGCCGACCGACGAGGCCGAGCGGAAGGCCGCAATGGACGCCTGGAACGGCTGGTACGGCAAGCTCGGCTCGGCTGTGGTCGACGGCGGCAATCCGGTCGGCATGTCGAAGATGGTGCTGCCCGGCGGCAAGGTCGAGAACAATGGCGGCAGCAATCCGGCCGCCGGCTACACGATCGTCGAAGCGAAAGACATCGACGATGCCGTCGCCAAGGCCAAGGACTGCCCGATCCTGATGAACCCGGCCTTCAGCGTCGAGATCGCGCCGATCATTGAAGTGATGTGACGCGCCGGCTCAGGACCGCGTCGCTATGGCGGCCGCCGCACCGGCCATCGTCGTGGCGCTGATGCGATTGGCGATCTTCATGGCGCGCTTGCTCTTCAAAAGCTTGCGCGCCTGTGATGCGGCGAGCACCCAGGCGAGATCGATGGCGACCAGCACCACGGCCATGGTCGCCGTCAGCTCGACCCAGCCGACGATGCTGACCGAAGCGAGGTCGATGATGGTCGGCAGCAGCGCCAGGTAGAACATCATGATCTTGGGATTGCCGAGCGTCACCGCCATGCCGGCGAAGAACAGTTTTATCGCCGAATCCTCGCGCGGCATCTCGCCCTCTTTTGCATCGACAGGCGCGGTCCACATCTTCCAGGCGAGGTAAGCGAGATAGGCAACGCCGACCCATTTCACCACGACGAAGGCGAAATGGAAGGTCTGCGCCACGACAGCCAGCCCGAACACCGCCAGCGATAGCCAGATGCCCTCGCCGATCCACATGGCGAGCAGGAACGGGAACACGTCGCGAAACCCTTTCGAGATGACGCGGGCGACAAGCGCCGCGATCGATGGCCCAGGCGAGCCCGCGGCAACGAACAGAGCGGCGGCGAAAATCAGGAGCGAGGTGGGGTGCATAACCGGGTCTCTGGTTGAAAACCTTCGATTTCGGATATTAACGCAAGTGGCTCGGCTGCGGTAGCACCGACAAAAGACCCTTGTCGGTCCGGCATGTCGCGGCTAGAAAGGCCATCGCGAAACAATTTTGAGCTTCACTTTGCCTACGTAACCGCCGGTCTCGCCAACTCCCCCGACACACTGCATGACACCGCATTTGCGGTATCTGTTTTCATGTTCATGTGTTCTTCTGGGCGGCGGTTCGAGACCGGTTTGGCACTGCTGAACCGTTGTTGCGCGCTGCCGCCCGTGACATCCGATTTCCAATCATAGCAAGCGACCGCCACGCCGCGCCCGCATGGGCATCTCGACATCGCCGGCCTGATGAACTTCCCGACGGGAAGGGCTTATCGGCATGTCTGGACTTCTGCGTATCCACTGGGCAATCGCACCCCAGACCGCACCTCGACCGCTCATCAATTGCAACCGCTGCGGCACCGTGAGGGCCTATTGCAGCAGCGGAAAGTTCCGCGTCAACGCCAATGGCAAACGCATCGACGTGTGGCTGATCTATCGCTGCATCGACTGCGACAATTCCTGGAATTTCGGCATTTTCGAACGCTGCAACCGCCGCGACATCGACCCGGCGCTGCTGGCGGCGCTCGAAAGCAACGATCCTGCACTCGCTCACCGTCATGCCTTCGATGCGGTGGCGTTGCGCAACCGGATCGGGCGCGTCGAGGAGTTCTCCGATGTCAGCGTTCACAAGCGCAGGCTCGGCGACACCAGGGAAGCCGCGACCGTGTTGGAACTCCAGCTCGGGCTCGAAATGCCGACATCGCTGCGGCTCGACCGGCTGCTCGCAAGCGAACTCTGCATCTCGCGATCATGGCTTCAGGCGCTGGAGGAGAAGCGGCTGCTCATCGTTGACCCGGATGGAGCAAAGGCCCTGCGCAAGCCGGCCCGTGCGGGAAACACGATCCGCATCGATCTGGCCGGCGAGGCCGATCGGCAGGCCATCATCGCGGCTGCCGGTGGATGAACGAAAAAGGGGGGGAACACTGGTTGCTCCGCCCCTCTCGATTATCGGAAAACAGAGAGCTTACGCCGCGCCGACCACCTTGGACGACTTCTCGAACCGCTTGCGCTCGTTCGGATCGAGATAGAGCTTGCGCAGTCGAATGGTCTTCGGCGTCACTTCGACCAGCTCATCGTCCTGGATCCAGGCCAGCGCGCGTTCCAGCGTCATGCGGATCGGCGGGGTCAGCTTGACCGCCTCGTCCTTGCCGGCGGCACGGATGTTGGTCAGCTTCTTGCCCTTGAGCACGTTCACTTCGAGATCGTTGTCTCTGGAATGGATGCCGATGATCATGCCCTGATACACCTTGACGCCCGGATCGATGACCATCGGGCCGCGATCTTCCAGGTTCCACATGGCGTAGGCGACCGATTCGCCCTGTTCGTTGGAAATCAGCACGCCATTGGTGCGGCCTGGCAGCTCGCCCTTGTAGGGCTCATAGGCATGGAAAAGCCGGTTCATCACGGCGGTGCCGCGCGTGTCGGTCAAAAGCTCCGACTGGTAGCCGATCAGGCCACGGGTCGGCGCATGGAAGACAATGCGCTGACGATTGCCGCCGGATGGGCGCAGTTCGACCATCTCGGCCTTGCGCTCGGACATCTTCTGCACGACGACGCCGGCATGCTCCTCGTCGACGTCGATGACGACTTCTTCGACCGGCTCCAGCAATTCGCCATTCTCGCCCTTCTGCATGACGACGCGCGGACGCGACACGGCGATTTCAAAGCCTTCGCGCCGCATCGTCTCGATCAGCACGGCCAGCTGCAATTCGCCGCGGCCGGAGACGAAGAACGAATCCTTGTCAGGCGATTCCTCGATCTTCAGCGCGACATTGCCTTCGGCTTCGCGCAGCAGGCGGTCGCGGATGACGCGGCTGGTCACCTTGTCGCCTTCGGTGCCGGCCAGCGGACTGTCGTTGACCAGGAACGACATGGTCACGGTCGGCGGATCGATCGGCTGCGCATGCAGCGGTTCGCTCACGCTCGGGTCGCAGAACGTGTCGGCGACGGTGCCCTTCGACAAGCCGGCAATGGCGACGATGTCGCCCGCCTGCGCTTCTTCGATCGGCTGGCGCTCAAGGCCGCGGAAGGCCAGGATCTTGGAAATACGGCCGGTTTCGATCTGGGTACCGTCATGGTGCAGCACCTTGACCGGCTGGTTGGCCTTCAGCGTGCCGCTCTCGATGCGGCCGGTGATGATGCGGCCGAGAAACGGATTGGCTTCCAGGATGGTGCCGATCATGCGGAACGGACCGGGATGAACGGTCGGCTCCGGCACATGCTTGATGACGAGGTCGAACAGCGGCGCCAACTGCTGGTCCTTCGGTCCTTCCGGATTTTCCGAAACCCAGCCATCGCGGCCTGAGCCGTACAGAATCGGGAAGTCGAGCTGCTCGTCGGTGGCGTCGAGCGCTGCGAAAAGGTCGAACACCTCGTTGACCACCTCGACATGACGGGCGTCCGGGCGATCGATCTTGTTGATGACGACGATCGGCTTCAGGCCGACCTTGAGCGCCTTGCCGACGACGAATTTGGTCTGCGGCATCGGCCCTTCGGCGGCATCGACCAGCACGATGGCTGAGTCGACCATCGACAGGATGCGTTCGACCTCGCCACCGAAATCGGCGTGGCCGGGGGTGTCGACGATGTTGATGCGGGTATCCTTCCAGTCGACCGAGGTCGCTTTGGCCAGGATGGTGATGCCGCGCTCCTTTTCGAGGTCGTTGGAATCCATGGCGCGCTCGGCCACGCGCTGATTGTCTCGGAAGGAGCCGGACTGCTTCAAAAGCTGGTCGACCAGGGTGGTCTTTCCATGGTCGACGTGCGCGATGATCGCGATATTACGGATTTTCATGTTCTGGTCTCGGAAGCGTTGCAGGCAGCAGGCCAAAAGGCGCTGCCTCTTTCGGTTGCGCGGCTCATACAGGGTTTTTCGCAGTTGCGAAAGAGGAGGCGCGTCACCAAATACTCATCAAATCTTAAGCATCTGCGTGTGAGATGATTTTGTTAACCAAGGCGGGAACCCTTCGGGGCCCGGGCAGTTCGAACGTCATGACCGATAAACTCAACCGATTCTGGCCGCTCATCGCCTCTGTTGCCTTCGCCGTCCTGCTGGCGGCCAACGCCGCGCAGTCGGCCGCGACGACGAAGGAATCACGGCCTGCCTTGCCGTCAGAGGCACAGTCGGCCGAGCAGATTTTCGCCGACGCGCCCGACGGCGTCGACCCGGTGGTGACCGGCCCGGTCAGCGCCGCCTTCAAGCAGCGGCAGGACGCCGCCAACTGCGACAGCGCCGTCTGGCCGAATATCCCCATGGTCTGCTACCCGGACTAAGGCATCGCGCGCCCTGGACGCGCGCGACACCTTTCCATCAGCGCGCGCTTATGCCGACCGCACCGGGTCGAGCGTCACCTTGTAGAGTTCGTTGTCGTCGCGATCCATCAGCCGCACCGTCATCTGCTCGCTGGCGCCTGAAATATCGACCAGCCCGAAGAATTGCAGACCTGCCGACGGCGGCAGGTTCTGTCCCTGTTCGGCGGTCGGCGCCTTGATGAACTTCAGCTCCGGACCGAACGTCATGTCGAAATCGTTCGGCCCGAATGTTCCGGCATGGATCGGACCCGAAACGAATTCCCAGAACGGATTGAAATCCTGGAACTGCGCCTTGTCCGGGTTGTAATAATGCGCGGCCGTGTAATGCACGTCGGCGGTGAGCCAGACGGTGTTGCTGATGCCGGCATTCTTGATGAAGCGCAGCAGGTCGGCGATCTCGAGCTCACGCCCTTTTGGCAAGCCATTGTCGCCATTGCTGACTGCTTCGGCACCAACCTTCTTGGTGCCGTCGTCCCAGACGACGAGGCCGAGCGGCATGTCGGCGGCGATGATTTTCCAGGTCGCCTTCGAATTCGCCAGTTCGCGCTTCAGCCATTTCGTCTGCTGCTCGCCGAGCATGCGCGATTGCGGCGTCATCTCATCCTGCATGTCGGGACCATTGGGGCCGCGGTAGGCACGCATGTCGAGGAAGAACACGTCGAGCAGCGGCCCGTAGGCGATCTTGCGATAGACGCGGCCGGGCTCGGAAGGTTCGTAGCGGATCGTCGTCATCTCGTGGAAAGCCCGCGCCGCACGGGCCGCCAGCACGTGGATGGATTTTTCCGTATAGCGGCTGTCGGCGCTGAGATCCTTCGAATCCGACCAGTTGTTCAGGACTTCATGGTCGTCCCACTGGTAGAAAGTCGGGCAGATGGCGCTGAGACCGAGCACGTTCCTGTCCATCATGTTGTATTTCCACTGGTCCCGGTATTCGTCCAGCGTCTCGGCAACCTTACGCTTGCCGTCGATCAGCACGACGTTCTTCCACTTGCCGCCGCCGGGCAGGTCGACCTCGTCCTTCATGGCGCCGTCGGCATAGATGGTGTCGCCCGAATGCAGGAAGAAGTCGGGCGTGTGCTTGCCGATCGTGGCGTAGGTCTTCATGCCGGTCTCATCGATGCCCCAGCCCTGGCCGGCGGTGTCGCCCGACCAGGCAAAGCGGATGTCGCGCTTCGAGGCCGGCGCCGTCCTGAAGCGCCCGGTGATCGGCTCGGAAACGGCGTTGATGTCGGCGAGATCGGCTGCCGTCATGCGATAGAAGATATCCTGGTCCGAAGCGAGGTCGGTGAGCAGCCGCTTGACGGTGTAGTCGCTGGCCGGCGACGTATCGAGCGACGCCAGGCGTGTCGCATTGACGAAATTCTCCGTCGACGACACTTCGAACATGACGCGCGACGGGCGATCGGTGCGCGTCCACACCATGCCGCTGGTTGCGTCGACATCGCCGGACTGGACGCCATGGGTGAAGGCCGGCCGCTGACTGGCGCGCGAATAGTAGGGCAGCGCCAGGCTCGAGACGCCGGCCAGGCCAACGGCGCTGGCGGAGGTGACGAAAGCGCGGCGAGTCATCGAAAGCTTGTTCACGGCTGTCTCCTGGATGGCTTGAACGGTGCCACCAAAATCCAGCGTCAATGTTTCAGGGACATCTCGGGATCATGAAGTTTTTCTGACGATCAACAGGCGGGTGGGCGTTTGCGCGGACGGCGAAGCTGCCGATCTTCCTCCGTGTGGGGGAGATGGCAGCTTGGCCGGTAGCGTCTCTCCCTACGCCGCCTGCGGCTCCGGCTCGAATGCCGGCTTGCTGGTGTTGATCAGCAGCGAGATACAGGCAGCGGCTATTGCCGTCATGCCGGCGATCAGGAAGGCCAGTTCGTAATTGCCCTGCAACTCGCGCATGGTGCCACCGAAGGCGGCGGCGGTCGCCGCACCGATCTGGTGGCCGGCGACGATCCAGCCGAACACGATCGGCCCACTGCGATCGCCGAACGCCTCATTGGCGAGCCTCAGAGTCGGGGGCACGGTGGCGATCCAGTCGAGACCGTAGAGCACGGCGAAGATGATCAGGCTGGTCGCTGAGAAGCCGGAATAGGGCAGGTAGATCAGCGACAGGCCACGGATGCCGTAATAGACGCCGAGCAGCTTGCGCGGGTCGAAACGGTCGGTGAGCCAGCCCGACAATGTCGTGCCGATCAGATCGAAAATGCCCATCATCGACAGCAGGCCGGCGGCCTGCACCTCGCCGATGCCCATGTCGCCGCAAAACGCGATCAGATGCGTGCCGACCAGCCCGTTGGTGGTGAAGCCGCAGACGAAGAAGGTGGCGAACAGATACCAGAACACCCGCGTTCCGGCGGCACGGCGCAGCGTCGAGAAGGTATGCGCCAGAAAGTTGCCCTGTGACGCAGGCGGCGTCGGCGGCACATCGTCAGCCTCGGCGCCATAGCGCACCATGCCGATCGATGCCGGCCGCTCCGGCACCAGCAGCCAGACCAGCGGTATCAGGGCAGCGGTCGCGATCGCGACCGCAATGACAACCGGCTGCCAGCCGCCCGACTGTGCCAGAGCGGCGATCAGCGGCAGGAACACCAGCATGCCCGAGGCACTGGAGGCCGACATCAATCCCATGACAAGGCCGCGATTGGTCTTGAACCAGCGATTGACGATGGTCGCGCCGAGCACGCTGGCGACGGCACCGGAACCGATCCCCGAGAACACGCCCCAGGTGATGAACAGATGCCACGGCTTGGTCATCAGCAGGCTGAGCATGGTCGAGCCCGACATCATCACCAGCGAGGCGAGCAGCGTGCGGCGCAGCCCGATGCGCTCCATCAGGGCTGCGGCAAATGGCCCCGTCAAACCGTAAAGCAGAATGCCGACACCGGCGGCCAGGGAGATGATGTCGCGGCGCCAGCCGAAACTGTTCTCGAGTGGCAGCATCATGACCGAGGGTGCGGAGCGCAGGCCAGCCGCGACCAGCAGGCTGAGGAAGATGACGCCGACCACGACGAAAGCGTAGCGCTGGCCAAAGGGGCGAGATTGAGTTATCATGTTACTGACCGGTACGTTGCAGGGTGGGAACATGTATACGTACCGATCGGTAACATTGTCAATCGAGTCACACGATGCCAACCGACAAAAATATTGAACTGACCATCAGCGACGGTCATGCATCCGCTCCGCCGAAAGCCGCCAAGAAGATCCTCGATGTGGCCTATGACCTGTTCTACCGGCGCGGCATCAGGGCGATCGGCGTCGACGAGATCGTCAAGCGTGCCGGCGTCACCAAGCCCAGCCTCTACCGCAGCTTTCCGTCAAAGGACGAACTGGCCGCTTCCTATCTCAGGCAATATGACCGTGAATACTGGGAGCGCTTCGACGAAGCGGTCGCCGCTCATCCCGGCGACCCGCGCGCTCAGATCAAGGCTTTCCTGACCCGCATCGGCAAGCGCACGCAGGTGGCGGACTATCGCGGCTGCGGCATGACCAATGCGGCGGTCGAATATCCCGACCACAGCCACCCGGCTCGCGTGGTCAGCGAGGCCAACAAGCAGGAACTGCGCCGCCGGCTGCGCGCCATGGCGGCTGCGATGGGCGCGCAAGACCCAGACACGCTCGGCGACGGCCTGCTGCTGCTGATCGAGGGCGCCTATATCAGCGGCCAGTTGTTCGGCCTCGGCGGTCCGGCGCGAGCGGTTGCCCGCAATGCCGACCTGCTGATCGAAGCCAGCTTGAAGAAATAGCGTTTGACGCTACGCTGCAATGGCTTGCAACGGAGATTGACCGCCATGCGTGCCATTCTGATCCCGCTTGTCCTGGTCGGTCTCGGTCAGGCGGCGCAAGCCGACGGCATTTCCAGCACCTACACCGATCTGGATTCGAAAACGGACTGCGTGACCTACGCGCAGGCAGAAGAAGGCGACGGCGACTGGGCCGAACTCGCCTGTTCAGGCTATCGCGGCTATCCCGTACTGATCGCCTATGACGACGCCCGTGAATCGCTGTTCTACGGTTTTCCGCCCGGCGGCGACATGACGACGGTCTGGGAAAGCTTTTCCGGCCTCAATTCGTCCGGAGCCAAAGTCGAATGGCGCATCGAAACCAAGGGCGACACGGCAGTGCCCTATGCCGTCATCCATCGCCGCTCGATCAGCAATCCCGAGGACGAGAAAAAGCCGACCGAGGTGCTGCTCGTCGCCAAGGTCGGCCAGATGGACGCCCGCGACGGCTGCACCGTCGGCCTGGTGCTGGCCACCGGCAATCCCGCCGCCAACGACCAGGCGCGCAAGCTTGCCGACGACAAGGCGCGCACCTTCGCCTGCGGCAAGGACAGACACACCGTCATCGGCAAAGTGCCGGCCTTCGGCCGGGTCGACAACTGACCGGTCGGGCTACTTGCTCGCCTTGGCCCGCTCGATCGCGTCGACGATCATCTTCTTGGCGTATTTGGAATCGTGCCAGCCTTCGATCTTGACCCATTTGCCGGGCTCGAGATCCTTGTAGTGCTCGAAGAAGTGCTGCACCTGCTGGCGCGTAATGTCGGGCAGCTGAGTGTATTCGGTGACGTTCTCGTAACGCAGCGTCAGTTTTGGCGACGGCACGGCGATGATCTTCTCATCCTGGCCGGCATTGTCTTCCATGATCAGCACCCCGATCGGCCGCACGTTGATGACGCAGCCCGGCACCAGCGCGCGCGTGTTGCAGACCAGCACGTCGATCGGATCGCCGTCGCCCGACAGCGTGTGCGGCACGAAGCCGTAATTGCCGGGGTAGCGCATCGAGGTGTGCAGGAAGCGGTCGACGAACAGCGTGCCGGCCTCCTTGTCCATCTCGTACTTGATCGGCTCGCCGCCGATCGGCACCTCGATGATG
The DNA here is from genome assembly GCF_001672455.2 of Mesorhizobium sp. WSM1497. Taxonomy (NCBI): domain Bacteria; kingdom Pseudomonadati; phylum Pseudomonadota; class Alphaproteobacteria; order Hyphomicrobiales; family Phyllobacteriaceae; genus Mesorhizobium; species Mesorhizobium sp. WSM1497. The sequence goes on along the minus strand of NZ_CP021070.1, from coordinate 1,198,349 downwards.
ACGTTGACGTCCTCAGGCGGATTCTTTCCGCTGGCTATGGCTTCAATGCGCATGGCTTAAATCCCTCTCTCGATGGACGATCGATAGCGGGCGGCGCGTCATGGTGCAATGCGGCGAATGGTGCTGGGTGCGAATGGAACGCCCAATTGCCGAAAGGCCGGGTTGTCATTCCCAGACGAAAGCGACCTTCTTCAGCGCCTTCTGCTCGAAGATCTCGACGCCCTCGGCGACATCGCGGCCACCGGCGCCGGCATAGAAGGCAAGCGCGTTCTGGTTGTCCTCCAGCGCCCACACGACCATGCCTTTCAGCCCGTGATCGGCCAGCCGCGCCTTGGCCGCCGAAAACAGGCGGCTGCCGAGCCCGATGCCCTGATATTCCGGGCGCAGGTACAATTCGTAGATTTCGCCCTGCTGGCGCAGTTCACGGGCGCGGTTCTTGCCGATCGTCGCATAGCCGGCGATCTTGCCGCCGATTTCGACGACCAGAACGGTGGCGGCGCGGCGAATCGCATTCGCCCACCAGTCGGCGCCACGGCGGTTGATCATCGATGTCAGGGTCCGGTGCGGAATGATGCCGGAATAGGCGCCGCGCCAGGCTTCCAGATGCACCTCGGCGATGGCACTGGCATCGCGCGGGTCGGCTTTCCGGATGTCGATCGTCAGCGTATTCATGATTTGTTAACCATAAACCCGCATCGCCCGATTGCAAGGGTCCGGGCCGCCCGCCGACTGCTTTCTCACAGGCGATCACCGCGCTGGTGAGGGGCCTTCAAGACTTCTGTGGAAAGGCTCAAATCTCGACGAGATGGTCGTCGAGCTCGTTGCTGTCGCCCGCAGTGACCGGGAAATGCTCGGCCAGCACCGCACCCACCAACTCGATCGCCTTGACGAAGCCGTCGGCAAGCCGGTCGTCGCCGGCATGCACAGTAAGGTCGCGCACGACGCCATCCCAGACATGCTGGCCGACCTTGGCGTCGATACCCGAATCGGCGACCACCTCGGCATAGCGCTCGGCGATCGAGACAAAGATCAGCACGCCGGTGCGCGCCGTGGTGCGGTGGACGTTGCGGGCGAGGAACTGCTTGATCGCGTTGGCGTGCGCCGCCTGGTAGCGCAGCCGCCTCGGCACCAGGTGGATGCGCATACCAGGCAGCGCCCACAACAAGGCCAGCACGCAGGCAAGCGCCAGGAGCTGGGCGAGGACGAAATGCGGCAGCCGGATCGACAGCCACCAGGCCTCCAGACCGTAGCCGACCGCCAGGCTGACGATCAGCATGCACACGGTCGCCATGAAGGCGGCCGGGAAGAAATAGCCGTCGCTGGCATGCGCCACGACACAGTAGATTTCGCCGTCGGTTTTCTCCTCGGCGGCGCGGATCGCGGTTGCGATGCGCTCATGATCCTGCGGGCTGATTGGTCGCGTTGCCATGATCTGTCTCACCAGCTTCCTGAAGAACCGCCACCACCCGACGAGCCGCCGCCACCGGAAAATCCGCCACCGCCGCTTGACCCCGAGGGCCAGCCACTGCCCGAACCCGAAGACCAGCCGCCGCCCGACGACGAACCGGTTGTCCAGCCAGTGCCCGAGTACCCGCTCGGCCCGCGGCCATAACGAAACGTCATGCCCAGCCATTTGTACACGCCCGGCGACAGTTTCGTCCCAAACATCGGCGGCAGGAACGCCATCGCCATCCCGCCGAAGAACATCGTCGCCCACAGGATCAGGAACACGGCAAAGATCGGATCGATGGACGTGCCGTCATCGGCGGGATTGCGCTTGCCCCGCGCTTCCAGTTCTTCGGGATTGCCCTCCAGCACCATGACCATGTCATCGACGGCTTTGCTGATGCCGCCGGAGAAGTCCCCGGCGCGGAAGGCCGGCACCATGTCATTCTCGATGATGAGCTTGGTGTGCAGGTCGGTCAGCGTGCCTTCCAGCCCATAACCGACCTCGATGCGCATCTTGCGGTCGTTCGGGGCAACCAGCAGCAGGACGCCATTGTTCTCGCCCGCCTGGCCAAGTTTCCAGAAGCGGAACAGCCGGTTGGCGTAAGGCTCGATCTCCTCGCCATCGAGGCTGGGAATCGTCGCGACGACGATCTGGTCGGAGCCTTTCGTCTCGAAATCGGCGAGTTTTTGGGTCAGCGCCGCCCTGGTCGCGGCGTCGATGATGCCGGCATTGTCGACGACACGGCCGGTCAGCGCCGGCAGGTCGGCCGCGTAGGCCATGACGCAGGAGAACAGCACGACCGCAGTAATCAGGACGGCCGAGGCGAGGCGGTCGCGTTTCGACAGGCTGATGCTGGATACCATCATGCCATCACCAGCTTCCCGACGAGCCGCCGCCGCCGGACGAACCGCCGCCGCCGGAAAAGCCTCCACCGCTGCTTGACCCCGAAGACCAGCCGCCGCCGGAACTCCCCGACGACCAGCCGCCACTGGAGGATCGCCGGCTTGGCTCGAAGGTCATGCCAAGCCAGCGGTAGCGGCCGGGGCCAAGCTTCTGGCCGAAGATCGGCGGCAGCACGGAAGCCGCAATGCTGCCGAAGAAGATGATCGCCCAGATGCTGATGAAGACGGCGAAGAACAGGTCGTCGGAATCGAAAGGCGCTTGCTGGTTGCGCTCGCCGCGCGCCTCCAGCTCCTCCGGATTGCCTTCCAGCACCATGACCATGTCGTCGACGGCCTTGCTGATACCGCCCGAGAAGTCCCCGGCGCGGAAGGCCGGCACCATGTCATTTTCGATGATCAGCTTGGTGTGCAGGTCGGTCAGCGTGCCTTCCAGCCCATAGCCGACCTCGATGCGCATCTTGCGGTCGTTCGGGGCCACCAGCAGCAGGACGCCATTGTTTTCCTTCGCTTGGCCGAGCTTCCAGAAGCGGAACAGCCGGTTGGCGTAAGGCTCGATCTCCTCGCCATCGAGGCTGGGAATCGTCGCGACGACGATCTGGTCGGAGCCTTTTGTCTCGAAATCGGCGAGTTTTTGGGTCAGCGCCGCCCTGGTCGCGGCGTCGATGATGCCGGCATCGTCGACGACACGGCCGGTCAGCGCCGGGAGATCGGCCGCGAGGGCGGTGAAGGGGAGGAAGAGGAGGCTTAGAAGAGCGAAAAGGAACCCTAGGCTTGCGTTCCGGAGCGCCCCCCTCTGCCCTGCCGGGCATCTCCCCCTCAAGTGGGGAGATTGGCCGCCATCTCCACTTTCACCAATTTTCAACGTCGCAAGATGGGCGTCAGCGCCGAAGCTGCCAATCTCCCCCCTTGAGGGGGGGATGTCCGGTAGGACAGAGGGGGGTGTTTGCACGCCAGCAGCCCGTCATTTCGCGGGATTTATTCCGATGACAGTGGACGTTCACCCGCCCTGCTTCGTGCCGAAATCGACCTTCGGCGGCTGCATCTTGTCTTCGGCGACGGTGAAATTGGCGAAGGGCTCGTTGCCGCGGAACCAGAAGGTCGCCCACAGCACCGAGGGAAACGTCCTCAGCGTCAGATTGTAGTCCCTGACCGCCTGGATGTAATCGCGCCGCGACACCGCGATGCGGTTCTCGGTGCCTTCGAGCTGCGCCTGCAGCGCCAGGAAGTTCTGATTGGCCTTGAGGTCCGGATAGGCCTCCGAGACCGCGATCAGCCGCGACAGCGCGCTGGTCAGCCCCGCCTGGGCATCCTGGAACTTCTTGAGGGCTTCGGGATCCTTCAGCGTTTCCGGTGTTACCGTGATCTGCGTTGCCTTGGCGCGTGCCTCGACCACCGCGTCGAGCGTATCCTTTTCATGCGAGGCATAGCCCTTGACCGTCTCGACCAGGTTGGGGATGAGGTCGGCGCGGCGCTGATACTGGTTCAGCACCTCGCTCCATGCCGCCCTGGCATTTTCTTCCGCCGTCGGGATGGTGTTATAGCCGCAGCCTGCAAGCAGCGGCAGCACGATCGCCATCATCAGGAAGGCGGGCAGCGTGCGGAACGTGGACGGCAAGGCAAGGCGCTGGGCAAACATGATGGGGTCCCTCGGTAGAAGTTGCACGCGAAGCATTACCACAATCAGCGCGCAAGAAAACCGCCCGCGCCGGCAGCCCCTCGCCTGGCACGCCCGGTGCCGCTGCAAGGCTCTGTGATTGGCCGTGCGAACGCGATAAGGTCCGGCAAAACGGGACATCATCATGGCGGAACGCCAGGACAGCGACAAGGAATCGCGCCGTATCCTCGAGCGCATTGCGCGCGAGACGGATCCGGCCGGCAACTCGTTTGTAGCGCGGGCAGCGAAAGGCATGCACGATCACGTCACCGCGGCCGATGCCGATCGTGCCGATCCGATCGAAGTCTGGGGCACCCGCTTTGGCCGCACGCTGGGCCTGCTGCTGGCGCTGGGCCTGATGGTCTGGCTCGTGCTTTACGTCATCCGGGGCAGTTAGGAATCAAACGACAATGAGCGCCGAACAAACCGACGCGCCGCGTGCGGTCATCGTCATTTCCAGCCATGTCGCGCGTGGCTCGGTCGGCAACCGTGCCGCCGTCTTTGCGCTGGAGACCCTGGGGTTCCCGGTCTGGGCGGTGCCGACCGTCATCTTGCCCTGGCATCCCGGCCATGGGCGCGCGACGCGCATCGTGCCGCCGCTCGACGAGTTCAAGGCTCTGATGGCCGATCTCGAGCGGGCGCCATGGCTGGGTGAGGTCGGCGCCGTGCTGTCCGGCTATCTCGGCGAGGCGGGCCAGGCCGAGGCCGTCGCCTCGCTGGTCGCCGCGGTCAAGGCAAGGACGCCCGGCGCCGTCTATATCTGCGATCCGGTGATGGGTGATTCGGGCGGCCTCTATGTGCCCGAACCGACCGCCATCGCCATGCGCGACCGGCTGATGCCGATCGCCGACATAGCCACCCCTAACCGCTACGAACTGGAATGGATGGCCGGCGCCGCGTTGCCAGACATGAAATCGGTGATCGCGGCGGCGCTGCATGCCGGGCCATCGACCATGCTGGTCACCTCGGCGCCGTCGATGATGACGGGCGGCACCGGCAACCTCCTGCTCGATAGCAGCCAGGCGCTGCTCGCCGAACACCGCCTGATCGACAAGCCGCCGAATGGCCTGGGCGATCTGACGGCGGCCGTCTACCTGGCACGTATCCTGTCCGGCCAGCCGCCGATCAAGGCGCTGCAATCGACGACGGCGGCGGTCTACGAGATCCTGGCACGCACCGCCAAGCGCGGCGGCGACGAACTGCAGCTCGAAACCGATGCGCAGAGCCTGTCGCATCCGATGGCGATGGTCCAGCTTCGCCACCTCACACATCCAGGGCGGGGCCGCCGGGCGTGACATCGACTGAGGCCGTACTTGTCGGCGTCGATGGCTGCAAGGCCGGCTGGATCGCCGTCCGACGAACTTTTGGCATGGCACCGTCGGTCGGTGTCTTTGCAACCTTCACTGCCCTGCTCGCATCCCTTCCCGAAGACGCTGTCATCGCCGTCGACATGCCGATCGGCCTGCCCGGCTTTTCGGGCAAGGGCGGGCGCGGCCCCGAAGCCCTGGTGCGGCCGCTGCTCGGGGCACGCCAGTCCAGTGTCTTCTCGATCCCGTCCCGTGCCGCGCTCTATGCGGATACCAACGGCTTCACCACCATCGAAGCCTGGTATGCCGCGCACATCAGGGCAAGCGAGGTGGCCCTGACCACATCCGATCCGCCGCGCGGCGTCTCGATCCAGGCGTTCGGCATTTTTGCCAAGATCCGCGAGATCGACGCCCTGCTGATCGCGCGGCCCGATTTGCGCCGCCGCGTGTTCGAATCCCATCCGGAAGTCGCTTTCTGCCGCTTGAACGGCGATCAAGCCATGCAACTGCCGAAGAAGATCAAGGGCAGCATCAATCCGGCCGGCATGGCGGAACGCAAGGCGCTGCTCTGCCGGCTCGGCTATGATAAGGGCTTTCTCGACCAGCCGCCGCCCCGCGGTGCCGCCGCTGATGACTTCCTCGACGCAGCCGCGATGACGCTGATCGCCGGTCGCATCGTCGGCGGCGAGGCGCGGCCGTTTCCCGACCCGCCGGGCCGCGACAGCTTTGGCATTCCCGTCGCCATCTGGGCGTGACGCTGTTGGCCACCGTTGCGCTCGATGCATGGCATTTCTAGCCAGCCCTCATAATTCTGCATTGCTCGCGACCGGCTTTTGCCGCTAGAGCCTCTCTAGACCGCAACGAGCTGCCGCATCCAACCCGGAAAGGCTCCAGACGCCGCCCATGTCCCATCTCCCTGAACATCTTCTCGCCGGCTATCGCAATTTCATGAATGGCCGCTATCTCACCGAGAGCGGGCGCTATCGCGATCTCGCTCGCGAAGGCCAGGCGCCGGAGACGATGATCGTTGCCTGCTGCGATTCGCGTTCGGCGCCCGAGGCGATCTTCGACGCTGGGCCGGGCGAACTCTTCGTTCTGCGCAATGTCGGCAATCTGGTGCCGCCCTATGCACCCGACGGCGAGTTCCATTCGACCTCGGCGGCGCTTGAATTCGCCGTACAGAGCCTCAAGGTCAAGAACATCGTCGTCATGGGCCATGGCCGCTGCGGCGGCATCCGGGCGGCGCTCGACAGCAATTCCGCGCCGCTGTCGCCGGGCGACTTCATCGGCAAGTGGATGAGCCTGATCGCGCCGGCGGCCGAAACCGTCTCCTCCAGCACCTTCATGACCGCCTCGGAGCGCCAGACCGCGCTGGAGCGCATCTCGATCCGCTATTCCATCGCCAACCTCAGAACCTTTCCCTGCGTCTCGATTCTCGAAGGCAAGGGACGGCTGTCGCTGCATGGGGCCTGGTTCGATATCTCGACCGGCGAACTCTGGACGATGAACAAGGAGACTGGCGATTTCGAACGGCCGGAGCTGGGATGAACGCGGCGGCGCGCAAGCTGGTGAACATCAGGTCGGTCGCTTTTGTGGCGGCCGCACTGCTGCTGGCGATTATTGCCGCCCGCGCCGATGATCGTGCCCTCATCAGCCGCTGGTATTCGGCGCTGCTGGTCGCCGACCGCACGGAACTGTCCGACCTGCTCGCCGACGATGTCCGCATCAAGCTGGACGACCTCGGCATCGTGCAAAGCAAGCAGGAATTCATCGCTTCGATCGACGAATGGAAAGGTGCCGTTGCCGGTGCTGCGATCCGGCACCGGATCGAGAAAAGCGAAGGCGGCGTCACCACGGTGGTCGCCTGCTACGATTTCCCCAACAACGACATGCTGATGCAGGAAACTTTCGCGGTCACCGACAACCGCATCACCGCCAGTTCACAAGCGGCGATCGCCGAAAACTGCGACGGCTTTTGAGGGCGATATCGGCCAAATCCGCATATTGCGGGTCCGCCGGCCGCGCCCTACATCGGGTACGACCCGCCTGCCTGCCCCACCAACGAAAGACTGTCCATGCCTTCCACGAAAGCCGTCGACCTCGCCGCCCATCCGCTGACCGCGTGGCAGGGGCCGCTCGGCCTGCCCGATTTCACGCGCATTGGCGACGGCGACTTCTCCCCGGTCTTCGACGCGGCGCTGAAGGCGCACGAGGCCGAGATCGAGGCGATCGCCGGCAACAAGGATGCGCCGACCGTCGAGAACACGCTTGCCGCGCTGGAACTTGGTGGCGAAGCGCTCGATCGTGTCTCGTCGATCTTCTGGTGCCGCGCCGGCGCCTACACCAACGAGACGATCCAGGCGCTGGAGCGCGACATCTCGCCGAAAATGTCCAAGCATTTCTCGGCGATTTCAATGAATGAGCGGCTGTTTGCCCGCATCGACGATCTCTACCAGCGCCGTGAGAGCCTGAAGCTCGACGCCGAGACCTTGCGGGTGCTGGAAAAGACCTGGAAGGGCTTCGTCCGTTCCGGCGCCAAGCTCGACGCCGACGGCAAGAAGCGGCTGGCAAGCATCAGCGAGGAATTGTCCTCGCTCGGCACGGCTTTCGGCCAGAATGTTCTGGCCGACGAGCGCGACTGGGCGCTGTTCCTCGATGAAGCCGACCTTGCCGGCCTGCCGGACTTCGTGAAAAGTTCCATGGCCGAAGCGGCCGAGATACGCGGCCAGAAGGGCCGCTATGCCGTCACTCTGTCGCGCTCGATCTATGAGCCGTTCTCGACCTTCTCCGAACGCCGCGATCTGCGCGAGATCGCCTTCCGCGCCTTCACCATGCGCGGCCAGAATGGCGGCGCCACCGACAACACGAACGTGGTGCGCGACATGCTGCGCCTGCGGGCCGAAAAGGCAAAGCTGCTCGGCTATGCCTCTTTCGCCGCGCTGAAGCTCGATGACACCATGGCCAAGACGCCGAAGGCCGTGCACGCGCTGCTCGATCCGGTGTGGGAAAAGGCGCTTGAGAAGGCAGCAAGCGACCAGATCGAATTGCAACGGCTGGCCACCGCAGCCGGCAGCAACGAAAAATTCGCTGCCTGGGACTGGCGCTTCTACCAGGAGAAGCTGCGCGCGGAGAAATTCGCCTTCGACGAGGCGGAACTGAAACCCTATCTGCAGCTCGACCGGATCATCGACGCTTGCTTCGACGTGGCGACACGGCTGTTCGGCATCACCTTCGAAGAGAAAAAGGACATCGCGGCCTGGCATCCGGACGCCCGCGTCTTCGTGGTGAAGAATGCCGACGGCAGCGAGCGCGGCCTTTTCCTGGCCGACTATTTCGCCCGGCCGTCAAAGCGATCCGGCGCCTGGATGAGCGCGTTGCAATCCGGCTACAGGCTCGGCCACGGTGCGAGCCCGGTCATCTACAACATCATGAACTTCGCCAAGCCGCCGGTGGGCGAGCCGGCTCTGCTGTCGGTCGACGAGGCCAAAACGCTGTTCCACGAGTTCGGCCATGCTTTGCACGGCATGCTGACCGACGTCACCTGGCCCTCGGTTTCGGGCACTTCGGTCAGCCGCGATTTCGTCGAACTGCCTTCGCAGCTCTACGAGCACTGGCTGACCGTGCCGGCAGTGCTGGAGAAGCACGCGCTGCACGTCAAGACCGGCAAGCCGATGCCCAAGGCGCTGCTCGACAAGATGCTGGCCGCGCGCACCTTCGGCGCCGGCTTCGCCACGGTCGAATTCACCGCCTCCGCCTTGATGGACATGGCCTATCACGCGCGGGCGGACGCGCCTGAAGCGCCGCTTCGTTTCGAAGCCGAAACGCTTGCAGAACTGCATATGCCGGACACCATAGCCATGCGTCACCGCACCCCGCATTTCGGCCATGTCTTTTCCGGCGAAGGCTATTCGGCCGGCTACTATTCCTACATGTGGTCGGAAGTGCTCGATGCCGATGCTTTTGCCGCCTTCGAGGAAACCGGCGACCCCTTCAACCCGGCACTCGCCGAGCGGTTGCGCAAGAACATCTACGCGGCCGGCGGGTCGAAGGATCCGGAAGAACTCTACACCGCATTTCGCGGCAAGATGCCGTCGCCGGAAGCGATGATGGCCAAGCGCGGGTTGGTGTAGCATCCTCTTCCTTCTCCCCTGGCGGGAGAAGGTGATCGGCGCGCATCGCCGAGACCGTTGAGGGTGTTCCAGCGAAGTGAACGTTAGCGACAGGCCGGGCGAGGCTTTGCAAGCGATGACGTCAAGCTGGAACACCCCTCATCCGACCTCGCTTCGCGAGGCCACCTCCTCCCACAAGGAGAGAAGGGAGAACCCTACACTTTCCAAGGATCCGTCACCCTCGGCCACACCGGCCTTGTCAGCTTCTTGTAATCGGTCACCGCCGGATTGCTGGGATACGAACTCGGCGCCGAGACATAGATGATCTCGGCGGCGATCGGCTCGAAGCCGGCGTAGAAATGATTGGTCGACTTGATCAGCAGCATGTCCTTGGCTAGCGGATCGACGCCGATGTTGGAAAAGATATCCGGCTCGAAGGTCTGCGTGCGGTTGGTGTTGAGGATGATGTCGACCTCGGTGCCTTCGAGGCGGACCAGCGCCGTCGGCCCAAGCGTCACCCGGCTTGGCCCGAAACTCTGCCAGCCCTCCGCAACCGCCTTCAGCACGCGCACGCGCGCATCGATCGGCTCGCCGGCTTGCGGCCCGGCCTTGCCGCCGAAGCGCAGGTCGATGACTGCGCCCTCGCCTGCCGCCAGGCAGAAGGTGACCGCGATCGGATCCCAGATGGTCGCGACGGCGAACCTGTCCAGGCCACGCGCCAGCATCTGGCGCAGCACGAAGGTGCCGTCGCCGGGCACACCGCCGCCGGGATTGTCCCAGATATCGGCGATGACCACCGGCTTGCCCGGATTTTCTGTGCGCACGGCCAGCGCCCGATCGATGCCGTCGGCAGCACTCAGCATCGTCATCGCCGTCTTTTCGCGCAGCGCGTAGAGTTCCCGCCCGAGCCGTTCCGCCAGCGCGTCGCCCTTGGCCTTGTCATTGTCGGTGACGACCAGGATGCGCGTGCCCATCTCGGGCACATCGGCCGCCATGAAGCCGTGGATGACGGAGACCGACAGCACGCCGTCCTTGCCGTGCAGCGCCTTGATGCGATCGACGAAGGACCGCATCGGCTCGCGGCTGGTCGGCAGCACCTGGATCATGCGGCAGTCGAAGGTCGAAATGACAGGGTTGATCTCACCACGCACTGCTGCCAGGCCAAGCTCGACGACATGTTCGCCGCGCTCGTAGAAATCGGTGTGCGGAAATTCGAGGAAATAGGCGAGAATGTCGGAGGCCGCGACGCGCTTCGGTGTCAGATGGCTGTGCGGATCGAGTTCCACGGCGATCACCACCTCCGGCCCGACCATCGCGCGAACCCGTTCGAGCAGATCGCCTTCGCAATCGTCATAGCCTTGCGCCACCATGGCGCCATGCAGGCCGAGGATGACAGTATCGACCGGCAGCGCCGCCTTGAGCTGGCCCAGAATCTCGTCGCGCAGAGCCTCATAGGTCTGCCGCTGCACCAGGCCGCCCGGCTCCGCCCAGGTGGCGGTGCCTTCGATGACGTCGAGGCCTTCGGCCACCGCACGCCGGCGTAGCGCCACCATCGGCGAGGAGCACAGTGTCGGCGTTTCCGGATGCTTGCCGGGCCCGGCATAGAAGGCCATCTCGAACGAAGCCCTATCGGTCGGCACCGGCGAGAAGGTGTTGGTTTCCGTCGCCAGCGAGGCGGTGAAAATGCGCATGAAAGCTCCGTCCGTGAATAGGCGCTATTTGACCGCCCCGAGCGCCAGACCTCTGACGAGGTAGCGCTGCAGCCAGATGAACAGGATGGCCACCGGCAAGGTCGCCAGCAGCGTCGCGGCCATGACGTGATGCCATTCGATGGTGTAGCGGCCGGCGACCAGCGAAAACACCTGGATCGGCAGCGTGTAGCTTTCCTGGCTGCGCAGCATGGTGAGCGCCACGACGAACTCGTTCCAGGCGTTGATGAAGGTGAAGATCGCCGTCACCGCGATCGCCGGCAGGCAGAGCGGCAGGAACACCTTGCGCAAGGTCAGCCAGCGGCCGGCGCCCTCCATCCAGGCGGCTTCCTCGAGATCGCGGGGGATGGTGTCGAAATAGCTCTGCAGCATCCACACCGTGAAGGCGACGTTGAAGGCCATGTAGATGAAGCCGAGCGCCGTCGTGCTCTCGACCAGGCCCCAGGCGGCCATCAGCCGGAACAGGCCGAGCACCAGCACGATCGGCGAGATCATCTGCGAAATCAGCAGGAACTGGCGCAAGGCGCCGTAGCCGGCAAAGCGGAAGCGCGACATCGCATAGGCCGCCGGAACCGAGATCAGGATGGCGCCGACGGTGGCGATCACAGACACGTAGAGCGAATTGAGCAGCGCCTGGCCGAAGCCCGTCGCCACCCACATGTCGGAAAAATTCGACCAGCGGAATTCGCTCGGCCACCAGGTCGGCGACAGCACTTCCTGTCTCGGCTTGACTGCGGTCAGGAACATCACCGCGAAGGGAAAGAGCGTCACCACAATCAGCGGCGCCAGCAGCAGCCAGGCGATGATCGAACGCTTGAGCTTGCTCGTCATGCGCGTTGCTCCCGCATCGCCAGCCGCACATAGATCATGGTGAAGACCAGCAAGATGGCGAACATCACCAGCGACACCGCCGATGCTTCGCCCAGCTTGCCGATGCGGAAGGCCAGCTTGTAGAGATGGGTGACCAGGATATCGGTCGAGTTGGCCGGCCCGCCCTGCGTCATCACCCAGATGATCGGGAAGGAATTGAAGACGTAGATGGTGTTGAGCACGATGGCGATGTTGATGAACGGTTTCAGGAGCGGAAAGGTAATTTCGCGGAACTGCTGCAGCGGCGTCGCCCCTTCAAGCGCCGCCGCCTCGTAGAGATCGTCCGGGATCGACGACAGCCCGCCGAGGAAGATCGTCGTCGTGAACGGCACCGTCACCAGGATGCCGATCAGCACTTGCATCGGAAAGGCGGTTTCGGCACTCGCCAGCCACTGGATGTTGTGATCGATGAGGCCGAGGCCGATCAGCGCCGAATTGAGCATGCCACTTTCGCCGCTCAGCGCCCAGCGCCAGACCACCGCAGTCATGGTCAGCGACACCGCCCAGGGCAGCATGATGATGACGCGGGCAATGCCGCGGCCATAGAAATCGGTGTTGAGGATCATCGCCACCGGGATCGACAAGAGAAGCGCGCCGCCGACCACCATCACCGTCCATTGGCCGGTGCGCCAAAGCGCGGCCGTGAAATCGGGATCGGCAGCGAGTGCCGCGAAATTGGCGAAGTCGTTGAAGTCACGAAGCTGGCCGAAGCGGCTGACGTCATGCGTCGAGATCTGGATCAGGTCCCAGACCGGCCAGAAGATGACCACCGCCGCCAGAAACAGGCTGGGCAAGGTCAGGAGATAGGGCAAGAAACGATTTTGCATCGGCTGGCTTTGTACCGCGTTGCGGGGAGATTGGATTTCGCTGGCTTAACAGATTGACTTGGTCCGGCCTCGTTCTTCTCAGGGCACCGCTTCAGGATTCCTTGCAACCGTCGGCGCTGCCCTCACCTGCTCGTCCGTTCTCCGCAGCAGTTGCGGAAGGGCCCCTTTCCTCTCCCCCGTCGATCGGGGGAGAGGTGTCGAGCGAAGCTCGACGGAGTGGGGGTCGACCCCTTGGGCGCAAGGCAAGGCTTGCGCCTGGTGCTCTTCCTATATCCGTTCGCGGTGGCTGCCAGGTGGTTCCCCCACTCCGTCTCGGCTTCGCCGAGCCACCTCTCCCCCCCTCCGGTGGGAGAGGAAAGGAGCCTGGCTGGGCGGCGTTGACATCGACGAACTATCTTTCTGCTCGAGGCTGCAAGATGTGACGCGCCCCGCTTGAGCGGAGCGCGCCACGGGCGCAGGGAGATACGCCCTATTTCTTCAGCACCGCATTGGCCTTGGCGGCTGCGTCTTTCAAACCGGCCTCGGGGTCGCCGCCGAGATAGATCTTCTGCATGGCGTCCGACGTGATCTGGGCGACCTCTTCCCAGCCCGGGATGACCGGCGCGAAGCGGGCGTCGGGCAGCAGAGCGGTGAACGCGGCCAGATCGGCATTGTTGACGTAGTAATCCATCTTGGCCTCTTCCTTGTTCACCGGCAGGAAGCCTTCGCCCTGTGTGAACTTGGCACGCTGCTCCGTGGTGAACAGGAAATCGAGCAGCTTCCAGGCCTCGTCCTTGTTCTTGGAGTTCTTGAACATGATGATGGAATCGGTGACGCCATAGGTGCCGCGCGCGCCGGTCGGTCCAGCGGGAATGGCCGCAACGCCGTATTTCAGGTTCGGCGCCTCGTCCTTGATCTGGTTGGACAGGAAGGGTGCGGTGATCATCATGCCGACCCTGCCCTGCTTGAACAGGTTCTGCACGTCCTCGCGGTTGTTGGAGGTGACGCCGGGTTCGGTCAGGCCTTCGTCGATCATCGACTTGTAGAGCTTGGCGGCTTCAAGCGCGCCGGGCGTGCTCAGGCCCGACGTGCCGTCCTTGTTGAGGATTTCCGTGCCGTAGGACCACATCGCATAGTAGTAATAGACGTCGGTCTCGATCTCCTTGCCCTGCAGGCCGAAGCCGAACGTGCCCGACCCCAGAGCCTTGATCTTGCGCGCATCTTCCTGCAACTCGGTCCAGTTTGCCGGTGGCTTGGCGATGCCGGCCTTCTCGAACAGCTCCTTGTTGTAGTACATGGCGCGCGCCGAGGCAGCGATCGGCAGGCCGTAGGTCTTGCCATCCATGATCGAGGGCGACAGGAAGGTGTCGATGAAGCGGTCCTTGAAGTCGGGCTTGATGTAGCCGTCGAGCGGCTCGGCGACATCCTGCTGGACGAAGTCGATCAGCCAGCGCGTGCCGATGATCGACAGATCGGCATTGGTGCCGGCGGTGATGTCGGTGGTCAGCTTCTGCAGCAGCACATCCCACGGCACCACTTCGAACTTGACCGTGATGCCGGGGTTCGCCGCCTCGAATTCCTTCTTGACGCTGTCGAAATATGGGCCAGTCTTGGCGCTGTACTCGGCCACGGTGACCCGCACCTCGCCCGCATCCGCCTGCGCCGCAATTGCCAGCATGCTCATTCCGGCCATCAGGCCGACAGTCCATTTTGCAAGACTCATTTGAACTCTCCCATTTTGATTTTTGCGCCTGCGCGCCTCTTCGTTACCCAAGCAGAAGATTTATGTGACTTTCCTACATTATCGAGGATTTGAAGGCTTGCAAGCAGATTATTCTGTTGCTTAATTACATTTTGTGGACTAGGCCTGATCCGACCTGTCGAAGATCCCGGAGGATGACGCACGGTGGTTTCGCAAACGGAACTCGAAGGCAGGGCCGAATTCGAGGGCAAGACTGTCGTTGTGACGGGTGCGGGCGGCGGCCTCGGCACGGCCATCGTGGCGCTGATGGCGCAAAGGGGCGCCAGGGTCGTAGGCTGCGACCAGTCGAGCGAGGCGTTGAAGAGCCCGCATTTTGCCGCCTGCCACGTCTTCGATCTTCTCGACAAGGCGTCGATAGCCACGGCGATCGCCGCCATCCTCGACCGGGACGGTGTGCCCGACATTCTCATCAACAATGCCGGCTGGACGCGCGCCGAGACGCTCCCCGCGCTCAACCCCGACAGGATTGAGCAGGAACTCGACCTCAACCTGACCGGCGTGATGAATTTCGCCGATCCGCTGGTCAAGGCGATGGCCAGCCGTGGCTCCGGCAGCGTCGTCTTCATCTCCTCGGTCAACGCCATCGCGCATTTCGGCAATCCCGCCTATGCCGCGGCCAAGGCGGGCATCAACGCCTATGCCAAGGCGATCGCCGTCGAGCTCGGCCGCAGCGGCCTGCGCGCCAATGTCGTCTGCCCCGGATCGATCCGCACCGCCGCCTGGGACCACCGCCTTGCCAAGGATCCCGAAATCCTCGGCAAATTGCAGCGGCTCTATCCGCTCGGTCGCATCGTCAACGCTGCGGAAGTGGCGGAAGCCGTCGCTTTCCTTGCGTCCGATCGCGCATCGGGAGTAACAGGCGTGGTGATGCCCGTGGACGCGGGACTGACCGCCGGTTGCCTGCCCTTCATCGACGACATATTGGGAGCGTGAGCATGACCGACGTCGAGTTCCGCGACCTGTCGAAATCCTTCGGGCAGCACAAGATCCTCGAGAACATCAGCCTCGATATCAAGAGCGGCGAGTTCGTCGTCCTGGTCGGCCCGTCCGGCTGCGGCAAGTCGACCTTGCTGCGCATGCTCGCCGGCCTGGAGACGATCACTTCCGGCGATCTGTTGATCGGCGGCGTGCGCGCCAACGCGCTGCCGCCGCAGCAGCGCAACATCGCCATGGTGTTCCAGTCCTATGCGCTGTTTCCGCATCTGAAGGCATCAGACAATATCGGTTTCGGCCCGAAGATACGCGGCGAGACGCGCACGGTAATCGATGAGAAGGTCAAGAAGGCGTCCGGGGTCCTCAATCTCTTCTCCTATCTCGACCGCTATCCCCGCCAGCTGTCGGGCGGCCAGCGCCAGCGCGTCGCCATGGGCCGCGCCATCGTGCGCGAACCGTCTGTGTTCCTGTTTGACGAACCGCTGTCCAATCTCGACGCACAATTGCGCGTGCAGATGCGCGTCGAGATCAAGGCGCTGCACCAGCGGCTGAAGTCGACGATCGTCTACGTCACCCACGACCAGATCGAGGCTATGACCATGGCCGACCGCATCGTCGTGATGGATCGCGGCAGGATCCAGCAGGTCGGGGCGCCGCTGGAGCTCTATGACAGGCCGGCCAACAAGTTCGTCGCCTCCTTCCTCGGCTCGCCGTCGATGAGTTTCGTCTCGGGTTCGCTCAAGACGACGCTTGAGAAAACCTGGTTCGAATCGGCCGGTGGCGGGCGGCTGGCGCTTGCCGGCAAACAGGTGCCGGCGGACAGCGCGGTGGAGGCCGGCATCCGGCCCGAGCATTTTGTCATCGGCGAGGCTGTCGACGCGATGGCGATCAGGGTGGATGTCGTTGAGCCCACCGGCTCCGAAACACATGTCTATGGCGCTATCGGTGCTGATACGGTACGCGCCGTGTTCCGTGACAGGGTGCCGGTCAGGCCGGGAGACCTGCTGCCGGTCTCGGTCGATCCCGGCAACATCCATCTGTTCGACAAGGCGACGGGCCTGCCTCTATGAAAATATCAGCATGAAGACGCCGGCCGACATCATCACGCGCCTGCAGCTGATGTCGCAGGACGGAACGAAGTCGGATCGCAAGCTGGCCGGCTTCGTGCTGGCAGACCTCGACTTCGTTTCCAAGGCGGCGATTTCGGAAATTGCCGCGCGCGTCGGTGTCAGCGAGCCGACGGTGACGCGGTTCTGCCGCAACCTCGGCTGCGAGGGCCTGCGCGACTTCAAATTCTATCTGGCGCAAGCCATCGCCATCGGCGGCCAGTATCTGTCGCCGGAGCCGTTGAGCCGCGATGCCCGCGAACAGCGCATCGCTTCCGCCATCACCGAAGCGGCGATATCGGCCATCCAGCGCGCCAGCGAAAACCTCGACATGACGACGCTGGTCGCCGTCGCCGCACGTATCGCGGTTTCCGGCAATGTGCTGTGCATCGGCTCCGGTGGCATTTCGTCGATGATGGCGACCGAAATGCAGAACCGGCTGTTCAGGCTTGGCGTGTCCGTGCTGGCGCAAATCGACGGACAGTTGCAACGCATGTACGCTGCCGTCGCCACCCCCTACACCACGCTGATCGCCTTCTCCGTCTCCGGCTATGCACGATCGGTCATCGATGCGGTGCAGGTCGCCCAGCAATATGGCGCCACCACGATCGCCATCACCCCGCCGGACTCCGCGCTCGCCAAGGTCGCCGACACGGTCATCCATTTCCAGTCGCTGGAAGACGGCAATATCTACAAGCCGACATCGTCGCGCTATGCGCTGCTGTCGATCGTCGACATGATCGTCACCTCGGTCGCCGAGACGCGCGGACCAAGGGTTCTGGAAAATCTGCGCCGCATCAAGCAGAGCGTCAACACGTTGAAAGTTGACGATCCGCGTTTGCCGCTGGGGGATTGACCCTCCGGCAAGGACATCAGGCCTGATGGCCGAGCGCCTCGATGCTTTTCGCCAACGTCTCCGGATCGCCTTCAATGCGCACGGTCTTCAGCCGCGCCGTGCCGCCGGCGACAACCGAGACGGCGGACCCCGGCACGCCAATCGCCTTGGCAATCAGCTTTTCGAGCGCATGATTGGCGGCGCCGTTTTCCGGCACGGCGCGGACGCGCGCTTTCAGATGGCTTCGCTCGTCCGCCGTGGTCTCGATGCCTTCGAGCCTGTCCAGCGCAGCCTTCGGCGTCAGCCGGACAAACAGCTCGACGCCATCATCGCGCAGGCGAAACGGCGCGCTCATACGATCATCGGCCTCACAGGACCAGAGGCGCCACACTGGTCAATATGAACTGCCGCAGGAAGAACAGGATCAGAAGCAGGATGATCGGCGAGATGTCGATGCCGCCAAGGTCCGGCATGAAACGGCGGATCGGCCGCAACGCCGGTTCGGTCAGCCGATAGAGCATGTTGCCGATGGAACCGACGAACTGATTGCGCGAGTTGACGACGTTGAAGGCGTAAAGCCAGGAAAAGATCGCCGATGCGATGATGATCCACCAGTAGAGGTCGAGCGCCATGACGATTGTCTGAATGAGGGCGAGCATGCCGGTCTCCAATTGTTGCCGACATGTAGCCATTGCACGCGAAACCGGCAAGGGCCGCCTGCCACGGTGCGCCGGTACGGCTGCCAGGCCACTGGATTTCGGCAAACCTCCGCCTTGACAGGAAACCGCGGCGCCCGATAAATGCGCCCATCCGCTGGACGGGGCTGTAGCTCAGCTGGGAGAGCGCGTCGTTCGCAATGACGAGGTCAGGAGTTCGATCCTCCTCAGCTCCACCAGCGGATTAATTCCTCGCTCTCCGCGCCATATGCAGTCCGCGACGCTCGTCCGGGCTGGCCTCCACGGCTGGCATTTGCCGTGCCGGCGCGCCTAAAAGGCCGCGCGCCGCGCCGCCTGTTTTCGCAATCTCCGGCAAGACTTTTGTCAATTGGACTTATGGCGGAAGCGCTCGTCGATTGTTTCCGTTTTTTTTGCAAACCGCCCCACTAAATTGACGTTACCAAATCAGTTTTTTCTGTGCGTTGTGGCCAAGGCGTTTCGGCGGGGGCGACCGGAGACGCTATATGGATTTCGAGTCGAAATGAAAAATCCGCCTGCGGAAGCAAAGACGTGTCAATTCGCGAGAATCTCGCTGCAAACCTTAGACGGCTGTGCAAGGACCATGCCTCCGTAAGCGCGGTATGCCGTGAGCTGCACATCAATCGCACCCAGTTCGAACGCTACCTGCAAGGGCAGACCGTTCCCAACAAGGCCACAGCCAAGCTGATATGCGACTACTTTCGCATCGACGAGGCGGAACTGTACCAGGATCCCGGCACACCCGAGCCAGTGATGCGCGGCCTGCCGCCGGTGTCCGAGAGCCTGTTCAACCAGATGATCCGCCCTCCCAGCCCTTCGATCGCGGGCGGCACCTATTTCACCTATTTCTCGATCCCGGGCCGCCTCGACCTCCTGGTGCGCTCGGTGACCTTCGTGCGGCGCGAAGCCGAACTGGTCACCTTTCGACGGGTCACCGGGTGGTCGGAGCGCCGGGGATCGACCTGGGCACGAGCGCGCGGCAATCACTATGGCGTGGCGATCTCGCGGCTGAACTGGATTTATTTCAGCGGCATCAATCGCCGCCAGACCGGAGAGCCGTCGCTGATCTCCGTGCAATGGGCTCCCATCTCCGAACCGGTGCTGATGGGCAAGGCCATGCTTCTGACGGAGGCCGGCCCGGCATTCGTGTCCGTCATCATGCGGCGCGACATTGCCAACATCCACGCAAGGGATGCCATCAGCATGGCGCATGTCATCAGTCTCGACGATCCGGGCGTCGACCAACTGGTTGTCAGCCTCACCCGGGACGGGTTGGGCTAATCCCTCGGATCGCCGTGTCTTACGCCAATTAAGAATAAGCGTACGCCGATAAAGCGTACGCCAACGATTGTCTACTCTGTATCTGAATAAAATCGATATTTTACACTTTGGTACCAAGAAAGATAATCAACGCATCCGCCTTCGACTCGTGGTTTTACTATAATTTTAACAAACCATTAACTCTTCCGACCTTACCTTTCTTCGCGCGGATCCCGTTCCGGGGGTCCTTCAACGGATCC
Source organism: Mesorhizobium sp. WSM1497 (assembly GCF_001672455.2). NCBI lineage: Bacteria > Pseudomonadati > Pseudomonadota > Alphaproteobacteria > Hyphomicrobiales > Phyllobacteriaceae > Mesorhizobium > Mesorhizobium sp. WSM1497. Next base: position 1,178,691 of record NZ_CP021070.1, on the reverse strand, counting down.
CAGATTGGGGTCAGGAAAGGGATAAAAATGGCCAAGAAAGTGACCAATACTCCGAAGCTGACGATTGCCGCCGGCACGCAGACCGTCTTCTTTTCGCAGGGCATGCACTACAACAAGCGCTGAAGCCGTTCTGCGCCGACGAGCGGTTCGCTTGTCGGCGCCTCGGCTCCGCAGATGGCATCCAGCTTCATGAAAATGCGCTCTTCGAAAACGCTTGTTTTCTACCCTGGACCGAACAAGGTCACGGCATGCAACTTCCTGACCAGAAGCGTATTTGAATGCAGCCCTGATATGGTCGGCCTTCTCGCATCGTGGGACAAATGGGCATCGACGGCGGACATTGCCCGCGCCCATGGCTGGTCGAAGTCCGAGCTGAAAGCTGTCGTTCCCCGGTTGCTCGATTTTTCCGCCCTGGTCACCGCCGGATCGCCTCTCGCCGAGCAGGAGGAACAGTTTTCAGGACAATGGAGTTGGGGGCTTCCGACGGCGCTGATGCATTTCTGCGTCCAGGACAGCGAATACATGACCATCGAGCAAGCGGAAGAGCGGCAGATAGAACGCGCCGGCCATACGCCGCAGCCGGACCTCCTGCTCAAGAATTCCGCCGGCGCCATCCAGCTGCCGAATGCACTGGAAGACAACGAACTTCTTGGCTTGATGGCGCGGCGCCGCACCAACCGCACGGCGGCTCAGCCCACCATCACGGCCAAACAGCTTTCCGATTGCCTGTTCGCCGGGCTCGGCATCATCGGTGAGACCGCCAATTGCGTCGGCACCCTGCCGCTTGGCATGACCCCTTCCGGCGGCGCGCGAAATCCCTATGAGGCCTATGTGGTCGCGCTCGGCGTCGATGGCCTCGAACCGGGTGTCTATCACTATTCCGCCGCCGACCACGACCTTGGCAGGATTTCCGCGAACCATCTGCCGAAGATCTCCGAACTGGTCGGCGGACAGGAGTGGGCTGACGCCATGCCGTGCCTGATCCTGCTTTGCGCCAGGCTCGACCGCACGATGTGGAAATATGAGGACGCCAACGCCTATCGTGTCGTGCTGATCGAGGCCGGCCATATCGGCCAGAACATCATGCTGGCGGCGACCAATCATGGCCTGTCGGCGTGCCCGACAGCCGCGCTCAGTCATTCCGCGATCAAGCGGCTGCTTGGTCTCGACAGCCTCACCGACGCACCGATCTATGCCTTGACCCTCTCGACCCCGGAAAGAGATCCCTCCACCGCGGGCCAATCCATCAATTAGTCGACCAACAATGTGTATTCGGCCAGTAACGCGTTCCCAGGGTATAACCAGAGACAGGAGCAGCACGTGCCAAATCAATCCTTACGCCAGTCGGAAATCGATAGTCTTCAATATATTTCGTCGATGACCAATGAGCTCGTGCAAATGGCCGAAGCAAGCCGTTTTCCGATGATCTCCTATCTGCTGGGCATGGCCTATGCAGAGGCCTTCGACGTTCTTCGCGGCGCACGGCCAGCCAGGCACGCGCAGCTCAGCGGCAACCCGCTGCACCCCAAGGCGCAGGCAAAAGACAATCGCGCCGCCCAGCCACGGAGAGCCTAACGAGATGCAATCGTCAGCCGCATGCGCGGTGGCCGGCTCGACCTCGCGGCCAAACCGCTGGGAGACGCTGTGCGCATTGCAAAGCCTGCTGCCGCTGCTGAAGAAAGCCGCGACGGACCTGCGCCGCGCCGACATGGTCTACTGGTTCGAGCAGGCAGATGCCGAGGTCGCCAACATCATCAGGGGCCACCCCTCCGATGCAACCGCAATCCCGGCCCTGATTGCATCCTGCCCGCAGGACCGGCATCCGGTCGCGCTAGCTTGATGCATGTCGCCCGCCAAAACGCCACGCGCTTATTGGCGCCGCTGAAAATGCTCTGCTCACCAGTTTTTCAATTTCAGACCGGAACCTATTGCGCGTCTGGAATGCCAAGGGGGACCTGCACATGAACATGATAGCCAACATCAGAAGCGTCGATGCCAGGGAAAGCATTTTCAGCCGGCTCGACGTCTTGATCGTCAGGCGGCCGCCATCGCCTGACGCCGCGCGGATCGAGGCCCGCCAACTCGTCTCGATGGCGATTGCCGACAGCTGCCAGGCCGACAGTCTCTGGGGTACAGTGGACGCCTTCCACGCCCATTTCGACTTCATGATGCAGACCATCGAAATCAACGGCGCCGATGCCCCGGGCCTCGGGCTGTTGCGCACGAAATGCCGTTTCTATCTCGAACAGGTCGAGGCCCTGAGCCTGTCGCTGGCCTACTGACAGGCCGCTTCGACCAAATTCGGTCCTAGAGCGGTTCGCATTTAGGTTGACTTATAGCCAGCGCTTTCGATGTAGTTGTTGCATTCGTTTGGGCTGACCTGGTCGAGGGTGTGGGCGATGGCGTTGTGTACGGCCTCGATGCTTCGTTTGGCGGCACGTCGCATGCAGTGCTTGAGCTTGGCGAACAGTTTCTCGATTGGGTTGAGATCTGGACTGTAGGGCGGCAGGAAGAAGAGCCGCGCCCCAGCAGCTCTGACGATGTCGCGGACGGCTTGGCCCTTGTGGGAACCGAGATTGTCGAGAATGACGATGTCCCCCGGCTTCAGGGTTTTGATGAGTTCGGTTTCGACATAGGCACGGAAGGCTTGCGCATTGATGGGACCGTCAATGACCCACGGCGCCTCTACCCGGTCATGGCGAAGTGCTGCGATGAAGGTCATCGTCTTCCAATGGCCATGTGGCGTGTGGGCCATCAGCCGCTTGCCACGCACACCCCAGCCGCGCGATGGCGCCATGTTGGTCTTGACCCATGTCTCATCCAGGAAGACCAGGCGCGTAGGGTCAATGCGGGTCTGGTAGCGCATCCATTGCGCTCGCCGGCGCATCAGCTTTGGCTTGAGCTGCTCGGCCGGCAGAATGGTTTTTTTTAAAACTCTTGCCCTCGCGATGCAGGAAGCGCCCGACGCTCGCAGGGTGGATGGTAAGACCACGTTCAGCCAGTGCCGCCGTCAATTGATGAAGCGTCACGTTGGCATCTCGCTCAACCTCGCCCAGAACGAAAGCACGGTGCTCCCCATCGATCAGATAGGGCCGGTGACCGCCCATCTTGCCGGGTGCCGCACTGCCAAGGCGACGCTTGCGCGCCGCCCACTTGATTACGCTCGACACCGCCACCTTCAGCGCCGCAGCCACCTCGCGGCTCGTTTCACCCTCTTCAAGGCGGGCAAGCGCCCGCTCCCGAAGATCCATCGAATAAGGCTTCGCCATATTTTCCGACCTCCAACGGTCAGAACATCGAATCTGATTTGCTCAACCTTGGGAATCCCGATTCAGCCATAACGCGAACCGCTCTAGTTGCGCAGGCTGAACACGAACGGCGCTGTACGGCTCAGACGCGAACCGAGTTCCGGCGGCGGTGCCGGCACCGTGGCGCCTTGCAGCACGGCGAGCGCCGCACGGTCCAGATCCGCATCCCCGGAGGAACGAGAGAGCCTGGCAGACAGGACCCGGCCGGACGAGTCGACCGTGAAGGCGACATACGGCCTGCCTTCCACGCCTCGGGCCTTGGCAGAACTGGGATAGCGCGTGTGCCGCTTGATCCAGGCACCCAGACGGGAGTCCCATTTGCTGGAGTCGCCGGAGCGCGACGTCGATTCCGCTGCCTTCGGCGCGGCGGTCCTGGCCGCGGGCCGTGCGTCGGCGCTGGCGACGGTTGCCGTCTTCGGCGGAGCCGCCTTCTCCTTCTTAAGCCGCGGCTTGGGCTTCTCGACAGGTTTTTTCGCCTTGGCCTCGACCGGTTTCTTGTCTTTGACAATTTCGACCGGTTTCGGCTGCGGCAAGGGAATGACGACGTCTGGCGTGACAGCCTCGACAACATCCGGGATGACCTCATCCGGCGGCGGCTGATCGGCCTGTTCAGTCGTTTCGGTCCGGTTGGGTTCGGCCTCGTCGGGCGCGACCGCTTCCGGTGGCTCGACAACCGGCTTCGCCTTTTCGACCGGTTCTTCAGGTGTCGGCTCGGTCGTCGGTGTCGGTTCGGTCTGATCTGGCGTCACCGCGTCCAGCGCGGCGACCTGTTCTTGTACGGCCGGCATCACCACCATCGGCGCCATCTCGATCACCTGGGCCGGTGGCGGACCGCCGTCCGCTTCGGTGACTATGGTGAGATTCTGCACTGCATAGGCGACCGCGACATGGGCTCCGAGGACCAGCGCGGCAGCACCGGCCCACAAGCCAAGATCGCGCCAGCCGAAGCGCGACATCTGGACCGAGGGCACGGCGACCGCTTGCGTCATGGCGCCGCCGCACCGGTGGCCGTGGGCGCGGGAGCATTGGACGCGGGAGCCGTCTCCAGGCCGACCAGCGCGATCTTCAGATAGCCGGCGCCGCGCAACAGGTTCATCGCCTCCATCAGGTCGCCATAGGCGACCGCCTTGTCGGCGCGCAGGAAGATGCGCGTCTGCTTGTCACCCTTGGTCTTGGCGTCCAGCGTCGCGGCGAAAGCCGGGCGTGGCACGCCGTCATTGCCGATCGCCAGCGTCAGATCGTCCTTCAGCGTCAGGAACAGCGGTGTCTCGGGCCTCGGCGCGGGCGTTGCGGTCGAACCCGGCAGGTCGACATTGACATCCACCGTGGCCAGCGGTGCCGCGACCATGAAGATGATCAACAGCACCAGGATGACATCGATGAACGGGGTGACGTTGATCTCGTGGCTTTCCTCGAGATCGTCATCCATGGTCTGTCGGATTCTGCTTCCCATGGCGCTACTCCGCTGCCAGTGGCGCGGCCGGCGCGACGGTGCGGAAGTCGAGGTCGCGGCTGACCAGTCGTTCGACCCCTGCCGAGGCATCGGCGAGGATCTGCCGATAGCCGGCTATCGAGCGGGCGAAGACGTTGTAGATGACGACGGCCGGTATGGCCGCGACCAGGCCCATCGCGGTGGCCAGCAGCGCTTCGGCGATGCCCGGCGCGACCACGGCGAGATTGGTGGTCTGCGCCTGCGAGATGCCGATGAAGGCGTTCATGATGCCCCAGACCGTGCCGAACAGGCCGACGAAGGGCGCCGTCGAGCCGATCGTCGCCAGCACGCCGGTGCCGCGTGACATGCGCCGCGCCGCCGCCGCCTCGATGCGCGACAGGCGCGACGTAACCCGTTCCTTGAGGCCATCGCCTGAGACATGATCGAGGGCGCCGGCTGAGAGTGCGGTCTCCTCCTCGGCCGCCCGCACCAGCAGCGCGCCCGGGCCGCCGCTGCGGTCGAGGGTACTGCTGGCCTGCTTCAGCGTGGCGGCCTTGCCGATCGCCCGCACGGCGCGACGGATGCGCAGCTTGCCGCCGAAAAGCTCCAGCGACTTGGCCAGCCATATCGTCCAGGTGACGAGGGAGGCAAAGGCCAGCCCGATCATCACCGCCTTGACGACGATATCGGCCGCCATGAACATGCCCCATGGCGACAGGTCATGCGGCAAGGTCAATTCCATCGCCGTCGAAGGTCCGGCCTCGGCTGGCGCGGCTGTATTCGGCTGGGTGCCTGGCTGCGAAGGCGCCATCGTGGCCGGCGGAGCGACTGCCGGTGCGGCGGGCGCCGGCGCAATCGGCGCTGGGGCCGTGGGAGCAGCCGGGGTGGGGGCATCAATCGCCGGCGCGGCACCGGCGGGTTGCTCCTGGGCCATCGCGCTGCCGGCCGACAGGATGACGGATGCGACCAACGCCGCCAACAAACCACTTCTCGACAACAGCTTCTTCCTTGTTCTCACAGCGGCCAGCCGCCTTCTATTTCCCGCCGCCGCACCAGATCTCGTCACTGCACATAGCCGACGGGCTGGCCGGTGACGGGGTGCGCGAACACGCCCATCTCCACGCCGAAAATGCCTTTCAGAACATCGCTGCGCATGATCTCGCCGGGTGTGCCGCGCGTCAGCAGCTTGCCGTCCTTGAGCGCGATCAGTTCGTCGCAGTAGCGCGCCGCCATGTTGGGATCGTGCAGCACGACGACGACGCAGAGGTCGCGTTTGCGGCTGAGTTCCTTGACCAGCCCGAGCACCTCGACCTGATGGGCGATGTCGAGTGCCGAGATCGGCTCGTCGAGCAGCATGACGCCGGCGTTCTGCGCCACCAGCATGGCGAGCCAGGCGCGCTGGCGCTCGCCGCCCGACAATTCGTCCACCAGCCGGTCCGCGAACCCGTCCATGTCGGTCAGGGCCAGCGCCTCGTCGACATGCTGCCTGTCCTGCGCGCGGAAACGGCCAAGCGCGCCATGCCAGGGATAGCGCCCGAGCGTCGCCAGTTCGCGCACGGTCAGGCCGGTCGCCGCCGGCGTCGTCTGCGGCAGATAGGCAAGCGCGCGGGCAAACTCGCGGGCGCCCCATTGCGGCAGCGGACGCCTGGCGAAAGTGATGGCGCCTGAGCTTGCCGGCTGCTGGCGCGCCATGAGCTTGATCAGCGTCGACTTGCCCGAACCATTGTGGCCGATCAGCCCGTAGACCCGCGAGCGCTGCAGTTCGAGCGAGACCGGACCGAGCAGCGTCCGCTCGCCGACGGCAAAGCGCACCGCGTCGATATGGAAGGCAGTCTGGGCATCAATTCCAGCCATGCTCATGGCTTTTCTCCAGTGCGGCCGCCCGCATTTCCAGATTCCGGCTTTCGACGGCTCATGCCCGGTTGACTATGAAACATGACCTTACTAGTCAACATTGAAGATGACTGCAACGATCAACAAATCGTCGCGACCGGCAATATCGACATGAAATTTGGAAAAGGGGGCGCAGGATGATCTCGGGACGTCGACTGATTTGGCAGGACCGGATGGCGCGAAAGCGCCTGCTGATCGCAGCGGTGTCGGTGCCGGCCCTGCTTGGCTGCGGCCATGCCCTGGCCCAGGAGACGGTCACCACCACCCTGGACCCGATCAACGTCCAGGAACGTGTCGAAAGCGCCTTCGGGCCGGTCAAGGGCTACGTGGCCACCAAGGGCTCCACCGGCACCAAGACCGACACGCCGCTGATCGAGACGCCCCAGTCGATATCGGTGATCACCAAGGACCAGATGGAAGCACAGGCGATTGACAACCTCGGCGGCGTTCTGCGCTACACGCCCGGCGCCACCGGCGATCTCTACGGCACCGACAATCGCGGCCTCGGCCTGCAGTTGCGCGGCATTTCGAACGCCAACGGCGTCTTCTACAGGGACGGGCTGCAGCTCAAGGAGAGCAATTTCACCCTGTTCACCGCACTCGATTCCTATGGCGCGGAACGCTACGAGGTGCTGCGCGGACCAGCGTCGGTGCTCTACGGCCAGGCTAGCCCCGGCGGCATCATCAACTATGTCAGCAAGCGGCCGACCGAGGAAAACCTGCGCGAGATCGAACTCGGTGGCGGCAGCTTCAATCGCTATGAAGGCAAGTTCGATTTCAGCGGTGCCGTGAACGCCGACAACCCGCTGCTGTTTCGCCTCACCGGTGCCGCTCACATGGGCGACACGCAGACCGATTTCGTCAAGGACGATCGCATCTTCATCGCGCCGGCGATCACCTGGCAGCCCGATGCCGACACCAGCCTGACCATCCTCGCCAACTATCAGCGCAATCGCTCGGGATGGGCGATGCAGTACCTGCCTGCTTACGGCACGGTCGTACCGGGCAAGGACGGCAAGTACCTGCCGAACAGCATGTTCGTCGGCGAACCCGGCTTCGACTCCTACAACAACGACCAGGCCTCGATCGGCTACGAATTCGATCACCGTTTCAACGAAACCTGGCAGGTGCGACAGCATGCCCGCTACGTCCACCTCACTCACACCGAGGAGGGCGTCTTTGGTGGCGGACTGACGGACTCGAACGGCCTGGAACCTTCAAGCGGCGACTACTACCGTTACGCAGATGCCGGCGGCACCAAACTCAGCGGCGTCACCATCGACAACCAGGCACAAGCCGATTTCGACACCGGGCCGCTTGCCCACACGCTGCTCGTCGGCCTCGACTACAAACGCTACACTTACCGCGACTATGCCTCGGAAGGGACCGTCGAGGACGGTTTCAACATCTTCGATCCGGTTTACGGGTACCCGATCACCGATCTGACGCCCTACACCGATACCGACACCACCCAGCAGCAGGTCGGTCTCTATGCCCAGGACCAGGTCAAGTTCGGCAACTGGCGGCTGACCCTTGGCGGCCGCCAGGATTGGTCGGACGCCAAGGTCTACGACAATCTGGCCGGCGGCTACATTCCCGAGCAGAAGGACAACGCCTTCACCAGCCGCGCCGGCCTGGTCTATCTCGCAGACAACGGCCTGGCACCCTATGTCAGCTATTCCGAATCGTTCCAGCCGGTGGCCGGCGCCGATAGCGACGGCAATCTGTTCGTGCCCGAGACCGGCAGGCAGTACGAGATCGGGCTGAAGTACCAGCCGACCGGCTGGAATTCCTTCATTACGGCATCGGTTTTCGACCTGACCCGACAGAATGTCGTGCGTTCCGGTAATGAGGGCTCGCCCAACGATCTGTTCCAGACCGGTGAGATCCGTTCGCGCGGCGTGGAACTCGAGGCCGTTGCCAGCCTCGATTCCGGCTTCGACCTGAGAGCGGCCTACACCTACCTCGACACGAAGATCACCAGGGCGACCGCTGTCGAAGACGTCAACGGCGTCTGGGTCAGCAACGAGGGCAACACGCCCTTCGGCGTGCCGGCCCATTCCGCATCGCTTTGGGCCAATTACACCTTCATGAGCGGCAAGCTCGAAGGTCTCGGCCTGGGCGCCGGCGTCCGCTATGTCGGCTCGACCTATGGCGACGACGCCAACAGCTTCAAGGTTCCGTCGGTCGTGCTCGCCGACGCGGCGGTGCATTACGCCTGGCAGAACGCCACGCTCAGCCTCAATGCCAGCAATCTGTTCGACAAACGCTACGTCGCCTCCTGCTTCTCCTCGGGCTTCGGCTGCTTCTACGGCGAGGGCCGCAGGATCAACGGTTCGGTGAAATACACATGGTAGAAGCAATGTGGCGGGCCGGCCCAAAATGGCGGCGCTGACACGGCGCCAGTATCTTGCCGGCCTCGCCGCGACCGGTCTCGCTTTGCCGGGCGGCACGGCACGCGCGGCACCTGCCCGCGTCGTCTGCCTGGAATGGACATCGGCCGAAATGGTGGTCTCGCTCGGCGTGTCGCCGCTCGCCGTCGGCGACACCAGGGGTTATGGCGACTGGGTCCAGGGCCCGGCGCTGCCGCAGGCCACCATCGACCTGGGGTCGCGCAGCGAGCCCAATCTCGAACTGCTTCGGGAATTGCGGCCCGACCTGATCGTCGGCGCCTATGGCTATGGCTTGGACGAGAACAGCTTCACCAGATTGGCGCCGACCTTCAATGTGCCGTTCTACAGCGGCAAGGCTCCACCTTACGCGCAGGCGCAGCAGGTGACGCTGCAGCTTGGCAACATGCTTGGCCGTGGGACGGAAGCAGAAAACCTTGTCGGGCGCACCGAAGCCTCGATCGCCCAAGCGCGTGCCAGGCTGGAGCGGGCGGTGCAAAAACCGGTCTGCGTCGTCAGCATGTTCGACGATCGCCATGTCCGCGTCTACGGCGCCGGCAGCCTGCTGCAGGACGTCCTCGACCGGCTCGGCCTCGTCAACGCCTGGACCGGCGCCACCAATGAATGGGGTTTTTCGACGGTCGGCATCGAGGAACTGGTCGCCGTCGGCGAGGCGCAACTGATCTCGCTCGATCCGATCCCGCCGCACGTCAGGATCAGGATCGCCCGCAACTCGCTCTGGGCCAATCTGCCCTGCGTCCGGAACGGCCAGGTGCGGACCATTCCGCCGGTCTGGCCGTTCGGCGGTCTCACTGCCGCCGGGCGTTTCGCCGAATTCGTGGCAGCGGCATGATCGCTCAGGCAATGTCCCTGCCGCGACAGCGCGACGGCATCGGCGCGCTCATCCTGCTGGTTGCCGTGCCCGCGGGTCTGGCGCTGGTGCTGAGCGTCATCGATCTCATCCACCTTCTGCCGGCGCACCTGTGGTGGCAGGCGCTCACCGCCCCCGACACATCCGATCCAGTGCAGTTGCTGTATCGCTATGCTTTCCTGCCACGTGTCGCCGCCAGCGTGCTGGCCGGCGCGGCGCTCGGTCTCGCCGGTGTCGTCATGCAGCATGTGCTGCGCAACCCGCTGGCCGAGCCGACCACGATCGGCACCAATGCCGGAGCAAGCCTCGCTTTGGCGGCCGCCACCCTCTACGCACCATGGCTGCTGGAAGGCGGCCGTGAAGGGGTGGCGCTGGCTGGCGGCGCTCTCGCCACATCAGCCGTTTTCGCACTGGCGCGCGGGCGCAGCTTTTCGCCAGTGTCGATCATCATCGCCGGCCTCGTCGTCAGCCTCACTTTCGGTTCGGCCGGCGCGCTGCTGATGGCGCTCAACCGCGAATACACCGAGGAGCTGTTCATCTGGCAGAGCGGCTCGCTGGTGCAGAATGGCGATGCGGCCGTCGTTGCTCTGGCGCCGTGGCTGCTGGCCGGCATCTGCGCCGCGTTCCTGCTCTGGCGACCGCTACGCCTGCTCGATCTCAGCGACGACGGTGCGGCATCGCTCGGCACCCGCCCGGCCGTCATCCGCCTTGCCGGCATGGCTGTCGCCGTCTCGCTTGGCGCGTTGGTCGTCGCCGAGGTCGGCGTCATCGGGTTCGTGGCGCTCGCTGCCCCGGCGCTGGCGCGGCTGGCCGGAGCGCGCACGCTTGGCCGCCGCCTGGTCTGGTCGCCGCTGGTCGGCGGCGCCCTGCTCTGGCTCACCGACCGTCTGGTGCAGCATCTGCCGTTCGCCGGCGAAATCCCCGCCGGCACCGCGACCGCTTTGCTCGGCGCGCCGCTGCTGCTGTTCCTGTTGCCGCGAATGCGAACCACCCCCGAAAGGCAGGCCGATATGATGTCGTCCGTACGCCTGCCGACAAACGGCCTGCCGTTGATCGCCGGCCTGCTGGCGCTCATCCTCGCGGTTGTCGTCGCAATGGGCTTTGGCCGTGGCGCAGGCGGTTGGCACTGGATCGCATCCGAGGATTTGACCGAGCTGCTTGCCCTGCGCGCGCCTCGCGTCGTCGTCGCCCTGTCGGCGGGCGTCCTGCTCGCGGTCGCCGGCACGCTGATGCAGCGCATGACCGGCAACCCGATGGCAGCACCCGAAGTGCTCGGCATTTCCGGCGGCGCCTCTTTCGGCGTGCTGGCGCTGCTGTTGCTCAGCGACGGCTTCGACCGCGCGGCAATGCTCGGCGCCGCACTCGCGGGCGCCTTGCTGGCGCTGACGATCGTCGTGCTGGTCGGGCGGCGCAATGCACTGTCGCCGGCGCGGCTGCTGCTTGCCGGCGTCGCCGTGGCGACGGTCGCGTCGGCCTTCGCCGCGCTGCTTCTGGCCAGCGGCGATCCGCGCACGGGCTTCCTGCTCGCCTGGCTATCGGGATCGACCTATCGCGCAACGCCCAATGATGCCTTCACTGCCGCTGCGGTCGCGGTCGCCGTCCTCGCGCTGGCGCCGCTGACGGCGCGCTGGCTCGATATAGGGCCGCTCGGCGAAACTGCCGCGCGTGGCCTTGGCCTGCGGCTTGGACGGGTTCGCGCCATTCTGCTGGCACTTACCGCGCTGGCCACCGCAACCGCGACATTGGTCATCGGCCCGCTGAGCTTCGTCGGCCTGATGGCGCCGCATCTCGCGCGCATGCTCGGCTTCCGCCGTGCCGTGCCGCAGCTTCTGGCCTCGGCCATGACAGGCGGGCTGATCCTCGTTGCCGCCGACTGGGCAGGCCGGACGCTGATCTTTCCCTGGCAGGTGCCGGCCGGGCTCATCGCCGCCTTCGTCGGCGGCCCCTATTTCATGGCGCTGATGTGGAAAGGCAGGCAATGAAGTCGGCCCTGGCATATTGCCGACCCTGCCCTGCCGATTGTAAGCAGCGCCCATCGATGGCGGCCGGTGCCCTCGCCGCGTCCATCAAGACAGCTTGCGGTTCACCTCGATGATCAGACGTTTCCTGTCCTATTACGCGCCCTGGAAGGGGCTGTTCGCGCTCGACTTCTCCTGCGCGGTGCTGGCCGGCCTGCTCGAACTCGGCTTTCCCATGGCGGTCCGCACCTTCGTCGACCAGCTCCTGCCACGGCAGGACTGGACGCTGATCATCATCGCCTCGGCCGGGCTGCTGGTAATCTATCTGCTCAACACGGTGCTGATGGCGGTCGTCACCTATTGGGGCCACATGCTTGGCATCAACATCGAGACCGAGATGCGGCGCAAGAGCTTCGATCATCTGCAGAAACTGTCGTTCCGCTTCTACGACAACCACAAGACCGGCCATCTCGTCGGTCGCGTCACCAAGGATCTCGAGGAGATCGGCGAGATCGCGCATCATGGCCCCGAGGACCTGTTCATCGCCATCATGACGTTCGCCGGCGCCTTCGTGCTGATGTTCACGGTCAACATGCATCTGGCGCTGATCACGGCGGTGATCGTGCCTCTGATCGCCTGGGTGACGATGCGCTACGGCGACCGCATGGAGCGCAACTGGCAGGCGCTCTACCGGCGTGTCGGCGATTTCAACGTCCGCATCGAGGAGAATGTCGGCGGCATGCGCGTCGTCCAGGCCTTCGCCAACGAGGAGCATGAGCGCACGCTGTTCGCGCATGACAACCAGCGCTACCGCCAGACCAAGCTCGACGCCTACCGCATCATGTCGGCCAGCAATTCGCTGAACTACATGGGCATAAGGCTGATCCAGCTCGTGGTCATGATTGCCGGCAGCTACCTCGTCATCACGGGAGGCCTGAGCAATGGCGGCTTCGTCGGCTTCCTGCTTTTGGTCGGCGTCTTCGTGCGGCCGATCGAGAAGATCAATTCGGTGATCGAGACCTATCCAAAAGGCATTGCCGGCTTCCGCCGCTACACAGAGTTGCTCGACACCGAACCCGACATCGCCGACCGGGCCGGTGCCGTTACCGCCAGCGGCCTCAAGGGCGACATCAAATATCGCGGTGTGAGCTTCGGCTATGGCGACGGCAAGCCGGTGCTCAGGGATATCGATCTCACCATCCGCGCCGGCGAAACCATCGCCTTCGTCGGGCCGTCGGGTGCCGGCAAGACCACCATATGCTCGCTGCTGCCGCGGTTCTACGAAGTCAGCGCCGGGCGGATCAGCATCGACGGCATCGATATCAGGGACATGACGCTCGCTTCGCTGCGCGGCCAGATCGGCATCGTCCAGCAGGATGTCTTCCTGTTCGGCGGCTCAATCCGCGAAAACATCGCCTATGGCCGTCTAGGCGCCTCCGACGACGCCATCGCCGATGCCGCGCGGCGGGCGCAGCTCGACGGCATGATATCAGGCCTGCCGGCCGGTTATGACACGATCATCGGCGAGCGCGGCGTAAAACTGTCCGGCGGCCAGAAGCAGCGGCTGGCGATCGCCCGCATGTTCTTGAAGAACCCGCCGATCCTGATCCTCGACGAGGCGACGTCGGCGCTCGACACCGAGACCGAGCGCGAAATCCAGAAATCGCTGGCCGAACTTGCCGAAGGCCGAACCACGCTGGTCATCGCACACCGGCTGGCAACGATCCGCGGCGCCGACCGCATCGTCGTCGTCTCGGAGTCGGGCGTCGTCGAGCAGGGGTCGCACAGCGAACTGATCCGTGCCGGCGGAATCTATCGACGCCTGCACGACGCCCAGCATCTGGTGTCATCGCGTTGATCCACTATGGTAGCGGCCAAAGCAGGGAGCGCCCGGATGATCAAGGCAACGCCCTTCGACTTTCCCTTTGACGGCAGGCTGGTGGCCGAAAACACCGCTCTGATCGTCATCGACCTGCAGCAGGATTTCCTGTCGACGACGGGCTACTTCGCCAGGCAGGGCTATGACCCGTCGCCTCTGAGGGCGATCCTGCCGACGGTGAGCCGGCTGATCGCGGCCGCGCGCAAGGCCGGCGTCAGGGTCATCCATACCAGGCAGGGCTATAGGGCCGACATGGCCGATATGACGCCTTACGAAAAATGGCGCCGCAAGCGCTCCGGTCTCGACGGCACCGATATCCTGCTGCGCTCGGGCACGGGGTTCCAGATCGTTCCGGAGATCGACGTGGCACCGCACGACATCATCGTCGACAAGACCTGCAACAGCGCCTTCATTTATACGGATTTCGAGCTTGTGCTCCGCGCGCAAGGCATCACGCATCTCATGTTTTCCGGATGCACGACGGATGTCTGCGTCCACACCACGCTGCGCGAAGCCTGCGACCGCAACTTTCAATGCCTGACGATTTCCGACGCCTGCGCCAGCGGCGACAAACAAGCCCACGAGGCCGCGCTTCATATGGTGACGGTCGAAGATGGCGTCTTCGGCGCGCTGGCGGATTCGGGCGCTGTCATTGAAGGCCTGTCGCGGCTTGGCGACAGGCCAGAGGCAACAAAAGGCTGAAGGACTTCAGCCCGTTGCGCGCGTCTCCAATCCTGCACGAGACGCATATGCCCCAGGCTGGAATGCCTCGTGTTCGCGACGCGCCAGCGAATTGCGCAGCAGGGCGATCGTTTCCCGGCCGAGCGTTGCGATCTCGCGTGGCGTGTCGACACCGACAATCATGAATTCATCGATCCCGAGGGCTGCATAGGCAAGCAGCGACAGGGCGGCCTGGGCTGGCGGCCCGGCAACATCGACCGCCTTGTGACCGGAGGCGGAAGCACCTTGGTGAATCCCGACCGGAAGCGCGAAGCGCAGCTTGCCGGCCCGGCCATGTTCGGCGGCGGAGCGGCGCACCCGCTCCATCAATTGCCGGATCTCGTCGATCGAGCCCGGCGCCAGTTCAAAGACATCGGCATGTCGGCCGGCCACCTTGAGCGCCGTTCCGGACTGCCCGCCCATGCGGATGACCAGGTCGGCGCCGTGCGGTCCCTTGCGCGGCACGTAGCCGCCCTTGATGCTGTAGAACGTTCCTTCGTGGTCGAAGGGCCGGTCGTTCGACCACAGCCGCTTCAGCAGCACCAGATATTCGTCTATTCGCTGCCAGATGACGGTGTGCCCGACCGGCCGTGTTTCGGCGTCGGCATCGCTCAGCGGCTCGCTGATCATTCTCAGCGCCAGGCGTCCGCCGCTTTGCCTGTCGATCGACGCCAGTTGGCGGGCCGCCACGGTCGGTTCGACCACGCCCGCCCAATGGGTGAGCACGACTTCCAGCGACGAGGTGCGATCGAGCACCTGGGCCGCAAGATCCATGTTGGTCAGCAGTCCGGCCGAATCGTCGACGACGATCTTGCGGAAGCCGCCGTCCTCGATCAGCCCGAGCTTGGTCGCGGTCTCGGCAAAGTCGTAGAAAAAGGGAACCGCGGCATCGGCGGTCTTGCCGGGAATATGCGTGAACTCGATCGGCATTGCCATGTCCTCCGTGGTGTCGGGCGCGCGAAAGCACGCCGAGGATTCGGTTCATTCAACTCCAATTGCCTGTAAGTGGTGGGGCAGCTAACCCCGGTCGATCTGACGACTCAGGGAATAAGACCCAGAACAACGGCCCCGGTGAACACGAACGCAAGGGCAAAGACGAGATAGGCGAAAGCCCCGGCATAGGCCGGGCGGAAGGTCTGGGCATTGGCCGCCCGCTGGCCACTGCGATCCGCCTGGGCGTTCTGGATATAGGACATATCGACCTCCGTCTCGCCGGTTAATCTATAAAACTTGTAGACTTTGTCGATTGCTATTTTTCGGTCAAATCTAGAATAATTTTCTCTTATGTGATGGGAGGTTGGTAGTCACTTGCTTACAAGGCGCACTCGGGCGGCCGATCCGTATGGCGCGTCCGTTTTCGGGTCTGCGTCCGAATGGACCTATGGCCTTGCCCTCGCTGCACTCAATTCGTGGATTGGCCGCCCGGCGCCGGCGCGGTAGCATCGCCCAACCAGCAACGCGAAATCGTCACATAGGGGCAGAAAAAATGGGCACAAGACTGGCCGGCAAGGTCGCCATCATTTCGGGCGGCGCGACGGGAATGGGTGGAGCAACCTCGGAGCTGTTCGCCGCCGAAGGCGCCAAGGTGGCGATCATCGACCGCAACGGCGAGGCGGCCGCCGCAACCGCAGCGACAATCAGGGCACGCGGCCATGTCGCCGAGCATTTTGTCGCCGACGTCTCCGACGAGGCACAGGTCGAAGCCGCCGTGAAGGGTGCTATCGAAAAACTCGGGCCCATCACCGTGCTGTTCAACCACGCCGGCACCATCGTGATAAAGCCCTTCCTGGAGACCACGGTGCAGGAATGGGATTGGCTGCATGCCGTCAATGTGCGCTCGATGTTCCTGATGACGCGCGCCGTTTTGCCCGGCATGATTGCGGCGGGCGGCGGCTCGATCGTCTGCACCTCGTCGATCTCGGCGGTGGCGGCTACTCCCAACGAAGTGCTCTATGACACCACCAAGGGCGCCTGCCACATGTTCGCCCGCGCCATCGCCGTCGAGTTCCGCGACCGCAACATCCGCTGCAACGCCGTCTGCCCGGGCTTCATCCGCACGCCGCACGGCCTGCGCGAGGTTGCCGACCTCGGCAGGCTCGGCATCGATGTCTCGGACGCAGCGCTGGCCGCGCAGCAGGGCCGCATCGGCGAGCCGGAAGAGGTGGCGAGGGCGGCGCTTTACCTCGCCAGCGACGAGTCGAGCTTCGTCAACGGCACGCATCTGTTCGTCGACAACGGTTTTACCGCGATGTGAACAGCTACGCCGACAGCCGCCCGGCTGTCAGCGCTCTTCCCGTCTAAATGGCTTGAGCAGCGCCGACGGCGCCACCGCGTTGCGCGACATCACAGCCATGGCGACGATGGTGAAGATGAACGGCAGCATCAGGAACGCCTCGTAGGGGATGTGTCCGAGCCCGCTCGCCTGCATGCGCAGCTGCAAGGCATCGACGAAGGCGAACAGAAGTGCCGCACCCGCCGAGCGCCATGGATCCCAGCGGCCGAAGACGACCAGCGCGATCGCCACCCAGCCGCGCCCCGACACCACGCCGAAGGTGAAGGCGTTGAACTGCGCCATCGACAGGAAGGCGCCGGCCAGCCCCATCAGCGCGCCGCCGAGGACAACCGCCTGGAAGCGTGTGGCGATGACACTGACACCGGCCGAATCCGCGGCGCGCGGATTTTCACCGACCATGCGCACCGACAGGCCCCATGGCGTGCGGTAGAGTATGAAAGCGGCCAAGGGAATGGCCAGGATCGCCATGTAGACCAGCGCGAACTGGTTGAACACCGCCGGCCCGAGCACCGGAATGTCGGACAGGATCGGGATCGGCAGCGTCTGAAAACCATTGATGTTGGGCGGCACAGACTGCTGGCCGAAGATCAGCCGGTAGAGGAAATAGGCAAGGCCCGACGAGAACAGCGTCACGCCGATGCCGCAGACATGCTGGCTGAGGCCGAGCACCACCGTGAACAACGCATGCAGCGCGCCCATCAGCATGCCGGTCAGCACCGCCGCCAGCACGCCGAGCCACAGGCTGCCGCTGAGGCTGGCAGCGGTGAAGCCTGTCATCGCGGACAAAAGCATGATGCCTTCGATGCCGAGATTGAGCACGCCTGCCCGTTCCGAGAACATTTCGCCCAGCGTTGCAAAAGCCAGCGGCGTGGCGATGCGGATGATCGCGGCCAGAAAGCCGACCTGGAAGATCTGTTCGAACACCGCGCTCATCGGGCAACCCCGACGCGGCGGATGCGATAAGCGGTGAACAGCAGCGCCACCAGCATGGCGAGCAGTGCGGTGCCCTGGATGACATCGCTGAGGAAGGCCGGCACGCCGGTCGCCCGCGACATCGCCTCGGCGCCGGTCATCACGGCGGCAAGGAAGATCGCCGCCGGCACGACGCCGAGCGGGTTGAGCCGCGCCAGCATGGCCACGACGATGCCGGAATAGCCGTAGCCCGGCGAGATGTCGCTCATCACCTGGAAATGCACGCCGCCGACCTCGCCGACGCCGGCCAGTCCGGCCAGCGCGCCGGACAGCAGCGCTGTCGAGATCAGCACGCGCTCGACATGGATGCCGCCATATCTGGCCGCTTCCGGGTTTTCGCCGGTGACCCTTATCCTGAAGCCGAGCGTGGTGCGCACGATCAGGAACCAGATCAGCGGTGCCGCCAGCAGCGCCACGATAACGCCGAGATGCAGCCTTGTACCTTCGATCAGCACAGGGAAATTGGCCGAATCCTCTATCGGCGGCGAGATCGGATAGCCGCTGAAGGAGTCCTTCCACGGTCCTTCGATCAGCGCCATCAGCGCGTAGTAGATGACCGAGTTGAGCAGCAGCGAACTGACGACATCGTCGACCTTGAATTTTACCCTGAGGGTCGCCGGCACCAGCGCGACCGCGGCCCCGGCCGCAGCGCCTGCGACCGCCATCAACACCATGGCGAGCGGTCCCGGCATCGGGATGGCGCCGACAAAGCAGCTGGCCACCGCGCCGGCCAGCAATTGACCCTCGGCGCCGATGTTCCAGAATTTTGCCCGGAAGGCGACCGCCACCGCCAGTCCGGTGAAGATCATCGGCGCGGCGCGCACCATCGTTTCGGTGATCGCATAGCTGTCGCCCAGCGAGGCCGTGAACATCACGCCATACGCATTGAGCACGCCGGCGCCGGCCAGCGCGATCAGGCCACTGCACAGGACAAGCGTCGCGCCGATAGCCAGCAGCGGCAAAGCGAGGTTGAACCAGGCCGGCGTAGAGGTGCGGACTTCCAGGCGAAACATCAGCTGTGCCCCTCCGCCCCGGTCATCATCAGGCCGAGCTGTGCGATCGTTGCATCGGCGCTGTCGAGCGTGCCGACAATGCGGCCCTCATACATCACCGCGATGCGATCGCAGAGCACCAGCAGCTCTTCCAGATCCTCGCCGATGACGATGATGCCGCAGCCCTTGGCCCGCATGTCGAGGAACTTTTCGTGGATGAAACGCGCCGCGCCGATATCGAGCCCGCGCGTCGGTTGCGAGACGATCAGAACCTTCGGGTCGAAAGCGAGTTCGCGCGCCAGAAGGGCCTTCTGCAGATTGCCGCCGGACAGCGCTCCCGCGCGGGTCATCGGCCCAGGGCACCTGATATCATAGGCCTTGATCTGCTCTTCCGCGAAGGCGCGGATCGCATCCGGCTTGAGCAGGCCTCTGCTGCTGAACGCGGCGGTGCCGATGCGCGGCAACACCATCGAATCCGCGAGCGGCAGGTTGGTAACCAGCCCCGTCGTCATACGGTCTTCCGGGATACGGCCGAGACCGAGCGCCTGCACCTCGCGGAGCGAAAAGCGTGAGACTTTCTGGCCGGCGATCGTCATCCGGCCGGCGTCAGGTACGCGCACGCCGGAGATGACCTCCGCCAGCGCGCGCTGGCCATTGCCCGACACGCCGGCAATGCCGAGGATTTCGCCTGCACGCACGGCAAGCGACACGTCGCGCAGCGCCGTACCCGAATGACGCGAGGTGGAAATGCCATTGAGGGTGAGCACAGCGGCACCCGGCGTCGATGGTCCCCGCGCCGGCGGCACGATCTCATGGCCGCACATCAGTTGCGCCATTGCGGACGATGCCGTGTTGGCGGGATCGTCGACGCGGCCGGCGACGCGCCCATGCCGCAGCACGGTGCAGCGATGCGTCAGTGCCCGCACCTCGTTGAGCTTGTGCGAGATGAAGATGATGCCGAGCCCTTGCGCCGCCATCGACCGCAACGCCGAAAACAGCCCGTCGACCTCGCTCGGCGCCAGCACCGCCGTCGGCTCGTCGAGGATCAAGAGCCTGGCGCCGCGAAACAGTGCCTTGACGATTTCGAGCCGCTGCTGCTCGCCGACCGACAGCGCCGAGACCGGAAGATCGGGATCAAGCGTCAGCCCATGCTGGCGGCCGATCTCGGCCAGCCGCGCCAGCCCGCCGGCGCGGTCGATCCGCCCTGTCTTGCCGGGAATGCCTATCAGCAGGTTCTCCAGCACCGTCAGCCTTGGCGCCAGATGAAAATGCTGGTGCACCATGCCGATGCCGGCGGCTAGCGCATCGGCGGAACTTGTGATCCGCACCGGCCTGCCCTGGATGAGAATCTCGCCGGCGTCGGGCGCATAGGCGCCGAACAGCACATTCATCAGCGTCGTCTTGCCGGCGCCGTTCTCGCCCAGCAACCCGAGGATTTCGCCGGGCGCGACGCTGAGATCAACGGCCTCGTTCGCCTTGACGGCGCCGAAGCTCTTGGTGATGCCGCGCATTTCGATGAGGGGGGCGGACAAGGGGGCTCCTGAACGGACGGGCTTTGCGATTCAACTTTGATTGAGAGGAATGCGCTGCACCCCCCTCTGGCCTGCCGGCAATCTCCCCCTCAAGGGGGAGATTGGATGTCATATCGGCTTTCGCCAATTTTCTTGAAAGAACAGCGCGTCGCCGAAACTGCTAATCTCCCTCCTTGAGGGGGAGATGTCCGGCAGGACAGAGGGGGGCGCCTAGCGCCAGCCCCTCAAACCAGAACTCAATCCGAAACCGGCGTGTTCTCGTCCACGTCGACGCGGAAATTGCCTTCGAGGATCTCGGCTTTCTTCTTTTCGACCAGCTCCTTCACATCAGCCGGCAGCGTCTTGTCGAACTTGTGGTAAGGCGCCAGATGCGAGCCGCCCTTGGCCATGCGCGAGAAGTCGCCATAGTCCTGCGCGGTGAAGACGCCGGCCTTGACCAGCTTGATCGCCTGTTCGACCGTCGGATACATGTCCCAGACCGGGCCGGTGATGACCGTATCCGGGCCGAGGCTCGACTGGTCGGACATGTTGGAGATGGCAAGGATCTTCTTGTCGACCGCCGCTTCGATGACACCGAAGCGCTCGGCATAGATGACGTCGACGCCGGCGTCGATCTGCGCGACCGCCGCTTCCTTGGCCTTGGGCGGATCGAAGAACGAGCCGATGAAGGCGACCTTCTTCTTGATGTTCGGGTTGACCTCCTTGGCGCCGGCGAAGAAGGCGTTGACCAGCCGGTTCACTTCCGGAATGCCCATCGCCGCGACGGCGCCGATCGTGCCCGACTTCGACATCTTGCCGGCGATCATACCGGAGAGATAGGCGGGCTCGTGGATCCAGTTGTCGAAAACGCCGAAATTCGGTTCCGCCGGCCCGGCACCCGAGCCGAACAGCCAGGCGGTCTTCGGGAACTGCTTGGCGGTGCGGCGCGATTCACGTTCGGCGGCGAAAGCATCACCCAGCACCAGCTGGTAGCCGCCTTGCGCGTATTCGCGCATGACGCGGCTGAAATCGGCGGTTTGCACCTTCTCCGACCATTTGTATTCGATGCCGAGTTCCTTCTCGGCCTTCTGCAGGGCGACATGGATCTGGTTGTCCCATGGCTCCTCGATCGGCGTGGCGAAGATCGCCGCCACCTTCAGTTTCTTGTCCTTGCCGAAGGCAGCGCCCGGCAGCATTGCCGCAGCCAGGCCAAGCGCGCCCAACTCCAGCACATTGCGTCGCGAAAGCCCTTCGCGTGCGGATTGAAATCTGTTCTTTCGGTTTTCCATTGTATTCCCCTCTGTTCGACAGCCGTGTCGAGCCGGCTGTTCTAAAAATCAGACGAGGAACTATGGAACGGGTCCGGACTTTTGTCCACGTGGTCAAATTTGACCGCACACCGGATTCTCGAAGTTAGCCGGAGAGACTTGCCGATCAGACCCGTTCCAGCGCGATCGCGATGCCCTGGCCGACGCCGATGCACATGGTGGCAAGCGCATACCGGCCGCCGCGCTCGCGAAGCTCCAGCGCCGCCGTGCCGGATATGCGGGCGCCCGACATGCCCAGGGGATGGCCGAGCGCGATGGCGCCGCCATTCGGGTTGACGTGTTCGGCGTCCTCGGCAATGCCGAGCTGGCGCAGCACGGCGATGCCTTGCGAGGCAAAGGCTTCGTTGAGCTCGATGACGTCGAACTGTTTTGGCGTCAGGCCAAGCCGCGCGCAGAGTTTTTGCGTCGCCGGCACCGGGCCGATGCCCATGATGCGCGGCGCCACACCTGCGGCGGCTCCGCCGACGATGCGGGCGATCGGCGTCAGCCCATACTTTTTCACCGCCGCCTCGGAGGCAACGATCAGCACCGCCGCGCCGTCATTGACGCCGGAGGCGTTGCCGGCCGTCACCGTGCCGCCCTGCCGGAACGGCGTCGGCAGCTTGGCCAGCGCCTCGACCGTTGAGCCCGCGCGGGGGTGTTCATCCTTGCTGACAATGAGCGCATCGCCCTTGCGCTGCAGGATGGTCACTGGGGTGATCTCCTTCGCCAATCTTCCATTGGCTTGTGCGGCGACGGCCTTGTTCTGGCTGCGCACTGCGAAGGCGTCCTGGTCGGCCCGCGACACCGAAAAATCCTCGGCGACGTTCTCGCCGGTTTCCGGCATGGAATCGACGCCATACTGCTTCTTCATCAGCGGGTTGACGAAGCGCCAGCCGATGGTGGTGTCGTAAATCTCGGCATTGCGCGAGAACGCCGTGTCGGCCTTGGGCATGACGAAGGGTGCCCGGCTCATCGATTCGACGCCGCCCGCGATCATCAGCTCCGCCTCGCCGGCCTTGATGGCTCGGGCGGCAATGGTCAGCGCATCCATGCCGGAGCCGCACAGGCGATTGACGGTCGAGCCCGGGACCTCCTTTGGCAGCCCTGCCAGCAGCAGCGCCATGCGCGCTACGTTGCGATTGTCCTCGCCGGCCTGGTTGGCGCAGCCATAGACGACATCGTCGATCGCCTGCCAGTCGATGCCGGCATTGCGCTCAACCAGTGCCCTCAGCGGGATGGCGCCTAGATCGTCCGATCGTACCGAAGACAGCGAACCGCCGAAGCGGCCGATCGGCGTGCGGATGTAGTCGCAGATGTAGGCCTCGGCCATGTCATGCAGCCTTTGCTTTTCCGGTTCCCTCATGCGCCGCCTTGGTGCGGGCCTGCAGGTCGCGCAATGTCTTCAATTCGAGTTCGCTTGGCGCCGGTGTTTCGTCAAGCGCCTCCGCGAACTTTACCACCCAGCCACAGCTCTCCTGCACCTGCTGGCGCGTGACGCCCGGATGCAAAGACACGATAGTGAATTCCTTGGTCACCGGATCCGGCTTCCAGATGGCGAGATCGGTGATCAGCAAGGTCGGACCTGATGTGTCGATGCCAAGCCGCTTGCGATGGTCGCCGCCCTCGCCATGGCCGAAGGAGGTGAAGAAGTCGATCTTCTCGACCATGCCGCGCTTGGTCTGCGCCATTGTGATGTAGATCTGCTTCGACGAGGTCGCGATCTCCGGCGCGCCGCCGCCGCCGGGCAGCCTGGTCTTGGGATGGAAATAGTCGCCGATGACCGTGGTGTTGATGTTGCCGAACTTGTCGATCTGCGCCGCCCCCAAAAAACCGATCGAGATGCGGCCGCCCTGCAGCCAGTAGCGGAACATCTCCGGCACCGCGACGGTGGTGACGGCGGTCTCGCACAATTCGCCATCGCCGATCGACAGCGGCAGCACGTCGGGCGCGGTGCCGATCGTGCCGCTCTCGTAGATCAGCGTGATGTCAGGCGCATGCGTCAGCCGCGCCACATTGCAGGCCGCGGACGGTGCGCCGATGCCGACGAAGCAGACATCGTCATTCCTGAGCGCCCTGCTGGCGGCGATCGTCATCATCTCGTTGGGGGTGAAACCCAATGGATTGTCGCTCATGCCGCTTTCCTCAAATGCTCGACCCGGGCCGCGAAATCGCCGGCGCTCTTCTCCAAGACATTGGCCTGCATCCACGCCTGGAATTTGTCACGGTCGGCAGCGATCTCGTCCCATTCCAGATAGGCCGCATTGTCACGTGCATAATAGCCATGCGCATAGGACGGATGCGAGCCGCCGGGCACGACGGATATCGCCGCGATCGTCCAGCGCGGCAGCACGGTCAGATTGGGGTGCAGATCGTCGAAATTGTCGACCACTTCCTCCACCGTCACCACCGCTCGCTTGGCCGCCAGCACCGCTTCCTTCTGGATGCCGATGATGCCTTCGACCAGCACATTGCCTTGTCTGTCGGCCTTCTGCGCATGGATGAAGGTGACGTCAGGCCTGATCGAAGGAACAGCCGCCAGCACCTCGCCGGTGAACGGACAGGTGACAGACTTGATGTTCGGATTGACCGCCGCGAGGCCAGCACCGCGATAGCCGCGAAACACCGCGCAGGGCAGACCGGCCGCGCCCGCCTCATAGGCATTGGCCATGCCGGCATGGCTGTGCTCCTCGATCTCGATCGATCTGGGGAAACCGTTCTCGATGGCGTCGCGGGCGCGCCGCAGCAGGCCGACGCCGGGATTGCCGACATAGGAGAAGACGATTTTCTTCGCCATGCCCATACCGATCATCTGGTCGTAGATCAGGTCCGGCGTCATGCGGACCAGGGTCAGGTCGCGAAAACCCTGACGGATCGCCTCATGCGCCGCCGCCGTCGGGATCAGATGGGTGAAACCCTCGAAGGCGACCGTGTCATCATCGTTCAAATTCTCCGCAACGGCCTGTTTGAGCGGCAGGAACTTGACCATCGCATCGGCTCCGGGTTCAAAAGTTCGTATTGCGAACATATGTTTTGTATGCGATACTCTCTACGCTGGGCGAGGGCGCGGAGTCAATCCTGGCGTCGATGCCGTTCCGCGGAGTTGAGATGGACGAAGAAGCCGCTTCCCGTGATCATGTCGGCTCGCTCGAGCGCGGCCTTGCCGTCATGGAGATCCTGGCTCGGCATCCCTCGGGCATGACGCTGACCGAAATGGCCGAGGAAGCGGGCCTGACCCGCGCCGGCGCCCGCCGCTTTCTGCTGACGCTCACCGCCACCGGCTATGCAACGCAAGCCGGCCGCGTGTTCTCGCTGTCGCCACGCTTGCTGACGATCGCCCGCACCTGGCTCGGCGGCGCCTCGCTCTGGGCCTTCGCCGCACCCATCATGCGCGCGGTCGCCGCACAGCTGAACGAGGCCTGTTCGGCGGCGATCCTGTCGGGTGCCGATGTCGTCTATGTCGCCCGTATTCCCGGCCGCCGCATCCTCAGCGTGTCGCTCGATGTCGGCACCAGGCTGCCGGCCTATTGCACCTCGATGGGACGCATCCTGCTTGCCGGTCTGACGCCTCAGGAATTGGACGCATTCCTCGGCCAGACGACGATCGAGAGACGGACGCCTAAGACGATCACCGACAGGCGTTTGTTAGCCAACGCCATCGGCAAGGCGAAAGCGGACGGCTTTGCCATCGTCGACGAGGAACTGGAACTCGGCCTGCGCTCGATCGCCGTGCCGATCCGCGACCGCGCAGAACGCACGGTCGCGGCCATCAACGTCTCGACGCAATCGGCGCGGTTCTCCGTCGCGGAGATGGAGCGGGAGATTCTGCCGGTGTTGCTGGAGGCCAGGCAGCGGATTGAAGATTTTTTTGTGGTTTAAGAGGCCTTCTCCAACAACCTTCACCGTCGGCGGGACAGCGCCCCCCTCTGCCCTGCCGGGCATCTCCCCCTCTTGGGGGGAGATCGGACGTCACGCCGGCTTTCGCCAATCTCCAACGACGCAGGAATGGGCGAAGCCACCAATCTGCCAATCTCCCCCCTTGAGGGGGGATGTCCGGCAGGACTGAGGGGGCGCGAAGGATCGCGGCGTTTTGCAATTCGCCGCCGCCCCGCCGACCCTCAATGCTTGATGCGATCCCGCATGGCATACCACAGCATGCCCAGCACATAGAGCGGACCGCGCAGCGCCGTGCCGCCGGGGAATGGCATCGGGGTCAGCGTCGAGAACAAATCGAGCCGCGAGGCGTCGCCGGTGATCGCTTCGGCCAGGAGCTTGCCGGAAAACGTCGACAGGATGACGCCCTTGCCGGAATAGCCATGCGCGAAATAGACTTCGCCATAGTGCCCGACATGCGGCAGCCTGGATGTCGTCACCGACACCAGCCCGCCCCAGGCGTGATCGATGCGGCAGCTCTGAAGTTGCGGGAAGGTGGCTTCCATATGCGGCCGCACGAAGCCGGCGATATCGGCCGGCGGTGACGGCGTGTAGCGCTCGCCGCCGCCGAACAGCAGCCGGCCGTCCGCCGACATCCGGTAATAGTTGACGACGAAGCGTGTGTCGGACACCGCGACATTGGCCGGGATGACATTGCGCTTGCCCTCCAGCGGCTCGGTGGCGACGATGTAGTTGCCAACCGGCATGATGCGGCTGTTGACGCGCGGCTCCAGCCCATCGAGCAGAGCGTCACCGGCCAGCACGACATGTTTTGCACGCACCGATCCCTTTGCCGTCGAGATCCGGATCGAAGGCTCACGCTCCAGCTTCACCGCCACCGAATTCTCATGGATGACGACGCCGGCAGCAATCGCCGCGCGGGCAAGGCCGAGCGTGTAGTTCAGCGGATGCATGTGGCCGCCGAGCGGCTCATACATCGCGCCATGATAGGGTGTGTCGACCTTGGCTCGGGCTTCCGCCGCCGACAGGATTTCGGCGTGCGGGAACTTCATCACCGTAGCCAGGCACTCGACCTCTTCCTCGAGATCCTTGAGGTCGGAACCGTTGACCGCGCCGACCAGATGGCCGGTCAGCCTGAGATCGCAATCGATGGCATGGCGCTCGATGATGTCGAGCACCAGCCCGCGCGCCTCGAAGGCAAGATCGAACAGTACCTTTGCCCGCTCAGGCCCATAGAGCTTGACCAGTCCCTTGGCGCCCTTGCGCAGGCCGGGGATCATCTGGCCGCCATTGCGGCCCGACGCGCCCCAGCCGATCTTGCCGCCTTCGAGCAGCACCACCTTCAGCCCGCGCTCGGCGGCGTGAAGGGCGGCCGACAGGCCGGTGCAGCCGCCGCCGACGACCACCAGGTCGGTGTCGACATCGCCGACCAGCGCCGGATGGTCCGGCGCCGGATTGGCGGTGGCGACATAATAGGATTTTGCGATATCGAGGCCCGAATTGAAGCCCGTTGAACTGGAAGCCATGATCACACCTTCAGCAGAAGGTGGTCGCGTTCCCAGCTCGTCACCACGCCCTGGAACAGGTCGAGCTCGACGCTCTTTACGCGCAGATAAGTCTGGAAGAAATCCTCGCCGAGCAGTTCCCGCACCGGGCCGCAAGCCTCGAAACGATCGAGCGCCTCCTCCATCGTCTTCGGCAGCGTGCTCTTGATCTTGTAGGCATTGCCCGACGCCTCGGGCGAGCGCGCCAGTTTCTGCTCGACGCCGAGATAGCCGGCAAGCAGCGAGCCGGCGATCGCCAGGTAAGGATTGGAATCCGCACCCGGAAGCCGGTTCTCCACCCGCCGCGCGGCGCGGCCGCCGGCCGGCACGCGCAGGCCGCAGGAGCGGTTGTCATGCGACCATTCGATGTTGGCCGGCGCGCTGTGATTCGGCCTGATGCGGCGGAACGAGTTCACGTTGGGCGCGAACAGCGGCATGATTTCGGGGACATATTTCTGAAGGCCGCCGATGAAGTGGCCAAACATTGCGGTGTCGGCATCGTCGCTGCCGGCAAACAAAGTCCTGCCGGCCTCGTCGATGACCGACATGTGCAGATGCATCGAGCTGCCGGCCTGTGCGGCGATCGGCTTGGCCATGAAGGTGGCGTGCATGCCGCTTTGCTGCGCTGCCTGGCGCGTCAGCCGCTTGAACAGCAGCACCTTATCGGCCAGCGGCAGCGCATCGCCATGCAGGAAGTTGATCTCCAACTGCGCGGTTCCCGACTCATGGATCAGCGTGTCGAGCGGCAGGCAGGCCGCCGCCGCATAATCGTAGATGCGGCGGATCACCGGTTCGAACTCCTCGAGCCCGGCCATATCGTAGGGATGCTGCACGGTCTCGGCGCGGCCATTGGCGCCGACCGGGGCGGTCAGCGGCCGGTCCGGATCCGGATTGGGCGCGGTGAGATAGAATTCCACCTCGGGCGCCACCACCGCCCGCCAGCCGCGCTTGGCGTAGAGGTCGAGCACGGCCCTGAGCACATGGCGCGGCGAGGCCATCCATGGCCGGCCGTCCATATGGAAGGCATCGGCGAAGACATAGGCCTTGCCGGGAGCGGCACCCGGCGCCAGGCAGAGCGTCGATACATCGGGCACCATGCGCATGTCCGGATCCGAATAGGCAAAACCCTCGTCGATCGAGCCGGAATAGCGGCCGTCGATGCTGACCAGGAAAGCGCTGCTCGGCAGATAGAGTGCGCGGTCTTCAAGCGCCTGGAGGAATTTGGCCGTTGGCAAGGCCTTGCCGCGCAGGACGCCGTTCATGTCGGGCACCAGGCACTCGACTTCGTTGATGCCGTGCCGGGTCAGCCAGGCTTTGGCATCGGTGCCGCTGGAGAGCGAGATGTTCGTGTTGTTGTCAGGCATTTTCGTTCAAATCCGGATCAGAGAGAGTATGGCTTGCGCGGCCGCATCCGTTCCGGGTTTCAGCGCCATTTGGGCTGCATTGTCCTTGAGGCGGGCGCGCATGGCATCGTCGGCCAGCAGGCCGAGAATGGCTTTCTCCAACACTCCTTCGGTCCAGGCATCACGGCCGATATGGTCGCCGGTGCCGGTCTCTTCGGCGCGTTGCGCGTTGTCGTGTCCATCCCAGCAATAGGGCATGATCAGTGACGGCACGCCGAAGCGCAGCGCTTCGCAAAAGCTGTTATTGCCGCCGTGATGGATGAACAGGTCCGACTTCGCCACCACCGAGGGCTGCGGAAACCAGGCGTCGAGATAGACATTGTCGGGCACTGCGCGATAGGCGTCGCGCAGGCCGCCGGCATTGACGATAAAGCGGGCCGGCAGCCTGTCGAACACCACCAGCATGCGCTCGATCAGGCCGACATCCATGGCGCCCAGGCTGCCGAAGCTGACATAGACCAGCGGCCCGCCATTGCGCGGGAACACCGGCACCTCGAACGGCCCTTCCGAACGCACGCAGCCCTCGAGATAGATGAAGCGCGCGGGGTCGAGCGGCTCGGCACGCTCGCGGCGCACGATCGTCGGCGTCAGCAGCAGGTTGAGATCGGGCGACGTCTCGAGGAACTGACCCTTCGGCAGCGGCCCCAGTCTGGCATCCGCCCGGAAGCGGTTGAAGCGGTCATGCGCCGGCGCGCAAGCCGCCAGATACCTGGCCTCGAACGCCGCGCGTTGCGGGTCGTCCACGCCAAGCCCCGACAGATAGGGCGGCACATTGGCGTCCGGCAGCTCGGTCTCGGCGCAGGAGACGACGCGCACCCACGGACAGCCGGCTGCGGCGATCGCCGGGAACATGATGACATTGTCGAGCACCACGGCATCCGGCTTGAGCCGTGCCAGCAATTGGCGCAGCGGCGCCTCGGCATTGACCGCGGTGTCGACGATGGCCTGCCAGGTCGGAGCGACATAGGTCTCGAGCTGGTCGATCGGGCTCAGCCTGAAATGCGGCAGGTGCCGGCGCACGAAAGCCTGCCAGTAGCTCTGGCGTTGGCTCTCGCTCAGCGGCTCGTCGGTTGGCAGCTGGTATTCCTGGAAACCATAGTCGGCAAAGACGCCGGAGAAACCGGCATGGCAGATGAAGACGGGCCGGGCGCCTTTCGCACGCAGAGCCTGCGCGATGCCGACGCAATTCAACGCCGCGCCGAAGCTTGCTTCGGGAAACAGCGCGATGGTCGGGCTGGCTTTACGCGTCAATTAATCCTCGTCATTCCGGCCGGCTGATCGTGCCGAACAGCGCGGGAGCCCCGCGGCTGGCCGCTTGCGGTCGCTGGTTGCGGGAGAGCCGCAGATGAATGCGAAGCAGATCGGCAGCCACCTCATACTGCAGGCTTTCAAGATGGTCGAGTATGACAAGGTGTTCGCGCAGCGATTGCCGCAATCGGAAGACGTTGACGCCGGCATAGATGCCCGGCAGCCGGCGCAGCCTGAGGTGATCGGCGAGCGCGTCGGCGATGAAGCGGTTGGCGCTGCCCTCGGCGAGCATGCCGTGAAAATCGATGTCCAATCGCTGGAACTCGCGTGTGTCGAAGGCGGCGTCCGGCAGCGTCACCAGCGCTTCCATAGCCTGGCGCAACGTCGCCGCCCGCGCGCCGTCCAGCCTGAAGCCGGGCGTCAGGATGGCCGCGGGCTCGAGCAGCAAGCGGAACTCGTAGCTGTCGCCTTGCGCTTCCGGATCGTCGGGCGTGCGCCGAAACAGCCAGGACTGGCCAGGCGCACGATCCAGCAGATTCTCTTCGGTCAGTTTGTTCAACGCTTTTAATACCGTCTTGCGCTCGGCACTGTAGCGCCGCATCAATCCCGCGACGGTCACCGTCTGGTCCAGTCGCCGCGCCGAGCGGTCGCGCAGGATCGCCTCGGCCAACTCGTCCTCCTCGGCAGCGGGCAATTCCGTGGCGACCGAAGCCTGCGCGGTGAGGTCGATGGCCAGATGATAACCGGATTCCGCCTCCCAACGCACGACGCCCCGTTCCGCGAGCAGGCCGAGTGCCGCCCGCACCGGCGTGCGCGAGACATTGCACAGCGACGCGATCTGCTGCTCGGGCAAGCGTGCACCGGGCTCGAAGCCGCGCTGGCGCGCGACATCCAGGATGCGCTGCGCCAGATCAAGATGGTTGGTGCGGGGTCGTCTGGCTGCGGCTTGCATGGCTGATCCAGCGGAAAACGGATGACCGCATTGCTTTGACCGATCGCCCGAACGGACGCAATCGGCCAGTTTCCTCGGTCGTCTGACAAATTATGGATTGACGTACTTTTTTCTGCAATAGTACTGTCAACACAATCGGCGAGAAAAAGACCGAGGGAACAGGATCGAGGCAGCGGCAAGGGTCGCAAGCGTTGGTCCGGCGAATGAAATTCGACGATCAACCGAATGGGAGTCTGTCATGACCGCTACCAGCCTGCGGCGCCGTGCGCTGAAAACATCTTCGATCGCACTTGGCCTGGCCTTGGCGCTGTCCGCACCGGCGATGGCTGCCGACCTCGTCATTTCGAACTGGGACGGCTACATGGCACCCGACGCCATGGCCACCTTCAAGACCGCAACCGGCGTTTCGGGCGAAGTGGTGGTGCATGCCACCAATGAAGAGATCATGGGCAAGCTGATCGCCGCCGGCGGCAAGGGCTATGACGTGGTCTTTGTCTCCTCACCCTTCGCCGAGGTGCTGAACAAGCTCGGCCTGACCGAGCCGATCGACCACGCCAAGATCCCCAACCTCGCCAACCTCTATCCGGAAGCAGCCAAGCTGCCGCACGATGTCGGCAATGCCTTCTCGGTGCCCTACACCTGGGGCACCACCGGCCTCTGCTATCGCTCGGATCTGATGAAGGTCGCACCGGCCAGCTGGAGCGACCTGCTCGCGCCCTCCGACGAATTGAAGGGCAAGACCACCATGCTGGCGACCGACCGCTGGCTGCTGGCCGCCGGCCAGCTCGACAAGGGCTATTCGGTCAACGAAACCGATCCGGCCAAGATGGCCGAGGTCAAGGATCTGCTGATCTCGGCCAAGAAGACCCTGCTCGCCTATGACGACACCACCTTCTATTCCAAGC
Source organism: Mesorhizobium sp. WSM1497 (assembly GCF_001672455.2). Taxonomy (NCBI): domain Bacteria; kingdom Pseudomonadati; phylum Pseudomonadota; class Alphaproteobacteria; order Hyphomicrobiales; family Phyllobacteriaceae; genus Mesorhizobium; species Mesorhizobium sp. WSM1497. The sequence goes on along the minus strand of NZ_CP021070.1, from coordinate 1,147,219 downwards.
TGGTGTCCGGCGAGGCACTGATGGTGCAGGCCTGGGACGGCTGGTGCAATTACGGCATCGCCGAAAAGCCGGAGATCAAATACGTCATTCCCAAGGAAGGTTCGGACCTCTGGGTCGACACGATGGTGGTGATGAAGGCCTCCGCCAACAAGGACGCCGCCTTCCAGTTCATCAACTTCATGCTCGACGCCAAGAACCACGCCTGGGCGGCGCAGAACATCGACTACAAGGTGCCGAACAAGCCGGCCATGGAAAGCCTGCCGGCCGATTTTCTGGCAAAATTCCCCAACATGGCGATGCCGGTGGCCGATCTCGTCAAATTCGAGCAGTTGCGTGACGTCGGCGACGCCCAGCGCGACTATTCGAAGATCGTCAGCGAGATCAAGGCTGCACAGTAAGCGGCGGCACATCAGAGACCACGGCCGACGGCGGGTTTCCGCCGTCGGCCGCTGAATGCGGTACCCAATCGTGTCCTCAACCAGACTTCGTTCCTCCTTGCTGATGGCCCCGGCGCTGGCCTGGCTCGCGGCCTTGATGGTGGTGCCGTGCGCGCTGGTACTGGCGCTCGCCTTCTTCCGGCGTGGCATCTATGGCGGCATCGAATACACCTTCACGCTGGAGAATTTCGGCCTGGTCTTCGACCCGCTCTATGCCGGCGTCTTCCTCAATTCGGCGCGCATCGCCGGCACCGCGACCCTGATCGCTGTGGTGATCGGATATGCCGCCGCCTACGCCATCGCAGCCGCCCCGCGTCGGTGGCAGCCAGTGTTCCTGTTCTTCGCCGTGCTGCCGTTCTGGTCCAACTATCTGATCCGCACCTATGCCTGGATCGTGCTGCTCAACCGCGAAGGCCTGATTACCCAGCTGCTGCGCTGGTTCGGCTACACCGGCGAGCCGCCATCGATGCTCTATACGGAAGGCGCGGTTATCGCCGGCCTGGTCTATAACTACCTGCCCTTCGTCATCCTCGCCTGCTACGCGCCGCTGTCGCGGCTCAACCCGGAACTCGCCGAGGCCTCGCGTGATCTCGGCGCTTCGGCAGCCACCACGTTCCGTCGTGTCATCCTGCCGCTGACCGTACCGGGCATCGCCGCCGGCGCGGTCTTCGTCTTCGTGCTGTCGATCGGTAATTTCGTCACGCCCGCGCTGCTCGGCGGCGGCCGCTTCCAGATGATCGGCAACCTCGTCTACGACCAGTTCCTGACCGCCAACGACTGGCCTTTCGGGGCGGCACTGGCGATGGCGCTGATTGCCATCATGCTTCTGGTACTGATGGCGCAAGCGCTGGCCGCCAATCGCGCCTCGGGTCACGTCACGCAAGCCGGCGGAGACACCGATGGCTGAGCGCTCCCCTGCCACGCGGCGCACGCTCTGGCTCGTGCTTAGCCTGGTCTTCGCTTTCCTCTACATCCCGATCGCCGTGCTGGTGGCGCTGTCCTTCAACGAAGGCGGGTTGCCGACGGCGTGGTCGGGCTTCTCCCTGAAATGGTATGTCTCGCTGGCCTCGAACAGCGCCATCCTCTCCGCGGCCCTCAACACGCTGATCGTGGCGCTGGTCTCGACCGCGATCGCCACTCTGCTCGGCACGCTGCTGGCGATCGGCATCGAGATGCGCCGGCAATACGGCAAGGCCCTCGAAGCGCTGATTTTCGCACCGATGATCATTCCCGACATCGTGCTGGCGATCGCGCTGCTCTCGTTCTTCTCCATGCTCAACCTGACAATGGGCCTGCACACCATCATCCTCGCCCATGTCGTCTTCAACCTCGCCTTCGTCTGCTCGGTGGTGCGCGCGCGGCTGAAGAGTTTCGACTGGTCGATCGTCGAGGCCTCCGCCGATCTCGGCGCCTCCGCGCTCACCACCTTCCGGCGGGTGACATTGCCGGTCATCGCGCCGGCGGTGATTGCAGGGGCGCTGCTCGCCTTCACGCTCTCGGTCGACGAGTTCATCATCGCCTTCTTCACCGCTGGTGCCGGTCGCGCCTCGACGACGCTGCCGATGCAGATCTACGCCATGATCCGCTTCGGCATCACGCCGGAGATCAACGCGCTGGCGACCATCGTCATGGCGGTCTCGATCACCGCGCTGACCCTGTCGCAGCGGCTCAACCGTGGGATCATCGGCCAATGAGCGAACCCCGCACTCTGCTGGCCATCGATCATGTGTCGAAGAATTTCGGCAGGGTGACGGCTGTCGACGGCATCTCGCTCGACATCCGCGAGAACGAGTTCTTCGCTTTGCTCGGCCCGTCCGGCTGCGGCAAGACCACGCTCTTGCGCATGCTGGCCGGTTTCGAGACGCCCAATGACGGGCGCATCCTGCTCGACGGACGTGACATCGCCAAAACCCCGCCCAACAAGCGGCCGGTCAATCTGATGTTCCAATCCTATGCGCTGTTTCCGCATATGAGCGTTCGCGCCAATGTCTCCTACGGCCTGGAGATGGAACGTTTGCCAACAGCTGAAATCCGCTCCCGCGTCGATGCCATCCTGGCGACGACCGAGCTCGTCCCCTTCGCCGACCGCAAGCCGGAGCAATTGTCGGGCGGCCAGAAGCAGCGCGTCGCGCTCGCCCGCGCGCTGGTCAAGCGGCCCCGGCTGCTGCTGCTCGACGAGCCGCTCGGCGCGCTCGACAAGAAACTGCGCGGCGCCATGCAGCTGGAATTGAAGCGCCTGCAGCACGAGGTCGGCATCACCTTCGTCATCGTCACCCATGACCAGGAGGAATCGCTCGTCATGGCCGACCGCATGGCGGTGCTGAAAGACGGCAGATTGCTGCAATGCGACACGCCGCACGCGATCTACGAACACCCCGCCGATCGCTTCGTCGCCGACTTCATCGGCGTGATGAATTTCGTGCCGGGCCAAGCCGCCGCCGATGGCGTTGTGGCCACGAATGGCGCACGCATATCAGGCAAGGTTCCGGCGACGCTCTCGCCCGGCACATCCGCTGTCGCTTCGGTGCGCCCTGAGCGCATCCGGCTATTCCCATCGGCGGAAACCGCCAACCGCATCACCGGCACGGTCGAGGCGCTGGCCTATCAGGGGCTTGACCTGCAGCTGCATGTCCGCACGCCCCTGTCGCCAAAGCCGTTCCTGGTGCGCGTCACCGCAGATGCCGCCGACCGCCGGCCGGTCTCGTCGGGCGACCAGGTCGAACTCGGCTGGGATGCCGCCGATGTCAGAATTTTCGCAGAATGACAGGAGAAGCCTGATGGCGCAGAAGACGATCGCGTTTTTTCCAGAAGCCGCCTACGGCCCGGCGCTCAATTCCGTCGGCATCGCCCAGGCAGTCGAAGCGCGCGGCCACAAGGCGGTGTTCCTGTCCGACCCAGGCTTCGTCGATGTCTACAAGGGCTACGGCTTCGAGGCGCATCCGGTGAACCTGTCGGAGCCGATGCCGCCCGAGCAGATGGCGAAATTCTGGGAGGATTTCATCAACGGCCATATCCCGAACTTCCGCAAATCGCCCTACGACCAGGTCGACAACTACGTCAAGGATTGCTGGACGGCGATCGTCGACAGCGCCAAATGGGCGCAGAAAGATCTGCCGCGCGTTCTCTCAGCCATCAAGCCGGATGTGATCTGCGTCGACAACGTCATCCTGTTCCCGGCCATCAAGCAGTACGGCAAGCCGTGGGTGCGCGTCATCTCGTGTTCGGAAAACGAGATCGAGGACGAGGACATCCCGCCCCATCTCTCCGGCTGCGGCGAGAACGACCATGCCGGCCACCAGCGCTACCGCGACCACTTCAATGCGGTGATCAAGCCGATCCATGACGACTTCAACGCCTTCCTCACCGCCAACCACGAGGCGCCCTATCCGATCGGCCAGTTCTTCGAAGCCTCGCCCTATTTGAACCTGCTGCTCTACCCGGAAGCGGCAAAATTCAAGCGCCGCCATCCGCTCGACCCGGCAAAATTCCAGTATCTCGAAGGCTGCGTGCGGCAGGAAAAGCCCTATGCGGTGCCGACCTTCGCCAAAAACAATGATGGGCCGCTGTTCTACGTCTCCTTCGGCAGCCTGGGCGCCGGCGATGTCGAGCTGCTGAAGCGCATCATCGCGACATTGGGCAAGACGCGCTACAGGGCTCTGGTCAATGTCGGCGGCTACAAGGACCAGTACACGGACGTGCCCGGCAACGTCATTGTCGACAGCTGGTTTCCGCAGCCCTCGGTCATCCCGCAGGTCGATGCCGTCATCCACCATGGCGGCAACAACTCGTTCACCGAGTGCCTCTATTTCGGCAAACCGGCCATCATCATGCCCTATGTCTGGGACGGCCACGACAACGCCACCCGCGTCGAGGAAACCGGCCACGGCTTCGGCATGCCGCGCTACGACTGGACCGATGCCGAGCTGGTTGCCAGGATCGAAACCTGCCTGACCGACCCGAAGATGAAAGCCGAGCTGGCGAAGACATCGGCGCGGATGCGCGCGCAGAATGGCCCGGAGAAAGCTGCCGGGTTGCTGGAGACGCTGCTGTGACCTCCTCCGCCCCACACCTCCACCAGGCCTCCACCCGCACCGATCTCGTCGACTGGGGCGTCCAGCCGGATGCGCTCGGCGGCACTTCGCACTCGACCGGCAGGCTCGTGCACAAAGGGCCAAACAATCAGCCGGAATCCGGCATCTGGGTCTGCACGCCAGGCCGCTGGCGCCTCAGTATCCCGCGCGACGAATTGTGCCATTTCGTCGCCGGCCGCGCGACCTACCGGTCGGATGTCGGTGAGGTGATAGAAGTCTCCACCGGCACCGTGGTCATGTTCCCTGCCGGCTGGAGAGGCGAATGCACCGTGCATGAGACGATGCGCAACGTCTACATGCTGGCGTGACCACGGAGCTTGATGACATGTCGACACCGCACTGGCCGAAGGCTTCGGCCGTGGAATTGGAAGACTGGGGCGCGGGCAGCAACACGCTCGCCGGTTCGCCGCGCGCTTCGGGCAAGATCCTGGCGCAGAACCCGGACGGATCGAGCGAATGCGGCCTGTGGACGTGCACGCCGGGCACGCGCAAGGTCACCTTTGGCGCGGACGAATTCTGCCACTTCCTGTCGGGACGCGGCAGCTATGTCCATGACGACGGCGAGGAGATCGCGGTCGAGGCCGGCACGCTGGTATTCTTCCCCGCCGGCTGGACCGGCATCTCCATCATCACGCAAACGCTGATCAAGGCTTTCATGTGCCGCTGAGCACTCATTTCCAAGGAATCGATATGACAACCCCCATCATGAAATCCCCGCTTACCATTACCGACCTCGTCGACTGGGGCGTCATCCCGACCATGATCGAGGGCCAATCCCATACCTCGGGCAAGCTGCTGTACAAGGGGCCGGAAGGCCGCTCCGAATGCGGGCTTTGGGTCTGCACTCCGGGCAAATGGCACTGCCATGTCACCCGCGACGAGTTCTGCCACTTCCTCGAAGGGCGCTGCACCTATGTGCATGAATCCGGCGAGGTCATCGAGATCGAGCCGGATACGGCAGCGTTCTTCCCGCAGGACTGGAAGGGCGTCTGCACCGTCCATGAGACAATCAAGAAGGTCTACATGATCCGCTGAGCCTTCTCGATAATTCTGCCCTGCCGGACACCTGACGCGGCTTTCTGCGCTTCCGGTGCTCACGGACTAAATGTCCGCTGCGCTCCGGTTCTCGAAAGCCACGCCATCTGCCTCGGCAGGACGAATTCTCAAAAAGGCTCCATAAATGGAGAAGGACAAAATGGATATCTCTCCTGACCGGCCAACCTTCTTCGTCAATCCGGACTACCGGTCGATGGCCGGCGCGGCAAAACCGGTGATCGATCCGGCGACGCTGGAAACCGTCGGCGCCATTGCCGCCGCCAGCGAGGGCGAGATCGACGCTGTGCTCACGGCGGCAACCAGGGCGCAGGCCGCCTGGAAGAAGCTCGACGCCAAGAGCCGGGCCAAGCAACTGCATGCCGTCGCCAACGCCATCGAGGCGGCGGACTTCACGCGTTGCGCCGAGCTGATGGTGCGCGAGATGGGCAAACCCTACCCCGAAGCGATCGGCGAGATCGCCAATTGCGCGCCGATCTTCCGCTACTATGCCGAGATGGCGCGCGACGATGCCGGCAAGATCGCCGGCACGACGCAGGCCGGTTCGTTCCAGTATGCGCGCTACGAACCTTACGGCGTCTCCGTACACATCATGCCCTACAATTTCCCGATCCTGCTGATGTGCTGGACGGTCGCCGCATCGCTCGCCGCCGGCAATGCCTGCATCATCAAGCCGGCCGAGGCGACGACGCTATCGACGCTGGACTACATGACCGTGTTCCGCTTGCTGCCAGAGGGGCTGGTCTCCTGCCTGCCCGGCGGAGCGGCCACAGCGCAGGCGCTGATCGCCTCCGACCGCACCCATGCCGTTGCCTTCACCGGCTCGGTCGCCGCAGGCAAGGCGGTGGCGGTGGCCTGCGCCGAACGCATGAAGCCGTGCGTCATCGAGGCCGGCGGCAGCGACCCGCTGATCATAAGCGAGCATGCCCCGCTCGAGATCGCGGCGGCCGGCAGCGTCACCGCCGCCTTCCACCTCACCGGCCAGGTCTGCACTTCGGCCGAGCGCTTCTTCGTCGTCGATTCCGTGCACGACCGCTTCGTCGCGCTGTTCGCCGAAAGGACGCGGGCGCTGCGCATCGGCAACGGCATGGACAAGACCGAGATCGGCCCGCTGGTCAGCGAAAGCGCGCGGACCAAAGTGATGCGCCTTGTGGATGACGCCATTGCCCATGGCGCCGAGGCGGTGACCGGCGGGCGCATCCCGCCGGCGCACAACATCGGCTGGTTCTACGAACCGACGATCCTGACCGGCGTCACCCCTGATATGGCGATCGTGCGCGAAGAGTGTTTTGGACCCGTCGCCGCCATCTGCCGGGTCAGGGATTTCGACGAGGCGATCCGGCTTGCCAATGACAGCCCGTTCGGGCTCGGCGCTTCGGTGTTCACATCGGATCTGGCCGAAGCCCACGAGGCGGCTGAACGGCTCGAAGCCGGCATGGTCTGGGTCAACAACCCGCTGATCGACAACGATGCCCTGCCGTTCGGCGGCTGGAAGGCCTCGGGCCTTGGCCGCGAGCTCGGACGCCAGGGGCTCGACGCCTTCCGCCGCTCCAAAATGGTGATCATCGACCACAAGCCTGCGATCCAGGACTGGTGGTATCCCTATCCCGACAGCTGGTTCCGCGAAACCGGCGGCCGCAAGCATGTCTGAGTGTTTCGAGCCTGGCTATCCCTGGACGCCAGCTCGGTGGCTATCCCTGGATAGCCAGCCCGACCATGAGCGGGAAAAGGCAATGCCGCCGAGTGAAACCCGGCGGCATTGCCTTTGACTGACCACTACCGTTTCGGCGGCGGTTCGTTACGGCGTCGTTTCCGTCTGCATCGCGGCAGCCGTCTGGTCGATCTTGCCGGCAAGGACGTCTTGAGCCCAGGACGTGACCGCAGCGTCGACGGGCTTGTTGGCCATATCCGCCAATGCCGCGTCGAGCGATGCATCATCGGTGCCGACCGCGGCCGCAGCAGCAGCAGCGTTGTCGGCAGCGACCTCGGCCTGCAGAGCAGCTATCTTCCCAGGCAGGGCCGCCTGATCTTCGGGCGACATCGCGGCAATCTGATCGGGTGTCAGGGACGTCAGCGCATCCAGCTTAGCCTGTGCTGCGTCGGCGGCGGCCTGAGCGACCTTGGCTTTGGCGGACTGCGTCACGAATGCCTGAAGGGCGGCGAATTTCTTGCTCTTCGAGTTCATATAGGCATTGATGTTGCGCTTCAGCGAGCTCACCCGGCCAAGCTTGGCGTGGATGTTCTTGCCTTTGGGCACGGACGAGACCTTGGTGGTCTTGTCGACCGTGGTGTCGTCCGCTTTGGCCACCTGGCCGGGGGCCGACGACGACTTGCCGTGCGAAGCGCCGCTCTTGCCATTGCCGCCGTTGCCATTGCTACCGCCGTTGCCGTGCCCGTTGCCTCCGGCATTGCCACCGCCACCGCCGTGCCCATTGCCGGCGAGCGCCGGAGATGCCAGGAGCGCCAATGCAGCAAGCGCCGCCAGCAGAGTTTTCCGGTTTGTCATGGTAATCTCCTCGGGAATCGTCGCCCTGGCCCGACCGCTAAGCGACCGTCCTATGAGGAATTGCTAATAGTGCAGAGTAAACTTTAGACAAATGCTGTCTCAATACGCGATCTGGCACCCGGCCAGAAACTTAACCGACTGATATCAAACACAAATTCACGCTCTTGGACGGCCATGGCACTGAAGTCCCATGCCGGCAGGACTATAGTCCTGCCGGCAAGCAGCGGCATGGGTGAAAGTCTTTGCGTGGTATATCGGACAAGCTTTGAGGGGAGTTGATAGCGAAAGCAAAAGGCTCAGCCGATACTTTCACCGCCGTCGATTACCAGCGCCTGGCCGGTCATGAAGGATGAACGGTCGGAGACAAGGAACAGGATCGCTTCGGCGATCTCATCGGCGCTGGCCCAGCGGCCCATCGGGATCTTGGTGCGGACATAGGTTTCGATCGCCCCGCGTCCGCCCATCTGGGCGATGAACGGTTCGTTGAACGGCGTGTCGACCCATCCCGGGCAGAGCGCGTTGACGCGCACATTGTGCCGGGCATAGTCGAGCGACATCTGCCGTGTCATTGCCACCACCGCATGTTTGGAAGTTGCGTAGGCAATCATCTCGCGGTCGTAGAACACGCCCGAATTGGAGGCGGTGTTGAGGATGACCCCGCCGCCCTGCGCGATCATCGAGGGCATGACCTGTCTCGCCGCCAGGAACTGCGCCCGCACATTGACCCGCCACGAGGCATCCATGCCGCCGACCTCCACTTCGGTCAGCGTGCCGCCGATCTGGATGCCGGCGTGATTGTGCAGGATGTCGATGCGCCCATGCCTGTCGAGCGTGCCGGCAATGAGCTGTTCGACCGCCGCATCATCAGCGACATCGGTCGTGATCGCCTCGGCTTGGCCACCGATCGCGCGGATGTCCGAAGCCGTTGCTTCGCCGGCGGCCTGATCCCTGTCGGCGATGACGACCACCGCGCCTTCCCTGCCCATGATCATGGCGCCGGCGCGCCCGATGCCGGAGCCGGCGCCTGTCACCACGGCGATGCGGTCTTTGAGGATCATGATGCGGCTTTCAGTTCGACGGCTTGCGCTGGCGCAACTGCCATTGGGCAAGCACCACGAGCAGCACGGAAGCGACGAGCACGATCGTCGCGATGGCGTTGATCTCCGGCGTCACGCCGCGCCGGATCGACGCGAAGACATAGATCGGCAGCGTCGTCTGCGCGCCGGCGACGAAGAAGGCGATGATGAAATCGTCGAAGGAGAAGGTGAAGGCGAGCAGGAAGCCGGCAACGACCGCCGGCATGATCTGCGGCAGCACGATCGAGCGGAACGTCGTCAACGGCGTCGCGTAGAGATCGCTCGACGCCTCGACCAGATTGCGGTCGAGGCTGCCGAGCCGCGTGCCGACGATCATCGTCACCAGCGCCATCGAGAACAGCCCGTGCGCCGCGATGATCGAACCGTAGCCGAGCGCCAGCCGCGGCGGCTGATCGTCCGGCCAGATCGAGGCGAGGAACGGATTGACGACGGTGAACAATTGGACGAGCGCGACCAGAGTCGAAATGCCGATGACGACGCCCGGAACGACGATCGCGGCGCCCAGAAGTGCGTCGAAGACCGCGCGGGTCCGCACGCCGACGCGCGCCAGGCCGAGTGCCGCCGCGGTGCCGCACAGCGCCGCCAGCAAAGCGCTGGTGGTGGCGATGAACAGGCTGTTCTTCAGCGCTTCGACCAGGAACGGGTTCGCCAGTGCCTTGCCGTACCATTGCACCGAAAAGCCGGTGAACTCGCTGGCATGGTGGCCGGCGTTGAAAGAAAACAGCACCACCAGCGCGATCGGCAGATAGAGGAAAGCGAACACCGCAATGACGAAAGCCCGCATCAGATCAGATCCACCCGGCGCGCGCCCGAAACCCGGGTCGAAATGCGGTTTGCGGCAATCAGCACCACCACCGAGACCAGCACCAGCGTGATGGCGATGGCCGATCCGAACGGCCAGTTGCGCGATTGCAGGAACAGATCGACCAGCGCATTGCCGATGAAGAACACCTTGCCGCCGCCAAGCAGCGTCGGGATCAGATATTCGCCGAGCAGCAGGATCATGACCAGCGAGAAGCCGGTCATGACGCCCGGCAGCGACAGTTTCAGTGTCACGCCGAGGAAGGTCGAAAGCGGTGTCGCGCCGAGATCGGCGGAGGCCTCCAGCAGCCTGCGGTCAAGCCGTTCGAGGCTGACATAGACCGGCAGGATCATCAGCGGCAGGTAGCCATAGACGATGCCGAGCAGCACCGCGCCCGGCGTGTTGATCAGCCTGACATCCTCGATGCCGACAAAGGCGAGCAGCGCCGGAATGCCGCGCCCGCCCAGAATGTACATCCAGGCATAGGTCCGCATCAGCAGGCTGGTCCAGAACGGAATGACGACCAGCGCGAGCAGGATCAGCCGCCAGCGCTGCGGCGCGCGCAAGGCGAGATAGTAGGCAACGGGATAAGCGACGAGAAGGCAGGCGAGCGCTCCCACCGGCGCCAGCACCATGGTGTTCCAGAAGGCGGTCGCCCGCGCCGGAAGATTGGCATATTGCGCCAGCGTAAAGGCGGCCTGATAGCCGCCTTCCGGTGCGCGTTCGCCGACGCTGAACACGGCGATGGCGATGAACGGCAGCACCAGGAACACCACCAGCCACGCGGTCGCCGGACCGAGCAGCATGGCGGTCAGAAAATTCCTACGAAGACGGCTGCCGTGCATGGAAAGATTGCCCCGGTGCCGGCGGGCATAAACCCGCCGGTCAAATTATCTGAGTCGAATTTGAGGCCGCCTGGCTCAGGCCGACTTGAAGCGCGCCATCAGTTCGGCACGGCCGGGGTCGGTCAACGTTGCCGCCGCGCCGAATTCCAGCGGCGTCAACAGGTCGGCTGCCGGATAGAGGATCGGGTTGTCGAGCACCTCCTTGGGCAGCAGCTTGTTGACGCGCGCATCGGTCGACGGCGCACCATTGGCCAAATGCTCCTTCACCGCCACCTGCGGATTCATCAGGTAGTTGAGCAGCGCGTAACCGGCGGGCTTGTTCGGCGCGTCTTTCGGAATGGCATAGAAATCGGTCCAGATCTCGCCGCCTTCCTTGCCCAGCACATAGGCGATCTCGGGAATGTCGCGATGCAGCTGCGCGCCGTCATTCGTCCAGCACATGGTCATCCACGCGTCGCCGGCGCGCATCCCCGGCTGGTAGTCGGAGGAGACCGCGAACAGATGCGGCTTGACCTTCAGCAGCAGTTCCTCCGCCTTGGCCAGTTCGTCCTGCTTGAGCGAATTGAACGAGTAGCCGTAATATTTCAGTGCATTGCCGATCGTGGTCAGCTGGTAGTCATGCACCATGGTGCGGCTGTCGCCTTCGGCCATGGCGGTGTCCCAGAACTCCTTCCAGCTCGTCATCGGCTTGGTCAGCTTCTTGGTGTTGACGGCAAAGCCGGTGGTGCCCCAGTTCTTCGGCACGGCGTAGATCGTCCCATCGATCGTGCCCTCCGAGGTGAAGCGCGGATCCTCTTGCGAGCCGTCGAAATTCGGCAGCTTCGCCATCTCCAGCGGCTCGATGATGCCGAGCTTCTTGTAGGTCGAGATCGTGTAATTGGTCGGCACGAACAGGCTCCAGCCCGAGGCCCCGGCCTGCAGCTTGGCCAGCATCTCCTCATTGGAGCCGAACACGTTGACCTCGACGGCGACGCCGGTGTCCTTCTTGAAGTTCTCGAAGGTCGCCGGGTCATGATAGTTCGGCCAGGTGGCGATCGACATGCGATCGCCAAGGCCTTCCGCGGCAAAGGCCGGTGTCGGCATGATGCCGATCTCGCGCGCCATCACCGCCGTGGCAATGCCAAGGCCAGTGAGGCCGAGGAAGTCGCGGCGGCCGATCGAGCCGCGCTTCAAACGCATCAGCTGGTCGACGAAATTCTCGGGGCTTATCGGCAGTCCGTCACGATATGATTTCGACATGTTTATCTACCCTCTGGTTGGCCCCGTTGTTCTTGGTCTCCGCAAACGCCAGCGGCGTTCCGGAGGCAAAGCCGATGGCGACGGGTTCACCCGGCTTGAAGAGATTGCCGTGACCGATCAGGTGATCGGCTTTGGCCAGCAGCGTTCCGATGCCCTTGACCTCGATCGCGTATTCCGCCGTCGAGCCCAGGAATATCCGGTTGCGGACGATGCCCTTGAATGGGCCGCTTGCCTGGGCGCCGAGACTGAGCGATTCAGGACGCAGGCTGACCGAAACGACCTCGCCCTGCTGCAGGGCGGTCCGTTTGCGCGCCGCAATGACGGTGCCGTCGGCAAGCGCCACCTCCACCAGATCGCCCGAATGCCCGGCGACAGTACCGCTCAAGAGATTGGTCTTGCCGACGAAATCGGCAACAAACAGGTCGGCCGGTTCGTCATAGATCTCGCTCGGCTGCCCGAGCTGGACGATGCGGCCGCCATTCATGACGCAGACGAAATCGCTCATCGACAGCGCTTCCTCCTGGTCGTGGGTGACCAGCACGAAGGTGATGCCGATCTCGCGCTGCAGGTTCTGCAGCTCGATCTGCATGTCGGTGCGCAGCTTCTTGTCGAGCGCCGCCAGCGGCTCATCGAGCAAGAGCACCGCCGGCTTGTTGACCAGGGCGCGGGCAAGCGCCACACGCTGCTGCTGGCCGCCCGACAGTTCGTGGATCTTGCGGCGGCCATAGCCGGCGAGCCGCACCATTTCGAGCGCCTCGCCCGCTCTTGAGGCGATCTCGCGCGAAGACAGCCTTGGCCGCGCCTGGCGCAGCCCGTAGGCGACATTGTCCTCGACATCGAGATGCGGAAACAGCGCGTATTGCTGGAACACCATGTTGACCGGCCGCCGGTAGGGCGGCGTGCCGGCCATGTCCTGGCCGCGAATGAACACCTGGCCTTCGCTCGGCTGTTCGAAGCCGCCGATCATGCGCAGGCAGGTGGTCTTGCCGCAGCCGGAGGGACCGAGCAGCGCGACAAAGGCGGAGGGCGGGACAGCGAGATCGATGCCGCTGACCGCGGTCACCGCGCCATAGCGCTTGGTGACGCCGCGAAACTCGATGTCGGGCACTGCGGTCAAGGCTGATGGCTCCAGCAACAGGGCAATATCGGAACGCTACCAGAGCCAATGGCGGCTAGTATATACCTCTCAGGTGGTATATCTGATCTATTTTCTCGTTTAAGGGGGTATGTATTGTCCCGCAGCGACGAATACAGCCGGCTCGCCACGCTCGTCGCGACGACGCGGGAGACCAGCGGCGATCTCTTTGGCCAGGCGCTGGTCGAGTGGCTGCGGCAGCACGTTAGATTCGACCACTGCGTGATCTTCGGCTATCGCGGCGCCTCGCGCCCGCCGCTGCTGTTCGAGACCTTCTCGCCCACCGAGAGCCATGTGTTCGTCGCGCTCTATCAGGAAGGGCCGTATCTGCTCGATCCGTTCCATCACGCTGCGGTCGAGCGCAAGGAAGGGTTCTGGCGCATGCGCGAGCTGGCGCCGGACCGTTTCTATGCCAGCGAGTATTTCCGCTCCTATTACAGCCAGACCAGGCTGGCCGAGGAGGTCGGCTTCTTCGTGCCGCTGCCGGGCAAGGATGCGCTGGTGTTGTCGCTGATGCGGCTGCGCGCTTCAGGCCCTTTCGGCACCGCCGATGCCAGATTGCTGCGCGACATGGCTCCCGCGGTGATCAGCTTCATCAGGTTGCGCTGGCCTGCTCTTCCGGCCGACGAAACGGCGGAAGCGAAGCAGGACGAGACGGCCGCTATGGTCAACGAATTCGACCGCGCCCATATCTGGCAGAGCCTGTCGCTGACGCCGCGCGAAAAGCATGTCGTCGACCTGGTGTTGCAGGGGCATTCGACGGAGTCGATCGCCCGCGCCATGCGCATCGTGCCGGGAACCGTGAAGGTCCATCGCCGCAACATCTACCGCAAGCTCAAGATCAAGTCGCAGGCCGGCCTGTTCGCGCGCTTCGTCGAGATCATCGATGCACGGATCCGGTAGGCTCTCTAACCGCCGGCTTCCCACGACCCGGTCTCGGCCATCCGCTTCAGCAACGGCGCCGGCTTGAACACATCCTTGCCCGTCCGTTGATGCCAGTATTCGAGCCGCTCGATGATCCTGGCCGGACCTTCAAGGCCAACCCAGAACATCGGTCCGCCCTTGCCGATGGGAAAGCCGTAGCCATTGACCCAGACGACATCGATGTCGGACGCACGGGCCGCTATGCCTTCCTCCAGGATCTTGGCGCCCTCGTTGATCAGGGGGTAAAGCGTGCGCTCTACGATTTCCTCCGCACTGATCGCACGCGGTGCGATACCGTTCTCGGCGGCCTTGTCGCGGATCAGCGCTTCAACCTCGGGATCCGGCACTGGCGTGCGCGCGCCAGCCCCATAGAGGTAAAAACCCCGGCCGGTCTTCTGGCCGAAACGTCCTTGTTCGCACAGCGTGTCGGCGATCACGGCTTTCTGGCCGCGTGCCTTGCGGTTGCGCCAGCCAATATCGAGACCGGCGAGATCGCCCATTTGGAACGGCCCCATCGGCCAGCCGAAATCGGTGAACACCTGGTCGATCTGGCTGGGCGTTGCGCCTTCCAGAAGAAGCGCTTCCGATTCCGAGCCCCGCGCGGCAAGCATGCGGTTGCCGACGAAGCCCTGGCAGACGCCGACCACGACGGCCACCTTGCCGATCCGCCTCGCCAGGTCGACTGATGTCGCCAGCGCATCGGGCGCGGTCTTCTCGGCGCGCACGATCTCCAAGAGCTTCATGACATTGGCCGGCGAAAAGAAATGCAGGCCGAGCACATCCTGCGGCCGCGAGGTCGAGGCAGCGATTTCGTTGATGTCGAGATAGGAGGTGTTGGTGGCCAGGATCGCGCCGGGCTTCGCCACGGCTTCGAGCTTGCCGAACACTTCCTTCTTGACCGCCATGTCCTCGAACACCGCCTCGACGATCAGGTCGCAGTCGGCGAGATCGGCATAGTCGGTGGAGCCCTTGAACTGGGCGAGCCGTTGCCGCTTGGCGTCTTCGCTGAGCGAACCGCGCGTGACGGACACCGAGTAGTTCCTGTCGATGGTCGCCAAGCCGCGTTGCAGGGCCTCGTGGCTGGTTTCCAGCAAAATCACGGAATAGCCGCCATTGGCGAAGGCCATGGCGATGCCGCCGCCCATCGTACCGGCGCCGATGACGCCGACGCGGGCGATCCTGCGCTTGACGACGTCTTTTCCTGGAAGCTTTGCCGCCTCACGTTCGGCGAAGAACAGATGGCGCTGCGCCCGCGATTGGTCGCTGGCGACCAGCTTGACGAACAGCGCACGCTCTGCCGCCAGTGCCGCATCGAACGGCAGCGTGACGGCATTGCGCACCGACTGCGCACAAGCGATCGGCGCCTCGAGGCCGCGCGCTTTCCTGGCAAGATCCGCAGCCCCGGCGTCGAACGCCGCGAGATCAGTCTGCTTGAGACCATCATTGCGATCGCGCACCGGCGTGAAGGGACCACCCTTGCGGGCGATTTCCCCAGCGAAGTTCACGGCATGCGTGGTCAGATCGCCTTCGAAGACGGCATCGACGAGACCGGCGGCGTGCGCCTCGGTCGCGCCGATCGGCGCACCTGAGACGATCATCTTCAACGCCTTCACCGCGCCGACAAGGCGCGGCAGCCGTACCGTGCCACCGCCACCCGGCAGCAGGCCGAGTTTGACTTCCGGCAGGCCGAGCTTGGCGCCGGCATCGGCAACACGGAAATGGCAGCCCAGCGCCAGCTCCAGCCCGCCGCCGAGCGCGGTGCCGTGGATGGCTGCGACCGTCGGCTTGGCGATGGTTTCCAGCGTCGCCACGATGGCGCGCAGTTCGGGCTGCTGCATCGGCTTGCCGAACTCGGTGATGTCGGCACCGGCGACAAAGGTCCGGCCGGCGCATGCAATGACGATGGCGGCAACCGACGCATCGTCGCGCAATTCGACCAGCGCCTGCATCAGCGGTTCGCGGACATGGAAGCTCAGCGCGTTGACCGGCGGATTGTCGATGGTGACGACGGCAACGTCGCCGTCGCGGCTGACCTTCACAAAATCGGACACGCAAACCTCCCAGCATTATTCAGCGGCCGTGGCCACGCGAACGGGATTTACAGCGCCATAACGTCGAAGGGAACCGGATGTCGGCCTGGCACAATGATTACAGGCCTTGAAGGTGTCTGGGACGACGAAGGCGGAGGCTACCGCAGCGCCTTCTGCCCGCCCGCCGCCGTGATCACCCCGACAATGATCAGCCCCGTCAGCAGCAACCGCACCCCGGCGCTCACCCCAAACGTGTTGAGCATGGTCAAAAGCAGCACCAGGAACAAAGCCGCGCCCCAGACGCCGGGGACATTGGCCTTGCCGCCGGCGACCGACGTGCCGCCGATGACGACGACGGCGATCGAGGCCAGCAGATATTCGTTGCCGATGTCGACATTGGCGCCGCGGAAATAGCCGGCGAGCAGCGCGCCGTCGATGCCGCCGAGCGCGCCCGACAGCGTGTAGGTGAGGAAGCGGATGCGGCCGACATTGACGCCGGCCAGCCACGCCGCGCGAATGTTCTGGCCGATCGCCAGCACCGAGCGGCCATAGATCATACGCTGCAGCGCGATGGCCGCGCCGACGGTGAACAATACCGTGAGGATCGCCAGCACCGGAATGCCCAGCACCTGCCAGTTGGCGAAATCGGCGAAGCCCGGCGGCGGCTTGATCTGCAGCCCGCGGCCATAGCTGATGTCGATCGACTGGATGATGAAGCTGGCCGATAGCGTGGCGATGATCGGCGGGATGCGCAGCGCCCAGATCAGCAGGTAGTTGGCGGCGCCGATCGCCGCCCCGCAGGCAAGTGCCGCCAAAAGCCCGACCGCGATCATGGAATCGTTGCCGTCCATCACCTTCATCGCGACGGCGCTGGCAAGGCCGATATTGGCCGGCAGCGACAGGTCGACATTGCCTGGTCCCAGCGTGATGACGAACATCTGGCCGACGCCGACAATGACGGTGAATACCGCCAGCGAAAGGGCTGCCGTCACCATGCCACCCCCGCCATAGCCGCCGGTGAAGGCGATCGTCGCCAGCCACACCAGCAGCGCGCCGAGGAACGACCAGACCCAGGGTTTGGTAAGCAGCGATCTCACCGATGTCATCGCTCACCTCTCCTTGCGGCTGATCAGCACGCGCGCCGCCAGCACGATGATCAGGATGGCGCCGTTGGCGGCCACCTGCCAGTCGGGCGGGATGTGCATGAAGGTGAGCAGCGGCGAGGCGGCCAGCGCCAGCGTCAGCGCGCCGATCACCGCACCGATCGGCGACACCCGGCCGCCGACGAATTCGCCGCCGCCGAGGATTACGCCGGCGATCGCCAGCAGCGTGTAGCCATTGCCGATATTGGCATCGGCCGAGGTGGTGATGCCGATCAGCGCCATGCCGGACAGCACGCCGAACAGGCCGGCGAGCGCAAACAGCACGATCTTGGTTCGGAGCAGCGACCAGCCGGCGCGACCGAGTGCCGCCGGATTGCCGCCCGAGCCGCGCAGGATCACGCCATAGGAGGTGCGCATCAGGCCGAAATGGACGATGAGGCCGATCAGCAGCGCCGCAATGATCGGGAACGGCACAAAAGGCGGCTTGAACGCCATCAGCCCGAGCAGCCAGTCCGGCGCCTTGCCGCCCGGCTTGGGCAGCACGAGAATGGCCAGCCCCTGCCAGACGAAGCTCATGCCGAGCGTCACCACGATCGACGGCAAATTGCGCAGATGGATCAGCGCCCCGAGCAGCGCATAGATGCCGATCGATCCGAGCAGGATGGCGGCGCCGAGCAGCGGCGCGTCCTTCAGCCAGGTCGCGGTGACACAGCCGACGAAGCCGACGAAAGTGCCGATCGACAGGTCGAGCTCGTTTCCGGCAATGACGAACATCTGCGCGATCGTCGCCAGCGCGATCGGGATCGCCAGGTTCAGCATCAGGCTGAAGCCGAAATAGCTGATGGCGCGCGGGTTGAGCCAGGCGATGGCGAGCAGCACCAGCGCCAGCGACAGCGCCGGCAGCAGTCCTCGCAGCAGGCGGGCGCGGGCCAGCGCGCCACGCTCGGCGGAAGTCCTGGCAGCGGTGTCGAGGCTGGCGGCCGTCATCTCAGGCCGCATCGCCGAAGGAGGACTGGATGATCTTCTCTTCGGTCAACTCGTCGCGACGCAGATTGGCGACGATGCGGCCGTTCTTGAAGACATAGATGTGGTCGCAATTGTCGAGCTCTTCGGTTTCCGTGGTGTACCAGAGGAAGGTACGGCCTCGGGCAGCCTCCTCGCGCACGAGGTCGTAGACCTCCAGCTTGGTGCCGATGTCGACGCCGCGCATCGGGTCGTCCATCAGCACGATCTGTGCATCCGAGCCGAGCGCACGCGCAAACAGCGCCTTCTGCTGGTTGCCGCCCGATAGCGAGAAAATGTTGTTGTTCATATCAGGCGTACGGATGCCGATCTTCTTCTGCCAGAATGCAGCAAGCTCGGCCTCACGCTGCGGCGAGATCAGCAGCCCGCTGCGCAGCCGCGCCAGCGAGCGGATGCCGATGTTCTCAGCAATCGACCATTGCGGAAAGATGCCGTCCGACTGGCGGTCGCCAGCCACCAGCGCCACCGGCGCTGTCACCTCGATGCCGGCCCGGGCGCGCGATGCCCCGCTAAAGATCGCCAGCAGCAGGTCTGTCTGGCCATGTCCGGCAAGCCCGGCAAGGCCGATGATCTCGCCGGCGCATGCGACAAGATCGGTGCCGTCCTTTTGCGCGGCGGGCCGCGCCCGGACCCTCAGCGGACTGGCGGCGGGCTTGGCGGCAGCGATTTGCGCCGCGATCTTCTGGCGCGCCTCCGCGCCGCCCATCGCCGTCACCAGCCGGTCGCGGTCGAATGCATCCGCCGCATCGGCGACAACCACCTTGCCGTCGCGCATCACCACGATGCGGTCGGCGTTGCGCAGCACCTCGCCCAGCACATGCGAGATCAGGATGCAGCTTTTGCCGCCGGCGACGAAGCGGCGCACGAAGGCCAGCAACTGGCCCGCCGTATGCGCGTCGAGCGACGATGTCGGCTCGTCGAGGATGACGAGGTCGAGACGATCCTGCGTGACGGTGAAGGCGCGGGCCACTTCGACCATCTGGCGACGGCCGATCGACAGGTCGCCGACAATGTCCGACGCCGAGATGCTGTGGCCCGGAAAGATCTCGTCGAGCTTGGCGGCGATCAGCTCGGCCGCCTTGCGCCGCCAGCCGAAGCCACGCAGCGAAGCGTGGTTGATGCGTGTGTTCTCGGCGACGCTGAGATTGGGGCACAGCGACAGCTCCTGGAACACGCAGCGTATGCCGAGCTGCTGCGCCCGCGACACCGAGTAGTTGTCCTCGGTGTCGCCATGCACGCCGATCTGCCCGCTGTCGGGCACCAGCGTGCCCGCCACCATGTGCATCAGCGTCGATTTGCCGGCGCCATTGTGGCCGACGAGCCCGACGCATTCGCCGGGTCCGACGTGAAAATCCACGCCACCCAGCGCGCGAACGGCGCCGAAATGCTTTTCGGCGCCGTTCAGTCTGATGATGTCAGCGTTACCCCTGGGCATGCTCAACGATACTCGCTTGGCGATACGGACGGCAACGCTTGGCCGACATTCACTTGATGTTGGCTTTGATGGCCGCGATCGCGTCTTCCTGCGTGTATTCGTGGCTGGCGACGCCGCCCTTGGGGATCTTTGGCAGCTCGGCCTCGAAATCGTCCTGCGTGAAGGCCAGATACGGCACCAGCAGGTCGTGCGGAATATCGGTGCGGCCGTCGAGCACCTGCTGCGCCACCCAGAAGGCGAGCGATGACACGCCGGGCGCGATCGATGCCGACCAGGTCTGGTAGCCGTCCTTGTCCTTCTGCTCCTTCCACCACTGCAACTCGTCCTGGCGGTTGCCCATGATGATGGTTGGGCGCGGCTTGCCGGCGGCGGCGAAGGCCTGTGCGGCGCCGTAACCGTCGCCGCCCTGGTCGACGACGCCGACGATGTCGGGCAGCGACGGCAGGATGGTCGCCACCGCCTTTTGCGCCGTCGTCTGGTCCCAGTCGCCGGTCACCGAACCGACGATCTTGAACTCGGGATGGGCGGCGACGCCTTCGAGGATGCCGGCATGGATGGCATCATCGATCGAGGTGCCGGCAAGGCCGCGGATTTCAAGCAGATTGCCGCCCTTGGGCTGGAACTTGGCCATCTGCTCGACTTCCTGCTTGCCCATGTCCTTGAAGTCGACGACGACGCGGTAGGCGCAAGGCTCGGTCACGGTGCCATCGAAGGAGACGACGGTGATGCCGGCATCGCAGGCCTGCTTGATGGCGCCGTTGAGCGCATCCGGCGAGGCAGCGTTGATGACGATCGCGTCATAGCCCTGCAGGATCAGGTTCTGCACCTGCGCCGCTTGCGTCGGCACCTCCTTGTCGGCGGTGGTGAAGATGTCGGCCGCGCCGACCACTTTGTCGGCGACCGCCTTCTTGGTGACGATGCCATAGCTGTCGAGCATCGCCTGCCGCCAGGAATTGCCGGCATAATTGTTGGAAAAAGCAATCTTCTTGCCACTGGTGTCGGCCAGCGCCGTGCCCGAAGCGAGCATTGCCGCCAGAGCGCCCAGAACGAACAGTTTCTTCATGTCGTTATCCTCCCAGATGTGTTGACTGCTGCATTCCCACCGGCTTTGACCCCGGCCTCACTCCCAACTCTGATTTGAGCACGGATTGTCGCGAGCTCAAAACAGTCTCAATCCCGGCACGCGCACCCTGAGCCGGTACAGCGACGTCGACGCGGCAATGTAGAGGCTTTGCAAATCGTCGTCGCCGAAGGTGAAATTCGCGCAATCTTCGGGCGTCCGGATGACGCCAAGAATGGTGCCCGACGCGTCGAAAATGTGGATGCCGCCGGGTCCGGTGCAGTAAAGATTGCCGCGGCTGTCGATCTTCATGCCGTCGGGCGCTCCCGGCCCCTCGCCCTCGGTTACTGCCCACACCGCGCCGCCATTGAGGTCGCCATTGGCTTCGACGCCGAACACCCTGATGTGCCCGCGTTCGGTGTCGTTAATGAACAGCCGCGACTCGTCCAGCGAAAAGCACAGCCCGTTCGGCTGCCCGAAATCGTCGGCCAGCAATGTCAGCCGGGCGCCGTCGCCATCGATGCGGTAGACGCCCTGGAACGGCAGCTCCTGCGGGCGTGGCACGCCATAGAACTCCCTCCGGCCATAGCCCGGATCGGTGAAGTAGATCGATCCGCCGGTGGCAACGACGATATCGTTCGGGCTGTTGAGCTGCTTGCCCTGATGATGCGTGGCCATCACGGTCACGCTGCCGTTGGGCTCGGCGCGGGTCACGCGGCTTGTTGCGTGCTCGCAGGTGACCAGCCGCCCCTGGCGGTCCAGCGTGTTGCCATTGGCCTTGTGGCTCGGCTCGCGGAACAGCTCGATCTCGCCCTCGGCACTGCGGCGATACATCCGGCTTTCCGGAATGTCGGAGAAGACCAGCCATTTCTCATAGGGATGCCAGACCGGCCCTTCGAGGAAGCCGAAGCCGCTCGCCAGCGTTTCGATCGGCGCATCGCCGACGACATCGTCGAAACCGGAATGACGCGCACGCGCCGGCACCGACATCATCGGCTCCCGGCGCGAACAGCCGTGCTACTCCGCATGGTGACGAATGGCATGAGCGCTTCCCGATACAGTCTTCTTGTTGGGGCAGAGCGTAGGCGCGGTCCCGACGAGCCGATACGGGTCAAAGCGCACGGGCGACTGTGCATTTGCACAGTCGCCCGTGCCTATCGAGCGTAGAATACCGGCGACGTCAGATCAGGGCCGGCGAACACTTCGCAAAAGCGCGGTCAAGGTTGCGCTCGCGCACGCCACCGCCACGAGCACGACAACGCCGGCAGAGTTGGATTTTTGCCCTGCGCGAAATGAGCCGTGCTGCGCGGGCAGAGGGCTGTGAACCAACCTCTTCAGATCGGACCGGCTGCCGTGGCGAACGGAATAGGCGCGCGTGAACTCGGCGCCGAGGAGGAAAATCTCCGACGAGTAGTAAACCCAGAGCAAAATCACGAGCAGTCCGCCGGCGGCGCCATACGACGACGCAATCGCGCTGGTGCCGATATACCAGCCGATAAGCGATTTTCCCAATGTGAACAGGGCCGCGGTTCCGACAGCGCCAATTGCCACATCGCGCCATTCCAGGGTTCGATCGGGCAAAACCTTGTAAATGGCGGCAAACATCACGGCGATAAGCACAAACGAAACGACGCCGTTGATCCCGCTGAGTATGATCGTTCCGAACGGCAGATGGGCGTTGATGAAAGCGCCCAGTGCCGAAATCGCGGCGCTTGCGATGAGAGAGACCAGCAACAGGAACCCGAGTGCGGCCACCAACCCCAGACTGGCGGCCCGTGCCCTCACCAGACGCGACAGGGAATTGCCTTGCGGTTCGATCTTCCAGATTGTGTTCAACGACTGCTGCATTTCGCCGAAGACGCCAGACGCGGCTACCAGCAAGGTGACCAGCCCTATGATCGCGGCCCAGGTGCCGTACAGCCTGCCGGATGCACTTTCCAGCGCAGTCTTGAGGAGATCGGCGCTTTCCGGTCCCATCAGCCCTGATATCTGCGCGGACAAGGCCAATTGTGCGGCATCGTGGCCGAAGACGAGACCAGCAATCGCAACCACGATCAGCAAGATCGGCGCCAGCGAGGTGGCGGCATAAAAGGCCATCGCCGCACCATGGCTGAGCGCATTGTCGTCGATGAAACCGACGACGCTTTCGCGCACCAGGTGCCATGAATCTGCAAATGAGGGTCGCACTTCGGATCCGCAGGCGTTGAGTTGGCGTTCACTAGCAATGCGCCGGACCTTCCGATGTTCCGGCTTGTGGCCGCCGCTGTTTCAGTGCTCCGCCAGCCAGGCGTCGAGCCGGTCCTGTTCGCGGCGCAGTGCGTCGATGTTGATCAGGCCGCGCGCCATGGCGAGATAGATCGCCCGCGTCCGCGAGTTGAACACGGAAGCATCGCCGGTGCCGTCCTCCGCCGGCACGATGCCGAGCTTGTCGTAGCAGTGCTTGATGCGGCTCTGCGCACCACGGATCGACAGGCCGCGACGTGCCGCGATCGCCCGGTCGGTCAGGCCGAGCGCGATGTCGATCAGGCTTTCATATTCGCCGTCGGTGATGCCCTCGAACTTGTCCTGAACGCGATGCTGGATGCCGCGGATCTCGCGGTCGATGATGCAGTGGCCTTCGCGGAAAACCCCGCGCAGGGCGGACCGCATGCCTTCCTCCGTTGCCGATTTCAGCACATAACCGTAGACAGAGCCGGGCGGGACGATGCGCGCCACGCCGCGCACATAGGCTTCGTCGGCGAAATTCGACCAGAACAGGATGTGCGTGCCGGCGCGGCGGTTCCAGATCGCCCTGGCAACTTCGATTCCCGTCGCCTTCGGCATCTGCAAATCGAGCACGACATGCAGTGGCTCCCGCTCAGTCGCCAGGTTGATGGCGTCCTCGCCGTCGCTCGCTTCGATCACCTCGACGTCACCGGGCCACAATTGCTCCACCGTCCGCCGCGCGAAGCTACGGTGCAGCCCGTCATTCTCGGCGATCATCACAAGCATCACATGGCCTCCGATACGGCGAGTTCGCCAGGCATTGTTGCAGCCGCCGCCAGTTCCCGTAATGGCTGGCGGTCGATCTCGACGACGACACGGGTGCCGCCGTTCTTGCGGCCGGCCTGGCCGATGCGCAGCCGCGCCCCGATAAGGGCTGCCCGCGTGTGCATATGGCCGATGCCGCCATACGCGGCCGGGTCAACGGCGCCGCAGCCCTGGCCGTCATCCGTGACGATCACCCGCAGCACGCTCGCGGTCGACGCCAGCAGCACGTCGATGCGGTGCGGCGCGGCATGGCGAACGGCATTGTTGATCGCTTCCTGCACGATCCGGTAGAGCGCCGTCCGCACTGGCTCCGACAGGCTGTCGGCGCCGCCGTCGCTGGTGTCGGCGATGCGCACGGCGATCGGCGGCTTGGCCCTGGCGACGCTGCGGTTGAGATGCGCCTCGACCGCATCGCGCAGGCCGAACAGTTCAAGCACGCTCGGCCGCATGTCGTCGACGATGTGGCGCAGTTCCGTCAGGCAGCCGGCGACCTCCTTTTCGAGATCGGCAAGCTGTGCTGCCCGCGCCACGCCCTGGCCGCGAAGGGCCGAGAGCTGGCGCGCGATCCGGGCGAGATCGGCAAGCGTCTGGTCGTGCAGGTCCATGGCCATGCGCCGGCGTTCGCGCTCCATGCCTTCGGTCAATTGCGAGGCGCCGACGCGCAGCAGCTCGACGCGGTTTCGCGCCTCGCTCTCGGCCAGCATGGCGCGGCGCGCCTCCTCGGTCTGGATCAGCGCGAAGATGTAGGGCGCGATCAGGTCGGCGCATTGTTGGGCGACCGCGACGTCGGCAAGCGTGTAGCAGTCGACCTCGTGCCGGCTGATGTTGAGCGCGCCGATGATGCCGCCGCGCGCCCTGAGCGGCACGACGATGCGGCTGCGCAGCCTGGCGGCGAAGATCGGACCATCGATAGCGGTGGCGAAATGGAACCGCTCGTCGCTCAGCGCGTCGTCGGCGAGCAGATAGGGGACTTCGCCCCACAGCACCGAGCGGATCGGGCTGACTTCGGTCGGCAGCGGATGCTGGGCAAGCTCGCTCCAGCTGGTGTGGAAGCCGGCTTCGTAACAGGCGTGCCGGCGCCCATCATGCGACAGCACCGCCAGATCCATGTGGTCGTGCGGGATGAGCGAGCCGATCTCGATGGCTGTCGCGCGGAACGCCGTGCCGGGATCGATATGGCCGGCAAGCGCCCGCGATATCGCCAGCAGCCGGTCGATCAGGACCAGGGACACTTCCGCCATTGCTTTCACGATCCTCCCGTGCCGGGAAATAGTGGACGCATGCCGCCGCCGCTGTCAACGACGGTGCCTTTGGTCATAGGAATTTTTTCTTGACTCGGTGAGCTCAGCTATGGTACATTTTCGTCCATGGTGCTGATTTGCGCCGGTGACCCGCCGCACTGGCGGGTTTTTCATTTGCTGCTCCGTCAGCGCAGACGAAAGCTCCGAAGAAACCCGTTAGCCCTAGTTCGTTGCCCTGCCGTCGGCGCCGATCAACTTGCGGTGCAATGATTGTAAAGGGTTCGCGTCATGGTCTAGGGAGGAGGCCAGGAGACCGAAACAGAATGCCAGTGACGCCAAACGTTGCTCCGGGCGCCCCGGGAATTCCGGCGCGCTGGACGTCAAGCGCCAAGAGCGGCGTCGGAACGTCGCTTTCGCCGGCCGGCCGGATCTGGTTCACGATCAGCCACGGCATCCTCAACGAAATCTACTATTCGCGCGTCGACAGTGCCTGCACCCGCGACCTCGGCCTGATCGTCACCGGCGCCGCCGGCTATTTCTCGGAAGAGAAGCGCGCTGCCACGCACAGCATCGAACCGTTCGAGAACGGCGTACCCGCCTACCGGCTGGTCAACACGGCGAACGACGGCGCCTGGCGGATCGAAAAGCGCATCCTCGCCGATCCGGCGCGCCCGGCGCTGCTGCAGGAAATCACCTTCACGGCGCTGAGGGGCGTCGCTGACGATTATCGCGTCTACGCGCTTCTGGCGCCGCATCTGGTCAATGCCGGCATGGGCAACACCGCCTGGGTCGGCGAGCACGAAGGAAAGCCCGTGCTGTTCGCCTCGGGGCGCGGGTCCTGCCTGGCGCTGGTCTCGTCGCTGCCCTGGCGGACCGGTTCGGCCGGCTATGTCGGTTTTTCCGACGGTTGGCAGCAACTGCACAACACAGGTGAGCTCGATGCTGCATACCAGCGGGCCGAGGACGGCAATGTCGCGCTGACCGGCGAGATCGGCTTTTCCGCGGCCAGGACCAAGGCTTTGCTGGCGCTGGGATTTGGCGCGACGCCCGAGGAGGCCGCGGAACATGCTTTCGCCAGCCTGAAGCAGGGTTTTGAACCCGCGGCGAAATCCTACCTCCAGAACTGGCGCAACTGGCAAAAGGGCCTGCTGCCGCTCGACGGGCACGCGGTGCCCGGGACCAACTTCTATCGCGTCTCGACGGCGGTACTGGCGACGCACCGGTCGATCGCCACACCGGGCGCCGCGGTCGCCAGCCTGTCGATCCCGTGGGGCTTCGACAAGGGCGACGACGACCTCGGCGGCTACCATCTGGTCTGGCCGCGCGATCTGGTCGAGACGGCCGGCGGCTTTCTTGCTGCCGGCGACGCCGCCTCGGCGTTGCAAATCCTCGACTATCTCGGCTCCATCCAGCAGCCGGACGGCCACTGGCCGCAGAACGCCTGGCTCGACGGATCGGCCTATTGGCCCGGCATCCAGATGGACGAATGCGCCTTTCCGCTTCTGCTGGCCGAAGCTTTGCACCGCGCCGGCCATTTGCCGCACGCCAGGCTCGCAGTCTTTCTGCCGATGATCGAGCGCGCCGCCGGCTTCGTCGTGCGCAACGGGCCGGTCACCGGCGAGGACCGCTGGGAAGAGGATGCCGGCTACAGCCCGTTCACGCTCGCCGTCGAAATCGCCGCACTGCTTGCCGCAGCCGACCTGCTCGACGCCTGTGGCAAGCCGGACGCGGCGACCTATCTGCGCGAGACATCAGACGTCTGGAACGACCAGGTCGAGCGCTGGACCTACGTCACCGGCACGGCGATCTGCGGTCAAGTCGGCGTCGAAGGCTACTATGTCCGCATAGCACCACCCGACAGCGCCTCGGCCGGTTCGCCGAAGGACGGCTATGTCCCGATCAAGAACCGGCCGCCCGGCGACACCAACCGGCCGGCCGAGCAAATCGTCAGTCCGGATGCGCTTGCACTTGTCCGCTTCGGTCTGCGGGCGGCCGACGACCCGCGCATGACAGACACGGTCAAGGTCATCGACGCGCAATTGCGCTGCGATCTGCCGCAAGGGCCGCTCTGGTACCGCTACAACGGCGACGGCTATGGCGAGCATGAAGATGGCGCACCTTTCGACGGCAGCGGCCAAGGTCGCCCCTGGCCGCTGCTGGCCGGCGAACGCGCCCACTATGAGCTGGCGGCCGGGCGCAGGGAAAAGGCAGCCAGCCTGCTGGCAGCGCTGGAAGGCTCGGCCGGACCGGGCGGCCTGTTGCCGGAGCAGGTCTGGGACGGCGCCGATATGCCGGAGCGCGAACTGCTGCACGGCCGCCCCTCGGGCAGCGCCATGCCGCTGGTCTGGGCGCATTCGGAGCATATCAAGCTGTTGCGCTCGCTGCGCGACGGCGCGGTCTTCGACATGCCCCCGCAAGGCGTCAAGCGCTATATCGAGGACAAGACCGTATCGCCGTTCAGGACATGGCGGTTCAACAACAAGATCCGCACGGTCC
This sequence comes from Mesorhizobium sp. WSM1497, assembly GCF_001672455.2. Lineage (NCBI taxonomy): Bacteria > Pseudomonadati > Pseudomonadota > Alphaproteobacteria > Hyphomicrobiales > Phyllobacteriaceae > Mesorhizobium > Mesorhizobium sp. WSM1497. Next base: position 1,119,672 of record NZ_CP021070.1, on the reverse strand, counting down.
CGGCCGGCAAGACGTTGCGCGTCGAACTGTTGGCCCCGGCTACAGTCCATTGGAGCACCGACAACTGGGCGACCGCCCACGACAGCCAGACGGTGGAGAACGATTTCGGCATCCATCTTGCCGATCTGCCCGTGGCAAGCCTTCCCAAGGGAAGCACGCTGACCTTCACTTTTTTCTGGCCCGGGGCCGGCGATTGGGAGAATGTCGACTTCTCCGTCATCTCAGGCGACCAGGACAGCCAGCAGACCTTCCCTCGATAACCCCGCAAATCTCCTAGAAAACAGGGACGAAACCATGCAGATCGGAATGATGGGACTGGGCCGGATGGGCGCCAACATGGTCCGGCGCCTGATGCGCGACGGCCACGAATGCGTCGTCTACGACATCAACCCGGCCAGCGTCGCGGCCCTGGTGACCGACGGCGCGGCAGGGGCGGCCTCGATGGAAGAATTCATCGGCAAGCTGGCCAAGCCGCGCTGTGTGTGGCTGATGCTGCCGGCGGCGATCACCGGCAGGATCATCGACCAGGTGGCGGCCCTGATGGAGCCCGGCGACATCGTCATCGACGGCGGCAATTCCTATTATCACGACGCCGTCGACCAGGCCGCGAAACTGGCCGGCAAGGGCATCCATCTTGTCGATGTCGGCACCAGCGGCGGCGTCTGGGGCCTGGAGCGTGGCTACTGCCTGATGATCGGCGGTCCCGACGTGGCGGTGCAGCACCTCGATTCGATCTTCGCCACGCTGGCACCGGGCGCCGATGCCGGCTCCAATCCGTCCAGGGATGCCGGGACCGCGCCCTTCGGCTACCTGCATTGCGGACCGAGCGGCGCCGGCCACTTCGTCAAGATGGTGCACAACGGCATCGAGTATGGCGTCATGGCCGCCTATGCCGAAGGCATGAACATCCTGAAATCGGCCAATGCAGGCAAGCGGCAACGGACGGCGGACGCCGAGACCAGCCCGCTGGAAAACCCGCAATACTATCAGTTCGACATCGACCTTCCCCAGGTGGCCGAGGTCTGGCGGCATGGCAGCGTTATCGGCTCCTGGCTGCTCGACCTGACGGCCGGCGCCTTGAAAAGCGATCCGGGCCTGGTGAATTTCGGCGGCCGCGTTTCGGATTCCGGCGAAGGCCGCTGGACGCTGAAGGCGGCGATCGACACCGGCGTGCCGGCTCCGGTGCTGTCCTCGGCGCTGTTCGACCGCTTCTCCTCGCAGGGCGAATCCGAATTCGCCGACAAGCTGCTCTCCGCCATGCGCTATGCCTTTGGCGGCCATGTCGAGAAGCCGAAGGCCGGCAAGTGAGGACAGCGGGGGAGACACGCGCATGAGCCAGGAACGGTCCGACACGCTGGTGCTCTTCGGGGCCACCGGCGACCTCGCCCACAAGAAGATATTTCCAGCCCTTTACCAGATGGTCGCCAAGGGCACGCTTACCGAACCGGTGATCGGCGTCGCCTTCGATGCCTGGGACCTCAAGCAATTGCAGGCGCGCGCGCGTGACGGCATCGTCAATGCGCTCGGCAAGATCGACGAAAAAGCCTTCGCCAAATTTGCCTCGCTGCTGCGCTACGTCAGCGGCGACTACCGTGACGGAGCGACGTTCGAGAAACTGAAGAGCGCGCTCGGCACCGCACAGCGACCGCTGCATTACATGGCGGTGCCGCCGACCATGTTCGAGACCGTCGTCCAGGGGCTGGAGCAGTCGGGCACGGCGCATGGCGCGCGGCTGATGGTGGAAAAGCCCTTCGGTCACGATCTGCAATCGGCGCGCTGGCTGAACCGGGTCCTGCATCTGGTGTTCGACGAGCAGTCGATCTTCCGCATCGACCACTACCTGGGCAAGGAAGCGATCCAGAACCTGCTCTATTTCCGCTTCGCCAATTCCCTCCTCGAGCCGATCTGGAACCGCAATTACGTCGAGAGCGTGCAGATCACCATGGCCGAGGATTTCGGCGTCGAGGGACGTGGCCGCTTCTATGACGATGTCGGCTGCATCAGGGACGTCATCGAGAACCATCTGCTCAACATCCTGTTGCTGCTTGCCATGGAGCCGCCTGTCGGCCGCTCCGCCGACGATCTGATCGACGAGAAGGTGCAGGTGCTGCGCGCGATCAGGACGCTGACCAAAGACGATGTCGTGCGCGGCCAGTTCACCGGCTATCTCACTGAACCCGGCGTGGCGCCGAACTCGCCCGTCGAGACCTTCGCGGCGGTGCGTTTCTTCGTCGACACCTGGCGCTGGCAGGACGTGCCGTTTTTCATCCGCGCCGGCAAGAACATGCCGGTGCATGTCACCGAAGTGGTGGTGCGGCTGAAGCGGCCGCCGCTCGATGTCTTCGATCCGATCAAGCCCGCCGACCAGAACTACGTCCGCTTCCGCATCGACCCACAGGTGGTGATCGCCATCGGAGCACAGCGCAAGGCGCCGGGCGACGACATGATCGGCGAGCAGGTCGAACTGACGGCGCTCGACGACTCGAAGGGCGACATGCCGCCCTATGAGCGCTTGATAGGCGACGCCATGAACGGCAACGGCCAGCTGTTCACCCGCCAGGACGCCAGCGAACTGGCCTGGCGCATCGTCGGCCCGGTGCTTGGCGACACCACGCCGCCGCACCTCTACGAGCCGCTGACATGGGGACCGGCGGACGTCATGGCCGGGTTCGGACCACCCAATGGCTGGATCGATCCGGTGAAGTGAGAGGAACCACGCGATGGCCAAGGCAGTGAAGCAACCAGCATCGGGCACCGAGACGCCGGATACTGAGAAGATCGTGCTCACGATCGACATCGGCGGCTCGCACGTCAAGATCCTCACCAGCGCCGGCGGCGCGGAGCGCCGCGCCGATTCGGGGCCGGGGCTGACGCCGCAACAGATGATCGATACCGTGAAGAAGCTCGCCGAAGGCCTGTCCTACGACGTCGTCTCGATGGGCTATCCCGGTCCGGTCAACCACAACAGGCCGCTCGCCGACCCCGCCAATCTCGGCAAGGGCTGGGCTGGATTCGACTTTGCGGGCGCGTTCGGCAAACCGGTGAAAGTGGTCAATGACGCGCTGATGCAGGCCATCGGCAGCTACGAGGGCGGGCGCATGCTGTTCCTCGGGCTCGGCACCGGGCTCGGTGCGGCGATGATTGCCGACAACGTCGCCCAACCGATGGAACTCGCGCATCTGCCCTACAAGAAGGGCAAGAGCTTCGAGGATTATGTCGGCGAACGCGGCCTGGAAAAGCGCGGCAAGAAGAAATGGCGCAAATACGTCTTCGACGTCGTCGACCGGCTCCGTGCCGCCATGCAGCCTGACTATGTCGTCATTGGCGGCGGCAACGTCGACAAGCTCGATGAATTGCCCGCCGACTCCAGGCGCGGCGACAACACACGCGCCTTCGAAGGCGGGTTTCGTTTGTGGCGCGACAAGGCGCTGATAGTCTGATACTGTTATTGTTTAATATAGTTGTTCAAAATAACGTGTGACCTGCCATCAAGTCGTTGCAATACGCAGATTTGCCGACTAGGAATTCCGCGCTACAACAACGCCAATTCGTCCCGTGGACGCACGAAGGACGCCATAGCATTTTGATTTCGCGCATGATCCTTTCCGGAAGTCGAATCCGATTTTCAGGTCATTCGCTGTAGACGGAGAAATAGAGTGACCGACGATAGCAACAGTGCCCGTAAAGACATCGATCTGCTCGAGCTGACCGCCCACATCGTGTCCGCTTACGTCGAGAAGAACCGCTTGCCTGCCTCCGGCCTGGCCGACCTCATCGCCAGCGTCAGCGCGTCGATAAGCGGGCTCGGCAAGCCTGCGGTCCCGGTGGCTGCCCCGCTGGTCCCGGCGGTCAATCCCAAGAAGTCGGTGACGCCCGATTTCATCATCTGCCTCGAAGACGGCAAGAAGTTCAAATCGCTGAAGCGTCACATCGGTGTGCATTTCGGCCTGACGCCGGACGCCTATCGCGCCAAATGGGGCTTGCCGTCGGACTATCCGATGGTCGCTCCCAACTACGCGGCCTCGCGTTCGCTGCTGGCGAAGTCGATCGGCCTCGGCCGCAAGGCCGCCCCCGTCAAGGCGCCCGCCAAGGGCAGGAAGGCCAAGGCCTCGGCCTGAACATTCAGTCCTGAGCCAACAGTTAGGACGACTGGAACAGAAGCCTGCCGGCGAATCCGCCTTGGCAGGCTTCATGTTCTTATGGCTTGGATGGACCGGACGGGTTCCTAGAGCAATTCCAGGAAAAGTGTGAAACGGTTTTCCGTCCGGAATTGCGTAAAAACAAGGAGTTAGAGCGGGTCGCCGTTTCCGTGAAACGGTGAACTGCTCTTGGGGAGTGAGCCATGAACTACACCAGGATGGTGATCGAGAAAGAGGCGCCGGAAGAATACGGCTACGACCGTATCCGCTTCAATCTTTCCGAAAGCTCGATCGCCGACCAGAAGCTCTCCGACATCGGCCTGTCGCTGCCCGATCTCACGCTTTTCTATGGCGAGCATCGCGGCGACAAGCAATTGCGTGCACTGATATCGGCGCAGAATGCGGGCATTTCGCCGGATGATGTGCTGGTCACCGCCGGTGCCGCCGGCGCACTGTTCATCATCTCGACCTCGCTTTTGTCGGCCAACGACCATCTCGTCGTCATCAGGCCCAACTACGCCACCAACATCGAAACCCCAAGGGCGATCGGCTGCGCCATCAGCTTTGTCGACCTGGCATTCGAGGAAGGCTTCGCCATCGATGTCGAACGCGTCAAGGCCGCGATTCGGCCGGACACGAAGCTGATCAGCGTCACCTGCCCGCACAACCCGACCGGCACGATGATGAGCCGAGCCGAGCTCGATGCGCTGGTGGCGCTTGCCGAGGCTCGCGGCTGCCATCTGCTGGTCGACGAGACCTATCGCGACCTCTCCTACGGCAGGCGGCTGCCGACGGCTGCCTCGCTCAGCCCGAAGGCGATCAGCGTCTCGTCATTGTCCAAGGCCTTCGGCATTCCCGGCATCCGCATCGGCTGGCTGATCACCAAGGATGCGGTGCTTCAGGAAAAATTCCTCGCCGCAAAGGAGCAGATCGGCATCTGCGGCAGCGTCATCGACGAAGGCATTGCCCGCGGCATGCTCGAGCGCCGGGACGCCTTCCTGGCGACACTGCTGCCCGAAATGGCCAAGCGCCGCGACATCGTCCAGGCCTGGATCGACCGCGAACCGCTGATCGACTGGATCAGGCCCGAAGGCGGTGTCGTCGGCTTCCCGCGCCTCGATGTCGAACCCGGCTTCGACCTCGACCGGTTCTATGCGAACCTGCTGGAGAACCATGGAACCTATGTCGGACCCGGCCACTGGTTCGAGATGGAAAAACGCTTCTTCCGCGTCGGCTTTGGCTGGCCGACGGAAGCCGAATTGCGCGGCGGCCTCGACGCCATCTCCGTCGCGCTGCGGCAGTAACTTCCGCGTGCCGGCGATGGAACGGGCTGAAAATTCCTTGATCCAGCACTGATTTTGACGCATATCCGCGGCGAACTGAGCTAAAAGTTCCGCCAGCCGGACCAGCGCCCATCGTGGAAGTGCCCCGCCAGCTGACGCCACTGCAATGGGGCCTCTTAAATCATGACCGCCGAACAGATATCACCGGACCAGCGCTATGCCGCGTTCCGCCACCGCTCCTTCCTGAGTTATTGGGCGGCGCGTTTCCTCACCACATTCGCCACCATGATCGTGTCCGTCGCGGTCGGCTGGCAGATGTACGATTTGACCCGCGACCCGCTCGATCTCGGCCTGGTCGGCATCGTCCAGTTCCTGCCGTCGCTGCTTCTGGTGCTGGTCACCGGTGTCGTCGCCGACCGCTTCGGCCGCCGCCTGATCATGGCGCTGGCGGTCGTGGTGGAGGCGATGTGCGCGCTGGCGCTGCTGTTCCTGGCGCTGCGCGGCATCAGCGGGCCGCTGCCGATCTTCTGCGTGCTTGCCATGTTCGGCGTCGCCCGCGCCTTCTTCGGTCCGGCCTCCGCGTCATTGTTCGCCAATCTGGTGCCGCCTCAGGATTTCGCCAACGCCATCGCCTGGAATTCATCGGCCTGGCAGACGGCGACCATCGTCGGACCCGTCGCCGGCGGCCTGCTCTACGGCGTGTCGCCGGAAGCGGCCTACGGAACCGCCGCTGTCCTGATGCTTGTGTCCGGGCTGCTGATCTTCACCATCCCGAAGCCGTCGCAGCGCACCGAGTCGGACAAGCCGACGATGCAGCACCTGCTCGGCGGGTTCAGCTATATCTGGAGCGAGAAGATCGTGCTCGGCGCCATCTCGCTCGATCTGTTCGCCGTGCTCCTGTCCGGCGCCTCGGCGCTGCTGCCGGTCTATGCGCGCGACATCCTCCAGCTCGGCCCGTGGGGCCTCGGCCTGCTGCGCTCGGCGCCAAGCATCGGCGCCATTTGCGTCGCCATCTGGCTGGCCGGGCATCCACTTCGCAACCACGCGGGCATGATCATGCTGGCCGCCGCAGCCTCGTTCGGCGCCTTCACCGTGGTTTTCGGCCTGTCGACCATCACCTGGCTGTCGATCGTGGCATTGGTCTTCCTTGGCGCCACCGATATGTTCAGCGTCTACATCAGGGAGACGCTGATCCAGCTGTGGACGCCCGACGAGGTGCGCGGCCGCGTGAACGCCGTCAACCAGGTCTTTGTCGGCGCCTCCAACGAGGTCGGCGAATTCCGGGCCGGCACGATGGCCGCGCTGATCGGCACGGTGCCGGCCGTGGTGATCGGCGGCATCGGCGCCATCGCCGTCGCGGGCCTGTGGGTGGTGCTGTTCCCGCAACTGCGCAAGGTGCGCCACCTCAACGGGCGCAACTGATCTTCCCACGGTTGACAGCCGACATGCCTAGCCCATGCCACAGGAGCTCTCATGATCACTTGCTACCTGAAATACGTCATCGACCCCTACAAGCTTGCCGAGTTCGAAGATTATGGTCGCCGCTGGATAGCTCTGGTCAACCGCCTCGGCGGAAACCATCACGGCTATTTCCTTCCAAGCGAAGGGGCGAGCAACATCGCCTATGCCATGTTCAGCTTCCCGAGCCTTGCCGACTACGAGGACTATCGCAAACGGATGGCTGCCGACCCGGAATGCCAGGAAGTGTTCGAAATGGAAAAACGCAATCGCAGCATTCTCAGCTACGAGCGCAGCTTCCTGCGGCCGGTGCTCGAACCTTAATGCATGTCGCCCAAAAGTGGCCCCGGTTTTGGGAGAACGACATGCATGAAGACAAAGACCTAAAGCGGGTCGCCTGAAATCCGTTCAGACGACGGTTTAGCTATCTGCTCGGCTTGCCGAAGACCATCCGCAAAAACTCGTCCAGCCAGCGCTTGAGATGCATGTCCCAGATCAGCCGGCCGCCGAGATGATCGCGGCCGGGCTGGGCACCGGGCAATTCGAAGCGATGCGCGCCGCGCACCACCCAGCGCTGCATCATCACCCTGGTCAGTTCGCCATGGAACTGGATGCCCCAGGCATTGTCGCCGTAGCGGAAGGCCTGGTTGGGATAGGTTTCGGCCGTCGCCAGCAGCGTCGCGTCCCTGGGCAGCGAAAAACCCTCGCGGTGGAACTGGTAGACCATCTCCGGCCAGTGCATGAGTTGCTTGCCGGCTTCGGTCGCCTTCAGGGGATACCAGCCAACCTCGACCAGCCCTTCACCATGACCCTCGACCTTGCCGCCGAGACAGTTGACCAGCATCTGCGCGCCGAGACAGATGCCGAGACATGGCCGGTTCTCCCTCAGCGGTATTTCCAGCCAGTTGGTCTCGCGACGAACGAACTCGTCGTCGTCATTGGCGCTCATCGGGCCGCCGAACACCACCGTGCCGGCGTGGTCGTCCAGTGTTTCGGGCAAGGCGTCGCCAAGCGGCGGCCGGCGGATGTCGAGATCGAAACCTTCTTCCAGCAACATGTGGCCGACACGTCCCGGGCTCGAACTCTCCTGATGCAGCACGATCAGGATCTTTGGCTTCGAACTCGTCTGGCGTGGCATGGGAAGGCGAAGATCCTATTCGTCGCTCGATGTTCCGGTGGCGCCGGGCGCGTGCGCCGCCGCCTTGCGGCGCGCCTCGACGCGGTCGTGGCGTTCGACGCCGATCAGCTCGGCGACGCGCCAGACGGTGTTGTCCTCGAGCTCGTGCAACTCGCCGTCGGCATAGACGATTTCCCACATCAGGCCGATGAAAGCCTTGCGCGCATCGGCATCGAGATGGCGCTTCAAGACGCTGGTGAAGGCGTAGAGATCGATCGCCTCATTGTCGGCCCGCTCGCCGGCAGCGGCCAACGCTTCGAGTTCCGCGCCACTGATCGAATAGCTCTCGGCCAGCACCGCCTTGAACCGCTCCCACTCGACATCCTGGCGCACGCCATCGGCGTTCATCACATGGTAGAGCAGCGCCGAGGCGGCGACACGCGGATCGTCCGTGCTGGCATGCGTGCCGGCACCGGCCGGCAAATCCCTGAGAAACGACAGAACGCGTTCAAACATAGATCCATACCCCAACGGCCTGACGGCCTGCCCAACTCAAAACAACCGAAACCGGCGCGGCGATTTCTCCGCTTCCTCGTCCGGATCGACGCCGGGATCGTCCGGCAGCCGCGCAAGCTCCTCGGCCGGCTCGACGCCTTCGGCATCGCTCGGCACCGCGGCGAAGGCCGCTGCCGTGATTGGCCTGACATGATCTTCTTCGCGACTTTCAGCTTGCTTGCCCGCCGACGTCTCGCCACCGGCGTCGTCGATCACTTCGATCGGCCTTTTTTCGCTCGTCGGCTTTGCCAATGCTTCAATAACCGGTGCCGCACCCGCTGGCGCGTCATCATGGCTGTCGATCAACTGGCCAAGACGCTCCATCGGCGCGCGCCACTCGAAGGCGTCGAGCCGGCCGGTGATCGGCGATACCGGAGCCCAGCGTTCCGATACCACGCCGTCTGCGACCCAGGCCGGATCGCGCGGCGCCCGCACCGCCCTGGACAGCAGCTGCCGAACCTTGCCCTGATCGCCGGTCTCGGCCTCCTCGATGTCGGCGAGCAGCAGATAGGCGCCCTCGCGACGGTCCATCCGGATCGCCGCCTCGGCCTCGCGGCGGGCGGTCGCGAAATCCTGCGCGTCGAGCGCGGCGCGCGCCACCGTCATCGACGATTCGGCGTGGTTCTTCTTCATCTCCTGCAGCTTCTTCGCCCGGTTGAGGCGGTCGAGCACCGCGTCGCCCGGCCTTGCATGGGTATAGAGCTCGGCGATCTCCGGATGCGGCTCGGCCTTCCACGCCGCCTCGAGTATCTTCGAGCCCTTGCGCACATCGTTCTGCTTGAACAGTGCGGCCGCGGCGGCCACGGCGGCAGGCGCGAAATCGGGCCTGAGCTTGTTCGCCTCGATCGCGGCCGTTCTGGCGGCGGCGGGATCGCTGTCGGCAAGCGCCTGCGCCTTGGCGGTCAGCAGCACGGCGCGGCGGCGGTTGGCGGCATCGCGTTCGATCTGCCGTGTCGCTTTCTGCGCGTCGACGAGTTTCAGGGCGCCGTCCCAGTCGCCGCGCGCGGTCAGCTCTTCCAGCGTCGATTCCGCCGCCCAGGCCAGCTGCGGCGCCACAGCGGCGGCGCGGCCGGCATAATGCCTGGCGGCGTTGCGGTCGCCGAGCCGTTCGGCTTCCAGATAAAGCCCGCGCAAACCCAGCAGCCGCATTTCGGGATCGTCGAGCATGCTCTCGAATTTCTGCCGCGCGCCTTCATGATCGCCTTCGAGCAGCGACGCCTGCGCTTCGAGCAGGTGGATCAGCGGCTCCTGGTCGGAACGGATCAGCTTGGCGGCTTCCTTGGTCTTCTTGCGGGCCAGCGCGCCATCACCGGCGCCGGCGGCAATCATGCCGGTCGACAGCGCCTGATAGCCACGATCGCGGCGGCGGACACGGAAATAGCGCGAGATGGTGTAGGGGCTGTTCCACAGCGACTTGAGCAGCCACCACAGGATCATCACCGCAGCGACCACGGCAACGACAGCCACCGCCGCCACCATCAGGCTGACCTGGTATTGATAGCCGTTGAAAGTGACGACCATGTCGCCCGGCCGGTCGGCCAGCCAGGCAAAGCCCAGCCCGAGCGCGAAAACGACGATGAGGAAGGCGAGCAGGCGGATCATTGTGTTGCCCTCATGCCTTCATCGCGCCCGAGATCAGCGCATCGACCTGGGTTTCGACCTCGATGCGCGCCTTCAGCTTACCGGCAAAGTCGGCGCCCGCGGCCTTGGCGGCCTCGGGCAGCGTTTCATACTCGCTGAGTGCCTTGGCGTAGTCGCCCTGGTTGACCGCCGCCTCCATGCGCGCGACGGTTTCCGGTGCGCCGGCGCCTTCGACGGCGCCGATCGGCCTGACCTTGACCAGCGATTGCGCGCTCGACAGAAGGCTCTGAACGAAGCCGGCATTCTCATCGACAGGCGTCGCCGCCGTGACCATGGCATTGGCGGCGGCATCAGCCTGCGATGCGATCTCGGCGCGGGTTGGAACGCCCTTTTCGGCATAGGGGCGCAGTGCCGCAAGCTGCGGCGCATCAGGCGAAATCGCGGCGAGGGTTTCGAGTTCGGCCGAAAACGGCCCGCCACGCTCAAGCGCCGCCTTCAAGGCCGACGCCGCGATGGCAAGCGCGATCTTCGGCTGTCCCGCCGCCGCCTCGACCTTGCCGGACAGCTGCGACACAGACTGCTCCAGCGCTTTCAGCCGGCCATCCTGCGCGGTCGCCGCCTCGCCGGCCGACTTCACCTGCGCGTCGAGGCCTGCCAGTTTTTTGGTGAGCGGACCAAGATCGACCGGCGCCGAGCTGCCCGCCTTGCCGAGGGCGGCGACCGCCGTCTCGATCTGCGCGACCTTGTCGCCCAGTGCGGTGACGCCGGCCGCGTCGCCTGCTCCACCTTTCTCGACAGCCGATTTCAGCGCCGCGACATCAGCCTTGACCTGCTCCAGGCCCGAGGACAGCCCGACCATCTTCGCCGCTGCATCGCCGTTGCCGCCGGCGTCCTTCAAGCCGGCGATTTCGGTCTTCAGCGAGGCGATGTCGCCATTGACGCCATCGAGCGAGACGCTGGCGCCGGAGCCCGGCGCGCCGAGCAGGCCGGCAAATTGCAGCCCGCCGGCGCCGACCAGCGCGATGACGCCGCCGATGATGCCGGCGGCGATGCCGTTGAGGCCGCCACGCTTTTCAGGGGCTGGCGCCATTTTCTCGTCCCGTGTCTCGGCTTTTGCCTTGTTGCCGTCGGTCTGCGCTGCCGACGCGTCGTCGAAACTGTAGTCGAAGGTTTTGGCGCGGTTGGGCGGCGCATCCGAACCGGGATAAGGCAGCTCTGGCTCGGCGGCTTTGGCTCCGCCATCCGCCGGCGCTTGCCCTTCCGCACCTGCGGCGCCATCGGCATGTTCCCACGGCTCGAGATCGGTCTGGTCGGCATGAACCGGCTCTTCGGGAACCTCGGGCTGCGAAGCGTTCGCTGCTTCCTCGGCCTTCGCCTCGTCTGTCTGCGCCTCCTGCGTGGCGGCGTCCTCGTCGGCGATGCGTGAGACGGCGCCCGGCTCGAGATCGATGGTCACCGGCTCGCGGCGGCTTTTCGAGTGTCGCATCTTCGGCGTCTTGACCATGCCTGGGCTCCGCACATTCGCTTCGTCTCAACGCCTGGCGGCGCATGATGGTTCAGAAAGGGTCTAGCACATCACCAAGCGGTGAAAAGGGGCGGTGTGATGACGCGGCTCAGCGCGGCGCCTGCAAAAGCGCCAGCAATGCCTCCTCGTCAGGTTGCGCGGCAATGCGGATCCTTTCGCTGGCGGCATCGTCGAAGGCTGCGGCGATCCGCGTGGAAAGCGCAAAAACCCATGTTTTTTCGAAGAGACCGCGCAGAGCGGGCCGTCTTGCCAGGATTTGCATCGCCGCCGCCGCCTTGGCTGAATAGAGCAATACCGCGTCGGCAGGTTGCCCGGACAGGCGTTCGAGGGTGACTTCGTCCGGATAACCCACTGTCAGCGTGTCATAGGTCTCGACGGCGTGGACCCGAACGCCCACCGTCCCGAGCCTCTGTTCGAACGCCGGAAAACGCACGCGCCCGCAGAGGTAGACAATCGTCTTTCCAGAAAAATCGGCGGCGAGAACGTCGGCCAGCGCCTCGGCATCGCCCGGGCCTTCACTGACCGACAAAAACCCCGCTTTGCGGGCAGCTTCCGCAGTCCGCCTACCGACGGCATGACAAGGCAAGGCGGCGAGCGTCGCGATGATTTCTTCCGGCGCATGGCGCATGGCATTGGCGCTTGTGACGGCCACCGCGACGGCATCGTCCGGGATCAGTCCGGCAGCGGCGGGCAACGCCTTTGTTTCGGTCAGGGGCAAAAGAACCGGCTGAAAACCTGCCTCCTCCAGCCGATGCGCTGTGCGCGAAGCACCCGGTTCCGGCCTGGTCACCAGGACGCGAAGCATTTCAGAGCCAGCCGTCGAAGAACTTTTCGCCGGCCCTGGCGCGCACGCTCCGGGCCGCTTCACCGCCGATGCGGGCGGCGTCTTGCGCCGGCCCCTGCAGCTCGACCGTGTGCGACTGCGTGCCGTCGGGCGAGATGATCAGCCCGGCAAAAGACAGCTTTCCGGCCTCGATCGCGGCATAGCCGGCGATCGGCGTGCGGCAGGAGCCATCGAGCGCCGCCAGAAAGGCACGCTCGCAGGCCAGCGCCTGGCCGGTCGGCACATCATGGACGGCTGCCAGCATCTTTTCGACATCGCGGTCGCCGATACGGGTTTCGATGCCGATCGCGCCTTGCCCCGGCGCCGGCGGGAAGACGTCGAGCGGTATCAGGTCGGTGACGACATGCTCGAGCCCAAGCCGCTTCAGCCCGGCATAGGCCAGGATCGTGCCGGCGGCGACGCCTTCCTCGAGCTTGCGCAGCCGCGTCTGCACATTGCCGCGGAACATCACCACGTCGAGATCCGGCCGCATCCGGCGGATCAGCGCTTGCCGCCGCAGCGACGACGAGCCGACTTTCGCCCCGCGCGGCAGTTCGGCGATCGTCTTCGCCGCTTTGCCGACAAAGGCGTCGCGTGCGTCCTCGCGCGGCAGGAAGGCCGACAGTTCGAGGCCGTCGGGCAGTTGCGTCGGCATGTCCTTCGACGAATGCACGGCGATGTCGATCCGGCCGGCCAGCAGCGCCTCCTCGATCTCCTTGGTGAACAGGCCCTTGCCGCCGGCTTCCGACAGCGGCCGGTCCTGGATGCGGTCGCCGCTGGTCGAGATGACGACCACCTCGAACGCCTCCGCCGGCATGCCATGCGCGGCCATCAGCCGCGCCTGCGTTTCATGCGCCTGCGCCAGCGCCAGCGGGCTGCCGCGTGTTCCGATTCTCAAGATTGTTTGCATGGCGCGCAGTCCGTGATAACCCCCCGGCAAGCGAGGCTTTTCCGGGGTTCTCCTAACGGGGAAAGCCCCATGATACAATCTTTAGGGACAGCGACGAATTGATCCGCGTGCTGGGCATAGAGACGAGTTGTGACGAGACCGCCGCCAGCGTGGTGGCCATCGACGGCGACGCCGCGCCAAAAATCCTGTCCAACATCGTGCTCAGCCAGATCGAGGAGCATGCCGCTTTCGGCGGCGTCGTGCCGGAAATCGCCGCGCGCGCCCATGTCGAGGCGCTGGACGGCATCATCGAGGCGGCGCTTGCCGATTCGGGTACAGCACTAGCCGATATCGACGCGATTGCCGCCACCGCCGGCCCCGGCCTGGTCGGCGGGCTGATCGTCGGGCTGATGACCGCCAAGGCAATCGCCGCGGCGGCGAACAAGCCGCTGATCGCCATCAACCACCTCGAAGGCCATGCGCTGACCGCAAGGCTGACCGACGGGCTCGACTTTCCCTATCTCTTGCTGCTGGTCTCCGGCGGCCATACGCAAATCGTCGCCGTGCGGGGTGTCGGCGACTACCAGCGCTGGGCAACGACTATCGACGACGCGCTCGGCGAAGCCTTCGACAAGACGGCCAAGATGCTCGGCCTGCCCTATCCCGGCGGACCGAATGTCGAAAAGGCGGCACAGGCCGGCAACGCCTCGCGCTTTGCCTTTCCGCGTCCGATGAAGGGCTCGGCCCAGCCCGACTTCTCCTTCTCCGGCCTCAAGACCGCCGTGCGCCAGGCGGCGAGCGCCATTGCGCCGCTGAGCGACCAGGACGTCGCCGACATCTGCGCCTCGTTCCAGGGGGCCGTAGCCGATGCTCTGGCCGACCGTGTTTCTCGCGCGCTGACGCGCTTTCGCGAGACATTTCCCGGCACCAGGAACCCAGCCCTCGTCGTTGCCGGCGGTGTCGCCGCCAACCGCACGATCAAGACCATGCTGGAGCGGCTCTGCGCCGAGACCGGCTTCACCTTCATTGCGCCGCCACTGAAACTTTGCACCGACAATGCGGCGATGATCGCCTGGGCCGGCATCGAGCGGCTGCGCGAGGGCATGGCGCAAGAGAACGGCTTCGATTTCGTGCCGCGCTCGCGCTGGCCGCTGGACAGCATCTCGGCGCCGATGGTCGGCTCCGGCCGGCGCGGAGCCAAGGCATGAACGAAGTGGCAATGAGCGGCAACGTCACCGCGCCAAGCGGCTGGCGCGTTGCCGTGCTCGGCGGCGGCGCCTGGGGCACTGCCTTGGCCTTGGCCATGCTGCGCGCCGGCCATTTCGTCCGCCTTTACGCGCGCGATCCGGAGACCGTCGCCGCGATCGACCGCGGCGAAAATCCACGCTACCTGCCGGGCATTACGCTCCAGCCCGGCATCGTGGCGACGAGCAACATCCAGGCCACGCTCGACGGTGCCGATTGCGTGCTGGCGGTGACGCCGGCGCAGTCGCTGCGGGCGACGCTGGCGGCCGCGAAGGACCATATGCCGGCCGGTATCCCGCTGGTTCTGTGCGCCAAGGGCATCGAAAGCGAGACTGGCGCGTTGCTATCGGCGATTGTCGAAGAAATCCTGCCGCTCAATCCGGTTGCCGTTTTGTCGGGCCCGAGCTTCGCCAACGACGTCGCCCGCGGCCTGCCGACGGCCGTTGTGGTCGCCGCCCGCGACGAGGCGTTGGCCGCCGATCTCGCCGCCCGCTTTTCCGCCGAAAACCTGCGCTGCTATTCGAATGACGACCTGATCGGCGTCGAGATCGGCGGCGCCTTGAAGAACGTCTTTGCCATTGCCGCAGGTGCCGTCACTGGGGCGGGTCTCGGCGCCAGCGCCCAGGCCGCCATGGTGACGCGCGGCTTTGTCGAATTGCGCCGCATCGGCGCTGCCTTCGGCGCCAGGCCCGAAACGCTGATGGGGCTTTCCGGCCTTGGCGACCTGCTGCTGACCTGCTCGTCCACCCAGTCGCGCAATTTCGCCTATGGGTTGGCGCTCGGGCAAGGCAAGCCACTTGCCGGATTGCCGCTGGCAGAAGGCGTGCCGACGGCGGCGATCGCAGCCCGCATTGCCACCGAGCGCAACATCGACGCGCCGATCATTGCCGCCGTCGCCGCCATACTGGATGGCACCATCACCGTCCGGCAGGCCGTGACGGCGTTGATGACCCGGCCGCTGAAGACCGAAACCAACGATTGATCCCCTTTGAACGATCAGGAGAAAAAATGCTGTTTGCTGTGATTTGCAAGGACAAGCCCGGAAGCCTGCAGGTGCGCCTCGACACGCGGCCCGAGCATGTTGCCTTTCTCGAGGGGTTGAACGGCGACAAGAAGCTGGCATTCGCCGGTCCGTTCCTTGACACTGAAGGCAAGTCCAATGGCAGCCTCGTGGTCGTCGAAGCGCCCGACCTGGCTGGCGCCCAGGCTCTGTCGGCCGCCGACCCCTACGCCAAGGCCGGGCTGTTCGAAAGCGTCGAAATCCGCCCGTGGAACTGGACGTTCAACAAGCCGGCGGCTAGTTAAATCCCGGTCGCCAGCGCGACTCCAAGGAGGAGAAAGACATGAACTACTGGCTGTTCAAATCCGAGCCATTCAAGTTCTCCTTCGAGATGCTGAAGGCCAAGGGCAAGGCCGGCACGCAATGGGACGGCGTGCGCAACTACGCGGCGCGCAACAACATGAAGGCGATGCAGATCGGCGATCTCGGCTTCTTCTACCACTCCAACGAGGGGCTGAACATCGTCGGCATCGCTGAAGTCTGCGCGCTTGCCCATCCCGACACCACGTCCGACGATCCGCGCTGGGAATGCGTCGACATCCGCGCCGTAAGGGATGTACCGAACCCGCCGACGCTGGAACAGGTGAAGGCCAATCCGAAGCTTGCCGACATGGCGCTGGTGCGGCTCGGACGGCTTTCCGTGCAGCCGGTGACGCCGGCCGAATGGAAGGAAGTCTGCCGCATGGGCGGCTTAACGCCGGCTCCGTGACGGCGCTCACGCCCAACAGTGCCAAACAGTTCATTCTCGACAACACGGCGCTGATGGCGCCGCCGCACGTGCCGGAGATCCTGCTTCATCTTGCCGACGAAGCGCATGACCTGTGGCAGCGGACCGAGGAAGAGCTGGTCGAAATCGGCCTGCCGCCGCCCTTCTGGGCTTTCGCCTGGGCCGGCGGCCAGGGCCTTGCCCGCTATGTCCTGGACAATTCCGGCACGGTGCGTGGCAAGCACGTGCTCGACTTCGCTTCCGGCTCCGGCCTTGTCGCCATCGCCGCTGCCAAGGCCGGTGCCGCCAAGGTGATCGCCTCCGACATCGATCCGTTCTGCGCCACCGCGATCCGGCTCAACAGCGAGATCAACGGTATCGGGACCAAATTCCTCGGCACGGATTGCATCGGCACCGATGCAGGTTGGGACGTGGTCCTGGCCGGTGATGTTTTCTATGACAAATCTTTCGCTGACCGGCTGGTGCCATGGTTCGCAACGCTGAAGGCGCGCGGCGCCGAAATCCTTGTCGGCGATCCCGGCCGGTCGTATCTGCCGAAGACAGGGCTGGAGCCGCTTGCGGTCTATGAAGTGGCCGTCACGCGGGCGCTGGAGGATGCGCTGGTCAAGCGCACGACCGTCTGGCGGTTCGCTTGACGCGATCGCCGAACAGGCGTTCCATCATATCCAATCAGAGGGGGGAGCTCATGGATTTTTCAGCAGTGAACTGGCTGGCGGTGGTCGCTGCCGCAATCGTGGCGTGGCTGTTCGGCGCCGCCTGGTACATGAGCCTGAGCAAGCCGTGGCTGAAGGCCGCCAAGCTCGATCCGGCGACGATGAAGAAGTCGCCGCTGCCCTTCGTCGTCAGCTTCATCGCCGAACTGGTCATGGCCACGATAATGGCGCTGGTCGTCGGCGCGATGACCGGCGGCGAGCCGACATGGCTCGCCGGACTTGTCTTCGGCTTCGTGCTCTGGCTGGGTTTCGTCGCCACGACGCTCTCGGTCAACCATCGCTACGAGAATTTCGGCTGGGACCTGACCCTCATCGACGGCGGCCACTGGCTCGGCGTGCTGCTGATCATCGGCGCCGTCATCGGCTGGTTCGGCGCGGTGGCAAGCTGAGTCAAGAAGGGAGTAGGGCAGTAAGGCAGTAGGGGAATAGGGGGCAGACGGCACCGACGCCTATCCCTACTGCCCTACTGCCCTACTGCCCTACTGCCCTACTGCCCTACTGCCCTACTGCCCTACTGCCCTACTGCCCTACTGCCCTACTGCCCTTTATCCGTGGTCCGCGTCTTGGCGACTTCCTCTAGCATCCATTCGCGAAAGGCGACGATGCGTGGATCGTCGGCGGTATTTTCGGGATAGACCAGGAAATAGGCGAACTCGGGCGCCACGCGCAGGCCGAGTTCGAAAGGCTGCACCAGCCTGCCCTGGGAAAGGTCGTTCGCCACCATGGCGAAATCGGCGAGCGCAACGGCATTGCCGTCGAGCGCTGCCTGGACGGCATCCGTGGAATTTCCGAACACGACTGTCCGGCTGTCGTCGAAATCATTGATGCCGGCCGCCGCCATCCACATCCGCCAGTTCGGCCACGTCACGCCTTGCCGCGACCATTCGATATGCGCAAGCGTATGGTTGAAAAGATCGCGCGGCTCGCGCAGCGGCGGACCGGACGTCAAAAGGCTCGGGCTGCACACCGGAATGAGGATGTTGTCGAACAGCCGGTGGGTGCGAAGGCCCGGATATTTGCCAGCGCCAAAACGGATGCCGACATCGATGTCGTCAAGTTCGAAATCCCGCACTTCATAGGCAATGTCGAATCGCAACTCGATATCGGGGTGACGCTTGCGAAAATCGTCGACGCGTCGCATCAGCCATTTTGACGCGAACTGCGCGTCGAGCGTTACCTTCAAAAGAGCGGTGCCGCGCGTCAGCTTTTGCGCCCGCGAAACAGCCCGGCCAAGCAGGTCGAGCGCGTCCGCCGAGGCGTCGAACAGCACCGTTCCCGCCTCGGTGAGCCGGATGGTGCGGCTGGTGCGCGTGAACAGCACCAGCCCGAGCTGATCCTCGATTTCCTTGATCTGATGGCTGACGGCGGCCGGTGTCAGCCCAAGCTCGTCGGCGGCACGGGTGAAATTGAGGTGCCGGGCCGCCGCCTCCAGCGTCCTCAAGGCACGAGTCCCAGGCAGAAGACGAGCCATCCTATCCTCAAAGAAAACTTGATGATCGAGAGAAAACTACTCGTTTCCTACAGAGATTTCAATCTGGCATGATCTGTCCATCGAAACATCATCAAGCCGGATTTGATATTCGGGGAGAACGGAGCACACCATGTCCATCATCGTTTTGAATTCGTCCGCACATCGTCCGAACTGGCTGGCCGAAACCCTCGACTGGTTGCGTCACGCCCGGGTCGCGATACGCCTCCCCCGCCGCGATACTGCCTACCAGAACGTCGAGGATCTCTCCGACCGCCAACTGCGCGATATCGGCGGCGCGCGCCGTGATGTCGCTCGCGCAATGGACAAGGAGCTTGGCCGGCTGGGCCTGCTCGACATCGGCTGGCAGAGACCTGGCCGTAGGGGAATAGGGGAATAGGGGAATAGGGGAATAGGGGAATAGGAAAAACTACGGCCGCGCCGAGCTTTCCCCTACTCCCCTACTCCCCTACTCCCCTATTATCTTACCACCCTCACCACCGTCCGGTCCGACAGCAGCGGCAGCAGCCGCGCCATGGTTTGCGCCGTGACAGCCACACAGCCTTGCGTCGGCGTGAAGCCGGGGCGCGCCAGATGGAAGAAGATGGCGCTGCCGCGTCCGCGCCGGCGCGGCGACAGGTTCCAGTCGAGCACTAGGCAGGCGTCGTAGAGCCTGTCGTCGCGCCGCATGCGTTCGTGGCTGGCGCCATAGGGAATCCTGACCGGCCTGTTGTAGTTGCGGTCGTCAGGCACTTCGCACCAGCCCAGATCGGGCCCGATCGGCGTCATCGCCAGCCGGGTCCTGCGGCCGCTGGAGAACTGATCCCCCCGGAAATACCCCGACAGGATCCGCATCGCGGCCAGCGGCGTGGCGCCATCGCCTTCGCGCTTGTCGGCCGAGATGCCGCCGCGCCCCAGCGCACAGGCAAACACCGTTTTCCCGGCCTGCAGCAGGCCCTGGCTTGGATGCCCAGGCCTCGCCCGCACGGTCAGCACACGCAGCCCTTTTCGCAAAATTGCGCCGGCTGCATTGCGATCGTGTTTTTTCTTGTATGATCGTGCCACGGAACAAATCACTGTGAACGGCTGTTACGCCGGTCAGCTTCCGCATAAACAGGCAGCGGTCAACTGAATTTTCTTTTCAAAACAACGGATTGATCCATGACTTCACGCACCATACTGATCGTCGACGACGATGATGACCTGCGCGGCACGCTGGTCGAGCAATTATCCCTTTACGAGGAATTCGACGTGCTGCAGGAATCGACTGCGGCAAAGGGTGTCGCCGCAGCGCGCGGCGGCCTCATCGATCTGCTCATCATGGATGTCGGGCTGCCCGACATGGATGGCCGCGAAGCGGTGAAGATCCTGCGCAAGGGCGGCTACAAGGCGCCCATCATCATGCTGACCGGTCACGACACCGATTCGGATACGATTCTTGGTCTCGAGGCCGGCGCCAACGACTATGTGACGAAGCCGTTCCGCTTCGCCGTGCTGCTGGCGCGCATTCGGGCGCAGTTGCGCCAGCATGAGCAGAGCGAGGATGCCACCTTCTCGGTCGGGCCCTATACTTTCAAGCCCAGCCAGAAACTGCTGCTCGACCCGCGCGGCGGCAAGGTGCGGCTGACGGAGAAGGAGGCCTCGATCATCAAATATCTCTATCGCGCCGACCAGAAGGTGGTGACGCGCGACGTGCTGCTCGAGGAGGTGTGGGGCTACAATTCCGGCGTCACCACGCACACGCTGGAAACCCATGTCTACCGGCTGCGCCAGAAGATCGAGCGCGATCCTTCCAATGCGGAAATTCTTGTGACAGAAAGCGGCGGCTACAAGCTGGTTCCTTAAACATTTTCATTATCCAATGAGCGGCCGGGCGGGGCCGCTTTCGGGTACGATCCAGTTGGAGGGTGGTTTGGATCGAACTCGCAGAGGAGGAGTCGGACTGTCGGTTCGGGGACATAGCTAGATGGCGCTGGATGACGACATCCGCGTTCTGTCCGCCGTGAGGCTCTTCGAGGGCTTCACGCAGGAACAACTGCGCCTGCTCGCCTTTGGCGCCGAGAACACCAGGCTGATTGCCAACCACAAGCTCTATCGCGAGGACGACGAGGCCGATTCCGCCTATATCGTTGTCAGCGGGCGCATCGTGCTCTACCGGGAGCAGAATGGTGAGCGAATCCCGATTGGCACGGCAGACCCCGGCACGATCCTGAGCGAACTGGCATTGATCGCCGACACCAACCGGTTGACCAGCGCCTCGGCCGAGATCGATTCGGAAGTGATGCGCCTCAGCCGCAAGATGTTCCGCCGCATCCTGGAGGAATATCCCGAGATCGCGGTCAAGCTGCACCAGCGCATCTCGGAGGAATTTCAGGCGATGATCCGCCGCATCGAGGAACTGGCGCCGCGCTTCTCCGGCTAGATCTAGCGTACCCACGAAGCTGCTGGCCTCGCGGCCGAAGGCAGAAGCGTTTTCAACGACAGCGATGAGCTGGTCGTGGCGCACTGCGGCCATCCGGACGCCCGGATCCAGCGGCAAGGCTCCGTTGACAGGCAAGAGGTGAAATCCTAAAGCACCTCGAAGGCGGCCGGCGCAGCAGGCGCCATCACCACCAGGCTCCTGGGGGGAGCGAGCCATGCCATCAGGGCGGTACGAGACCATTATCTTGTATTCCCGCAATGACGCGTTCGGCGACGGACTGATCCGGATTCCGGCATTGCGCGCCGCCAGAACGGCATTCCCCGATAGTTTCATCGTCTACGGAACCACCCGGTCGTCGTCCCTTGAACATAGCCTCAATCGCCATGCCCGCCATTTGGTCGATGCGATCAATGTGCGGACGCCGCTGGCGCGCCTAGTCGCCGATCACCGCAAGGGCAAGGAGCGATTGGCCGTCGTCGATTTCCGCATCTCGGCGCGTTGGCTGCTTCAAGCCTCGGCATCACTGCTCGGCCGCGGCATTGCCTATGAGGCAAACTTTCCGGCTTTCGCCCTTTCCTGGCGCCTGGGTCACAGGCCTGAAGCACGACCCGGGCACAATGCCTGGCGCTACCATCGCCTCATCGAACGCCTTGCCGGCAAGCGGCTGCCTTTCGATCATCGGCTGGAGCCTAGCCCGGCCGCACGAGCGGCGGCCAGGAGCCTTGCGGACGGCAAGCATGCTCCCTTGATCATTATCGCGGCGCATGGCAGCGCCAGCAAGCGCATGTCGGCGGATCAGGTTGCCGCAATCGCCGACAGCCTGATCGCCGACGGGGCGAACCTTCTCTATGTGAGAACCCCCGGCGACGGTCCCGATATGGCTGAGCTGGCTCAGCGCGTGCCGAAGCTGCGGCTTGTCGATTCCGCCGCGATCGGAGGTGTCGATATCGGTGACATCTTGCTGGCGCTCGGCGAGTTTGCCGATCTTTACATCGGCGCCGAAGGCGGTACCGCACATCTCATGGCAACGGTGATGACGCCGATGGTTATCCTCAATGGCGGCGCCAACATGGCCCGTTGGAGGCCGCTTTCGAACTGCGTGGACGTGATCGCGACCCGCCATGCCAGCCCGACCGGCCTGGTCGCCGATGTCCCGGCGCCGACAATCATCGAAGCGGCGCAACGGATGCTGGCGACACGCCGCCGCGACCATCCCCATCTGCCGGATCTCGCAGGCCTGTCAGCGCAGCAGCCCTGGGGCAACGACATGCGTGAAGACGTGAAGCGCGCCGTTTGAGTTCGAATTTATTTGGACGCGCTTCGAAGCGTGTTGGATTCAGGTCGGGCATTTGCAGGCCGGCCTCCCCTGAACATCGGCGCCATGGTACAATGGGTTCGGTGGAGCGAAGCGCTGCAACCGTTCGATGCTGACCACCGGCACAATGCAGGCGGAGTTCTCGGCGCGGCAGAGCTGGCAGCCATCGCACTGGATTAGGCATAGGTCAGCACTTCTTGATCTTTGATTCCAATGGAATTCCTCTCAGTCCTCTATGAGAATAGCAAATGCCAGAGAACAGCGCGCCGAACACAAAGCATGGCGGCGAATGGACAATAGCCTGGCGCTTGGTCGTGGTGGCGGCGGCGGCGATCAACGTTGCGATGCTCTTGGCCGCGCTGTTCGTCGCGCAAATTCGTGGTCTGGACGCGTGGATCTTTTATCGAGATCCATCCGCAGCCGCCGGAGTCGGTTTCTATACGGGGTGGATTTCGTCCCTGGGTGCTTCGCTATGGATCGGCTCCGGCGCCGCAACCCTGTTTGCTGGCCTGCTCACGCGCCGATGGGATTGCACGTTTCTCGGCGGCCTTACCCTCCTCTTGGGCCTCGATGACCTGTTGTTGATCCATGAGGACGTGCTGCCCATTGTTGGGATACCAGAGATCGTTCCGATGATTGCCTACGCCGCCGCCGGGTTGTTCTGGTTCTTCCGGCTGCGACGAAAAACATTCGACGGCACGATCATCTTTGTGGCCGCAGGCTTCCTGCTGGCGATGTCAGCATCGATCGACCAGCTCGGAGAGCTGTTTCCTACCCCCGGTTCTGCGGCCGCCATCGCCGAGGACGTCGTCAAAGAGCTTGGCATCTTCCTTTGGGCGGCAGGTGCCGTTGGGTACGCGGCGATGGTGACACGATTGGGCCGCCCGTGGGTGGATCCAGCCGGTCCCAACTCTACAGACTGACTGCCGCACGCGGGCATTTTCGACCAGACTAGTCCAGATCGAACCGCGCGATGACAGGCACATGGTCCGACGGGCGCTCCCAGCCGCGCGCCAGACGCAGGATCTCGTAGCCGGAAAAGCTGGGCACAAGGTTCGGCGACGACCAGACGTGGTCGAGGCGGCGGCCGCGATTGGACAGCTCCCAATCCTGCGCGCGATAGCTCCACCAGGTGTAGAGCTTCTGCTCGTCCGGCACGTTGAGCCGCATCAGGTCGACCCAGTTGCCGGCGCGACGCATCGCCTCGAAATTTTCCGTCTCGACCGGCGTGTGGCTGACCACGTTGAGCAATTGCTTGTGCGACCAGACGTCATGTTCGAGCGGGGCGATGTTGAGGTCGCCGACCAGCACCGAGCCGGACACCTCGTCATGTTCTGCCCGGATGGCATTCATCTCGGCAACGAAATCGAGCTTGTGCTTGAACTTCCTGTTGATGACGGGATCCGGTTCGTCGCCGCCCGCCGGGACGTAGAAATTATGCAGCAGGATCGCCTTGCCGCCGGCCCGCACCGTCACCGAGAGGTGCCGGCTGTCCTCGATTTCGCAAAAGCGTCGCTTTTCGACCAATTCGATCGGCCGCCGCGCCACGGTTGCTACGCCGTGGTAGCCCTTCTGGCCATGGAAGGCGATGTGCTCGTAGCCGAGCTTGCGGAAAGCCTTCTCGGGGAACAGTTCGTCGGGAACCTTGGTTTCCTGCAGGCACAGCACGTCGGGCGCATGCTCGACGAGCAGGCGCTCGACGATCGGCATGCGAAGGCGAACGGAGTTGATGTTCCAGGTGGCGATGGAGAAGGGCATTTGGCAATCCAGGACAGCGTGCAACGGCCAGAACCGATGGGTCCCGGCGGGGAAGACGCCTTTTGACGGAGTCGGTCCGGGAAATTGCCAGCCGCGGACCGCAAAGACAAGCCGGGCAACGCCCGACGAGGCGCGGCCCGGTGCTTTCCACAGCTATTGGAGCGTTTGAAGCTAGCGCGCCTTGTTGGTGTTGAGCTCGCGGTTCGCCGTGTAGTCGATGGCGAAAGTATCCGGCGCGAAGCTGACGCCTTCCTTGGTGTTGAAGATCATCACCGTCGTATCCTTGCCCTGCGCGTCGGTGATCGTCCACTGCCGCAAGTCGAAGGTTTTCGGATCGAACATCATGGTGATCTTCGAATTGCCGAACACCGATTTGTCGGCGAGCTGGATGGTTGTGAGGTCGTCCTCCTGCTTGACGCTTTTGACGCGGTCGCCGGAGAGGTCGATCCTGTTGTCGAGCAGCAGCTTCAAGGGTGTCTTCGACAGCGGATAGAGATCGGACGTGTTGAGCCTCTTGTTCAGGATGACCACCGACTGGCCGTCTGAAATCACCCGGAAGTTCGAAGAGCCGTCGTAGTTGAAGCGGATCTTGCCCGGCCGTTCGAGGAAGAACTTGCCGCCGGTCTGCTCGCCCTTGGGGCCGAACTGCACGAATTCGCCGCTCATCGATTTGACCGAGGAAAAGTGGTCGGCGATCTTCTGCGCAGCGGCCGGCACAGCCGCCTGCGCCGAGGCCAGCACCTGGAAGCCGGGCACCGCGTTGAAGGCTGCCGCCCCTGCAAACGCCAGGCCGAGGCCCAGCAACTGACGCCGGGAGGGAGCAAATGTGCTGAGCGCTGAAAGATCGTTTTTCATATCGGTCACTCTCGTCTGATTCCTGAGTTGTTCTGTGCTTGGACCCCCAGTTGGGCTGAAATTTGGCGGGTCGGGCGTCCCTTGGTCGCTTCAACGCCTTGAAAGGTTCAAGGTTGCCGGACAGGGATGTCGCAAGGGTCAGGCTTTCTGGTCAGAACTTGTCCTCTTCGGTCGGCACCAGGATCTCGCGCTTGCCGGCATGGTTGGCCGGGCCGACGATACCTTCCTTCTCCATCTTCTCGATGATCGAGGCAGCGCGGTTGTAGCCGATGCCCAGCCGGCGCTGGATATAGCTGGTCGAGGCCTTGCCATCGCGCAGCACCACGGAGACCGCCTGATCGTAAGGATCGTCGGAATCCTCGAAATTGCTGTTGCCGCCACCGCCGCTCGCTCCACCCTTGCCTGACGGCTCGTCGTCATCCTCGCCATCATCCTCGGTGATGGCGTCGAGATACTCCGGCACGCCCTGCAGCTTCAGATGCGCGACGATCTTCTCGACCTCTTCATCGGCGACGAACGGGCCGTGCACGCGCTGGATACGGCCGCCGCCGGCCATGTAGAGCATGTCGCCCATGCCGAGCAGCTGCTCGGCGCCCTGCTCGCCCAGAATGGTGCGGCTGTCGATCTTCGACGTCACCTGGAAGGAGATGCGGGTCGGGAAATTGGCCTTGATGGTGCCGGTGATGACGTCGACCGACGGCCGCTGCGTTGCCATGATGACATGGATGCCGGCGGCGCGCGCCATCTGAGCCAGGCGCTGCACGGCACCTTCGATGTCCTTGCCGGCGACCATCATCAGGTCGGCCATCTCGTCGATGATGACGACGATATAGGGCATCGGCTCGAGATCGAGGTTCTCGGTCTCGTAGATCGCCTCGCCGGTCTGGCGGTCGAAGCCGGTCTGAACGGTGCGCGAGATCTTCTCACCCTTCTTGTCCGCCTGGCTGACGCGGGCGTTGAAGCCGTCGATGTTGCGCACGCCGACCTTGGACATCTTGCGGTAGCGGTCCTCCATCTCGCGCACGGTCCATTTCAGCGCCACCACCGCCTTCTTCGGATCGGTGACGACGGGCGTCAGCAGATGCGGGATGCCGTCATAGACCGAGAGTTCCAGCATCTTCGGATCGATCATGATCAGCCGGCAATCCTGCGGCGTCAGCCGGTAGAGCAGCGACAGGATCATGGTGTTGATGGCGACCGACTTGCCCGAGCCGGTGGTGCCGGCGACCAGCACGTGCGGCATCTTGGCGATGTCGACGATGACCGCCTCGCCATTGATGGTCTTGCCCAGCGCCAGTGCCAGCTTGGCCTTCGTCGTCTCGAAATCGCGGCTGGCCAGGATCTCCCTGAGATAGACGGTTTCGCGCTTGGCGTTCGGCAGTTCGATGCCGATGGCGTTGCGGCCGGGCACCACCGCGACGCGGCAGGCGATGGCGCTCATCGAGCGGGCGATGTCGTCGGACAGGCCGATGACGCGCGACGATTTGATGCCGGGCGCCGGTTCGAGCTCATAGAGCGTGACGACCGGACCCGGACGGACGGCGATGATCTCGCCCTTGACGCCGAAATCCTCCAGCACGCCTTCGAGCAGGCGCGCATTCTGTTCCAGCGCGTCCTTGGACAGGCTGGCGTCGCGCACCACGTTCTTCGGCTCGGAGAGGAAGTGCAGCGACGGCATTTCAAATTTTTCAGAGCCGATCAGCGATGTCTGCGCCTCGCGCTGCACACGGGCGCCTGGCACGGGGCGCGCCGCCGGCGCCTCGACGCGCGTGGCGGCATCGGAACGGAACGGCTGTACCTTGGCGGTCGGCGCGCCGCGGCGTTGCACGACAGGCTCATCGTCGAAATCGGCATCCTCGCCCGCATTGTCGAAGCGGTCGTCGAAGATATCGGCATCGTCGGGGTCGAGCGAGGCGCTGCGGTCATTGACCATGGCGGCGAAGAATTCCGGCTCGACGCGGGCGCGGCCATCCTGGCTCATCCGCTGCTCGGCGAACTCGGCCGATTCGACCCGTTCGGCCGCGCGGCGCCAGGCGGTGGAGCGCTGCTCCATCTCCGGCTCGTACTCGTCCCGCTCTTGCCTGCGGCGCACGGCGCGGCGGTGCATCCACGCGCGCAGCGACAGCCACCAATGGGTGATGGCGCCGAGCGCCAGGATGCCCTCGTCGCCTTCGTCCTCGTCATTGTCGAACAAAAGGTCGTCCTCGCGCGGATCGACGGCGGGCTCGTCCTCCATCACCGCAAAGCCGTTCTTGCGTCCGATCAGCGCCGAGCCATGGGCAAAGAGCCACAGTGCGGGCGCCGAAAGCAGGATGGCGATGATGCTGGCGATCAGCCCGGTCGGATAGCCGCCGATGACGACACCGGGGATCTTCAGCACCATGTCGCCGAACACGCCGCCGAGGCCGGTGGGCAGCGGCCAGGTCTTGGGCGGCACCACGCAGCCGACCATCGCAGCGGCCAGCAGCGCGAAGCCGAACCAGGACAACCCGCGCTTGGGCAGCCTGTCGACGCCGCGCGCGGAAAACAGCAGGAAGCCCCAGATGACCGTCGGAACCAGGGCGGCGACGGCGGCGAGGCCGAAGAACTGCATGGCGAGGTCGGAGAACACGGCACCCGCATAGCCCATGGCGTTGGTGACGGTGTTGTTCGTCGCGTGGGAAAAACTCGGATCGGCGACATTCCAGGTGGCAAGGCTGGCAACGCCAAAGGCGGCCAGCGCGAACAGGCCGACGCCAACCAGCCGCCCCACCTGACGCCGCGCGAACGCCTGGATGCCGTGCCCCGTATCGGCCAGCGCGAGCGGTGCTGAAGCCCCTGAACGCATGCTCTTCCCCGTCTGTCGTGGACTCGCCGGGTGCGTGGCGCACTCCGGCAGATTCGGGTCTCAGACTATCGGTGGGAAGGTTAAGGGCGCATTAACTATAAGAGGTTGAGACGCTCAAACCTCATTACCGCCGGTTGAGGCGTATGAGGCAATGTTGGACGACGGACCGATGGAGCTCCATCGAACGAAACAATGGCGGGCTGCCGGCCCGCCATTGGTCGTCTGAACAGAGATCGGGTCTCGGCCCGATCGCGGCAAATCAGTTGGCGCCGCCGAGCGCCTGCACATTGGCGCAGAATTCCGCATGCGGCTTGCTCATCGCCGCATCCTGGCATTCCTTCTTCATCGCTTCCTGCTTTTCCATCGGCATGGCCATGAAAGCTGTCTTGAAGTCCGCCATCGGCTTCATGGTTTTCATGCCGGAATCCGTGAAGAACGGCGCCATGTTGTCGGGCTCGTCCAGAGCACCGGCAAACGCCACGCCGCCGATCATGGAAAGAGCAAGCGCTCCGAGACAGATGTTCTTGAGGTTCATGAGATGGTTTCCTTCCCTGTTGTTTGGCACGAGCGTCAGAACGACGATCGTCCCCACGGTTCGGAACCAGAGCGGTCGTTGTTTCCTCAAAAAACATGATCACGCGAACGTGATTGCGTGAAGCCGGGCATTGCCGGAATGGCTTGCCAAAAAAAGAGGCCCGGATGCGATCCGGGCCTCAATGCGTGAACTCCTTTCGGGAGCGTCACGACGGGATCTTTCAAAGCAATTCCAGGAGAACTGTGCAGCGCTTTCCATTCGGAATTGCGTGGAGATATGGGGCCGGCGGGAGGAGGGTTCCGCCGGCCCCTTGGCTAAGCTGGCCTTACGGCACCACTTCGCCATGCTGGGAGATGTCGAGGCCTTCGACCTCTTCCTGGGTCGTCGGGCGCAGGCCGACAAGCGCCTTGACGATGTAGAGGAGCACGAAGGTGGCAATGCCGGTCCACACGATAGTGACGGCAACGCCGTAGATCTGCTTGCCGAGCGAAGCACCTGCGCCGAGGCTGTTGATCGCCGGGTCGGCGAGCACGCCGGTGAGCAGAGCGCCTACCACACCGCCGACGCCATGCACGCCGAAGGCGTCGAGCGAGTCGTCATAGCCGAACATGTGCTTGACCTTGACCGCCGAGAGGTAGCAGACGACGCCTGCGACGATGCCGACGATGAAGGCACCGGTCGGGTTGACGAAGCCGGAAGCCGGCGTCACCGCGACCAGGCCGGCAACCGCACCCGAGATGATGCCGAGCACGGAAGGCTTCTTGGCGACGATCCATTCGGCGAACATCCAGGCCAGTGCCGCCGCCGCGGTGGCAACCTGGGTGTTGAGCATGGCAGCGCCGGCAAGACCGTCGGCTGCCAGTTCCGAACCGGCGTTGAAGCCGAACCAGCCAACCCACAGCAGCGAAGCGCCGATCACCGAATAGACCAGGTTATGCGGCGCCATGTTGGTGGTGCCATAGCCTTCGCGCTTGCCGAGAACCAGCGCACAGACCAGACCGGCGACACCGGCATTGATGTGAACGACCGTACCGCCGGCAAAGTCGAGCACGCCCGCCGATCCGAGGAAGCCGCCACCCCAGACCCAATGCGCGATCGGCACGTAGACGACCAGCAGCCACAACGCCATGAAGATCAGCAGCGCCGAGAACTTCATGCGTTCGGCGAAGGCGCCGGCAATAAGCGCCGGCGTGATGATGGCGAACGTCATCTGGAACATCGAGAACACGAATTCAGGAATGTTGGCGACGCCCGGCAGCCACAGCGAGGCCGTGGTGATGCCGTGATGGAAGAACTTCGAGGTGCCGCCGATATAGCTGTTCACGCCGCCGCCGTCCGAGAAGGCCAGCGAATAGCCGAACATGAACCACAGCACCGTCACCAGGCAGGTGATGGCGAAGCTCTGCATGACGGTGGCGAGCACGTTCTTCTTGCGCACCATGCCGCCGTAGAACAGCGCAAGGCCCGGAATGGTCATCATCAGCACCAGCGCCGTCGAGGTCAGCATCCAGGCGGTGTTGCCGGTGTCGAGCACCGGGGTCGGGGCAGCAGCCGGCGCGGCCGCGGCTGCGGCCGGTGCCGCTTCCTGTGCGAAGGCGGCGACCGTGCCCAATGCTGCGAGAGTAAGCGAACCCAAAAGGGCAGCTCGTCCCGTCGTCTTCAAGGTGGAAGGAATATTCATTGAACTCTCCATTGGAATACGTGATCGCCGCTCAGAGCGCGTCGGTGTCTGTTTCGCCGGTGCGGATGCGCACCGCCTGATCGATGCCGAAAACGAAGATCTTGCCGTCGCCGATCTGGCCGGTCTTGGCGGCTGCGGTGATGGCTTCGACGGCCTTGTCGACCATGTCGGCACTGACCGCGACTTCGATCTTGATCTTCGGCAGGAAGCTGACCGCGTATTCCGCCCCGCGATAGATCTCCGTATGCCCTTTCTGACGCCCGTAGCCTTTGACTTCGGTGACGGTCAGGCCCTGGATGCCGACGGCGGTGAGCGCTTCGCGTACCTCGTCGAGCTTGAACGGCTTGATGATTGCCATCACGATTTTCATAAGGTTTCACCCTTTGCTGTTGCGGTCCCCCGCGTTTGCACACCTTCACCGATCCCAAAGAGCCGGAGAGTGCCCACAAGGATTCAAGCTCCGTGCCAAGTGCCGAAGCAGGGTGTTAACCCACTGTAAACAAAGAGATTAGGGAGTGCGCCGACGCAACCTGCCCACAGCTGCGGCGATACGCCTGCTTAAAAATTGGGCAAATTTCGAAAAATGCCTACTCTGCAGGCGATCGCTTGAGCCGGATCAGCCCTTCCTGCGCAACCGAGGCAATCAGCGTACCGTCGCGGGCAAACAGCGAGCCGCGTGTAAAGCCGCGCGAGCCCTGCGTGGAGGGGCTGTCCTGCGTGTAGAGCATCCAGTCGTCGAGCGCATGGCTGCGATGGAACCACATGGCGTGGTCGAGGCTCGCCGCCTGGATATCGCGATCGAAAATGGCGCGGCCATGCGCGAAGGTCGATGTGTCGAGCAGCGTCATGTCGGAGAGATAGGCGAGCACCGCTGCCTGGATGGCGCGGTCCGCCGGCACCGGACCGGTGGTGCGGATCCAGATGTTCTGCTTTGGCTCCAGCTTTTCGCGGCTAGTGTAATGCTTCAGCATCACCGGCTTCATCTCGATCGGCCGGTCGCGCTCCCAGTAGCGTTTGATCCCATCGGGCACCGCCTCGCCGAATTTGCCCAGCAATTCGCGTTGCGACAGCAATGTGTCCGGCCCCGGAACGTCCTGCGGCATCGGCACCTGGTGCTCCAGGCCGACCTCATCCTGCTGGAACGAGGCTTCGAGCGAAAAGATCGCCTGGCCGTGCTGGACCGCCACCACGCGCCGCGTGGTGAAGGAGCCGCCGTCGCGAATGCGGTCGACCTCGTAGACGATCGGCACCTTGGTGTCGCCGGGCCGCATGAAATAGCCGTGCAGCGAATGCACGTACCGATCGGGATCCACTGTCCGCTGCGCCGCCACCAGCGCCTGGGCGATGGTCTGGCCGCCGAACACGCGCTGCCAGTCGAGCAGCGGGCTGCGACCACGATACAGATTGTGTTCCAGCTTCTCGAGGTCGAGAATGCCGAGAAGCTCGTCCATGGCTGCCGTCATATTTCGCGCCCTCGCCGCAGAAGTGTTATGGCGGTTTCCGACAGGACGGACAGGCAGTCAAGGGCGCAAGACCCGGCCGGCGCAGGAGCGAAGATGATGGAACGCAAGGCGGACACGAAAAACAGATCCGGGCTCGATGTCCTGGTCGCCGGCGCCGGCTATGTCGGCCTGGCCGCCGCCGTATCGCTGAAACAGGCGCGACCGGGCCTCGCCATCGCTCTCGTCGATGCGGCACCTGCTGGCGCCTGGCAAAGGGATGGCCGCGCCTCGGCCGTTGCCGCTGCCGCCTGCCGCATGCTCGACCAGCTCGGCGTGTGGGCCGAGATCGCACCCCAGGCACAGGCGATCACTGAGATGATCATCACCGATTCGCGCACCGCCGATCCGGTGCGTCCGGTCTTCCTGACCTTCGGCGGCGAAGTGGCGCCGGGCGAGCCCTTTGCGCATATGGTCGCCAACAAGGTGCTGAACGGCGCCTTGCGGGCCAGCGCCGAAAGGCTCGGCATCGATATCATCGAAGGCGTCGCGGTGCAGGGCTTCGAGACCAACGGCAGTGGCATCACCGTGCATCTCGCCGACGGCGCGGCGCTGAAGGCGCGGCTGCTGGTCGCCGCCGACGGCGTCAACTCGAAGCTGCGCGACATGGCCGGCATCAAGACGGTGAAGTGGGAATATGGCCAGTCCGGCATCGTCTGCACGGTAGCGCATGAACGCCCGCACAATGGTCGCGCCGAAGAGCATTTCCTGCCGGCCGGGCCTTTCGCCACATTGCCGCTCAAACCCGGCGAGGACGGCACCAACCGCTCGTCGATCGTCTGGGTCGAGCGTACGCCCGATGCCGAGAAGCTGGTGGCCGGTGACGATCTCCTGTTCGAACACGAACTCGAGCAGCGTTTTGGCCTGAAGCTTGGCGAGATCCGCGTTATCGATGCGCCGCGCGCCTGGCCGCTCGGCTTGACCATTGCGCGTGCCTTCGTCGCGCCCCGCATCGCACTCGCCGGCGATGCCGCCCACGGCATCCACCCGATCGCCGGCCAGGGCCTCAATCTCGGCTTCAAGGATGTCGCAGCCCTTGCCGAGGTGATCATCGAGGCCGACCGGCTCGGCCAGGACATCGGCGCGCTCGACGTCCTCGAACGCTACCAGCAGTGGCGCCGCTTCGACACGGTGCAGATGGGCATCACCACGGACGCGCTGAACCGGCTGTTTTCCAACGATATCGGCCCGCTGCGAACCGTCCGCGACATCGGCCTCGGCCTTGTCGAACGCATGCCGCGCCTGAAGGACTTTTTTATACGGCAGGCGTCGGGGTTGTCCGCCAGCACGCCGCGATTGTTGAAGGGCGAGGCGATCTGAGCGCTATCGCTCAGTTGACCTCGAAACCCAGCTTCTGCCGCAGCCGCAATATCCTCTGGTCGGATATTTCGAGGCGTTTTTCCCCGCCCTGGGCGGCGCGGTTGACCATCTGCAGCAGATCGTTTCGCTCGGCGACATCGAGGCGTTCGCGCAGGAACGGCGCCAGCTTGTCGATGACGACGGTGGTGTCGTCGACCTGCGCCGCCGCCCATTTGGCGTAGATCACCGCCTCGTCGGTCTTCTTCTTGTCGGCGATCTCGGAAATCACCGCGCGGATGACAGCCTCGCGCTGCGGCAGGATGGGCCCATCCTCGGAGACGATTGATGTGATCAGCGTAGCCGCCGCTACGACCGGATCATCGATCGCCGTCAGAGGCGACAGAGCCGCCTGCTTGCGCAGCTTCTTGCGACGGATGTTGCCCTGCACGCGCCCGACAACGTCCGCAACCTCGCGAGCCGCGTCGTTCATCGCCTTCATCCGGTACCACCAGAACGCCGCCGCGCCCATCACGCCAAGGATAGCAATCAGGAAAGGCATGTCGAAATCCCCAAGAACCCCGGCGACGATAGGAGAACTCTCGCCTTGCTTCAACACGCAAAAGTTGCGCACCAAATGAGCCGGGACGATCGTTCAATCGAACGCCTTGGTTTCCGCGTGGCTGTAGCACATGGCGGGGGCTATGACCCCGGCACATTGTAGATCGCCCGCACCTCGATGGTGCCGATTTCGGCCAGCGGGATCTCGCCGGCGATCTCCAGCGCCTGGTCGAGATTGTCGGCCTCGATCATGACGAAGCCAAGCAACTGCTCCTTGGTTTCGGCGAACGGGCCGTCGGTGATCAGCCGCTTGCCCTGGCGTCGCCGCACCGTCTTCGACGTTTTCACCGATTGCAGCGCCTGCGCGACGATCAGCACCCCACGATGATCCAATGACCGGTCATGAGCCATCGAATCGGCATCGAGCTTGGCCAGACGCTCCGGCGTCATGGCATGGAGGTCGTTCTCCTCGCCATAGACCAGACAGACATATTTCATTTCCAGCTCCCTTGCTGTGACGAACCATAGGCGATCACGGTATCGGTTGAGTTCTTGCCGGCAGCGACATGGTCGAGAAGGCTGACCGCAATGCCGATGATTGCAACTGCCGCAAGCAGCCGGCCGAAGCCGGAGGGCGGCACATGCAGCGGGTCGCTTTTCCCTGGATCGGCCGTTCGGCAGGTGCTTGTCCAATGGGCAGAAAACAGATTGTTCATGCGAACCTCCATCCGCCACGAGAATCCGTGGCCGCCCGCAGGACGGTCGGGGCCGATGCAAGTCGACATTCTTGCACGTACATTTTTCAAAAAAATTCGGTGCGGCTCGCCGGTGCTGCATGCGCGCGCAAACAGCGCGGTGGCCTTCCCTCGCGCCCGCGCTATAGTTGGGAGGAACGCCGCCTGGCCGGCGCCACCGCTGTAATAAGGAGGAATTCATGGACCGCACCGCAAACGCCGTCTGGAAAGGCAATCTGAAAGAGGGCACGGGCACGCTCGACACCCAGAGCGGAACCCTGAAGGGCACGCCCTATTCGTTCAAAGCCCGCTTCGAGGACGAGAGCGGCAAATCCGGCACCAACCCTGAAGAGCTGATCGCGGCGGCGCACGCCGGCTGCTTTGCCATGCAGTTTTCGCATTTCCTGGCCGAGAACGGCACGCCGGCCACCGAACTCGACGCCAAGGCCGTGGTGACGCTGGTTCCCGGCACCGGGATCACCGGAAGCGCCCTCACAGTGGTCGGCAAGGTCCCGGGCATCGACGCGGCGAAGTTCAAGGAATTGGCCGAAAAGGCCAAGGCCGGCTGCCCGGTCTCGAAGGCGCTCGGCGCCATAAACGTATCGCTCGACGCCAAGCTCGGCTGAAGGCCCGAACGGCAAATTCATCCAGAAACCGCTGGCCCTTGGGCCGGCGTTTTCGTTTGCGGTCAGCCCTTCAACGCGGCCGCCCGCACATCCGATGGCGTCGCGCCGTAGCGCCGCCGGAACGCCCGGTTGAAATAGGAGAGGTCGTTGAAGCCTGCCTCGAAGGCGATCGCCGTGATGCTGCGTCCGGCATGACGAGGATTGCTGAGCATCCGATGCGCGCGCAACAGGCGCTGGCACAGCATGAAATCCGACAGCGACGTGCCTTCGCTCTCGAACAGTTTTCTGATGTAGCGGGCCGAAAGGCGGTGACGGCGGGCGATGTCTTCGGCCGACAGGTCGCCGCCATGGGCTGCTATTTCGGCCTTGATGGCACGCAGCCGCGCCACGCGCACGCCTCGGCCCCGGGCGATTTCTGCCGCGTCTCGGGTGGCACCCATGGCCAGAGCGACGAGATCGAAAATATGCGTCGTCGCCAGATGCCAGGCCTCCGGGGTCAGCACGTCGCCGGCATCCTGGATCGACCTGACATAGTCGAGCAGCAGCCGCATCGCCCCGCCGGAGGTTGGCAGCGGCTGCATCAGCGCCGGGGCCGGGTCGCCGATCAGCGGTGACAGTGCCTTGAGCGAGAAGCTCATATTGACGAAGCGAAGACCGCCTGGCTGGATGACATTGAGGCCGACCTCCTCGCCGCTCATCATCAGCGCCTGGCCGTTGCCGACCGGCTCCTCGCGGCCGCGATGCTTCATCACGCTTGCGCCATCGAGGGCGACCAGGAGGACGAGATCGTCGCTGTCGATCAGCGACGTCGAATGATGGACGCGAAATTCCGAACACGTGCCCGTGGCGATGCCGAGGCCAGGCAACGCGCGCACCTGCATATCGACATGCGTCGGGCCGAGTGGATCGAGATCGACCTTGAGCACCGTGCGGCCATAGACCTCGCGCATGACCTCGACGCGATCCCGCTCCGGAAGCGCGTCCGTCATCAGTCGGAACGAGGCGGTTGGCCCAATCGTCGCCGTCACCGGCATCCCCCATGCCTCAGGTCAATTAGAAGCGGCGTGATATGCGCCGCGCCTCCGAAAACGTCAATACAGGGCCGTTTGGGCCGTTTTTAGGGCCGCTGCGTCCAAGCTGCCCGCTTTTGCCGGACCTAGTTTGCAGCGCGTTTCCGATCAGGAAGCGCATCGCAAACAGCCACAAGGGGGTTCGATGTATCATTTGCAATTGTTCAGGACACTGTCGGGGCTCGCCTCGGCAGGCTTCAATCCACGCGTCTATCTGTTGTCCATCGCTCTCGGCGGAACCGTAGCCGACCATCGCGATCCGAAGCGGCCGTGTGGGGAGCGTCGGCCATGAGCGTCCGGCATACAGTCCTGGCGGCACCGGTCCTGTGCCTCGGCCTATCGGGCTGCGTCGGCATCAACCCGGTTTCTGCGGTCGTCGGCATGGCCGGCATGGCGGCGGCCAACTCCGCCGGCATGGCGCAATCGAGCGTCATCGGCCCGCAGGAGCAGGCGAAGTACGCCTCGATGTCCTGTGCGGATCTGCGGCAATTGATGGCAGGTTACGAAGAGGCGAAGAACCATGGGCCGTCGGTCAAGAAATACGGCGGCATGGCGCCGGCCGGCAAGACGGCGATCGTCAACAATGTCATCGGCACGCGGCTTGTCTATCTCCGGCAGCTTGTTGCGAGCAAAGGATGTTGAGGGCCTCGTCACACCACGCCTGCCGGGCGGCACTTGTCGGGCTTGCCGGCTGGCTGGCGTTCAGCGCCGGCGGCGCTTACGGCCAGGGCAAGGGACCGACGACACGCTCGCGCCTCGGTGCGATGCCGGCAGCGCTTGTCGGCAAGTGGGGTTTTGCAGTTGCCAGCGGCAATTATTGCGACACATTCAGCAACTGCGATCCAGGCAGCGGCGGCAGCGTCACCTTTACCTTCGGGGCTGACGGGCGCACCTATTACGCGCTGTTCCAATCGTCTCTGGTCGACGGCTGCGGTCAGGTCCGGTCGCTGACCCTGAAAACCGGTAAGGCCTCCGTGCGCGGTTCGACCCTGGTTTTCACGCCGACGGCAGGAACCTACAAATCCGTCAATGGTTGCCGGCCCGACCTCACGGGCCTCTGGAAATTCAAGCCCGGTGACCTGAAGCCGGTCTCCTTGCGCTGGCAACTGGACGGCAACCAGTTGCGGCTGATCGACCCCGACGGCGAGGCGAGCGGCGTTTACTCGAGGAGGTGAGCCTAGCGCTCGCCGGTCAGCGCGTCGATGCGGGCGCGTAACATTGCAATCTCCTCCTCGAGGGCGCTGACGCGCTCCTCGAGGCCGGAGGCAGATGAAGCAGCCGACGCAGCCTGCATGGCGATGGGGGCGATCTGCGGAGTCCCGCTCAGCAGATGGACGTAACGCTCCTCGCGCTGGCCCGGTCCGCGTGGGATTTCCTGGATGAGTGGCGGTCGGCGGCCGATCAGCATGTCGAGCTCGGCGCGCAGATCTTCGATCGACGAAAACCGTGCCATGCGCTCGGTGCGCGCCGACAATTCATGGGCCGTCTGCGGCCCGCGCAGCAACAGCAAGCCGATCAAGGCGGTCTGCGGTGTGGTCAGCGAGAAGCGCTGCGCCATCTGGTGCTCGTAGCGCTCGACACGCGAACCGAACATCTGCCGCACCAGCCCCTTTTGTTCGAGCAGCTTCAGCCCCCGGTGCACCTCGCTCTGCTCCAGCGCCATCACCGGCTCGCGCGCCGTCTTCTGGTTGGCGGCAGCCAGTGCCGCGTTGAGCGTCAGCGGATAGACATCCGGCGTCAGCTCCTTCTTCTCGATCAGGCAGCCGAGAATGCGAGCTTCCACAGGGGAAAGGATGGGAAGGTCATCGCTCATTGGATTACTCTCGCCGGCAACCAACCAACCGCCTAAACCCTTCTCTCCACCATCATCTTCTTGATCTCCGCGATCGCCTTGGCCGGGTTGAGGCCTTTGGGGCAGGTCTGCGCGCAGTTCATGATGGTGTGGCAGCGATAGAGCCGGAACGGGTCTTCGAGATTGTCGAGCCGCTCGCCGGTGGCCTCGTCGCGGCTATCGATCAGCCAGCGATAGGCCTGCAGAAGCGTTGCCGGGCCGAGATAGCGGTCGCCGTTCCACCAATAGCTCGGGCACGAGGTCGAGCAGCAGGCGCACAATATGCATTCGTAGAGCCCGTCGAGCTTCTCGCGATCCTCATGGCTTTGCAGCCACTCCTTGGCCGGCTCCGGCGACACCGTCTTCAGCCAAGGCTGGATCGACGCGTGCTGGGCGTAGAAATTGGTGAGGTCGGGCACCAGATCCTTGACCACCTGCATATGCGGCAGCGGGTAGACTTTTACCGCGCCCGAAATGTCGTCGCAGCCCTTGGTGCAGGCGAGCGTGTTGGAACCGTCGATGTTCATGGCGCAGGAGCCGCAAATGCCTTCGCGGCAGGAACGCCGCAAGGTCAGCGTCGGGTCGATCTTGTTCTTGATCCACAGCAGCGCGTCGAGCACCATCGGTCCGCAATCGTCCATGTCGACGAAATAGGTGTCGATGCGCGGGTTCTCGTCGTCGTCCGGCGACCAGCGATAGATGCGGTATTCCCGCAGATTGGTGGCGCCCTCCGGCTTCGGCCAGGTCTTGCCCGGCTTGATCTGCGAATTCTTGGGGAGCGTGAGTTCAACCATGTTCGATCCTCAATACACTCTGGCCTTGGGCGCGATCTTGGCGAGGCTGATGCCGCCGTCCTTTTCAGCCAGCTGCGGCTCGGTGTGCACCGGCCGGTAGGAGAGTGCCACCTTGCCGTCTTCGCTCAGCCTGGCCAGCGTATGCTTGCGCCAGACCGCGTCGTCGCGCGCCGAAAAGTCCTCGCGTGCGTGCGCGCCACGGCTCTCCTTGCGCGCCTCGGCGCTGTAGACCGTGGTGATGGCATTGGCCATCAGGTTTTCGAGCTCCAGCGTTTCGACCAGATCGGAGTTCCAGATCATCGAGCGGTCGGACACTTTGATGTCCTTCAACTCGCCCCAGATCTGCGAAATGCGCTTACAGCCATTTTCGAGCGACTCCTGCGTGCGGAATACGGCCGCGTCTTCCTGCATCGCCTTCTGCATCTTTTCACGCAGCACCGCCGTCGGCGTCGAGCCGTTGGCGTGGCGCAGCCTGTCGAAGCGGTCCATGATCTTTTCGACCGAGGCTTCGTTGGGCGAAGGGATCGCCGACTTGCGGTCGATGACCTGGCCGGCGCGGATCGCCGCCGCGCGACCGAACACCACAAGATCGATCAGCGAATTCGAACCGAGCCTATTGGCGCCGTGCACGGAGGCGCAGCCGGCTTCGCCGACAGCCATCAATCCGGGCGACACCTGGTCTGGATTGAGCGCCGTCGGGTTGAGCACCTCGCCCCAGTAATTGGTCGGCACGCCGCCCATATTGTAGTGGACCGTGGGCAGCACCGGGATCGGCTCCTTGGTCAGGTCGACACCGGCAAAGATCTTGGCCGATTCCGAAATCCCCGGCAGCCGCTCATGCAGGACGGCGGGATCGAGATGGTCGAGATGCAGGAAGATGTGGTCCTTGTTCTTGCCGACGCCGCGGCCTTCGCGGATCTCCAGCGTCATGCAGCGCGAGACGACGTCGCGCGAGGCAAGGTCCTTGGCTGACGGCGCATAGCGCTCCATGAAGCGCTCGCCCTCGGAATTGACGAGATAGCCGCCCTCGCCGCGCGCACCCTCGGTGATCAGGCAGCCGGCGCCATAGATGCCGGTCGGGTGGAATTGCACGAACTCCATGTCCTGCAGCGGAAAGCCCGCACGCGCGGCCATGCCGCCGCCGTCGCCGGTGCAGGTGTGCGCCGAGGTGGCCGAGAAATAGGCGCGGCCATAGCCGCCGGTCGCCAGCACCACCATCTTGGCCGAGAAGCGGTGGATGGTGCCGTCATCCAGGTTCCAGGCGACGACACCGGTGCAGGTGCCGTCCGGCTCCATGATCAGGTCGAGCGCGAAATACTCGATGAAGAACTGCGCATTGTTCTTCAGCGACTGGCCGTAAAGCGTGTGCAGGATGGCATGCCCGGTGCGGTCGGCAGCGGCACAGGTGCGCTGCACCGGGGGACCTTCGCCATAGTTCATCATGTGGCCGCCGAACGGCCGCTGGTAGATCTTGCCCTCTTCGGTGCGCGAAAACGGCACGCCGTAATGTTCGAGCTCGTAGACCGCGGCCGGCGCCTCGCGCACCAGATATTCCATGGCGTCGACATCGCCCAGCCAGTCCGAGCCCTTGACGGTGTCGTACATGTGCCATTGCCAGGAATCGGGACCCATGTTGGACAGCGAGGCGGCAATGCCGCCTTGCGCCGCCACCGTGTGCGAGCGGGTCGGGAACACCTTGCTGATGCAGGCGGTGCGCAGCCCCTGTTCGGCCATGCCGAGCGTGGCGCGCAGGCCGGCGCCGCCGGCGCCAACGACCACCACGTCGAACTTGTGGTCGACAAAGGTATAGCCTGCCGTGTTGGCTTGTTTCGCGTCCTTGGCCAACTCAGCCTCCGAATGCCAGCTTGAGCAGGGCGAAGATCGAGGCGACGCCGACCGCTATGGTGAAAAATGTATTGAGCGCGATCAGCGCCAGCTTCATGCCTTCGCCATGCACGTAATCCTCAATGATCACCTGCATGCCGATCCGCATATGGGTGAGACCGGAGATGAGCACCAGGGCCATCACCAGCGCCACGAACGGGTTGGCAAGGGCTGCCCGCACATGCTCGTGGTCGGCGCCGTTGAGCGCGATCAGGAAACCGACGAAGAACAGGATCAGCGGGATGTTGGCGATCGCGGTCAGGCGCTGGCGCCAGAAATGCCCGGTGCCCTCGCGGGCGGAGCCGAGGCCGCGGACCCTCGCCAGCGGCGTGCGCATGTCGGTGTTTTTGCCGCTCATGATCAAGCTCCCCGTGCCATGGTGCCGGCGATCCATATCAGCAGCGTGAGCAGGATCGAGCCGGCCAGCGTCGCCCAGGCGATCTTCGAGGCGGTATGCTTTTCCAGGCCCGCGCCCGTGTCCCAGATGAGGTGCCGTACGCCGCCCAGCATATGATGCATCAGCGCCCAGGTGTAGCCGAACAGGATGATCCGGCCGAGCCAGGTGCCGAAGGCCCAATTGGCCCAATCGAAGGTCGCCTGCGAGCTTGCCGCCGCCATCAGCCACAGGGCGACCAGCAACGTGCCTAAATACAGCGCGCCGCCGGTGATGCGGTGAATGATCGACATCGTCATGGTGATCGGCGGCCGGTACACGGTGAGGTGCGGCGAAATCGGCCGTTCACGTCTGGCAAATTCGCGGGTGGCTGGTGATTTGCTCATGGCTCCCCCAGTTCGGCGTCTCTCTGGAGCCTCAGGTGGAAATGCGGCATTGCCGCTTCCGGTTGCGACTTCGGACAGCCGGTTTCTAATGCTCTTTTTGCACCGCGTCAAAGCCAGAAAACCGTTTCGAAAACGTAATTTAGTCTGACTAAAGGGCGGGCTTTGGCTTCAATCGATTAGGCCGGGAAGGCCTGAAGCCGGCTCGATATCGCTGCAGTGCAACATATCTGGCCCCAGGGCCCAGCGGTGGTGAGACTGGCGTCAGCGTTTGCAGGTCTGCGGCGTCGATCCCTTCTTCATCACCAGCGCCTCGCGCCCGTCGATCACGATTGCGTCATGGGTAGCCGCCTGGTAGCGGCTGCTCTGGTTGGCAGGCGACGCCGCAAACTCCTCGGTCGCGCCGTCGGACCCGACCACACGCAACGACGTGCCTAGATTTTGGATGAAAATCATACCGTTGTTGCCGCATCTATAGGTGGCCGTGCCTGTGCCTGGTCGCGGCGCGGTAAGGTCGGTGATAATCTTGGTTGCAGCTGCCGGAGGCACCGCGGCTGCGACGGACTGCTGGGCCGGCGCAGGTGAGACGACGACGGTATTGGCTGCCTTCGGCGCGCTGTCTTGCGGCACACAGGCAGCGACGACACCGAGCAACGGGAAAACGGACACCCAAATCGGCCGGCGTAGCGCCATATGCTGTCCTCCCGCGCGGCAAGCGGCCACGATGCTTTGTCCAGATCACGATCGTCCCGACGCCAAGGCGGACGCCGCCGCGATGGTGCGGCCAAGCATGGCCGAATGATGGCCACCGGGTTTTCCATCTAGTCGGATATTAACGGATATTAACCATGTTTACCGAGACATCGCCGCCAAACGCGCCGGCCTCTTAACAAAGGTTAAGAAACCGTTAATTTCTGATTCGAGGAGGCTTTCCCTCAAGACACGGAGGACGCCATGCGTTCGAATTCGGGCAAATCGCGCCTTGCGGCGCTCGTCGTAGCAGCCTCGGTCGCCGGCCTTGCAGCGCCAGCGCTTGCCGGCGCACGGCATCAGGATCGCGTCTACGCCGATTCCTTCGGCAACCTCGTCGTCGACAGCGCCGCCGGCTACAAGCGCATCATCGTCGGCCAAGGCAGGCTGGCCAAGCAGCTCTCCGACTACACCAGCGCCGGCCAGCCCAAGGTGATCTACGAGAACGAAGCCGACGAAATCGGCGGTTATAGCGATTGCTACCGGCCGCCGGTGCTGGTGAAGGGCCGCTCCTATATGTACGGCCTCTCCGACGGCGAGATGCCCGAACTCAGCCCCTGCCGCTAGCTTCCGTTCCGGCTGACGACCAGTTGCCGGCAGGCCCGACGGAGACGCGCACGCAATCGCGCCCGGCATTCTTCGCCTGATAGAGCGCCTGGTCGGCCCGCCGCATCAGATCGGCAAAGTCTTCGCTCGCATGGAGTTCGGCGACGCCGAAGCTCGCGGTGCAGCGGTTGTCAGCCGGCAGTCCGTCTATGGGCAGCGCGCCGAAGGCGCTGCGCGTTCCCTCGGCGAACAGCCGCGCCGCGGCAAGGTTGGTTCCCGGCAGGATGATGGCGAACTCCTCGCCGCCAATGCGGCCGGCAACGTGATGCGCGGCGGCGGCTTCACGCAGGAAGCCTGCAAAAGTCTCGATCACCCGGTCGCCGGACGCATGGCCGAAGCTGTCGTTGACGCTCTTGAAATGATCGAGATCGGCTATGACCAGCGCGACCGGCACGCCTTGCCGCAGGGCGCCAAGCACCGCCAGTTCGGCATGGCGGGTGAAGCCGCCGCGATTGAGCAGGCGCGAAAGCGTGTCCGTCTCCGACTTCGACGTCACTTCGGCAAGCACGTCGCGAACCAGGATGGCCAGCATCAGCAGCGCCAGCGCCAGCGCAAAGACAGTGCCGAGCGATTGCGACACCAGCGCGTAGTTGCTTTGCAGATAGGCTTGCGGATTGGCGCCCCAGCCGCCGAGCGCATGGGCGATGAATGGCTTGGAGGCAAACTGCAGGCCGCTCGCCGCCAGCACGGCCATCAATATGCGATCGAGACGGGCAAGCTTTTGCCTCGATGACCAGACGATGGCCAGCCCGATGAACTGCATGACCGCATAGGGAAGCTGATAGGCCATGATGCGGATCAGCGACTGGCGGGGCAGGTCCTGTACGAAATACACAGCTATGGTGGTGGCCAACAGGAAAAACAGCATCGCCTTCCAGGGCGGTGCCACGCCGTATTTGCGGGCAAGCCCGCCATTGAACGCAATGGTGGCGGCAAGGAAGACCGCGAAGGCGGCAACGACCGGGAGCCGCGCGTCGGCAAAAGCGGGAATGGAGAATTCGATGGCCGAATAGGCCATGCCCAGCAGATAGCCAAATGCCAGCCAGCGCGCCGGCGCCCGGCCGACATCGTGGAAGGCGACCGCCATGAAGCAGGCCGCCAGCAGGCCGGCAACCGACAGATTGATCAACAGGATGAAGTTGGCGCCGCTCATGTTCTCCCGCACCCGCGCCGACAGCTAATCATCGACGGGCGAAGAAGACGTTAACGTCCTGGCCGGGCAGGATTCAGCCGGTCTTGAGCGGCTCCGGCAGGAACGCCGTTTCCGGTCGCTCATAGGACAGGCGTACACTGTCGCGGCCGTTCTTCTTGGCCTTGTAGAGCGCATCGTCGGCACGGCGCATCAGCGGCTCCAGCGCCTCGTCACCGCTGCGGGCCGCCACGCCGAAGCTTGCCGTCACCTTCGTTCCCTGGGGAAGCCCGTCGACATGGCCGGCCGAATAGACCGTGCGCACCGCTTCGGCGAACAGCCGTGCCGCGGCAAGATCGCTGAGTGGCAGCAGCACGGCGAATTCCTCGCCGCCGATACGCCCGGCAACACCGCGCGCGCCGGCCGCCGACCGAAGCTTGGCGGCGAAATCGGCAATCACGCGATCGCCCGCCCCATGCCCATGCACATCGTTGAGCGCCTTGAAATGGTCGAGGTCGGCCAGCACCAGCGCGACCGGGAACCGCGCCGAGGCGCAGTGCCGCAAGAGCAGCATGCCGCGC
This sequence comes from Mesorhizobium sp. WSM1497, assembly GCF_001672455.2. Classification (NCBI taxonomy): domain Bacteria; kingdom Pseudomonadati; phylum Pseudomonadota; class Alphaproteobacteria; order Hyphomicrobiales; family Phyllobacteriaceae; genus Mesorhizobium; species Mesorhizobium sp. WSM1497. Next base: position 1,075,558 of record NZ_CP021070.1, on the reverse strand, counting down.
TCCTCGAAGCCACGCCGGTTGAGCAGGCCCGACAGAGGGTCGGTAAAGGTCTCGGTCTTCAACGCCTTCAACACGTCGAGTGCCGCGGCGGAAAACAGGCACAGCGCGATAAGCAGCGAGAGCAGCGCGTGCGACAGCAGCGCCGTCGTCCAGTAGGACGAGCCATAGAACCCGTCATAGCTCGTGAAGGGCCCGTGCGCGATGACGACGATAAGGGTGCGCACGAAGAAGTTGACGCCCGACAGCAGCGACAGCACGAACAGGATTTTCTCGGTCGGGCCGCTGTTGCGCACCGGGCGCAGTTCGGCGGCAACCAGAAGGCTGATACCGCCGAAAGCGAAATTCATCGCCAGGATGCGCCAGGTGAGATCCGGCGCGATGAACAGGAACCAGCAAAACGACGCCAGTCCCCCGCAGGCCAGCGCGCCGATCCCCACATAGGGCACCTTGCGGCCATAGCGGTGGACGATGGCGCCGGCCAGGCAGCAGCCGGCGATGCTGAAGCAGATGTTCGACACCAGCTTGGTCAGCGGCATGCCGATCGGCAAGGTGAAATACTGAAGCAGGAAGCCCACCGCCGAGAGACTGTAGCTGAGCGCCAGCACGGCCAGATAGGGGCGGTGGCGCTGATAGGACCATAGCACGAGGAACGCCGCGCCGAGCGCCAGCGCGATCGTCGGGTTGAGCAGCGCTATGAGCAGACCCGTGTCCAAACGACTATGACTTCCCCTCGCTTACGTCGGGGAAGAGCTTAGAGGGCAAGCCCAAACAAGCGGTTAAGCCACGCGGTAGGCAGGACCGCCATCTCAAAATAATGTCAGGGAACCGCCGTCTCCGGTCAGCGTTCCTTCGTTGACAATCTGGAGCGACCGATGGCCGACACAATCACACTGACCGACCACGATGCGATCCGCTCGTGGGCTGCCGGGCGCGCCGGCTTTCCCGCAATCGTCGACATCTCGCCCGAAGCGGGGACGCAGCCCATGTTGAGGCTGGTCTTCGGCCAGCACGCCTATCAGGATCAGGACCAGCCTGAACGGCCGCTCAATGCGGGAGGCTATGAACTCGTCGAATGGGACGAATGGTTCAAGCTCTTCGAGGAACAACAGCTTGCGCTTGTGGTCGCGGCCGAACAGCCCGGACGCCGCGAGGAGTTCCACGAACTCGTCCGCCGTGACGGGAAGCGTTGACCCGAGCCGGGTGCGGCTCGGGTCCGTTCAAGTCTGGACTACTTCCACTCGCGAATGTCGACGAAGTGGCCGGCGATCGCCGCCGCGGCCGCCATCGCCGGCGACACCAGATGGGTGCGGCCCTTGAAGCCTTGCCGGCCCTCGAAATTGCGGTTCGAAGTCGAGGCGCAGCGTTCATGCGGCTTCAGCCGGTCGTCGTTCATGGCCAGGCACATCGAGCAGCCCGGCTCGCGCCAATCGAAACCGGCGGCGACAAAGATCTTGTCGAGGCCTTCGGCTTCCGCCTGTTCCTTGACCAGGCCGGAGCCCGGCACGATCATCGCATCGACATGCGGGCTGACCGTCTTGCCTTCGACCACCTTGGCGACGGCGCGCAGATCCTCGATGCGGCCATTGGTGCAGGAACCGATGAAGACGCGGTCGAGCGTGATGTCGGTGATCCTGGTGCCCGGCGTCAGACCCATATAGTCGAGCGCGCGCTGCTTGGAGGTGCGCTTGTTCTCATCGGTGATGTCGTCCGGGTTCGGCACGATGCCTTGCACCGACACGACGTCCTCGGGCGAGGAGCCCCAGGAGACGATCGGCGGCAGCTTGGCCGCGTCTAGCACGATCACCTTGTCGAAATGCGCGCCCTCGTCGGACTGTAGCGTCTTCCAGTATTCGAGTGCCGCATCCCAGGCCGCGCCCTTCGGCGCGCGCGGCTTGTCCTTGACATAGGCGAAGGTCGTCTCGTCCGCGGCGATCAGGCCGGCGCGCGCGCCGCCTTCGATCGACATGTTGCAGATCGTCATGCGGCCCTCCATCGACAGCGCACGGATCGCCTCGCCGGCATATTCGATGACATAGCCGGTGCCACCGGCAGTGCCGATCTCGCCGATGATGGCCAGGATGATGTCCTTGGCGGTGACACCTTCCGGCAATTGGCCGTCGACACGCACCAGCATGTTCTTGGCCTTGCGCTGGATCAGCGTCTGCGTCGCCAGAACATGCTCGACCTCGGATGTGCCGATGCCATGCGCCAGCGCGCCGAAAGCGCCGTGCGTCGAGGTGTGGCTGTCGCCGCAGACGATGGTCATGCCGGGCAGTGTAAAGCCCTGCTCCGGACCGATGATGTGGACGATGCCCTGGCGGATATCGTTCTCGGAATAATATTCGACGCCGAAATCCTTGGCGTTCTTGGCCAGCGCCTCGACCTGGATGCGGCTTTCCTCGTTCTTGATGCCGAACTTGCGCTCGGGCGAAGTCGAGACATTGTGATCGACCACGGCCAGCGTCTTTTCCGGATGCCGGACTTTACGGCCGGTCATGCGCAGGCCTTCGAAGGCCTGCGGACTGGTCACTTCATGGACCAGGTGGCGGTCGATGTAGAGCAGGCAGGTGCCGTCTTCCTGGCGATCGACGACATGGTCGTCGAAAATCTTGTCGTAGAGGGTGCGCGGTGCGCTCATGTGCGTAAATCCGTCGATATGAGAATGGGAAAGAGCAGGTGCCGGACCTCCGGCCCGGCGAAACGACCCCGATGGGTCGGCCTAGGGTAGTCGGCTGGTCAGCGCCCCGGACACGCGCGCGGAGAAGCGCGACGGCAGGCGTTTTCTGTCCTGCAGCACGAACCCCTTGTAGGCCGGATCGCCAAAAAGCTCTTCCATGGCGTGGCTCATATCAATGTTTTGGGTTTTCGGCAATTGGAAGCTGCCTTCGCAGAACTCGGGTTCCTCGTCCTCACTTCCACACCTTCAGGGGGAGAGGAAGGGAGCCGACCTTACTTAAGCTAGCGCCTTCCTCTACCCCGTCGATCGGGGGAGAGGAAGGAAGCCAAGATCGGAGAACGCGCCGCTCAGATCACTTCAAACACAAACGTCTTCACCAGCGCATCCGGCTCGGCGATCGCATAGCAGCGGAACCACGGGCTTTCCTCGACCGGCCGCCATTTCCCAGTCTGCTCCAACTCATCGAACACCGCCTGGAAGCCGCCGCTCTCGAACACCCGGTCGCGCACGGTAAAGATCGCATGGCCGCCCTTGCGGGTGATGCGCACCAGTTCGTGCAGGCCTGTCGCCGGCGCATGGCTGATGGTGAACACGCCTGTCGAGAAGAAGGCGCGGAAAAACCCGTCCGGCCACGGCAGCGGACCGCCCAGCATTGCCTGCTTCAGTTCGCTGTAGGCATTGCGGCTGCCGGCGATCTTCAGCATATCGTCCGAGAGGTCGAGCCCCGCAATGTCGCGGTAGCCGAGCGCATTCAGCGACGGTCCCGACAGGCCGGTGCCGCAGCCGGCATCGAGCAAGGGGCCATCGCCCGCCGGCACATGGCGCGCCATCCAGGCGGTGATCAGGAAAGGCAGGAGGTAGCCGAGCGAGGCGGTCTCGCTGTCATAGGTCGCGGCCCATGCGGCATAGGCCTCTTCAAGCGCTTCCGGCGTGTCGGCCGTATAGACGGAATCCAGCGCCGCATTGGCTTTGTCGACGATCATGGGGACCTCCTCAACGGGAATGCTCGGGGATCGTAGCGCTGCCTTGGCCGAAAGACTATTCCTCGTGCTGGCGGCGCAGCCGCCGTTCCAGCGCCCTGAGCGCCAGCGACAGGCCGACGGTCAGGATGAGGTAGATGTAGGCTGTTATCGAATAGGTCTCGAAGAAGCGAAAGGAGCCGGCGGCGTAGACCTTGCCCATCTGCGTGATGTCGGCAACGCCGAGCACCGAGACCAGCGAGGAATCCTTGACCAGGGCGACGAAATCATTGCCGAGGGGCGGCAGGATGGTGCGGATCGCCTGTGGAAACACGATCAGCCGGAAGCGCTGCGCGCGGGTCAGCCCGAGCGCCTTCGCCGCTTCGATCTGGCCCTTCTCCACCGCCTGGATGCCGGCCCGGAAAACCTCCGAGATGAAAGCCGAATAGCCGATGGTCAGCGCCATGATGGCGCGCCACAACAGCGACACGTCGCGCACCAAAAGCTCGCCGAACAGGCCGGCGCTTTGCAGCGGCGCGGTCAGCGCGTTCCAGGCCGCGACGAAGGCCGGCGCGCCGGCAAAGGCGATCCAGAACAACAGCACCAGGATCGGCACGCCGCGGATGATCTCGACATAGAAGCGCGCGATCTGGCGCAGCCAGCGCGAACCCGACATTCCCATCAGCGCAATGCCGAGACCGATGGCCGACGCCAGCACGAAGGCGACCACGGTGACGAAGATGGTGACGCCGATGCCCTTGGCGACCGTGGCGAACACCTGGGCATAGAGATTGCTGGTGGCGACGAAGACGGCCACCGCGATCGCGATGGTTACGGCTACGACAAGCCACCAGGGGAAGTCGGCTTTGGAGGAAGAGGCGGGAGGCATCAAAAGGATTGCGCCAAGGCACCCCCCTCTGGCCTGCCGGCCATCTCCCCCTCAAGAGGGGAGATTGGCAGCTTCGTCGACGGCACTCTTTTTACAACTTTGGTGATTGGCGAAATCGGAAAAACCAGCCAATCTCCCCCCTTGAGGGGGAGATGCCCGGCAGGGCAGAGGGGGGCGTTCAAGCGCGAAGTCGGCGCGAAATCACTGTCCCATCTTGTAATCAAGAAACCACTTCTTGTTCAGCGCATCGAACGTCCCGTCCGCCTTCAACGCCGCAATCGCCGCATTGACCGGCTTCACCAGGTCGGAACCCTTCGGGAAGATGAAGCCGAAATCCTCGGTGCCGAGCGGGCCGCCGATCAGCTTCAGTTTGCCGTCGGAGGCGTCGACATAGCCCTTGCCGGCGGTGCCGTCGGTCAAGACGACGTCAACGTCGCCGGATTTCAGTGCCTGCACCGTGGCGCCGAAGGTCTCGAACAGCTTGATGCGCGGGTTCTGCTCATTGCCGTCGAGCACGCTGTAGACGGCGGTGTAGAAGGGCGTGGTACCGGCCTGCGCGCCGATCAGCCCATCCTTGAAGGCGCCGAAGGTCTTGGCGTCGGTGAAACGGCTTTCATCGCCGCGCACCAGCATGAACTGTTCCGAGCGCATATAGGGGTCGGAGAAATCGACCTTCTCCTTGCGGTCGTCCTTGATGGTGATGCCGGTCATGCCGATGTTGTACTGGTTGTCGGAAACCGCCTGGATCATCGCGTCCCAGGATGTGTTCTGGTACTCGACGGCGAAATTCAGCCGCTTGGCGATCTCGTTCATCGCATCATATTCCCAGCCGATCTGCTTGCCGGTCTTGGCATCGATGAACTGCAGCGGCGGGTAGGCGTTTTCGGTGACCACCACCACCTTCTTGCCGCCGAGGTCGGGCAGCACCTGCGCAAAGGCGGCAACGGGTACCAGGACGAGGGCAAGCAGGCCTGCCAGCAGCAGTTTCGATTTGGTCATGACACACTCCCCGGAAATTGACGGACCCGGGCACGGCCGGGCTTGTAGGAAAATCCGGCGCCGACTTTAGCTTTCCGCAAGCGTCATGCAAGACGGTCCGCTGCGTCAGCGCGCGCGAAAAGGGATTCCGATGCCTTCATTTCCGGGATTCAGGAATGAACGGTGTCGCGGCAGCGATCAGCTCCGCTTCACGATGCCGGCATCCGCCTTGCGCAAGCCGGAGACGAACCGCGTCAGCGTGCGGTGCAGGGATTTCAACTCGTCGGCATCCAGCGGCAGGTTGCAAAGCATCGCCGCCGGCACGCTTTTGGCCTGCTCACGCAACGCTTGTCCCTTCGCTGTCGGCTCGACCAGAACCCGGCGCTCGTCGGCCAGGTCGCGCCGGCGTGTGACCAGGCCACCGGCCTCCAGCCGCTTGAGCAGCGGCGTCAGCGTCGCCGAATCCAGCCCGAGCGCTTCGCCAAGCTCGCCGACCGTGCTTGGAGCCCGTTCCCAAAGCGCCAACATGGCCAGATATTGCGGATAGGTCAGACCAAGCGGATCGAGCAGCGGGCGGTAGAGCTTCGTCATCAGCCCGCTTGCCGAATAGAGCGCGAAGCAGAGCTGTTGGTCGAGCCGCGGAACGTGAAACGTCCCGGTGGCCTCCGCCGGGACGTCCCTGGTGCTCTTTGTCGTCTTTTCCGTCATGCCGCCTTTACCGAAAGCGCTACGTCGACATTGCCCCTGATGGCGTTGGAATAGGGGCAGATCTTGTGCGCCTCCGATACAAGCGCTTCCGCCGCCGCCTGATCAAGGCCTTTCGTTTCCGCCGCGAGCGCGACGCCGAGCTTAAAGCCTTCGCCATCGGGAAGCAGGCTGACGGTGGAGGTTACCCCGGCATCCGTCAGCGACAGCTTCTGTTTGCGCGCGACAAAGCGGATGGCGCTTTCGAAGCAGGCGGCATAGCCGATAGCGAACAGTTGCTCGGGATTGGTGGCGCCCCCCGGCCCGCCGAGTTCCTTGGGCATTGCCAGATCGACCTTGAGCAGACCGTCGCTGGTCTCGCCATGGCCGGCGCGGCCGCCGGTGACGTGAGCCTGTGTGGTGTAGAGTGCCATATCAAATCTCCAATTACTTTGTGCGCGATTATTTAACGCACAAGGTAATACGCCGTCAACAGCCGGATCCTGTGTCTGGCGCTGAAAGCGTTCACAGTCTGGTGAAACGAAAAAAGGCGGCCGAAGCCGCCTTTTTGAATGAGTTCCGAAAATCTTATTCGGCAGGGGTCGCTTCTGCGGCGGCCTTGGCTGCTGCTTCGGCCTCGGCGGCGGCCTTCTTCTCGGCGGCGTCCTGGGCGGCCTTCTCGACGGCCAGGGCCTCGGCTGCTGCCACCTTCTCGGCTTCGATGCGGGCCTTCTCGGCGTTCAGCGCATCGCGCTCCTCATCGTTCAGCTTGCGGGCGCGCACGCCGGTGTTTTCCGAAATACGGGCCGATTTGCCGCGACGATCGCGCAGGTAGTAGAGCTTGGCGCGACGCACCTTGCCGCGGCGAACGATCTCGACGCCTTCAACCATCGGCGAGTAGACCGGGAACACGCGCTCGACGCCTTCGCCGTAGGAAATCTTGCGAACCGTGAAGTTCTCCTGGAAGCCGGCGCCGGCGCGGGCGATGACGACGCCCTCATAGGCCTGAACGCGGGTGCGGGTGCCTTCGGTCACGCGGACCTGGACGCGCACGGTGTCGCCGGGCTGGAATTCGGGAAGCTTGCGCTTGGCTTCGATCTTGGCGGCCTGTTCGGCCTCGAGCTGACGGAGAATATCCATCTCAAAAGTCCACTTCTTGTTCTTCCGACAGTCAGAGCGTCCGACACTCGCCTTGCAGTTCCATTGACCGCTTGGCTATGCCTTTTGTCTCCAAGACATTTGTCTTTGAAACATCAGGCAGGGGCGACTACACCGTCATTGTTGACGGATCCGGCAGATTCTTTCTGGCCGGTACGGGCGGGCACATACAGCTATTTCGCCGCTTTGTCACGCCTTGGGCGCGCATTTTCTGCTCGCATGGCACCATCGTAATCCTGCCGTGCCGGGTTGCGCCGGTCGTTCAGGCTTTCTAAAGCCTGAAATAACACAGTTTTGAGCGGCCGCAATTCATGTCTGTCTTCGATGCCATCCTGCTGTTTCTAGCGGGCTTTCTGTCAGGCGCCGCCAATGCGGTCGCCGGTGGCGGCACCTTCATCACCTTCGGCGCCATGACGTTGGTCGGCCTGCCGCCGATTGTTGCCAACGCCACCTCCTCGGTGACGCAATTTCCAGGCTACATCACCTCGACCCTCGCCTACTCGGCCGATATCAGGCACTTCTGGCGCGGCGCGCTGCTGCTGTGCCTGATCTCGGCCGTGGGTGCACTGGCCGGCGCTCTGATCCTTTTGGCGCTCGACAATCCCTCGTTTCGCGCTCTGGTGCCGTGGCTGCTGCTAGCCGCGACGGCCCTGTTCGCCGCCGGCCCCTGGCTGAAACCAGTGCCAAAGCCCGGCCATGAAGCGGCGGTGGGCTCGCTGGCCGGCTCGCTCGCACAATTTCTCACCGCCATCTATGGCGGCTTCTTCGGCGCCGGCATGGGCGTGATGATGCTGGCGACGCTCGGCCTCACCCAGGCCGGCGACTATCACCGGCTGAACGCGTTGAAGAACATGCTGGCCATGGTCATCGCCGCTGTCGCGATCGTCGTCTTCGTCTCGGGCGGCGTCGTCGCCTGGCCGCAGGCGATCATCATGATCCCGGGCGGCGCGCTCGGCGGCTATGCCGGCGTCTGGATCGCCAAGCGCGTGCCGCAAAACGCGGTGCGCGGCTTCGTCGTCGCCGTCGGCCTGTTTTTGGCCTTCTATTATTTTGCCAAGGGCTGAGCAGCGGCAAGCAGGTCCGGACGCCTCTCGGCTGTCAGTCTTTCTGACTCCGCCCGCCGCCAGGCGGCGATCTTCTTGTGATTGCCGGAAATCAGGACCTCGGGAATGTCACCGCCTTCGAACTCCTGCGGCCGCGTATAGTGCGGATGTTCGAGCAGGCCGTTTTCAAAACTCTCTTCCTCGCCCGACATCGCGTTGCCCATGACCCCGGGCAGCAGCCGCACCACCGCGTCGAGCAGCACAAGGGCGGCCGGCTCACCACCCGAGAGAATGAAATCGCCGATCGAGACTTCCTCCAATCCCCGCGCGTCGATCACCCGCTGGTCGACGCCTTCGAAGCGGCCGCACAGGATGACGGCGCCCGGCCCAGCGGCCAGCTCGCGCACACGCGCCTGGGTCAGCGGCTTGCCGCGCGGGCTCATCAGCAGCCGGGGCCGCGCATCGCCTTCCGGCGAAGCATGGTCGATGGCTTTCGCCAGCACGTCGGCGCGCATCACCATGCCGGCGCCGCCGCCGGCGGGCGTGTCGTCGACGGTGCGGTGGCGGTCGGTGGCGAAGTCGCGGATCTGGATCGTCTCCAGCGACCACGTCCCGGCCTCGAGCGCCCGGCCGGCCAACGACAGGCCGAGCGCGCCGGGAAACATCTCGGGGTAAAGCGTCAGCACCGAAGCGGAAAAACTCACCGGTTGCCCCCGGCATCGCTCGGTCCGCGCGGCCTGCCCTTCGGATCGAAGTCTTCCTCACGCGGACCACCGCCATCCTCGTCATCGACCAGCCCGGCCGCCGCCGGATCGACGCGGACGAAACCTTCGGCGATCGACACTTGCGGTACGGCAGCCTGTGTGAACGGGATCAGCACGCCCTTGCGCCCGCCCAGCGTCACGTCGAGAATGTCGCCGCCGCCGAAATTGTGCACCGCGACCACCTTGCCAAGCACGGCACCAGTGTCGTCGCGGACTTCGAGGCCAACGAGGTCGGCATGATAGAATTCGTCTTCCTCGCCATCGTCCGGCAGCATCGAACGGTCGACGAACAGCTCCGTGCCGGCCAGCGCCTCGGCCGCATTGCGGTCGGCAATGCCCTTGAAGCGGACCACGACGACGGTGTTGGCGGGCCTGATGTCGACGATCTGGAAGGCGCGCCCGTCCCTGGCGTAGAGCGGCCCGTAATCGGCCAGCGCCAGCGGCTCGCCGGTGAAGGTCTTCACCCGCAATTCGCCCTTGATGCCATGGGCGGCGCCGATCACGGCCATCTGGACAGGGTTCTGGGGCTTGCTCATGGCGAAATATCCTTTGGCCTGCTCTAGCCCCACGCGGCTGTCATTTCAATGACGGGCTATTCACCGCTTCCTAACCCGAATATCCGAAAATGCCGCCATGCAGGAATTCCTCATCCCGGCCAAACCCGATCTCCAGGCGGCGCGCGAAAGCTGGCTGAAGATGCTAGCGCGAGAACGTCGGCTGTCGCCCGAGACGGTGGAAGCCTATGAGCGCGACACGCGTCAGTTCCTGCATTTCCTCACCGGCCATTGCGGCGGCTCGCCCGGCATTTCGGACATCGCCGATCTGCGCCCGGCGGATTTGCGCGGCTTCCTTGCCGCCCGCCGCAATGCCGGTGCCGGCGCCCGCACGCTGGGCCGGGGTCTCGCCGGCATCCGCTCGCTGCTGCGTTTCCTCGAGCGGCGCGGCCTCGCCAATGCGGCCGGTGCGGCGGCACTGCGCGCGCCGCGCCAGCCCAAATCGCTGCCCAAGCCGCTGACGGCGAGCGATGCCAAGCATATCGTTTCCATCGAAGGCCAACTGGCGGAGGAACCCTGGATCGCAGCCCGCAACGCCGCCGTGCTGACGCTGCTCTACGGCTCTGGCCTGCGCATTTCCGAGGCGCTCGGCCTGACCGGCGCCGATCTGGCGTCGGCGGCCGACACGGTGCTGCGCGTTGTCGGCAAGGGCGGCAAGACGCGCCTGGTGCCGGTGCTGCCGGTGGCGCTCAGGGCAATCGCCGAATATCGCCGGCTCTGCCCCTACCATCTCGACCCCAAGGGCCTGTTGTTTCGCGGCGCCCGCGGCGGCCCGCTCAACCCGGCCATCGTCCAGCGCGACATGGCCAAGCTGCGCTCGGCGCTCAACCTGCCCGATACCGCGACGCCGCATGCACTGCGCCATTCCTTCGCCACGCATCTGCTCGGCCGCGGCGGTGATTTGCGCACCATCCAGGAACTGCTCGGCCACGCCAGCCTGTCGACGACGCAAATCTACACCGGCGTCGACACCGCGAGGCTGCTCGAGATTTATGAGCAGGCGCATCCCAGGGCGTGAACGCCAGTAACGTTCACCATTTGGCCGAAAGCCTCCCCAACGTCGTCATCCCTGGGCGAAGCAGGAGCGAAGCTCCGTCGCGGAGACCCTGGGATGACGAAGAAATGGGCGTTTCCGCTAATCGTTGAAGCATGAGCCCCATCGACGTCAGTTGAGGGCGATAGCCAGTCCAAGACAATTTCTCAGCACAGGTTAACCGTTTTGCCGCTTTTCAGTCCTAGAAGAGGCTCATGAAACGCGTCATAGCCATCGCCGACCGTGCTGCTTCCGTGTCGCTGAAGCTGCTCGTCGCGCTCAATGTTCTGTTCTTCCTGTCGTTCCTCGCCGTGCTGCTGTTCGCGGCCGGCAAGGCGCATGCCGAAGGCCCGACCTGCACCGGTGCCGACATGCTGTCGGCCCTGCAGAAGAACGATCCGGCGACCTACCGCAAGATCGAAGCGGAAGCCGCCGCGACGCCGAACGGCAAGGGCCTGTTGTGGAAGCTGGAAAAGCCCGGCGAGAAGCCGTCCTTCCTGTTCGGCACCATGCATATGACCGACCCGCGCGTCACCACGCTGCCTCCCGAAGCGCAGAAAGCCTATGACGCCGCCGGCACCATCGTCATCGAAACCACCGACGTGCTCGACAAGCAGAAGATGATGGTAGCGATGCTCAAGGAGCCGGACCTGATGATGTTCACGGATTCGACGACGCTGGCGTCGCTACTGTCGCCCGACGATGCGGCGGCCATGAACACCGCGCTCGACGCACGCGGCATTCCGCCGGCAACGGTTGCCAAGATGAAGCCGTGGATGCTCTCGGCCATGATGGCACTGCCGGCCTGCGAGCTGGCCCGTCAGTCAGGCGGCGCCCCGGTGCTCGATGTCAGGCTGGCGGAAGGCGCGAAGGCTTCCGGCAAGCCGGTGGAAGGATTGGAGACGGCTGAAGGCCAACTGCGCGCCATGGCCTCGCTGCCGCTGGCGTTTCACATGAAGGGCCTCGTCGACACGCTGAAGCTCGGCGACAAGGTCAACGACATCAACGAAACCATGATCGTGCTCTACCAGCGTGGCGACACCGGCATGTTCTGGCCGCTGTTTCGTGCCGCGATGCCGGACCAACAGGACGACCCCGCGGGCTATGCGGCGTTCGAGGAAACCATGATCACCAGCCGCAACAAGGTGATGGTCGAGCATGCCGAACCGATCCTTGCCAAAGGCAACGTCTTCATGGCGGTCGGCGCCCTCCACCTCCCCGGCCCCGAAGGCCTGGTCGAGGATTTCCGCAAGGCCGGTTACACCGTCACGCCTGTCGGACTTTAGTGACTTCAGCTTACTTCGCCAGGATCTGGGCCAGCATCGCCGGAACGATGATCCGGTGAAACGGCATGATGATCGCGAGATAGGCGCGCCCGAGCCAATTGTGCGTCTTGACGATCGTCGTCGCGGCCACCTCTTGCCGGCCGCTGCCAAGATCCCTGACTTCGACCAGAACACGGAAATCGAGATGCCGGTCGTCGAGGCCAAGCACAACCTTGCCGGGAAACTGGCTGATGAGCGGAAATATCCCGATCCGGCCCGACGGCAACACCGCAGTTTCCAAGCCCGTCTTCAGCCGGAACGGCCTGACAGCAAGATTGCGCAGCGCCATGAGCCTGCCGACCCAGGGCGGCGTTCGCCCCAGAGCGCGTTCGGCCGCGCCGAATGCGGTTAAGGAAAGGCCTTCAGTGACCAGCACATAGCGGTCTGCGAACTGGGCTCTGGCGAGAGCATCGCAGTGATTCGGGACAAGCTGAGCTGACGGATTCGTCACGGCAAAACCCTCTGATTCGACCTTAACAGACGCAAACTTGGCGCGCTGCGTGGCGAAACGACGCCACTCCGGCTGCGGAAGGGCAGGATTGTCCTTGTTTTTGGCGTTTTCCAACCCTAGCGTGAAACCAGTTCAATGATTGCGCGTTGTATGGTGTTGATTGATATTTTTCATCCACGGAGGACACTTTTATGGCGAACACACCGAATCCAAACGACCCGTTCAATTCGTCCACCAACGCACCAAGGCCAAGTGGCGGCGGCGGTGGTAGCGGTTGGCTGATTGCCCTGGTCGTCGTTATTCTGGCGGTTGTCGCGTATTATGTTTTCGGAAGAAGTGGTGAGCACCCGGCACCCGCCGAGCCGCCGGCGGCCAGCACACCGGCCCCAGCGCCTGCACCGGCGGAACCGATGAAGCCGGCTGAACCTGCGCCCGCGCCTGCTCCGGCACCTGCAGAACCGGCGCCTGCCCCGGCACCCGCGCCCGCACCGGCTCCTGCGCCGGCACCAGCCCCTGCGCCGGCACCTGCACCGGCCCAGTGATTGGCTCGATATCAGTTACGAACGGCCCGCTGAAAAGCGGGCCGTTTTGTTTTGTAGGGGCCGCCAGAAAGGCCTTTCCAGAAACTCGCTCCGGTGAGTCAGCTGGTGTGGTTTTCGAGAACCGGAGCGCAGCGGACATTGGGTCCGTGAGCAGCGCATGACCCCGAAGATCAGTCCGATTTTTTCGGAGAGGATCATGCGCCAATCAAAAAGGGTCACAGCATCCTTTGAGCGTCCAGGAGGGACGCGCGGCGCTGTGAAAGCGGAGAAAACCTCGCCAGATGGCCGCCGGAGTAGAGTTTATGAAAGGGCCTTAGATGTGGATCGGCTTGAAGAACGTCGCCAGCGCCGCCTCCTTGATCGCCTCCGACATCGTCGGATGCGCATGGCAGGTGCGGGCGAGATCCTCCGACGAACCGCCGAACTCCATCAGCACCGCCGCCTCGTGGATCATCTCGCCGGCGCCGAAGCCGACGATATGCACGCCGAGCACGCGGTCGCTTTGCCTGTCGGCGAGGATCTTCACAAAACCGTCCGTGTGCAGCATGGCGCGCGCCCGGCCATTGGCGCTGAACGGGAACTTTCCGATCTTGTAGTCGATGCCGGCCTTCTTCAATTCTTCCTCGGTCTTGCCGACCGAGGCGATTTCCGGGCTGGTGTAGACGACGCTCGGAATGACGTCATAGTTCACGTGGCCGGCCTGGCCGGCAATGGTTTCCGCTACCGCCACGCCCTCATCCTCGGCCTTGTGCGCCAGCATCGGCCCGGCGATGACATCGCCGATGGCATAGATGCCCGGGATATTGGTCTTGAGATGGCCATCGGTCTTGACCCGGCCGCGCTCGTCGACCTCGACGCCGGCTTCCCCGAGCCCGAGGCTGTCGGCATAGGCGCGGCGGCCGGTGGCGATCAGCACGGCATCGGCCTCGATGGTCTCGGCGGCGCCGCCCTTGACCGGCTCGAAGGTGACGGTCGCACCCTTCTTGGCCTTGGCGACGCCGGTGACCTTGGCGCCGAGCTTGAACTCGAAGCCCTGTTTGCCCAGCAACCGCTGGAATTGCTTGGAGACCTCGCCGTCCATGCCGCCCAGGATGGTGTCGAGGAATTCGACCACGGTGACCTTGGCGCCGAGCCGCGCCCACACCGAGCCGAGCTCGAGCCCGATGACACCGCCGCCGACCACCACCAGATGGCCGGGAACCTTATCCAGCGACAGCGCGCCGGTCGACGACACGATCACCTTCTCGTCGATGTCGACCTTGACGCCGGGAATGCCGGCGACATCCGAGCCGGTGGCGATGACGATGTTCTTGGTCTCGATCTCCTCGACCTTGCCGTCCTCGGAGGTGACCGACACCTTGCCGGCGGCGAGCACCTTGCCGGTGCCGCGGAAACTGTCGATCTTGTTCTTCTTGAACAGGAAGGCGACGCCGTTGACGTTCGACGACACCGTCGCATCCTTGTGCGCCATCATCTTCTTCAGGTTCAATTTCGGCGCCGATATCTCGACGCCGAGCGTGTCGAAGGAGTGGCCGGCCTCGGCGAACATCTCGGAGGCATGGAGCAGCGCCTTGGACGGGATGCAGCCGATGTTCAGGCAGGTGCCGCCGAAGGTCGCGTTCTTCTCGACCACCGCAACCCTGAGCCCGAGCTGCGCCGCCTTGATGGCGCAGACATAGCCGCCGGGTCCCGATCCGATGATAACGACGTCATAAGCCATGATACTGTCCTTCTGTTTTGAGCATGATGCCGAAAAGTGTGACGCGGTTTTCGGATAACATCATGCTCGATCTGCTTGAGAGCGCTCAGCGGCCGCCGCTTACATTCAGGATCGCGCCCGTCGTATAGGACGCGGCGTCGGAGAGAAGATAGAGAACCGCGCCCGCGACTTCATCCACTGTACCGGCTCTTTTCATCGGCAGCAGATCGCGGAACCGCTCCACCCGGTCCGGCTGCCCGCCGGAGGCGTGGATGTCCGTGTCGATGATGCCCGGCCGCACCGCATTGACGCGGATGCCTTCTAGCGCCACCTCACGGGCGAACCCGACGGTGAAGGTGTCGATGGCGCCCTTGGAGGCGGCATAATCGACATATTCGCCCGGCGAGCCCAATGTCGCCGCGGCCGACGAGATGTTGACGATGGATCCGCCCGACCCGCCATGACGGGTCGACATGCGCTTCACCGCCTCGCGGGCGCAGAGGAACGAGCCGACGACATTGATGCGCATCATGCGCTCCAGCCGCGAAACATCCATCTCGTCGACGCGCGCCTTGACGTCGACGATGCCGGCATTGTTGACGAAGGCATCGAGCCGTCCATAGGCGCGGTCAACGGCCTCGAACATGGCCACGATATCGGACTCCTTGCCGACATCGCCCTTGACCGCGAAAGCCTCGCCGCCGGCGGCCTCGATCTCGGCGACCAGCGCCTTGGCGGCCTCCTGGTTCGAAGCGTAGTTGACCGCGACCCGGTAGCCGGCCTTCGATCCGAGCCGGCAGATCGCGGCGCCGATGCCGCGGCTGCCGCCGGTGACCAGCAGCACCTTTTGCGTCCCGCTCATTCCTGGCATCCCTTCAAGGCAAACACATCCCACGGCACTTTCGAAAATCCGCTGCCGCCATAGGCGCTGGATTGGCGCAACGCCGGCCCGAGGTCCGGCAGGATCAGCGTCTTCGGCGCTTCGACGCCTTCAGCCGGCAGCAGTCCGATGTTGCCCTTTTCATCCGCCGTGTAGATGACGCCGTGCCAGGGCGTGCAGGCGGCAAGCTCCTCGCCGGTGACGTCGCCCTCGGGGCATTTGTGCATCAGCGCGCCGTTCGGCCGCGATACGCCTTCATTCCACATGACGATGCCGTTAAGCACCACATTGTTGTCGAGGATCATCCGGAAGCTGTTGGTGACGGTCGCCGAGGTGCCGGTCGGCGTGAAATCGATCTCGCTGCCGCTCTGGGCGTCGCCATAGACAGCGAGTTCTATCGGGCAGGCGGCATGGGCGCCGGCAGCGGCCAGCACCATGCCGGCCGCGATCGATGCGATCGAAAGCACCTTGGAAAGGCTAAGGGAACGGGTCGTCATTCTGCCGCGCAGATCCCTTCCTCCGGCACACATTCCAACAGCCGGATCAGCACCAGACCTCAGAGATCAAGCACCAGCCGTTCCGGATCCTCCAGGCTTTCCTTGACGCGGACCAGGAACGTCACCGCTTCCTTGCCGTCGACGATGCGGTGATCGTAGCTGAGCGCCAGGTACATCATCGGCCGGATGACGATCTGGCCGCCGACCACGACAGGCCGGTCCTGGATCTTGTGCATGCCGAGAATGCCCGACTGCGGCGCGTTGAGGATCGGGGTCGACATCAGCGACCCGTAAACGCCGCCGTTCGAAATCGTAAACGTGCCGCCCTGCATGTCGGCGACCGACAGCTTTCCGTCACGCGCGGCGATACCCAGCCGGCCGATGTCCTTCTCGATCTCGGCGATCGACATCTGGTCGGCATCGCGCACCACCGGCACGACGAGGCCCTTTTCAGTGCCGACGGCGACGCCGATATGGGCATAGTTCTTGAAGATGATATCGGTGCCGTCGATCTCGGCATTGACCGAGGGGATTTCCTTCAACGCGTGCGTGACGGCCTTGGTGAAGAAGCCCATGAAGCCGAGCTTCACGCCGTGCTTCTTCTCGAACACATCCTTGTATTTGGTGCGCAGCGCCATCACCGCTGACATGTCGACCTCGTTGAAGGTGGTCAGCATGGCTGCGGTCGACTGCGCTTCCTTGAGGCGGCGCGCGATGGTCTGGCGCAGCTTGGTCATGCGCACGCGCTCCTCGCGCGATGCATCGTCGCCCGAGGACGGCGCCCGCACGGCAACCGGTGCCGGTGCTGCTTTCGGTGTCTCGGCCGGCTGCGACGGCGCGCCCTTGGAGATGGCGTCGAGCACGTCACCTTTCAGCACCTGGCCGCGCTTTCCCGAACCGGAGATCTGGTCGACCGAGAGATTGCTTTCGGCGATCAGTTTCGCCGCGGCCGGTGCCGGTGGCATGGTGCGCGGCTCGACCGGGCCGGCATCGCCGGCGATCTTGGCGGTCTCGGCCGCGGCCTGCTTGCCGGTCGATGCCGCATCCGGCGACGAGGCCTGCGACACCGCTTGCGGCTTCGTGGCGGGAGCCGCGCCGCCTGCCGAAATCGACCCCAGCAGCGCGCCGACGCCGACCGTCTCGCCTTCCTTGACGGTGATCTCACCCAGCGTGCCGGCGGCGGCGGCAGGCACCTCCACCGTCACCTTGTCGGTCTCGAGCTCGACCAGCGGTTCATCGGCGGCGATTGTATCGCCAACCTTCTTGAACCATTTGCCGACGGTCGCTTCAGTGACGGATTCGCCGAGAGTGGGAACGCGGATTTCGGTAGCCATTGTGCCTGTCCGTTTTCTTTCGGTTCTGTTGTTCGCCCAGATCTTCTCTATTCACCAAGCGCGTCTTCGAGCAAGGCGGCGAGCTGGGCGAGATGCTTCGACATCAGTCCGGTCGCCGGCGAGGCGGCGGCCGGACGGCCGGTGTAGCGCACCCGCTGATGCTTGGCGTCGATATGCGCCAGCACCCATTCCAGATACGGGTCGATGAACGACCAGGCGCCCATGTTCTTGGGCTCCTCCTGGCACCACACCATCTCGGCATTGCGGAACCGCGACAGTTCGGTGATCAGCGCCTTGGCCGGGAACGGGTAAAGCTGCTCGACGCGCAGCAGATAGATGTCGTTGATGCCGCGCTTTTCGCGCTCCTCATAGAGGTCGTAATAGACCTTGCCCGAACACAGCACGACGCGGCGGATCTTGGAATCCTTGACCAGCTTGATCGCTTGTCCGGAAAGCAGCTGCGCATCGTCCCACAGCAACCGGTGGAACGAGCTTTCGCCCGAAATTTCCGGCAGCGTCGACACCGCCCGCTTGTGGCGCAGCAGCGACTTCGGCGTCATCAGAATCAGCGGCTTGCGGAAGTCGCGCTTCAGCTGCCGGCGCAATATGTGGAAGTAGTTGGCCGGCGTGGTGCAGTTGGCGACTTGCATGTTGTCTTCGGCGCAAAGCTGCAGGAAGCGTTCGAGCCGGGCCGAGGAATGTTCCGGACCCTGGCCTTCATAGCCATGCGGCAACAGGCAGACGAGGCCCGACATTCTGAGCCACTTGCGTTCGCCTGACGAGATGAACTGGTCGAACACCACCTGGGCGCCGTTGGCGAAGTCGCCGAACTGCGCTTCCCACAAGGTCAGCGCCTTGGGCTCGGCCAGGCTATAGCCGTATTCGAAGCCCAGAACCGCCTCTTCCGACAGCATCGAGTTGATGACTTCATAGCCGGCCTGAGCCGCCGACAGATTGTTGAGCGGGATGTAGCGGGTCTCGTCGCGCTGGTCGTAGAGCACGGAATGGCGCTGCGAGAAGGTGCCGCGTTCGGAATCCTGCCCCGACAGGCGGATCGGATTGCCGTCGAGCAGGATGGCGCCGAAGGCCAGCGCCTCGGCCGTCGACCAGTCGATGCCTTCGCCGGACTCGATCGCCTGGCGGCGGTTTTCGAGGAAGCGGATGATCGTCTTGTGCGCCTCGAAGTCCTTCGGCACCTCGGTCAGCTTCCTGCCGATTTCCTTCAGTGTCTTGACCGGCACGGCGGTCTTGCCGCGCCGCTGTTCGTCCTGGTTGTCGGCAGTGCGCAGGCCCGACCAGGCGCCGTCGAGCCAGTCAGCCTTGTTGGGCTTGTAGTGCTGGCCGACTTCCCATTCGGATTCCAGATGCGCCCGCCAGTCGGCTTTCAACTGGTCGAGCTCGGCCTGGGTGAGGTGACCCTCGGCGATCAGCCGGTCGCCATAGATCTGCACCGTCGTCTTGTGGTTGCGGATGTTGCGGTACATGATCGGCTGGGTGAAGGCCGGTTCGTCGCCCTCATTGTGGCCGAAGCGGCGATAGCAGAACATATCGACCACAACAGGCTTGAAGAACTTCATGCGAAACTCGATCGCCACCTTGGTGGCGTGCACCACGGCTTCCGGGTCGTCGCCATTGACGTGGAAGATCGGTGCTTCGATCATCTTGGCGACGTCGGACGGATAGGGCGAGGAGCGCGAAAAGCGCGGGTTGGTGGTGAAACCAATCTGGTTGTTGATGATGAAATGCAGCGTGCCAGCGACGCGGTGGCCGCGCAGGCCGGACAGGCCGAGGATCTCGGCGATCACGCCCTGACCGGCGAAGGCGGCATCGCCATGCAGCAAGAGCGGCAGCACCTTGGCGCGCTCTTCCAGCGGCACGATTTCCTCGCGGCTGCGGCCGAACAGATAATCCTGCTTGGCGCGCGCCTTGCCCATCACCACCGGATCGACGATTTCCAGATGCGAGGGGTTGGCGGTCAAGGACAGATGCACCTTGTTGCCGTCGAATTCGCGGTCCGACGAGGCGCCTAGATGGTACTTGACGTCGCCCGAGCCTTCGACCTCATCGGGTGCCGCAGAGCCGCCCTTGAACTCGTGGAAGATGGCGCGGTGGGGCTTGGCCATCACCTGGGAGAGCACGTTCAGCCGGCCGCGATGCGCCATGCCGAGCACGATTTCCTTCATGCCGAGCTGGCCGCCGCGCTTGACGATCTGCTCCAGCGCCGGGATCAGCGCCTCACTGCCATCGAGGCCGAAGCGCTTGGTGCCCTTGTACTTGACGTCGATGAACTGCTCGAAGCCTTCAGCCTCGACCAGCTTCTGCAGGATCGCCTTCTTGCCGGCGGCGGTGAAGGTGATCTCCTTGTCGGCACCCTCGATGCGCGCCTGGATCCAGGCCTTTTCCTCAGGGTCGGAAATATGCATGAACTCGACGCCGAGCGTGGAGCAATAGGTGCGGGTCAGGATTTCCAGCATCTGCCGGATGCTGCCGAATTCAAGCCCCAGCACATTGTCGAGGAAGATCGGCCGGTCGTAATCGGCTTCGGTGAAGCCGTAGTTTTCCGGCGACAGCTCGTTGTAGTCCTCGAGCGGCTTGGCGATGCCGAGCGGATCGAGATTGGCGTGCAGATGGCCGCGCATGCGGTAGGCGCGGATCATCATGATGGCGCGCACCGAATCGCGCGTCGCCTGGTGCACGTCGGCGTCGGACAGGACGACGCCATTGGTGACCGCCTTGTCCTTGACCTTCTTTTCGATCGTCTTCTCGACGATGCCCCAATTGCCGTCGAGCGCCGACACCAATTCGCCATTGGCCTGCAGCGGCCAGGAGGGCTTGGCCCAGGAGGCGCCCTTGGCGTTCCTGCGCACATCGCCGGAATCGTCTTTCAGCCCGGCGAAGAACTCCTGCCATTCGGGATTGACCGAGGCTGGATCGTCCTCATAGGCGGCGTAAAGCGCGTCGATGTAATCGGCATTGCCGCCATAGAGGAAAGAGGTGAGAGAAAATTGGTCGTTGGCCTGATCTTGTCTTGCCATTTTTGTCCGCGGAGCCCGGCTCCGTCTCCTGTTTTTGGAGGGGAGTAGGGGAATAAGGGAATAGGGGAGCAGGGCTTTTTGCCGCTGCTATTTTCCCTACTGCCCTACTCCCTTACTCCCCTATTCCCTTACCCTTTGATCGCTTCGACCAAGGTCGTGCCCAGCCTTGCCGGCGACGGCGAAACTTTTATCCCGGCCGATTCCATCGCCGCGATCTTGTCTTCGGCGCCGCCCTTGCCGCCGGAGATGACCGCGCCGGCGTGGCCCATGGTGCGGCCGGCCGGCGCCGTGCGCCCGGCGATGAAGCCGGCCATCGGCTTCTTGCGGCCACGCTTGGCTTCGTCCTTGAGGAACTGCGCGGCGTCTTCCTCGGCCGAACCGCCGATCTCGCCGATCATGATGATCGACTTGGTCTCCTCGTCGGCGAGGAACATCTCGAGCATGTCGATGAACTCGGTGCCTTTGACGGGGTCGCCGCCAATGCCGACGGCGGTGGTCTGGCCGAGGCCGACATTGGTGGTCTGGAACACTGCCTCATAGGTAAGCGTTCCCGACCGCGAAACAACGCCGACCGAGCCCTTGCGGAAGATGTTTCCGGGCATGATGCCGATCTTGCATTCGTTGGGCGTCAGCACGCCCGGGCAGTTCGGGCCGATCAGCCGCGAGGTCGAACGGTCGAGCCTGGCCTTGACCCTGATCATGTCCATCACCGGTATGCCTTCGGTGATGCAGATGATCAGCGGGATCTCGGCCTCGATCGCTTCGAGGATGGCTTCGGCGGCGCCTGCCGGCGGCACATAGACGACGGACGCATTGGCACCGGTCTTTTCCTTGCCCTCGGCGACGGTGGCGAAGATCGGCAGGCTTTCGCCCTTCGCGCCGGTCCACGTCTCGCCACCCTTCTTGGGATGGATGCCGCCGACCATTTTCGTGCCGTGATAGGCCAGCGCCTGTTCGGTGTGGAACGTGCCGGTCTTGCCGGTCAGGCCCTGCACCAGCACCTTGGTGTTCTTGTCGACGAGGATGGACATGGGAGCCCTTTTCTAAAAACCGTTGATCGAGGAAAACATGGTCAGAGCCGCTTCAAGTCGGCGACGGTGAGGTCGCTCTTGGCGTTGCCGGTGTTGAGCGTCGTTGCCGGCTCGAACATCAGCACCACGGGCTCAACGGTGAGCGAGCGCGGCCGGTGTTCGACGCCGCGCGGCACGACGATGAAATCGCCCTCGCCGAGTTCGACCGGGCCGTCGCGGAAATCGATGGCAATACGCCCACGCAGCACGAGGAAGGCTTCGTCCTCATTGTCATGCGCGTGCCAATCGAAGACCTCGCCGAACTTGGCGACCTTCGCCTGGCTGTCGTTGACGTCGCCGGCGATATGCGGATCGAAGACCTTCTTGATCTTTTGATCCGCAGCCTCGACCAGGTTTATCTTATGCGGAGGCACCAGATCAGCCCTTCACCGCCGCCACGATCTTCTTGGCTGCATCGTCGAGATCGTCGGCCGACACCACGTTCAGGCCGCTGTCGTTGATGATCTTCTTGCCCAGCTCGGCATTGGTGCCTTCCAGGCGCACCACCAGCGGCACTTCCAGGCCGACTTCCTTGACCGCGGCAATGACACCCTCGGCAATGATGTCGCACTTCATGATGCCGCCGAAGATGTTGATCAGGATGCCCTTGACCGCCGGATCCCTGGTGATGATCTTGAACGCCGCCGTCACTTTTTCCTTGGACGCACCGCCGCCGACATCGAGGAAGTTGGCGGGTTCGGCGCCATAGAGCTTGATGATGTCCATCGTCGCCATGGCAAGGCCGGCGCCGTTGACCATGCAGCCGATATTGCCGTCGAGCGCGACATAGGCGAGGTCGTATTTCGACGCCTCGATTTCCTTCTCGTCCTCTTCGGTGGTGTCGCGCAGTTCGAGCACGTCGGGGTGACGGAACAGCGCGTTGTTGTCGAACGACACTTTTGCGTCGAGCACGCGCAGCCGGCCGTTCTTCATGACGATCAGCGGATTGACCTCGAGCAGGCTCATGTCCTTCTCGACGAAGGCCTTGTAGAGGATCGGGAACAGCGTATCGCCGTCCTTGGCCGCATCGCCGTCGAGCTTGAGCGCGCCGTTGAGCGCCTTCAGGTCGGCTGAAGTGACACCTTTTTCCGGGTCGATGGCGACGGTGATGATCTTTTCCGGCGTGTCATGCGCGACCGCCTCGATGTCCATGCCGCCCTCGGTCGAGACGACGAAGGCAATGCGGCCGACCGAACGGTCGACCAGGATCGACAGATAGAGCTCGCGTTCGATGTCGGCGCCGTCTTCGATATAGAGGCGGTTGACCTGCTTGCCGGCCGGGCCGGTCTGCTTGGTCACCAGAGTGTTGCCCAGCATCTCGTTGGCGTTGGCGACGACATCGGCCACCGATTTCACCAGCCGCACGCCGCCCTTGGCGTCCGGGCCGAGCTCGGTGAATTTGCCCTTGCCGCGGCCGCCGGCATGGATCTGGCTCTTCACCACATAGAGCGGGCCCGGCAGCGCCTTGGCGGCGGCTTCCGCTTCGCTCGCCTTGAACACCGGCACGCCTTCGGCCACCGGCGCGCCGAAGCTCTTCAGCAGTGCCTTGCCCTGATACTCATGGATGTTCATCTGGATGGTCTCCGGATCGACTGGGGGTTCACTTACTGGAGATTCATTTGGAGGCGAGTTGCGGCGCGATCTTGACGCAGGCCTCGGTCAGGCCCTGCACCGTCGCCACGGAGGAGTCGAACATCTTCTGCTCGCTCTTGTTGAGCTCGATCTCGATGATGCGCTCGACGCCGCCGGCGCCGATGACCACGGGAACGCCGACATAGGTATTCTTGACGCCATACTGGCCGGAGAGATACGCCGCGCAGGGCAGCACGCGCTTCTTGTCCTTGAGATAGGCTTCGGCCATCGAGATCGCCGAAGCGGCCGGCGCGTAATAGGCCGAGCCGGTCTTGAGCAGGCCGACGATCTCGGCGCCGCCGTCGCGGGTGCGCTGCACGATCTGGTCGAGCTTCTCCTTCGAGGTCCAGCCCATCTTGATGAGGTCGGGCAGCGGAATGCCCGATACCGTCGAGTAGCGGATCATCGGCACCATGGAATCGCCGTGGCCGCCGAGCACGAAGGCGGTGACGTCCTCGACCGAGACCTTGAATTCCTCGGCCAGGAAATAGCGGAAGCGCGCGCTGTCGAGCACGCCGGCCATGCCGACGACGTGGCTGTTGGGCAGGCCTGAGAATTTCTGCAGCGCCCAGACCATGGCGTCGAGCGGGTTTGTGATGCAGATGACGAAAGCCTTCGGCGCATACTTCTTCAGCCCGGCGCCGACCTGCTCCATGACCTTGAGGTTGATGCCCAAAAGGTCGTCGCGGCTCATGCCGGGCTTGCGCGGCACGCCGGCGGTGACGATGCAGACGTCGGCGCCTTCGATGCCGGCATAGTCGTTGATGCCGGTGAGCCTGGAGTCGAAGCCATCGACCGGCGACGACTGCGCGATATCGAGCCCCTTGCCCTGCGGGATACCTTCGGCAATATCGAACAGCACCACGTCGCCGAGGTCCTTGAGGCCGATCATGTGAGCGAGCGTGCCGCCGATCATGCCAGAGCCGATAAGCGCTATCTTGTTGCGTGCCATGTGAGGATGTTTTCCCTTTGTCGGTGACGACGTCTCAAATCTCTGGTGACTTGATGGTGGCGTCGAAGAAGAGGCCGGAATGCTGCGGGGAACCGCGAATTTTCGCCGCACCCAATAGCCCCGGCACGGAAAAAATTCAAACGATTATTTTGGCGTCAGTGTTTTCAATCGGTTAGATCATTTGGGATTTACGTAAACGTCAAAGTTTGTAAGCCGGCTTGGGAGGAAATAACCGACGAAGATGGAAATCGTAAGGCTGAATGCGGGTAATGACGCCCTTGTGATGCGGGTGGCCGAGGAGGTTCGAGTTGTAGACGTTGGCATGACAGAGGGGGGGCAAAGGATCGCTACCGACGCATTCCCTGGAAATTCAGGCCTGCGCCTGCTGTGCCTCTGGCGCCGGCTTCCCTTTCTGCCGCTCCGCCCAATCCTCCAGCCAGTCGCGGCTTTGCATCTCGATCAGCCGCGATGCGGTGCGCTCGAACTCGAAGACCTCCACGCCGCGCTTGGCGGCATAAAGCGCTTGCGGCGGCGCTTCGGCGCTCACCACCAGCCGCACATGATGGTCGTAGAGCGTGTCGATCAGAAGGATGAAGCGTTTGGCCTCGTTGCGCTTGCCTTCGCCGAGCACCGGGACGTGGTCGATGAAAATGGTTGAGAAGCGCCCGGCGATCGCCAGGAAATCGCGCGCGCCAAGCGGCTTTTCGCAGAGATCGGCGAAGGAGAACCGCGCCGCATCGCCTGCCGCACGCGGCACGATCACCTGCCGCCCTTTGAGGGCAATCGATGTCTCGGCGGCCGGCGCGTTGTGCGTCATGGCTTGCCAGGCCTCGTCGAGTAGCTGGTCCGCCGCCGCATCGGCCGGAGTGACATAGACCGGTGTCCGGGCGAGCTTTTCCAGCCGGTAGTCCTTGTCGGCATCGAGCGCCAGCACCTGTGTGTGCCGCTCCAGTATGCCGATGAAGGGCAGGAAAAGCTGACGGTTCAGCCCGTCGCTGTAGAGGTTTTCCGGCGCCACATTCGAGGTGGCGACCAGCACCACACCGCTGGCAAACAGCGCCGAAAACAACCTGGACAGGATCATCGCGTCGGCGATGTCGGTGACCGAGAACTCGTCGAAGCACAGCACCCAGGCTTGCTCGGCAAGGGCCTTGGCCACCGGCGGGATCGGATCGTCCTCCTTGACGTCGCCGTTCTTGCGCGCCTGCCGGTGCTTCTGGATACGGTCCTGCACGTCCGCCATGAAGTCGTTGAAGTGGACGCGGCGCTTGCGCCGCACCGGCAGCAACTCGAAGAAAATGTCCATCAGCATGGTCTTGCCGCGACCGACGCCGCCATGGATGTAAAGGCCTTTGACGGCCTCATGCGTCTCGCGCTTGCGGGCGAACAGCCAGCCCAGCGCGCTCGACTTATGCGCCAGCCGCTTGGCCGAGATCTCATCGGTCAGCCGGTCGAGCGCCGCAACGATCCGTTCCTGCGCCGGATCGCGGTCGATCGTACCGGTTTCCACCAGATGCTCGTAGCGCTGCCTGACGGTCGCATGGGTCTGGAGGCCGTCACGCAGATGCATCGGTCACGTCATTTGTTTATGCATGTCGCTGTCCCGAAATCGGGGTCACTTCTGCGCGACACGCATTCGGAGGACTAAAGCGGTCGTGTCTGAACGGATTCAGACGACCCGCTTTAGATCTTTGTTTTCCCAAAACCGCGGCCACTTTTGGGCGACATGCATTAGCCTACCTTGTAAGCGAAATCGGCTGGCCGTTGGAAGTCTGGCCGTCGAATTTCGAGCCGCCCGAGGAATAGAGCCGCGCCAGCGCACCGCCACTCTCGTCATAGAGCGTCAGCTGCTTGCCGGCGACGTTCCACGACTTGACGCCGTCCATCGGCGCCGGGCAATGCAGCGGCCCAGCGCGGAAGCCGGCGCCGAATTTGGTCTGCGGTGTCGCCACCTTGCAGCTCTGGCCCGCAACGCTGGCGTTCCAGACACCGGCGACGCTGGCGGCAGTCACGTCCGAAGCGCCGGCCGGCGCCGAACCATCCGAAGGCAGCGCGGCGACCTGCGTGTTCGCAGGAGCGGTCGGGAATTGAGACGGGTCGGTGGTGCCGGGCGATGCTGGCGGCGGCAGTTGGTTCGCCGTCACCTTGCCGGCGGGCGCGGCCTCCAGCGGTGCCGGCTGCTGGTCATCCATCGAGGAGAAACGCGAGGTCGAACAGCCGCTCGCAACGAGCGCCGCCAGCGATACGGCCACCAGACCGGTTTTCGAAAAAGTCATTCCAACCTCCGTCGGATCCGGCTGGGGGGAAGCCGTCCGCACAATCTCACCCCCACCAAGATGGAGAAGGTGGCGAAATTTCAACCCGATATGGTTAAAATACAGTTTGCAGCAAGAATTGTTGCAAATTTATCGCAATCGCGGCGGCTGACCGCTTGTCGCGCGTCGCCTGGGGATCCGGTCAAAGCAGTGCAGCGCCGACATTCGACGGTTGGACGCTTGCGCGAGCCGTCTTAGCGCCTATGTCTGGAAAACGAAACACCTGCCGGAGCCGCAAAATTGGCCGCGAGAAAGACAGCCGCCAATCGCTATTATAGCGGCCCGCCCAGCGACCATTTCGACGGCGCATTGTTCTTCAATCCCGACGGCCAGCCACCCGGCCGTTTCGCCGACCTGCTGAAATGGCAGTTGAATGGCCAGCGCTCGAAATGGCCGGCGAGCGATGCAAGCCCCTTTCCGCAGGCAAAGCCGGCGACAAGGGTCGAGGGCGCCGCGCTGGAAGTGACGATGGTTGGCCATTCCACCTTGCTGGTCCAGACGGCCAGTCTGAACATCCTTACCGATCCGGTATGGTCGTTGCGCGCCTCGCCGCTTTCCTTCGCCGGACCAAAACGCATCAATGCGCCAGGCATCGCCTTTGCCGACCTGCCGCCGATCGACCTCGTGCTGGTCAGCCACAACCACTACGACCATCTCGACCTCGCCACGTTGAAGCGGCTGAAGGCCGGCCACGACCCGCTGGTGCTCACTCCGCTCGGCAACGACGCCATCATCGAAGCCGCCGTGCCCGGCATGCGGCTGTCGGCGCATGACTGGGGCGACAGGGTCGAGATCGGCGACGGCGCCGCCGTTCATGTCGAGCCGGTGCATCACTGGTCGGCGCGTGGCGCCCGCGACCGGCGCATGGCGCTCTGGGCCGGCTTTGTCGTCGAAACGCCTGACGGCAAGCTCTATTTCGCCGGCGATACCGGCTTCCACGATGGCATCAACTACCGGCTGATGGCCGAGAAACATGGCGGTTTCC
Organism: Mesorhizobium sp. WSM1497; assembly: GCF_001672455.2. Lineage (NCBI taxonomy): Bacteria > Pseudomonadati > Pseudomonadota > Alphaproteobacteria > Hyphomicrobiales > Phyllobacteriaceae > Mesorhizobium > Mesorhizobium sp. WSM1497. The sequence continues at coordinate 1,048,102 of NZ_CP021070.1, read as the reverse complement.
GCTTCGCCATCCTGCCGATCGGCGCCTATGAGCCGCGCTGGTTCATGGCGCCGCAGCACCAGAATCCCTGGGAAGCCGTGCAAGGCATGACGCTGTGCAACGCCGCCCATGCCGCCGGCTGTCACTGGGGCACCTTCCAGCTCACCGACGAGCCGATCGACGAGCCGGCGCGCAAATTGACCGAGGCGCTTGACGATCGAGGCATCCCACGCGAGCGCTTTCGCGCCTTGCGGCCGGGCGAGGTCTGGGATGTGCCGGAGCACATAGCGCCCTGATCCGCATCGGTTCGACGGAACCCCAGCGCTGCAACCGCGTTTTCATGTGGTTGAAATATTTGCCGGTTTGCGAGGCATTGTCATGCTCAAATGGATTATCATTCTCCTGATCGTCGCCGCGGCGGCGAGCTTGCTCGGCATGCCGGCACTGGCAGGTGCCGCGGCCACCGGTGCGCGTATCCTTATCGGCATCGTTCTGATCATCTTCCTGCTGGTGGTGCTGGGCATTTTCGCCGTCACGTAAGTCCGGCGCTTTCGCCGAGACCAAGCGGCTGCGCACTGGTAATTCCTGCCCGTTTCCGCCATATAGCGCCAAACGGACACGGAATTTTTCGGAGCAATGGCCAGCACTGCCCCTTTCGCCAAGATGAACGGCATCGGCAACGAGATCATCGTTGCCGATATGCGTGGCCGTGCCGATCGGGTGACGGCGGCGGCGGCGGTTGCGCTGAACGCCGATGCCGCGACCAGCTTCGACCAGATCATGGCGATCCATGACGCCAGGACGTCTGGCACCGCCTTTTTCATCGACATTCTGAATTCCGATGGAACCGGTGCGCAGGCCTGCGGCAATGGCATGCGCTGCGTCGTCCAGGCGCTCGCCGCCGAGACCGGCCAGAAGATCTTCACCTTCGAGACCGTGGCGGGCATCCTCAATGCGCGCGAACACGCCGACGGTTCGATCTCGGTCGACATGGGCACGCCGCGCTTCGGCTGGCAGGATATCCCGCTGGCCGAGGAATTCCGCGACACCCGCATGATCGAGCTGCAGATCGGCCCGATCGACGCCCCCGTGCTGCATTCACCCTCGGTCGTTTCGATGGGCAACCCGCACGCGATCTTCTGGGTCGACAACGACGTCTGGTCCTACGAGCTCGACCGCTTCGGTCCGCTGCTCGAGAACCACCCGATGTTCCCCGAGCGCGCCAACATAACCATCGCTCAGGTTACTTCGCCCGAAACCATGATCATCCGCACCTGGGAACGCGGCGCCGGCCTGACCAAGGCCTGCGGTTCGGCCTCCTGCGCGGCCGTGGTGGCCGCGGCTCGCACCAATCGGACCGGCCGCAGCGTCAGTCTGTTGACGCCAGGCGGCGGCACGCTGCATGTCGAATGGCGCGACGATGACCACGTGGTCCTGACCGGCGCCGCCGAATGGGAATTTTCCGGCAACTTCGACCCGTCGATCGGGACATGGGCCCGCGACACTGAAAGCGCGGCCTGATGTCCGCTCTGCCCAAGAGCCCGGTGTCCCCGGGGATCGATGTCGTCACCCTCGGCTGCCGGCTCAACACCTATGAATCGCAGGTGATGCGGCGCGAGGCTGAAAGTGCGGGCCTCGGCGCGTTGGAAGGTGGCGCCGTGATCTTCAACACCTGCGCCGTGACAGGCGAAGCCGTGCGCCAGGCCAAGCAGGCGATCCGCAAGGCGCGCCGCGACAACCCGCGAGCCCGCATCATCGTCACCGGCTGCGCTGCGCAGACCGAGCCTGAAAAATTCGCCGCCATGGACGAGGTCGATCTCGTGCTTGGCAATGAAGAGAAGCTGAACGCGAATTCCTACCGCGCGCTGCCGGATTTCGGCGTCAACGACACCGAGAAGGCGCGCGTCAACGACATTTTTTCCGTGCGCGAGACCGCGGGTCACATGGTCGACGCCATCGAGGGCCGCGCACGCGCCTTCGTCCAGGTGCAGAACGGCTGCGACCACCGCTGCACCTTCTGCATCATTCCCTACGGCCGCGGCAATTCGCGCTCGGTGCCGATGGGCGCCGTGGTCGAGCAGGTCAAGCGGCTCGCCGGCAACGGCTATGCCGAGATCGTTCTGACCGGCGTCGACATGACTTCATTCGGCGCCGACCTGCCGGGCGCGCCGAAGCTCGGCAAACTGGTGAAGACCATCCTGAAACAGGTGCCCGATGTTAAGCGCCTGCGGCTGTCGTCGATCGATTCGATCGAGGCCGACGACGATTTGCTCGACGCCATCGCCACCGAGCCCCGGTTGATGCCGCATCTGCATCTGTCGCTGCAGTCGGGCGACGACATGATCCTGAAGCGCATGAAGCGAAGGCATCTGCGCGATCAGTCGATCCGCTTCTGCGAGGATGTGCGCAAACTGCGCCCCGGTATCGTCTTTGGCGCCGACATCATCGCCGGCTTCCCGACCGAGACCGACGAAATGTTCGAGAACTCGGAGAAAATTGTCGAGGAGTGTGGCCTGACCCATCTCCACGTTTTCCCCTTCAGCCCACGCGAAGGCACGCCTGCCGCGCGCATGCCGCAGCTCCGCCGCGAGGTGGTCAAGCAGCGCGCCGCCCGGCTGCGCGCCGCCGGTGAAGTTGCCTATGTCAGGCATCTGTCGTTGCTCACCGGTACGCGTCAGTCGATCCTGATCGAGCGAGACGGCCTTGGCCGCACCGAGGGTTTTACGCTTGCCGCACTCGGCACGGGCGCACCGGGTGAGATCGTCGAGGCCGATATATCGGGCCACGATGGTACCAGGCTGATCGCGGCGCCGCTTGCCGCCCGCGCCGCCTGAGAAACGCAAAGCATGGCTGGTTTTTTCAAGAAGATATTTTCGTTCGGCAAGAAAGAGGTGGTCGACGAACGGATCGACGAGACCGCCCCGCTACCGCCGATCAAATGGGAAGCACTCGATGCGCTGAAGCCGGCGGCCGAACAGGTCGTCCCGGAGTTCTTGAAGCGCGACGAGCCGCGGCCCGAGGCAGAAACGACGCCGACGGTCGAGCCGGAGGTAATTCCTGCGCCGGAACCGGCGCCTGTCGAGGAACCGGTGCCCGCGCCGGAGCCGACCATCCCGCCAGCACCGGAGCCGACTGTTCCCTCCGAGCCGGAACCTCTGCCGGAGCCCGCGCCGAAAGAAGAACCGGCGCCCGCGCCAGAGACTCCAGAGCCGCCGGCGCCCGAGGAAGTTCCGCTCACCCCTGCGACTCCCGAACCCACGCCCGAACGGCAGCCGCAAGAAGTCCCAGCGCCGGCGCCGGCCGAACCGGAGATCGTCCCGTCACGCCCGGAAAAGCGGCCGGAGCCGGCCCCGGTCGAAGTGCCGACGCCGGCCGAGGTTCCGGCAGAAACACCAGCGCCGATCGAGGTGCCCACACCGGCGCCGTCCCCTCTTCAGCCGTCTTCAAAGGCCGGCGCCGCCCCTCATCCGCCTGCCGGCACCTTCTCCCCGTATAGCGACGGGGAGAAGGAAGAAGTTTCAGCGCCGACGCCCGAAGCACCCGCCGCCGAAATCGCACCTCCCATTCGCCAGCCTGCGCCGATCGAATCGCAGCCGGTCATTGCGGAAATTGCGCCCGAGCCGCAGCCTCTTCCACCACCCGCGCCGGAGCCGAAAGCCGCCCCCGGCAAGGTGACCGTCACCAAGAAGGTCGAGCAGAAGGCCGAGCCGCAAAAGGCGCCGGAGCCGGCACCGAGGCGCTCCTGGTTCCAGCGCATGAAGGACGGGCTTGCCCGCTCGTCCAAGGAACTGACCGGCAACATTGCCGGCGTCTTCACCAAGCGCAAGCTGGACGAAGAGACTTTGCAGGACCTGGAGGATGTGCTGATCCGCGCCGATCTCGGCATGGAGACGGCCTTGCGCGTTACCGACGCGCTGGCCGCCAGCCGCTACGGCAAGGACGTTTCCGACACCGAGGTCCGCGCCATCATGGCGGCCGAGGTGGAAAAAGTGCTGACCCATGTCGCCATGCCGCTGGAGCTCGACCTCTCGCACAAGCCGCATGTCATCCTGGTGGTTGGCGTCAACGGCACCGGCAAGACCACCACCATCGGCAAGCTCGCCGCCAAGCTGACCGATGGCGGCCTGTCGGTCATGCTCGCCGCCGGCGACACCTTTCGCGCCGCCGCGATCGAACAGCTGAAGATCTGGGGCGAGCGGACGAAATCGCCGGTCATCGCCTCCAAGCTCGGCGCCGATGCCGCCGGCCTTGCCTATGATGCATTTGAGCGGGCGAAAGAGGCCGGCTCCGACGTGCTGATCATCGACACCGCCGGCCGACTGCAGAACAAGACCGAACTGATGGCCGAGCTCGAAAAGATCGTCCGCGTGCTCGGCAAGCTCGATCCGGAAGCGCCGCACACCGTGCTGCAGACGGTCGACGCCACCACCGGCCAGAACGCGCTCAACCAGGTCGAGATCTTCCGCAATATCGCCGGCGTCAACGGCCTGGTGATGACCAAGCTGGACGGCACGGCGCGCGGCGGTATTCTGGTGGCGATCGCGGCAAAGCACAAATTGCCGGTCTATTTCATCGGCGTCGGCGAACAGGTCGACGACCTCGAACCTTTCTCGGCAAGCGAATTCGCCAGGGCGATCGCTGGAGTAGCTTAACAAGCATGTCCCAAAAAGGTGCAGACTTTTTGGATCAGATCATGCGCAAGAAAGAGATTCCATGAACCCACCCATTCTCGAACGCGATCCGTCGGACCCGCAGAAGCAGAAGAAGGAAGGCGTCAATCCGCTGCTCAAGCTGGTGCTGGAGCTGGGTCCGTTGATGGTGTTCTTCTTCGCCAATGCGCGCAGCGGATGGCTGGTGCAGAAATTCCCTGTTCTGGCCGAGTTCGGCGGGCCGATCTTCGTCGCCACCGGCCTGTTCATGGCCGCCACGGCAATCGCGCTGATCGCCTCGTGGCTGCTCACCCGCACCTTGCCGATCATGCCGATGGTGTCGGGCGTCGTCGTCTTCATTTTCGGCGCGCTGACGCTCTATCTGCAGGACGACATCTTCATCAAGATGAAGCCCACCATCGTCAACACGCTGTTCGGCGGGGTGCTGCTCGGCGGCCTGTACTTCGGCAAGTCGCTGCTTGGCTATGTCTTCGATTCAGCCTTCAGCCTCGACGCTGAAGGCTGGCGCAAGCTGACCTTCCGCTGGGGCCTGTTCTTCCTGTTCCTGGCCATCGTCAATGAGGTGGTGTGGCGCAATTTTTCCACCGACGCCTGGGTTACTTTCAAGGTCTGGGGCATCATGCCGATCACGCTTCTGTTCACCTTCAGCCAGATGCCGCTGATCCTGCGCCATTCGCTGGACGACAAGACCGGCAAAGAAGAGAAGGCCGGGAAATAGAGCCTGCAAATAAGGGGAAAGGGCCATGGAATTCGTCACCACGCGCGACCAGTTGAGGACGATCTACAAGACGCCACGGCCGACCGACGGTTCTATCCGCAAGGAGCTGAAAAAACTTGACGGCCATTGCCGCTCCTTCATCGGCAAGAGCCCATTCGTGCTGATTGGCTCGTCCGACGGTGCCGGCAATGCCGACGTGACGCCGAAGGGCGACAAACCGGGCTTTGCCACCGTTCTGGACGACACCACCATCGCCATTCCCGACCGGCCCGGCAACAACCGGCTCGACACGCTGGAAAACATCCTCGTCAATCCCCCGGTCGGGCTGCTCTTCCTCATCCCCGGCATGAACGAGACGCTGCGCGTCAACGGCGACGCCCGCATCACCGTCGACGCAAATTTGCGCGAGCGCCTCGCCGTCGACGGCAGGGAGCCGCAAAGCGTTGTCGTGGTCAGCGTCAAGGCGGCCTACATGCACTGCGCAAAAGCCTTCATGCGCTCGGATTTGTGGAAGCCGGAAACCTGGTACGACCGCGCGACGCTGCCGACGCTCGGCCAGATCATGCGCGATCAGCTGGCGGTTGCCGATTCCGCCGAGGCGACCGACCGCTGGCTCGACGAGGAATACAAGAAGACGATGTGGTAGTTTTTGCGGACGCGATTCGCGTCTGGACCGATTCCATACCTTGCTGAACATCCTTGCCATTTCCGGCAGCCTGCGCGCGGCCTCCACAAATTCGGCGCTGATCGCCGCACTGGCGCGCGAAGCGCCGTCCGGCTGCCGCGTCACCGTCCATGACGGGCTTGGCCGTTTGCCGATCTTCAATCCCGACGATGAAGGCGAGCGGACGCCGCTCGAAGCCTCCAAGCTGATCGATGCCGTCAGTCGAGCCGACGGCCTGATCGTCTCCTGTCCGGAATATGCCCATGGCGTGCCGGGCGGGCTGAAGAACGCGCTCGACTGGCTGGTCTCGCGCGATGCCGCCGTCGCCAAGCCCGCCATGCTGGTACACGCCTCGCCGCGCTCGCTGTTCGCCCGCGCCGCATTGGCCGAGATCATGCGCACCATGTCGTTCGCGCTTTACGACGATGTGCTGGAGATCGCCCTGCTCGGCAGGAAGCCGCCGGAGGTGGCGGGCATCCTGGCGGCGCCGGCGAACCGGCAGGCGATGCATGATGCACTGAATGCCTTCGCGGAGTTTATCCGCTCGCGTTGAGCGGCAGCCTCTCTTCCTTCTCCCCTTGTGGGTCTGAAGGACGGGGCGAGACCCGTTGCTCGCCCCAGGGTGGTGGCCTCGCGAAGCGAGGTCGGATGAGGGATGTTCCAGCTTGGCACCGACGGCAATCCGTCACCCACCCCTCAACCGTCTCGGCGCTGCGCGCCGATCCACCTCCCACAACAAGGGGAGAAGGAAAGATCGCGCACTACCCCTTTCGCAGCGTCTCCACATCGGTCTTCCCCACGTACCAATCGCGGGCGTTGACCTCTTCAAAAACCACCCAGACATCGTCGTTGCTCAGCCCGGTGGCGTCCATGATGGCCGCGGTGACCTTCTTGGCGATATCCGCCTTTTTGCCCGCCGGATCGGCGGCGATCACTTCCTTGACGATGCGGATGTTGACGAATGGCATTTCTTGTCCTCCCGGGGATGTTCGTGCTCACGACCCGCTTCGATGAAACCGTCGAACGGCCGCCAGTGTTCAAGTCTCAGTATGTCTTGGCGCCGTTGACCATCAGCCGCACCATGTAGAGCGACGTGGTGCCGGCGATGTAAAGGCAATTCAGCTTGTTGCCGCCGAACACGCAATTGGCGGTGACTTCCGGCACCTTGACCTTGCCGATCAGCGTGCCGTCCGGATCGTAGCAATGGATGCCGTCGGCGGCACTGGTCCAGATGCGGCCGTCCTCGTCGAGCCTGAAGCCGTCGAACAGGCCGGCGGTGCAGTCGGCGAAGACTTTTTCGCCGGAGACTTTCTTGCCGCCCTTGCCGACATTGAACACCCGCATATGCGCCGGATTCTGCGCGCCATGCGTGCGGCCGGTATCGACGACATAAAGCTTGCTCTCGTCCAGCGAGAAGGCGAGGCCGTTAGGCCTGACCATGTCGGTGATGACGGCTTCGACCTCGCCGGTGCCGGGATCGACCCGGTAGACGTGGCAGGCGCCGATTTCGCTCTCAGCCCTGTCGCCCTCATAATCCGTATCGATGCCGTAGCTTGGATCGGTGAACCAGATGGAACCGTCGGATTTCACCACCGCGTCGTTGGGCGAATTCAGCCGCTTGCCTTTCCATTTGGCCGCGATCGTGGTGACCGAGCCGTCGAACTCGGTGCGGCTGACGCGGCGGCCCGAATGCTCGCAGGTGATCAGCCGGCCCTGCCGGTCGACGGTGTTGCCGTTCGAGTTGCCGGACGGCTGCCGGAAGACGCTGACACTGCCGTCGGTTTCGTCATAACGCAGCATGCGATTGTTGGGGATGTCGGACCAGACGACATAGCGGCCGGCGGCGAACCAGGCCGGCCCCTCAGCCCATTGGCATCCGGTGAACAGCTTCTCCACCTGCGCGTTGCCGTTGAACAGGCGCGCGAAGCGCGGATCGAGAATTTCATAATAGTCTGCGGCCGCCATGCTTTCCTCCCGGCATCAATGACAGGGATCAAGCCAGCCGGAGGGACAGAAGGCAATGTGGGTACGCACAGTGTCCCACAAAAGATCGCTTGCCGGCTCTGCGCATGACGTTAGCGCCGCATTAACCGGCTATGCGTCCAGCGCAATGGTGCATTGCAACATCTTCTTTTTGCAATGCACCATTACTATGTCATGCTTCGTATCGATCAAGGGAGGAAGAAACCGCCGCCGAAATGCGGCGCCAAAAGGAACCTTGCTATGATCCTCGACAGTCTCATGACTCGCGCTCGCAACAGCATTGCCAAGCGCAAGCACTACAACCGCCTTGTCGCCGAAATCGACAGCTTTTCCAGCCGCGATCTGGCCGACATGCGCGCCGACCGCTCGGAAATGCTCTACCAGATCCACAGGCAGATCTACGGCTGATCTCAAGCCCGATAAGACGCGCCGCCAAGGTGCGTTGAGATTCAGGTCAGGCCGAGTCGAAAACGGTGGTTTCCGAGAACCGGAGCGGAGCGTACTTTTGGTACGCGAGCACCGGAAGCGCAGGAAGCCGCTGTTTGCAGGCCGGCATCACCTGAATATCAATGCGCCGCCAGTGCCTTGTCGATCTGCGGCAACAGCAACGCCTGCACCGTCTCGGGCGTCAGCGGGCCGACATGTTTGTAGGCGATCTTGCCGTCCTTGCCGATGACGAAGGTTTCCGGCACGCCGTAGACGCCCCAGTCGATCGCCGCGCGGCCCGCTTCGTCGACCCCTATCGCCTGGAACGGATTGCCGAGATCGCCGAGGAACCGGCGTGCGTTTTCGGGCCGGTCCTTGTAGTTCAGCGCTGCCATGGTGAAACGCTTATCCTGCGACAACGCCAGAAGCACCGGGTGCTCTTCGCGGCATGGCGCGCACCACGACGCGAAGACGTTGACCAATGTGACCTTGCCGGCGAAGGTTTTCGAATCGAGCCCCGGCAGGTTTGAGCCCTCCAGCGCCGGCAGGCTGGTTTGCGGCGCAGGCAGGCCGATCAGGGCCGACGGCACTTCCGAAGCATCGCGCCCCGACAGCAGCTGCGACAGGAACAGTCCGGCCAGGCCGAGGAAGATCAGCAGCGGCAGAAGCACGAACAGGCGACGACTGGGCGGCGGCGTTTCCGTTTCGGTGCTCATGGCTTGGCGACCTTGTCGGAGCGACGCCTCACGCCGGACGCCTCCAGTTCGGCAAGCTCACGCTTGCGCGCCCGCTGGTCGAGCAGGATCCAGCCGATCAATCCGGCCAGCACCACGGCAGTGATGCCATAGGCGGCGGTCACGTAGAGTGCATGCGCACTCATGCGGCAGGTCCCGCTGAAGTGGGGCCTTCCAAGCCGATCATGTCGCCCAGTCTAGACATGCTTTTCCTTAGCCTCGCTCCGTCGGCTTCGCAATCGGTCGCCGAGCCGCAGTCATACGCTGCGTCAATCCGTGCCATGGCGCAGCGCCAGCGCCGCCGAGACCGGACCCAGCACGCCAAGAAACAGGGTCAGCGCGGCAAGAATGAGGAAGGGCTGCAGAAACGGGTCGGGATTGGCAGTCGCCCCATAGCTTGCCGAAACGCCGAAGATCAGCACCGGGATGGTCAGTGGCAGCACCAGCACCGAGATCAGCAGCCCGCCACGCGGCAGCGCCACCGCCACCGCCGCACCGGCGGCGCCGATGAACGTGATGGCCGGCGTGCCGACCAGCAGCGTCAGCGCCGTGGCGCCGATGCCGAGCGGCTCCATGTTCATGAACAGGCCGAGCAAGGGAGCCGCAATGACCAGCGGCAGCACGCTGCCCGCCCAATGCGCCAGGCATTTCACCAGCACCGTCAAGGCCAGCATGTGGCGATCGTTGCCGAGCACCAGGAGATCGAGCGAACCGTCCTCGCGATCGGCCTGGAACAACCGGTCGAGCCCGAGCAGGCAGGACAACAGCGCGCCGATCCACAGGATGGCCGGTCCGATGCGGGCCAGCAGCTTCAGGTCCGGCCCGACCCCGAACGGGATGGTGACGATGACGGCGAGGAAGAAGATGACCCCGGTCAGCGCTCCGCCGCCGGCACGAATGTTGAGGCGGATGTCGCGCAGGAAGAGCGCTAGCATGGTTTGAGATGCTTTCGCCCAGACACCATCAACCGGCTTCCCCCATCCTCAACTCCATCCCCTCGATCCCGAGCGGCAGATGCGTCGCCGCGACAATCATCCCGCCATCCGCGCAATGCCTCGCCATCAACCCCCCAAACCGCGCCTCCGCCGCCTTGTCCAACCCAGCCGTCGGCTCATCCAGCAGCCACAATGGCCGGTGGCTGACCAGCAGTTTCGCGATCGCCGCGCGGCGCCGCTGCCCGGTCGATAGATAGCCGAACGGCAGGTGGCCGATGCCGCCGAGCCCGACCGTTTCCAGCGCCTCTTCGACGCCGAACTGTCCGTCGCCATGGAAGTCTCGCCAAAAGCGCAAATTCTCCGCCACGCTGAGCGCCGGCTTCATTGCGTTCTGGTGGCCGAGATAGTGACAGGCCGAGGCAACAGACCGAAACGCTTCGCCCCCGTCTTCAACCTTCATGATGCCCTCAATCCTCACGCTGCCTTCCGCCGCCGGCAGCAGCCCGGCGATGATCCGCAGCAAGGTCGACTTGCCCGATCCGTTCGGCCCGGTGACGATAAGCGCCTGACACTCCTCCAAGGCAAAGCCGATGCCGGAAAACACCGCGTCGCCGCCTCGCTCGCCGCCCAGATTTTCGGCGATCAGCCGCATTCCTCGCCTGCCCTGAAACCATGTGTCGCGGCCGCTGCCGCATCGCACAAAATTGCTTTCCAACTGTCTAGAACTATTCCAGAAAATTCTCTATATGCGGTGCATCCGTGCCAGCGGTCGGCACGGGAACAGAATTAGCGCCGAACCAGCGCACGCGCCGCCTTGAACGGCTCGGGTTGCTTGGGAACGGACAGCGGAAATGGCCGTACCCGCACCTTTGCGCGTGATTGCATGCCATCGGCGTCCGTTCCCTTTCAGGCTGAACAGACAAGGATCGCACGTGTCAAAATCCCTCGACAGTTTCAATTGCCGCCGCACGCTGACCGCAGGCGGCGCTGAATATGCCTATTTCGATCTCATCGAGGCCGAAAAGAACGGCCTTACCGGCATCTCGCAACTGCCCTATTCGATGAAGGTGCTGCTGGAAAACCTGCTGCGCAACGAAGACGGCCGCTCCGTCACCAAGGAATCGATCCAGGCGGTGGCCGGCTGGCTGACCGACAAGGGCACCGCCGGCGTCGAGATCGCCTATCGCCCGGCCCGCGTGCTGATGCAGGATTTCACCGGCGTTCCGGCCGTGGTCGACCTTGCCGCAATGCGCGACGCCATGGCTTCGCTCGGCGGCGATCCGCAGAAGATCAATCCGCTGGTGCCGGTCGACCTCGTCATCGACCATTCCGTCATCGTCGACGAATTCGGCACGCCGATGGCCTTCGCCCGCAATGTCGAGCTGGAATATGAGCGCAACGAGGAGCGCTACAAATTCCTGAAATGGGGCCAGCAGGCGTTCCGCAACTTCCGCGTCGTGCCGCCTGGCACCGGCATCTGCCATCAGGTCAACCTCGAATATCTCGGCCAGGTGGTGTGGACCAACACCGAGGACGGCGAAACCACAGCCTATCCCGACACCTGCGTCGGCACCGATTCGCACACCACCATGATCAACGGCCTGGGCGTGCTCGGCTGGGGCGTCGGTGGCATCGAGGCCGAGGCGGCCATGCTCGGCCAGCCGGTCTCCATGCTGCTGCCGGAAGTCATCGGCTTCCGCCTCACCGGCAAGCTGAAAGAGGGCGTCACCGCCACCGACCTCGTGCTCACCGTCACCCAGATGCTGCGCAAGAAGGGGGTCGTCGGCAAGTTCGTCGAGTTCTTCGGCCCGGGCCTCTCCAACATGACGCTGGCCGACCGCGCCACCATCGGCAACATGGCCCCCGAATATGGCGCCACCTGCGGCTTCTTCCCAGTCGACTCGGAAACCATCCGCTATCTCACAATGTCCGGCCGCAGCGAGGACCGCATCGCGCTGGTCGAGGCCTATGCCAAGGCGCAGGGCCTGTGGCGTGAAACCGGCTCGGCCGACCCTGTCTTCACTGATCTGCTCGAGCTCGAACTTGGTTCCGTCGTGCCGTCGATGGCCGGCCCCAAGCGGCCTGAAGGCCGCGTCGCCCTGGAAGGCATTCCGGAAGGCTTCGCCAAGGCGATGGAGACCGAATACAAGAAGGCGGCCGAAATCTCCAAGCGCTATGCCGTCGAAGGCACCGACCATGATCTCGGTCACGGCGATGTCGTCATTGCCGCCATCACCTCCTGCACCAACACCTCGAACCCGAGCGTGCTGATCGGCGCCGGTCTTTTGGCCCGCAATGCCAACCGGCTCGGTTTGAAGCAGAAGCCGTGGGTGAAGACCTCGCTGGCTCCCGGCAGCCAGGTGGTCGCCGAATATCTGGAGAAATCCGGCCTGCAGAAGGAGCTCGACCAGATCGGCTTCAACCTGGTCGGCTTCGGCTGCACCACCTGCATCGGCAATTCCGGCCCGCTGCCGGCGCCGATCTCCAAAACCATCAACGACAAGGGCCTGATCGCTGCCGCGGTCCTGTCCGGCAATCGCAACTTCGAAGGCCGTGTCTCGCCCGACGTGCAGGCCAACTATCTGGCCTCGCCGCCGCTGGTCGTCGCGCATGCGCTGGCCGGAACTGTCACCAAGGACCTCACGACAGAGCCGCTCGGCGAGGACAAGAACGGCGAGCCGGTCTACCTCAAGGACATCTGGCCAAGCTCGGCCGAGATCCAGGAGTTCATCGAAAAGAACGTCACCCGCGAGCTGTTCGCCCGCAAATATGCCGACGTCTTCAAGGGCGACGAGTACTGGCAGAACGTCAAGGCGCCGGAAGGCCAGACCTATGCCTGGGACGACAACTCGACCTATGTGCAGAACCCGCCCTATTTCGCCGGCATGACATCAGGTTTCGGCAAGATCGGCGACATCAAGGGCGCCCGCGTGCTCGGCCTGTTCGGCGACAAGATCACCACCGACCACATTTCGCCGGCCGGATCGATCAAGGCAGCGTCGCCGGCCGGCAAATACCTCACCGACCACGGCGTCGGCGTCGCCGACTTCAACCAGTACGGCACGCGGCGCGGCAATCACGAGGTGATGATGCGCGGCACCTTCGCCAACATCCGCATCCGCAACCACATGCTGGGCGAGAACGGCCGCGAGGGCGGCTACACCATCCACTACCCGTCGAAGGAAGAAGAATCGATCTACGACGCGGCGATGGAGTACAAAAGGGAAGGCGTGCCGCTGGTCGTCTTCGCCGGCGTCGAATACGGCAACGGCTCGTCGCGCGACTGGGCGGCCAAGGGAACCAATCTGCTCGGTGTCCGCGCGGTCATCGCCCAGTCTTTCGAGCGCATCCATCGCTCGAACCTGGTCGGCATGGGCGTCATCCCCTTCGTCTTCGAGGAAGGCACCTCATGGGCATCGCTCAACCTCAAGGGAGACGAGCTGGTCGAGATCGACGGACTGAGCACCATCAAGCCGCGCCAGACGATGATCGCCAAAATCACCTATGGCGACGGCACGGTGAAGAACGTGCCGATCATCTGCCGCATCGATACGCTGGATGAGCTCGACTACTTCAAGAACGGCGGCATCCTGCAATACGTGCTGCGCGATCTGGCAGCTTAGTAAGGGAATAAGGCAGTAAGGGAATAGGGAATAGAGCACCCTACTGCCCTACTGCCCTACTGCCCTACTGCCCTACTGCCCTACTGCCCTACTGCCCTACTGCCCTACTGCCCTACTGCCCTACCTTCGGCGCCCCAAACCGCGCCGCGGCGGCCAACAACACACCCAGCATCAGCCCGTTGAGGATGTGCCAGAGGAAGTGCGTGCCGAGCGGGAAGCCGCCGCAGACCAGCGGGTCGATCATCCGGCAGACGACGGACACCACGAAGATCGCCGACCCGGCCAGATTGTACCAGCCGGCGCGATTGCCGCTGGCGGCCACCAGCGCGCCGAAGAAGGCGAGCGCCAGGAACGGCGGCAGATAGCCCGTCGTGCCGTTCGACGCCTGGCGCAACCAGTCCGGCACGGCAACGGTTATCGCCCCGGCAATCACATAGAAGGCGATGAAGATGGCGATGGCTTTGCCCCATCGCATGCCGAGGAAGCGACGCAGATTGAACAGCGTGTAGGCCAGCGTGAAGCCGGCGATCGGCAGCACGTCGGCCCAGACCGTGCCCTTGGTGGCAAAAGTATGGAAGATCGTCGAGCCGATGCCGATCGCCACCACCCACCAGGCCAGCACCTCGGCGAAGGCGCCGGTGCCCAGCCTTCGCACCTCGCGCACGCCCCACAGGCCGGCGGCGATGAAGGCGAAGTTGGTCAGGGCGTTGACCGGTTCGGACCAGAATTCCGGGCCGGTCCGCTCGCAATAGAGGTCGACCGGCGCCAAAAACGTTTGCCACATCGCGATTGCCGCCCGAATCGGTTTCTATCCTGAAGCGCAGATCCTTCCTATTGCGCGGTTGCGGTCGGCTGCAACGGCAAAATTTCACCGCAACGTGACTTCCCGTTGACTTCCGGTTCTGCCACATATTTCAGCAATCAAGATAAAGCCGGCATCACCGGCGGGAATCGGAATGGCCATGGCCTCGCGAAAATCATTGTGGCTGGCAGCTCTTGCGCTGGCCTTCTCGGCGTCTGCCGGCGCCGGGCATGCCGGCGAATCCGATCGCGCCCAGACCGACCGGGTCCAGATCGAAAAGCCATTGGGCGTGGTCGAGCTGTTCACCAGCCAGGGCTGCAGTTCCTGCCCGCCGGCCGATACTCTGTTCTCCGAACTTGCCGCCAAGGAAGACATCGTCGCGCTCGCCTATCACGTCGACTACTGGGACTATCTCGGCTGGCAGGACACGCTCGGCCGCAAGGAGAACACCGAGCGGCAATACGACTATATGCGCGCCTTCGGCAGCCGCTCCGTCTATACGCCGCAGGCCGTCATCAATGGCCGCGTCCATGTCAACGGCGCCAACCGCGGCGAGGTCGATGGTGCGCTCGCCCGCATGGCCAAGAGCGGCGAAGGCATGCGCGTCGCCGTCAAGGTCAGCCGCACCAGCGATCGCGTGATGATCGACGCCGGCGATGCCGGCAACGGCCCCAGCGACGCCCATGTCGTCATCGTCTATTTCGACCCGCCGCAGACGGTCAAAGTCGGCGAGGGCGAAAATACCGGCCGCAAGATGACCTACTGGAACGCCGTCACCGGCATCCAGACCGCCGGCATGTGGCATGGCAAGGCACAGCGCTACGAACTGCCGATGAGCGAGATTGCCAAAAAGGGCGGCTGCGCCGTGCTGCTGCAGTCGGTCGGCAAGGACGGCATGCCCGGTCCCATTCTCGGCGCCGCATTCATCCACAAGCCTTGAGAGCGCTCAAACCCCTGCCGCGGTAGCGCGAAGGCTCACCTATCACCAGCCAATAAAAAACCGACGTCAGCTTGCTTCTGACGCCGGTCATTTAGGTTTTGGGATCGTCGCTCCCGGTTCTTCCGAAGAAGAGCCGAGGTTGGTTCGATCCGACGCAGACCCGTGGGCGGGGGGCTTGGGGTTTACGAGCCGGTGCCGGACCGAACCGTCTCAGGCAACGCCGGTAAATTCGTCGGACATTGGGGCATGAGCGCGGATAAAAAAAGGCAGAAATGTGGCGGAACATCACCAATTCCAACACGGCGTTTCATAAAAGTGACTGGACGTGACGGAAACGGCGCGGCGCGGGGCTCGGTTCGCCGGGCCTTGCAATTCAGTCGCGAACACGCCAACTTTGGTTGGCAAAGATTCATTTTGAAGGATCGAGGCATGACCGATGACAGTGGCGGGACGGGGGATGGGGACGCATCCGCAATAATCCCGCTGCACGAGGCGCGACGCGAACGTCTCGATCAGCCGGTGCGGTTCGATCGACGCGAGCTGGACCAGATCCTCAGGCTCTACGGACGCATGGTCGCCGCCAATGAATGGCGCGACTACGCCATCGATCATCTCGCCGACCGCGCTGTCTTTTCCGTCTTCCGCCGCACCAGCGAAGTGCCGCTGTTCCAGATCGTCAAGGATCCGAAACTGGCCCGCAAGCAGGGCGCCTTTGCCGTCATCGCCGCCGGCGGCCGCATCTTGAAACGCGGCCAGGAACTCGGCCGCGTGCTCGGTGTGTTCGACAGCAAGTTGAAGCTGGTCGAAGCCTGAGCAGGGAATTAGAGCAGGGGAATTGAAGAAATGGAGAATTGATGAGTTGAGAAAAGGCCTCGGCGTCATCTGTTGCCGCCGCTTCTTTTTATTCTTCAGTTCTTCAATTCCGCAATTCGTCAGTTCCTTCTTCAGTCCCCTCTAAGGCGAAACTTCCGCTCCGGCAGCGATTCGGGATCGGGCGGCGCCGATGCCCCGCCATTCAGCGACAGCTGCATGAACACCGTGTCCAGCCAGCGCCCGTGCTTGTAGCCGGAGCCTTCCAGGCGGCCCGAATGGCGAAAGCCGAGCTTTTCGTGCAGCCGCACCGAGGCGCTGTCGGGACGGCCATCGCCGATCACCGCGATGATCTGGCGAAAGCCCGCCGTCGTCACCGCCTCGATCAGGCTTTGCATCAGCTTGAGCCCGACGCCCTGGCCCTTGGCCTCGGGCGCGACATAGACCGAGTCCTCGACAATGAAGCGATAGGCCGGGCGTGGCCGGAAGGCACCGGCATAGGCGTAGCCGAGAACCGCGCCGTCCTTCTCCGCCACAAGGTAGGGAAAGCCGCCGGCCATCAGGCTGTCGAATCGAACACCCATCTCCGCGCGGCTCGGCGGCTCCAGCTCATAGCTCGCCGTGCCTTGGGCGACCGCGTCGGCGTAGATATCCGTGATGCTGTCGAGGTCGGCCGCTGTCGCCGGTCGAATCGTAATAGTGCTCATAATTTATGCGTGCCATTTCTCTGCTCGCGATAACAGCAAAGCCCGGCACAAAAGAAAAGGGCGGCCGTTGGGCCGCCCTTTTGGAACTCGATGGTCCAGCATGCTGAACTAGCGACGGTCGCCCATGAACTGCAACAGGAACATGAACAGGTTGATGAAGTCGAGATAGAGCGTCAGCGCGCCCATGATCGCCTTGCGGCCGGCGACGTCCGAACTGTCGCCCTCGAAATACATCTCCTTGATCTTCTGCGTGTCATAGGCGGTGAGGCCCGCGAAGACCAGCACGCCGATCGCCGACACGGCAAACGACAGCGCCGACGACTGCAGGAAGATGTTGATCACCGACGCGATGATGATGCCGAACACGCCCATGATCAGGAACGAGCCCATTGCCGTCAGGTCGCGCTTGGTGGTGTAGCCGAACAGCGACAGCGCACCGAAGGCGGCGGCCGTGGCGAAGAAGGTCTGTGAAATGCTGGCCGTGGTGTAGACCAGGAAGATCGAAGACAGCGACAGGCCGACGAGACCGGCATAGACCCAGAACGTCGTCTGCGCCGCCGAAACGCTCATCGACTGGACGCGGAACGACAGGAACAGCACGGCGGCCAGCGGCGCCAGCATCACCACCCAGCGCAGCGGCGAGCCGAAGATCGCGTAGCCGAAGGACGTCAGCATCTCGCCGCTCGGCAGCGTCGCGACAGCCGAAGCCGGATCGGTGGTGGTGGCCAGCATGATCGTGCCGACAGCGGCAAGACCGGTGATGAGGAGGCCAAGCCCCATCAGATTGTAAACCTTGATCATGTAGGCGCGCAGGCCCTGATCGATGTCGGCACCGACGCCGACGCCGGGCACGGCGCGCGTCTGGTAGTTGCGAATGGGATCAGCCATTGTAGTCCTCTATTGCTTCTGCCCCGTCCGGTGTCAGGTCCTTCCGGACCCAGGCGCCGCTGGCAGGGCTCCAGCATGCCTGTGGCGAAATATGATGGTTATTCGCGTCAAGAACAAGACCGTAACCGGATGTAACGGTTCGTGAGAGGGCGAAGCGCCGATTCCTCGGCTTTTCGGACGGCTTTCTTACCAAGATTTAATCCAGGGTGCCCGTTCCGGGCCTGTCGTCACAGGTTGCGCAGCACCGGTGCTGCCTTGTGGCCGAGCACCCGCCAGGTGCCGGCGAGACCAATGCCGACCGTGATCACCAGCGAAAACAGAATGGTTGCCACCGCCACCTCCGGCATGAAATGCGACGGCAGAGTCATGATGCGCGCGACGACGAACCAGGCGGCTGCGCTGCCCGCCGCCAGCGCGAAAATGGCGGTGGCCAGCCCGATCAGCATATATTCGAGCGAGAAGGCCGATATCAGCGTCGTGCGTGTCGCGCCCAGCGTCTTCAACACCACCGCATCATGGATGCGCGCCCGGTTGCCGGCTGCAAGCGCGCCGGCCAGCACCAGCACCGAAGCGATCAGCGCCACGCCAGCGGCCGCCCGGATCGCCGTGCCGAGCTGCCCGACCAGCCGGTTGACGATGTCGAGCGCGTCCTTGACCCGCACCGTCGTCACCGCCGGGAAGGCGCGGGTGACGGCGTTGAGGATGCGGGCGTCGTCGGCCGTCGATGCACTCTTTTCGGTCAGCGTCGCCATCCAGCCATGCGGGGCGCCCGCGAATGTGTTGGGCGAGAAGACCATGACGAAATTGATACCCATCGTCTCCCATTCGACTTGGCGGAAACTGGCGATCCTGGCCGTGACGTTGCGGCCCAGCACATTGACGGTGATGGTGTCGCCGAGCTTCAGCCCGATCTCCTTGCCTTCTTGCGCCGAAAACGAAACCAGCGGTTCGCCGCTGTAATTTTCGGGCCACCAACTGCCCTCGGTCAGCGTCGCGTTCTCCGGCTGCCTGGTGTCATAGGTCAGGCCGCGATCCCCCCTCAGCACCCAGGCGCCTTCCGCCGGCACCTTCACCTTGTCGACATCGACACCGTTCAGCGCCATCACCCGGCCGCGCAGCATCGGCACCTTGGCCAGCACGCCCTGCGGCGCCTCCTTGCCGATCAGCGCTGAGAAGGACGCGACATCGGCGCTCTGGATGTCGACGAAGAAGAAGTTCGGCGCTCGTTCCGGCAGGCTGCCCGAGATCTGTCGCCTGAGATTGCCGTCGATCAGCGCCAGCGTCACCAGCAGCGTCAGCCCGAGCCCCAGGGACAGCACCACCGATGGCGTCAGGGCGCCTGGCCGATGGATGTTGCCGATGGCGAGCCTGAGCGCCACGAAGCGCACGCGCGGGCTTTTCCTGGCCGCCCATTGCACCAGTGCGCCGACCGCGCGCAGCACCAGGAAGGCGAAGACGGTAGCGCCGACAAAGATCGAGGCGATGCGCTGGTCGCCCGAGAACAGAATGGCCAGCGCCGCAAGCAGCAGCGCGATGCCTATGGCCGCCGCGACATAGGCGGGGCGCGGCAAGCCGCGGCCTTCCAGCCCCATTTCGCGAAACAGCGCGGTTGCCGGCACGTCGCGGGCGCGGCCGAGCGGCAGCAGCGCGAAAGCCAACGTCACCAGCAGGCCGAACAGCGCCGCCATGCCGAGCGCGCCGGGATAGAAGCCGCCTTCGGCCGGCACCGGAATGACGGATTGCAAGGCCGCGCTCGCCGCGAAGGGCATTAGTGCGCCGAGCACAAGGCCCAGCACAATACCCAATCCGGCTATGATCAGGATCTGCACGAGATAGACGGCAAAGACGAAGCCGCCCGAAGCGCCCAGGCTCTTGAAGGTGGCGATGACGCCGCGCTTGCCGTCGAGATAGGCGCGCACCGCATTGGCGACGCCGACGCCGCCGACCACCAGCGCCGTCAGCCCGACCAGGGTCAGGAACTGCGAGAAGCGTTCGATGTTGGACGACAGCGCGGGCGCCGCGTTGCTGCGCGTGCGGATCGACCAGCCGGCTTCCGGAAAATCCGTGGCGGCCTGATCCTGGATGGCCTTGAGCCTCGCCTCGTCGGCGTCCGCCGGCAGCCGGATTTTGTAGGCATTCTCGACCAGGCTGCCCGGCTGGATCAGTCCAGTGGCCGCCAACCCTTCGGTCGAGATCATCAGCCTCGGCGCGAAGCCGAAACCGTCGGACACGGCATCCGGTTCGGCGACCAGCTTGGCGCGCAGTTCGAAAGTAGCATTGCCGAGCTTCAGCCGGTCGCCAAGCTTGACGTGCAACCGCTCGAACAGAAGATCGGGCGCTGCCGCACCGAAGACGCCGAACTCTTCGCCGAACAGTTCCTGTTTCGACAGCGCCGGCTCGGTCTCCAGCGTGCCATAGAGCGGATAGACATGGTCGACCGCCTTGGCCTCGACCAGCGCCTGGTCGGATCCGTCGGCCAGACGCGCCATCGAACGCATGCTGGCGGTCCGCGAAACCGTGCCGAGCCCGTCAAGGAAGCTGTGCTCCGCCTGACTGGCGTCACGCTGGTTGATCTGGAAGCGAAGATCGCCGCCAAGCAGCGTCTGGCCCTGATTGGCGACACCGGCGGTGATCGAACACGCCACCGAGTTGACGCCGCCGATGGCCGCGACGCCGAGCGCAATGCAGGCGAGGAAGATCAGGAAACCGGACAGGCCGCCGCGCATCTCGCGCAGCGAAAAGCGGACAGCGAGCCTCAACGTCCGGGACAGCGGCATCAGGCCGTCACCTTGACCGGCGCCGGTACCTCGATCCGGCCCGAGCGCATCGAAACCTGGCGCGAACAGCGTGCCGCGAGCGCCGGATCATGCGTGACCAGCACCAGCGTCATGCCGCGCTCGGCCGCCTTCGCAAACAAGAGGTCAGCGACCTGCCGCCCGGTCGCCTGGTCCAGATTGCCGGTCGGCTCGTCGGCGATCAGGATGCGCGGCGACGGCGCCAATGCGCGGGCGATCGCCACGCGCTGCTGCTCGCCGCCCGACAATTCGCCGGGATAGTGGGTGACGCGGTCGCTGAGGCCAACCGCCGCCAGCTCGCGCGCCGCCACCGCGAACGGATCGGCATGGCCCGCCAGTTCCAGCGGCACCGCGACATTTTCGAGCGCCGTCATGTTGGGAATGAGATGGAAGGACTGGAACACGATGCCAATGTTTCGGCCACGAAACGATGCAATCTGGTCCTCGCTTTTGCCGTTCAGCAGCTCGCCGGCGATTCGGACCGTACCCGAATCGACCCTTTCCAGGCCTGCCAGGACCATCAGCAAGGTCGACTTGCCGGAACCCGAAGGTCCGATGATGCCGGTCGCCTCGCCGGTCGCCACGTCGAGGCTCACCCCCTTCAGCACATGGACCGATGAAGCGCCCTCGCCAAGGGTCAGGGACACATCTTTCAGCGCGATGACGGCTTCTGTCAAAATGAAATCGTCCTATATCGGGGAATGAAGGCTCTGCTTGCCGGAAGCCGTCGACTGAAGAATTTCTAGCTCATATGGGGCCTGCCGCATGTCTTTCAAACGCAGTATTGCCGTAGGCTTCGTGGTTTTCCTCGCCATTTGCGGCGTCATGTCGTCGGCGCGTGCCGAGCCGTTCAAGATCGTCGGCTTCGGTGACAGCCTGATGGCGGGCTATGGCCTTGGACCCGACCAGGGCTTTACCGACAGGCTGCAGGCAGCGCTTGGCGCCAAAGGCCACGACGTGACCGTCGCCAATGCCGGCGTCTCCGGCGACACGACGAGCGGCGGCCTGGCGCGGCTTGACTGGTCGGTGCCGGACGGCACGCAGCTGGTCATCCTCGAACTCGGCGCCAACGACATGCTGCGCGGCGTCTCGCCCGACATCACCAAAAAGAACCTCGACGAGATGCTGAGCAAGCTGAAGCAGCGCAAGATTGCCGTGCTTCTGGCCGGCATGCGCGCCGCACCCAATCTCGGTCCCGACTACCAGAGCGCCTTCGACGCCATTTTCCCGGACCTGGCGAAGAAATACGACGTCGCGCTCTACCCGTTCTTTCTCGATGGCGTCGCCGGCCAGCCCGGCATGCAGCTCGAGGACGGCCTGCATCCGAGCGCACGAGGCGTCGACCAAATGGTCGAACGCATCCTGCCCACGGTCGAGAAGGTGATCGCGGCAGTGCCGGGCGATTCCTAGCGGGTTGGAACTGTTTCCGCCCGGCGAGCTTTTAACAGGGACTGTGGCCAACAAACCTCTTGCTCCGTTTGACTATCGATGATTCGCTATGGGTGACAGTTCGATTCGAGGAAGGGAGGCTCTTCATGCCGCGTCTTTTCACCGCCCTCGAAATTCCGCGTGACGCTGCCCTTTCGCTGTCCCTGCTGCGGGGCGGCTTGCCGGGAGCCCGCTGGATCGACGTCGAAAACTACCATCTGACGCTGCGCTTCATCGGCGATGTTCCCGGCCATGTCGCCGACGAGATCGCCAACGCGCTCGACCGCGTCCACCGCCCTTCTTTCTCGCTGGCGCTGACCGGCGTCGGCGCTTTCGGCCAGAAGAAGCCGCATGCGGTGTGGGCGGGCGCTTCCGCCTCGCCCGATCTGGCCGCCCTTCAAGGTGAGATCGACCGCATCTGCCAGCGGCTCGGCATCCCGGCCGACCCGCGCAAATTCATGCCGCATGTGACGCTGGCGCGCTTGCGCAATTCGACCCCGCTGGACGTTGCCCAATATCTGTCGGCGCGCGGCAATTTCTCGACGCTGCCGTTCCGCATCGGCCGTTTCGTTTTGATGTCGTCGCGCGATTCGGTCGGCGGCGGACCCTACATCGTCGAGGAAGCCTGGCCGCTGTCAGGCACGGACGCCCGCGCCTCCAGCCTTGTCGCCAGCGCCTCCGACGCCTCGCGGATCATGCGATAGGCGGAAGCGAAGGCTTCTGCCTCGTCATGATAAGGATCCGGCACGTCGCGTGCCTTTCCCTGCGCGAACTCCAGGAACAGATGGATGCGGTCCTGCACGGCCGCCGGCGCCAGCGCCTTCAGGTCGGCGACATTCGACCGGTCCATGCCGAGGATCAGGTCGAAGCGGTGGAGGTCCTGCGGCGTGACCTTGCGCGCCCTCTGCCCGGAAATGTCGACGCCGTGCCGCATGGCGACCGCGATCGCGCGTCGATCGGGGGCAGAGCCGGCCTCCCAGTCACTGGTTCCCGCCGAATCGAGCAGGATATCCCGGGCCGGCCCGCGCTCGGCCCAAACGGCGCGGAAGACACCTTCCGCCAGCGGCGACCGGCAGATGTTGCCGAGGCAGACGAAGAGAATGGAATTTATAGGCTTCGCGCTCATCGATCCGTCGCTATGGTGAGGGTCGTTTTCGAATAGCACAGGATAGGGACATGGCGAGAGAGAAACTGGGCAGGCAAGCCGCTGAAGCCGCATTGACGGGCCTCGACGGCTGGGCGCTGGCGGAAGACGGCGCCTCCATCAAGCGCACATTCACCTTCGCGAATTTCTCCGAGGCTTTCGCCTTCATGACCCGCGTCGCGCTTGCCGCCGAGGCGATGGATCATCATCCCGACTGGTCGAATGTCTACAAAACCGTTGACGTGACGCTGAACACCCACGACGCCGGCGGCGTCACTGCGCTCGATATCGATCTGGCCACGAAAATGAACCGTTTTGCCGGCGCCTGAGGCCTGGTATCGCCTCGGCAGGCCCAAATCGGCATCGGCATCTTGTAGCGGGGGTCGGGTTTCACCACATTTTCCCCCGCGGGGCAGGCGCCGGATGCGCATGAGCCCCGCAAGGAGAGACTGATGGCGCAACAATCCGGTTTTGATTTCTTCGGCTTTGGCGGCAAGCCGTCAGACGAGAGCGAAGTGCGCGAGAAATTCTGGCGCACAGCCAAGAAGGCCGCGCGGCAGATCCCCTTCATGGAAGAGGTCGTGGCCGCCTATTATTGCGCCATGGACAAGAACACGCCGCTGCGCGCCAAGGGCATTCTGCTGGCCGCGCTCGGTTATTTCGTGCTGCCGGTGGATGTCATCCCCGACTTCGTCTTCGGGCTTGGCTTCACCGACGACATCGCTGTGCTCACCGCCGCGATCACCGCCGTCAGTGCCCACATCACCACTGCGCACCGGCAGGCCGCCAGGGACGCCATGGCCGACAAGGGCTGAACACGCGCGCGGAACGCCGTTGAAGCCGGCTTTCGGCGACAGCGTAAAAAGTCAAACTCTTGCCGCTTTCGTGGCCTCCAAGTCGCCAAAGGGATGTCGCGCCACCCGCTCGCAGGGCGGCGGCGCGGGTATGGTGGCGGTTTCCTCGGGGTGAGGGTCCTTTTCTCTTCGGAAATTCACCGTTTGGTAACCCAGATTAAATCAAAATGAAGCGACGGGCAGGACGCCGAGCCGGCCTGCCTCCGCACCATTTGGAATACGGGAAAAGCGATGCGCGGATTGATTGCGATAGTTTCGAGTCTGGCCCTGGTGGCCGTGGCAGCGCCGGCACTGGCGCAGTCGGCGACCAAGATCGGCCAGCACAATGCCTGGGGCACCTACAGCTACCAGGCATCGGGCGGCAAGGTCTGCTATGTCCTGACCGTGCCGACCGACAAGCAGCCGCCCACGCTCGACCATGGCGATATGTTCTTCTTCGTCAGCCAGCGGCCCGGCCAGCAAGTGTCCTACGAGCCGCAATTCATTGCCGGCTACAATTTCCAGGAAGGCTCCAAGGCCACCGTGACCATCGACAAGAAGACGTTTTCGATGTTCACCCGCGGCAAATCGGCCTGGGTGGAGAATGCCGCCGAGGAGCCGGTACTGATCGCCGCCATGAAGACCGGCACCGACATGAAGGTGACGGCGAAGTCCGGCCGCGGCAATCCCACCTCCTATGTCTTCTCTCTGAAGGGCATTTCGGCGGCGCTGACATCGATCGCCAAGTGTAAATAGGCAAAGCTACTTTTTTTGAGGGAAAGGCCGGGCCGCGAAGCCCGGCCTTTTTTTCTTTCATACTTGCCCCGGCCCGGCCTCCGCCCGGCGGCGCCGAATCGCCTCGGCGATGAAGACACGCGATAGCGCGTGATAGAGCGGCTCGTGCGAGATCATGCGCGCCGTGCCGTAGCCCAGCATCGAGGCCAGCATCAGCGCGATGACATTGTCGTGATTGCCGGTCATCTCCAGGATGATGACGAAGGCCGTCATCGGCGCTTGCACCACACCGGCGAAATAGCCGGCCATGCCGAGCAGTGCCGCCACCCCAGTGCTCGCGCCAAAGAGGAGGCCGAGCGAACTGCCGATGCCGGCGCCGACAGCCAGCGAGGGCGCGAAGATACCGCCCGGAATGCCCGAGATCATCGACAGCAATCCCGCCAGGAACTTTTCGGCGAAGAAGAACCACGGCAGCGGCGTGCCTTCGACGGCGCCCCGCGCCTGCACGTAACCGGTGCCGAAGGTCAGCCCGCCCGAGGCGATGCCGATCACCGCCACCGCAAGCCCGCAGATTGCGGCCACGATCAGGGCGCGCCGCAAAGGCTGCCCAGTGTTCCAGCGCCGGATCCGCCGCGTCGCCTTCAACGCCAGCAGCGAGAACAGCGCGCCGAACCCGCCGCCGATGATGCCGCAGGCAAGCACCAGCGGCCATTCGGCAGCAAACGAGATGGTGTCCCTGGCGACGCCGAAATAGGTGTAGTTGCCGAGCAGGCCGAGCGAAGCGAGACCGGCCAGGATCACCGCCGTCAGCACCAGCCCGTTGGTTCGCGCCTCATAGGTGCGGCCCATCTCCTCGATGGCGAAGACGATGCCGGCCAGCGGCGTGTTGAAGGCGGCGGCAATCCCGGCGGCCGACCCGGCCAGGATCAGACCCCGGGCCTGCACCATGCCGCCCCAGCGTGCCGCCTGCAGCATCAGCGACGCGCCGACCTGCACGGTCGGACCCTCGCGGCCGATCGAGGCGCCGCAGAACAGGCCGACGATGGTGAGCATGATTTTGCCGGCTACCAGTTTGAGGGACAGGATGTGGCTGCGGTCCTCGTCGTCACGCAGATGGCGGGCGGCGATCGCCTGCGGAATGCCGCTGCCTTGCGAACCGGGAAAGAAGGTTTGGGCAAGCCAGGCGCACAGCACGAAACCCAACGGCGTAATGGCAAGCGGCAGATAGAAACGCCAGCCGCCTGCATCTCCTGTCATCAGTTGAAACAGTTCCTGCGCCCTGTCGGCCAGCACCGCGAACAGCACGCTGATCACACCGATGCCAAGCGCCCCCGCCCAGAACACCAGGCGCGGCTGCCAGACCCGCCGTGAGCCCCACATCGCGCGCGAACGCCGCAGCATGGGATATTTTCGCGATGTGCCGGCCATGTCTGTCCTCGAGCGGGGAATGTTTCGGCCTAACACAGCTGGGCAGTCTATTAAACTAGCGCCGGAAAAACCTGTCGTTGGCGCTCGCCTGAGTGCCAGGCGGAAGCATCGCTTCGGTGAAAGGTCGACCCCCACTCCGTCGAGCTTCGCTCGCCACCTCTCCCCCGATCGACGGGATAGAGGAAAGGCGCGAATTTGCCAGCCTTGGCTCCCTTCCTCTCCCTCCGGAGTGGGGAGAGGTGGCGCTGCGAAGCAGCGACGGAGTGGGGGAAGCCATCAGCCAAACGCGCTGCCGCCGCAAGACAGGCATTATCGGGAGAGAAATGCCCGCCATGACGAGGGGCGGTGCCGACGTCGTTCCAAGGCGATCGTAGATCTTAAAGCTAGCTGAGCATGACTCTGCCCTCAACCTGTGCTATGCGCCGCGCTTCCTTTCCGGCACGATGCGTGAAATCGGCCGCAAACCGCTTATATCAGTGCAACCATGACCCTTTCATTCGATCTCACCACTGACAGCGCCCGCGACGCGTTGCGTGCCCGCTCGGCACAGCCCGAAAAGCAGTCGCTGATCGGCCTGACGCGGATCGAACTCGCCGAGACTCTGGTTGCATCAGGCGCTGTGCCCGAGCGCCAGGCGAAAATGCGCGCCCAGCAGCTGTGGCACTGGATGTATGTGCGCGGCGTCTCCGATTTCGCCGGCATGTTCAACATCTCCAAGGATCTGCGTGCTGAGCTCGACAAGCATTTCACCGTCGCCAGGCCCGAGATCGTCGAGGAGCAGATTTCCGCCGACGGCACGCGAAAGTGGCTGTTCCGCTTTCCGCCGCGCGGCGCCGGCCGGCCCGTCGAGATTGAGACTGTCTATATTCCCGAAGAGGGTCGCGGCACGCTGTGCATCTCCTCGCAGGTGGGCTGCACGCTGACCTGCTCGTTCTGCCACACCGGCACGCAGAAGCTGGTGCGCAATCTGACGGCCGAGGAGATCCTCGCCCAGCTGCTAACCGCCCGCGACCGGCTCGGCGATTTCCCTGACCGCGACACGCCCGACGGCGCCATCGTGCCGGCCGAAGGCCGCAAAGTGTCCAACATCGTCATGATGGGCATGGGCGAGCCGCTTTACAATTTCGAAGCGGTGAAGAAGGCGCTGCTGATCGCTTCCGATGGTGACGGCCTGTCCCTGTCGAAGCGGCGCATCACGCTGTCGACCTCCGGCGTCGTGCCGGAAATCTTCCGCACCGGCGAGGAAATCGGCGTCATGCTGGCAATCTCGCTGCATGCCACCAATGACGATCTGCGCGACTTGCTTGTCCCGATCAACAAGAAGTATCCGCTGAAGGAACTGATCGCCGCCTGCCGCGCCTATCCCGGCCTGTCGAACGCCAAGCGCATCACCTTCGAATATGTGATGCTGAAGGACGTCAACGATTCCATCGAGGACGCCAAGGGACTGATCAAGCTGCTCAAGGGCATTCCGGCCAAGATCAACCTGATCCCGTTCAACCCGTGGCCGGGCACCAATTACCAGTGCTCGGACTGGGAGACGATCGAGAAATTCGCCGACTACATCAACAATGCCGGCTATGCCTCGCCGATCCGCACGCCGCGCGGCCGCGACATCCTCGCCGCCTGCGGCCAGCTCAAATCCGACTCCGAGCGCATGCGCAAGGTCGACCGGCTGGCTCTGGAAGCGATGATGATAGCGGGGCACGGCGAGGCGTGAACCGCCCCTTCGCCTGGCTAAGACGCCTCGCCATCATGGCAGTCGGCTATGTCGCCGCCGTGCTGACCTCGATCCTGGTGCCGGTGCTGCTGATCGCTCTTCTGGAAGGCATCGAAGACGGCAACTGGTCGATCATTTTCGCCTTCGACTGGCTTGGCTCGTTCCCGCTCGCCGTGTTGACCGTAATGATCGGCGCGCTGTTGATCGTCGGCCCGGCGCTCTTTGTCGCCGAACGGTTCTCACTTCGAGGATGGTTCTACTTCGCCGCCACTGGTGCGATCACGTCCATTGCCTTTGGCGTATCCATGCCGCGCTCGGCCAGCAGCTTTGTCTTCAATCCGGGCTTTCTGGGTTTTCTCGCCACCGCCGGCATCGCCGCCGGTTGGATCTACTGGCTTCTGGCTGGACGCAGGTCCGGCACGGGCCGGAATCTGGGCCGGGATTGATGGCGCGTCTCGTCGGCTACCTCATCCGTTTCACCGTCATCCTGTTCGGCTATGCCGTCGCCTCGCTGGCGGCGAGCGCCTTCCTCAACATCCTGTTCCTGGCATCGCTCGGCTACACGCCGGAGCATGCACATCCGACGGCGACGGCTTCCCTGTATTTCTCAATTCCCTTCGCCGCCCTGTTCGTCGCCTATTTCGCCCTGATGCCGGCCTCTGTCGTCATCCTGCTTGCCGAAATCCTGGGCCGGCGCGACTGGCTGTTCTATGCGCTGGCGGGCGCGGTGGTTGCCGGTGTTTTCCTCGGGCTTGCCGACCACAGCGGTGACACCGCCTTCGCCGTCAGGGACACCAGCGCCATCATGGCCGTGATCGGCAGCGGCATGGTCGGTGGTATCTTTTACTGGCTCAGCGCCGGGCGCTGGGCCGCAAGCTGGTGGCAAGGCGAACCAGGATCAAAAGAGGATGGCCGGACAGGATGACGGCGCCTACTTCGCCTGCGCCGTCAGGATCTTGAGGGCGAAGGCGGAGAACACGCCGGCGAAGAGATAGTCGACCACCCGCGTAACGCGCGGGCTTGCCTTCATCGCCGCCGAAAACTTTTCCGCCGCCAGCACCATCGGCACCGTCACCGGGACCGACAGCACGATGAACATCGTGCCCAGGAAAAACAGCTTTCCCGGTGCGTTCGGATCATGTGCGGAGACGAACTGCGGCAGGAAGGTCATGAAGAACAGGATGATCTTCGGGTTGAGCAGATTGACGCCGAGGCCCGCCGCCCAGCTGCGCAACAGCGAAATCTCGGGTCCCGTCTTCTTCTCCGGCGAAAAGGCCGAGCCCCTGGTGATTGCCTGCCAGGCCAGGAAGACGAGATAGCCGGCGCCGAAGATCTTCAGCACGAAGAATGCCATCGGCGAGGCGACGATCAGCGCCGAGACGCCGACCACCACCAGCGTGGTGTGGATCAGCGTGCCGCACAGCGCGCCGGCCATCGAGGCAAAGCCAGTGGCACGGCCCTGGCTCAGCGTGCGCGAGACGAACAGGGTCATGTCCGGCCCCGGCGTGATCGCCAGGATGACCGTGGCGATGGCGAACTGGATCAGCGTGGTGGTGTCTGGAATGAACGACATGAGCGGCCCCGGGGAATTGGGAGGCCTATACAGGATGCGCCATGTCGACGCCAGACACAGCAGCGATCCGATCTCGATCCAGCAGGCGTCTGCACGGCATTCGCTGGCCGCCGGCCGCGGCAGTCCTATGCCTGCCTGCTCAGCCGTATCCTCGCTGGCTCCTCCGCGAGGAGTCGATCGTTGCGGGCATCGGTGTCCCCGGTGATCTGGTCGATCGGCTTGGGCCGGCCGAGAAAATAGCCTTGCGCCTCATTGCAGCCTTCGACCTGCAGGATGGTGAGCTGGACATGTGTCTCGACGCCTTCGGCGAGCACCGGAATGTCGAGGCTGCGGCCCAGCGTCAGCACCGCCCGGATGATGGCCTTGGCCTGCGGGCTTCGCTCGACATCGGCCATGAATGAGCGGTCGAGCTTGATCTTGTCGAAGGGAAACGAGCGCAGCGTATCGAGCGATGAATAGCCGGTGCCGAAATCGTCGATCGCGATCGTCACCCCAAGCGCCTTGACCTGGCGCAGGACATGCAGCGTGCGCACCTTGTCGGCGACGATCGTCGATTCGGTCAACTCCAGCTCCAGCCGTTTCGGCGACAGCCCGGTCTCGATCAGGATCTGATGGACGAGCTTGGCGAGATCGGCATGGGCGAACTGCACCGGCGACAAATTGACCGCGATCTTGTGGCCATTGCCCCACGAGGCCGCCTGCCGGCACACGGTCCGCAGCACCCATTCGCCGATCGCCATGATCGAGCCGTTCTCTTCGGCAATCGGGATGAATTCGGCGGGCGGGATCATGCCATGCACGGGATGGGTCCAGCGCAGCAGCGCTTCGTAGCCGCAGGTGGCGCCGGTCGGGACCGAGGTCTGCACCTGATAGTGAAGCGAAAGCTCGCCGCGGTCGATCGCCTGGCGAAGGTCGGTGGCCAAGGCGCGGCGCGCCCGCGCCGTCTCGTCCATGGCGGATTCGTAGAAGCAGACGGCTCGCGTCACGTCGTTCTTCGCCCGGTACATGGCAAGGTCGGCGTTGCTGACCAACCTTTCCCGATCGGCTCCGTCGCGCGGATAGACCGCGACGCCGATGCTGGCGCCGGCGGCGATCTCGAAATCGTCGAGCCGCAACGGCTCGAACAGGGATTTCTCCAGCCTCGAGACCATGCCGAGCAGGTCCTTCTGATCCTTGAAGCGCTTGATGGCGGCGAACTCGTCACCGCCGAGCCGTGCGACGAACTCGCCCTCGCCGGTGAGTTTCGCCAGCCTGCGGGCAACGATCTTGAGAGCCTGGTCGCCGGCCGCGTGTCCCCTGAGGTCGTTGATCTCCTTGAAGCGGTCGAGATCGATGACGATGACCGCCGCCATCGTGTCCTCGCCCTCGCATGCCCGGTCGATCTCATGGTCGAGGCGGTCGTTGAAGGAGACCCGGTTGGGAAGGCCGGTAAGGGCGTCGTTGAGGGCGAGATGCTGAAGCCGCTCGAAACTCTCCAGTCGGCCACGCTCATCGATCAGGTAGCTGGCGAAGCCGGTGGCCGCGACGATCAGGCCGACCACGGCGACGGCGACCGCCATTGCCACCAGAATATCGGGATTGGTGCCTGTGCTGATGAAGGACAGCGGCGTCACCGCCACCGCGGCCATAGCCGTGAAATGCAGGCCGACGATCGCCAGCACCAGCAGCCCGATGGCGAGATAATGCGACCAGCCGTATGGCCGGCGTACGGCATGGCCGACGGCCAGGGCGGAGAACACCGCCGAGATGACCAGTGAGGCCACGACATAGGAGCCGTCCCATTCGACAATGCCGGCAACGTGATAGGCCATCATACCGGTGTAGTGCATGGCCGAGATCGCCAGGCCGACGACGACGACGCCCCATTCCGGGGCCAGCCGCCGGCTCTTGCCGGATGCGAGGGTGAAGCCCAGCCCGGTGCCGACGATGGCGATGACCAGGGACGCCATGGTCAGGACCGGATCGAAGGTGATCGGCGCGCCGGGCTGGTAGGCCAGCATGGCGATGAAATGGGTGCACCAGATCGACGAGCCGGCGGCGACCGCGGTCAGGAACAGCCAGCCCTTCATCTGCACGCCGGTGGTTTTCCTCGAACGGTCGAAGAGGCCGATCGTCACCCAACAGCCGGTGACGCACATCAGCGCCGCCAGGAGGACAAGCCACAGATTATGCTCCGTGGCGATGCATGATATAACGCGCATCGAGAGTCGCCCAAGCCCGAGGAGCCCGCGACAAGGCAGGCAAGAAGCCGCCCGGAACGTGCCCAAGGCGGCTTTGTCGTAAGTGTTAGCGGCACGGCATGAAAACTTGATTAAGTCTCACCGGCAAATGCAGCCTTTGATTGCAGCAGGTTGTTTCCGCTGCCGGCATCGTGCTCCCGCCATACGCTGGACCAGAAGCCATGCACGCACGCGTGCTTGCTCGCTCTGCCGTTCCTGCTAAAAGGCGCTGCGACAAATCCGTGACGCCCAGGCTGGGGCGTCCGCCACCGACGGGGTAAAAATGTCCAAAACCAAAGACATCAAGAAAGTCGTGCTCTCCTATTCCGGCGGTCTCGACACATCCATCATCCTGAAATGGCTGCAGACCGAGTTCGGCGCCGAGGTCATCACCTTCACCGCCGATCTCGGTCAGGGTGAAGAGCTGGAACCGGCGCGCCGCAAGGCCGAGATGATGGGCATCAAGGACATCCGTATCGTCGATGTGCGCGAGGAATTCGTCGCCGACTTCGTCTTCCCGATGTTCCGCGCCAACACCGTCTATGAAGGCACCTATCTGCTCGGCACCTCGATCGCCCGGCCGCTGATCTCCAAGCATCTGGTCGATATAGCGCGGGAAACCGGCGCCGATGCGATCGCGCATGGCGCCACCGGCAAGGGCAACGATCAGGTTCGCTTCGAGCTCTCGGCTTACGCACTGAACCCCGACATCAAGGTCATCGCGCCGTGGCGCGACTGGACGTTCAAGTCGCGTACCGACCTGATGAATTTCGCCGAGCAGCACCAGATCCCGGTGCCGAAGGACAAGAAGGGCGATGCACCGTTCTCGGTCGACGCCAACCTCTTGCATTCGTCCTCCGAGGGCAAGGTGCTGGAAGACCCGTGGGTGGAGCCGCCGGAATTCGTTCATCAGCGCACCGTTTCGCCGATGGACGCGCCGGACAAGGTCACCGAGATCGAGATCGAGTTCCTGAAGGGCGATCCGATCGCGCTCAACGGCAAGAAATTGTCGCCGGCAACCATGCTGGCGGCGCTCAACGATCTTGGCCGCGACAATGGCATCGGCCGGCTCGATCTGGTCGAGAACCGCTTCGTCGGCATGAAGTCGCGCGGCGTCTACGAAACGCCAGGCGGCACCATCCTGATCGCCGCCCACCGGGCCATCGAATCGATCACGCTCGACCGAGGTGCGGCCCACCTCAAGGACGAGTTCATGCCGCGTTACGCCGAGCTGATCTATAACGGCTTCTGGTTCGCGCCCGAACGGCTGATGCTGCAGGCGATGATCGACAAGAGCCAGGAAGACGTCGAGGGCACGGTGCGGCTCAAGCTCTACAAGGGCAACGTCATGGTCACCGGCCGCAAGTCGAAGAAGACGCTTTACTCCGATGCGCTGGTCACTTTCGAGGACGACCGTGGCGCCTATGACCAGAAGGACGCCGCCGGCTTCATCCGCCTCAATGCACTGCGGCTGAGAACGCTGGCAGCGCGCAACCGCGCCAAGTAGGGCGGATGCGCGGTTTCGGTCGCTGCCTGGCGCCGCTGGTTGTTCTGGCGACGCCGGCGGCCAGCCAGGAGTTCGACCCCGCCTCTCTTGACCTTCCCGCGCTGATCGAGTGCAGGGCGGACGTTCCGACCTACAACGACTTTGCCCTGTGGCTGTCCAGCGCACCGGGTGCCGTTGAAACGCTTGGCTGGAAGGAGGTTGCCTCCGCCAATCCGTTTCTCAGCCAATACGAACTGCCGGCCAAAATCCGCGTGTTCAACCGCGAGACAGGATCGATCGTGTTTACCGCTGCGGGGCCGATGGCCGTGCTCGACGGCGTTGCCGCGCCGGAGCTTGCAAAAGAACTCGACGTCATGGCCGTTTTTTCCACGCCGCAAAAATTCCTTGGCGAAAAGGTCGTTGTCCATAGCACCGAAGAGTCGGAAGGATTGACCTTCTCCACGGACGTCAAGCTCAACGTCTCGACCGTCGAGTCCCATCCCGGCAAGACCCTGGCCGGCTGCTCCTACACGCTCGAAATCAAATAAAAACCCGGCATTCACGCCGGGTTTTCGATCAAGTCAAAAATGGCCGGGGCCTTCTGCCCGGTGCATGTTCCGTCAATCGCCGTCGATCGCCGTGGCAATGCGGGCGATGGCCTGCTGATAGACGCTCGCGGAATTCCAGCCGGCAATCGCGCCCATATTCGCACTCGCGCTCGCACCTGCCCGCCAGCCATGGCCCTTGAGGAAGTTGGCGGTGGAAGCCAGCGCCGTGCCCTTGTCGCGCAGGTTTCCGCCGCCGACGCCATATTTCAGGACGTTTCCTGGCAGGAACTGCGTGTGTCCGATCTCGCCATGCGCGGCCCCGACCGACGAGGCTGTCAGCGCCCCGCGATCGACCAGCTTCAGGGCGGCGATCGCATGCGGGTAGAAGAACCCCGGGCGGCGGCAATCATAGGCAAGCGTCAAAATGGCAGAGACGGTGTTCTGGTTGCCCATGGCCGAACCGAAGCCGGTTTCCATACCCCAGATGGCCAGCAACACGCCCGGCGACACGCCGTAATTCGCTTCGATCTTGGAGAACAGCGCCGCATTCGACTTTTTCAGCGACCGGCCCTTGGAGATAATCGCCGCGCCGCCGCGCCGCCGCATGAAATCGTCCACCGAGCCGCTGAAGGCCTTGTGAATGCCGCGGTCGACGGAGATGGTCTTTGTCGCGTAGTTCGCCCCGGCCAGAGCGGCCAGCCCCTTGGCGCCCACACCTTCCGACCTGGCCTGCGCGGCAAAGTCCTGCTTCCAGGCCTCGAAGCCGGCGCCGGTCTTGCCGCAGCTGGCCGCTGCCTGTGCGCCCGTCGCCAGCGCAAGCACCGCCATCGCGGCCGCTGCAAACATCTTTCCCTTGGCAAGAATTGCCATGTTGATCTCCTGGTTGCCTGAATCACGTCCCAATTGCGAACTTGCCAGCGAAACGCGCACTTGTCACTGTCACCGCTGCAATGCTGGCGAATGCCGTGGAATTTGCCTAGGATCAAGTGATTATTGTGGCAAGGGGGCTGCATGCAAGACGTTGATGTCGTCATCATCGGCGCCGGCTCGGCGGGTCTTGCCGCTGCCAAAACCCTGCAGGCGGCGGGGCTTTCCTTCACGCTGCTCGAAGCGATGGACAGAATCGGCGGGCGAGCCTGGACCAGCGACCAGCATTTCGGCGTGCCTTTCGACATCGGCTGCGCCTGGCTGCATGCCGCCGACCGCAATCCCTATTTTCCCGAAGCGCAAGTGGCAGGCTGGACGTTGCATCATCACGACATGAATGTCGATCATCTCTACTACCGCGAGCGCAAGGCGAGCGAAGCGGAAGAAGCCGACATGAAGGCCGCCGACGCCAAGCTGTTCGAACTGCTGGCCAGGCATGAAGTGAAGGACGGAGATGACGATCGTCTTTCGGCGCTGTTGGCAAAAGGCCATGCGCCGCGCGCCGCCGCCACCTTCGCCGGGCCGATGGATTTCGGCGCCGACGAGGACGAAATCTCGATCCTGGACTTCCAGGCCGCCGCCGATCTCGACCCGAACTACTTCAGCAAGGAGGGCCTTGGCGCGCTGGTGGCGCGTTTCGGCGCCGGCGTGCCGGTCGAACTGTCGACGCCGGTACGCAAGATCCTGTGGGACGTGCCCGGCGTCGCCTGCGTCACCGATCGCGGCACCGTCCGCGCCAAAGCGGTGATCGTGACCGCTTCGCCAGCGGTGCTCGCATTCGAGGAGATCGCGTTCTCGCCGGCCCTGCCCGACACCCATTTTGGCGCCTTCTTCGACCTGCCGATGGGCATGCTGACCAAATTGCCGGTCGAAATATCGGGCACAAGGCTCGGGCTGCAGCCTTTCGACGACCTGCTGATCGAACGGATGGCCAGGCACGACATCTATTTCCTGTGCTTCCCGTTCGACCTTGACCTGATGGTCGGGTTCGTCGGCGGCGATTTCGCCTGGGAAATGTCGGCGGCCGGCGAGGCGGCCGGCATCGACTTCGTCGTCGACCGGCTGTGCGGCATCTTCGGTGGCGATACGCGCAAGCATGTCGGACGCGCCATGATGACCAATTGGGGCGGCGAGCGCTTCGTGCGCGGCGCCTACGCCGCCGCCCGCCCTGGCCGTTCACTGGCGCGCGCCGCGCTCATGCAGTCGGTGGCCGACAAGATCTTCTTCGCCGGCGAGCACTTGGCCGGCCCGCTGATGCAGACCTGCGGCGGCGCACGGCTGTCGGGCGAAGCGGTGGCAAGACAGGTTGTCGCCCAGCTTGCGGCCAAATAGCTTCAGGAAAATGTGGAACGCCGCGCGGCTGTTCGCGTTGGGCACGGGCCGCCGTGAACATCTATGTCACCTCCGGTGAATTGAGACCGACATGAAACTCTTCGACTGCCCCCATTGCGGCCATCGCATCTATTTCGAGAACGCCCAGTGCCTGAACTGCGGGAACCCCGTGCTCTACGATCCCGAGCACGCCTGTTTCGCGCTGGCCAGCGCCGACGGCATCTTCCAGTGCACCAACGCCGATGAATGCGCTTGCAACTGGATGGCCGAGCCCGGACACGCCTTTTGCCGCGCCTGTGCGCTCAACCAGTTGATCCCGGATCTCTCCGTCGACGGCAACCGCCGCCGCTGGATCCGTGTCGAAGCGGCGAAGAAGCGCGCCATCTATTCGCTGCTGGCCTTCGGGCTGCCGGTGGCGCCCAAGCAGAACCCCGCCGACGAGATCGGGCTGGCCTTCGACTTCCTCGCCGATCCGATCGGCGGCGGCCCCGGCGGCGAGCGGATCCTGACCGGCCACGACAATGGCCTGATCACGCTCAACGTCGCCGAGGCGGATTCGGCCGAGCGCGAGAAGCGCCGCGTCGAGATGGGCGAGAACTACCGCACCTTGCTCGGTCATTTCCGTCATGAGCTTGGGCACTATTACTGGGACCGCCTGATCCGCGACGATCCGCACCGGCTCGAAGCTTTCCGCGCACTGTTCGGCGATGACCGCGCCGATTACGAACAGGCGCTGAAGGCCTATTATGCCAATGGTGCGCCGCCCGACTGGCAGCAAGGCCACATCTCGGCCTATGCGACCTCGCATCCATGGGAGGACTGGGCCGAGACCTGGGCTCACCACCTGCACATCACCGACACGCTGGAAATGGTGCACGCACTGAACTTTCCGCTCGGCCGGCTGGAGACGGTGGAGGCCAACGACTTGCCGCGCGGCGACACCGGCGGCGAATTGCAGGCGGCACCCTCGGAGCCGCCGACCGCGCCCGAGCCTTTCGAAAAGATCCTTGCCCGCTGGCTGGTGCTGTCGGAAGCCTCCAATTCGATCAACCGCTGCATGGGCCTGCCGGACCTCTATCCCTTTGTCATTTCGGACGTCACGGCGCGGAAATTGGACTTCGTTCACGAACTTCTGACCGATTTGCCTGGAGAACAGGGAACAAATCGTGAGTTGGCACAGGCGCTTTAGCGGGAACGCATGAGCTGCTGCCCCGTTTTCGCTGGCGAGGGACCATGAAAACGGAGAGAAACCATGAAATCCCTGTTGTTTCCGGCGGTCGCCGGAATGCTGACCGTGATGTCGGGCGCCGCGTTTGCCGACACCGCCGTCTCAGCCATCACCGACCTTAACGTTCGCGCCGGACCCGGCCCGCAATACCCTGTCATCGGCGTGCTCGCCGCCGGTCAGTCGGCAACGCTCAATGGCTGCATCGAAAACAGCAAATGGTGCACCATAGCCGAGGCCGGCGGCCAGGGCTGGGTCTATTCCGACTATGTGACGGCCGATATAGGCGGCAGCCGGGTGGTGCTGACGCAACGGCGCGCCAGCGTTGCTGTCGTCTCGCCGCCGGAGGACATCGGCAACTACTCGACCGATTATACCGGCGCGATCATCGCCAGCGATCCGGTCGTCGATGACTTCCCGCCGCCCCCGGCTGAAGTCCGCACCTATGTCGACACGCATCGCCTCGATCCCATCTATCTGGAAGGCGAAGTGGTCACCGGCGCGACCCTGCCCGACACCGTCGAGCTGCGCGAGATTCCGGACTACAATTACCGCTATGTCTATGTGAACGGCCAGCGGGCGCTGATCGATCCGCAGACCCGGCGCATCATGTACGTCGTGCGCTGACGACAATTGGCATAGGCGGCCGCTGCCACAGCAGCGGCCGCCGGCAGGCGGCACCGCAGCGTCGCCTCTTGTGCGCCGACGCTGCTCTGAGCATTGTCCTTTGCGGAAAACTTCCGATTTTTCCGGCGGTCGGTTAGTCAATAGGCGATGACTTTGGCAAAGGAGCCCGCGTGACCATCGATCCGGCCGCCTTCGAGCGCTACAGGCATTCGCCGAACGCCAGGACGACATTGCCGCGCCTGTTGCTCGGAACGGGGATCGTCGTCCTTTTTTGGGCAGCAACCACCGTGGCCGTGCTGGTCGGCGGCACCTATGCCTTCTTCGCCCGGCAGGCGGCCCCATCATCCGGCATGCAGGGTTTCCTCGCCTCGCCCATCGGCATCCTCACCGCGCTCGTCTCGTTCGCCGGCATCTGGATCGGCCTGTGGGTCGCGATGCGCTGGGTGCATGGCGAGAAGCTGTCGGCGCTGCTCGGCAACAGCCGGCGTGTTTCATGGTCCGGCTTCCTCAAGGGGCTGATCGCGGTGCTGATCACCTCGTTGATCTCCGAAATCCTGCTCTATCTCTTGCAGCCGCAGATCGCGCGCGGCCCGATCAGCCTGTCGTCCTGGCTGCTGTTTGCGATCCCGATCGCCGCGCTCACTCTGTTGCAGACCTCGTCGGAAGAGTTGCTGTTTCGCGGCTACCTGCTGCGCGGGCTGGCCAGCCGGTTCAAGAGCCCGTTCATCTGGGCGCTGCTGCCGGCCCTGCTGTTCACCTCGCTGCATTGGAGTGCGAGTTCGTCGCCAGCCATCAACGCCTGTGTGCTGGCGTCGATCGCCGCTTTCGCGTTGCTGCTGACGCTTGTCGTTTACGCAACAGGCAATCTCGGCGCCGCGCTGGGTGCTCATCTCGGCAACAACCTGACCGGCTTCCTGCTGGTCTCGCATCAGGAAAGCTACAATTCCTTCGCCCTGTTCAACGCCAGGCCGCTCGAGGGACCGGGCTGGGCAACGTCGGATGCGGTTCTCATCGCCTTCATCGGCATCGCCTGCAGCCTGCTGACCATCGGGCTGCTTTTGCATCCGCGCTCGCCGCTCAAGGTCGCCTCCGAGCTTCCGGACCGCGCGAGCACGGCCTGAATGCGGGTCCGGGAACGACGCTACCCGGCCCTTGTCTTGACTCTTGCGCAGATTTCCTGTCTACACGCCTCGACTTCCGCGACGAGTATCCCTCCGAGCAAGCCGACCAGGACGCCGAAACCTCTTTGAGGTGAAGTGCTGTAAATCGATCCTGGAGGCCAACACCCGGCAGCGCTGAGCGCCCCCGGGTGCTTTTTGGTTTTGGCTTTTGCTTGGACTTTTGGTTGGACACTGGGCGCGAACGCATTACCTCTCGGGCACCATCCGGGTGCCAGGGAAAAGGAAAACGAATGTTTGAATCGCTACAGGAACGTCTTGGTTCGATCCTGAACGGCCTGACCGGCCGCGGCGCGCTGTCGGAGGCTGATGTCTCGGCGGCGCTGCGCGAGGTGCGCCGTGCGCTGCTCGAAGCCGACGTGGCGCTGGAAGTGGTGCGCTCCTTCACCGACAAGGTGCGCGAGAAGGCCGTCGGCGCTGCCGTGGTCAAGTCGATCAAGCCCGGCCAGATGGTCGTCAAGATCGTTCATGACGAACTGGTCGACATGCTCGGCGCCGAAGGCGTCGCCATCGATCTCAATGCCCCGGCGCCGGTCGTCATCATGATGGTCGGCCTGCAGGGTTCCGGCAAGACGACCACTTCGGCCAAGATCGCCAAGCGTCTTTCCGAGCGTCAGAACAAGAAGGTCCTGATGGCCTCGCTCGACACGCGGCGCCCCGCCGCGCAGGAGCAGCTTCGCCAGCTCGGCGAACAGGTCAAGGTCGCCACGCTGCCGATCATCGACGGCCAGTCGCCGGTCGACATCGCGCGCCGCGCCGTGCAGGCGGCCAAGCTCGGCGGCCACGACGTCGTCATCCTCGACACCGCCGGCCGCACCCATATCGACGAGCCGCTGATGGTCGAGATGGCCGACATCAAGAAGGTATCGAGCCCGCACGAAATCCTGCTGGTCGCCGATTCGCTGACCGGCCAGGACGCCGTCAACCTGGCCAAGAGCTTCGACGAGCGCGTCGGCATCACCGGTCTCGTGCTGACCCGCATGGACGGCGACGGCCGTGGCGGTGCTGCCCTTTCGATGCGCGCCGTCACCGGCAAGCCGATCAAGCTGATCGGCACCGGCGAAAAGATGGACGGGCTGGAGGAATTCCACCCCAAGCGCATCGCTGACCGCATCCTCGGCATGGGCGACATTGTCTCGCTCGTCGAAAAGGCCGCCGAGAACATCGACGCCGAACAGGCGGCGGCGATGGCCAAGAAGATGCAGTCGGGCAAGTTCGACCTGAACGATCTCGCCGGCCAGCTTCAGCAGATGTCGAAGATGGGCGGCATGGGCGGCATCATGGGCATGATGCCCGGCATGGGCAAGATGAAGGACCAGATGGCCGCCGCCGGTCTCGACGACAAGATGTTCGGCCGCCAGCTCGCCATCATCTCGTCGATGACCAAGGCAGAGCGCGCCAATCCCGATTTGCTCAAGCATTCGCGCAAGAAGCGCATCGCTGCCGGATCCGGCACCGACGCGGCCGAAATCAACAAGCTGCTCAAGATGCATCGCGGCATGGCCGACATGATGAAGGCAATGGGCGGCAAGGGCAAAGGCGGCGGCCTGATGCGTGGCATGATGGGCGGCCTCGCCTCCAAGATGGGCCTCGGCGGCATGATGCCCGGCGGTATCGGTGGCATGATGGGCGGCGGCATG
Organism: Mesorhizobium sp. WSM1497; assembly: GCF_001672455.2. Taxonomy (NCBI): domain Bacteria; kingdom Pseudomonadati; phylum Pseudomonadota; class Alphaproteobacteria; order Hyphomicrobiales; family Phyllobacteriaceae; genus Mesorhizobium; species Mesorhizobium sp. WSM1497. The sequence goes on along the minus strand of NZ_CP021070.1, from coordinate 1,007,385 downwards.
CCGGACCTGTCGAAGATGGATCCCAAGCAGCTCGAAGCCTTGCAGAAGCAGGCGCAGGCAGCCGGCCTAGGCGGCGGCATGAAAGGCCTTCCCGGCGGCGGTGGCCTGCCCAGCGGCATGCCAGGTTTGCCCGGCGGCATGAAACTTCCCGGGCTTCCCGGCCTCGGCGGTGGCGGGCTGCCCGGCCTTGGCAAGAAGAAGTGAGGACGCCATGAACGAAGAAAAGGACATGGCCGACGCCCGCGCCCTCCTGGCAGATTACCGGGCGTCGATCGACAACATCGACGCAGCCCTCATCCACATGCTTGCCGAGCGCTTCCGCTGCACCAAGGCGGTTGGCGTGCTGAAGGCGACTCATGGCTTGCCGCCGGCCGACCCGGCACGCGAGCAGCAGCAGATCGCCCGGCTTCGCCAGCTGGCGAAGGATGCCCATCTCGACCCGGATTTCGCGGAAAAGTTCCTCAACTTCGTCGTCCGCGAAGTGATCCGCCACCACGAACAGATCGCCGCTTTCAACGGCGTGACGAAAACCAACTGAAACCCAATCAACGAACTTAGTTTTTAGGAGAAAAGAAATGCCCTTGAAGATCCGACTGGCCCGTGCGGGCTCAAAGAAGCGTCCTTACTACCACGTCGTCATTGCCGACGCCCGTTCGCCGCGTGACGGCCGGTTCATCGAGTCCATCGGCTCGTGGAACCCGCTGCTGCCCAAGGATGGCGAACGCGTCAAGGTCGACGCCGACCGCGTCAAGCATTGGCTGGCGCATGGCGCCCAGCCGACCGACCGCGTGCTGCGCTTCCTCGACGAGGCCGGCCTTGTCAAGCGCGACGCCCGTTCCAACCCGAAGAAGGCCGAGCCGGGCAAGAAGGCGCAGGAACGCGCTGCTCTTCTGAAGAAGGCGCAGGAAGATGCCGCTGCTGCCGTTGCCGCCGCCGCGGCTGCACCGGCCGAGGCGGAAGCCGCAACCGCCGAATAAGTATTTGCTCTATCGCATCCAGGAAAACGGCGGGCCATGTGCCCGCCGTTTTTTCATTCGACCCTGTCTGTAAAAGCCGCCCGGTCAATAGCCGCGCGGGCAGCGGTCAATATAGACGCGGCCACGGCTATCGCGGTAGCGGCATTCGCCACGCTCGCTCGCCCGGCCGATCAGCGCGCCGGCAACAGCGCCGACGGCACCACCGACGACGGCGCCTTCAACCGGATCGCCGGCGACCGCCGCACCGACGGCAGCGCCACCGAGGCCGCCTACGGCCGCGCCTTTTTCCGTTTGCGAACAAGCGGCGAGCGGCACCAGCAGCGCCATCAAAAGCATCGTTTTCTTCATCATCGTCGTTCCTCTCCGATAGGAGCCGCCTCCGCCGCCGGGCGAATCTCTAACTCGCAACTCGACGATTCGATCCCTGAGATATTGCCCGGCAAAGGGTTCAGGCTTCGAGCCGAAAGCGGTGCTTCGATCCGGATCTAACGGCTGAACGGGATCAGCGCGCGGAGCCTGGGATCGCGCAGATACAGGCCACCCCACAGGATAATACCGAGATAGACGCCGAACAGAATGTGCGAGAACAGCGGGTTGTCGACGCGGACATTGGTGGCGATGGCGCCGCCCATATAGGCAGTAAGCAGGATGGCGCCGAGCACCGAGGTGCGCGGCAGCGCATAGAGAGCGGTCGAGATCAGGCCGATGACGCCAAGCATGCGCGCGACATTCGGATCGGCCGGCCAGCCAAGCGGCACCATCGTCTGGATGACGATATCGAGCGGCGGCAGCTTGATGGCGCCGTCGAAGATCATGAACAGCACGATGACGCCGCTGAGCGCGCGGCCGGTCCACAAAGCGCCCGGCGAGACGGGCGCGGTTTCGGAAATGCTCATGATGGTCCCTCCTGATGGTTCTATCCCCTTCTTGCTGGGGTCGAACCAAGGACGTGGCATGGAGCGGCGATCCGACAGCGGGGCGGATTCTTTTAATCCCGCTAAGCCCGCGCGCCTTTGCCTACGAAAAATAGAACTTTTCCGCCGGGATCATCTTCGGCGGCGTTTCGCCCAGCGCCTCGAACACCGAGATTTCGCAGACACGGCAGAGGCTGTCGAGAGCGAGGTCGTTGGCTTCGGTGCCGAACGGATCCTCGAGCTCTTCCGACAGCGCGTCGAGGCCGAAGAAAGTATAGGCGATCAGCGCGGTGAACAGCGGCGTCGCCCAACCGGTGGTCGAGATCAGGCCGACCGGCAGCAGCAGGCAGACGATATAGGCCGTGCGATGCACCAGCAGCGTGTAGGCGAACGGCAAGGGCGTACCGGCGATCCGCTCGCAGCCGGCCTGGATGGCCGCGACCGACGCGAGCCTCTCATCGAGGATACGAAAGCCGATCGTGTCGACGTCGCCCGCCAGGCGCTGCGCATTGGCACGCCGGCCCATCCGCCTGACCATCTCATCCGCCGGATTGGAAAAGGCTGCTGCCTTGTCCGCCTCCGCGTCGATGAAGGCACGGGCATCCTTCATGCTGTCGATCTTGCGCAGCTGCCCGCGCAGGAAATGACAGAAGGCGAGCGCTTCCATCAGCAGGGCGCGCTGTTCAGTCTGGTCCAGGATGAGGCTGGTGGTGGCGCGTGCCAGGTTGCGCATTTCGAAGACCAGCGCGCCCCACAGCTTGCGCGCCTCCCACCAACGGTCGTAGGCGGCGTTGTTGCGGAACGAGAGATAGATCGACAATGTCACGCCGACCAGGCCGAAAGGCGTGATGTTGAAGACGCTGAAATCAAGCTGGAACCGGCGCGCCGCGGCCAGGATGATCGCGGAATAAAGCGCGAAGCCCAATATCTGCGGCAGAATGCGTGGCACGACCGAACCGCGCATGATGAAGAACAGCTGCAGGAATGTGGGGCGCGGGCGAACGATCATCGAAGGCCTTTCACGGACCGGCACTGGCCCTCAGCTTCTCTATTGTGCGATGCGACAGCTCTGCAAGCCCAGCCGCCAGCGACATCGCCATGTCGTCCTTGCAGCGCCTGGACTATCGGCACGCGCCGGTCGCGGATATTGAAGAGCACGTGGGCTGCGGCCCGTTTTTTGCAGGCGAGGGAAGACAGATGGCCGGCGAAACCGATCTCAAGACACTGCTGGCGTCGATGACACCGGAGCTGCTCGCCGGCGCCTATGTCTTCGTCACGCTGGCACCCGGCGTCCCTCAGCCGGAAGGCGTTGAGCCGGTGATGGTGTTTCGCGAGCGCGAGGGTGTGACGCTGATCGTGACCGAGGAGGAGGCCAACGCCGCGGCACTGACCGCTTCGTTCCGCTGCCGGATGCTGACGCTGAACATCCATTCGTCGCTGGAAGCCGTCGGCTTCCTCGCCGCCATCACCACGCGCCTGGCCGCCGCCGGCATGGGCGTGAACCCGGTTTCGGCCTTTTATCACGACCATCTGTTCGTTCCCGCCGATAGGGCGGAGGAGGCACTGAAGCTGCTGATCGGGCTGGCCGAAGACAACCGAGTGTAGCGCATCGGCGAAGCTGCCGATCTCCCCCTCGTGGGGGAGATTGGCCTTCATCAATGCTCCGCAAACCTTCAGCATCCCGGCCGAGGGCGGAGCCCGCGACCGCGGGCCAGCCGCGCTAGCGGCGGTGCGGCCCGTGAGCGAAAACTAAATCAGCCGTCAGGCCGCCTTCTTCTTCGGCTGGATCAGGCCGCGCTCGACCAAAAGCTCGGCGATCTGCACCGCGTTGAGTGCGGCGCCCTTGCGCAGATTGTCGGAGACGATCCACATCGACAGGCCGTTGTCGATGGTCGAATCCTCGCGGATGCGCGAGATGAAGGTGGCGTCCTCGCCGGCCGATTCCAGCGGCGTGATGTAGCCTCCGTCCTCGCGCTTGTCCAAGACCTGGCAGCCTGGGGCTTCACGCAGGATATCCCGCGCGTCGTCGGCGGTGATCGGCTTTTCGAACTCGATGTTGACCGCTTCCGAGTGGCCGATGAACACCGGCACGCGCACGCAGGTCGCCGTCAGCTTGATCTTGGGGTCGAGCATCTTCTTGGTCTCGGCGACCATCTTCCACTCTTCCTTGGTGGAGCCGTCGTCGAGGAAGACGTCGATGTGCGGGATGACATTGAAGGCGATGCGCTTGGTGAACTTCTTGACCTCGACGCCATCGGCGACGAAGACCGCGCGGGTCTGGGTAAAGAGTTCGTCCATGCCTTCCTTGCCGGCGCCCGACACCGATTGATAGGTGGCGACGACGACGCGCTTGATGGTTGCGAAATCGTGCAGTGGCTTCAATGCCACCACCAGCTGCGCCGTCGAGCAGTTCGGATTGGCGATGATGTTCTTGCGCGTGAACAGCGAGATCGCGTCCGGGTTCACTTCCGGCACGATCAGCGGCACGTCCTGGTCGTAGCGGAAGGCCGACGAATTATCGATGACGACGCAGCCCTGCTTGCCGATCTTCGGCGACCATTCCTTGGAGACGCTGCCGCCGGCCGACATGATGCAGATGTCGGTGTCGGAAAAATCATACTGGTCGAGCGTCTTCACCTTCAGCGTGCGGTCGCCGAACGACACTTCCGTGCCCTGGCTGCGCCGCGACGCCAGCGCCACGACTTCGCTTACCGGAAAGCCGCGCTCTTCCAATATGTTGAGCATTTCCCGGCCCACATTGCCCGTGGCGCCGACGATCGCTACCTTGAAACTCATCGAAAAATCTCCTGTCCCTCTCCGCTTGGTTTTTGGAGAAACCCGCTGGCCGCTGCGGGTTCCGTCCCCCGGGCCGAACCCGGGAGAGGGTGGTTAGGCCAAGGGAATCACACCGTTTTGGTGGTGGTTTTGCCAGTTTTCTCGGCCAAGAATGCGGTTTTGCTGAAACGAGGAGATGCGCCGACGCGCCCGGCCCAATGATGTGCATTGAGGCTGGGGGCATCGAATGCAGGAAGAGCCGTCAAAAGGCCGCGCATCGAAACTGTCCCGTTCGGTGCCGGCTTTTACGCGGTTTGCGGCAAGAGTCAATTGCCGAGCGGCGCCTGGTTTTGCGCGCGCCCTGTACAATCGCGGCTGCGCGAAGTACGAACGGCCAAGATTGTTTGGCTGGCGCGAGGCCCGCCCCGGCATGTGCTCCGTGATGAGCGCGGACCCTAAAATTCCGAAAGAGTGAGATGTCCAACTTCGAAGCACTTGTTCCAGCGCTTGCCAGGGCGCTGGAGAAACGCGGCTATTCCGAGCTGACGCCCGTCCAGAAGGCGGTCGTGGCGCCCGAGCTCGGCGAGGCCGATGCGCTGGTTTCGGCGCAGACCGGCTCCGGCAAGACGGTGGCCTTCGGCCTCGCTCTGGCGCCGACCCTGCTTGAGGGCGCGGAGCGCTTCGGCCACGCCGCTGCACCACTGGCGCTGGCGGTGGCGCCGACGCGCGAACTCGCCTTGCAGGTGACGCGCGAACTGGAATGGCTCTACGAACTGACCGGCGCCACCGTGGCGTCCTGCGTCGGCGGCATGGACATGCGCTCGGAGCGGCGTGTGCTGGAGCGTGGCGCCCATATCGTCGTCGGCACGCCCGGCCGGCTGCGCGACCACATCACCCGGCGCTCGCTCGACATGTCGGCGCTGAAGGCGGTGGTGCTCGACGAGGCCGACGAGATGCTCGATCTCGGCTTTCGCGAAGACCTCGAATTCATCCTCGACGCCGCTCCGGCCGAACGCCGGACGCTGATGTTCTCGGCCACGGTGCCGCGCTCGATCGCCACGCTCGCCCAGGGCTATCAGCGCGATGCGGTGCGCATTTCGGCCGCCGGCGAGGAGAAGCAGCATCTCGACATCGAATATCGGGCGCTGAGCGTCGCCCAGCCCGACCGCGAGAACGCCATCATCAATGTGCTGCGCTATTACGAAGCCAAGAACGCGCTGGTGTTCTGCAACACGCGTGCCGCCGTCAATCATCTGACCGCGCGCTTCAACAACCGCAACTTCTCCGTCGTCGCCCTGTCGGGCGAGCTCAGCCAGAATGAGCGCAGCCATGCGCTGCAAGCGATGCGGGACGGCCGCGCAAAAGTCTGTATCGCCACCGATGTCGCGGCGCGCGGCATCGACCTGCCCAATCTTGAGCTGGTCATCCACGCCGATTTGCCGACCAACCCGGAAACGCTGCTGCACCGCAGCGGCCGCACCGGCCGCGCCGGGCGCAAGGGCGTCAGCGCGCTGATCGTGCCCAACAGCGCCCGCAAGCGCACCGAACGGCTGTTGCAGAACGCCGGCCTCAAGGCGACATGGGCGAGCCCGCCCTCGGCCGACGACGTGATGCGGCGCGACGACGAGCGCATCCTTGCCGATCCGGCTTTCGATGAGCCGGTGAAGGAGGACGAGCGCTCCTTCATCGACGCGCTGCTCGCCAGGCATGGCGCCGAAAAGGTGGCCGCTGCCTTCGTGCGCCAGTGCCGCGCCAGCCGCTCGGCCCCCGAGGACCTCATGGAGATCGCGCCCTTCACGCCGTCGCGTGAAAGGCCGGCGGGCGAAGGTTTCGCGCGCCGCGACGAGGCGCCCAGCCGCCGCGACGATTTCGGCGCCAGCGTCTGGTTCTCGCTGTCGATCGGACGGAAGCAGAATGCCGAGCCGCGCTGGCTGATCCCGATGCTGTGCCGCACCGGCAGCATCTCGAAGCGCGAGATCGGCGCCATCAAGATGCAGCCGGATGAGACCTTCGTGCAGATCGCGGCCGATTGGGCCGATCGCTTCCTGGCCGCGATCGGTCCCGATCGCAAACTGCAGAACAACATCCTGGTGAAGCGGCTGGACGGCACGCCCGATCTGTCGCGCGCCGGCTATCAGCCGCCAAGCTCCGACAAGAAGCCGCATCGCGGCAAGGCGCCGTTCGACCCCAACGCGCCGAAGCGCAAATTCGAAAAGCGTCCACCGGCCTCGGCCGATCAACGTCCAGCCGCCCCGCATGACGCAAAGCCGTGGGCGAAGAAGCCCGGCAAGCCGAAATTCGACACCGCCGGCGCCCCCAAGCACAAGAAGGCGAAGAAGCGGCCAGGTTAGCCTTTCAACGGATCCACAGGCGCGGCCTGAGGGGCCGCGCCGACATCGGATAATGTGACGGAGTTCAAACCTGGAGCAATTGCCCGCTCCATTTTGTCCTTGCCTCTTGCGATCTGCCGGAACTTTGAACAGTCTGGGCCGGGCGCGAATGGCAAGCGGGGGCGGCAAATGCGCGGTGAAGTGCTTCACTATGACGAGGACCAGGGGTTTGGCTTCATCACCGGAGCCGATGGCAAACGTTACACCTTCACCCGCGAGAATTTGCGCCGGGAAACCGCTATGCGGAAGGGCGCGGCAGTCGAGTTCCAGCCGGGCGGCGGCCAGGCGCGCGACGTCTTTTCGATCGCCTCCCCGCCTGCCCCTGGGGTCGCCGCGGACTCCGGCATCAAGACCGCACCGGCGGCTTCTACGCCCCAGGCGCGGCATTTCGGCCGCTCTTCCGAGCAGGCCGAGCCTACCGATTTGTGGGGCTATTTCTGGCGCGGCGTAACGCAAAACTATTTCAATTTCGCCGGCCGCGCCCGCCGCAAGGAATATTGGGGTTATTTCCTGTTTTGGGTGGTCTCGCTGCTTGTCATCGGCGGCATCGGCCTTTTCGCCGACAACGAGATGGGCAATTTCGACAGCAGCGTATCGGCGGCGGTAACCGTTGGTCTTTGCGGCACCTTCATTCTGGCGACACTGCTGCCCAGCCTCGGCATGACCGTTCGCCGCATCCATGACATCGGCCTCTCGGGCTGGCTTTATCTGGTGGTGCTGATCCCGACCATCGGCAGCCTGATCATCCTGGTCTTCGCGCTGATCCCGACGCAGGCCCGCGAAAACCAGTGGGGACCGGTGCCGGCGGGCGTCAGGGTCTAGGGATGATCGCCTTCAGCGCCTCGCCCGAAAGCCTGAGAAAGACCTTCTGGCCGTGGCGTTCTGCGCCAAGCCGGTCGTAGAAGTGCTGCGCGCCTTCGTTCCAGTCCTCGCTGGTCAGGTCGATGCGGCCGATGCCTTCGCGCAGGCAATGATCGGCGAGAAAGCCGATCAGCGCCCGGCCGACACCAGCGTTGCGGGCTTTGTCGCGCACGAACAGGTCCTTGAGGAACAGCAGCCGCTCGAGATCGATACCGGGATGCGCGATCGCCACCGACGCCAGGCCGCTGACCTCGCCCTCGATGAAGGCGAGCGCGAAATGCGGATAGGCCGGGCTTTCCTCGCCAAGCCATTTTCGTGCCGCAGACAGGGCCCGGTCGGCATCGAGAGGCGGTTGCCGATAATGTTCCGCCATCTCGCAAAACATGGCCGCGAGCGTCGTCGCGTCCTCGATCGTCGCCCAGCGGACGTCGACCGTCACGGTATCAGCCCAGGAATTTGGCGATGATCGCGTCGCCCATCTCAACCGTACCGACCTCGGTCATGCCATCGGACATGATGTCTTTCGTCCGCAGGCCCGCGTCGAGCACGGCGGCGATCGCGCCTTCGACGCGGTCGGCTTCATCGACCATGCCGAAGGAATAGCGCAGGCACATGGCGAAGGAGGCGATCATGGCGATCGGGTTGGCAATGCCCTTGCCGGCAATGTCGGGCGCCGAACCGTGCACCGGCTCGTAGAGCGCCTTGCGCTTCTTGGTCTTCACGTCAGGCGCCCCGAGCGAGGCCGACGGCAGCATGCCGATCGAGCCGGTCAGCATAGCGGCGATATCGGACAGCATATCGCCGAACAGATTGTCGGTGACGATGACGTCGAACTGCTTTGGCCAGCGCACCAGCTGCATGCCGCCGGCGTCGGCCAGCATGTGGTCGAGCTTGACGTCGGAATAGCGCGCCTTGTGGGTCTGGCTGACGACCTCGTTCCACAACACGCCCGACTTCATCACATTGCGCTTTTCCATCGAGGTGACGTGGTTCTTGCGGGTGCGCGCGAGTTCGAAGGCGACGCCCGAAATGCGCTCGATCTCGAACGTGTCGTAGACCTGCGTGTCGATGCCGCGCTTCTGTCCGTTGCCGAGATCGATGATCTGCTTGGGCTCGCCGAAATAGACGCCACCGGTCAGCTCGCGCACGATCAATATGTCGAGACCTTCGACCACCTCCTGCTTGAGCGAGGAGGACGCCGCCAGCGCCGGATAGCAGATGGCCGGGCGCAGATTGGCGAATAGCTCCATGTCCTTGCGCAGGCGCAGCAGGCCGGCTTCCGGGCGCACCTCATAGGGCACCGCATCCCATTTCGGACCGCCGACGGCGCCGAACAGCACCGCGTCGGCCGCCATCGCCTTTTCCATGTCGGCATCGGAGATCGCCGCGCCATGCGCGTCATAGGCACAGCCGCCGACCAGCCCCTCATCGGTGGCAAAACCGCTGCCGAGCCTGTCGTTCATGACCGCGATCAGTTTCTTGACCTCGGCCATGGCCTCAGGACCGATGCCGTCACCGGGGAGCAGGAAAAGATGCTTCGTTGCCATGGAGAAACCGTCCTGGAAAGAATGTGTTTCGATTTGCACAGCGTCCTTTGCGCCCCAAAGGGCGCGCGTCGCTGTGCGACCGCGGTCTTGCTAAACGCCAAGCGAGTTGCATGCAAGGGGACGAGCGCCGAGATCCTTCTGTCCCGCCAGCGTCGGAAGCGTCCTGTGGCCGTCTACCGATGCGAGAGAATGTTGATCAGCCGGCCGAACGGATCGCGGACGTAGAAGCGCCGCACGCCCCAGGGCTCGTCGGCCGGTCCGTATTCGATGGCGAAGCCGGCCGCCTGCATGGCGTCGAGCGCCGCATCGACATCGTCGACCTCGATGGAGAGGTCGGGCACCGGCGTGCCGGAGCCGCCTTGCGCCATGAAGCTGACCTGGACATCCATCTTTGCTTGCGAGCCGTAGGTCGCGATCCAGCCGAGGTCCATCAGCAGGTCGAGACCGAGCACATCCTGGTAGAAACGCTTCGCCGCCGCGACATCCGCTGTCTCGATATTGGCAACGATGCGCTGGACTTTCATCGTCGGTCGCCCTTCAGGCCGTGCGCCGCAGCGCCGTCACCTCGATCTCGATCTTCATTTCCGGTTTGTTGAGTTGGCAGACGATCATCGTCGCTGCCGGCCTGATGTCACCGAACGTCTCGCCGAGGATCGGGAAGACTACATCCACGAAGGCCTGGTCGGTGATGTAGTAATGCGCCCGCACCACGTCAGCCATCTCGAAGCCGCCGTCCTTCAGCGCCTTGCCGATCGTCGCCAGGCAATTGCGCGTCTGCGCCTCCACCGTCTCCGGCATCGTCATCGTCGCGTAGTCATAGCCGGTGGTGCCGGACACAAAACACCAGTCGCCCTGCACCACGGCGCGCGAATAGCCGGCGGTCTTTTCGAACGGCGAACCGGTGGAGATGAGTTTGCGCATATGAGGGGCCTTGCTTGGGTTGTCGGCCAGCATTAGCAGGCGGAACGGCGCGGGTCGTGGGCCAAGCCAGGCAAACTGTTATCCCGGAAGCGAAGCGCGAACCTCCGAGATTGGTTGAAGCATCCCTTCCGTCGTCATCCTATGGCGGAGCAAGGAGCGTAGCGACGCGGCGCAGACCATAGGATGACGAAAGCGAGGGGGTGCTGCGCAACGCTAAAGCTTTAATTTGCCGCCCCCAGCGCCTTGTCCAACGCCGCCTTCACATCCGCCGGCCATGTCGCCACACCAGGCCACGCCTGCGGCTGGCCATTGTCGCCGCGGCGGGCGAAGTAGAGTTTGTGCTGGGCCGGGTCGACCGCCATGAAGCCGTCATTGCCGCCGCAGTCATGCGGCACGCAGCCGCTGGCGTAGAAGGCGCCCGAAGCGGTCTTTTCGGTGCCGCCGCCGACCAGCAGACTGGTCGCCATGTCGGGCATGTCCTTGCCGAGCAGCTTTTCCGCTTCCGTGTAGACGGCCTCATTGTGGAAGGCGTCGATGATGTTCTGGTACTTTTCCGGATCGATGTCTTTCCAGTCCGTTCCGGGTTCCGGCATGTAGGTAAGATTGCCCGAAATCGTCAGCCCGTCGGTCGGCGACCATTGCAAAGCCGGCTTCTGATCTCCCGGCAACAGGTAGGGCACGAAATAGATGGCGTTGTCGGACACCGCCGAGGGCGGCGCGCCGCACTGGTCCTGCTCGACCGTGGTGCTCTGGATCGTGCCGCCTTCCGGTTTCCAGACGATCACCGTCGCCGGCCCGCATTGGTTGCCGCCATCGCCGACATCGAACAGCGCCACCTTGACGCCGCCGACCTCGACTGTTTTGTCGAAGAAGACATCGTAATTGCTGGCCAACTGCTTGCCGTCATAGGCAAGCACCTTCTCGCCATACTGTTCCTTCTGGGTGATGGTCAGCGTGCCGCCTTCGAATGGGACGGGAGCTTGCTTGTCGTCATCGGAAGCATCGGCGGCGTTCGTCCCCTGATCGGCGGACGGCTGCTCCGTCGCCGGGGCCGGCTGTGTGGCGGGCGTCTGGGTCTGCGCAGACGCGCTGGCGATTTGCCCCAGCAACAAGGCCAGCCCGCAAAGGCCGGCAAGAAGCGAACGTGTCATGACTGTCCCTCCACTCAGTCGCCGCGAACCGGCCCGAAAGGCCAGATCCATCCGTCCGGAGCGCGCCGCTCAGGCCCAGGGGCGCTGTTCGGCGTTGCGCTTCTCGAACGAAGCGATGGCGCCGGCTTTCTCCATGGTCAGGCCGATATCGTCGAGCCCGTTGAGCAGGCAGTGCCGCTTGAAGTCGTCGAGGTCGAATTTGACCACGCCGCCATCCGGCCCACGGATTTCCTTGGCTTCGAGGTCGACCGACACGGTGGCATTGGAGCCGCGCGAGGCGTCGTCCATCAGCTTCTCGAGATCCTCGGGGCTGACGGTGATCGGCAGGATGCCGTTCTTGAAGCAGTTGTTGTAGAAAATGTCGGCGAACGAGGTCGAGATGACGCAGCGAATACCGAAGTCGAGCAGCGCCCACGGCGCATGCTCTCGGCTGGAGCCGCAGCCGAAATTGTCGCCGGCGACCAGGATCTGCGCCTTGCGGTAGGCCGGCTTGTTGAGCACGAAATCCGGGTTTTCCGAACCGTCGTCCTTGTAGCGCATTTCGGCGAACAGGCCGGTGCCGAGCCCGGTGCGCTTGATCGTCTTGAGATAATCCTTCGGGATGATCATGTCGGTGTCGACATTGACGATCGGCATCGGAGCGGCGACGCCGGTGAGCTTGGTGAATTTTTCCATGGTTTTTGCCCGTGTTTTCGTTGCGGGGGAATTTGCTGAGGCCCGGTTTACACAAAGCCGGCGGCAAATAAAAGGCAACTGTTCGTGCATGGTGGCACAAGCCAGCCCGATGGTGCAATCTGGCGGCCATGGCAGAAAACGCACACGTCCTCTACGAAAGAGAACCCGCGCTCGACATCGCCGAATTCCGTCGCGTGCTGGTCGAATCCGGCCTCGGCGAGACACGGCCGATCGATGATGAAGCGCGGCTGCGGGCGATGCTGTCGGGCGCCAATCTGGTGCTGACCGCGCGCCTTGATATTCAGGGCAAGCCGCTGATCGGCGTCATCAGGGCGATCACCGACTTCTCCTGGGTCTGCTACATCTCCGAACTCGCCGTTTCCCGATCGGCACAGGGGCTCGGCATCGGCAAGGGCCTGATGGACGAGGCGCGCCGGCAGCTTGGACCATCGGTCGCCATCAGCCTGATCTCCATGCCCGATGCCGTCGGCTTCTACGAACGTATCGGCATGAAGCGCATGGCCGACGCCTTCTGGTTCGACCGCAAGGGTTAAGGGCCGCTCGAAATACTCTTCCGCAACCGTGGCGATCCTTCGCGCCAGCGTCAAAAAGGACCTTCCCTTTGCCCGCTCAAATCACATTCAATTCCCGGAACGCCCTTCCCTCCGCCACCCGCTCATACCCGAACGCCGAGCAATCCACCGTGCGATAACCGCCATGCACGATCAGCTCGGCCAGCGCTTTGCCCACTGCTGGCGCCTGCTGCAGGCCGTGGCCGGAAAAGCCGTTGGCGAACAGGAAATTGCCGACGTCGGGATGCGGACCGATCACCGCGTTCTGGTCGAGCGTGTTGTAGTCGTAGTGGCCGGCCCAGGCACGGGTCGGCTTGATCGCCTCGAAGGCGGGAATACGGGTCGCCAGCACCGGCCAGATCACCTCTTCGAACAGTGGCCAGTTTACCTCGAAGTCGCCGGGATCGGGTGCGCAGTCGCCTTCCTCCGGTTCGGCGCCGCCGGTGAGGTAGACCGAGCCTTCCGGACGGACATAGATGCCGGAGGGATCGACCAGCAGCGGCATGTCGGCATATTTCTCGCGCGCCTCGAAGACGAAGACATTGCGCTTGCGCGGCTCGACCGGCAGCTCGAGCCCGGCCATGGCAGCCACCTTGCCGGCGTTAGGGCCGGCGGCGTTGACGACGATGCCAGCCTCCAGCGTCTCGCCATTGCCCAGGCTCACTCCCGTGACGCGGTTGCCATCGCGCGCGATGCCGGTGACATCTGCGGCGATGAAATCGACTTTCTTCTGCCGCAGCGCCTTGCGGAACAGCGTCAGCATCGCATGCGCGTCGAACCAGCCTTCGCCGGTGCGGCCATAGGCGCCGGCTGAAATGCCCTCGGTCGACAGCCATGGGAACCGGCGCACCAGCTGATCCGCGTCCTCCAGCACAATGTCGGCGCCCTCGGCGATCTGCGCCTGGTGATTGCTCCTCAGGATCGGCAAGCCGTCCTCGCCGGCAAGGATGAGGTAGCCGCCCTCGCGAAAGCCGATATCGGCGTCATCCCCGAACTCTTCCTTCAGCCGCCGGAACAGCTTCAGCGTGAACTGCGACAGGCGGATGTTTTCCGGGATCGAGAATTGCTGGCGGATCGAGGCCATGGACAGCGTCGTTGCCGCATGCGCGAATTGCGGATCACGCTCGACCAGCGCGATCGTGCCGGAAAACCCTTGCTCACGCAGGTAATAGGCGACCGAGGAGCCGACGATGGCTCCGCCGATGATGACGATGTCGTAGCGCATGTTCTCTCCGATCCGGCCGATAGTGTCCTTCACGCCACCGGCAGAATGACCTCGAAGCGCGTGCCGCGCTCGCTGTCAACCAGCGCGATCATACCATCATGCGCTTTCAGGAGGGCCAGCACGATGCCGAGGCCCATGCCGGTGCCGCCCTGTTCGCGCCGCGTGGTGAAGAACGGCTCGAAAATGCGCGCCCGGTTGCTCGGCGAAATGCCGGCACCGTCGTCGCTGACCAGGATGCTCGCCTTGCCGCCGGCGCTCGTAGCGGAGACAGAAACCTGCATCGCGCCATGCCTGGCCGAATTGTCGATGAGATTGGCCAGCACGATAGCCGCGTTCTCGGCCGATATGCGCAATCTGATGTCGCCGCCGGCCCCGATGCTAACCGCGAGCCTGTTGTCGACGGGCAGCAGCGACAGTGCCGCACCGAGCGATGTGCTTTCGCCGCTCGGCGCCAGGTTTTCGGCGCGTGCCAGGTCGAGCAGGCGCCGCACCAGCAGATTGAGCCGCCCCGCATCGGTGACGATATTGTTGGAGAAACGCCGCCGCTCCGCATCGTCCATCGCGCCACCGGAATCGCGCAGCAATTCGGCCGCGCCCTGGATCGCCGTCAGCGGCGATTTGAGCTCATGCGAGACATGTGTGGCGAAAGTCTGGACCGAGTCCGACCGTGCCTGAAGCTTCTCGGCCATGTCGAGGAAGGCTGCGGACAGCTCCGCCATCTCTCGCGTGCCGTGGTGGTCGAGCGGCCGGATCGCCGTGCGGTCGCCGGCGGCGATGCGCTCGGTGCGGTCGATCAGCGCATAGATCGGCCGGCTGACGGTGCGCAGGAAGATGAGACCGATGAGCAGCGTGCCGCCGAGAATGGCGATCGCCGCCAACGTCACCTTGCCGCGTTCGCCATAGAGATGCTTGATGATGTTGTTGGGCGTCCGCGACACATAGACGACGCCGGCGACCTGGCCGTCGACAGCGACCGGCAGGGCGACGAAGACACGCACCTTGGTGCCGCGGCTGACCGAATAGAGCGGTGGCGTCGGCTGGTCGGGAATGCGCAGCCTGAGCGCGCTGGCATAGTGGCCGGCAAGTGCTGTGCGCACCTCTTCGACCGCACTGAGCGACTGGCCGACCTCGCCGCGCCCGGCAATGACGACGCCCCGGGGGTCGAGCAGCCGGAAGCCGGCCAACGTGGTTTTCTGGGTGGCGTCGAGGATGCCGGACAGGCGCGCGCCGATCACCGCGAAGGCGGGATCGACGATCACCGGCATCGCCGCCGGCCGGGTCGGCAGGACATAATCCGAGGCAAGATCGAGCTGCGGTTCGATTGGCCTGTAGAGCGGGTCCGGATTGACGCTGCGGCTTGAATCCCCACTTGGCTCCGGCATCGGCGCACCGAGCTTTTCCGGTGGGATGCCGGCGTCACGTACATCCCGCGCATAGATGGCGGCGATGGCAGCGCCTTGCGCGATCAGCTCCGCCTCGGTCTGGCGGATCAGCTGGTTCTCGTAGAGGCGGAAGAAGAACAGGCCGACCAGTGGCAAGGCCATCACCATGATCAGGATGGCGACGACGACCGTGGCAAGCCGTGGCCGCCATTTGCGGCCGATCCATTTGCTGGAGGCCGTCAGCCGCATCGGCCAAGCCGGAAGCCGACGCCATGCACCGTCTCGATGACATTAGGGCAACCCACGGCTGCCAGTTTGGCGCGGATGTTGCGGATGTGGCTGTCGACGGTGCGGCCGGCGACGTGGATGTTTGCGGCATAGGCGCTGGCCGTCACCGCGTCGCGGTCGAGCACATGCGCCGGCCGCGCCAGGAACCCCTTCAGGATCGAGAACTCTATTCCTGTTAACGATAACGGCTTGCCGTCGAAGCTGGCGGTATGGCTGGCCGGCGCCAGAGCCAGTTTGCCATGCGAAAACTGCCTGTCGTCGGCCGGTTCGGGCACCGCCGGGCGGGCGCGCCGCAGGATGACGTTGACGCGGGCAACCAGCTCGCGCGGGCTGAATGGTTTCGTCACATAGTCGTCGCCGCCCATTTCGAGCCCGAGGATGCGGTCGATCTCCTCGTCGCGCGCAGAGAGGAACAGCACCGGCACATCGGATATGTGCCGCAGCCGCCGGCAGACCTCCAGCCCGTCCATTTCCGGCATGCCGATATCGAGCACGACGAGGTCCGGTGCCCGGCGGCCGATTGCCTGCAAGGCGGCGGCACCGTCGGCCACCCCTGTCGTTTTCATGCCGGCCTTCTCCAAGGCAAAGCAGATCACCTCGCGGATGTGCGGGTCATCGTCGGCGACGAGGATGTGATGCGGCATGGATCAGCGGCCCGGCATGGAAGGTTCGATAGCGGAGGGAATCACGAACGGCTCCTTGGTGTCGAGATATCGAAGCAGCCGCCAGTCGCGAAAGCTCCAGGCCCGCCAGTTCTGCTGGATGGTTCGATACCAGATTTCGTCGCTGCCGCGCACGCCGGCCAGTTCGCGGACAGTGCCGGCGGCTGTCGTCTTGCCCTGGTGCTCGAGGAAGCGATCGAGCGCGGGAAACGCACCCGGACCGAGCGAGTGAAGATACCAGGCGTCTAGGGGAATGCCCTGGCCGGTCATTTCGAGGGAATGGTCGACATTGTAGTTGGCGATCGTTGCTGCGAAATTGATGAAACAGCCGGCATAAAGCGTCAGGGATAACGTCAGAAGATTGGCGGACAGCAGCCATTCGTTGGATTTTCTAAGCGCGATACGGGCAATGATCAGGGCAAGGCCTGCTGCCACCAGCCCCATCCAGACAAAGGCGGCGACGCGCCAGTAGGTCAATGCATAGATGCCGACATAGAGGTCGAGCCGCAGGATCGACGAGATGACCAGCATGATGTTCTGCGCCACCCAGGCATAGACCAGCCGGCGGATCAGCGGATCGGCCGAGGTTTCGCTGCCGGGTCGCAGCGCTGCCAGCACGAAGCCGGCGGCAAGCAGTGCCGTGACGATCAAGGGATAGGCGCCACGATGCGCGTAGGAGGCGTAGCTCAGCCCATCGGGAAGCGCTGCCCCGCCCCACAGATAGGCGGCGTCGAGCGCCGTCTGCAGCGCAAACAGGATGTTGAAGACGATCAGGGCGCGCAGGATGGCGGCCTTGCCGAACAGGATGTCTTCGATGGTGGTGGCGGTTTTGCCGGCTTGAGCGCTGACCGCCGGCAACGCGCGCGGGATGCGGCGAACCAGGCGCGGTCGCAGAAAAGCCCAGACAGCGGCGAGCACGAACAGCCAGAAGGCAATCCGCGCCAGCTGGATAAGATCGAGCAGCCTCACGAGATCGATCAGCGACAGCCAATAGTCGATGACCGGATTGGCGGCACCGAACAGCGCCAGGAAGACCGCGCCCAGCGTCAGCGGCATCACCCAGACGGCGATCGCCGCCAGCCGGATGCGACGCCCACCGAACCGCCGCGCCGTCCTGCGCCAGCGGATGAAATCAATGACGAAGCGGAACGGCGCCGCCAGCCCGAACAGCACGATCTGCCCGGCAATGCGGGCGATGCTGTGCCTCAGCCGGCCGCTCAACGAAAGCGCGAAGACGGTCAGCGCCGCCAGCGCGATCGAGACCGACAGGGTGCTGACGTTTTCAGCCAGCGGCAGCAGCGCGACAAGCATGGCGATGGGCTTGAGCCAGACCCGGCCGTCGTTGAAGGCGGCCGGGTGCACAGCCACGACCGCCGCGGCAATCAGCAGGGCGAACAGGAAAACCGTGATCCCGGCGGGCTGGCCATAGAACAGAAGATCCGCGAGCGCTGCCAGCAGGATGGCGACACCGAAACGGCTGCAATAGCTCGGCGCGGCGGAGAACAACGCTGTCATGACCTGGCTTTCCTGATGGCTTCCAGCCGAACCGTTGGCGGGCTTCTGCGGACAAAGGGAATGAGGGTTGCGACGGGACACGCGCGCGGCGGATCGGCCAGCCACCAGCCCTCGCTCCGCAGTCGGTGAGGCAGGGACCAACGGGGCTTTGCTCGCTTGTGCATGCCGCTTGTCTCGCAAGCGGGCGGGGAAACGGCAGGGCGGATCCGAGGAGGTTTTCCGCAGGCCCGTGCAGTTTTCGTGCAGGGGTAAACGCTGCCGATCTCCCCCCTCGTGGGGAGATTGGTAGCTTCATGCCCGACTTGCCTCACCCGCCCACAAGCGGCATAGATCATCCATGGAAACCTATCGCCCGCGCCGCTCCGTGCTCTACATCCCGGCCTCCAGCGACAAGGCCTTGGCCAAGATCGCGCAGCTTGCCTGCGATGCCATCATCATCGACCTGGAAGACGCCGTCGCTCCGGCCGACAAGATCGCCGCTCGCGAAAAACTGGCCGGCATTTTCGCCGGCCATTCCGAGAGACGCTGCGAGATGATCGTGCGCATCAATGCGATATCAGGCGAATGGGGCGCCGACGACCTGCTGGCTGCCGCAAGCTGCGAACCCGACGGCATCCTTCTGCCCAAGGTCGACACGCCGCGCGACCTGCTCGAGGCCGGCGACGTGCTCGACGATAATTTCGCTCCCCACAGCGTGAAACTATGGGCGATGATCGAGACGCCCAAGGCGCTGCTCAACATCGGCGCCATCGCCGAACTTGGCCGCGATCCGGCCTCGCGGCTCAATTGTTTCGTTGCCGGAACGAATGATCTGGTCAAGGAGACCGGCATTCTGGCGACGCCTGACAGGCGCTACCTCGTGCCATGGCTGATGCAGATGGTGCTGGCCGCACGCGCCGGCGGCATCGACATGCTCGACGGCGTCTCCAACGATTTTCGCGACCTCGACGCTTTCGCCCATGAATGCGCGGAAGCCGCGGCCATGGGGTTCGACGGCAAGAGCCTCATCCACCCGGCCCAGATCGAAGCCGCCAACCGCGCCTTCGTGCCGTCCACGGAAGCGGTGGCCGAGGCACGCTCGGTGAAGGAAGCCTTCGCGCTCGCCGAGAATGCCGGCAAGGGCGTGATCGCGCTGAACGGCAGGATGGTCGAGCGGCTGCATCTGGCGCAGGCCGAAAAACTGCTGGCGAAGGCAGCCGCCATCGGGTCATAAATGCTCGATGGATGCGAGCGGGCTACAGCTACTCACGACAGGAATTGAACAATGAAACTCTACCGCTTTCTGTCCGCTCCGGACGATGCCAGCTTCTGCCACAAGGTGACAGCGGCGCTGAACAAGGGCTGGCATCTGTTCGGCTCGCCGACCTATGACTACGACAAGAAGGCCAAAGCGATGCGTTGCGGCCAGGCCGTGGTCAAGGATATCGACGGTCAGGAATACGGGCCCGATACCAAGCTGAGTGACTGGTAGATTTGAAAAGCTCCGACGCAGGGTGTGTTGAGATTCAGGTCAGGCCGAGTCGAAAATGGTGGTTTCCGAGAACCGGAGCGGAGCGTACTTTTGGGTACGTGAGCACAGTTCTACCGCGACGCGGTAGAGCGGGGAAGCGCAGGAAGCCATCATTTGCAGGCCGGCATCACCTGAATATCAGCGCACCCTACTCCGCCGCCTCTTCGATCTTCTCCATATCTTCGTCCGACAGGCCGAAATGGTGGCCGATCTCGTGGATCAGCACGTGGGTGACGATGTCGCCCAGCGTCTCTTCGTTCTCGGACCAGTAATCGAGGATGGCGCGGCGGTAGAGCGTGATGCGGTTCGGGCCTTCGCCGGTCTGCGGGTTCCAGCGCTCGGCGATGCCGCGTCCCTCGAACAGGCCGAGCAGGTCGAATGGCGTTTCCAGCGACAGATCGTCCATGATTTCGTCGGTCGGGAATTCGGCGATCTGGATGACGATCTCGCCGGTCAGCTTGCGAAAATCCTCCGGCAGATGGGCGTACGCCTCCAGCGCCAGGAACTCCATTTCGTCCATCGAGGGCGAGAGTTCGTCGTGCCAGGTGCGGGTCTTGTAGATGCGGGCCATGCTTTGTCCTTTGATCCCGGCATATAGGCTTTCGCACCGGAATCGGCAAATGAACGGGCCGATGCGCCTGCGCCATCCCTGCAGAGAGGAATAAATTCCCCATGACTCTGCTTGACTCTTGGGATGCGCTCTGGAATCTATAGGAACATAACAGGAACAATTGTGAGTGGAAGCTGACCGTCATGGCGATGACCGCCGTGGCGCGGGAGACTGTTTTTGCCCTGCGCCGCCAGATCGCGAAAATCGAGGGAACGCTGCCCGAGCGCTTGGCTGCGCCGGCAGCCGCACCCTTTGATGCTGACGTCAACACTGATCTCACAATCGTCCGGCGTGGCATTGCCGCGGCGTTGCCGGATGCGTTCCTGCCTATCGGCGTCGGGCGCCTCGATGCCGCCCTGAGCGGCGGGCTGCCGAAGGCCGCCCTGAGCGAAATCCATGGGCTTGAAACCCGCGATGCCGGGGCCGTCGCCGGCTTCGCTTTGTCGCTCACCAGCCTGATCCTCAAGCAAACGCCGGGGCTGCCGGTGCTGTGGATCGGCACATCGGAGATTTTTCGCGAGGCCGGCTTTCCCTATGCCAGGGGGCTTCACGCCTCGTTCGGCATCGAGCCGGAGCAATTGCTGTTTTCCGAGGCGCCAAGGCTCGTCGATGCACTGTGGGTCGCCGAGGAGGCGGCCCGGATGACGGCGCTCGCCGCCGTCATCCTGGAAATCCGCGGCAATCCGCAGCGGCTTGACCTGACCGCGACACGCCGGCTGCATGCAAGGGCGCAAGCGGCCGGCCGGCCGGTGTTCCTGCTGGGGCAGGCGGCTGGGCCCGAACCGACGGCGGCACCCGTCCGCCTCATCGTCGCCTCGGCGCCGGCGGTGCCGCGCGACACCATCGCCGGGCCGCTGGCCGGCTCGATCGGCCGCCCGGCCTTCACCCTCACCATCGGCAAGAGCCGCACGGCCCTGCCTGGACAATTCACACTGGAGTGGAACCCCGATGAACGCGCATTCGACGAAAGAGCGGGCGACGAAGGAGCAGGTGGGGAAAGAAACCGGCCAAAGAATCCTGTCCCTATGGTTTCCCTATCTGGCGGCGGAAAGGATCCTGCGCCAGCGTCTGGGGCGGTCCTGGCGTTCCCGGCCGTCGGATCACCCCTCTCACCCGCCGCTCGTGATCAGCCATCGCGACCGCAACGCACAGCGCATCTCGGCCCTCGACGAGCGGGCTGAGGCGCTGCACCTGAAGCGCGACATGGGCATCGCCGATGCGCGCGCCATGCATCCGTCGATCGACGTCGTCGAGGCCGATCCGGAAGCCGATCGCCGCCTGCTCGAAGGCCTCGCCGACTGGTGCGACCGCTACACCCCGCTGGTGGCGCTGGACGGGGCAGACGGCCTGTTTCTCGACGTCACCGGCTGCACCCATCTGTTCGGCGGCGAGCGCGCCATGCTGGACGACATCCTGTCGCGCTTCTTCCATCAGGGTTTCGATGTCCGCGCCGGGCTTGCCGCGACGCCGGGTGCGGCCTGGGCGGCGGCACGCTTTTGCGGCGACCGCATCGTTGTGTCAGGCGAGGAGGAGGCGCTGCTGGCGCCCCTGCCGCTGGCCGCGCTGCGCATAGAACCTTCGACCCGCACCAGCCTGGAAAGTGTGGGCCTGCGCACGGCGGGCGCCGTCATGGCGGCACCGCGCGCGCCGCTCGCCCGCCGCTTCGGCGCCCTGCTGCTCCTGCGCCTCGACCAGGCGCTTGGCCGGCTCGACGAGGCGGTGTCGCCGCGCCTGCCCGTCGCGCCGCTTTCGGTCGAACGCCACCTCGCCGAACCCGTCACCCTGACCGAGGACATCGAACGGCTGGTGGGCATGCTGGCGGCGACCTTGAAGACCGACCTCGAGCGCCGCGGCGAGGGCGCCCGGACGCTGGCGCTGCTGCTCTTTCGCGTCGACGGCGCCGTCAGCCGCATCGCGCTCGGTACCTCGCGGCCGATGCGCGAACCCATGCTGATCCAGAAACTGTTCCATGAAAGGCTGGCCGCGCTCGAACAGGATATCGATGCCGGTTATGGTTTCGATCTGGTGCGGCTCTCGGTGTTGGCATCAGCCACCTTCGACATGCAGCAGGCCGATCTTGCCGGCGAGGTGACCGACGACGGCGCCGATATCGCGCTGTTCGCCGACCGCATCCGCGCCCGGCTCGGCGATGGCGCGGTTCTCCGGCCAGTCGCGGTCGAAAGCCATCTGCCGGAGCGTGCCGTCGCCACCATCCCCTTCACCGACGCGCCGTGCCGGACCACGCCGCCGAAGAAGCCGGACAGGCTGCAGGCACCAAAAACCATATTTCCGCCGGAACGACCGATCCGGCTGTTCCGCTCGCCCGAACCCATCGATGTGCCGGCCACCGAAATGCCGGAAGGACCGCCGCTGAACTTCCGCTGGCGGCGCGCGCTCTACCGGGTCAAGCGCGCCGAAGGGCCGGAACGCATCGCCGCCGAATGGTGGCGGGAAGCGCCAAGCGACGAGGCGGCATCGACGCGCGACTATTTCCGCATCGAGGATGCCGACGGCCGCCGCTACTGGCTCTACCGGCAAGGCCTCTACGGCGGCGCCTCGCAAGTCCCGCCGCGCTGGTTCCTGCATGGAGTCTTCGCATGAACGCGCTGACGGTCATTCCCTATGCCGAGTTCGGCATCCAGTCGAATTTCTCCTTCCTGCGCGGCGCCTCCAAGCCGGAGGAGCTGGTGGTCGCGGCCAAGCTCCTGGGCTTCTCGGCGATCGGACTTGCCGACCGCAACACGGTGGCCGGCGTGGTGCGCGCCTGGCAGCAGGCCAAGGTCGAAAAACTCTCCTATCACCCCGGCTGCCGGCTGGTTTTTGACGACGGCACGCCGGACATCCTCGCCTATCCCCAGGACCGCAAGGGCTGGGGGCACCTCTGCCGCATGCTGACGCAAGCCAATCTGCGCGACGAGAACGAAAAAGGCGCCACCCTTCTCCAGCGCGGCGACCTGCTCGAATGGGGTGACCTGATGTCGCTGGCGGTCCTGCCCGGTCTGTCGACGGGGGCGCAAGACAGTCTTGCCTTGCTTGGTGAGCTCAAGGGCCGTTTCGGCAGGAACCTGCGGCTTGGCGTTTCGCCCGACTACGCCGGCAATGACCGTTTCCGCATCGAGCAGGCGGCAGCACTTGCCGAGAGCGCCGGCATTCCGCTGATGGCGACCAACGACGTTCTTTATCACACCGCCGAACGACGCCCGTTGCAGGACGTGCTGACCGCGATCCGCCTCAACACGCCCGTTGCCGAGGTCGGGCTGCAACTCTCCGCCAATGCCGAGCGCCATCTGAAGCCGCCGATGGAGATGGGCCGCCTGTTCCGCCGGCATCCGCAGGCGCTGGCCGAGACGCTGCGGTTTGCGGCAGAATTGACCTTCTCGCTTGGCGACCTCCAGTACAACTACCCCGACGAGCCGACGGAATCGGGTCTTGGTCCACAGGCTGAGCTGGCGCGACTGGCGCGGGAGGGGGCGGCGAACCGCTATCCGGCTGGTGTGCCGGATTCCGTGACCAAGCGCATCGAGGAAGAGCTCGCTTTGATCGAACGCCTCAACTATGCCCGCTATTTCCTGACTGTCTACGACATCGTCAAGTTCGCGCGCAGCAAGGATATTCTCTGCCAGGGACGTGGATCAGCCGCCAATTCGGTCGTCTGCTTCTGCATCGGCATCACCGAAGTGGGGCCGGAAAAAATCGATTCGCTCTTCGAGCGCTTCATTTCCGAGGAGAGAAACGAACCGCCGGATATCGACGTCGATTTCGAGCACGAAAAGCGCGAAACCGTAATCCAGTACATCTACGAGAAATACAGCGGCAAGCGCACGGCACTTGCCGCCGCCGTCATCAGCTATCGCGGCCGGTCGGCGCTGCGCGAAGTGTCGAAGGCGATGGGCCTGTCCGAGGATGTCAGGGCATCGCTTTCCGGCTCGATCTGGGGTTGGTCGACATCGGAGCTTGGCGAGAAGGAAGCCCGCGCCGGCGGCCTCGACCGCACCGACCCGGTGTCGAGGCACGTGATGGAGCGTGCCAATGAGATCATGGGCTTCCCCCGCCATCTCTCCCAGCATGTCGGCGGCTTCGTCATCACCAGGGACCGGCTCGACGAGATTGTGCCCATCGTCAAGACGGCGATGGACGAGCGCAAGATGGTCGAATGGGACAAGGACGATCTCGACGCGGTGAAGATCTTGAAAGTCGACGTGCTGGCGCTCGGCATGCTGACCTGCCTGCAACGCGCCTTCACCTTGCTCACGGATCACTATCCTAATGCGCGGGATGATTATGGGCAGCCCTATGTGTTGGCCACCCTGCCGCCGGAGGACAGGCAGGTCTACAAGATGATCTGCCGCGCCGACACGCTCGGCGTCTTCCAGATCGAATCGCGGGCCCAGATGTCGATGCTGCCGCGTCTCAAGCCAGACAATTTTTACGATCTCGTCATCGAGGTGGCGATCGTTCGGCCGGGCCCGATCCAGGGCGACATGGTTCATCCCTATCTGCGCCGCCGGCAAGGCAAGGAACAGGCCGAGTATCAAAAGCCGGAGCTGGAAGCGATCCTCAAGAAGACGCTTGGCGTACCGCTGTTCCAGGAACAGGCGATGAATATCGCCATCGTCGCCGGCGGTTTCAAACCGGGCGAAGCCGATGAACTGCGCCGCGCCATGGCCACCTTCAAGCGCACCGGCACCATCGGCAATTACCGCGACCGTATGATCAATGGCATGGTCGGCAAGGGCTACACGAAGGACTTCGCCGAGCGCTGCTTCAAGCAGATCGAGGGCTTTGGCGAATACGGCTTTCCTGAAAGCCATGCTGCTTCCTTCGCCCTGCTCGTCTATGCCTCCTGCTGGTTCAAGACCTTCTATCCCGACGTGTTCTGCGCCGCGATCCTGAATTCGCAGCCGATGGGGTTTTACCAGCCGGCCCAACTCGTGCGCGACGCAAGCGACCATGGCGTCGACATCCGCGACGTCGACGTCAATTTTTCGGTGTGGGATTGTACGTTGGAAAAGGCGCCATTCGATCCGGCCCGCATCCTGCCACGCCATGCCGAAATGCGCGGCGTCATCGAGACGAAGCATGCCGTCCGGCTCGGCTTCAGGCAGATCAAGGGCCTGTCGAAGGAGCGCATGGAAGCTTTCGTCGAGCGGCGCGGCTCAGGCTATGTATCCGTCAGGGATGTCTGGCTGCGCTCCGGCCTCGATGTCGGCGAGATCGAAAAACTGGCGCAGGCCGATGCCTTCCGCTCGCTCGGTCTTGACCGTCGCGAAGCCCTGTGGGCGGTGCGCGCGCTCGACGGCAAGAGCGCCGCCGAAAGGCTGCCGCTGTTCGACCAGCCGGCGCTTCGCCTGCGCGAGCTGGAACCGGAGACGAGGCTGCCGAAAATGCCGCTCGGCGAGCATGTCATCCACGATTACCGCGCGCTCGGCCTGTCGCTGAAGGCGCATCCGGTCGCCTTCCTGCGCGAGCGGCTCGACCGCGCCGGCGTCATCCCCAATGCGAATCTTCCTTCCGTGCGCGATGGCAGGCGCGTCTCGGTCGCCGGCCTCGTGCTGGTGCGGCAGCGCCCCGGCAAGGGCAATGCGATCTTCCTGACGCTGGAGGACGACAAGGCGGTGGCCAACATCATCTTCTGGCAAAGAACCTTCGACCGCTATCGGCCTATCGTCATGGGGGCCCGGTTCGTCAAGGTCACCGGGAAATTGCAGTCGGAATCGGGTGTGGTCCACATCGTTGCCGAGAAGATCGAGGATCTGACGCCCTGGCTGACCGTGCTTCTGGAGAAGGTCAGCGAGGCTGCACCAGTGGTTCCTCCGAGAGACCTCGCCAAGGACGGTTCGGATCGCTCCAGCCCCGCCAAACAAAGCGCGCCGATCCGGCAGGATCTCGCAACGCTGTCGGAAGAAGCGGAACAGGTCATGCCCAAGGGGCGGAATTTTCAGTAGGCAAGGCCATGCCAAGAACGGAACGAAAGCGGACGTCGGCGATCCTTCGCGCCCCCCTCTGTCCTGCCGGCCTATTGGGTACAAGAAACGTGCCCCTCAGCCCGGCCCACCCAAACGTGGCGGTGGCGGGGCCAGCACATCCTCCACCGAAAGCGTCCGCGCCTCGGAAGGCAGCATGATCGGGATGCCGTCACGCACCGGATAGGCAATCTTGGCGACCCTGGAAATCAGTTCGCCGCGCTCCGGATCCCAGGCCAGCGGCCCCTTGGTCAGTGGGCAGGCCAGCAACTCCAGCAGCTTGGGGTCGACCTTCTTCCCGTCACGTCCGTCCGCCATCGCGCCCTCTTACTGCAAACTCGACCCAAAATCCTCATTCTCGCGCGCCAGCGCCATTTCGGTGATGGCGATCAGCGTCTCGGCCCGGGTCTTCAAATCCGCCGCTTCGAGCAGCGCCTGTTTCTCGGCTGGCCCGTAGGGCGCCATCATCGACAACGCATTGACCAGCATGGCATTTTCGGCCCGGCTGACGCTTTCCCAGTCGGCCTCGAGGTCGTTGGCCTGCAGATAGGCGCGAAATGCCTTGAGCAGCGATGGCCGGTCGATCTCGTTGCCCGCCTGGTCCTCATCGAGATCGGCAAGGAAAGGCGAGGGCTTGCACTGGCGAAACGGCGTCTTGACCGTCAATTCGTGGGCGATGCGGAACCGGCACACGCCCTGCAGCGAAATCAGGTAACGGCCGTCGCCGCTCTCGGAAAAGGCGATGATGCGCCCGGTGCAACCGACATTGCAGAGTTCCGGCTCACCGTCGTCGCGCAAGGCGCCGTCGAGACTGGGCTGGATGACGCCGATGAGCCGCGAGCCGGCGATCGCCTCGTCCACCATCTGCAGATAGCGCGGCTCGAAGATGTTGAGCGGCATGCGGCCTCCCGGCAGCAAAAGCGCCCCCTCGAGCGGAAAGATAGGGATCGTCGACGGCAAATCCTTGGCGAGCCGGTAATGCGCGTTTCCCGCTTGCACCTCATTCCTCCGATCGCGCCATCAAGAAGCGCGTGAGTTCTTGGCCCTAATCTGGCGCAATCATCGCCGACGCCAAGCCCGTGCGGCAAAACAACCGGCAGCCGGCTCAGGAAAACAGCAGCGCCGACAATTTGCGGCGCGCTGCCAGCGTCGCCTCGTCGGTCATGCCCCAGGCCTCGAACAGCTGCAGCAATTGCGTCCTCGCGCCATCCTCGTTCCAGGCCCGGTCGGCCTTGATGATGGCCAGCAGATTGTCGGCGGCGGCCGTACGGTCGCCGTTGGCGTTCTGGATCATGGCCAGATCGAAACGCGCCTGGTGATCTCCGGGATTTTCCGCAAGGCGCCGCTCGAATTCGGCTGGATTGCCGAGAGCCGCCGCCTGCGCCGCAACCGCCATCCTGGCGCGCAGGGCTGCCAGTGGCGGCGCATCCTTCTTGGCCTCCGGGGCTGTTGCCAAAAGCGCCTCGGCGCCTTCCGTGTCGCCGGCCTCGAACAGCAGCTCTCCCAGTCCGGCGATCGCCTCGATCGTCTCCGGCGCCTGCGCCAGGATGGCGTCATAAATATCGGCCGCGGTCTGCATGTCGCCGGCGTCGCGCGCCTCGGTCGCCGCAGCCAGGGCTTCGGCCACCGGCGGCGCGCCATTGCCCTTGCCGCCGACCTTGGTGATGAATTCGTTGATCTGGCTCTCCGGGATGGCGCCCATGAAGCCATCGACCGGCTGGCCGTCCTTGAAGGCGATGACCGCCGGGATCGACTGGATGCCGAGCTGGCCGGCGATCGACGGATGGTCGTCGATGTTCATCTTGACCAGCTTGACCCTGCCGCCGGCGGCCTTGACCGCCTTCTCCAGCTGCGGCGTCAGTTGCTTGCAAGGTCCGCACCAGGGCGCCCAGAAATCGACCAGCACCGGCTGGCGGCGCGATTCCTGGATGACATCGGCGGCAAAGGCAGCCGTCGTCGTGTCCTTGATCACATCGGCGGGAGCGGCGGGCGTATCGCCAAGCGCGACTTTCGCCGGCGCCGGCGCGGTTCCACCATACTGCACCGAGGTGGTGTACTGGCCGCCATTGCCGCCAAAGGGGCCGCCGAACGGATTGTTGTCGCTCATCTCTTTACCCTTCCGTGGCGCCGCCGGCCGGCAGCCAGGCGCCCTATGCTTCAGACCATCGGCTTTAAGCCATCCATGTGGCGATCACGCGGAGACTTTCAAGATAGCAGCATCGTGCCCGGTTGCCTCGACGAATCTGATCAGGTCGCTCGCTGCGATCGATGTCGTCGCCTCATTGGTCAGCGGATGCCCATTGATCACCGCATGCTCCATCAAATCCTTGTCGAGCACGAGCTTGACCCTGTTTGCCGTGTCGTTGATGATGCCAAAGACCGTGACGGCGCCCGGCGTGACGCCGAGCAGCTCCATCAGCATCTCCGGTTTGCCGAAAGAAACCCGGCTGGCGGCGCCGATCACCTGGTGGATCTGCTTCAGGTCGACGACCGCGTCCTCGCCGACGGTGACCAGAAAGAAATTGTCCTTCTTGTCCTTCAGGAACAGGTTTTTCGTGTGCCCGCCGGCGATCTCGCCGCGCAGCGCCTGCGAATCGGCGACGGTATAGAGCGGTGGATGGCGCTTGGTCGAGGCAGCAATGCCCAGCTCGGCAAGAAAGGCAAAAAGTTCGGCTTCGGTCTTCGGCATCGGTTTCGTCTTCGTCCCGTTTGTGAGCCCATGCCGTTTACGGCCAATGGGGCGGCCGACACAAGACCGTCATGCGACATCACGGTGAGCGGCACCCGCCCTTTGCGGTGGCGCCCCCGCCGCGTGCCACTCGCGCGCCCGCCGGCGGCTTGCCGGCCTCGCTTGCCGGGTCGTAAAAAAGCCTGCGATTTCCCTGTTGCAATCGCCGCGCTCTTCAGCCATATAGGCCCGGCTTGCGGCCAAGACGCCGTGCGAGCGGGTGTAGCTCAGGGGTAGAGCACAACCTTGCCAAGGTTGGGGTCGAGCGTTCGAATCGCTTCACCCGCTCCAATTTCCTCCAAGGAAATCAAGCATCGAAAAGCCGCGGTCGCCCGCGGCTTTTTCGTTTTTGGCCCGGCAATCGCCTCCCAAGTTTACGCATCCCCGGCTCAAAAAAACGCCTCCAAATCCCTCGCACGAGCGAGTTTCGAGACGTATCCATGCAAGATGCCTGAACCTAAAATCTGGGTTATCGTATGGGACAGGCAGAGGGTTTGCAAAATGACGGGCGATACACTGGCGCTTTTGATTGACGGCGACAACGCTTCACCGAAGATCATCTCGGGGCTTCTTGCGGAGATCGCCAATTACGGCACCGCGAGCGTCAGGCGAATCTACGGTGACTGGACGAAGCCAAACCTCGGTGGCTGGAAGGAATGCCTGCTTGAGCATTCGATTCAACCGATGCAGCAGTTCGCCTACACGACAGGTAAGAACGCGACCGACGGCGCGATGATCATTGACGCGATGGACCTGCTCTACACGGGGCGCTTTTCCGGCTTCTGTATCGTTTCGAGCGACAGCGATTTCGCAAGGCTCGCGTCACGAATCCGCGAACAGGGCATAACCGTTTACGGGTTCGGTGAACGCAAGACGCCTCGACCGTTCATAACGGCCTGCGACAAGTTCATATATGTCGATGTGCTCGATGGCGCGGCAGCCGAGCCGCCGCTGACTGCCCCGATTACAAAAGAGAAGCTCGTTGGAAAGCCCGCCGCCTCTGCCGCCGTACCCGTCAAAACCGAACCGGAAAAAGCCCGTCCAGCGCAGGGCGGAGCGGCGGGTGGCAGACTGGACAAGGCCGCGCTGAGCATGCTCCGAAAGGCGGTGGAAGCATCGGCAGACGAAGACGGTCGCGCGAATCTCGCACGCGTGGGCGCCCATCTGGCAAAGCAATCTCCAGACTTCGACGCTAGAAACTACGGCTATGCGCGATTGAGTGATCTAGCTGAAGCTTCCGGTATACTAGATGTGGAGCGCGCGGGCGACCAGCCGAAGGTTGTCTTGGTTCGCCTGAGGATGAGCTGACCGGCAGGGACATAGATCGGAAGTTTCTTTCCTGATTGCTCGTACGCTGTTTTCCGGAGTTGGATACGGCCAAGGGGAAAGGCTGCCTCAGCCAACCTTCGCCCCATCCGCCTTCCGCAGCGATGCCTGATGCACCAGCGAGGTCCAGCTGTTGGTCGAGGCGAGGTGGCAATAGAGCAGGCCGAGCGCGCCTGATTTGCGCAGGTCGAGAAACGCCTCGTCGCTCAATTTGTTGAAGGCCGGCTCGTCGATCACCTGGAAGTCGGTGAGGTTGAGAATTTCGCCGCCTTCCAGCGTTACTTTGCTCTGGCGCGGCGCAAAAAGGCCGTGCGCGTCGATCTTTTCGACCATCTCGCGGGTGGCTCGGAAGTCGATCTGGAACTGGTTGCAGAAGGCGAGCGCCTGTCTGGTCGCTTCGGTCGGCTCGTTGCCGGTGAAGAACGGCAGGATCTTTTCGTCGCGCAACGGCGCCAGCAGCTGGTCGACGACACGGTCGCTTGCCCGGTCGGCGCACAGCGTCAGCCGGCCGGCCGATGTCGGGTCTTCGGCCAGGATGAAGGGGAAGCGGCGGACATAGGCGGGGATGTAGTGGGGCCCGGTCCATTTGCCGTCGGCATCGACGAACAAATTCTCGTTCTGGCGCACGCCGGTGATGATCACCGGCGACTTGGCCGGGCCGATGAAGACGATCGGGTAGGAGCGCATCGCCGCCGGCATTTCAGACGCGACCACCGGAATGGCATGCGCCGTGCGGGCGAACCCGAAGTCGCTGCGCGCGGTCAGGCCAAGCGAGCCGTGCCGCGCCGGATTGAGCGCCTCGGGCCTCGAATAGAACAGCGGCAACGCATCGCCCGGCACGTCCGTCTTTGCATCCGCCATCATCCGTCTCCCGCACGCCCGTCAGGCTGCCAATGGTCCCGAAGCCGGGATCTATGCTTGTTTGCGCTGATCTTGGATCGAAAGGAATCCCGCGCAGGACAAAGTACTACAGCGTCTCTTGCGCGCATAAAAGGACAGGCGGTGCTGTATCTTTGGGATTTGCGGCGATCGATTGTCTTGGGGAACACGACCGCGGCCTGCCCGCCTCTGGACAGCTTGCGGCGAAGCGGCGACAGTGCCGCCGCTGGAGCAATTCCGGGAAAAGTGTGCAGCGGTTTTCCCCTGGCAATTGCGGAGAAACAAAGAGCTGGATCGGATCCGAACGCTGAACCGCTCCAGCGCAAAGATTGAGGCAAACGGGATGGCGTCGGTGTCGGATTTCGAGCAGGGACAAACCTTCACCATCGAAGCCGGGGGCAAGCAGATCCCGCTCGAACTGAGCGCGGTCAAGCCCATCGCCGCCAGCCCGCGCCCGGGTGGCGGTTTCTCGCTGCTGTTTAGAGGCCCGCGCGACATCGCGCTGCCGCAGGCGACCTACCTTTTCACTGGGGAGAGCGGCAGCCACGAGATCTTCATCGTGCCGGTCGCCGCCGATGCGGCCGGGCGGCTGTACGAAGCGGTGTTCAACTAGGCGACGTTTGCTTTTTGAGGCGACGCTTGCGCTGCGGCGCGAAACCTTGACGCCAGCGGGACAGCCATCGTCTCACCCCGCCCCGCCACTCGGCGCCGCACATTCCATCAAATCGTATACACCCTTGTCCTCGACCACCGCAAAACCGAGCCTGACATAGAGCCACCTGGCCGGATTGTGCTTCTCGACGTGGATCGATACTGATTTGCCGGCTAACCATGCCTCGTCGATGAGATCGCGCAGCAGTGCGGTGCCGTAGCCCTTGTGGCGATGCTCCGGCAGGAAGGCAATGTCGATGATGCGGTGCTGGCCTGGCCAGCGCTCGATGTAGAGCCGGCCGATGTCTTTCCCCGCTCGTTCCACCACCAGCCAGTCGGCCTCGGGATAGTGTTTTTGGTAATGCGCGTGCTGCGCCTGGAACTGCATGCTGAGGAATTCGGCCTTCTGCGCGTCGCTCCACGACGTCACCGCGAGTTCTTCCATGCGCGTCGAGGCGTAGAGCCGCGACAGGAACGGCAAATCCGCCTCTGTCGCAGGGCGGAAGCCGAGCCCGGCCTTGTCAGACCGGGACCAGGCCGGACGTGCCTGTTTCGTTTCTGCCACGCGACCGGAAATCAACCGTCAGACCGGGGGCGTCAGGTCGCGCACGACGACGATCTGCTTGAGATTGTTGTCGGTCAGCGACGTCCAGTTATACTCCCATTCGGAACTGTCGATGCCCATCTGGTTGATCGTCCACAGGCCGTTGGTGCCGTCCGGCATGCGCGCCAGGCTGAACAGAGCAAGCCGGCCATCGGCATTGTAGTTGAGCGTCAGGCGCGTCGAGCGAAGGGATGCGCCGAAATCGCGCCATCCCGACCAGTTCTGGGTGTAGGCATCCCATTGCGCGTTGAATTGGAGGAAATGCTGGTCGGCGGCGACCAGCACGATATCGCCGTCGCCCTGGATGCCGGCGGCAAGCGCCAGGTTGGACGCCCTGGAGTAGCCAGGTGTCGCCCACTGCGTCCACGTATCCGATCCGGCGGGCATCTGGCGCGTATGCAGCACCTGGCCGCTCTGGGTCAGGGCGAAGAGATTGGTGGCGCCGAGCGGGCCGATCACCGGCGCCATCTCGATGAAGCCGCCTGTCTGGGTCGTGTCGATCTGCACCCAACCCGTCCAGTCGGCGGCCTTCAAGGCCCGCGCCTTCGCCTGCTGGCAGCGATAGAGATGCAGGTTCGAATTGATGCCGAACAGCGCGATGCGGCCGTCACCCTGGCGTATCGCCGAAACCGTCACCAGCCCGCCGGGGATCTGGATCCAGTCGCTCCACGGTTTGGCCGGCGGCGCCGGCACCTCGACGGTGACGACGATCGGCGTCGTCGTGCCCGGTGGCGTGATGGTTTTCTGCACCTGCACGATCTGGTCCGGATTCTGGTAGATCCACCAGATGCGGCTCTGATTGTCGGTGACGAAGACTTCGATGTGGCCATCGGCATCGCGCGCCATCGAAAGCTTCTGGTAGCTGGTGGCGCCGGGCGGCGTGCCGATGCTCATCGGCGCGGTCCATTTCTCGACCGGGCCGATCTGGTTGGCGTCCTCGGTGATGAAGGACAGGTTGGTGGTTCCCGATGGCTGCGCGACCACCGCGACGCGGCCGTCCCTGGTCAGCCCCGCCGTCATGATCACCCAGGCGCCGGGCGCGATGAACGACCAGGCCGAAGGCCATGGCCCGTTCGGCGAAAGCTGCGCCTTCTGGATCAACTGCCCCTTGGCGGAATCGATCCCCACCACCATCAGCCGCGACAGTTCGAAGAACGAAGCGCCGGCCGGCTTGTGCTGGTAAATGGGTGGGGGGCTGGACGGCGCCGGGCGAGCCCTGGCCCTGGAGGGCGCTTTCCGCGCCGGCGTCTTCGCCGCGGGGGCCTTCGACTTCGGTTCTGCGTTCTTGGCCATGATATCGGTCCTGCCCTGTTGGCTCGGTCAGCCTCTTGGTGGGAAAATGCCTTGCAGCGCGATGCAGAAATAGCAGGTGAGATAGGGCTGCATATTGTTGTGCGGCTGGTCGCCGCCGATCGGCCGCACCGCCTGATCGCTGAGCGGCGTCAAAGTGGCCGTCGCCGAGTAGGACTGCCCGGGAGCCGTCCGCGCGAAAGATCGTGCGGGACTTGGCGCCGCCAGATTGGCGGGATTGACGTTGGCCATCAAATTGTGCCCGTGCTGCGGCATCTCCGATATCAGCAGCGACACTGTCTGCGAACCGCCCGTCTCGCCGAGATCGTGCAGCGAAAGCCCAGGTCCTTGCCCTGGGTGCATCGGCGCGCGGCCTTGCAGATCGGGCAAGGCAAAGTTGGACTTGCCGTCGCCGCCATAAGTGGTGCCGAGCAACGAGAACAGCGCGGTGTTCTGCGACAGCGGTAGGAGCTGGCCATCGCACCAAGCCCAGCCGCTGGGCGCGAAATTGAAGGGAAAGATTCGGATTTCGGCGACGAATGGGTCAGCCATGATGTCCTCTCAGGTCGGCGACGGAAAAATGCCGAAAAGCGAAATGATAAAATTGACGCAGAGATACGGCTGGAAGTTCGTATGCGGCTGGCTACCGCCGGTCTGCCCGGCCGTCTGCGGGGACATCGCCGCAGCCGCCGGTGCCTCACGATAGATTTGTGACGCGCCGAGCTGCCCGGTCATGTTGCCGGCCGGGGTGCTTGCCCCGGCATTGTTTAGCGAAGCAAGGAACGGATGCGTGTGCGATGGCATCTGCTGGGGCGTAAGCGTGACTTCTTCCGCGCCACCAGTTTGGGAAAGAATGAAATCGGCGCTTTGATGGATCGGAAGGCGGCCGCGCAGGTCGGGCAGCGCGAATGTGCTCTGGCCATCGCCGCCATAGGTGGTACCGATCAGTTGGAAAAGCGTCTCGTTCTCCGAGATGGGCAGCAGCTGCCCTTCGCAGAACATCCAGCCGGCTATCGCAAAATTGCCGGCAAACATGCGAATTTCGCCAACGAAGGGTTGTCCCATGGCTGCGCTCCCTCAATTCGGCGACGGGAAGATGCCCTGCAAAGCGATGCAGAAGCTCAGGGTCAGAAATGGCTGCATGTTCAAATGCGCCTGGTTGTTGCCGACGGAGGCCAGCGTACCGGGATCCATCGCCGTGACGTTCCCGGGCGGCGTATAGGTGTTGGCGACGGTTGCCAGCAGATTGCCCGTGGGCACCGGCACATCGGCACTGGCGGTGGTGGCCTGCTCGACATGACTATGAAACGGCAATTCCGCGATCGAAAGCGTGTGCACCTGTTCGCCGCCGCGCTCGCCCAGCGTGTGCCCGCCGCCGACATGAATCGGCACGCGCCCGCGATAGTCGGGCAGCGCGAAATTCACCCGGCCGTCGCCGCCGAAGGTGGTGCCTAGCAGCGAAAACAGCGCTTGGTTCTGA
The DNA here is from genome assembly GCF_001672455.2 of Mesorhizobium sp. WSM1497. NCBI lineage: Bacteria > Pseudomonadati > Pseudomonadota > Alphaproteobacteria > Hyphomicrobiales > Phyllobacteriaceae > Mesorhizobium > Mesorhizobium sp. WSM1497. The sequence goes on along the minus strand of NZ_CP021070.1, from coordinate 972,489 downwards.
TTGATGGGCAGCAACTGTCCATTGCAGAGCGCCCAGCCCTTTGGCGCGAATATGAAAGACATGATTCTGATTTCGGAAATAAATGGTTCCGACATCGCCACCTCCTCGTTGTTTCCGCATACTAACGCACCACAGTGACATTATGCAACGACAGGAGAATCGCAAATAGAGAAATATCTTGAATGCGCTTTTATTAAAATTCGGCAGAAATCCATTTAGCAACTGGGTAGAAATCGTCATCGCTCGAACGTTCCCCGAGTGAATACCAACCTGATCAAACTGAACTGCCGCATAGAGCCCGATCAAAGGTTGAGAACCTTAGTGTTGCTTGCCGAATAAATGATTTGGTTGATCAGGGCGGCGTTACCGGCAGAGTATTCACCAGCACGATTGTACCCACTCCACCCGTGTCATCGTAGGTAGGTGCGCCGACATTGTCGTCCTGTACGACGCCTCCGGCGGTGCCCGCCACCGAGCCGTTGCGAGACAGATTGAAGTGTGTACTGGCGTTGAAGTTGCTTAAGCTGACGTCCACAATTGCATTTGGCCCGCCGGCGAAGGTGTTTTGCTGCACACCCGCACCGCCGAGCACGAGGTTCATCGTGCTTGTATCCCCGGCCGTGCCGCCATTATCGGCAAAGAATGCGGAGAACGGGAATGCGCTACCTGGCGCAGTCACACTGTTGCCGAACACTGAAGCATTCATTGTCGCGCCACCATCGTTGTTCTGCAGGTGGATACCTGTATTGCCCCAGCCGGCGATGGTGTTGTTCTGGATAAACGTGGTCAACGAGCCGCTGGCGCCTGCGGAGCGGACGAAGATGCCATCGGAATTCGAGCCCGTTTTGGCAACCAGCGTGTTGCCGACGATTCTGCCGGTCATAGTGCCGAGGTCCTGCCCCTTGGCGACGAAGATGCCGACCGTGTCGAAGGCATTGGCGCCGCCATCGCTGTTGACGTTGTTCGAGATGTTGAAGGTCGTCGTCGCGGCGGACGTGTTGCCGGCAGAGCCGCTGCGCACCGAAATTGCCGTGCCGCCGCCCGGTATGATCGTCTGGCCATTGTGGAAAATATTGTTGGTGGCGACCACATCCATGGTCGTATTGTTGTTGGCGACCGCCTCGAAGAAGTCGGAGCGCGTGCCAGAGAACGTGTTGTTGTCGAGCGTCACATTCGCGGTTGCGTTGTTGTAGACGGTGAAGCCGACATTATCGTTGCCGAGGGTTGAACTGATCAGGCCGAACGTGTTGCCGCTCATGGTCAGCCGGTTCAGCGTGCCGCTGGTGTTCCAGACGGCGAGATTTCCGTACGCGCCGCCGCTGATGTTGGAACCAGTTATCGAGGCGCTGCCGAGCAGATTGTCAAAGCGGACAGCGCTTTCTTCAATATCGCCGGCATTGTTGGAGCCGTTGACGCCGCTGATGGTCATGCCGGTCATCGTGAAGCCGGTAACCGTCTTGCCGTAGATAGCGAAGTTGGAGAAGTCGTTGAGCTGCATGTTGGCCAGCGACACGTTCGCCGTGCTGCGCAGGAAGATACCGGTGCCGCCTGTGCCGGACGTGGTGTTGCCGGCTGCGGTGCTGCCGTTGAGGATATCGCCGCCGGTCTTATTTGAGATCGTGCCGCCGGAACCTGCACTACCCGTACCCGTCACGGTCAGTCCGCCGCCTGAGCCGGTGTTGTCGAGGACTATGCCTGCGTTGCCGCTCAATCCTGTGGACGAGATACTCTGGAAATTCAGCCCGCTGGCGCCGATCGTCGTGTTGACGACATTGAGCGCCGTGCCTGTGCCGGACGCGATCGTGTTGCCGGCGCCCTGCACCGTCACCGTCCCTCCGCCCGTGGCGCTGAAGCCGTCGCCGCTCGTTGTGTTGATCGCCAGCCCGCCATTGGTGAAATTGATGGTTGCGCCGGGATTGCTGGTCAGGATGACGGCGGCGTTGACGCCGGTCGAGAGCGTCTTGACTCCGCCGCCGAAGTTGATCGTGCCGCCAGCGTTGCTGAGCACGGCAATGCCCAGCCCGCCATCGTTGCGGGTGATCGAGCTGGCGCTGTCGAAATTAACCGAGCCGCCGGCCATGCCGCGGATGTTGGCGACATTGCCGCCAGGATTGGTGATGTCGACATTGTTCAGGTTGACGACCGCGCTGACGTCGTCATTGCCCGGCGTGCCCTGGTCGCCATCGACGACGAAGGCATTGTTCGCAGCCCCTGCGTCGGTCTGGATGGCGACATTGTTGAAGGTGTAGGTGCCGGTCGCATTGTTGGTCGAATCGCCGAGAATGACGATGCCGGCCGTGCCCGTCAGGCTGGCATTGTTGACGGTGACGCTGCCCGCCGCGCCGTCGATCACAATGCCGGTGCCGCCGGTGTCGTTGAGCCCGTTCGCCACGGCGGTGGTGAAATTCACCGAACCGCCGGCGGTGTCGGCGACGACGATCATGCGCTGGCCGGCGGTGGCTTGCGTGATCGTGCCGGCATAGGTGACGGTGGCGGTGCCGCCATTGACGTTGAACGCCGTGCCGCTGGGGCTGACGATGGAGGTACCGGTACCGAAATTGAACGTGCCGCCAGAGCCGTTGAGGATGTCGACGCTGGCATTGCCGCCATTCAGCGTCGTCGTGCCGACGAAACTGTAGATGCCGTCCGCATTGTCGAACTGCAGGCCGGTACCGTTCGTTGCCGACAGCGCGCCGGTGGCGAAGTTGAGCGTGCCGCTGTGCCCGCCCGCGACGCTGACCAGGGTCGCATTGTTCGACTGGCTGACATTGCCGGTATAGTTGAGGTTGGCGGTGCCGCCGCTGACAGCGATGGTTGCCGCGCTGCCGCCGACCAGCGTGCCGGCGCCGAGATTGATCGTCCCCGACCCGATGACGTTGGTGAGGACGACGGCGCTGTTGCCGCCGGCGCCGTTGCTGGTCGAGGAAAAATTCATGCCGGTGGCCGCGACGGTGACGCCGCTCAGGTTCATCGCCACACCGGTGCCCGTGGCGATGGAGTTGCCCACGCCGGTGACGCTGACCGTGCCGAAGCCCGTGGCATTGAAGCCGGCGCCTGCCGAGGTCACGATCGTCAGACCGCCGCCGTTGAAATTGACCGTGACCGGGGCGCTGTTGCCGGCAATGTCGACGCCAAGCCCGCCGCCGCTCATGCCGATGGCGTAGCTGGCGCCGCTGATGTTGTAGGTGCCGCCGGTGTTGGCGGTGATCGATATGCCGGTGCCCCCGCCGGTAAAGCTGTTCGAGGCGCCGGACACCGTCACCGTGCCGCCTGCATTGTTGTTCAGCGATATGCCCAGCCCGCTGGCCGTCAGATTGCCACTCAGGGCGACGAGGCCGGCGCCGGCAAGCCGGCTCTGGACATTCAGCGCCGGACTGAATGCGCCCGAATTGCTGACAGTGCCCGAATTGCTGACGGCCGCCGTGCCGCCGACGACATTGAACGACGCGCCCGTTGCGCCGGTCAGCGAACCAGTTCCAAGTCCGACGAAGCCAGTGACATCGGTTAGGCTGACATTGTTGACGCCGCCGGCCGACGATGTCGAATCGAGCGCGATGCTGGCGGCGACGCCGGAGAGATTGATCGCTGTGCCGCTGGTTGAGTTCACCGTCTGGGCGGCAGCGGTAGCTGTGATGCCCATCGTGCCGCCGGTTCCAACAATGCCGGTGCCGCTGGCGGTGTCGATGGTCACGCCGCCGGTGAAGCTGACCGTGCCGCCGGTTTGCGAGACGCCGACGCCGGTGGTCGTGTCAATGTTGGCGAGGCCGGTGATGTTGAGCGTACCGCTCGCCACCTGAATGCCGCCGCCCACCGTGACGGTGCTGTTCAGGGTCACCGTGTTGAAGGTGAAGACGCCGGTGTTACCGGCGTTGATCGTCATAATGCCGGCAGTCGTCGCCGCGGCAACGCTCGTGTTGCCGGTGACGGTGAAGGTACCGGCGACGCCGTCGAAAATGATGCCGCCGCTGCTGCCGCCTGAACTGATGCTGGTCACCACCATATTGACGGTCAGCGGATCGAGATCGAACGCCGCGCCATTCCCCGTGAAGACGCCGCCGCTGCTGCTGTTCAGCGTGAAATTGGTGGTCTTGGTGTTGGCGAGGACGCCGGTGCCGCCATTGTTGAAGACGCTGAACGCGCCGAGATCGAGGGTGCCGCTGGTGTTGGTGAAGCTGAGGCCGTCGCCCTGGACGCGCCCTGGGCCTGGTGAGCCAACACCGATCGTTCCGGCGCTGACAGTGCCGCCGGCGCCGTTGGAGTCGAAGCGGACATTGTTGAAGGCGATGCCGCCGCCAGTGCCGCCGAGCACAGTGTTGTCGGCAAAGGACTGGATCTCGACCGAGTTGTCCGTCGCGCTGATGTTCTGGCCGGCAAAGGACGCGGCCAGCGCCGATCCCGTCGATTTCAGCGTATTGCCGTCGATCGAAAGCAGAAGCGTGTTGGCCGGCGCAGCTGATGTGGAGAAATCGAGCGCCCTGCCGCCGGCCGCGATGTCGTTGTTGCGGAGGAAGAAACTGGAGGCGGACGTCGCGTTGACGGCGACACCAGTGCCGGTGCCTGTGTTGCGGATGATGAGGTTCTGGAGGCCGCCGGTGACGACGCCCGAGCCTGATGTCGCCAGATCGACCACCGAGCCGGCGGTGTTGCTCTGCAGGATCGGCCGTAGCGTGTCGATGCCCGCCGGTGCCGCGATGATCGGCGAGTTTTGCACGGTGGTGAAATGGAACGCAGCCGAAGCGCCGGCGCTGGTATCGACGCCGAGCTGCGAGACATCGACGGCCGCGTCGTCGCTCTTGAAGGCGAGCAGTACCTGCCCGTCATCGAGTTGGAACGACGTACCGCCGAGGTCAATCGTCGCCTGGCTGCCGTCGACGTTCTTGTCGATGAGCACAATGACATTGGCGGTAGATGCCTGGGCGTTGGCATAGGTGCCTGGATTGAGCAGGCTGCCGTCGCCAAGGGCGGTGGCATCGGCGGTGACATAGTAGACCTTGTACGAAGACAGGTTCGACGTGTCGCCGCTGAAGTTGACGTCGTTGAAATTGTAGTCGCCCGATGTCGGCAGCGTGTCGGTGGCGTGGATGACCTGGCCGTTGCCGAAGGTCTCGATCTTCGATTCGGCCGGGCTGCCGCCGTCGCCGAACACCAGCCTGGCGTTGGTGGCGCTGGAGAACTGGACGCCCTGGGCGACCTTGGTGATGGTCGACGTCTGACCAGCAGGGCCAGGATTGTTGTTGAGGAGGTCACCGAGCTGGATCTTGCCGGTGCCGGTCGTGCCGGCCATGTCGATGCCGATCGACCCTGTGGAGTTGCCTCCATCGACATCAAAATCGTCCGCCGTGATGGTGCTCGTGCCGAGCGCCGCACCGTTGAGGTCGAGGCCGACGGCGTTGGTGGCGCTGGCCGCGATCCCGATGTTCAGGCTGTCGAAGCTCAGCGCCGAACCGAGCGTGCCGGAAATGTCGACGCCGCGCGAGGTGATGTTCTGCAGGTTGACCGCGCCGAGGTCGATGGCGCCGCCGCCGACATTGTTGAGCGACACCCCGGTCGCGGCGCCGTTGCTCGAAATCGAATCGAAGGTGATGCCGCCTGCGCCGACCGTCGCGCTGTCGAGATCGAGCGCGGTGCCCGTGCCGGTGGTGATGGTGTTGCCGGCGCCGCTGACGCTGACCGTGCCGGCGGCGAAGGTGCTGGCGGTGAAGCCGGCGCCGCTCGAGGTGGTGATGACGAGGCCGCCATTGGTGAAGGCCAGTGTGCCCGTGCCCTGGGTCGGACCGATGCTGGGGAGCTTGACGATGGCGCCGTTGGCGCCGCTGCTGGTGTCGAATATCTTCGAGGTGCCGGAGAAGGTGGCCGTTCCCTCGGACGATCCGTCAAACAAGACGCCGACGGCGCTCCCGGTATGATTGATCGTGCTCGAAATATTGTACACGCCCTCGGCGTTGCCGCTGAAGGTGAAGACCGCTGTCCCCGGCAGTGCTACTGCCGAGGTCGAAACGACCGAACCGCTCATGTTGAGCTCGCTCCAGTCGCCGCCGCCGACTTGCAAGACGCTGCCCGCGCTGACGTTGATCGAGCCGGTGTAGTTCAGTGTGGCGTGGACAAGATCATTGCCGCCGGCGAGCGTGATCGCTGAACCAGTGGTGCTTGTCGTCGCGCCGATGCTGGCGCTGCCGCCATTCCCGCCAACGTTGACGGTCCCGCTCGAGGTCGTCAATGCGATACCGATCTCGGCGCCATCGATGTTCAGGGTGGATCCGGCGACATTGGCGATGTTTATGGTGCCGACCAGCGGCCCACCAATATCGAACCCTCTGTAGCTGACGTCGAGATCGGTCTTGCCGGTGAAATTGACCACGCCGGCGCCGCTCAGGCCGATCAATGAAGCGCCGATGTAGCCGGTATCCCTCAGGCCGCCAATGTTGACGTCGCCGCCGAGATTGATACCTCCAAGCAGCACACCAGCGCCGGTACTCGTGGATACGGCCGAGACGCTGTCGAAGGCAACGCCGCCGGCGCCGACATTGGCGCCGAACAAGATAAGACCGTCGGCGCCGGAATTGATCTCGTTGCCCGTGCCGGTGACCGTAACGGCGCCGGTGGTAAAATCTCCGAAGGCGATGAAGCCGGTGCCGGTCGTCGTCGTTATGTCGAGACCGCCATTGGTGAAATTGATTGCGGAATTGGTGTTGGGGGCCGGTGTGCCTGCGGGGAAATTGCCAACGAGACCCAGGCTGACGGCGTCCGTCGCGCCCGAGCTGATCACCTTGCTGGTGCCCGAGAAGGTGATCGCGGCCGAGTCGTTGCCGGCAATGACGATATTGCCGCCAGCGGCCGCGTTGGTATCAGTCAGGTTGCCCGACAGCGTCACCGAGCCGCCAGTCATGCTCTGGATCGAAACAGCCGCGCCGGTGCCGTTGCTGTTGATGGTGCCGGCATAGGAGATGATCGCGCTGCCGCCGCTCCCGGCAGTCGTCGAGCCGACATTGAAAGCCGTGTTCGCGCCGGTGTTGGTCAGCGTGCCGTCGCCAATGGTCACCGTGCCGGTCAGGTTCTGCAGGTTGATGCCGCCGCCGGTCAGCGTGCCCGCCGGACCGCTGTTGGGCAAGCTGCCACGCGTGACCGTGATGTCGCCGCTGCCGCCATTGGCGTCGAGCAGCGTGCCGGCGACGTTGATGTTGTTGTTGGTGATCGACAAATTGGTGTCGAGGCCGACGACCTTGAACGCTGTCTGGCCCACGGCGACATTGCTGACCGTGACGCCTTCGATGAAGATGCCGCCGGTATTGACGAAGCCAGCCGCGCTCCCGTCGACGAGGAAGACCGAGCCGCTGCCGCCGCTGAAGTCGAAAGCGGTGTCGCGCACCTGGTTGTTGCCGAGCAGATGCAGGGTATCGCTGCCCGTGCTCTTGACCACGCCCTCATCGCCGGTGACGTTGCCGCCAGTAGCGCCGAGATTGCCCTGGACATTGACCGGCTGGACGGTACCGGAGGTGAGGATGGAGGCGCCGTTGCCGAAGCCGATGATCGACTGGCCGGAATCGAGCGTGAACGGGGTGCCGCTGAGATCGACGGTGCCGACAAAGGCGAAGTTCAGCGTGCCGGTCATGGCATCGGCCTCGGCGACCGTGTAGGTGGTCACGTCGGCGCTGAGCCCGTCCGTGTTGGCGTGGACGATGCCACCGCCCTGGGAAATCATGATGGTCCCACCGACCGCGCTGGCCAGATGGGCGGCGCCGGTGAAGTTGACGTCGTCGAAATCATAATTGCCGAGCGTCGGATCGAGCCCGATCGTGTTGACGGTGTAGCCGCCGGCGGCGGCGCTGATGGAGGACTGCAGCCCATCGGCGGACGTGCCGTCGCCGAAGGTGAAGTTGGCGTTGGCCGAGGTCGCGGTGGCGCCGCTCGACGACAATTCGACGCCGACGCCGACATTGGAAATGCTGGAGCCGCGCAGGAAGGTGATGGTCTTGTTGCCGGTCGTCGACGACAGGTCGATGCCGCGCGAGGTCAGGCTGCCGGTGCCGGTGATCGTGGTCAGGCCGAAATCGGCCCTTGTCGAGGAACCGCTGAAGTCGATGCCGGTCTGGTTGGCGCCAACCTCGTCGATCGTGGTCGTGCCGAAGCTGATATGTTCGTTGATGTCGAGGAACTCGATGCCGGCGGTGCTTGCCGCTCCCAGCGTAACCTGGGTTGTGCCGAAGGTGACCGTGCCATTGTCGGCAATGAAGATGCCGGTGCCGCCAGGCGTCGTCACGGTGACCTCGCCAAAGCTCGCCGATGCCGTGCTGGCGACATTGGTGACGGACAGGCCGGTGCCCGTGGCATTGGTGATCGACAGCGGCGCGGTCGCGTTCAACGTCGCGGTGCCGCCGAGGCTGCTGACAAGCGCCCCGCCGCCACCCGTCGCCGACAAGGTCGGGCCAGTGAAGCTGATGGCGCCGCCGGCCGGGGTCAGCGTCGATCCGACATCGAACAGATCGCCGGTGCCGGTCGAGGTGACCGTACCGCTGAAGGTCACCGAGCCGCCGGTGGTGCCGTCGACCTTGACCGCCGCGCCTGGCGCGGTTGCCGAGCTGGAGACGTTGGCCGCTACGCCGACTATCGCGCCACCGCCGGAAACGACGACACCGTCGCCAGCGCCCGAATTGGTGATGGTGCCGCCGAGGATCGTGATCGAGCCCGTATTGTTGGTCAGGCTGACATCGGTGCCCGCGACATTGGTCGTCACCAGATTGGTGATGGTGAAGGTCGATGACGAAGCGTTGATTGCAAGGCCGTTGATGCCGGCAGCGGTGCCGCCGACAGTGACATTGCCACCCAGGAACTGGCCGCCCGAGACGGCATTGAAGTTGAGCGCCGTGGCCGTCGCAACGCCTGTCGTGATGCTGTCGAACGCCATGCCGCCGGTGCCGATGGTGATGCCGTCGAGATTGATCGCCCGGCCGGTGCCGGTGGTGATCTGCTCCGTGCCCGCGGCCGCGACTGTGATCGTGCCGCCCCCGGTGGCATCGAAGCCAGTACCGGTCGTCGTGGTCAGGTCCAGCCCGCCGTTGAATTTCACCGTGCCGCCGGTGTTGGCGGACAGGTCGATCGCGTTGGCCGAGCCCGTGCTGGCGGTGATCTTGCCGCCGAAGGTGGCGGTGCCGCCGGTCTGGCCGATGATCCTGACCGCGTTGGCCGCATTGGCCTGGTCGATCGTGCCGTTGTAGGTGACGTTGGGCACCGCACCGTTGATGTTGAAGGCTACATCGCCCGTGTTGGTGATGGAACTCGCGGCCGCGAAAGTCAGCGTGCCGCTCGAGCCGCTCCAGATGGCCACGCCCCTGCCGCCGCCACTGATGTCGAGATCGTCGAAGGTGGCCATGCCGTCGAAATTGTTGGCGAACAGCCCGACGTTGGCGGCACTGGTAATCTTGGTGTTGCCGGTGAAATCGACGGTCGCGCTCGAATCGACAAGCACGATGCCAGTTTGAGATGCGGTCTGGACGGTCAGGTCGTCGACCGAGACCGTGCCGGTCACACCATTGAGGTAGAGGCCGGACCCGACATTGCTGGCCGTCACGCCCTGGACGGTCAGGCCGTTGATGCCCAGGCCGTAGATCGCCGAGCCGGAACCCCCGGAAATGTTGAAATCGAGCAGCGTGTTGCCGTTGCCCAGCGTCACGACATTACCGCCGCCGGAACTGGTCAGCGTCGCCGCACCCGCTGAATCCGATATGGATTCGTCATGATGGATGTTGGTGCCGGTGACATTCAACGGCACCCCGCCGAGCGAGAACGCGCGGTCATTGCCGAACGAGGCCAGTTCCTGTCCGTCGCTCAGCGAGAAGCCGGTGGCGTCGTCGATTGTCCCGCGGTTGACCAGGACAATGATGGCGTCGCTGGCGGTAATGCTGTCGGCATATTCGATCGAGGCGAGGTCGGTGATCGACGTGCCGCCGCCCGAAGCCCCGGCCGCAACGAAGATGTAATTGCGCAGATCGTAAAGTTGCGGGCCGGTAAACGCGGTCGTGCCGAAAGCGTAGTGGCCGCTGCCCTCATTGAGCCCGCGCGCATCGAGCGAGGCGGTGATGCCGGAGATGGAGCTGGAATTGCCGCCGAAGGTAAATTCGGCGTTGGCCGTGGCGCCCGGCGTGCCGGCAATGCCCAGCCGCACGCCGGTATCGACATTGGTGATGACGCCGCCATCGGTGATGATGATCACCGCGCCGCCAACGCTCGGCGACGTCAGATCAATGCCGATCGAGCCGGCAGCACCGGTGCCGGTGATGCTGAGCGACTGCGCGGTGAAATTGGTCTTGGATCCGGAGAAGTCGAGGCCGGTGCCGACACCCAGTCCGGAGATGACGATGTTGCCGGCGACCACCGCCGCATTGACGCCGGCAAACGAGATGCCGTCGGCGCCGGGGTTGGTGATGCTGATGTCGCCGAAGCGGATCGTCGCCGGCGAATCCGAAATGGCGATCGCCGGTCCGGTCGTGTTGGAGATCGTCGTCGCACCGTTGACGGTGAAGCTGCCCGCGACATTCTCCAGCACGACACCCGACGTGCCGCCGCTCTGGCTGATCGAGTCCAGCACCACATGGGCAGTGATCGGATCGATGAAGACGGCGGTGCCGCCATTGCCTGACACGGTGCCGCCGGTGGTGGTGAACGTGCCTCCGGTCGACGTGCCCTGCACGGTGATGCCGCGGTCGGTATTGTCCTGCGCATTGACGGTGGCGAAGGTGTAGGTGCCCTTACCGGTGATATCGAGACCGTCGTCGAGATTGCCCTTCAGCAGCGTCGTGCCGGTGAAATTGTAGGTGCCGTCGCCGTCGATGTGCAGGCCGTCGAGGCCGTTGCCGGTGGCGGTGAAGTTGGAGCCGGTGATGCCGGTCGAACTGCCCGTGAAGTCGGCGCCGTTGCCGCCCGCACCGGTGGCCGTCACATTGGTCAGCGTCGCGCCGGTGATGTTGTTGCCGAAGATGCCGTCGCCGCCGCCGGTGATGGTGATGCCGCTGAGCGTGTTGCCGTTGCCGAGCGTAAAGACGGGGTTGGCGACGTTGGTGCCCTGGATCGTGCCGTCGCTGCCGCCCAGGTTGAAGGTGCTGGTGCCGCCGCCGAAAAGCCTTGCGGTGACGCTTTCGCCGCCGCCGATGACGGTCTGTCCATTGGCAAGCGTCACCCCGCCAGTCGTCAGATTGCCGTTGCCGCCAAGCGCGACGACAAAACCGTTCGCACCCGACTTGGTCACGGCGTCGTCCAGCGTCGTCGGGTCGGCCAGCGTGCCGGCGCCGGCGAGGCCGCCATCGGCGTAGTAGAACTTGCCGAAGGCGGCATTGGTGGCGGCGTTGATGGCGACACGCGTCGTCGTGCCGCCGGTCAGCGTCTGCGACTGGACGCGGACGCCGATATCGCCACGCACGCGCTCGTTGACGCGCTTGCGCAGGCCTTCGCTGACCGGATAGACCGGCTCCGGCCCGCTATCGGCCCCATTGGCGGCGTGGTCCGAGCCGCTGCCGGGATTGAACGGGATGTTCAGCCGCACACTGCCGGCGAACTGGGTGTCGTCGCGATTGTCGTTGCGGACCTCGCCGGCGAAGACCAGTTCCGTGTTGCTGCCGAAGACATCGCCGATCATATACTCGAAGCCGGCCTTGGCGCCCGTGACGCTGCCGTCGTCGCCATGCGGATCCTCGAAATGATAGCCGCCAATGTCGAGCCGCAGCGAATGCTTGTCGGGCAGGTTGACCGGCACCTGCGCGCCGATCTCGCCCTCGATGCCCCATGCCGCGTAATCGCGGTGGTCGAGGACCGAGATCTGCTCGATCAGCTGGTTGCTGACCATCGACAGGGTTGAACTGGTCGAGTGATCCGTCGAATCACCCTTGATCGGCAGATAGACGTTCACATGCGCATCGAAATGAGGCGTGATCGCTTCGGCGCCCAGCGTGGCCGCGGTGAACTGGGTGGAGTTGTAGTTCTCGAGATTGAGATAGGCGTAGCCGCCGATCATCAGGTCCGGGTTGACGATGCGGCGAATGCCGAGGCCGACATCCTGGCCGGAACCATCCTTGAAATCGTGCTTGGCCCGGGCATCCAGGAACAGCACGGATTCGGCCGTCTGCTTGAGCGGGATGAAACCTTCGAGCGCGCCGTTGCCGCCATTGTTGTCGGCGCCGATGATGGCGCGGATCTGCGGCTGCCATAGCCCGTTGGGATCGCCATAGGCGGCCATGCCTGAAAGGCTGAGCGCCAGCGTCGTCAGTGCCGCCATCTCACCAACTTGCCGAGGCGTCTCGGTAGTTCCCATCCCTGGCGAGTCCTTCGGGGACTGCATGCACCCCGTGTAAAATCTTACTCGAATTCTATTGTATAGCGAGTCTCCGGCGCTTCGATTTCTGAGGGCCTCCTGCAATATTGTTCGTTGTATCCGAAAAGCCACAGTAATTTCGCCGGCTTGCTTGCCTCCTGCTCGGCTTCCGGAACAGTCGCGGGTGTTGTATCAAGCCATGCTCGGGAGAATACCGGGCGCGGCGAGGAAACATGCAAGGCATCCGGCAAAACAACATGACATTTACTTTAGCAAGCCTAATTTATTTGGCATGGCCGCGGGGCTGGCCGCCCTGTGGCTTGCTCTGGCCACCGGCCCAGCCCTCGCCGAAGATGCCAAGCCGGCCCAGCCAAAGCCGGCTGAAAGCAATGCAAAACCGGCCGATGCCAATCCGTGGGCGGTGAACTGCTCCAGCGGTTCGGCGACCACCGAGCTTCAGTGCCAGCTTTCGCAGAACCTGACCGAGGCCAAGACCGGGCAGCGCGTGCTGACCGTGACCGTGCGCCGCGACAACGGCAATGGCAGCCTCGCCATGCTGCTTGCCCTGCCGCACGGCCTGTTCCTGCCGTCCGGCGCCTCCTTCCAGATCGATCAGGGCCAGAAGACGACGATTGCCATCCAGACCAGCGACCAGAACGGCGCCTATGCCGCCACGCCGCTGTCGGCGGATCTCATCAAGGCCATGAAGTCGGGGACCAATCTGAACATCGGCATGGAATCGGTCACCCGCAAGCCGGTCACCATCCCGGTGTCGCTGGCTGGCTTCACCGCCGCCGTCGCCAAGCTGGAATCGATCAAGTAGCTGTTGTCAGCGGCTTGATTGTACGCACCCGGAATGCTCCGTTGCCGCTTCGGACAGTGGAGAAACCCATGACAGGCTTTGTCGACCGCCAGCGCGCGGCGCAACTGATGGACCGCGCCGGCATCGAGGCGCTGGTGCTGTGCGCGCCCGAGGCCTTCCACTATGCGACCGGAGCCTCGATCGGCCCGGCGGGACTGTTCCGGCGCGCCGGCGCCGGCTTTGTCGTCATCCCGGCTGGCCGAGACCTGCCGATCGGCGTCGTGGTGGCGGACTTCAATGCGGGACAATTGCAGCGGGTTCTGCCGGACGCTGTCATCCGCAGCCACCCGATCTGGATCGAAGCCGCCACGCTGGACGCCTCGGCGTCAGGGCAAGGGTTGCCGCAACGCATCGAGGCCGGCCTTGCCGGCCGGGCGCCGGGTTTTTCTCGGCCCGCCACATTCGAACTCGCCCGTGCCGTCGACGAGCTGAAGCAAATCCTGACCGGGTTTGGGCTCGGGCGCGCAAGGGTCGGCGTCGACCTCGATTTTGTTCCCGCCGCCGATTTCTCGGTCATGCAGGCGCTGCTGCCGGCCTGCACGATGGTCGACGGCTCGGCCGTGCTCGACAGGTTGCGGGCCATCAAGTCGCCGCGCGAGATCGACCTGCTGCAGCAAGGCATCATCCTGTCGGAAGCGGGGCTGGAGCGGCTGCAGGTCGATGCGATGGCCGGCATGCGCCAGGCCGATCTCATGGCCCTCTACCGGCAAGGTGTCGCCACGGCCGCGGCCGGACTGTCCCATCCGGTCCAAACGGCCGAATATGTGACGCTGGGCGCTCGGGCCAAAGATGCCGATGCGAAAGCGATGCCTGGCGATCCGCTGAAGTGCGACATGGTCTGCACGGTCGGCGGCTACGCCTCCGACATGTCGCGCAACTTCACCTTCGGGCCGCCATCCGCCGAGCAGGCCGAACTGCACGCCATCGCCGAGCGGGCCTTTGACGACGGCCTGGCGTCCCTTGTTGCGGGAACCACGCTCGCCCACGTGCATCGCGTCGCCACCGACAGCCTGGCGGCAAGGGCTGCGCACCTACCACCGCGGCCATTTCGGCCATGGCGTCGGCCAGTCGGTGTTTTCCGAACAATGGCCGTTCATCGCCGCCGACAGCGATGTCGTGATCGAAACCGGCATGGTGCTGGCCTTCGAGATCCCGCTCTACATAGACGGCCTCGCCAGCTTCAATCTCGAGGACCAGTTCCTGATCATGCCGGACGGGCCCAAGCCGATGAACCGACTGCCGAGGCGGCTGGAGAGGATTGGATAGGGAGGCGGGTCACTGCAGGGGCAGCGCTCTACGGCGCCCTTGCCCTACCGGGCATCTCCCCCTCAAGGGGGGGAGATTGGCAGCTTCGCCGTCTCGCCCACCTTACCGTGTAGATGATTTGGCGAAGGCTGTTGAGCGCGTAATCTCCCCCCTTGAGGGGGAGATGTCCGGCAGGACAGAGGGGGCGCCACGGAACTCGGCGGTGGGCTGCCAAGCACCTAACCACTCACCGCCGGCCTTCTCCCCCTCCACGGCATCTCTTGTTCCAGCTGCGCCGACGCGGCCAGCACCGTCGCCTCGTCGCCGTAGCGGCCGACGAGCTGCACGCCGATCGGCACGCCGCCTTTCGACCAGCCGAGCGGCAGCGAGATCGCCGGCTGGCCGGAGATGTTGAAGGGAAAGGCAAACACCGCGTCCGTCCATTTGGCATTGTAGCGGTCGATATCCGTCTCCGACATGTCGTAATAGCCGAGCGGGCGCGGCAGCTGCGTCAGCGTCGGGGTGATGAAGAGATCGTAGGCGCCAAGGTCGCCGACGATGTCGCGGCCGACCTGCCTGAGCTGCTCGACGTCGGAGATGTGCCTGGTGCCGCTGGTCGCACGGCCGCGCTCGATGATCGCGAAGGTCACCGCCTCGACATCGCCCGGTGTCACCGGCCGCCCCATCACCGTTTCAAGGTAGTCGAAGGTCGCCGCCGTCTGCACGCAGGTCATGTTGGTGTAGGTCTTCCACACAGCATCGGCGTCGAGCGGCATGTCATGCTCCTCGACATGGTGGCCGAGCCGCTCGAGTACCGCCACGGTCTCCAGCACCGCCGGCTTCACCTCCGGATCGATCGCGGTGCCGTTGGGCGGCGTGACGGAAAAGCCGATGCGCAGCTTCGTTGGCGCCCGCGCCGACAGGCTGAGCCAGCTGCCATCAGGAACCGGCGGCGTGTAGGGGTCGCCCGGCAGCGCGCCGGCGACCGCGTCGAGATAGGCCGCCGTGTCACGCACCGTGCGCGAGCAGCAAAGAAAATAGGCGCCGCCATACCAATAGTCGCCGAACGGCGCGAGGCTGACGCGGCCGCGCGACGGCTTCAGGCCGACGATGCCGCAGCAGGAGGCCGGGATGCGGATCGAGCCGGCGCCATCGCTGGCTTCGGCGATCGGCACCATGCGCGAAGCAATCGCCGCGGCCGCTCCGCCGCTGGAGCCGCCGGGCGTGATGCCTTCCTTCCACGGGTTCTTCGTCGCGCCGTAGAGCTTTGGCTCGGTGGTGATCGACCAGCCATTTTCTGGGGCGTTCGACTTGCCGACCAGCACCAGCCCGGCCGCCTTCATGCGGCGAACCACTTCGGTGTCGAAATCGGCGACGACATCTTTCAGGTAGAATGAGGAGTTGGTGTTCGGCGCCCCGGTCCAGGACGAGGCCAGCTCCTTGAGCAGGAATGGCACGCCGGCGAAGGGCGCTGATGTGTCGACCGTCTGCGCCTGGGCGCGCGCCATGTCGTAGAGGCGATGGATGACCGCATTGAGCGTCGGGTTGAGCCGATCGACCAGCGTGATCGCCGCTTCCACCAGCTCCGCCGAGGTAACGGCGCCGCGCTTCACCAGCGCCGCAAGGTCCAGCGCGTCGGACTCGGCATAGGTTTTCAGCAGACTGTCGGTGACGGCGGCCATATCTCTCTCCTTCGGCGGATAGCTTGTGTTGATGCTGCTCCTGCGGAGAACTGTATTGGGGCATCGGCCCCCTCACCCAGCCTCCGCTTCGCTCGGCTGACCTCTCCCCGAGGGGAGAGGAGACTTGCAGCGCCAGCGCCACCCTCTTCTCCCCAACGGGGAGAAGGTGGCCGCGAAGCGGCCGGATGAGGGGGCTGGCGCGACTTCAGGCCAGGTCGATGGTCCGTCCCAGTGCGATGCTCTGCTCGGCGGCCAGCACGATGCGCAGGCTGTTGACCGCCGCATCCATCTGCTCGGTGAGGTCGAGATCCTCGCGGATGGCGCGCAGGAAGAAGGCCTGCTCGCGATCGCACAGTTCCTGGTGGCCGGGTTCGTCCTCCATGCTGACGATCTCGTCGGGTTTGGAGAAATTCTTGTCGCCGTCGACAGCGGCATAGTGGATCTTCAGCGCATCGGTCTTGGTGTGGCGGTCGATGTCGGCGGAATTCGAAACCTCTGCCAGCTCGGCAACACTGCTTGCCTGCTGGCCGGCGACGATCGACACCGCGCCCTTGGGGCCGACGACGTCCTTCACGAAATAGGCCGTCTCGCTCATCATCGGGCCCCAGCCCGCCTCGTACCAGCCGACCGAACCGTCATCGAAGGTGACGTGCAGATGGCCGTAATTCTGCTTGTCGGCTTCCGCCCAGAGCTTGGCGCCGATGCCGTGCACGCGCACCGGCTTGGCGCCGGTCAGCTGGCACATGACGTCGACATAGTGGACGCCGCAATCGACGATCGGGATCAGCGAATCGATCAGGTTCTTGTGCCAGTGCCAGGCGCTGCCGCTGCTCTGCTGGTTGAGGTTGAGCCGCATCACCAGCGGCTTGCCGAGCGTCTTGCCGACCTCGATGAACTTGATCCACGACGGATGCACGCGCAGAATATAACCGAGCACCAGCTTGCGGTTCTTGGCGCGCGCCGCCGCGACCACCTTCTCGGCATCCTCGTTGTTGGTGGCGAGCGGCTTTTCCATGAACACATGGCAGTTGGCGGCGATTGCCTTCAGCGCGTATTCAGCGTGGGTGTTCGGCCAGCTGTTGATCGAGACGGCGTCCGGTTTTGTTTCCTTCAGCGCCTGGTCGAAATCCTCGTAGAGTGGGTAGCCGGCTAACTCTTCCGGAATCTTCGTGTTGCTCTTGATCGACCGGCTCATGATGCCGACGATCTCGAAACCGTCGAGCCGGTGATAGGCGCTGGCATGCGACGCACCCATATTGCCGAGACCCACCACCAGCACTTTCACCTTGTCGGACACCGCTACCTCCCAAATTCTTGATTGAATAATATGCGGCGATCGGTTGCCGCTCGCATGTCTATCCGGGACAATCACCTCAGGTCAGCGCCGCCGCTCATTGCCTGGCCCTTTCCTCTCCCCCGTCGATCGGGGGAGAGGTGTCGAGCGAAGCTCGACGGAGTGGGGTCGACCCTCGCCGCGCGCTTGAGGTCTCTTGCTCGTCAGATTGTGCCTGTCTTGCGGCGACTGCGCGTTTGACGAACGCCTTCCCCCACTCCGTCTCGGCTTCGCCGAGCCACCTCTCCCCCCTCCGGAGGGAGAGGAAAGGAGCCAAGGCAGGGTGATGGAGGGCGGCGCCGACATGACCCGTTGCGCAGCCCTACTTCACCGCCGAATCGAACAGATGCGCCTTGATCTTCTCGACATCGAGCGCGGCAAAACCTTCCGACAGCTTGACGCCGTCGGCATCGGCCTTGACCTTGGCCTTGTCGAAATCATTGGCCGGGCCGATCAGATCGTTGGTGCAGACATCCTCGGCCTTCACCGGGGCGGTGATCTGGCCGATCTTGTGGATTTCGTCGAAGAAGCCCTGCCAGCTCGCCATGTCGTGCGAGCCCCAGCCGCCGCGCTTGTCCATGTCGCCGCGGAAAACGTTGATCTGCTGCAGGATCGAGGTGGTGCCGAGCTCCGGCCCGAGATTCTTGGCCAGCGTCGGGAACTGCTCGAACACCGCTTCGACCGCCGCGCGTGGATTCTGGTAGCCGAATTCGAGGCCCATCGCCCAGCCGCGCAGATACTTTTCCAAAAACGCCTTGCGGTCGGGATCCTCGAGATCGGCGGCACGCACGACGAAGGTGTTGGCCGGCAGCTTCGAATTCTGCACGCCGAGCCAGTATTCGAAGTCGAGCCCCTTGGCGATCCATTCGGCGCGCAGCCCTTCCCACGACAGGGCGGCGTCGCCCTGGCCGCCGGCCAGCGCCGTGCCCCAGGTCGGCCAGCCGGCCTCGACATATTTCACCTTCTTGATGTCGACGCCCTGCGCGGCCAGCAGCGGGTCGGTGATCGACTGCCAGGCGGCGGAGCCGAGCAGGATGGTCTTGCCTTCCAGCTTCTTCAGGTCGTTCGATCCCTCGCCCTTGCGGAAGGCGATGCTGAACGTGTCGCGCGCGCCCATGTGGAACACCGACTTCAGCTTCATGCCGTTCTGGATGGCGAAGGAGAACACGCCGGGCGACGGGAAGCCCATATCGGCCTGGCCGACATCGACGAACTTCACCGTCGCGGTGCCGTCCGATGGTCCCGGCTGCATGTCGGTGTCCAGCCCGTCGAAATAGCCGGCCTTCTTGGCCGCCCAGTAGGGATAATCGTCGAGCACTTCGAGCGTGCCGCGCGGCGAGATCCAGGTGAATTTCCGTAGGGTTCGGCCCTGGCCTTCAGGCCGGTGGCGCCAAGCGCCGTCGCCGTCACCAGCCCGGCGCCGGTGACCTGCAGGAAGTAGCGGCGGCTGATCCCCGCCGGGTTGATCGAGTTCTCTTTGGTCATGGCATTCCCCTTTTTTGTTGATGTCAGTCTCTTGCCGCCCGCCTCCCGGGCGCCGTCATATCCCTGTGTTCAAGCCTCCCAGCTCGCCCATTTCTTGCCGATCAGGAAGAACAGCACGTAGATCAGGATGCCGAGCGTCGACAGGATCAGCACCACCGCGAAGAACTGCGGCATCTGGATCATCGACGAATAGGTGGTCAGCCGGTTGCCGAGCCCGAAACCGCCGCCGACCATTTCCGCGCCGACCGCGGTCAGCAGGCCGAAGATGGCGCCGATCATCAGCCCGACCAGGATCATCGGCAGCGCCATCGGCGCGCGGATCTTCCAGAACATCTGCAGGGTGCTGGCGCCATAGGAACGCGCCAGCGCGATCTTGGCGCTGTCGACGCGGCGAAAGCCTGTCGCCGCATTGATCATCACCATCGGCCCGGCGGCCAGCGCCACCGCGATGATGCGCGGCGTGTAGCCGAAGCCGAAGCGCAGGATCAGAAGCGGCACCAGCGCCAGCATCGGCGTGGTGACCAGAAGCAGGATGTAAGGCGCGACGATCTTCTCTGCGAACGGGAATTGGGTGATGACGGCGGCCAGCACCAGGCCGATGATGGCGCCGATGGTGAAGCCGGACACCAGCTCGACCAGCGTGTAGCCGAGATGCGGCGCGATCAGCGGAAACTCGTCGAACAGCGCATAAGCGATCGAGCTCGGCGGCGGCATGATATAGAGCGGCACGTGGAACAGCCGCAGCGCCAGTTCGATGCCGCCGATGATGATCACCGCCACGGCAAGAATGGCCGCCACCTCCTTGCCCGACTTGATGCCGGGGCCGCTGGCGAAGGCGGAAAGATTGGTCAGGCTGACCTCGTGGCCGTCGCCCGCCTTGGCGCCCGACTTGGACTTCGAGAATTCCGGAATGGCATCGCCCCCGCTCACGGCCTGATCCTCACGATTTCGGCGCTCGGGCGCTCCGGCGCTTTTGGCCGCGTGCGTTCGCCGACAATGTCCATCTTGATCCGGTTGGTGAGGTCGAAGACCTCCTTCGTCGCCATGATCTCCAGCGAACGCGGCCGTGGGAACGGCACGCGGTATTCCTTGGCGACCCGTCCCGGCCGGGCGCTCAGCACCACCACCCGGTCCGAGAGAAAAATCGCTTCCTCAATCGAGTGGGTGATGAAGACGATGGTTGTCTTGGTGTCGAGCCAGATCTCCTCGACCAGCCGGTTCATCTCCTCGCGGGTGAAACTGTCGAGCGCGCCGAACGGCTCGTCCATCAAAAGCACCGAGGGCTTTAGCGCCAGCGCCCGCACGATCGCCGCGCGCTGCTGCATGCCGCCCGACAGCTCGCGCGGAAACTTGCCACCGAAGCCATCAAGCCCGACCCGGTTGAGCAGATGCGCGATCCACGCCCGGTCCGGCTTCTCGCCCTTGATCTCGAAGGGGAAGCGGATGTTGGCGTCGAGGTTGCGCCACGGCAGGAGGTTCGCCTCCTGGAAGACGATGCCGATATCGGGATGCGGACCGGTGATGGCCTTGCCGTCGAGCCGGATCTCGCCGCTGGTCAGGCTGTGCAGGCCCGACATCGACCACAAAAGCGTGGTCTTGCCGCAGCCGGAAGGGCCGACGATCGAGACGATTTCATTGACGCTGACATCGAGGCTGCAGCGGTCCAGCGCCAGCAGGTCGCCGGAGGCCGTGTGATAGATCTTGGTCGCTGCCTGCACGCCAAGCTTCGGCTTTTTTGCATCGCCCGTGTTCATCTGCCCCCCGGGAAGATTGCGCGATGATCCATTGGCTCATCCCCAGCGAAAATCAGTCTGTAACTATCCTACTTTCCTGTCAAGCACCGACGATAGCGGCCGTATCACGAAAATCGATTAGTATACCTATCGTCTTGTTTTACCGTCGGTTTTACGGCCTTGAAATGCATGTTGCTTTCCTACATACTTCGGAACTGACACGGACCGGAGAGGAACGGAGGAAGGTGAGCTTTCCCCAACGACACGCTGCGGTTGCGATCCGGTCGGGCACGTGGAGCCAGGGCGTGCAAACATGCTAAGACGACAGCCTCGCAACCCAGGGAAAGACCAGGACCCCATGACCGACGCTGGCAGCCAGGACGAGCCTGTTCCAGGCCCCGATACCGAGGGGCGCGATCCTGTCCGGCGCATCCCCGACATCATCTCGCTGGTCAAGGATTCCTACAGCGAATTGCGCCCGGCCGAACGGCGTGTCGCCGATGTCGTTCTCGACGACGTCAAATATGCCGTCGACGCCTCCAACGCCGCCCTTGCCCAGCGCGCCGGGGTCAGCGAACCGACGGTGACCCGGTTCTGCCGCGCCATCGGCTGCGAGGGCGTGCGCGATTTCAAGCTGAAGCTGGCGCAGAGCCTCGTCGTCGGCGCGCTCTACCTGGCCAAGTCGCCTTCCGTCAGCAATGACAATGGCATGCCGTTCTGGAATGCCGTGTTCGGCGAGGCGCGCCGGGCGCTGCAGGAGGCCGAGCGGCAGCTCGACCCGGCCCAGCTGCAGAAAGCCGCCGAGCTGATCGCCAAGGCGCGCCAGGTCACGGTCTTCGGCCTCGGCGGCAGCTCCTCGGCGCTGGCGCAGGAAACCCAATACCGGCTGTTCCGCTACGGCATCACGGTCAGCGCCCAGTGCGATCCCTATCTGATGCGCATGACCGCCTCGACGCTCAAGCCCGGCGATCTGGTGATCGCCATTTCGGCGACGGGACGCACCCGCGAGGTGATCGAGGCCGTCGAGCTCGCCAAGCATTACCGCGCCAATGCGATCGCCGTGACCGCGCCCGACACCGAGCTCGCCCGCACCTGCGACGTCAGGCTGACGGTGGCGGTGCCGGAATATCCCGACACGCTGAAGCCGACGGCATCGCGCTTCGCCTTTCTGGCGGCGATCGACCTGCTGGCGGTGGCCTCCGCCTACAAGCTCGACGGCTCGGCCCGCGAGACGGTGCGCCGCATCAAATACAACGCCCAGATCCACCGCACCGGCAAGGAGATGGAGCCGCTCGGAGACTAGCTCCCTTCTCCCCGTTCACGGGGAGAAGGTGCCGGCAGACGGATGAGGGGCAGCGCCGGGTTCGACAGTTGCCATTCCAACACAGATTAGACGCACGCAGGAAGAGGGAAAGAGATGCTCGAAATAGCACCCACGAAACAGGCAGCCGCATGGCTCGAATCCCTGGCGCAGGCACTCGCAGCCGGCGACGTGGCCGATGCGAGCAACCTGTTCGTCGACGATTGCTACTGGCGCGATCTCCTGACCTTCACCTGGAACATCACGACCATGGAAGGCCGCGCGGCGATCGCCGACATGCTGGCGACGACGCTGGCGACGGCCAAGCCGAGCGCGTGGCGGCTGACCGGCGAGGCGACCTCGGACGACGGCACCATCGAGGCCTGGTTCAGCTTCGAAACCGAGGTGGCCAGGGGGGAGGGCATCATGCGGCTGCGCGACGGCCGCTGCCGGACATTGTTCACGGCGATGGCCGACCTCAAGGGCTTCGAGGAGCGCAAGGGCGCGGCGCGGCCGCTCGGCGTGCGCCACAAGGCCGATCCCCAGCGCGAGACCTGGTCGGAGGCGCGGGCGCGCGAGACACGCGAACTCGGCACTGATGAACAGCCCTATTGCCTGGTCATCGGCGGCGGCCAGGGCGGCATCATGCTGGGGGCGCGACTGCGCCAGCTCGGCGTGCCGGCCATCGTCATCGAGAAGAATGCCAGGCCGGGTGACTCCTGGCGCAACCGCTACCGCACGCTCGTGCTGCACGATCCGGTCTGGTACGACCATCTGCCCTACATTCCCTTCCCCGAAAACTGGCCGGTGTTCACGCCCAAGGACAAGATGGGCGACTGGCTGGAAATGTATACGCGCGTCATGGAGCTCAACTACTGGGTCGCCACCAAATGCCTCAGCGCCAGCTATGACGAGGCCGAAAAAGTCTGGACCGTGGTCGTCGACCGCGTCGGCCGGCAGATCACGCTGAAGCCCAAGCACATCGTCTTCGCCACCGGCGCCTACGGCCCGCCACGGCGGATCGATCTGCCGGGTGCCGGCCGGTTCAAGGGCGAGTTGCTGCACTCCAGCCAGTATGCCAGCGGCGACAAATTCCGCGGCAGGAAAGTCGCCGTCATTGGCGCTGCAAGCTCCGGCCACGATGTCTGCGTCGACCTCTGGGAGAGCGGCGCCGAGGTCACCATGATCCAGCGTTCGCCGACGACAGTGGTCAAGTCGGACACGCTGATGGAAGTCGGCTTCGAGATCTTCTCGGAAGACGCACTGGCGCGCGGCATCACCACCGAGAAGGCCGACATGATCGTCGCCTCGACGCCGTTCGCGCTGGTGCCCAAGGGCCAGCGGGCGCTTTACGAGGTGATCAAGGCGCGCGACGCGGCCTTCTACGACCGCTTGCGCGCCGCCGGCTTCGCCATCGATTTCGGCGACGACGAGACCGGCCTTCTGATGAAGGCCTACCGCACCGGCTCCGGCTACTACATCGATGTCGGCGCCTCCGACCTGATCATCGACGGCAAGATCGGCATCCGCAGCGGCGTCGCCATCAAGTCGCTGACCCCGAGCGGCATCCTGTTCGAGGACGGCAGTGAACTCGCCGCCGACGCCATCATCGCCTGCACCGGCTATCAGTCGATGAACGAGAATGTCGCCGCGATCGTTTCGCGCGAAGTCGCCGACAAGGTCGGCCCGTGCTGGGGCCTTGGCTCCGGCGTCAAGGGCGACCCCGGCCCCTGGCAAGGCGAGCTGCGCAACATGTGGAAGCCGACCGCCCAGGAAGCGCTCTGGTTCCACGGCGGCAATCTGGCGCTGTCGCGCTTCTATTCGAAATATGTGGCGCTGCAGATCAAGGCGCGGATGGAAGGCATTGAGACGCCGGTTTACGGGGCGGTGAGCAACGCCGGGTAAAGTCGACCCCCACTCCGTCGAGCTTCGCTCGCCGGAGTGGGGGAAGCCATTCGCCAAGCGCACAGTCCCAAGACAGGCACAAGCTGCCGAGATCAGCTAGTCGTGCCGATGCCCAAAGTGCCTCGCCGCAACCTCGACATGGGTATGCGCGGCATGCGCCACAAACCGCTCAGTCTCGCTGACATCGTTGACCGCTTCGTTCGGCCACCAGGTGCCGCCCATAACGATGCCTTCGCACACCAGTCTCTGATCGGCGACCAATGACGCGCCGACCGCGTCGACGAAGGTGAAGCGGCCCGGGCGCTGACGGAGCACGGCGACGTCGCCGACCGTGCCGACGGCCAGTGTGCCCAGGTCAGGCCGCGCGATCGCCTGCGCCGGCGCTTGCGTGGCGGCGCGCAGGACCTCGACCAGCGGCATGCCGAGCGCCAGGAGCTTCGACATGCAGACGAGGATGTCGAAGGCGGGACCGTCGACGCAGTAGAGATGCACGTCGCTCGAGATCACGTCGGGCGCCAGCCCTTCTTCGAGCATGGCGCGGGCGACGGCGAAATCGAACGAGCCCATGCCGTGGCCGATGTCGAAGATGACGCCGCGCTCGCGCGCCAGCCGCATGTCGGGCCGCACCGCGCCGGAAGCGAACACCGGCGCATTCGGGAAAGGCCGGAAGCAATGGGTGAGAATGTCGCCCTTGCGCAGGCGCGGCAGCACTTCCGAGCGGCCGGGCGGCGGTTCGTCGATATGCGCCATCAGCGGCAGGCCGGCCTGGTCGGCGGCCTCCAGCGCCAGATCCACCGGCGCGATGCCGCTGGTGCCGCCGGCATGCTTGCCCGAGCGAACCTTTACGCCGACCACGACATCGCGGTGCTCGCGCACCGCAGCCACAACCTCGCGCGGCTCGCAGAGCCTGAGATCGCTGCACTCGCCCACCGACACCGTCTGCGAGAAGCCGAAAATGCCGGCAAAGGAAATGTTGACATAGGCCAGGATGCGAACCTTCGAGCGCTCCATGACATGGCGGCGGAAGCCGAGGAAATTGCCGGCGCCCGCACTGCCGGCATCGATGAAGGTGGTGGTGCCGCTCTTGGCGGCCAGCCGGTCGGCATCGACGCCAAGCGACGTGCCGCCCCAATAGACGTGGCTGTGCAGGTCGACCAGGCCCGGCGTGACGATGCAGCCGGCGGCATCGACGATCTGCGCGGCGCTGTCCGCCGGGATATCGGCGTCGACCGCGGCAACGCGGCCATTGGCGATGGCGACATCGCGCAGCGCGTCGAGGCCAGCGGCCGGATCGATCAGCCGTCCGCCCTTCAGCAGGAGGTCGAATTGCATGGGTAACCTCCGCTCGTTGCTTTGCTTACAGAGGCCGATAGGCGACCGCCTCGACCTCGATCTTGATATCGATCATCAGCCGCGATTCGACCGTGGTGCGGGCCGGCGGGTTCTTCGGAAAGTGCCTGGCATAGACGGCGTTGAAGGCGCCGAAATCGCGCGCGTCTTCCAGCCATACGGTGGTCTTCACCACATCGTCCATGGTGCAGCCGGCCAGCGCCAGCGCGGCCTTGATATTGGCGAGCACCTGCTCGGTCTGTTCCGATATGCCGCCCTTGACCACGATGCCGTCGCTGCCGACGGGAACCTGGCCCGAGACATAGACGAGATCGCCTGCCCGCACGGCGGGCGACAACGGCACATGCGACGTTCCAAAACACTGTTTCGGCAAGGGACAAGCCTCCTCTGATGACAGGACGGGGTGCCATTGCAGCGCCCGCTTCGATCGACATTTACGCCGATCCGGCCGATCCTCATAGGGGCCTTGTTGGAAAGCAACATTCTTGGAAATCTGCGTTGCTTTATTACAAGAGCCCTTGCATCGTACGCGCTGACGGGCGGCTTGGAAGCCGCACCGCATAGACGGATTTGCCAGAGCGGAGATACCAGCAATGACCTACGACAAGAACCCGTTTCCATCAGGCGATGCCGATCGCCACGCGCTCTGGGAAATGCTGGTGCGGCGCGACATCGACGCTTTCATCGGCCAGGACTGGGCTATGGTCGAGGATGATTTCGTCGCCGAGAGCTTCTTCGGCATGCATGCGCATTTCCTGCACAACGCCGACGCCTGGCGGCTGCAGTTTCCAAGGCTCGAAGTCTATCGCGACGAATGGCTGCGCCAGGCCAAAGAGACGGCGGCGACCAAATTCGCCGAGCCGCTGCGCGAGGCGCTGTTTCGCGTCACCAACATGCGAGACATCGACGTCGACGGCGACCGCGCCGTGCTGCACAAGAAGTTCGACGGCTCGGTCGCCAAGGCGGACGGCAGCATCGACCGGCTGAAATGGCAGACGCTGTATTTCTGCAGCAAGGTCGGCGGCAGCTGGAAGATATCAGGCTTCGTCGGCTACATGCCGCATCCGCTCGGCAGCTAGAGCCAGCTGATCAGTAGAGCGTGACGAAGGCCGGAAACAGCATGCCGGTCGCTCGGAAATGCTCGACCAGTTCGATGGCCGGGAAGATGGCGAGGAAATAGAGCCCGTCGAAAAACGTGCGCTTCAAAGCCCGCGTCGAGAACTGCAGTTCGTCATCGTCGCGGTAGAGCAGCGGGTTTGGCCAGAACCGGGGCGTGCTCTTGGTGTAGGCAAGATAGGCTGGGCCGAACTTGCCGAGCAGAAATTCGGCTTCCTTGCGCGCCGTGACGCGAAAGATGAAAAAGCTGGCAAGGCCCAGCGCCACGGCCGCCATCAGCGAGCCGTAGAGCAATCCAATGCCGACCGCGCCGACCGTCGAGAAGAAATAGAGCGGGTTCTGCGTGGTCGAGAACGGTCCCGTCGAGACCAGTTCCTCGTTCTTCTTGCCGCCGACATAGAGAATGCTCCACAGCCGCCCGACGACACAGACGAGCACCAGGCAAAAGCCGAAGAATTCGATCGTTTCGTGCCCGTCGGAGCCCTCGCTCAGCCCCGGCTTGGTGAGAAACAGCAGCAACACCGCCAGCGCCGCCGCAACCCGCACGAAGATCAGGCGCTTGCGCTGGTCGAAGGCCTGGGAAACCGGCTTGAGGGTAGCGTAGGCATTTGGTGTTTCCTGGGGCACTGACGGGTGCCCGTGAGCAATGGGCATGACATTGATGGCGGATGAAAGGCGCACGCCCTCTATCGGCGCAGCGCCGGGCGTTCGTAAAGGACCTTTGCGCGGCCCACGCCCATTCTTACGAATTTGTATGCCGCCGGACAGGCCGGCGTGAACTCGTTTGCTTACGCTGCGGGGATCGCCACCGCCGCAACCGTCGACCTCAGGACTTCAGCCATGCTCGCGCCCAACAGGCGACAACCCGCCCCACCGAACCACAACCGGGTTCCCGACGTCACTCTCGATTTCTGGGTGATCAAGTTGATGGCGGTCACCACCGGCGAGACCGCGGCGGACTATCTTGCCGACACGATCGGACTTGGGCTGACCGTCACCTCGCTGATCATGACCGGCATCCTGATCGCTGCCCTCGTCCTGCAGTTTGCGCAGAAGCGTTACGTGCCGTGGGCCTACTGGCTGGCGGTGGTGCTGATCAGCATCGTCGGCACCCTGGTGACGGACAATCTCGTCGACACTTTCGGCGTGCGCCTGCAGACCACGACCATCGCCTTCTCGGTTGCGCTCGCCGCGACATTCGCGGTCTGGTACGCCAGCGAACGGTCGCTGTCGATCCACACCATCTTCACCACCAGGCGCGAAATCTTCTACTGGCTGGCGATCCTCTTGACCTTCGCGCTCGGCACCGCCGGCGGCGATCTCGTCGCCGAAAGCTTCGACATGGGCTACCTCACCACAGGCCTGCTGTTCGGCGGCGCCATCGCGCTCATCGTGCTGGCCTACTGGCTGCTCAATCTCGACGGCATCCTGGCCTTCTGGCTCGCCTATATCCTGACGCGGCCGCTCGGCGCCTCCTTCGGTGACCTGCTGTCGCGGTCGGCCAGGCATGGCGGCCTGGGCTTCGGCACCATCTTCACCAGCCTGCTCTTCCTCGGCTGTATCATTGCGCTCGTCCTGCACATGACCCTGAAGGGGACAACCGACGAAGCCGATGAACTGTTGCTGGACCTGGACTAGGTGCAGGGCGGATGCGCTAGCATTGGCAATTGCCGAAAACCCCACCGCTTCGGCCAATCGTGAACGTTCTAGCGCCACCAGCCTGCGCCTTCGTGACATCCTAGGAACAAGCCCGTGCCGGTGATAGCCTCTCCATCTCGGCAACGGACCGGACCTTTCATGCGACTGCTTCTCGTCGAGGACGACCACAGGACGGCCGACTATATCGTCAGGGGACTGACCGAGGCCGGCCATGTCTGCGACCTCCTGCGCAACGGCCATGACGGGCTGTTCGCGGCGACCCAGGGCAAATACGACGTGATCGTCGCCGATCGGATGATCCCCGGTCTCGACGGCCTGTCGATGGTCAAGGCGGTGCGCGCCGCCGGCGTGCGGACGCCGGCGATCTTCCTCACCTCCGTCGGCGGCATCGACGACCGCGTCGAGGGGCTCGAGGCCGGCGGCGACGACTATCTGGTCAAGCCCTTCGCCTTTTCCGAACTCCTCGCCCGCATCAACGCGCTTGGCCGGCGGCCGGCGGCGCAGGAGCAGAAAACCGTCCTGCGGGTCGCCGACCTCGAAATGGACCTGATCATGCGCCGCGTCACGAGGCGGGGCCAGCCGATCGACCTGCAGCCGCGGGAGTTCAGCCTGCTGGAAGTGCTGATGCGCGGCGAAGGCCGCGTCATCACCCGCACCATGCTTCTGGAGCGGGTCTGGGATTTTCATTTCGATCCCAGGACCAGCGTCGTCGAGACCCATATCAGCCGGCTGCGGGCCAAGGTCGACAAGCCCTTCGAAACCCAGCTCATCCACACCGTCCGCAACACCGGCTACAGCCTGCACGCGCCATGACCGGAACCTGGTCCCGCCTGCTGCGCAGCACACCATTCCGGCTTGCCCTGACCTTCGCCTTCCTGTTCGTGCTGGCCTTCGTCCTGTCTGGCGCCATCGTCTACCAGATGATGAGCGCCGATCTTGCCGAGCGGCTCGACGACACCATCAAGGAAACCTACGCGGTCGTCGCCGCGACCTATGCCGAGAACGATCTCAAGGAGCTGGTTGAGACCGTCGGCAGCCACTCCCTGCGCAGCCTCAAGAAGGAGCAGCTGTTTTCGTTGACCGACGCAACGGGCAATCGCCTGGCCGGCAACTTCACCGCGGCAGGGCTTCCCGACGGCTTCTCGATGTTCGACACCGAAATGCCCGGCGTGCCGCCCGGCGCCGAGTACCGCGCCTATTCCGGCCCGGTCGGCGGCAACACGCTGACCGTCGCCTTCAGCCTTTCCGAGACGGAGGAGCTGGAGAGGATCGTGCTGATGAGCTTTGGCTGGGGAACCCTGATCATCACCGGGCTGGCGGTCGCCGGCGGCGCCCTGCTCGCCTCGCGCGTCCAGCGCCGTCTCGACGGCATCGCCGCCACCATGGTGGATGTCTCGCATGGACGGCTGGACACCCGCATTCCGCTGACCGGCAAGGGCGACGACATCGACATCGTCTCCAGCCAGGTCAATGCCGCGCTCGACCGCCTGTCGGCGCTGGTCGAAGGCATGAAACAGGTCAGCGCCAACATCGCCCACGATCTGAAGACGCCGCTCAACCGGTTGCAGATGATCCTCGACACCGCGTCGGAAAAGAACCTGTCGGGCCGGAAAATCGCCGCTGAACTGGCGGAGGCGCATGCCGAGAGCCTGCAGATCAACGAGACCTTCGATGCCCTGCTGCGCATCGCGCAGATCGAGGCCGGCGCCCGCCGGGCGCGGTTCACCGATGTCGATCTGGGCGAGGTGCTGCAAACCATCGCCGAGATCTATGCCGATGTTGCCGAGGACGACGGAAAGTCGCTGTCGTTGGCGCAACCACAGGAAACGACGGACCGGATCCATGGCGATCGCGAGCTGCTGACGCAGATGTTCGCCAATCTGGTCGAGAACGCGTTGCGCCATTGTCCATCGGGCACGACGATAAAGCTGTCGGTAGCGCGCCAGGGCGAACGCGTCGTTGCGGGCGTCGCCGACAACGGTCCCGGCATTCCGGCGGAAGAGCGCGAGAAAGTGTTCCAGCGGCTCTACCGGCTGGACCACAGCCGCTCGACATCAGGCAGCGGCCTCGGGCTCAGCCTTGTCCGGGCCATCGCCGATCTGCACGGCGCATCGATCACGCTCGAGGATTGCCGACCGGGACTTGCGGTGGTGGTGCGTTTTCCGCTGGCTACGGATTAGCCGGCGAAACGGCTGGTGCTGTTCAAGCCCAGCTTGGGTTGAGAGGTCCCCTCACCTATCTATCCGCGTCGACAGGATGATCGACGACAGCGTCCGCTCGACTCCATCCATGGCGCCGATCTGGTCGAGCAGCATGTCGAGGTCGCGGATCGATGGGGCGTCGACGATGACGATCATGTCGAAATTGCCGCTGACCGAATGCAGCGTCCGGACCGTCGCCAAACCGCGCAGGCCGCGCACCACCTTGTCGGCAAGCTTGGGCGTCACGGTGAGCAGCACATGCGCCCGCACCAGCCCCTGCTCATAATCCGGCGCCAGCCGCACGCCGTAGCCTGATATGATGCCGCGCTGCTCCAGCCGTTCGATCCGGCTCTGCACGGTTGTCCGCGAGACGCCAAGCCGCCGCGCCAGCTCGGCGGTCGAGGCGCGCGCATTCTCGCGCAGCAGCGAAAGCAGGGTCTGTTCGGCATCGCTGAGCATTTCGACGATTCTTCTCGGCGGACTGACCAATCAATGGGTTCGTTTCGTACAGAACCACGCTTCCTTTCGACGGGCAAGCTGCGAATCTGTGCTCACAACCAGTGAGGGATTTGTCATGAAGAAAATTGTCGTTGTCGGCGCCGGCAAGATCGGCTCGACCATTGCCGAGATGCTCGCCGCCACGGGAGATTATCAGGTCACGCTCGTCGACCGCTCGGCAGCACAGCTCGCTGCTGCCGAAGTCCCGGCCACGGTTGCGACGCTGGAGCTCGACATCGAAGCATCCGGCACGCTTGAAGCCGCACTCGCCGGCAAATTCGCGGTGCTCAGCGCCGCTCCCTTCCATCTCACCACCCGCATCGCCGAGGCGGCGGCCAGTGCCGGCGTGCACTATCTCGACCTGACCGAGGACGTCGTCTCGACCCGCCGCGTCAAGGAACTGGCGCGTTCGGGCAGAAGCGCCTTCATTCCGCAATGCGGCCTGGCGCCGGGCTTCATCTCGATCGTCGCCAACGATCTCGCCAGCCGTTTCGATTCGCTGGAGAGCGTGCGCATGCGCGTCGGCGCTTTGCCGCAATATCCCTCCAATGCGCTGAACTACAATCTGACCTGGAGCACCGACGGCGTCATCAACGAATATTGCGAGCCCTGCGAGGCGATCGTCGAGGGCGAGCTGGTCGAGGTACCGCCACTGGAGGAGCGCGAGGAGTTCTCGCTCGACGGCGTGACTTACGAGGCATTCAACACCTCCGGCGGGCTCGGCACGCTGGCCGAGACGCTGAAGGGCAAGGTGCGCACGCTCAACTACCGCACCATCCGCTACCCCGGCCACGCCGCGATCATGAAGGCGCTGCTCAACGACCTCGGCCTGCGCCATCGCCGCGACGTGCTGAAGGACATTTTTGAAAGCGCCCTGCCGGCGACATTGCAGGACGTCGTCATCGTCTTCGTCACCGTCTCCGGCCGCAAGAACGGCCGCCTGCTGCAGGAGACCTACGCCAACAAGGTCTATTCCCAGCGTATCGGCCAGGTGGTGCGCAGCGCCATCCAGATCACCACGGCGTCCGGCATCTGCGCCGTGCTCGACATGCTGGCCGACGGCAGCCTGCCGGCGACCGGCTTCATCAAGCAGGAAGACATCGCGCTGGACGCGTTTCTAGCCAACCGTTTTGGCCGCGCCTATGCCCAGCACGAAATGGTGTGCCGGCTGGCGGGGTGAAGCGCATAATCTCCCCGCTTGAGGGGGAGATTAGCATCGAGCTATTTCCGCAAGACCATCGGCCGCCCAAGCAGAAACCGGACAAAATTGCCGGCGTTGCGCGAGGCCTTGGCCGAAGTCTGCGGCATCTGCTTTTGCGTAGTGTCTTTTCGAGCCGGCGCGCGCGCATTTGTCTCGGCACCGGGCCGGCCCACGGTGAAAGCCGGCTCCGCGACCGGCTTGCCGCGCAAGACATTGGCTGCATTGTTGTCATGAATGACGATGCACCATTGAGCCTCCTTCAAGGCCGCCCCGACGGTGTTGAAACGCATCGCCATCCTCGTGTGCTCGTCGCAATAGACCCCGTTCATGGACGGTGATCGCTTCTCGACCAGAGTGCCGAAGGCCGACGTTGGATATTCGTGCTGCGTGTAGTGGTTGGTTGCCGCATCGAAATTCTGGCCGTGCGGAAAGGCGATATAGAGCGGTTGCTGGTTCACCTCGCCCTTGGCGATTTCCCGGCGCGCGTAGAAATCGACACGCTCCATGAAGGTCGGCGCCAGCGCGTCATCGCTGTCGAGCCGAGTCAGCGAAACAAATTCGGCATCCGTGTCGCTTTGGACAAACGCATTGAAGGCGACATTGTAGTTCTCGCCGGCCTTGATGAGAACCGGCCTGACATCAATCCCGGCCGCGCAGGCGCAGACGATCCGGATGTAGTTCTCATGTGTTTCGGAATCGAACGCAATCAGGACCGTAAAGTCCTTCTGCGACTGGCCCTCGAGCGAGGGCGCGCAATAGGTGTCGAACAGCGCCAGCCGCTCGACCAGCCACACCGGGTCGAGATTGGCTCTGCCGTGTCCATTCCATTGGCTCGGCATGAAGCCGGTGGCGGTGTTGTAGCGAATCGCCACGTATTTCTTCAGGTCGGTGCTCATGGGAGGAGACTAGAGCATGATCCCGAAGGGTGGAATCCGGTTCTCGGAAAACATGGTACGCGGCACTTTCCCGCCAATCGCTTTGGTCGCGCCTAGATGAGCGGCTGGCGAGTTGATCGATGGGCTGGCGAGGGAAGGAAGAGAGCTGGCTCGAACAGGTTCGCCCCTTTCCTCAAATATGCAGCGCGTGTCCCAGCGCTTTCAGCGCTGCTTCCTGGAACCCTTCGCCCTGCGTCGGATGGGCATGGATGGTGCCGGCGATGTCCTCCAGCCGCGCGCCCATCTCCAGCGCCAGCCCGAACGCCGCCGCCAGTTCCGACACGCCCTGCCCGACTGCCTGGATGCCGAGCACCAGATGGTTGTCGGCGCGGGCCACGACGCGGACAAAGCCGTCCTCGCCCAGCTTCGTCATCGCCCGGCCGTTGGCCGCGAAAGGGAAACTGCCGATCTTGATCTCGCCGCCGAGCGCCTTGGCTTCTTCCGGCGAAAGACCAGCGGTCACCAGTTCGGGATCGGTGAAGCAAACGGCGGGTATCGAACGCTTGTCCCAGCTGCGTTTGTGGCCGGCAACGATCTCGGCGACCATCTCGCCCTGCGCCATCGCCCGGTGCGCCAGCATCGGCTCGCCGGTGACGTCGCCAATGGCGAAGATGCCGCGCATCGAGGTGCGGCACTGGTCGTCGATGCGGATGAATTTGCCGGCCATGTCGAGGTCGATCTGCTCGAGCCCCCAGCCTTCGGTCACCGGCTTGCGGCCGACCGTGACCAGTATCTTGTCGGCTGGGACCTTGACGCTCTTGCCGTCCGCCGTCTCGACCAGCAACGCGTCACCCTTGGTTGAAAGCCCCTTGGCCTTGGCGCCCAGCATCACCTCGACGCCGAGCGCGGTGAGCCGCTTGACCACCGGCCGGGTCAGCTCCGCATCATACTGCGCCAGCACGCGCGGCAAGGCCTCGATCACGGTCACCTCAGCGCCCATCTTGGCAAATGCCATGCCGAGTTCCAGCCCAATATAGCCGCCACCGACGACCGCGAGATTTTTCGGCACGTCGCTGAGTGCCAGTGCCTCGGTTGACGAAATCACCCGACCGCCAAACGGCAGGAACGGCAGCTCCACCTGCGCCGAACCGGAGGCGATGACGATCGTTTCGGCCCGGATCACCTGCACGCCCGTCTCGGTCTCGACCGCGACCGTCTTGCCGTCGCGAAAGCTCGCCCAGCCATGCACGGTTTTCACGCCTGCCTTCTTGAGCAGGCCGGCGACGCCACTGTTGAGCCGGCTGACGATGCCATCCTTCCAGGCGACGGTCCGGGCAAGATCGAGCGTCGGCGCGGTGACCGAAATGCCGAGCGGGCTCTTGCCGCCCGCCATGTGCGACACCTTCTCGAACTCCTCCGCCGCATGGATCAGCGCCTTGGACGGGATGCAGCCGACATTGAGGCAGGTGCCGCCCGGCTTGCCGGCCTCGACGATCACCGTATCGACGCCGAGCTGTCCGGCCCGAATAGCGCAGACATAGCCGCCCGGCCCGGCGCCGATGACGAGCAGCTTGCAGGAGATTTCTTTCATGATGGCACGCTCTTTCTGGTGGCGAAGGCCCCCTCATCCGGCCGCTTCGCGGCCACCTTCTCCCCGGTGGGGAGAAGAGGCGAGCACAGACGCCGGCGACCTCCTCTCCCCTCGGGGAGAGGTCGGATTGCCCCGAATTGCCCTTCGCAATTCGGTTTTGGCAATCCGGGTGAGGGGACCCTTGCGACCGTTCTCATCCCCTCAATCCACGAAAATCAGCGCCGGCGTTTCCAGCAGCGTCTTGATCCGCTGGATGAACACCGCCGCATCCCACCCATCGATCACCCGATGGTCGAAGCTCGACGACAGGTTCATCATCTTGCGCGGCATGAACTGGGTGCCGTCCCACACCGGCCGCACCATCATCTTGTTGACGCCGACGATCGCCACTTCCGGATGGTTGATGACCGGCGTCGTCGCCACGCCGCCCATGGCGCCGAGCGAGGTGATGGTGATGGTCGAGCCGGACAGCTCGTCGCGTGTTGCCGTGCCGGACTTGGCCGCCTCGGCCAGCCTGATGACCTCGGCGCCGCAATCCCAGATGTCGCGCGCCTCGGCGTGCTTGACCACCGGAACCACCAGCCCCGACGGCGTCTGTGCGGCGATGCCGATATGGATGCCGCCATGCTGATGGACGATGCCGGCCTCGTCGTCGAACAGGGAATTGAGATTGGGCTGGTCCGCGATCGCCTTGACCATCGCCCGCATCAGGAACGGCAGCAGCGTCAGTTTCGGTCGCTCCACGCCAGGACGCTTCTCCTTGTTGAGCGCCGCGCGCAATTCCTCCAGTGCGGTGACGTCGATCTCCTCGACATAGGTGATGTGCGGAATGCGCGATTTGGACAGCGACATCTTCTCGGCGATCTTGCGCCGCAAGCCGACCACCTTGATATCCTGCACAGCATCGTTGCGGGCGAGGCCGGATGCCTTTGCGACCCGCGGCCCGCGCGCCAGGAACGCTTCGATGTCCTCATGGCCGATGCGACCGGCCGGACCGGATCCGGCAACCTGCCTGAGATCGATGCCGGCTTCTTTTGCCCGCAGACGAACGGCCGGCGACGCCAGCGGTCTTTCGCCTTGAAGCCGCGGCGCGCCGGAGACGGAAGGCTGCGCCGTGCTTTTCTGTGAGGCTGCCGGTTTCGCCTTGGGCTCGTCGCTCTTTGGCGATGTCTTCACGACCGGCGCAGCAGCCTCGGGCTTCGGCGTCGGAAGTTTTGCCGGAGGCTCAGCGGACACCGCTTCCACTTCGGCGCCTTGCGGCTTGGCGTTGCCCTCGCCCGCCACCTTCAGCCGCACGATGGGCGAGCCGATGGCCACCGTGTCGCCGATCTCGGCGCCCAGCCACAGGATCTCGCCATCGACCGGCGAGGGGATTTCAACCGTCGCCTTGTCGGTCATGACGGCGGCAAGCACAGTGTCCTCGCGGACGATATCGCCGACCTTGACGTGCCATTCGACCAGCTCGGCCTCGGCGACGCCTTCGCCGACATCGGGCAGCTTGATGATGTGTTCGCCCATCTCAGGCTCCCATGGTTTCAAGCAAGGCACGGCCAACGCGAGCGGGACCGGGAAAATAATCCCACTCCTGCGCATGCGGATAGGGCGTGTCCCAGCCGGCAACGCGAGCAACCGGCGCTTCGAGGTGATAGAAACAGTTTTCCTGCACCAGCGCCGACAGCTCGGCGCCGAAGCCCGAGGTCAGCGTCGCCTCATGCACGATGACGCAGCGCCCGGTCTTTTTCACCGAGGCGACGATCGTATCGAGATCAAGCGGCAGCAGGGTCCTGAGGTCGATGATCTCGGCATCGATGCCGGTTTCTTCGACAGCCGCCTGCGCGACATAGACCATGGTGCCGTAGGCGAGCACGGTGAGGGCCGAGCCTGCCCTGCGGATCGCCGCCTTGCCGAGCGGCACCGTGTAGTGGCCGTCGGCCACCTCGCCCAGCTCATGCTTCGACCAGGGCGTCACCGGCCGGTCGTGATGACCATCGAACGGACCGTTGTAGAGCCGCTTCGGCTCGAGGAAAATCACCGGATCCGGATCCTCGATCGCCGCGATCAAAAGCCCCTTGGCGTCATGCGGGTTGGACGGCACCACCGTCTTCAGCCCCGACACATGGGTGAACAGCGCCTCAGGGCTCTGGCTGTGCGTCTGGCCGCCAAAAATGCCGCCGCCGGTCGGCATGCGCACCACGATCGGGCAGGTGAAATCGCCGTTGGAGCGGTAGCGCAGCCTGGCTGCTTCCTGGGTCAGCTGGTCGTAGGCCGGGTACATGTAGTCGGCAAACTGAATTTCCACGCACGGCTTTAACCCATAGGCGGCCATGCCGATGGCCGAGCCGACAATGCCGGATTCGTTGATCGGCGCATCGAAGCAGCGGCTCTTGCCGTATTTGGCCTGCAAGCCCTGCGTGCAGCGGAAGACGCCACCGAAGAAGCCGACGTCCTCGCCGAACACGACGACTTTCTCGTCGCGCCCCATCGACACATCCATGGCATCGCGAATGGCTTCGATCATGGTCCGTCTCGGCATGGCTCAGACTCCCGCCTGTTGGCGCTGGCGTCTGAGATGCGGCGGCATCTCGGCGTAGAGCCCTTCGAACATGTCGCGCGTCGACGGCTTGCCGCCGGCATGCAGCGTGCCGTGGCCTTCGGCTTCCTTCTGCGCCGCGATAACCGTGTCGAGGATTTCCGCCTCGGCCTGCGCGTGACGCTCGTCCGACCAGACACCGAGCGCGATGAGATGGTTCTTCAGCCGCACGATCGGGTCGCCGAGCGGCCAAGCGTCGGATTCTGTCTTCGGCCGGTAGGCGGACGGGTCGTCCGAGCTCGAATGTGCGCCGGCACGGTAGGTGACATATTCGACCAGCGTCGGCCCGAGATTGCTGCGCGCCCGCTCCGCCGCCCATTTGGCCACGGCGTGGACGGCGAGATAGTCGTTGCCGTCGACGCGCAGTGACGGGATGCCGAAGCCGAGGCCCCTCGCCGCGAACGTGCCCGAACCGCCGCGCGCGATGCCTTGAAAGGTCGAGATTGCCCACTGGTTGTTGACGACATTGAGCACGACCGGCGCCTTGTAGGTGGAGGCGAACACCAGCGCCGAATGGAAATCGGACTCGGCCGTCGAGCCGTCGCCGATCCACGCGGCTGCGATGCGCGAATCGTTCGATATCGCCGAGGCCATCGCCCAGCCGACCGCCTGGATGTACTGCGTCGCCAGATTGCCGGAGATCGAGAAGAAGCCGTGCTCCTTCGACGAATACATGACCGGCAATTGCCGGCCCTTCAGCGGGTCGGCTTCGTTGGAATAGATCTGGTTCATCATCGTGACCATCGGGTAGCCATCGGCAATCAGCAGCCCTGCCTGGCGATAGGTCGGAAAGTTCATGTCGCCCGGCGCCAGTGCCTTGCGGAAGGCGCAAGCCACAGCCTCTTCGCCCAGATGCTGCATGTAGAACGAGGTCTTGCCCTGCCGCTGCGCCATCTGCATGCGCGCATCGAAGGTCCGCAGCGTCATCATGTGGCGCAGGCCGGTGAGAAGCTCGTCGCTGGACAGCAGGCCGGCCCACGGGCCGACGGCCTCGCCCGTGCGGTTCAGCACGCGGATGATCGAGAAGGCATGATCGCGGATGGTGCGCGGATCGACATCGATCTCCGGGCGCGGCACCGAGCCGGCCTTGGGGA
Source organism: Mesorhizobium sp. WSM1497 (assembly GCF_001672455.2). Taxonomy (NCBI): domain Bacteria; kingdom Pseudomonadati; phylum Pseudomonadota; class Alphaproteobacteria; order Hyphomicrobiales; family Phyllobacteriaceae; genus Mesorhizobium; species Mesorhizobium sp. WSM1497. The sequence continues at coordinate 934,471 of NZ_CP021070.1, read as the reverse complement.
TCGGCACATTGGAAAAGTCAGGCGTTCCGCCCGGCCGCACTTCCGGTTCCGGAACATGAAACCGCAACATCCCAGCATCGGCCATGACCTTTGTCCTCCAATGTTGCCCGGAACAGATATTTGCATATCTGCGCCGCCAGTGCGAATTCGTCGGGTAGCCTGCGGACGTCGGTCCCGGCCGCGCCGGCCGATCCAGCCTCCCGCACCCAAGATGAAGATATGTCCGCGAAATTTCTTGTCGATGTTGGGCGGTGGCGCGCAATTAGAGAGAAGGTTGGGCGAGGTTTGCCGGCAGATAAGGTGATTGGTCGACGAACTCGCGCCCTTCCTCTCCCCCGTCGATCGGGGGAGAGGTGTCAAGCGAAGCTCGAGGGAGTGGGGGTCGACGGTTCGCCCAAGCTGGATGCCGCCCCCACATCATGCTAACCAGCCCGCCATGGCACAGAAGAAAGCATATGAGGTCGATGGCTGGCTCGCGAAGCCGGACCAGCGGATCTCCATTGTCCTGCTTTACGGCCCCGATCGCGGCCTTGTCTCCGAGCGAGCAAAGGCCTTTGCCGGCAAGACCGGCCTGCCGCTCGACGATCCCTTCTCGGTGGTCAGGCTGGAGGGGTCGGAGGTCGACCGCGACGAGGGCCGGCTGCTCGACGAGGCCCGCACCCTGCCGATGTTTTCCGACCGGCGCCTGCTGTGGGTGCGCAATGCCAGCGGCCAGAAGGCATTGGCCGACGACGTCAAGGCGCTGACGGCCGAACCCGCGCGCGATGCGATCATTCTCATCGAGGCCGGCGACCTCAAGAAGGGTGTCGGCCTGCGCGCCATCGTCGAGGCGGCCGACAATGCCATGGCCCTGCCTTGCTATGCCGATGAAGCCCGCGACATCGACACCGTCATCGACGGCGAACTGGGCAGGGCCGGCATGTCGATGACCATGGAGGCGAGACAGGCGCTGCGCCGCAATCTCGGCGGCGACCGGCTGGCCTCGCGCGGTGAGATCGAGAAGCTTGTGCTCTACGCCCATGGCCAGACCGAGATCGGCCTGGAGGAGGTCAAAGCGATGTCAGGTGATGTCTCCGGCGCGTCTTTCGACGACGCGGTCGACGCGCTTCTCGAAGGCAAGATCGGCGACTTCGACACCGCCTTCACCCGCCATTGCCAGTCCGGCGGCCAGCCCTTCCTGGTGCTGTCCTCGGCAATGCGGCAGTTGCAGCAGATCCAGATCATGCGCGGCCAGATGGAGTCCGGCAACCGCAACGCCGCCACGGTCGTTGCCGCCGCTCGCCCGCCGGTGTTTTTCTCGCGGCGCAAGCTGGTGGAGAAAGCGCTGGAGCGCTGGAGCACCGAAGCGCTCGGCCGCGCACTGACCCGGCTGCAGACGGCGGTGCTGCAGACCAGACGGCGGCCGGATCTTTCCGTGGCGCTGGCAAGACAGGCGCTGCTTGGCATTGCGGTGGAGAGCAGCAGGTTGGCGCAGAGGTAGGAAAGCGATCCTCCTCTTCTCGGCACCGAGCGCTGCCTCCATCGGTCAATCCATTGTCATAGCGCCCACCTGCTGGAAGGTTGGCAGCGCCTGTGGAAAGACCAGCACCGCCGCGCCGTAAAGAAGCAGAGCGATGCCCGACACCTTTGCGATCCCACCTCCTGACGGGAGGGTCTTTTCCGCAAAGATCAGCAACGTGACCACGGCCATTGCGGCGACGTTCATGATCCCGAGAGGAAAGAGGGCGAGAAACAAAAGCCAGCAGCAGCCCAGGCAAAAAAGTCCATGCTCCAGGCCCATGCGAACCGCACCCCAATAACCATCGCGCCATGAGGTCAGGATGAAGCCAATCGGCGTGCGGCATTTGGCCAGACACAGATCTTTCAGTGGGGAGAGTTGATAGGCGCCCCCAATCATCAGCAGCGCGCCGCCGATACGCGCGGCCGTCGCAGCGGACAATCCCACATGCCCGGCAAGCATCTCCGCACCCGCCGCACCGGCAAAGGCGATAACGCCCATCACGCCCCAAACCAGCATATACCCAGCCACGAACACCCAGCTCGAGACAAAGGTCTCGCCCCGGCTCTGTTTGCCGGCCTGGACTTGGTGAAACGTCAGGATCATGGGCGCGGCCGTCGGAAACATCATGGCAATCATCATGATCATCCAGATGGCAAGAAACAGCGGCGCCTTCATACCCATGGTGAGTGCGTACATTTCCATGCGCATGTCCGCGTCCATGCCCATCTGCTGCCAGACAAGCAGGGTCCACGCCGCCGCAGCGATAGCGATCAGCAGCGCGAGAATGATGTATCGCTGCAACGTCGGGGCCATGGACGAGGTCGTTCCGTGCTACGCTGCCAACGGCTACTGCTGCCCAGACCAATTGATCGGGGCGTAATGTCCGTTTCGGCGGGAATTGTCCCAGCTCATGCCATGATCGCTGAATGTACTGCCTTCCGCCCCCATCGCCAGGGCGAGCCAATCGGGATTGACAGGATGGCCGGTGGCCGCCCACATCTGCCCGTCCTCGCGCATTGTCGGCAGCGGCTCGACCGCCATCTGCATGACGCCCGCAATCTCCGCCGACCGCTTCTTGCCGTCTATCCGGTAGCTTATCGGCACCTTCTTGGCGCCAAGATTCGTGCCAATCATGGGTGCCAGCACCGCCATAGGGCCGCCCGCAGCGCCGGTGAAGATGGCACCTAGCGCCTCTGTTTGCCTGTCATCGGCCCGTTCGTCGATATAGGCGGCGGCCGTCCAATTGCCGTTTGCCATAGGACCCGGCGTGTGAGCGACCATCGCGACACTGAGCCCATCCAATCGAACGTCGCCGTAGTTGCCCGTATTGATATGAAAGACCAAACCGACGTCGCAAACACCTTTCGTCGGCTTCGATGTCAGCTGCGCGTTGGTGGACAGCAGACAAGGACATACGACATCGCAGCTACAATTTTCGAAGTAACTTCCGGACAATTGCCAACGGACTGCCATTTGCACCTCCCACTTGCGTCAGGCGCGTCGGCATATCGCATTGGCGGGGCGGTGCCATTTCACGACTGTTGTAGGAACGGCAAATAGCCCCCGCCTCGACTGACCGGCACGCTAGGGCACATAATTTAAGCCATATCTAATATAGGTTACGCCGTTGCCTGGCACTGTCAAGCCGCGAGCGGCAGGGCTGGCGGCAGGCGCTGCTTGGGATCGCGGTTGAGAGCGCGAGGCTGGGGAGCGAGCCTGATCTCCCCCTCGAAGGGGAGATGTCGAAGGCGACAGAGGGGGCCGCCGCGCGTGGGGCGCTGACCTCTTCTTCGTTCCCGCAGGGGCCCGACGCTTGATGAGGGGCGACCCCCTCTGGCCTGCCGGCCATCTCCCCTCAAGGAGGGAGATTCGCGGCGTCACCGATTTCGCCAATCACCAGCGCCCCAAAAGGAAAAGGCCGGCCAAACGGCCAGCCCCTTTCCACATGCGCAATCTCCGGCCTCAATATATTTCGCCGGCTAACTAACGCTCCTGCTTCAGCCTTCTGCACAGCTCATCAAGCTGCTCCAGCGACCGGTATGAAACCCGCAAAGTGCCGCCCTTGCCCTTGTGATCCACTGACACAATCATGCCGATCGTATCGGTCAACAGCTTTTCCAGCGCCAGCGTATCGGCGTCCTTCTGCTCCGGACTTGGCGCCGGCTTGGCTTCCTTGGTGCTGCTGGTGCCGGCCGGTATCTGGGCCAGCGCTTCGGCCTGGCGCACCGAAAGGCCCTCTTCGACGATACGCTTGGCAAGGCCGGCCGGATCTTCCGCCGTCACCAGCGTGCGGGCATGGCCCGCCGACAGCGCGCCGTCGACCAGCATGTCGCGGATCACGTCCGGCAGCTTCAGGAGCCTGAGCGTGTTGGCGACATGGCTGCGGCTCTTGCCGATCACCTGGCCGAGATCGGCCTGGGTGTAGCCGTGCTCATCGATCAGTTGCTGATAGCCAAGTGCTTCCTCGACCGCATTGAGGTCGGTGCGCTGGACGTTTTCGATGATCGCCAGCTCGAGCGCGGTGCGGTCGTTGACCTCGCGGATGATGACCGGGATCTCGGACAGCCCGGCGCGCTGTGCCGCCCGCCAGCGCCGCTCGCCGGCGATGATCTCGTAACGGCCGGCCTGTGCCGGCGAAGGGCGCGCCACCACCGGCTGGACGACGCCGTGTTCGCGGATCGACTGGGCAAGGTCGGTCAGCTCGGCGTCGCCGAAATGCCGCCGCGGATTCTTCGGATTGGGGGTCAGGAACTCGATCGGCACCTTGCCGTCGGCGCTCATGCCTGGTTTTTCAGGCGCAGCTGGGCGATCGATCTCGCCGATCAGCGCCGCCAGCCCACGCCCCAGTCTCTTTCTCGAAAGGTCTTCGCTCATCTTTATTCCAGGTTCCGGATCGTTTCGGTATCGAATCGGCTCTTTAGATTGCAGGGAGTCTAATCAAGCGGCGCGTAACTTGCGCTCGCGGCGGATCACTTCCGACGCCAGTTGCAGATAGGCCTGGCTGCCCGAGCATTTCAGATCGTAAAGGATCGCCGGCTTGCCGTAGGACGGCGCCTCGGACACCCGCACATTGCGCGGGATGACGGTCTCGTAGACCTTGTCGCCCATATGCGCCCGCACATCCTGCACCACCTGGTTGGCGAGATTGTTGCGGCCGTCATACATGGTCAGCACGATGCCTTGGATGGTGAGATCCGGATTGATCGAGCGGCGCACCTGCTCGACCGTCTCCAGCAACTGGCTGAGGCCTTCGAGCGCGAAGAACTCGCATTGCAGCGGCACTAGAACAGAATCGGCCGCAGCCATTGAATTCAAGGTCAAAAGGTTGAGCGAGGGCGGGCAATCGATCAGCACATAGCCGAAAGGTGCGCCGCGCTCGGTCGCGGCGCGCAGCGCATTACGCAACTTGAGCACCCGGTCGGGCGCGGAGGCGATCTCCATTTCAATGCCGAGCAGGTCGAGCGTCGACGGCACGATCGACAGGCCGGGCACCGCCGTCGGGATGGCCGCGGCCTCCAGCTCCAGCTCGCCGGTCAGCACGTCATAGGAGGACACCGTCCGGTCCTTGCGGTCGATGCCGAGACCGGTGCTGGCATTTCCCTGCGGATCGAGATCGACGATCAGCACCTTTTCGCCGATCGCGGCCAGCGCGGTCGCCAGATTGATGGCGGTGGTTGTCTTGCCGACGCCGCCTTTCTGGTTGGCTACGGTGATGATTCGGGGGCCATTCTTCATCATAGGTTTATGCCAGAAATTCATTTTGGGCGCCAAATCGCCTGTCAGTGACGGATCAGACAGGTCGCAGGTTGGACAATTCCAGGATGACGCCGCCAGCGTCGGTCACACTGGGATGTTCTACCAGATCGAAGGACCATCGGTGAACGCTTTCTTGCACTTCGGTGCGGTAATCCCGGCCTTTGTGGAACAGGCCGCGCGCGCCTGAAATCAGCCAGGGCGCCGACAGGTCCAGCAAGGTCGAAAGCGGAGCCAGCGCCCGCACCGTGACGATCTGCGGCGTCGAAACAAGCGCATGACTGTCGTCGATGCGGCGCGCCACCACCCGCGCCGGCAGGCTGAACTGCCCGACGACGGTCTGCAGGAAGGATGCTTTTTTGCGATTGCTTTCAATCAGATCGATGCTGGCGGCGTGGCGCTCGGCCAGCAGGAAAGCCATGACAAGGCCCGGAAATCCGCCGCCCGAGCCGATATCCACCCAGCGTGTGGCTTGGGGCTCTATGCGCGCGAGCTGCGCGCTGTCCAATATATGACGCTGCCAGACGTCGCCCGAGGTCGATTGCGCCACCAGATTGATGCTGCGATTCCACTTCTGGAACATCTGCTCGAACGCCACCAGCCGATCGAATGTTTCACGTGAAACCGGGCCTGCCGTGTCCTGCAGGCTCGCTAGGGTCATAGAACTCACGCAACATCCTTTTGTAGGCGCTGGGCGCTCTCCGCGTGACGGACATGCGCGACAATGATCGCCAGCGCCGCCGGCGTCATGCCTTCCATGCGCTGGGCATCGGCGATGGAGCGCGGCCGCCGCGCCTGCATCTTCTGCTTCAACTCGTTCGACAGACCCGGCACGCCAGCGAAATCGACCGTCTCGGGGATCAGCCGGCTCTCTTCATGCCGGATCTGCGCCACATCCGTCTTCTGGCGATCGAGATAGACTGAATATTTCGCCTCTGTTTCGAGGCGCTCCGCCGTCTTGCCGTCGATCGCCGCGAATCGCGAATCGATACGACCCAGCCAGGCCACGTCGACGTCGGGATAGGATAGTAATTCGTAACCGGACCGGCGCACGCCATCCCGGTTGATCTCCAGCCCGTGTCGCGCCGCCTCGTTGGGTGTCATGGTGAGCGATTTCGCCAGCTCCCGAGCCTCATCCAGACTTTGCATGACATCCCCGTAGCACTGCATCCGCTGCGCCGAGGCGATGCCCAGCCTGGCCGCCAGCGGCGTCAACCGCTCATCGGCATTGTCGGCACGCAACGACAGCCTGAATTCGGCCCGCGACGTGAACATCCGGTAGGGCTCCGCAATGCCCCGGCTGGTCAAATCATCGACCATGACGCCGATATAGGCCTCGGTGCGGCTGAGCACGATCTGCTCGCTGCCCGCCGCCCGCCGCGCCGCATTGAGGCCGGCAAGCAAGCCTTGCCCGGCCGCTTCCTCATAGCCGGTCGTGCCGTTGATCTGCCCGGCGAGGAACAGGCCGCTGATGCGCTTCGTCTCCAGCGTCTGATGCAGCTCGCGCGGATCGACATGATCATATTCAATGGCATAGCCGGGCTGCAGCATGACGGCCCGCTCCAGCCCCGGAATGGTTTTCAAGATGTCGAGCTGCACATCCTCGGGCAGCGAGGTCGAAATGCCATTGGGATAGACGGTGTCGTCGTCCAGGCCTTCCGGCTCCAGAAAAATCTGGTGCCCGTCCCTGTCCCCGAACTTGACGATCTTGTCCTCGATCGACGGGCAATAGCGCGGCCCAACGCCTTCGATCGATCCGGAATACATGGCCGAGCGGCCAAGATTGGCGCGGATCAGCTCATGCGTGGCGGTCGTTGTGCGGGTGATGCCGCACTCGATCTGCGGCGTCTCGATGCGGTCGGTCATCAGCGAGAACGGCACCGGATCCGCATCCGCCGCCTGGCTTTCCAGCGACGCCCAGTCGATGGTCCGGCCATCGAGCCGCGGCGGCGTCCCGGTCTTCAGCCGTCCAAGCTTGAAGCCGGCGCGGTCCATCGTTGCCGACAGGCCGAGGCTCGCCTGCTCGTTCATGCGGCCGGCGACGATCTTCTCCTCGCCGATATGGATAAGCCCGCGCAGAAAAGTTCCGGTCGTCAGAACGACCGCGCCGCAAGCCAGGCGCCGCCCATCAGCCAGGAGAACAGCCCTGATCTGCCCATCGGAGATTTCGAAATCCAGAACCTCGGCTTCGACCACGTCGAGATCGTTCTGCTGCCGAATCGCTTCCTGCATGGCAAGGCGATAGAGCTTTCTGTCGGCCTGCGTACGCGGGCCGCGCACCGCGGGGCCTTTGCGGCGGTTGAGCAGGCGGAACTGTATGCCGGCCGCATCCGCCACGCGGCCCATGAGGCCGTCCATGGCATCGATCTCGCGCACCAGGTGGCCCTTGCCGAGCCCGCCGATCGCGGGGTTGCACGACATCACGCCAATCGTGTCGAAACGCAGCGTCACCAAGGCGGTCCTGGCACCGGCGCGCGCGGCAGCGCTGGCCGCCTCGCAACCCGCGTGGCCGCCGCCCACCACAACCACATCATAGCGATTGGTCATTTCCAAACGTCCTGGACTCAGAAGAATGAGGGACACATGTCCCTGCGGAGCGACGCTGTCAAGAAAACTCCGCGACAAGTTTCACGTGAAACAGCCGCGCCGCCAGTTGGCTCAGTGTTTCACGTGAGTCATCGGGGCCGCCTGCCACGTTTTACGTGAGTCATGCAGGCGGCGCAGCGCGGTGGTGGCCCAGATGGAGCCTCCCCGCCTTCGGGGTTCGTCGAAATCACGAAGCCATGCAGCAAAGCAACATACGATCTAAAGGGAGCTCACGCCGCAGCGACCCAATGTTTCACGTGAGTCATTTCCCGATGCAGAACTGCGAGAAGATCACGTCCAGCATATCCTCGACGTCGATGGCGCCGACGATTCGGCCGAGGCGATCGGCTGCGAGCCGCAACTCCTCGGCGCGCAGCTCCTGCCCGACAGAACGGCCATCGGTGGCGCGGAGCAGATGGCGGTTGGTCTCGCCAAGCAATTCGACGTGGCGAAGGCGCGACGGCAGGACATCGCCGACGCTGCCGGCCGCCTCCGCCGCCCGCTGGCCGATCTCCGCCAGCAGTTCCTCCACGCCCGTCCCGTTCTTCACTGAAATGACACGGTCGTAATCCTCCGTCGCGTCGCTCGCCGCGCGGCTTTCCAGCAGATCGAGCTTGGTGCCGACACGTAAGATCGGCGCTTCGGTCGGCAGCAGTCCAATCTCCCTGGGATCGGCGACATCCCTAAGCAACAGCAAGAGATCGGCGCCATGCGCCTTGGCCCTCGCCTTGTCGATGCCGATCGCTTCGACCTTCCCCGGCGCATCGCGCAACCCGGCCGTATCCGTAAGCCGGACACGCAGCCCCTGAAGATCAAGTGTCACTTCAAGCAGGTCGCGGGTCGTGCCTGGCTCATCCGTTACTATAGCGGCATCGCGCCGCGCCAGGGCGTTGAACAGACTCGACTTACCGGCGTTGGGGGGACCGAGGATGACGACCTCGAATCCATCGCGAATGATCTCGGCGGCGCGAAACCCGGCGATGTGCCGGTCGATCTCGTCGATCATCGTTCTGACATCAGACCAGACCGCATCCGAAACGGAACCAGGGACGTCTTCCTCGTCGGCGAAATCGATCTCGGCCTCGATCATGGCGCGGGCATGGATCAGCCTGCGGCGCCAGCCGAGATAGAGTTCGCTCTGTACGCCGTCGGCATTCTGCACCGCGAAGCGCCGCTGCGCCTCCGTCTCGGCATTGACGAGATCCGCCAGCGCCTCGGTCTCGACCAGGTCTACCTTGCCGTTCAGAAAGGCGCGACGCGTGAATTCGCCCGGTTCCGCGTGCCTGACGCCGTCAAACCCGGTCATCGTCTCCAGCATTTTTGCCAGAACGGCACGGCCGCCATGAACGTGGAATTCCGCGACGTCCTCGCCGGTGAAACTGGCCGGGCCGGGAAAGAACACAACCAGGCCGGTATCGAGCAATGTCCCGTCAGACGCCCTGAATCGGCGCAGAACCGCCGCGCGGTCCTTAACCATAGTCCCAGCAATCGTTTCGACCACGAATCGAGTCTGCGGGCCGGAAATTCGGATGACGGCGACGCCGGCAGGCAGCCGGCCGCTCGACAGCGCTACGATGGAATCGCCTGAAATCATTTGCCCGCTCTACCGAACCGCCCTAGCTTCACGCCTATCAGCCAATCGCACCCGAGTTTGTCCAGTGACGCTGCCCGCGCAAAACCTGCTTGCCGAAGAAGCCAGCCCCTATCTGCAGCAGCACAGCGGCAATCCCGTCCACTGGCGGGCCTGGTCGCCGGCTTCGCTCGAAGAGGCAAAGGCGCTGGATAGGCCGATCCTGCTCTCGGTCGGCTATGCCGCCTGCCATTGGTGCCATGTCATGGCGCATGAAAGCTTCGAAAACGATGGCGTCGCCGCCGTCATGAACCGTCTGTTCGTCAATATCAAGGTCGACCGCGAGGAGCGCCCGGACATCGACCAGATCTATATGGCGGCGCTGTCCTCGATGGGCGAGCAGGGCGGCTGGCCGCTGACCATGTTCCTGACCCCGGACGGCAAGCCGTTCTGGGGCGGCACCTATTTTCCGCGCGAGCCGCGCTACGGCCGCCCCGGCTTCATCCAGGTGATGGAGGCGGTGGACAAGGCGTGGCGGGAGAAGCGGGCGAGCCTCAACCAGAGCGCCGACGGGCTGACGACGCATGTCGAGACGCGGCTCGCCGGTTCGCATGCCAGAACCGTGCTCGACCGCGCCACGCTGGCGGAATTGGCCAAGGGCATCGACGGCATGATCGACCGTGATCTCGGCGGATTGCGCGGCGCGCCTAAATTTCCCAACGCGCCGTTCATGCAAACGCTGTGGCTGTCCTGGCTTCGCGACGGCAATGCCGCCCATCGCGACGACGTCCTCAACAGCCTCGAGCAGATGCTGAGCGGCGGCATCTACGACCACATCGGCGGCGGGCTCAGCCGTTACTCCACCGACGCCGAATGGCTGGTGCCGCATTTCGAAAAGATGCTCTACGACAATGCCCAGCTCCTCCGCTTCTGCAACTGGGCCTATGCCGCAAGCGGCAATGAATTGTTCCGGGTGCGAATCGAAGAGACGATCGACTGGCTGCTGCGCGAAATGCGCGTCGACGGCGGCGCTTTCGCCGCCAGTCTCGATGCCGACAGCGACGGCGAGGAAGGTCTGTTCTACACCTGGAACCGCGACGAGATCGAAGCCGCCCTTGGCGACGATTCCGCATTGTTTTTCAAGCACTTCATGCTCTCCAGCCCGCATGGCTGGGAAGGCAAGCCGGTCGTCCACCAAACGCTGTCCCAGCAATCGCAATATGTGATCCACCGCGAAGAGATCAGCGCGCTCAAGGCGAAACTTCGTGCTGTCCGGGAAGAGCGGGTCAGGCCCGGCCTTGACGCAAAGACCCTCATCGACTGGAACGGCCAGATGATCGCGGCGCTTGCCGAGGCCGGCCGGGCGCTGGCGCGGCCTGACTGGATCCATGCGGCGGCAAAGGCCTTTGCCCATATCAGCGCTGCCAGCCGCGACGGCCGCCTGCCGCATTCGATGCTCGGTGCCAGAAAACTGTTCCCGGCTTTGTCCAGCGACTATGCCGCCATGGCCAACGCAGCGATCTCGCTGTTCGAGGCCACTGGAAATTGGAGCTATGTCGACCAGGCCGGCCAGTTTGTCGGGCAGCTCGAGCATTGGCACGCCGACGCCGAGAAGACAGGTTACTACCTGACTGCTTCCGACAGCACCGACGTGCCGATCCGCATCCGCGGCGATGTCGACGAAGCCATTCCGTCCGCCACCGGCCAGATCATCGAGGCGCTGGTCAGGCTCGCCTCCGTCACCGGCAATCTCGAGCTGCAGGAGAGAGCCTGGCACGTCGCCGAGCATGCCGCCGGCCGCGCGGCGCAGCAGGCCTATGGCCAGGCCGGCATCGTCAATGCCTGCGCGCTGGCGATCGAGCCGCTCAAGCTGGTGTTGGTGGATGAGTTCACAGATCCAAAGCTCGTTCCGGTTGCGAATCGAAACCCGGACCCGCGCCGCATCGACATCGTCGTGCCGATCGGTACGGCAGCGAATCGACCCTTGCTGCCCGGTGGAATCCTGCCGCCGACCGACAAGGCAGGTGCATGGTTGTGCACGGGGCAGGTTTGTTTGCCGGCGGTGACGGATGCTGAAGAGCTCGAGCGATTGTTGCGACGGCGATAGTTTTGCTAACCGCCGGCGAGAGACGCCCCCCTCTGGCCTACCGGCCATCTCCCACTCAAAATGGGGAGATCGGCAGCTTCGCTGTTCCGTTCACCTTACGGCGTTGATAATTGCCGAAAACGACCAAGGGCGTAATCTCCCCCCTAGAGGGGGAGATGCCCGGCAGGGCAGAGGGGGGCGCGAAGGATCGCTACCCCATCCCCTTACGTGTTCATCGAATCGAAGAAATCCGCATTGGTCTTGGTCTGCTTCAGCTTGTCGATCAGGAACTCGATCGCGTCGGTGGTTCCCATCGGCGCCAGGATGCGGCGTAGCACGAAGATCTTCTGCAGGTCCTGCTTGGAAACCAGCAGGTCTTCCTTGCGGGTGCCGGACTTCAGGATGTCCATGGCCGGATAGATGCGCTTGTCGGCGACCTTGCGGTCGAGCTGGATTTCGCAGTTGCCGGTGCCCTTGAACTCTTCGAAGATGACTTCGTCCATGCGGCTGCCGGTATCGATCAGCGCGGTGGCGATAATGGTCAGCGAACCGCCTTCCTCGATGTTGCGGGCGGCGCCGAAGAAGCGCTTCGGCCGCTGCAGCGCGTTGGCGTCGACACCACCGGTCAGCACCTTGCCGGATGACGGCACGACGGTGTTGTAGGCGCGGCCGAGACGGGTGATCGAATCGAGCAGGATGACGACGTCGCGGCCATGTTCGACCAGGCGCTTGGCCTTCTCGATGACCATTTCGGCGACCTGCACGTGGCGCACCGCCGGCTCGTCGAAGGTCGAGGAGATCACCTCTCCCTTCACCGAGCGCTGCATGTCGGTCACTTCTTCCGGCCGCTCGTCGATCAGCAGCACGATCAGATAGCATTCCGGGTGGTTGGCGGTGATCGAGTGGGCGATGTTCTGCATCAGAACCGTCTTGCCGGTACGCGGCTGCGCGTTGATCAAGGCGCGCTGTCCCTTGCCGATCGGCGCCACCAGGTCGATCACACGGGCCGATATGTCCTTGGTGGTGACATTCTCGATCTCCATCTTCAGCCGCTTGGTCGGATAGAGCGGCGTCAGATTGTCGAAGTGGATCTTGTGACGGATCTTCTCGGGATCGTCGAAATTGATAGTGTTGACCTTGAGCAGCGCGAAATAGCGCTCGCCCTCTTTCGGGCTGCGGATCGGCCCTTCGACCGTATCGCCGGTCTTCAGCGAAAAGCGCCGGATCTGCGACGGTGAAATATAGATATCGTCGGGACCTGGCAGGTAATTCGCGTTGGCGGAGCGCAGGAAGCCGAAACCGTCCTGCAGCACCTCGACCACGCCATCACCGATGATCTCGATCTCTTGGGCGGCCAGCTTCTTCAGGATCGCAAACATCAGCTCCTGCTTGCGCATGACGCTGGCGTTTTCGACCTCGAGCGATTCGGCATAAGCGATCAGCTCTGGCGGTTTCTTGTTCTTGAACTCGGCGAGTTTCATTTCTTGCATAGACGGACCTTGAATAGATGGAGTCTGGGTAGGCTTTGGGAAAATATCGGCGGGATGCGACAAATGCCGGGCGCGGCCGAAAACAACGAGGGGCGGCGCATGACGGGAAGGAAGACCCGTCTTTTATCGTCGGTCGGGTGAAAGAGCAAGCTGCGTTTTGCATGGCCTATGAAGGCCTAAACGCATCAATGCCTGTCGCAGTCTCCTGGCCGTTTTTGAGCAACATGCATCAGAACGGCTTGACCACCACCAGGATGACGATTGCGATCATCAGCAATGTGGGGATCTCGTTGACCATCCGCCAGTGCCTGGCCGGTTTTTCATTACGGTCCTCGGCGAATTTGCGCACCGCGCCGGCCAGATAGCCATGCATGGCCGACAGCAAAAGCACCGCTCCGATCTTGGCGTGAAGCCAGCCGCCCTGGAAACCGAAACCCTTCCAGGCAAGCCACAGGCCGAACACCCAGGTGACGATCATCGCCGGGTTGATGATGCCGCGCAACAGGCGCCGCTCCATCACCTTGAAGGTTTCCGACTGCACCGAGCCCTTCTCGGCATCGGCGTGGTAGACCAGCAGCCGCGGCAGATAGAGCATGCCCGCCATCCACGAGATGACGGCGAGGATATGGATCGCCTTGGCCCAGGGGTAGAAACCGTCGGGTGCCGCGAAATACAAAAGCGCGGTGAAAACGATCAGCACGGCGATACCTGATATCATGCGCATCATCGCCTGGCCGCCGCTGTTCGTGTTGTTCATCTGAGCCATCAGCGTGTCGCGCTCCGCACCTGTTTCACCATCGCCTCGACATGGGCGATCGGCGTCTCCGGCGTGATGCCGTGACCGAGGTTGAAGATCAGCGGCCCGTCTCCCAGCGCTCCCAGGATCGCCTCGACGCCATCCGACAGCGCCTTGCCGCCAGCCACGAGCCGCAAGGGATCGAGATTGCCCTGAACCGCACCCGAGCGCTGCAAATCCTTCGCCGCAATCAGGGGCACCGTCCAGTCGATGCCCAGCGCCGTTACGCCGGTCTTCTGTCGATAGGTCCGGTAGCGCGCACCGGCGCCCTTGGGAAAACCGATGATCGGGACATCGGGATAAACCGCCCGCACCCGGCCAACGATCTCGGCCATCGGCTGAACGCAGAACAAATCGAAAGTTTCATCGTCCAGCACGCCGGACCAGGAATCGAAAATCTGCACCACATCCGCGCCCGCCTCGATCTGGCGGATGAGATAGGCGGCCGAATGTTCGGCAAGCACCTTCAGCAATCGTTGAAAGGCCACCGGCTCGCGATAGGCAAAAAGCCGCGCCGGCGCCTGGTCGGGCGTGCCATGGCCGGCAATCATGTAGGTCGCCACCGTCCACGGCGCGCCGCAGAAGCCGATCAGGGTTGTCTCGTCGGGCAATTTGGCCCGCAACCGGCGAACCGTCTCGTAGACCGGTTCGAGATTCACGTGAAACACCTTGCCCTCCAGAGCCAGAATCTCCGGCGCGGTGATCGGCGTCAGCAGCGGCCCTCTGCCCTCTTCGAAGCGGACGTCACGGCCAAGCGCATGCGGAACGACAAGGATATCGGAAAACAGGATCGAAGCATCGAAGCCGAAGCGCTCGATCGGTTGCAAGGTCACTTCGACGGCAAGGTCTGGATCATAGCAGAGATCGAGGAACGAGCCTGCTCGCCTGCGTGTCTCCCGATACTCCGGCAGATAACGCCCTGCCTGACGCATCATCCAGAGCGGAGGCGGAAAATGAGCCTTGCCCTTCAGGACATCCAGCATGATCCGGTTCTGGGGCATCGAGCGCTCGCTTCTCCCGGCCTCTTCTATAATCAAAGATTCTTATATCTAAGATTCTTCTGATTCTAAGAGTCTGTTGGTTCTGGTGATTGCCACCTGTCCCGCTTTGCCCCGGGAAACACCAGCCAACATATTGTCGCGTGCTTCTTTTTCCCAGATGTAGGGTTCTGGGGATAGGTCGGAATCGATCAATCGAGTCAAAGCGTTAGGCGGAGCGGTGAAAGGCAGGTCCTGTGGACGGACTGTAGGCGAAAAAAGCCGTCCCCAAACTTGTCCCCAGTCGCCCGACGAAGCTGACAGCGCATCGAATTGTGGACAAACTGCCATCTGATACAGTCGCCTCCGACCGACCCCTCTTTTCATCCCGCTTTATCCACAGAAGCCCACAGCCCCAGGTGACCCCCTGTGAACAAACCCCAGAGCTTCTTCCACCTGCACCTGATTTCCGACGCGACCGGCGAAACGCTGCTCGCCGCCGGCCGGGCGGCTTCGGCACAATACAAGGATGCGCGCGCCATCGAGCATATCTATCCGCTTATCCGCACCGAAAAGCAGGTGGCGAAGGTGTTCGAGGACATAGAGGAAGAGCCGGGCATCATCCTCTATACGGTCGTGGACCAGAAGCTGGCGCGCGGCATCGACGAGCGCTGCGCGGCCATGGGCCTGCCCTGTGTGTCGGTGCTGGAGCCGGTGCTGACCGTGTTCCAGTCCTATCTCGGCACCCCCGCCGGCCGCCGCGTCGGCGCCCAGCATGTTCTCGACGCCGAATATTTCCGCCGCATCGACGCGCTCAATTTCACCATGGACCATGATGACGGCCAGCTGCCGCTCAACATGGACGATGCCGATGTCGTGCTGATCGGCATTTCTCGCACGTCGAAGACGCCGACCAGCATCTATCTCGCCAACCGCGGCATCAAGACCGCCAACATCCCGATCGTGCTCGGCGTGCCGGTGCCGGAAAGCCTGGTTGCCGCCAGCAAGCCGCTGATCGTCGGGCTGATCGCCACCGCCGAGCGCATCTCGCACGTCCGGCAAAACCGCATCCTCGGCAACAGCAGCTCGTATGAGGCATCAGACTATGTCGACCGCGCGGCGATCAGCGAAGAGCTCGCCTACGCCCGCAAGATCTGCACGCGCCATGGCTGGCCGATGATCGACGTCAGCCGCCGCTCGATCGAGGAAACGGCGGCGGCCATCGTTGCCCTGCGGGGGAAGAATAGATAAATGAGCCCCTTCCGCACCCGCAGGCCTGAGACAGTGTCCGAAACGCCGCGATCCTTCGCGCCCCCCTCTGCCCTGCCGGGCATCTCCCCCTCTAGGGGGGAGATCGGCGGTTTCGCGGACCGCACTTTCTGTTCAACGTTAAAAATTGGCGAAAGCCGAAGTTGCATCCAATCTCCCCCCTTGAGGGGGAGATGTCCGGCAGGACAGAGGGGGGCGCTGTCCCGCCAACCTTTGGCAACCTTCTGCATTGCGCCGGTCAACGACGATTAACCGGGCGAAAAACATGACCGAAAAACTCATCCTCGCTTCCGGCAGTCCGTTCCGCAAGGCGATGCTGGTCAATGCCGGCGTCGATGTCGAGGCGGTGCCGGCCGATGTCGACGAGCGCGCGCTCGAGTCGCCTTTGCAGGATAGCGGCGTCTCGCCCGAGGACGTCGCCCTGGTGCTGGCCGAGGCTAAGGCGACCGAAGTCAGCGAGCGCAGGCCGGGCGCCCTGGTGCTGGGATGCGACCAGACGCTGTCGCTCGGCGACGAGGTGTTCCACAAGCCGGCTGACATGGAGGGTGCCCGCCGTCATTTGCTGGCGCTGTCGGGGAGAACCCATCAGCTCAACAGCGCCGCGGTGCTGGTTCGCGACGGCAAGGTTTTGTGGCGGCATGTCGGCATAGCCTCGATGACCATGCGCAAGCTCGACCCCGCCTTCATCGGCCGCCACCTCGCCCGCGTCGGCGCCAAGGCGCTGGGAAGTGTCGGCGCCTATCAGATCGAAGGCGAAGGCATTCAATTGTTCGAGAAAATCGAGGGCGATCATTTCACCATTGTCGGTCTGCCGCTGTTGCCGCTGCTGGCCGAACTGCGAGACCTGGGGGCGATCGATGGCTGAGGCGTCGAAAAAAGCCTTCGTGTCGGGCCATCCGGTCAAGCATTCGCGCTCGCCGAAGATCCATGGCCACTGGCTGGCCAAACATGGCATCGACGGAAGCTACCAGGCCCTCGATGTCGCGCCGCAAGACTTTGCCGTGTTCGTGGAAACATTGCAGGCAAACAATTACCGCGGTGGCAACATCACCATCCCGCACAAGGAAGCGGCCTTCGCATTGGCCGAACGCCGCGACCAGGCGGCGCAAGAAATCGGCGCCGTCAACACGCTGTGGTTCGAGGACGGCGTCCTGTGGGGCGGCAACACTGACGGTCACGGCTTTGCCGCCAACCTCGACGATCATGCACCGGGCTGGGCAAGCAAGGGTCCGGCGGTGGTGCTCGGCGCCGGCGGCGCGTCGCGCGCCGTCATCCACGCGCTGAAGGAGCGCGGCGTTGCCGACATCCGCATCGTCAACCGCACTCTGGCCCGAGCGCAGGAATTGCGCGATCGTTTCGGCGCCGGTGTCTCGGCGCATGGCATGGCGGCGACCAACGAACTGCTCGGCGATGCCGGCCTGCTGGTCAACACCACCGCGCTCGGCATGCATGGCAATGAAGGCCTGTCGGCGGATCCCGCCCGGCTGCCCGACCATGCCATCGTCACCGACATCGTCTATGTGCCGCTGGAGACGCCGCTGCTCGCGGCCGCCCGAGCGCGAAATCTGAAGACGGTCGACGGTCTCGGCATGCTTCTGCATCAGGCCGTGCCTGGCTTCGAGCGCTGGTTCGGCATCAGGCCG
The DNA here is from genome assembly GCF_001672455.2 of Mesorhizobium sp. WSM1497. Classification (NCBI taxonomy): domain Bacteria; kingdom Pseudomonadati; phylum Pseudomonadota; class Alphaproteobacteria; order Hyphomicrobiales; family Phyllobacteriaceae; genus Mesorhizobium; species Mesorhizobium sp. WSM1497. The sequence continues at coordinate 916,800 of NZ_CP021070.1, read as the reverse complement.
CGGGTGACGGCCGAACTTCGGGCCCTGATCGTCGCCGATCTGGTGCCGAAGCCATGATCGTGCTCGGCCTCACCGGCTCGATCGGCATGGGCAAGTCGACCACAGCCAGGATGTTCACTGACGCCGGCGTGCCGGTCCACGATTCCGACGAGACGGTGCATCGCCTCTATGCCGGCAAGGCAGCCCCCCTGGTCGAGGCCGCCTTTCCCGGCACCACATCCGCTGGCATGGTCGATCGTGCCAAACTTGGCGCGCGCGTGCTCGGCGATGCCGCGGCGCTGAAGCGGCTGGAGACCATCATCCACCCGCTGGTGCGCGCCGATGCCGATGCCTTTCTGGCCAGGCATCGTGGATCAGGCGCGCCGATCGCCGTCCTCGACATCCCCCTGCTGTTCGAAACCGGCGGCCGCAACCGCGTCGACAAGGTCGTCGTCGTCACGGCGCCAGCCGAGATCCAGCGCCAGCGCGTGCTGGCGCGGCCCGGCATGACGGAGGAAAAGCTGGCGTCGATCCTGGCCAAGCAGGTGCCGGACGCGGAAAAGCGCCGTCAGGCCGATTTCATCGTCGACACCGGCCAGGGGATGGACGCCGCGCGGGCGGAGGTCGCTGCAATCATCAGCCAGCTGATAGGGGTTGGCAAGCCAGGTGGTTGAGCCCACCGCTCGACCGCCAGCTGTCGATGTGAGAGCCGCTTATCTGCCTGCCGGCTTTGCACCTTTCCTCTCCCCCGATCGACGGGGGAGAGGAAAGGTGCAGGGCGATGAGGGGCGGCGCAAACCTGTGCGATTGCCCTGGCCATCATAGTTTCTCATTGCCATTTTGTTCCGCTCTCACGATTCTGCTCCTTTGGAGCGACTGATTCGATGCGTGAGATCATCTTCGACACGGAAACCACCGGCCTCGATTCGCGCGACGACCGCGTGATCGAGCTGGGCGGCGTCGAACTGGTCAACCGTTTCCCGACCGGCAGGACCTTCCACCACTACATCAACCCGCAAGGCCGCGCGATCCATGCCGAGGCACAGGCGGTGCACGGCATCAGCGCGGCGGACCTCGCGGGCAAGCCGACCTTTGCCGAGATCGTGCAGGAGTGGCTGGACTTCACCGACGGCGCCAAGCTGGTCGCCCACAACGCCACTTTCGATGTCGGCTTCCTCAACGTCGAATTCGGCCGGCTGGGTCACCCTGTCATCGACAACGGCGTCGTCGTCGACACGCTGGCGCTGGCGCGCCGCAAGCACCCGATGGGTCCTAATTCGCTCGATGCGCTCTGCCGGCGCTACGGCATCGACAACACCAAGCGCACCAAGCACGGCGCCCTGCTCGATTCCGAATTGCTGGCCGAGGTCTATATCGAGCTGATCGGCGGCAAGCAGGCGGCCCTTATCCTCGACAGCGCCACCGCGCCGGCCCAGGGCGAGAATGTCCGCCAGATCGAGATCATCATCAGCCAGCGCCCGGCACCGCTGCCGCCGCGAGTCACCGAAGCCGAACGCACCGCGCACGCCGGCATGGTCGGGACGCTGGGTGAAAAGGCGCTGTGGCTGAAGGTTCTCGGGAACTGAAATCGTCCCGTTGGCGATCCTTGGCGCCCCCCTCTGCCCTGCCGGCGCCTCAATCGTCCCGCCCAAAACAAAAAACCCGGCGCGAGGCCGGGCTTTTCAAACGCTTACGAGACAGTAGGCCTCAGCTCACCTGGACCTTCGACGACGCCTGGTCCTCCGCCAGCTTCTGCTGGAACATCTGCGCGAAGTCGATCGGGTCGAGCATCAGCGGCGGGAAGCCGCCATTGCGGGTTGCCTCGGCGATGATCTGGCGGGCGAACGGGAACAAAAGACGCGGGCATTCGATGAACAGGATCGGCAGCATATGTTCCTGCGGAAAGCCTGCGATGGCAAACACGCCGCCATAGACCAGCTCGACATTGAACAGCACTTCCTGGTCGAAGGACGCCTTGGCGTTGAGCGTCAGATTGACGTCGAACTGCTTGTCGGAGAGCGGGTTGGCGTTGACGTTGACATTGATGGCGATGCCCGGCGCCTTGTCGCGGCCGCGCAGCGAATTCGGCGCGCCGGGGCTTTCGAAGGACAGGTCCTTCACATATTGCGCCAGAACGTTGAGCGACGGCTGCGCCGCATTGCCGTTTCCGTTGGCTGCGCCGACCGGCGCGTCATCTTTGCTGGCCATAAGCCTTGTCCTCTTGCCTGGGCAGCGTCGCTGACCGAATTGAAATCGGGCGTTCGCTACCATGGCGGGGATGACAAGACAAGGTTTGCCGCCTTGCTTCCCGGCTGCGGCATGGAGATGGGACGGCGCGTTAATCGTCCTTCAGGCGGCGCCACGGCGAGTTGTGATCCGGGCCGCGCTTCAGATCGTCCTCGCGCGAATAGTCGCCGTCTTCGAGGTCGATGACCCTGTCGCGCTGGCGGCCACGAAAACCGCCGGTCGAGAAATCGGTGGCGACGACAATGCGGCCCTTGAACCGGCTCCAGGCAAAGTCGCGCAACGGCGGCAGAAACAGCAGCAGGCCGATGATGTCGGTGATGAAGCCGGGGATGATCAGGAGGATTGCCGCAACCACGATCATGGCGCCGTGCGCAAGGTGGCGGCTGGGGTTCTGGCCGGCGGCCATCTCGTTGCGGATGCGGGCCATGACACCAAAACCCTGGTATCGGAGCAAAAGCACGCCGGCGATGCTCGAGGCCAGCACGAGGCCTACCGTCGCCAGCGCGCCGACCTCGCGGCCGACGATGACGAAACCGGCAATTTCCAGCAGCGGCAGTGCAAGGAGAAAGAAGGGAAGCAACGAAATGCGCAAGTCTTGCCAACCTTTTTCGATCGTTATGACCGTTTTGATTGTTTTGGCCGCCAACTGGCAATCGCCGCTGGCACCGAGGCTGTTAGATAGGTATGCCTGCCTTTGATTTGAATGATTGCGCCTTGCGTTCTATATGCTTTGAATGTTGAACGCTATGCGACCGCGGCCGTTGGGCCTGACGGTCCGGCCACCGGGCAGGGATTGATTGGCGGAAGATATGGGATTCTTCGACTTCGGCACGATTTTCTTCCTGATTGCGGCGGTGGTCATCTTTTTCCAGCTGCGCAATGTGCTGGGCCGCCGCACCGGCAGCGAACGGCCGCCCTTCGATCCCTATTCGGCGGCTCGCACCAGCGACAAGGATGCCGCCCAGAAATCCGAAAACGTCGTCTCGCTGCCGCGCAAGCGTCCGCCAGGCGAGCCGGCTCCCGACGCCTATGCCGCGATCGACGCTTTCGCCAAGCCCGATACCGACCTCAACAAGGGCCTGCGCACGATCAAGGACAATGATCCGTCCTTCGAGCCGAAGGGTTTCGTCGACGGCGCCAAGATGGCTTACGAGATGATCGTCATGGCCTATGCCGACGGCGATCGCAAAACGCTGAAGAACCTGTTGTCGCGCGAGGTCTATGACGGTTTTGTCGCCGCCATCGGCGAGCGCGAGGCCAAGGCGGAAAAGATCCAGTCCTCCTTCGTCGGCATCGACAAGGCCGATATCGTCTCGGCCGAGATGAAGGGCGGCGAGGCGCATGTCACGCTGCGCATCATCAGCGAGCTGATTTCGGCGACCCGCGACAAGGCCGGTGCCGTCATCGACGGCGACCCGGAAACCGTCGCCGAGGTCAAGGATGTCTGGACCTTCGCCCGTGACACGCGCTCGCGCGATCCGAACTGGAAGCTCGTCGCCACCGAGGAAGAAGACTAGGGAATACGCGGCGAGGCTCCGGTGTCGCTATCGCCTCTTTTTGTCGAGAAAGCCTTCGGCGATCTGCCCGGCTGGAACGATGACGACCATTCGGCGGCCTTCGCCGCCTTTCGGCGCTCGGCCTTCCATGTCCTGACCAAACCCTATCGCAGCGGCGCGCTCGGCGTCGACTTCGACGCCTTTGCGGATGCCTACGTCGAGGCCCGGACCGTTTCGCCGGCGAATCGGTCGCCGGTTTTGACCCGCGGGGAGGCCCGCGCCTTCTTCGAGCGCCATTTTGTGCCGGCGCTTATCCCTGCCGAAAATGGGCTCGTCACCGGTTTCTATGAACCGCAGGTCGAGGCGTCACCGGTGCGCACGGACCGGTTTTCGGTGCCGCTGCTGTCGCGCCCGGCCGATCTCGTCGATATCGATGACGCAAACCGGCCGCCGGGCCTGGACCCCTATCTCGCTTTCGCGCGCCAGACGCCGAACGGGCCGGTCGAATATCATGACCGTGGCGAGATCGAGCGCGGCGCGCTTGATGGCAAGGGCCTGGAAATCGCCTGGTTGGCCGACAAGGTCGATGCCTTCTTCATTCACGTGCAAGGTGCCGCACGCCTCGCCATGACCGACGGCCGGCTTGCCCGCGTCACCTATGCCGCCAAATCCGGCCAGCGCTTCACCGGACCCGGCAAGGTCCTGAGCGAGATTGGCGAGATCCCGCTGGCGGAAGTGACGATGCAATCGATCCGCGCCTGGTTCAAGGCGCATCCGGACCGCGTCGACGAGATCCTGTGGCAGAACCGCTCCTACATTTTCTTCCGCCCGGCCGATGTCGAGGACGTTGCCCTTGGTCCGATCGCCGCCGCCAAGGTGCCGCTGACGCCGGGCCGCTCGATCGCCGTCGACCGCCTGCTGCACACATTCGGCACGCCCTTTTACATCGACGCGCCGACGCTCGCCGCCTTCGACGCAAAACCATTCCGCCGCCTGATGATCGCGCAGGACACTGGCTCCGCCATCACCGGGCCGGCGCGGGGCGACCTGTTCGCCGGTTCGGGCGGGGCCGCGGGCGAGATCGCCGGCGTGGTCCGCAATGCCGCGGATTTTTATGCGCTGGTGCCGCGCGCGCTCATTGCGGGTGCGGTCCGATGACCCGACGCCCGGACAAGCTCAGCGAGGACGACCGGGTTCTGTGGAACCTGGTGGCGCGCACGGCCAAGCCGCTGAAGGGGAAATTTGCCGTCGACATCCCCGAAATTCCTGCCGAGGCCAAGCCAAGCCAGTCGCAGCCCGCCCAGCCCGTCGCCAATGTCGCAGGGACCGCCAAGCCGAAGGCGCAGCATGTCACGCACCGCCTCGACGAACCGACGCTGGACAAATTGTCGAAGGGCCGGCTGCCGATCGAGGGCCGCGTCGATCTGCACGGCATGACGCAGGACGAGGCCTACTCGCTGCTGTTCTCGTTCCTGCACCGGGCGCATGCCGGCGGCGTCCGCTATGTCCTGGTCATCACCGGCAAGGGCTCGTCCTCCGGCGGCGATGGCGTGTTGCGGCGCGCCGTGCCGGCCTGGCTGTCGACGCCTGCCTTCCGGCCGCTCGTCTCCAGCCACGACCATGCCGCCCGCAATCATGGTGGTTCGGGTGCGCTCTATATCCGCCTGCGGCGGGTCCGTTCATGAGGATGGGCGCATGACCCCGTTCGGCGAGAAGCTGCGGACGCTGAGAAGCGAACGCGGTGTCCGCCAGAAGGATATGGCGGCGGCGATCGGCGTCAGCGCCGCCTATCTGTCGGCGCTCGAACATGGCAGGCGAGGCGCCCCGACCTGGACGCTGATCCAGAAGATCATCGGCTATTTCAACATCATCTGGGACGATGCCGAGGAACTGGCGCGGCTGGCCGAGGCCTCGCACCCGCGTGTAAAACTCGACACGTCGGGTCTTTCCCCCGCCGCCACCGAGCTCGCCAATCTGCTGGCGGAAAACATCGAGAAACTCGACGAAACCGAGCTTCGCCGCATCACCGCATCGATCCGCGCGGCGTTGAACCAGCGGCCGTAGCCTGACGGTCCGCGCCGGTACAAGTTCGCCTGCCTCACGAGGACACTGCCCGCCGGCGGCCCGCCGGCGGGCACAGTGGTGAGATCATTTCTTGCCGGCGGTGCCGCCATTCCCACCCCGGCCATGATCGCCGTGGTCGTGGCCATTGTTTCCGCCGCCCAGGCAGTCCGACGCCCCGGCATCACCGCAACAGCGGCCGGCCCAGAGGTCGTTGAGGTTGGTTTTGGCACAGCTGGTGGTCTGATCGGCCATGGCGGATCCGGCCATGCTCGACACCGCGATAGCGGCAAGAAGGGTGTTTCGCAGAAAAGCAGTCATCTGAAGTCTCCATGGTTGGTTTCGGTTCACGGCTGTGTGTCGCTGGCCGGAGCGAAATGGTTCACGGAGAAATGCGAATTCTGGCGGAGGGCCCATCGATTTCGTCATCCACGGGCGGAGCGGACGCGCAGACCCGAGGATCCATGCCGCGAGTTGCGAGCGTCGCGACGGGGCAAAAGATCTGGTGATGACGGTATGACGATTGCAGGCGCCTGTTCCTGCGCCGCAGCGTTCTTCATCGGCATCACGGCATGGATCCCGGGGTCTTCGCGACGGAGCTTCGCTCCTGCTCAGCCCTGTGATGACGAAGCGTTGGATGCCGCCCCTAGGGAAGCCGCCGTTGCCAGTGCCTACTGAACCGCGCCGACCAGAACTTGCTGGCCACCGCGGATCGAGACCCAGCGGCCGGTGTTGTCGATCGCCTGCCGCTTGAGGAAGCGGTAGCCGGTCGCGTCCCATGGCTTGACCTTGTCGGTCAGATTGTCGAGCACATAGTCGCCGTCGTCGGTGCGCACCGTCAGCACGGCGTGGCCCTCGCCGTCGGGCTTGCGCACGACAGTGATCAGAAGATCGGCAAGCGAGATGCTCATGCGCGAAAGCTGGCGCCGCTTTTCCAGCACATAGTCCTCGCAATCGCCGACGCCCTTGTCGGGATAGGCCCAGACCTCGTCCTTGCCGTAGATGTCCATGTCGCTCATCGGCTTGACGGCGGCGTTGACCCTGGCGGTGACATTGAGAAGCTTGCGCATCAGCGCGTCGGTCATCGGAGCCGGCGCCAGATTGGCCGGGCGGATCGAGCACTCGCCCGGATGCAGCTTGCAGAAATCATAGTGGCCGATCGGCTGCGAGGTGAGCCCCCCGGTCGCCATCGCTCCACCCGCCAAGGCCGGTGCCACCCAGCCCGCCGTCATTGCCAGCCCGGCCGCCACATACACGCGCAGCCGTCGCGCCATCGATGAGGAAATCATTGTCCCCGCTCACCCTTTGTTATTAACGAAAGGTTAAGGGGGATTTACAGTCCGTGTCAATTACGACGACGGTCGGATTGTCGGCATGGTTACCCGAGGGGCTGGACAGCGGCACTTGTGCAACAGAATCAGCCAGCCGGCCGGCTTTTACCGGTCAATCGCACGGTTTGTCGCCGTTAAGCTTGGTTTTATGCAAATCATCGTCCCAAAACCCGCAATTTTGGACGACGTGCATTATCTCTTGGCGGCGCGGACCAGCTTCGGCTTCACCGCGACACGCTCCTGGCGGCCATAGCTGGTGATGAAGTCGACGATGCGCGGGACGATTTCGGAGCGGAAGCGAGAACCGTTGAACACGCCGTAATGGCCGACCGCCGGCTGCATGTAGTGGGCGTGCCGCTCAGCCGGGATATTGGGGCAAAGATCATGCGCCGCCTTGGTCTGGCCAAGGCCTGATATGTCGTCGTTCTCGCCTTCGACCGTGAACAGCGCGACGTTGCGGATCGCCGACGGATCGATCCTGGTGCCGCGATGCGTCATCTCGCCCTTTGGCAAGGCCTGCCGCACGAAGACGGTGTCGACGGTCTGCAGGTAGAATTCGGCCGTCAGGTCCATGACCGCCAGATACTCGTCGTAGAAATCGCGGTGCTTCTCGGCATTGTCGCCATCATGCTTCACCAGATGCATGAAGAAGTCCTTGTGGGCGATGATGTGGCGATCGAGGTTCATGCTCATGAAGCCGGACAGCTGCAGGAAGCCTGGATAGACCTCGCGGCCGAAGCCTGGCACCGGCCACGGCGCATGCATCACGACATTGTCGCGGAACCAGTCGATGCCTTTTTCCTGCGCCAGCAGATTGACCGCGGTCGGGTTGCTGCGCGTGTCGATAGGCCCGCCCATCAAGGTCATCGTCGAGGGCACGAACGGGTCGCCCTTGGATTCCATCAGCGCCACGGCGGCCAGCACCGGCACGGAAGGCTGGCACACCGCCATCACATGCGTGTCCGGCCCCAGCGTGTGCAGCATGTCGATGACATAGTCGATGTAGTCGTCGAGATCGAATTGGCCGTCGGCAAGCGGCACCATGCGGGCATCGACCCAATCGGTGATGTGCACGTCGGCATAGGGCAGCATCGCTTCCACCGTGCCGCGCAGCAGCGTCGCATAATGGCCCGACATCGGCGCCACGATCAGAAGCTTCGGATCGGGCTTGCGCCCGGCGGGGACAGCGCGCTCGAAGCGCACGAGATTGCAGAACGGCTTCGACCAGACGGTCTTCTCGGCGACCTCGACGCTCTTCCAGTCGACTACGGTCTTGCTCAGGCCGAAGGCCGGCTTGCCGTAGCGGCGCGTGGTGCGCTCGAACAGTTCGGCCGTCGCCGCGATCGAACGGCCCCATTGCGTGTGGGAAAACGGATTGAGCGGATTGGAGTAGAACATGCGCACCGCGTCGGCATAGAGGCGCGCCGGCTGCAGGGCGGCGTGGTTCATCTCATAGAGCTGGTAGAACATCGAGAAACCCCGCTGCTGCCTGCGACCGAAGGGACGACGAGCAGCGCCGAGCCTAAATGTCTCGCGGGGAAGTTAACAACTAATTGCTGCGATGCAATACGTCACGCTGCGTGACCAATGCTTCTTTGGTTCAAGGCCATGGAAATCGGGGCCGAACGGCGCCAGCCGGCTCAGTGTGCGGCTGCGAAATGTGTAGGTAGTGTGTCCGGCCCTTGCCGGACACAGGAAGCTCTAGACGCGCGCCATGCACACGGAAGTGTGGCCGGAGCCGATGAAGCCGAGTTGGCCGGCCGCGCCCTTCGACAGGTCGAGCACGCGTCCCTTGATGAACGGACCGCGATCGTTGATGCGCACGACGACGCTGCGGCCGTTGTTCTTGTTGGTCACCCTGAGCTTGGTGCCGAAAGGCAAGGTGCGATGCGCGGCGGTCATCGCCGACGGGTTCATGCGCTCGCCCGAGGCGGTTCTGGAGTGCAGGGCGTACCACGAGGCGCGGCCGCACTGGGCGGCGGCGGTCGCCGAAGAAGCGCCGACCATCAGGCCAGCAGCGATCGTTACCGCGACAATCGCGGTCTGTTTTGGGTTCTTCATATTTGGGGGATGGCTCCGTTTTTGACAGACCCCAGCCGTTAGGTGCCAAATAAGGCGGGAAATGCGGCAGTGATCTGGCGGTTCCGTGGCAATGGCACACGTTTGGAGTCGCTGGGTAACAGTCTGTCAGGGATTTTCCGGCACGCGATGATCAATCAACGATGATCTTTGTGTTGCTATCGGGCATCCGTTTGACAAGATCGAACATTAATATCCAAGTAGAGCTCGGCGCGGCCGGGCCACTTCCTTTGGCTCTTTTATCGCGGTCCCGATGCTGCAACCAATCGACTTCAAAAGGGAGATCCGGCAATGAGGCTGACCAAAAATCTGCTGGCGTTGATTGTGCTTGCCGTCGGCGCGCTGTGGTCGCTGCAAGGCATCGGCGTTGTCGGCGGCAGCTTCATGACCGGCCAGTCGCAATGGCTCTATATCGGCGTCGTCACCATGCTGGTCGGGCTGATCGGGTTGGTGTGGGCGAACCGGTCAAGCGGGTGAGCTCGATGAAAGGTCGACCCCCACTCCGGCCCTTCGGGCCACCTCTCCCCCGATCGACGGGGGAGAGGAAAAGCGCGAGCTCGCCGACCTTGGCTCCTTTCCTCTCCCTCCGGAGGGGGGGAGAGGTGGCGCTGCGAAGCAGCGACGGAGTGGGGGAAGGCGGTCCTCCAGGGCCCTGCCCCCGACAGCCCTACCCGAACAGCCGATCCAGAATCTTGCCCTCCAGCCGGGCCAGCTCCACCGAACCGCGACGGCGCGGCCGTTCCACGGGCACATCCAGATCGAGCGCGATCCGGCCTTCGCTGATCACCACGACCCGGTCGGCGAGCGCGACCGCTTCGGCGACATCATGCGTGACCAGCACGGCCGTGAACTTCTGCGCGATCCAGATGCGTTCCAGAAGCTGCTGCATCTCGATGCGGGTCAGGGCGTCGAGTGCGCCGAGCGGCTCGTCGAGAGCCAGGATCTGCGGGTGGCCGACCAGCGCGCGGGCCAGCGCCACGCGCTGCTTCTGACCTCCGGACAGCACCGAAGGCCATTCGTCGGCCCGGTCGGCAAGCCCGACCTCGCCGAGGATGTCGAGCGCGCGGTGCCTCGCTTCGCTACCGGTGGCGATGCCGGTCAGCCCGACCTCGACGTTTTTCACCACGCTGGCCCAGGGCAGGAGCCGTGGCTCCTGGAACATGAAGCGCGTGCGGCTGTGTCCTTCCTCTTCGACACCGAAGGACAGCGATCCCGATGTCGGCCGGTCGAGCCCGGCCAGAAGCCGCAACAGCGTGCTCTTGCCGCAGCCGCTCTTGCCGATGACGGCAAGGAACTGCCCGGCCGGCACGTCCAGGTCGATGCCGTCGAGCACGGTCTTGTCGCCGAAGCGCTTGCCGGCATGCCTGAAGGCAAAGGCCCGCTGTCCTTCGACGGAGCCGATCGGCCGCACCGGCGTGGCGACTAAGGAACGGGCTGCGGTCAGGCTGGCGGCGGTCATGGGCAATCTCTCATCCGTTCTGGAAGGCCGGATGCCAGCCGAGCGACAGCCGCTCGAGCAGGCGGGCGAGGCTGTCGGCGAGCTTGCCGAGCAGCGCATAGATCAGGATCGACAGCACGACGACATCGATCAGCAGGAATTCGCGCGCCTGCATGGCCATGTAGCCGAGGCCCGAACTGGCCGAGATGGTTTCGGCGACGATCAGCGTCAGCCACATGATGCCCAGGGCATAGCGCAGGCCGACGAAGATCGCCGGCAGCGCGCCGGGCAGGATGACGCGGAAGAATAGCGTGCGACGGTCCATGCCGTAGACGCGGCCCATCTCGACCAGCTGTGGGTCGACGCTCTGGATGCCGAGCAGCGTGTTGACGTAGATCGGAAAGAACACGCCGAGCGCCACCAGGAACAGCTTGGCTTCCTCGTCGATGCCGAACCACAGGATGACCAGCGGGATCAGCGCCAGATGCGGAATGTTGCGGATCATCTGCAGCGTCGTGTCGGTCAGGCCGCGGCTGAGCGTCGACAGCCCGTTGGCAAGGCCAAGCGCAAAACCGATCGAGCCACCGACGGCAAAGCCGGCAAGGGCGCGCGCGGTCGAGACGCCGATGTTGCGGATCAGTTCGCCCGACAACGTCAGCCGCCAGAAGGCCTCGGCGACCGCGCTGGGCGCCGGCAGCACGTTGGCCGGCATGACGCCGGCGCGGCTGGCAATCTCCCAGCCGGCAATGATCAGCGCCGGCAGCAGCCAGCCGATGGCGTTGCTATGCAGGCGCGTGGAAAAGCTCATGACGAAGCCTGCAGGCGGTTGGCGCCATGGAAGCCGACCGAGAATTCGTTGGCGATGTTCTCATGCGCCCGCTGCCGCCTGGTGCCGAGCCCGAGCTTCGGAAACAGAAGCTCGGCGACGCGGTAGGCCTCCTCGAGATGCGGATAGCCCGAGCCGATGACGGTATCGATGCCGATCGCCTGGTATTCGCGGATGCGCCCGGCGAGCTGTTCCGGCGTGCCGACCAGCGCCGTGCCGGCGCCGCCGCGCACCAGCCCGACGCCGGCCCACAGATTGGGCGACACCACCAGCCTGTCACGGCGGCCGCCATGCAGCTCCGCCATGCGGCGCTGGCCGACCGAATCCATCTGGTTGAGGAAGCGCGCCTGCGCGTTTTCGATCTGGGCGTCGGTGACATGGCTGATCAGCCGGTCGGCGGCGCGCCAGGCTTCGTCCTCGGTCTCGCGCACGATGAAATGCAGCCTGATGCCGAAGCGCAGTTTTCTGCCGCGCCGCGCCGCCTTTGCGCGCGCCGCGGCCAGCTTCTCGGCCACCTGTGCCGGCGGTTCGCCCCAGGTCAGATACATGTCGACGAGGTCCGCGGCGAGGTCCTGGCCCGCATCCGACGATCCGCCGAAATAGAGCGGCGGCCGTTCCTGGTGCGGCAGAAGGTCGAGGCGGCCATTTTCGACGCGGTAATATTTGCCGTTGAAATTGACCCGCTCGCCGGACACTAGGCCGCGCCAGATGGTCAGGAATTCATGCGCCTGGGCATAGCGCTCGTCATGCGGCAGGAAGACGCCGTCGCCGGCGAGCTCGGTCGGGTTGCCGCCGACCACGACATTGAGCAGCAGGCGGCCATTGCTCAAGCGATCGAGGGCGGCGGTCTGGCGTGCGGCGAAAGTCGGCAGCGTCACGCCCGGCCGCAGCGCGACCAGGAACTTCAGTTTTTCGGTGAGTGTCGCGAGGCCCGTCGCGGTGATCCAGGAATCCTCGCAATTCTGGCCGGTCGGCAACAGCACGCCGGGAAAGCCGAGCCGGTCGACCGCCTGCGCGATCTCCTTGAAGTAGCCGAATTCGGGCGGCCGCTGCTGCTCCTCGGAACCGAGATAGGAGCCGTCGCCATGCGTCGGGATGAACCAGAAGAAATCGAGCGGTGCGGTGCTGGCAGGCGCGGTCATGTCTGGCACAGTCACGGGCGGATCTCCTGGAGATATGGGTGCGAACGCAAATGGCGCCGGGCGTTCTCATCCGGCGCCGTCAGGGGACAAGTCAGTTGCCGGGTGCCGTCCACACCGCGTCGGAGATGCGGACCGCGTTCGGGATCAGCCCGAGCTTGAAGAAGCGGTCTGCAGTCGCCTGCTGGCCGGCGATGATCTCGTCGGTGATCGGGAAGACGCCGAATTTGGTGCGGTTGGCGGCGATGATCTGCGCGTCGAGCGGCACGCCGGTCACCTCATGCAGCGCCGCGGCCACCTTGTCGCGGTTCTGGTCGGCCCATTTCGCCGCCTCGCCCAAGGCTGATATCGTCGTGGTGACGGTTTCGGGATGCGCCTTGGCGAAATCCTTGTTGGCGAGGAAATAGGTGTTGACCTTCAGCACCTCGCTGGAGCGGGCCAGCACACGCGGCTGGTAGCGGGTTTCGGCGATGGCGAAGAACGGATCCCAGACGGTCCAGGCATCGATCTGGTCGCTGGCAAAGGCTGCGGCCGCATCCGCCGGGCTGAGATAGACCGGCGTGATCTGGTCGAACGGGATGCCGGCCTTCTCCAGCGCGGCGACAAGCAGATTGTGCGCGCTGGTGCCCTTGCCGACACCGACGCGCTTGCCCTTGAGATCGGCGACCGACTGGATCGGCGACGCCGGCTTGACGAAGATCGCCTCGCCCTCGCCATTCGACGGCAGCGCTGCGGCATAGACGATGTTGGCACCGGCCGACTGGCCGAAGATCGGCGGCGCGTCGCCGGTCCAGCCGACATCGATGGCGCCGACATTGAGCGCCTCGACCAGCGGCGGACCGGCGGTGAACTCGACCCACTTGACCGTCACGCCCTTGTCTTCAAGTGCCTTCTCGATCACCTGCTGCTGCCTGGCGATCACCGGCAGGCCGGTCTTCTGATAGCCGATGCTGAACTGCTTCAGCTCCTGCGCCGTGGCGCCGAACGACACGGCAACCGTCGCCGCCAGCAGGCCGATGCCGAAAACACGTCTCGTTAGATTGAACATTGATCCCTCTCCTTCGCTGCGGATCGGCGCCGGAAATGGCCTCGCCGGTTGGAAGATGGATGAGGTTAGGTAATTCTATAAATTTAGTAGAGGAATGATTTTGCGAATTAGAGGGGAGAATGGGAATTATCTTCTTTGGCTACCTGGAATTCGTCATCCTGGGGTCTGCGCTGCGTCGCTTCGCTCCTTGCTCCGCCCTAGGATGACGAAGACGCGGGGGCTAGTGCCAATCGCCAATCCCCTCACTGCGACCAGTACTGCCAGGCCCAGTAAAAACTCTCGTCGCGTGGCGGCAGGCGGTCGCGCTCGGCGTCCCAGCGGACCGGCGTTGGCGATTTCGGTTGCTGTTCAAGCGGCTGGCTTTCCCTGGTCCAGGCGAGAAGCCAGTTGCCGGCTTGGGCGAACAGCACGGCGGTGGAATGGGTCATCGGCATTCTCTCCTGCTCTTCTGGTTCCCAATCATTCGCGTCCCGCCCACGGGACGAGCACGCGCTCGATCCTGCGGAGGGTGAATTCCAGCACGAAGGCAATGGCCGCGATCACCAATATGCCCATCACCACCACGTCGGTGACGAGGAACTGGGCGGCCGACTGGATCATGAAACCAAGCCCGCGCGTCGCCGCCACCAGTTCGGCGGCGACCAGCGTCGACCAGCCGGCGCCGAGCGCGATGCGCAGGCCGGTCAGGATCGCCGGCAGTGCGCTCGGCAGGATCACATGGCGGACCACTTGGCGCTGAGTAGCACCCAGTGAGCGCGCCGCATTGATGCGTTCCTGCGAAACGCCGCGAACGCCGGACGCGGTCGACAATGCCACCGGCGCCAGCATGGAAATAGTGATCACCAGGATCTTCGACGGTTCGCCGATGCCGAACCAGATGATGACCAGCGGCAGGTAGGCGAGCGGCGGGATCGGCCGCAGGAACTCAAGCAGCGGATCGAAGATGCCGCGCCCGATCGTGCTGATGCCGATGGCGAGCCCAACCGGCACGCCGACGAGGATGGCGGCGACCAGCGCGGCGAAAACCCGGCCCAGGCTGGCGACGGCATGCTGCAGCAGCGTCGCATCGACGAAGCCGTCGCGGGCGACGGTGATGAACTTGTTCCACACCGCAACCGGCGAGGGCAGGAACACTGGCGACACCAGTTGCAGGCGGGCCGACAGCGCCCACAGCGCCAGCACCACCAGGATGGTCACCACGCTGACCGCGCGCGCGGAAACGCCTTTGCGTTTCGGGCTGGACCGCGACCACGGCACCGACAGGCCGTCGGTCTCGTCGACCTTGTGTCCCGGCCGCTCGGTGTAGGAGGTAACGGTCATGCCGCCTCTCCTTCGAAGATCGCGTCGGTTAGTTCGCCGCGCGCCGCGGCGAAGGCCGGGTCGGCCTTGATGGTGCGGATGGCCTCGCCCGATGCGTAGCGCCTGGAGAAGCCCGGTTCGAAAGTTTGCACCACGCGGCCCGGGCCAGGCGCCAGCACGACGATGCGGGTGGCCAGCACCAGCGCCTCCTCGATGCCATGCGTCACCATCAGCACGCCGACATCGCTTGCCGTCCACAGATCGAGCAGCGTCGTCTGCATGCGCTCGCGCGTCAGCGCATCGAGCGCGCCGAGCGGTTCGTCGAGCAGCAGGAATTCGGGTTCGGCGGCGAGCGCCCGGGCCAGGCCGACACGCTGGCGCATACCGCCGGAAAGCTCCCAGATGCACTTGTCGCCGGCGTCGGCGAGCTTCACCAGCGCCAGCAGCTCATCGGCGCGCCGCGCCCGCTCGGCCGGAGCGACACCGCGCAGCCTGAGCGCGAAGGCAACGTTTTCGCGCGCCGTCAGCCATGGGAACAAAGCATCGTTCTGGAACACCACCGCCCGGTCCGAGCCAGGTGCTGTGATCGGCTTGCCGTTGATTGAAGCCGTACCGCGCGCCGGCGCGACAAGGCCGGCGGCGACGTTGAGCAGCGAGGTCTTGCCGCAGCCGGAACGGCCGACCAGCACGACGAAATCGCCCTTGGCGACATCGATCGACACCCGCTCGACCGCAGGCGCTGCCTGGCCGTCATAGTGGATCGAGACCTTGTCCAGTACGAGATGGGGGTCGAGCACGAGATGCGGCATGGATGCCTCGCGGTTCGTTGAAATCCGACTGCCCCGGCCCTCGTCAGCGGTTCCGGGGCAGTCAGCACGCGGCGTTAGGGAAAAAGATCCGCGCGCGTTCAGAGCAATTCCAGGAAAAGTGTGAAGCGGTTTTCCGTCCGGAATTGCGTTAAGCGAGTACTAGTTCGAGGCGAGCGCCTCGGTGACGTATTTCGACGATACGTATTTCGAATAGTCGGGAAGCACGGCGTCGATCTTGCCTTGCTCCTTGAGGAAGGTGGATGTCGCTTCGATCGCCTTGACCGTGCCGCCGCCGAGGAATTTGTCGGAGGCCTGCTCTTCGAGCGTCGGGAAGACATAGCCCTTGAGCAGTTGCGGCACTTCTTCCAGTTTGGCGCCGGTGAGTTTGGCGATCGCGGCCGCCTGCGGCGACGATACCGACCAGGCTTCGGGCTTGGCGAGGAACTCGGCATATGCCGCGCCCGTCACCTTGACGAAGTCGCGCACCGCTTCCGGGTTCTTTTCGGCGAAGTCGGTGCGCACGATCCAGGCGTCGAAGGTCGGCGCGCCCCAGGCGGCGACCTGCGAGGAATCCACCACCACCTTGCCCGTCGTCTTGATCTGGCCGAGCGCCGGATCCCAGACATAAGCGGCGTCGATGTCGCCGCGCGAAAAGGCGGCGGCGATTTCCGGAGGCCTGAGATTGAGGATCTCGACCGACTTCGGATCGACGCCCTCATGCTTCAGTGCCGCGAGCAGGCTGTAATGCGTCGTCGAGACGAACGGCACGGCGACCTTCTTGCCGGCGAGGTCGGCTATTTTCTCGATGCCGGCGCCGTTGCGTGCCACCAGCGCCTCGGATTCGCCGATCAGGCCGACGATGAAGATGGTCTGGATCGGCAATTCGCGGCTCGCCGCCGCCGCCAGCGGACTCGAGCCGACATAGCCGATATCGACCGAACCGGAAGCGACCGCGGCGATGACATCGGCGCCGGAATCGAATTTGCGCCAATCAATGGTGGCCTTAGTCGCCTTTTCATAGGCGCCGTCGGCCTGCGGCACTTTCGAGGGTTCGACCACCGTCTGGTAGCCGATGGTGATCTTGAGGTCGTCGGCCAGGGCCGGGCCGAGGAAGGCCGCGCCGGCAAGTGCCGCTGATGAGAGGAGAACAATGCGTCGCGAAATGGTGGACATGAAGGGCTCCTGAAAAGAGAAAAACCGGAATGCTTCATAATAGTCAGCTAATTCTATGGTTCTTGTAGAGTTAAATCCTTCCAACGAAGGCGGGCTTGTTAGAAAAAAGCTGTCGATGGTGAGGTGGTGAGGCGGATAGGGTGGTTGCGGTGGGCAGAGTGTCGCCACAGGGCAGACCTTTCGACGCCGGCGGGCCAGCGCCCCCTCTGTCCCACCGACCTTTAACCTCCTGAACTGCCGTGATGGCTCCGCCTACGCCCACCGCGAACTAGAATTCCCGCTTCCGGCCTCTTCCAGGCAAATTCATGCCTCAAACAACCGCCGATTTGACAACCCATTCCGCGTGTTCGAGGGTAAGTATAGTAATCTTATCGACATTGAGACTGGAGGCGACGATGAGCAGTCACCATATCGCGATGATCGCGCCCCCACTCGTGCGCTTTTGTGTCCCTGTGGGCACAAAGGCTGGTCAAAATGGCCCGCGCGGCTTGAAAACGAAGCAAAATCAGCAGTTCTCGGCTTGTACATCATGTCACTAGAATTTATGTGTCATGCGGGCTTGGACGCGGCGGCAACGCACGCCAGGCGTTTTGCAACCGATGGTTCCATGCAGTCGCATGCCAGAGAAAATTTGATCTCATGCTCACCAAAAAAGGTAAGTACGGCCTCAAGGCGCTTGTCCACCTCGCGCGATTGCCGGCCGGGCAGCTCGCCTTCGTCAACGACGTCGCCACCGGCAACAACATCCCGAAGAAATTTCTCGACGCCATCCTGGGCGAGTTGCGCAATGCCGGCTTCGTCCAGAGCCGCAAGGGCAAGGATGGCGGCTATCGCCTGGCGCGGCCCGCCGACGAGATCAAGGTCGGCCATGTCGTGCGCGTCCTCGACGGTCCGCTGGCGCCGATCCCCTGCGCCAGCCGCACCCAGTACCAGCGCTGTGAAGATTGCAACGAGGCGACATGCCAAGTCCGACATCTGATGCTCGAGGTCCGGCAGGCGATCGCCGAGGTGCTCGATCAGCGCAGCCTCGCCGAAATGCGCGATATCTCTCTCGACGACCTGTCGGTCGGCATCGGCGATCTGCCGGTCGCGGTGAAGGTCCAGGCCTGACACTGGCGCTGCGCAGAGCGAAGGCATGCCTATGACCGGGCGCGCCAACTCCATCATCATTGTCGGTGGCGGCGCCAGCGGCGTCGTGCTGGCCGCGCATCTCCTGAAGTCGCCCAATCCCGACCTGCGCGTCACGCTGATCGAAAGGCGCCCGCATTTCGGTCAGGGCATCGCCTATTCGACGCTGCTGTCGGCGCATGTACTGAATGTCAGCGCCGCCGGCATGAGCGCCTATGCCGACGATCCCGGCAATTTCTGGCGCTGGCTTCAGGAACGCGGCCTGGCAACGGCTGAGGAGGCGCCCTTCTATGCGCCACGCAGCATCTATGCCCGCTATCTCGGCGAGTTGCTGGTCGATCTGGAAGCGCGGGAAAAGCAGAGCGGTCGGCTTCGGCTGATCCGCGAGGAAAGCCTCTCGATCACGCCCACCGCCTCCGGCGTCGAAGTGGCGCTGGCCAACGGCACCAGCGTGGTTGCGCATCTCGCCGTGCTGGCCACCGGCCATGACGAGGAGCCGGCGCAAGGCCATGCCATCAGGATGGGATCGGAAGCCGATACAGCACTTCCCCCGGACGCCGGCGTCATGGTGCTGGGCACCGGCCTCAGCATGGTCGATGCTTTCCTGGCGCTGGAGCAACGCGGCCATCGCGGCGACATCATAGCTGTGTCCAGGCGCGGCCTGCTGCCCTCGCCGCATCGCAAGGGCAATCCGATCAAGCTCGACGTCGCCGACATTCCGCTCGGCACGCAGCTCTCCTATTTCGTCGGCTGGTTCCGCGACCTGATCAAGGAAAACCAGAAGGCCGGCATCGACTGGCGTGACGTCGTCGACGGGCTGCGGCCGTTCAACCAGAAGATCTGGCAGAACTGGCCGGCTTCCGCCAAGCGCCGCTTCGTCGAGCACACCAAGGCCTGGTGGGACATCCACCGCCATCGCATGGCGCCCGAGGTCTACGCCCGTGTCACCGAGGCCGTGCAATCCGGCCGCATCCGCCTGGTCGCCGGCCGCGTCGTCGACATTGCGCGCAACGGCGAATTCACCGTCCAGGTCCAGTCGCGTCACACGCAGCGTCTCGAGACCTTCGAGGTCGCCCGCATCTACGATTGCTCTGGCATCGTCAGGGACATCTCGACCTCGTCGAACAGCGTCGTGCGCTCGCTGGTCGACCGCGGCCTGGCAAGGCCGGATCCGCTGCGCATCGGCCTCGACGTATCGACCAAATGCGAGATCATCGCCGGCGACGGAACCGTTTCGGCCAAGATCCTCGCCGTCGGCCCGCTGACGCGCGGCACCTTCTTCGAGATCGACGCCATCCCCGATATCCGCGTGCAGTGTGCGAGGCTGAGCAAGCAGCTGCTGGGGTAGGCTGTGTCGATATTCAGGTGATGCCGGCCTGCAAATGCGGCTTCCTGTGGCTTCCGGTGCTCACGTACCCAAAAGTACGCTCTGCTCCGGTTCTCGGAATCTGCCATTTTCGGCTCGGCCTGACCTGAATCTCGACACACCCTCCAAGCCCTTGAGGCACAAACCGGAATTTCATTCCGCATCTGGCCGGTTGATTGGCACGATCTATCTTCTTTCCGACTGCAAAGGGCTGGAAAAGAGGCTACGCTGCCGCCCTGCCCAGAGGCGGTCGCTTGGTCATGGAGCATCGATATGAGCGAGCATGAGATCGCCGCACTGGACAGTGCCCCCTCGGAAGCCGAATTGTCCCGCCTGCGTCCGCCCTACAAGTCGGTACTCGACCTGATCGGCCAGACGCCGGTGGTCGAGCTGACCAAATTCGACACCGGCAAATGCCGGTTGTTCATCAAGCTCGAAAGCCAGAACCCCGGCGGCTCGATCAAGGACCGCATCGCGCTGTCGATGATCGCCGCAGCTGAAAAGCAGGGCAAGCTCAAGCGCGGCGGCACCATCGTCGAGGCGACCGCCGGCAACACCGGGCTTGGCCTCGCCCAGGTCGGCATCCCCAAGGGCTACCGCATCGTGCTGGTCGTGCCCGACAAGATGTCGCGCGAAAAGATCCAGCACCTGCGCGCGCTCGGCGCCGAAGTGCGCATGACGCGCTCCGATGTCGGCAAGGGCCATGCCGAATATTACCAGGACATGGCCGAGAAAATCGCGGCGGAAACGCCCGGCGCCTTCTATGCCAACCAGTTCGCCAACCCGGCCAATCCGCTGGCGCATGAAACCACCACCGGCCCGGAGATCTTTTCGCAGCTCGACGGTGATGTGGATGCCGTGGTGGTCGGCGTCGGCTCGGGCGGCACGCTGACCGGGCTTGGCCGCTACTTCGCAAAAGTGTCGCCGAAGACCGAAATGGTGCTGGCCGATCCGGTCGGCTCGGTGCTGGCGCCGCTGATCAAGACTGGCAAGATGGAAGAGGCCGGCAGCTGGACCGTGGAAGGCATCGGCGAGGATTTCGTGCCGCCCAATGCCGATCTGTCGCTGGTCAAGAAGGCCTATTCGATCCCCGACAAGCAGAGCATGCTGGCGGTGCGCGACCTCTTGTCCAAGGAAGGTATTCTTGCCGGCTCATCCTCGGGCACGCTGCTGTCGGCGGCGCTGCGCTATTGCCGCGAGCAGACGGTGCCCAAACGCGTCGTCACCTTCGTCTGCGACAGCGGCAACAAGTACCTGTCGAAGGTGTTCGACGATTTCTGGCTGGCCGAGCAGGGGCTGGCCGAGCACGAGCAGCATGGCGATCTGCGTGACCTGGTGATGCGCTCGCACCGCACCGGCGACACCGTCTATGTCGGCCCGGACGAAAGCCTGCTCAATGCCTATGGCCGCATGCGCCGCTCCGATGTCTCGCAGCTGCCGGTGCTCGACAATGGCAAGCTCGTCGGCATCGTTGACGAAAGCGACATCCTGGCCAAGGTCGACGGCCCTTATGACGGCCGCTGGGAGCGCTTCAACGGCCCGGTGCGCACGGCCATGACCTCCAACCTGCACACGCTGCAGGCCAGCCAGACGCTGGACGCGCTGCTGCCGGTGTTCGACCGCAACGAGGTCGCCATCATCTTCGACGGCGACGAATTCGTCGGCCTGATTACCCGCATCGATCTGATCAACCATCTGAGGCGCGCACGATGACCAGCAATACTCCGCCAGCCGGGAAAAACCGTCTGGCTTTCTCGACGCGCACCATCCATGGCGGCCAGAGCCACGACCCGCTGACCGGCGCGGTGATGGTGCCGATCTACGCCACCTCGACCTATGGCCAGCAATCGCCCGGCGTGCACAAGGGCTTTGAATATGCCCGCAGCCAGAACCCGACGCGCTTTGCGTTCGAGCGCGCCGTGGCCGATCTCGAAAGCGGCTCGGCTGCGTTCGCCTTCGCGTCCGGGCTGGCGGCGATCGCCACCGTGCTGGAGCTGCTCGATTCCGGTGCGCATATCGTTGCCACCGACGACATCTATGGCGGTTCCTTCCGGCTGATGGAGCGGGTGCGCAAACGCTCGGCCAATCTGCAGGTCTCGTTCGTCGACTTCACCGACCTTGCCGCCGTGGAGGCCGCGATCCGGCCCGAGACGAAAATGCTGTGGGTCGAAACCCCCACCAACCCGCTGCTGCGCATCGTCGACCTCGAAGGCGTCGCCGCACTTGCCAGGCGCAAGGGCATTTTGTCGGTCGCCGACAACACCTTCTGCAGCCCCTATATCCAGCGGCCGCTGGAGCTCGGCATCGATATCGTCGTGCATTCGACGACCAAATATCTCAACGGCCATTCCGATATGGTCGGCGGCGTCGCCGTCGTCGGCGATAACAAGGATTTGGCCGCCCAGCTGAAATTCCTGCAGAACGCCATCGGCGCCATTTCGGGCCCGTTCGACAGTTTTCTGGCGCTGCGCGGGCTGAAAACGCTGGCGCTGCGCATGGAGCGCCATTCCGCCAACGGCCTGAAGATCGCGCAATGGCTGGAAGCGCGCCGCGACGTCCGCCGCGTCATCTATCCCGGCCTCGCCAGCCACCCGCAGCACGCCGTCGCCGTCCAGCAGATGCATGCCTTCGGCGGCATGATCACGGCCGTGCTCGACCGCGACCTAGCCGGCACCAAAAAGTTCCTCGAACGCACGCAATTGTTCACGCTCGCCGAAAGCCTCGGCGGTGTGGAGAGCCTGATCGAGCACCCGGCGCTGATGACGCATGGCTCCATACCGGCGGAGAAACGGGCCGAGATCGGCATATCGGATTCCCTGGTAAGGTTGTCGGCGGGGATCGAGGATGGCGATGATCTGATCGCCGATCTGGATCAGGCGCTGGGGGGTTAAAAGCTCAATCAACTTGCAACTTCAGCGTTGCCCCTCATCGCCCTGCCTTGGCTCCTTTCCTTTCCCTCCGGAGGGGGGGAGAGGTGGCTCGGCGAAGCCGAGACGGAGTGGGGGAAGGCGTTCGCAGACGCGCAGTCGCCGCAAGACAGGCACAATCTGACGAGCAAGAGACCTCAGGCGCGCGGCGAGGGTCGACCCCCACTCCGTCGAGCTTCGCTCGACACCTCTCCCCCGATCGACGGGGGAGAGGAAGGGCAAAGGGCGGCGCCGACGTCTTATGATGATGGACCGGCCAATTGACCCCGAACCCCATCTGCCCGAAATGTAGCGCCCCATGGCCACGCGCGAACCACCCAAGCCCACTGAACCCCTCACTTTCGCCGTGCTGGTGTTCCCAGGTTTTCCGATGATGGCGTTCAGCTCGGTCATCGAGCCGCTGCGCGCCGCCAATGTCCTGGCGAAAAGAGAATGCTATCGCTGGATCATCGTCGGCGGCACGAAGGGTGCGGTCGAGGCGTCGAACGGCGTCGTCATCCAGCCGGGCTTTTACGCCGAGGATGCCCCGAAGGTCGACCGCATCGTCGTCTGCTCGGGCGGCGATGCCGATCACCTCGTCGCCGAGGACGCGGCACACTGGATCCGCAAGAGCCTGCGCAATGGCGCCCATATCGGTGCGGTGGCGGATGCCGCGTTCTTCCTGGCGCGCGCCGGCCTGCTCGACGGCCATGCCTGCACCTTGCACTGGACCAGCCAGGCCGCCTTCACCGAAGCCTTCCCCAACATCGAGCTCAGGCGCGACCTCTATGTCATCGACCGCAAGCGCTTCACCTCGGCCGGCGGTGTCGGCAGCCTCGACATGATGCTGGAGATCATCACCCGCGATTACGGCGCCGAGCTTGCCGCCGGCGTCGCCGAATGGTTCGTGCACAGCCAGCTGCGCTCCAGCATCGACCGCAAGATGATGCCGCTGCGCCTGCGCACCGGGGTCCAGAACGAGCTGGTGCTGTCGGCCATCGCCATCATGGAGGATGCGGTCGAGGAACGGCTCGGCATGGCCGAGCTGACCGCGAAGCTCGGCGTGTCCTCAGACAAGCTCGAGCGCTCCTTCCGCTCCGAACTCGCCATCTCGCCCAATGGCTACTACCGGCGCCTGAGGCTCAAACGCGCCGCCGATCTTTTGGCGCATTCGACGCTCGCCGTGCGCGACGTGGCGCTGGCATGTGGGTTTGCCTCGATGTCGAGCTTTGCCCGGGCGTTTCGCGAGGAGCATGGGCACCCGCCGAAACTGGCGAGACGACATTGGGCTTGGCGCTCGCTGACGCTGTGAGAGGTTAGCGCATCTCTTGTTAGGCCAGCGGCATCCCGCACAACACATGCGGTTTTCCGCACAATCCATCCGCCTCGCCTGCGCCATGCTGCGACCTCGCAACCCAGCCAAGGCCGAGCCCATGAGCATCGTCGTTTTCGACCCCGACAGCACCGAGGACGTGGACTTCAAGGATCGCATGCGCCACCCCGCGGCGGCCGATCCGGCCGGCGGCATGTGGCTGTCGGACACCGAACCGTCCTTCATCGATGCCGACGCCCTGCGCAAGGGCCGGCTGGCCAAGCTGCGCGGCTGGATGCGCAAGGCCGGCTATGGCGGCGTGGTGCTGTTCGATCCGTACAACCAGCGCTACGCCACAGGCTCGCGCAACATGTTCGGCTATTTCCTGCGCAACTCGACCCGCTATTTCTTTATCCCGACCGACGGGCCGATCGTGCTGTTCGAATATCCGCAGAGCTATCATGTCTCCATGGTGCTCGACACGATCGACGAGGCGCGGCCTTCCAAGCTGGTCTGGTCGTCGGTCTCAGGCCGCGACGACGAGACCGCAGGTCCGTTCGCCGACGAGATCGCCGAGCTTTTGAGAAAGCATGGCGGCGGCTCGATGAAGCTCGGCCTCGACCGCTGCAGCCATCTGCAGGCGCTGGCGCTTGAAAAGCGCGGCTGTGAGGTCAGGGATTGCCAGGGCGAGATTTTGGCGGTGCGCGCGGTGAAGACGCCGGAGGAAGTGAAATGCCTGCAGGTGTCGATGGCCGGCGCCGAGGCTGCCGTCTATGCGGTGCGTGAGGCGATCAAGCCCGGCGTTTCCGAAAACGACCTGTTCGCCATCATGTATGGCGAGGTCATCCGCCAGGGCGGCGAGTTCATCGAGACGCGGCTGCTGACATCAGGCCAGCGCACCAACCCCTGGTTCAACGAGGCCAGCGGCCGCAAGATCCGCCCCGGCGAACTCTTGGCGCTCGATACCGACACCATCGGCTGCTACGGCTATTATTCGGATTTCTCGCGCACCTTCCGCTGCGGGCCGGGCAAGCCGACGCCCTACCAGAAGTCGCTCTACCGCATGGCGCACGACCAGGTTCAGCACAACATCGGGGTCGTCAAGCCCGGCATGGCCTTCCGCGAGATCGCCGAGCAGGCGTGGAAGATCCCCGACCGTTTCGTCGACCAGCGCTACACCTCGGTCATGCACGGCGTCGGCATGCATGGCGAAACGCCGTTCATCGCGCATGCCATGGATTACGAGACCTATGGCCGCGACGGCCATATCGTGCCAGGCATGGTGGTGAGCGTCGAAAGCTATATCGGCGAAAAGGGCGGCCGCGAGGGCGTCAAGCTGGAGGACGAGATCCTGATCACCGAGACGGGCACGGAGTTGCTGTCGCGCTTTCCTTATGAGGACGAGTTTCTGGAGACACAGGTTTGATACGGGCAACCAATGAGCGCCTCGTTGCCTGGCGCCCCCCTCTGTCCCGCCGGCATACGGAAGGGTCTTTGACTGCCTCGCCCATGCATCACGCAGGCGCCGCATGAAAACGCCCATCTCCATCAAGCGCGGCACCGTGGCCGCGATCTTCATCGACCTGCAGGAAGAGCACCGGCAGGACCCGCGTTATCTGGTTGAAGGCTTCAGCAGCATCCTCGCCAACGTCCAGCGCCTGCAGGCGGCGGCGCGGCGGAACCAGGTGCCGCTCTACCACTGGGCCTACATCGTCGATCTCGACAGCCAGGACCGCCCCTTTCATCCGCTTGGCGAGGACGGCAAGTCGGCCTTTTCCGACAAGAGCGATCCGCTGACCGAAATCTGCCATGAGGTGGCGCCGGCCAAGGGCGAGGCGCTGCTGATCAAGGCCGAGGCCAGTGCCTTTCGTTCGGGGCCGGCGGCGCGCGACATCAAGTCTTCAGGCATCGAATGGCTGGTTGTCGCAGGCGTCTGGACCGAGGCCTGCATCGACGCCTCCGTCAAGGATGCGGTGGCCAAAGGCTTTCGCGTGCTGCTGGTCAAGGATGCCTGCGGCAGCGGCAGCGCGGCCATGCACCAGACCGGCATCCTCAACCTCGCCAACCGGCTCTATGGCGGCGCCGTCACCGACACCGACGGCGCCTGCCGGCTGCTGGCCGGCGAAACCGTCACCGTCTGGCAGGTCGAGGGCTCGGTGCCGCTGCGCTTCTCCTTCGACAACGCGGCCGCGCTCTACGCCGATCTATGACGCGCGGCCCCTACGAAACACGGCTCGACCCGGCCCTTTGGGCCTATATCGACGCCGTCAACGCCTGGTATCCGCCCGAAATCATCGGCCTGCCAATCGACAAGCAGCGCGCCGTCTATGACCGGATGAGCCGGGCCTTCCACCAGGGCCGCCCGGCCGGCGTCAAGGCCAGCGACGGGCTGATCGCCGCCGCCGGCCGCGATATCCCGGTCCGCCGTTACCGGCTTGCGGGCAAGGCCGCCCAGGCGATGGTGATCTACTATCACGGCGGCGGCTTCATCCTCGGCGGGCTGGAAAGCCATGACGACATCTGCGCCGAGCTCTGCGCCGGCACCGGTTTCGACGTGCTGTCGGTCGACTACCGGCTGGCCCCGGAGCATCTTCATCCCGCCGCCTTCGACGATGCGGTGGCCGCCTTCGAATGGGCAGCAGCGACATCAGGCCTGCCGCTGGTGCTGTGCGGCGAAAGTGCGGGCGGCAATCTCGCCGCCGCGGTGGCGCAGGCGACGCGCCGCCATGCCAGCGCTGCCATTGGCCAGGTGCTGATCTATCCCGAGCTCGGCGGCGACGAGCGCGCCGGCTCCTACATCGAGCACGCCGAGGCGCCGCTGCTGTCGGTGGCCGACATCGCCTTCTACCGCGACGTCCGTTCGGCCCGGCGGCAGTCACCCGACGATCCGACTTTTGCGCCGCTGCGCGACAAGGATTTCACCGGCCTGCCGCCGACGGTGATCGTCACGGCGCAATGCGACCCGCTGTCGTCGGATGGCGAGGCCTATCGCGACCGCATTCTGGCCGCCGGCGGCAAGGCGTGGTGGCACGAAGAGCCGAGGCTGGTGCACAGCTTCCTGCGTGCACGGACGACTGTGCCTGCGGCGGCGGAAGCGTTTGCGCGGATTGTTGGCGCGCTGGGTAAGGGCGAGTGGCCGTATTGAGCAGTTGCCGACGGTAAAGCGCCAATCTCCCCCCTTGAGGGGGAGATGCCCGGCAGGGCAGAGGGGGGCGCTGTCCCGCCGACCTACCTTTCTGATTGAAGTTCAGACTGACGTGTCTTGGTAACGAAGTGCACCGAAGGTTTGCGATCCTTGGCGCCCCCCTCTGTCCTGCCGGACATCTCCCCCTCAAGGGGGGAGATTAGCCCTGCGGAACCCCGCACAATCACTGCGGAAAAGCGAACACTCCGCAGCGTCACCCCGCTCTATCATTCCCCCTCAGGCAACGGCGCCCCGGCGGTCGCGTCCGCCCCCGCGCCTGTCGATCGGCCGGGGCGATTTTTCTGTGCATGCATTGTCCCAAAACCGCTGGGCACCTTTGGGCGGCATGCATCAACAACAGGGGAACGACGATGAAATTCATGCTGACCGACCGCAAACTCCACCCGCAAGCCAAACCCGTTGCCGACGATTTCAGGACCGGCGGCATCAACCGCCGCGAATATCTGGCGCTGATGGCCGGCCTCGGCGTCAGCGCCGCCGGCGCGCTGGCGCTGGGCGGGCTGGCCGCCACGCCGGCCCGCGCGGCGGAACCCAAGAAGGGCGGCGTCCTGCGCGTCGCCATGAACGTCAAGGGTTTCAAGGACCCGCGCACCTTCGACGGCGTCGAGATGTCGAATGTCGCCCGCCACTGCAACGAATATCTGGTGCGCTGGAACACCGACTTCTCCTTCGAGCCCTGGCTGCTCGAAAGCTGGGAGGCGAGCGACGACGCCAGGACGCTGACCCTGCATGTGCGCAAGGGCATCTCCTGGTCGAACGGCGATGCCTTCAACGCCGACGATGTCATCCACAACCTCACCCGCTGGTGCGATGCCTCGGTGCCCGGCAATTCGGTCGCCGCGCGCATGGGCGCGCTGGTCAATGCCGACACCAAGAAGGTCGTCGATGGCGGCATCGAAAGGGTCGACGACTTCGCCATCAAGCTGAACCTGCCCAAGCCCGACATCTCGCTGATCGCCGGCATGGCCGACTATCCGGCACTGATCATGCACCGCTCCTATGAGGGCGACGGCGATCCCCTGAAGGCGCTGGCCATCACCACCGGTCCCTGCGAGCTGGTAAGCTGGGATGCCGAGACGGGTGCCGAGGTGAAGCGCAAAGACAAGCCCTGGTGGAAGGGCGAATTCTACTTGGACGGCATCAAATGGGTCGACTACGGCTCCGACCCCAACGCCATGCTCTCAGCCTTCGAATCCGGCGAGATCGACACCGACCACGAGACCGCTTCCGATGCCGTCTCGCAGACCGAGCAGATGGGGCTGATGAACTCCGAGATCGCCACCGGCTCGACCATCGTCGCCCGCTTCAATGTCGCCAACGCGCCCTATGACGACGTCAAGGTGCGCCGCGCCGCCCAGCTCGCCGTCGACAATGCCGCCGTGCTGGCGCTCGGCCTCGGCGGCCGCGGCAAGCCCGCCGACAACCACCATGTCGGCCCCATGCACCCCGAATATGCCGATATCGGCCCGGCGAAGCGTGACGTCGAGCAGTCGAAGAAGCTGTTGGCCGAGGCCGGCAAATCAGACCACGAGTTCGAGCTCATCTCCGTCGATGTCGAATGGCAAAAGAGCACCGGCGACGCCATCGGCGCGCAGATGCGCGAGGCCGGCCTCAAGATCAAGCGCACCGTGCTGCCCGCCGCCACCTTCTGGAACGACTGGAGCAAATACCCCTTTTCCTGCACCGAATGGCTCGGCCGCCCGCTCGGCGTCCAGGTGCTGGCGCTGGCGTATAAATCCGGCGCCGCCTGGAACGAAAGCGCCTACGCCAACCCCGAATTCGACACGCTGCTCGACAAGGCGCTGGCCACCCCCGACGCCAAGGCGCGCAAGGAGATCATGGGCAAGATCGAGCAGAATCTGCGCGATTCAGGCATCATCATCCAACCCTACTGGCGCTCGGTCTACCGCACCTACCGCAAAGGCGTCGAAGGCTGCGAACAGCACCAGGCGCTGGAGCAGCACTTTGAGAAGGTGTGGATTGAGAGTTGAGAGGCGGTCCGCGCTAGCGGACGTAAAGCCAATTGCTTGGCTTTACGAGCCTCGAACGCTCTGAGCCTGCGAAGGGCCGGGCGACGGTGATGCGCCGGCATTTCTAACCTTCTCCCCTTGTGGGAGAAGGTGGATTGCCGCGCAGCGGCAAGACGGATGAGGGGTGTTCCAGCTTGGCGATACGCCAACAGTAAACGCCCTGAACCAGAGCAGAACCTTCACCGCCTCACTCCGTCACGCACCCCTCATCCGTCTCGGCGCTGCGCGCCGATCCACCTTCTCCCACAAGGGGAGAAGGTCAGAAGCGTCAGCGCCCCTTCAAGTGCAGGGCTAGCCGGTGGATCGCTGCGATCATCTGCGGGTTGAAAATGGCCGGCGCGAATGCCGGTGAGGCAGTTGCCTGAGCCCGCGCCGGCCACTGGCGAACCTGGGTCCGCCGCCCGGATTTTTTACCGCCCCGCCGATGCCCGATCAACCAGGCCGGACGTTTGGTACGCAAGCGGACAAAGCCTCACCGGGCCGGCTTCAGCAGCGTCCAGATCCAGCCGGCAAAGGTCAGCACCAGGAACGGATAACCGGCGGCGGGCAGCGGCGCCGAGGTCGGCAGCAAGGGCGCGCCCCAGATAATCATGCAAGCCGAGACGACAAACAGCACGGCCGCCACGAGCGCGGCGAGCCGCATCCACAGGGCGAATGTCTTCGGCGCGCTGACCATGACCAGGGCGGCCGCCCAAAGCGAGATGCCGCCGACATAGGAGGGCACGCTGGCCTCCAGCCCCGCCGCATTGCCGGCCATCAGCAGCGTCTCGCCGGCCAGGAAGGTCAGGAATCCGGCAGCGACACAATCATTGCCGAGCCGCTGGTATTTCATCGTCAGCAGCGCGGTGGCGACCACGAGAGCCACGCCGTCGATCGTCCAGAGCGTTTCGCGCAGCGGAGCGCTGGCGACGAAGGTGCCGGCAAGGCCGAAGGCACCGCCGATGGCGAGGCCGAGAGAGGCGACGGTGTCTGCTGTGGTGCGCATGTGATGTTTCCCCCCAAGCTTCGGGAGGATACGGCAGGTTGACGGGTTGTCAAAGGGGAGCGCGATCTTTCCCAGGGCTCCGAACTCAGCTTAACAAAAGGCCGGAGGACGGCCAATCCAGCGGTGTCGGCAGCTTTTGCGCCAATGGGTTTTCACGTAGATAGGAATTTATTCTTGACAGGGTGACGGCAGCTATGCTACATTTTTCCCTATGGTTCTGATTTGCGTCAATGATCCGCTGCCGAGGCGGGTTTTTACGTTTGATGAACCCCGCTGTCGAACCCGCTGCTCGCCTTGTACAACCCCTAGCCGAGGCAGCCGCGCGGGGTGTCTGACGAAGCGCCCTCTACGCCAACACCCCGGCAATCGCCGCGCCGACAAACGGCGCGATCAGCTGGAAGCTGTTGCTGGAGGCGCTGCTGCGGATTTCGACGGGGGCGGACATGGCTGGGGAGTGAAGCGGAAACGGGCGGAAGTGCCGAGAGGCGGAACCTACTCTGACGTTTAGCCTTCTACTTCTTCAAAGAACTCATCAATGTTTATGCAACGCACACCGACCTGCTCCGCCAGAACCTTAACTCTTGTAGTTGTGGATACAAATTCGCCAGTCACCACGGTCACGTCACAGCGAGAAGCAGTTGCCAACAACGAGATTTTATCCTGAACTTCTTCCGAATCTATATCAGGATAATTTTGCAATTGATCTGTAAATGCCGCAGCAATCCTATTGTCCGCGACCTTCTTCCTAAGAATCTTGAACTTGGCAATCTTCTCCTTTTCGTCGGGAAAGACGTTCAAAAAAACGTCTTTCGACGCACTCGTAAGACAAAGTTGTCCATCCTCGCAGCCGTCAATGACATCATGCTTTTCTTCTGTGCCCTCGGCCAAGGATCGCTCGAGAGCTTCGTCATCAAACAGATAACATCGGGGCGGATCGTCAGGTCCCTTCATACGACCGGACCTCCGAGAGCCGCTGTTTCGCTGCTCTAGATAAATCCGGCAAATATCCAGGCTTCAATCTGCTGGCCTTGTACACGGCCATCCCCGTCAGACCATTCTCCCGAAACCGATCCGGAACTAGTTGACCAAAAAGGAATCCGAAATAGGCCAACTTTACGAGGCCTTGATCAACACCCTCTTCGGAGCCGCCACCGCCGCCTGCGTCCTCTTCGCTTGGTAGATACCCGCTAAATTGTGACTTCCAAGTCTGCCAAAAACCGCTCTCGGCAAATCCACATTCGACAAGACGAATGACCACAGCTTCCAGACTCACCTTAAGCTTGTTTGAAAGCCATTTGATTGTTGCGTTTGACGTAAAAGAACCTCTGCGTCGTTGCAAAAGTTCTGACATCAAGTTTCTAGGCATGAGAATCGCGGCCGCAAAATTGTTGCAAAACCGCTCAATTCGGGTCGAAGGATCGTACGGATTCGACACGCCGTCTTCCTCTAAGAGCACATGCCCGAGCTCGTGCGCGAGCGTAAAAGTCCTAGAAGATTTCTGCTGTTTGTATGAATTAATCAGTACTACCGGCACATCTTCTTTTGACCCAAAAGTAAGGCCTTTGAATGCCTTCTCTTCGAACGAGTATACAAGAACACTTATACCTTTTTGCTCCACACGACTCCGAAAAAACATAAAGAACTTGTCGTGCGACGGGATATCGAGCTGGACTGAATCTTCAATGGCAAGGCTTTTTCGCCACCATTGAGCCTCAGTCTCAACATCCGAGTTTAAATTTAAGGATCGAGTGTTTTGAGATCGCCAGAGACTTCGCGTATCAGACACAGAAAGTAGAAGTCGTTGTATACCAGATGCAAATTCAATCGCGTCAAGAATCGGGCCTGGCTCTCCCTTATATCGAGGCATCCGGGCTCTAAAGTTAATTTCCTTAGATTTGCTAGGCGCAGACCTCCTCAGGAAGCTAAACTCTTTAACACGAAAAAACTTTGCAAGCCTTTTAAGCTCGGCGCTTTTCGGTTGTGCCTCGCCAACTTCCAGAGCATGGTATCTGTCGGCAGGGATATTGCTCAATCCGGCTACCTCATTAGCAGAATAGGCTAACTGAGTGCGCAGCGATCGTAAGACGGCTGGATTGAACTCAACAGATTCATAATTTGCCATGGTAATGATTATGCCTACAGTAGCAGAATATTCAAGTGTTATTCAGGTCGGATTTGGACTGAATTTGGCCGTCAGCTATGTGAATTTATTCGTGAATCCAGCCTTGTCTCGCTCCCAGCGGGATGTAGAACGCTTCAGTTGGTGGATAGAATCTCCTGAACGACTGGCGGAAATTGCCGGTAAGCATCTAGACCCTGCTGAATTTGAAGAAGCGCTTAGCCATTGGCTTCAAAAGGCAGATCGGATGAAACTTGCGATCGAAAAGCATCAGCGGGGACCTGTCTTTTTCGCACTTATAGCTGCCTTGGCTCTTTACGTGCTGATGTTATTTCCGGCTATCGAGCTGAGTATTTGGGACATCGCGGCCATGGTATTTACGTCGGTCGCCCCCGTTATCCTAGGGTCCGCATACCTTTGGCTTCGAACCAGCGAAGAACGAGTAGCGGAGAGAGACGCTTGTAATAAAGCCAATAGGCTTTTTATGGCTCACGGCTGACTGTCCATATGAGCTAGCCACGTATTGGGGCGCGAGTTGATCGCCTCTTCATGAGGCCGAGGCGACGGTAGGATGGATGGGCAAAAATCTCCACCGCGCAGCTTCAACGCCGCGCTGGCGGGGGACCCGCTGCCTCCGGCAGCTCCCCCGCTTTCGAAGCCTGTCATCGATCCACCGGATCGATGACTTGGCGCGCTATGCGCGCCAACCGGCTTCTCAATCCCCCATCTTCAAGGCCTGGATAAACGCCTCCTGCGGAATATCCACCTTGCCGAACTGCCGCATCCGCTTCTTGCCTTCTTTCTGCTTGTCCAGCAGCTTGCGCTTGCGCGAGACGTCGCCGCCGTAGCATTTGGCGGTCACGTCCTTGCGCAGCGCCGAGATGGTTTCCCGGGCGATGACCTTGCCGCCGATCGCGGCCTGGATCGGGATCTTGAACAGGTGGTTCGGGATCAGCTCCTTCAGCTTCTCGCACATCTGCCGGCCGCGCTTTTCCGCCGCCGTGCGGTGCACCAGCATGGAAAGCGCATCGACCGGCTCCTCATTGACCAGGATCGACATCTTCACCAGGTCGCCCTCGCGGTAGTCGGTCAGGTGATAGTCGAAGGAGGCGTAGCCCTTGGAGATCGACTTCAGCCGGTCGTAGAAATCGAAGACGACTTCGTTGAGCGGCAGGTCGTAGATCAGCATGGCGCGCTTGCCGACATAGGACAGGTCGGCCTGGATGCCGCGCCGGTCCTGGCAGAGTTTTAGAATCCCGCCGAGATAGTCGTCGGGGGTCAATATGGTGGCGCGGATCCACGGCTCCTCGATCGCCGAGATCTTCACCACGTCCGGCATGTCGGCCGGGTTGTGCAACTCCTTCATCGAGCCGTCGGTGAGAGCCAGCCGGTAGACGACGCTGGGCGCGGTGGCGATCAGGTCGAGGTTGAACTCGCGCTCCAGCCGCTCCTGGATGATTTCCAGATGCAGCAAGCCAAGGAAGCCGCAGCGATAGCCGAAGCCGAGCGCGGCGCTGGTTTCCATTTCAAAAGAGAAGCTGGCGTCGTTGAGGCGCAATTTGCCGACCGCGGCGCGGAGATCCTCGAAATCGGCGGCATCGACCGGGAACAGGCCGCAGAACACCACAGGCTGCGCCGGCTTGAAGCCGGGCAGCGCCTTGGCGGTGGCGCGCTTGTCCTCGGTGATGGTGTCGCCGACGCGGGTGTCGGCCACTTCCTTGATCGAGCCGGTGAAGAAGCCGAACTCGCCGGGGCCGAGCTCGTCGACATTGATGCGCGCCGGCGTGAACACGCCGGTGCGCTCGACCAGATATTTGGCGCCGGTGCCCATCATGCGGATGGTCTGGCCCTTCTTCAGCACGCCGTCGATGACGCGCACAAGCACGATGACGCCGAGATAGGCGTCGTACCAGGAGTCGACCAGCATCGCCTTCAGGGGCGCCGTGGCGTCGCCTTCACGCGGCGGCGGCAATTGGTGGACGATGGCCTCCAGGACGTCCGGAATGCCAAGGCCGGTCTTGGCCGAGATCAGCACGGCGTTGGAGGCGTCGATGCCGATCACCTCCTCGACCTGCTCGCGGATGCGCTCGGGCTCGGCGGCCGGCAGGTCGACCTTGTTCAGCACCACGACGATCTCGTGGTTGTTGTCGATCGCCTGGTAGACATTGGCCAGCGTCTGCGCCTCGACGCCCTGGGAGGCGTCGACCACCAGCAGCGAACCCTCGCAGGCGGCCAGCGACCGCGACACTTCATAGGCGAAGTCGACATGTCCGGGCGTGTCGATCAAATTGAGGATATAGTCCTCGCCATTGTTGGCGCGGTACTTCAGCCGCACCGTCTGCGCCTTGATGGTGATGCCGCGCTCGCGCTCGATGTCCATCGAGTCCAGCACCTGCTCCTTCATGTCGCGCAGCTCCAGCCCGCCGGTCAGCTGGATCAGCCTGTCGGCAAGCGTGGATTTGCCATGGTCGATATGGGCGACGATGGAGAAATTGCGGATGTGGTCGAGGGGCGTGCTCATGGCGCGCGTTTAGCAGGGGTGGCTTGCCCGAGCAAGCTGTGCGCCTTTGCCGGAGCAGGCAGCACGGGCACCTGTCGCTTTTTTCGCGCTTTTCGCGAAAAATCTATAAATTTTAACCAAGCCCGTTAGAGCATAATTTGCGAACGGGATGTTAGCGGAGGGAAATATCTGATGTAAGGACGAAGGCATGCGGGGGCTTGCAGGCAGTTTTATCGAGTCGCGGAGCGGCTCGTTCGCACCGATACTCATTCTTGCCATGATACCGTTGATCACCGCGATCGGCTTTTCCGTCGACTACACCTCCGCTGTCCAGACCAGGTCGACCGAGCAGGCGGCACTCGACGCCGCGATCCTGTCGATCACCACGATGGATACGGCCTCGACGAAGCCGCAGCGCCAGGTGGCGATGCAGGCTTCCTACGTGGCCAATGGTGGACAGGGCACCGCGACGCTGAACAGCTTCGACGTCAGCGCCAACGGCACCGCCACCGCGCAGGCCTCGGCAAGTTTCGCCATGCCGACCGTGTTCATGCAGATCGCCAGGATTCCTTCGGTGGCAGTCGGCGTTACGTCGGCGGTGAACAAGGCGCCGGCTTTGGTGGAGGCCACCTTCAAGGTCACCGGCGTGTCGGGCTACTGGAACAAGAAAATGACGCTCTACGGCACGATGTTCGGCGCCGCAGCGGGCAAGCCGCTGATGACGATCGACTATGCCTATGGCAAGACTGGCGATCCGAAAGGCTACGGCACCACGACCGTCAGCGTTCTCACCACCGATTCAGCCGGCAAGACGGTCACCACGGTGGCCCAGAAGCAGGTCTGCAAGCTCGTCGATTCCAGCACGCCCGCTGGCGCGGTGATCCTGACCGACGGGTTCCAGACGAAATATTACTGCGTCGATACGATGTATCCCGCCGATGGCGCCGGCGCGCAGATCAATGTCAGCCAGATGGCCGGCCTCTATCTGCAGATGGATGTGCCATCGGGCAACCCAAGCAAGCTCATGTCGAACGATCCGACCACGTCCAACAGGCTCTACAGCGGCCTCAAATCGGACCAGACGGGCGCTATCGACTACAACGAGATGGCGACCGGCCAGATCGTTGATATCTTCGGCCTCGTGCCTTGCGGCGCGACAGCCTACCAGGCCTGGGAAGACGGCGGCAACAAAGTCCCGGCGCCCGTCAGCAACGCCGACTTCTTCTACAACGTGACCGGCAAATGCGACTTCAACAAGCGGCCCAACAACACGCGGCTGACGCAGTAGATGCTGCTCCTCTTGCCTTCTCCCCTTGCGGGAGAAGGTGGATCGGCGCGTAGCGCCGAGACGGATGAGGGGTGCTGGACGGAGCGCAATAGCCGGCTAATCTAAGCCATGCCGCATCAACCTGTCCCGCCAGCCAAACGAAGCTTCGCCCGTTCGCTCCGGTGTGTAATGACGGAAGCGGAAGACCGGCTGTGGCATGAACTGCGCGACCGCAGGCTCGACCGGATAAAATTTCGGCGCCAGGTTCCCATTGGAAAGTACATTGCTGATTTCGTCTGCTTCGAAGCACGCTTGGTCGTCGAGATCGATGGCAGCCAGCATGCGGAGTTGGAGTCTGACAGCGTCCGCAAAACTCACCTGGAAGAGAAAGGCTTTCGCATTCTGCGCTTTTGGAACGATGACGTTCTGAAAGACATGAACGCCGTTTGCGATACCATCATCGCCTATGTACGGGATACCAGCCTACAGCCTTGGCGGTAGGGGCGCGTTCTTCCCTTCTCCCCCTGTGGGGAGAAGGTGGATCGGCGCGTAGCGCCGAGACGGATGAGGGGTGTTCCAGCGGAGTGAGACGTTGGCTTTCCCTGGAACACCCCTCATCCGTCGCCTGCGGCGACACCTTCTCCCACAGGGGGAGAAGGGAAGAACGCCTGCGGCCCGATCACAAACCGGTGAGCGCTGTAACGAAGGCGCCGACAGCGGCGAAGTGGGGATATCTGCGGTGCTTCCAGGCGCCGCCGCCCACGGAGCAAGCCGATGTCAGGGTCCAACACGTTCATCAAAATGCCCAGCCTCTCGGCGATTGCGCTGGCAGCGTCGCTCGGTGCGGCCGCCGCCCAGCCGCTCAGCGTGGTCGAGCTGTTCACCAGCCAGGGCTGCTCGTCCTGCCCGCCGGCCAATGCCAATCTGATCAAGGTCAAGGACCAGCCCGGTGTGCTGGCGCTGTCGTTCAACGTCACCTACTGGGACTATCTCGGCTGGAAGGATATTTTCGGAAAACAGGAATTCACCCGCCGCCAGGTCAGTTATGAGCCGGCGCTCGGTCATGACGGGCCGTTCACGCCGCAAGTGGTGGTCAACGGCCATGCCGATGTCGTCGGCGCCGCACCCGGCGAGATCGAAAAACTGATCTCGGTGAGCGGCCGGACGAGCGGCCCGGCATTGTCGCTCGATGGCGGCAAGATCAGCATCGGCGCCGGCGCCGCACCTGGCGGCCACGCCGATGTCTGGCTGGTGCGCTATGCCAAGGGCGTCGTCGAGGTGCCTGTGGCGCGCGGCGAAAATACCGGCCGCACCTTGCCGCACGCCAATGTCGTGCATGCGCTCGAAAACCTCGGCAGCTGGACCGGCGCGGCCGCGACGTATCCGCTGCCCGCCGCATCCGGCGGCCTGAGCACCGCCGTGCTCGTGCAGTCGCCCGGTGGCGGACCGATCCTGGCCGCCGCGACCGACTAGATCGCGCTTCGACAAGAGATTGCGCAACGCCGCATGGAGCGGCGCCGCATAGCACGGCCGTCAAGAGGACGCGCCTTCAACGACCGACCAACCCCAAGGAGATCATCATGACCACTTCCCGCCTGACGCTGCCGGCGCTCGCTCTCGCTCTGTGCTCGACGGCGCTGTTTGCCGGCGGCATCGCCCGTGCCGACGACGCGACCAATGCGATGAAACCGGCCGCGGATGCGATGAAGCCGGCCGCAGACGCCATGAAACCTGCAACGGATGCGATGAAGCCTGCCGACCCGATGGCCACCAATTCCATGAAGCCGGCGGCTGACGCCATGAAGCCGGCAACGGATGCGATGGCTCCGGCCAAGTAAAGGCGGTGCTGTTTCCGGCTTCGGTCCCGCGGGTCCGAAGCCGGATGCACGTGAAAGTGAGGCTTCGGCCGCAACTCGCCCGTCGCATGATCGTATCTTATCCAATAGACTCCACATGATGGACGTCACAGGAGCTCAAGCCATGACCGACATTCAAAAACCAGTCATCAGACAATCGTCGAACGTCTTCCGCAGCGCGCTCGCCGCTCTTGCGCTGGCCGCCGCTGGCGCCGCCTTCTGGCTGACGCCGGCGGTTTCGGCCGAGGACGCGGTGAAGATCCCGCCGCCGGCACTCGACGAGAAGGCGGCCACCGGCACTGAAAAGGCAATCTTCGCCGGCGGTTGTTTCTGGGGCGTGCAGGGCGTGTTCCAGCACGTCAAGGGCGTGACCAGGGCCGTCTCCGGCTACACCGGCGGCGACAAGGACACCGCCGTCTACGAGACGGTCGGCTCAGGCCGCACCGGGCATGCCGAATCCGTCGAGATCACCTACGATCCGTCGAAGGTGACCTACGGCCAGCTGCTGCAGGTCTATTTCTCGGTCGCCCACAACCCGACCCAGCTGAATTTCCAGGGTCCGGACTCCGGCACGCAGTACCGCTCGACGATCTTCGCCGAAAACGATGCCCAAAAGAAGATCGCGCAAAGCTACATCGCCCAGCTCGACCAGGCCAAGGTGTTCCCGGAGCCGATCGTCACCACGCTGGAAACCGGCAAGACCTTCTATCCGGCCGAGAACTATCATCAGGATTTCCTGACGCTGAACCCGACCTATCCCTACATCGTCTACAACGACCTGCCCAAGGTGGCGAACCTGAAGGCGCTGTTCCCGACGCTCTACAGCGAGAAACCGGTGCTGGTGCTGGCGGCAAGCAACTGAGAACGCGCAATCTCCCCCTCGCGGGGGGAGATTGCGCACTCAGCCGCCCCGCCTCTGCCGGCTACATGGCCTTCATCGCGTCACACGTCACAGTCGGGTTCATGTCGGCGAAGGTACCGGCCGGGTTCTTCTTCCAGGCCCAGACATGCAGTTCATAGAACGGGCCTAGACCGTAGCGGTTGGGCGCGCTGTCGAAATTGAACAGCTGCCCTTCCAGCGAAGCCGGACCTTTCGAGGTGATGTACTCGACGGCCACCAGCCTCAGCTTGCCGTTTGCCATCGGCTCGTACATCACCGCCTCGGGCTTGGCGAGTTCGACCGCATCGTCCTTCAGATAACCGGCATTGACATAGTGGATGCCCATGGCGCCGCCGGTGATGCCGCTGGCGCAAGGGATCGGCGCATAGCCCTCGGCCGTCGCCATCGCCACGTTCTCGAAGCGGCTGTTGGCTGCCCGCACCTTCTCGTCCAGCGCGCCAGCGTTGTGAGCATTGGCCGCCGTGGCCGCGATCGACAGGATCGACAGGTTGATGAGGTGTTTGGTCCACAGATGGATGTTCATGTTCTCTCCTCCTTGTTGATGGCGCGCGGGAGCAGCCGCTCCCGCTGCGACGTCGGATCTCGGCTGCACGCATCATTGGTACCGGGTGAAGTCCCAGTAGTGCGGCAGACCCTCGAGCTCCGGCAGGCCGATGTCGCGTCTCAGATAATCGTCCTGCGGAGGCAATCGACGCCGACTCTTGCGCAATGGCGCGAACAGCAGCGAGGCCAGCCGCCAGAAAGCCCGGCCCGGTAACGGGTCTCGTCCGACGGGTCTCGACGCCGCCGACGGCCCGCTGAACGATTCGTCAGGCACGCTGCCGTCGCCGCGAAGGGCAGTTTGATGCTCATCGATCGGGTCAACGGTAAAAGTAAGGGTCAAGAACCCGCACCTCCGTGATCTTGTCGACAGGCAGCGCGTTTTTCTGGGCCGTGCTGCGGATCGCTTCCGGCGAAGGCGCGTCATAGATGCAGAAGCTCTGCTTCTTGTCGGGCGAGACGAAGGACTGCACCCAGGTCACGCCTTTCTCCGCGTTGCGCATGATGACGCCGCCCAGCGCATCGGCGCCGGCATCGTTCACCGGCACGCTGAGGCCGTTGGGAAATGTACGTTCAACCACATAGCGAGGCATATCAGGTTCCTTTTTTACTGTTTCACGCCCGGTTTTGAGCGCGGAGGACATTGATCACGCTCGCCAGGGGCGCGCATCGGAACCTTTCCCTATGTTTCGTGGGACGATTCCCCATGTTAACGGCGTTCACTGCTGGAGCCACAAAGCCGATACCGGGCCGCGCTATCCTGCCTGACGAAAGCGGGGTGCGGCAGCGACCCGGATCACGAAAAGCGGACGATCATGCTTCTGGAACGGCAGACACAGCTGGAGCAGCTTGACGGACTTCTCGCCGAAGCCGCGCGTGGTCGCGGCAGCGTGGCGGCGTTGTCGGGCGAGGCCGGCGCCGGCAAGACCGCACTGGTCGAGGCCTTCGTCGCCGGCGCGGCCAAGGC
Source organism: Mesorhizobium sp. WSM1497 (assembly GCF_001672455.2). Lineage (NCBI taxonomy): Bacteria > Pseudomonadati > Pseudomonadota > Alphaproteobacteria > Hyphomicrobiales > Phyllobacteriaceae > Mesorhizobium > Mesorhizobium sp. WSM1497. The sequence continues at coordinate 876,793 of NZ_CP021070.1, read as the reverse complement.
TACGCGCATCTTGCGCAGCGCCTGCGAGGACCTGTCGATCCCCGATCCGCTCGGACCGCTCTATGACCTCGCCCGCGAGGCGCAATGGGCGATGCCGCAGGCGATCGACGCCAGGCAGGGTCAGCGGCTGCCACTGTTCTCCGGTGCCCTCGACGTGTTCGAGACAAGGACCCAGCCGACGCTTCTGGTAATCGAGGATCTGCATTGGGCGGACGACGCGACGCTCGATTTCGTCCGCTTTCTTGGCCGGCGCATCGCCAACACCCACATCCTGGTCCTGTTGACGGCGCGCACCGACCGCAGCGAAGGACAGGCGCGTGTGCGCCGGGCGCTGGGTGAAATTCCGTCGGGCAACGTTGCCCGTATCGACGTGCCGCTGTTGAGCGAGGCGGCCGTCCTGTCGCTCGCCAGCGCTGCCGGCCGCGATGGCGACGCCATCTACCGGGTCACCGCCGGCAATGCCTTCTTCGTCACCGAGCTCCTGTGCGCCGACAATGAGATGACGCCGCCGGCCAGCGTGCGGGACGCCGTTGTGGCGCGGGCCGAACGGCTGTCCGCCGGTGCCCGCTCGATGCTCGACGCGGTGTCGGTGTTTCCCAGGCGGGCCGATGCTTGGGCTCTGCAGGGCCTGTGCGGCGTCGCCAGCGCCGGACAGCTGGCAGAATGTGTGTCGAATGGGCTGCTCGACGATCTGGGCGATGGCTATGCCTTCCGCCATGAAATCGCACGCCGCGCCATCGAGATGATGCTGACGACAAGTTACAGGAGACTGTTCAACCAGCGCGCGCTGTCGGCGCTGCTTGAAAACGGCGGCGTCGCCACCGCACGCCTGGTCCATCACGCCGTGGAAGCGCACAATTTCGAGGCGGTGCGCGAATTCGCGCCGATCGCCGCGCGCGAGGCTTCGCGTGTCGGCGCCCATCGCGACGCCGCCGGCTACTATGAGGTCGCCTTGCGGCAGGCCGACACCTTGCCCGTGGAAGAACGCGCCGGACTTTACGAGCAGTATGCCTTCGAGTGTCACTTGATCGCCCGCATTGACGAGGCCATCAAGGCGCAGGAACAAGCCCGCGCGTTGCAAAAGGCGCTTGGCAACACGCTGAAGGAAGGCGACAGCCTCAGGTGGCTATCGCGCTTCGCCTATCTGTTGGGCGACCGCCCGGCAGCCGACCTGTTCGGCGCCCAGGCGGTCGCGTTGCTGGAGGCAGTTCCCGCCAGTGCCGAACTTGCCATGGCCTATTCGAACCTTTCGCAGCTGGCGATGCTGGCCGAGAGGCTCGACGAGACCCTGTCGCTGGGCGGCAGGGCGATCGAGCTTGCCGAGCAGCTGGACCGGCAGGATGTCGTTTGTCACGCGCTCAACAATGTCGGCGCCGCCGAGCAGTGGCTGGATCTGGCCAGCAGCCGGCTGCATCTCGCCCGCAGCCTTGAAATCGCGCTGGAGCAGAATTTTCAGGAGCACGCCGCGCGTGCCTTCACCAATTGCGCCTGTGGCGAGATCAACCAATTGGGCTACAGCCAGGCTCAATCCTTCCTCGATCGCGGCATCGACTATTGCGTCGACAACGATCTGGCGACTTGGCGTGACTATATGCGTGGGGTTCGGGCACAGTTGTTGTTGCGTCAGGGATACTGGAACGAAGCTGCCGCCGAGGCTCTGGATGTCATAAGCAATGACCAGGCGACGGCGCTGGTCCGCTATCCCGCTTTGGTGGCCCTGGTGAAACTGCGTCTTCGGCGCGGAGATCCTTCGGCCGAGCCGCTGCTGGCGGAAATGAATCGGTTCCTGGAAAGGGGAGCCGAATTGCAGCGGCTGTTGCCGTACGCCGCCATCGTCGCCGAGCAGGCATGGCTCGGCGAGGCGGAAATCGCCGAGGCGCTGCGGCTGATCGACCTTGCCGAGACCCTGTCGCCGACGCGGGCTATGTTTGCCGAACTGGCCAGCTGGCGCCAGATCCTCTCCGCCGGTAGCGACGCGGGGGATACGGCCGGCATGGCCGCGCCGTACCGAATGCTCCTGGCTGGCGACTGGCAAGGGGCGGCCGCGGTCTGGGCGGATCTCAACGCACCTTATGAACGTGCGCTCGCGCTCGCCCAGGGCGATGAGCCGGCGCAGCGTGCGGCACTCGAGATATTCGAGACCCTTGGAGCCAAGCCGGTTGCGAGCCATGTGCGCGAAATCATGCGGCGCAACGGCGTCATTCGCATCGCCCGGGGGCCGCGCCAGACCACGCGCGCCAACAGCGCCGGCCTGACCCAACGCCAGATGGAAGTGCTGCAACTGATCGAGCGCGGCTTCTCCAACAAGCGGATCGCAGAGCATCTGACCATTTCACCAAAAACCGTCGATCACCATGTCTCCGCGGTTCTGGGTAAGCTGGATGCCATCTCGCGTGGCGAGGCCACAGCTGCCGCGCGCGATTCCGGGCTGATCTGAAAGCAGCCCTTCCTGGGGAAAGCGCATGGCGCTTTTGCGTCAAAGAGGTGGAGCGGATCAATCGTAGGTCAGGTCGGTCGCCTTGCCGCCGAACACCCGGTAGGCATAGAAGGAATAGAAGATGATGATCGGCAGCACGACCACGGTGCCGGCCAGGATGATGGCTAGGCTTTCCGGTGCCGAGGCTGCCTGCCAGATGGTCAGGCGATCCGGCACCACGAACGGGTAGAACGACCAGGCGAGGCCGGCAAAGCCAAGCGCGAAGATGGCCGCCAGCGTCAGGAACGGCGTCAGTGAATGGCGGTCGTCGGGCTTCGGCAGATGGAAGGTCTGCCGCCACAGCCACAGGAACAGCAGTGCCGACAGGATCGGCAGCGGCGACAGATAGAGCATCTCCGGCCAGACGAACCATTTGTCGAAGATGCGCGGGCTGGCGAAGGGCGTCGCCAGCGACACTGCCGCCATGCCGAGCGCGGTCAGCACCAGCGTCGTGCGCAGCCAGCGCACCGCCTTCTTCTGCAGCTCGCCTTCGGTCTTGTAGATCACCCAGGCAGCGCCCATCGCCGCGTAGGCGGCGGCAAGGCAGAACGCCACCAGCACGCCGAACGCCATGCCGCCGAGGCCGACATCGAGGCCGAGCACATAGACACCCAGCATGTAGCCCTGCGCCAGCGAGGCGATGAGCGAACCCAGGAAGAAAATACGGTTCCAGCGATGCTTCCGGCCAGCTGGCACCTTGGCGCGGAAATCGAAGGCAACGCCGCGCAGGATCAGCCCGAGCAAAAGCACGAAGACCGGAATGTAGAGCGCCGTCAGGATGACGCCATGCGCCAGCGGGAAGGCGACCAGCAGCAGGCCGACGGCCAGCACCAGCCAGGTTTCGTTGGCGTCCCAGAACGGGCCGATCGCGGCGATCATCGTATCCTGTTCGGCGTCTTCGGCGGCGGCGAACAGGATGCCGATGCCGAGATCGAAACCGTCGAGAATGACGTAGATCAGGATGGCGAGGCCCATCAGGCCGGCGAAGATGAGGGGAAGCGCGGTTGGCCAGTCGAAGCTCATCTTCTTCTCCTACTCGCCAGCCGCCGGCTGCGACATGGCGGCGTTCATGACGCCCGGCAACGGCGATGAATCGCCGTCCTTCGCCGCCTTCAGCGCCAGGTGCACCAGCACGCCGAGATAGGCGATCAGCAAAAGCACATAGAGAACGAGGTAGGTCGCCAGCGTCAGCGCGACATGGCTGCCCGCCACCGGGCCGACCGCGTCTGCCGTTTTCAGCACGCCCGTCACCAGCCAGGGCTGTCGGCCGATTTCGGTGGTGTACCAGCCGGCCAGCGTTGCCAGCCAGCCCGACAGCGCCATCGGTACCATCAGCATGGCGAGCGGCTTCGGCAGGCTGTGCCGGCGCTTGAGGAAGAAGGCGGCCGACCACGAGACGAGCAGCATCAATATGCCTGTGCCGACCATCACGCGGAAACCCCAGAACACCGGAAAGACCGGCGGATGGTTGCCGGGATAATCGTTCAGTCCCGGCACGACACCGCTGGTCGAGTGCCGCAGCACCAGGCTGGCGCCGTCGGGAATGGCGATCTCGAATTTGTTTTCCTTCGCGGCCTCGTCGGGAAGCGCAAAAAGCACCAGCGGCACGTTGGGGCCGGTGTTCCAGTTGGCTTCCATGGCGGCGATCTTCTGCGGCTGGTGCTCCAGCGTGTTCAGCCCATGCTGGTCGCCGGCGAAGATCTGGATCGGGATCAGGATCGCGGCCGTGAAGACGCCGGTGCGCAGCGCCTTCCACATCGATTCCGAACGGTCGCCGGTGAGATAGCGCAGCGCCGACAGGCCAGCGATCAGGAACGACACCGTCAGCCCGGACGCCAGCAGCATGTGGGTCAGCCTGTAGGGCATCGACGGGTTGAAGATGATTGCCCACCAGTCGACCGCATGCGCCACGCCGTCGCGCATCTCGAAGCCGGCCGGCGTCTGCATCCAGGAATTGAGCGCGATGATCCAGAACGCCGAGACGGTGGTGCCGCCGGCGACAAGCACCGTCGCCAGCGTGTGGATGCGGTTGGAAACGCGGCGGAAGCCGAACAGCATGATGCCGAGGAAGGCCGCTTCGAGGAAGAAGGCGGTGAGGATCTCGTAGGCCAGCAGCGGCCCGGCGATGTTGCCGACCTTTTCCATGTAGCCCGGCCAGTTGGTGCCGAACTGGAAGCTCATGGTGACGCCCGAAACCACGCCCATGGCAAAGGACAGCGCGAACACCTTCACCCAGGTGAAATAGGCGCGCATCCAGGCGGAATCGTTGGTCGCGTTGTAGCGCAGCTTGAAGAACAGCAGCACCCAACCCAGCGCAATGGTGATCGTCGGAAATAGAATGTGGAATGAAATATTCGCGCCGAACTGGATACGCGAAAGTATGAGCGGGTCCATGATGGGCTCCGGCTGCTGCAAATACTCGCGAAGAATAGGCCCGAAGCGAGTTCAGGTCAAAGCGGCGTCCTGCCGCGAGGCTGAACGCCACAGGACAATTTTCCCGGTTGCATGCCGCGCAACTCCGGGCCTGTGCGCCGCACCTGCAATGGCCGGCCGGCAACGATTGTCGAGAACTGTCAGCAGGGCATTGACTTGCGGTTGCAAGCACCGACATTCGGCCTATATCAGGGGACCTCTTTCAAGCAGCCGTTTTCATCCATGCCTTCCATCCTGTCCATTTCCGGGGTCTCCAAGACCTACGCCACCGGTTTTACCGCGCTCAAGGAAGTCAATCTCGACATTCAGCGCGGCGAAATCTTCGCGCTGCTTGGGCCCAATGGCGCCGGCAAGACGACGCTGATCTCGATCGTCTGCGGCATCGTCAACCGCTCGTCGGGCACCGTCACCGTCGACGGCCACGACATCAACAAGGATTATCGCGCCGCGCGCGGTCTGATCGGGCTGGTGCCGCAGGAACTGACCATCGATGCCTTCGAGAGCGTCTGGGCGACGGTCAATTACAGCCGTGGCCTGTTCGGCAAGCCGGCCAACCACGGCTTTGTCGAGAAGGTGCTGCGCGATCTCTCACTGTGGGACAAGAAGGACGCCAAGGCGATCACCCTGTCGGGCGGCATGAAGCGCCGGCTGATGATCGCCAAGGCGCTGTCGCATGAGCCGCGCATCCTGTTCCTCGACGAGCCGACCGCCGGCGTCGACGTCGAGCTGCGCCAGGACATGTGGGCGATGGTGCGCCGGCTGCGCGAGGACGGCGTCACCATCATCCTCACCACGCACTATATCGAGGAAGCCGAAGCGATGGCCGACCGCGTCGGCGTCATCAACCGCGGCGAGATCATCCTGGTCGAGAACAAGGCCGAACTGATGCGCAAGCTCGGCCGCAAGCGGCTGGTGCTGGAACTGCGCAATCCGCTGACGGCCATTCCCGAGGCGCTCTCGCGCTATGCGCTGGAATTGTCGCCCGATGGCGGGCAGCTGACCTACACCTATGACAACCAGGCCGAGCGGCCCGGCGTCGCCTCGTTGATGCGCGATCTCGAGGCCGGCGGCATCCAGTTCCGCGATATCGACACGCAAAACTCTTCGCTCGAGGAGATCTTCGTCAATCTGGTGAGGAGGGAGCCATGAACCTTCGCGCAGTATGGGCGATCTACCGGATGGAAATGGCACGTGCTTTCCGCACCGTGCTGCAGAGCATCGTCTCGCCGGTCATCTCGACGTCGCTGTATTTCGTCGTCTTCGGCTCGGCCATCGGCTCGCGCATCACCGAGATCGACGGCATCAGCTACGGCGCCTTCATCGTGCCGGGTCTGATCATGCTATCGCTGTTGACGCAGTCGATCTCCAACGCCTCCTTTGCCATCTATTTCCCGAAATTCGTCGGCTCGATCTACGAGCTTCTGTCGGCGCCGGTCTCCTATCTGGAGATCGTCATCGCCTATGTCGGCGGTGCCGCGACCAAGTCGATCATCCTCGGCCTGATCATCCTGGCCACCGCCTCGCTGTTCGTGCCGCTCACCATCCTGCATCCGTTCTGGATGCTCGCCTTCCTGGTGCTGACGGCGGTGACCTTCAGCCTGTTCGGCTTCATCATCGGCATCTGGGCGAAGAGTTTCGAGCAGCTGCAACTGGTTCCGCTGCTGATCATCACGCCGCTGACCTTCCTCGGTGGCAGCTTCTATTCGATCAACATGCTGCCCGAGGTCTGGCGCACGATCACGCTGTTCAACCCGGTCGTCTATCTGATCAGCGGTTTCCGCTGGAGCTTCTACGGCAAGTCCGACGTCTCGGTCGGCGTCAGCCTCGGCATGACGGTCGTCTTCCTGCTGATCTGTATAACGATCGTCGCCTGGATCTTCAGGACAGGGTATCGGTTGAGGAATTGACGGCAGGACGCCGCCAGGTCTGTTGAGATTCAGGTCAGGCCGAGTCGAAAATGGCGGATTCCGAGAACCGGAGCGGAGCGTACTTTTCGTACGTGAGCACCGGAAGCGCAGGAAGCCGCCATTTGCAGGCCGGCCTCACCTGAATATCGATAGATCTAGATCGCCTTGACCAGCCGCAGCAACCCCAGCATCTCGACATACGTCCCCTTGCGGAAGGCGATGTAGACCGGCTCCTCGACACCGTGGAAGCGGCGCTTGAAGGCCGCCTGGCCCTGCAGGTTGAACCTGCGGCGATTGACCCAGGGCGAATCGTAGGCGCGCTGGAAGGCATTGCGCCAGAAATCGCTTTCGGCAAAGCCGCTTGGCCCGATATCGAGCATCGGCGACAGGCCGAGCGTGACCACCGAGATGCCCTCTTCGCGAAAACGATCGACGGCGAATTTGGTCAGGCCGACTTCGGCATGCGGCGAAGCGTCGATATGCTTGCGCTTGAAGGCCGTCGTGTAGCCGATGACCTTTCCGTTGCGGCACAGCGGGTCGAAGTCGAGCAGAGCGACCAGTCCGCCGTCGGGACCGTGCAGGACGAAACGGCGCATGTCGGTGCCGAGATGGTCGGCAAAGTGGCGGTTGAGAAAGCCCATCTCCCAGCGCTTGACGATGCGGTCGCCGCGCCAGTTTTCCGAAAGCCGGGCAATTTCATCCAGAAAAATCGTGCGCTTGTCCTCGTCGAACGAAAAGCCTTTCTTCAGCAGCCAGCGCTCGGAGTAGCGCACGGTCTCGTTGCGCTTCCCGGAAAAATCATGCTCGGGCAGGGTGAGGCGGGTGTCGATGCCGAGGCGATTGACCTTGTAGCCAAGGCCGGCCAGCACGCGTGCGGTTTCCTCGCCGACCTGCACGAACCACGGGCTGCCGGCGGTCTCGACGAAGCGCTTGATGTAATCGGCCCGACGCGCCGGAGCCGCCACCGGGTCGCCGAGCGCGAAATGGTGCTTCATCTTGGTACCGAAGGCGATGTAGCCGTCGGCGTCGCCGAAATAGGAGAGCTTGCCTTGCACGGCGGTGGAATAGGCGAGCGAGAAGTCGCCATAGCGGCGCACCAGTGCCAGGCGTTCGACATGGGTCAGCGCCTGCCGCTCGACCTCGGGCGCGGCGGCCTCAAGGATCTTGTCGAAATAGAACCGCAAGGAGGGCATGGTCGAGATTCCGCGTGCCGCCTACAGCGCCGGCCGTCCAGGACGCGCCAAGGTGCTGTAACACTTTGATTCTGCGCATGACTCGAAATCGGAGTCGATTTCGGGCATGCGCGTGGGGATAACCGAGACCCGCCAGCCACCCCGAGCCTCGAATCAATCACATTGCCGCGACCTGATTACCGTTGATATCGCGCATATGCCATATAGAGCGCAACCGCGGCCCGGCGTACGGAGCTAATTCGCATCGCTCGAAATTTCGGCCGCGGTTTGCTGCAGGGATCCTGCGCGGGATCAAACGGTTACAGCGTCCTGCCAGCCTGGCGTCGAACGGGATTCGAGTGAATGACTGATACGACAATCAGATCGGTTGTGGATCTGCCGGCCAAGGTCGAGCCGGCAATCGTCGTCGGCGCCGGTGCTGCCGGGCTGGCCGTCGCGCACGCCTTGATGAACGCCGGCGTGCCGACGGCGATCCTGGAAAAGGAAAGCCGGTTGGCTGAGCCATGGCACCGGCGGCACCAGCAATTGCATCTCAACACCCACCGCGATCTTTCTTCGCTGCCTGGTCTCCCCTATCCCCCCGGCACCCCCGCCTTTCCGCACCGGACGGTCGTCATCCGCCACATGAATGATTTCAGGGAGGAAAACCGGCTGCCGGTGCAGTTTGGCGTCGCTGTCGAAGAGATTGCCTTCAAGGGCGATCACTGGGCGGTACGGACCAGCGCTGGCCTGCGGCTGGCCCGCAATGTCGTCGTCGCCACCGGCCGCGACAGGCAGCCGTTCATTCCCGAATGGAAAGGCATGAAGGATTTCGTCGGGCGCATCATCCATTCGGCGGATTTCGGTGACGCACAGGCCTATGCGGGCCAGAAAGTGCTGGTCGTCGGCGCCGGCAATTCGGGTTTCGATGCGCTCAATCATCTGGCCGGCATAGACACGGCCGCCATCTGGCTGTCGGCCCGCAGCGGTCCCGCCCTGCTGCCCAAGCGCATCGGCAAGATCGCCGTGCACCGGCTTTCGCCGTTCATGGCTCGCTTGCCGTTGCGGGTCGCCGACGCGGTGATGTCGGCGACGCAGCGCCTGGCTTTCGGCGACCTGACCAAATTCGGCCTGCCGCCCGCGCCTGCGGGCGGCGCCAGCCGCCTGACCTCGGATTACACCGCGATCGCCGCCGACGACGGCGCCGTCAGCGCCATAAAGGCCGGCAAGATCACCGTCGTACCCGGCATAAGGGAATTCACCCGTGACGGCGTGATCCTGGCCGATGGCAGCCTGATCTATCCTGACATCGTCATTGCCGCGACAGGCTACCGCACCGGGCTGGAGCCGGTGGTCGGCAAGCTCGGCGTGCTCGACGCCAAGGGCGTTCCGCTCTTCAACGGCGGGCAAGCCGATCCGAAATTGCCCGGTCTGTGGTTCACCGGCATGCGGCCGAGCATTCGCGGCTGCTTCGCCAATGCCGGCATCCTGGCCAAGGCGATCGCCAAACGGATTGCAGGGTCGGCCTCGCACCAACCCGGCGCATCACGCTGATTTGGGTTCCAGCCGCCGGAAACCGACGGCCTCCATCAGCATGTCCTCTTCCACCATGCCGGCATTGTGCAGGGCGAGCAGGTTAAGCGCGATTTCCCGCGCGTCGGCGGAATCGGGATGTGCCTCGCGCCGCCGGCAGGCCTCGTCGAACACGCGCTGCAGCTTGGCGATATCGGCTGGCTTGAGCAAGCCACGGTCATAGACGGACTTCGACATGGCGATCTCCTGATGAAGATCTAGGGCGCCATGCTTAAATTGCCAATCTTTCCCGAGGCTTGACCAACTTCACCCTATGCCGCGACATCAAAGGGCGACAGCGGTGCAAATCTGCTCCGCTGCTGCGCCCCATGCTGGAGGGCAATCAGACCGCGATCTTGCCGCCGCCCTGTCTGGTGATGGCGACCACCGACGGCCGCACCGGCATGTCGGGCTTGAAGTCGGGCCAGCGCGTCGACAGATCCTCATAGTAGGACGGGCGGCCGAACGCTTCCCAGTCCTCGCCGCCATCGCCCGGATGCTGGACGGCGACGAAGGCGGTCTGGTCGTCGGGCGCAAACAGCGGACCGCACATTTCGGCGCCGATCGGCACGCGGAAGAACAGTTTCGAGGTCGCCCGCGCCGCCCCCTCCGTGTCCACCGCCCACAGACCATCCGTGCGGCCGGTGGCTTTCGGGCCCTGGCCGTCGGTCGCGACCCAGAGACGCCCGGCCGAATCGACCGCGCAATTGTCGGGCATGCCGAACCAGCCATTGGCCGTCGTTGCCGTCGAGAAGGTGGCGCCGACATCGGCAACCGCCGGATCACCGCATTTCAGCAGCACTTCCCACTTGCCCTTGGCGGCGGTGAAATCACCGCCGTCCTCGGCGATCTCGATGATGTGGCCAAAGGCGTTTTCGGCGCGGGGGTTGGCGGCGTCTACCTGATCGGCCTTGCGCTTCGAATTGTTGGTCAGCATGACATAGACCTTGCCGTTGACGGCATTGGGCTGGATGTCTTCGGGGCGGTCCATCTTGGTGGCACCGAGCAGGTCGGCGGCGCGGCGCGTCTCGATCAGCACGTCGGCCTGGCCAGTGAAACCGTTTTCAGCCGTCAGCGGTCCCTGGCCGAAGACGATCGGCAGCCATTCGACCGTGCCATCTTCGGCGAACCTGGCGACATGCAGCGTGCCATCATCGAGCAGGTCCCTGTTGGCGGCATGATCGTTCGGATCGAACGCGGCCTTGGTCACGAACTTGTAGACATAGTCGAAGCGCTCGTCGTCACCGAGATAGAAGACGACGCGGCCGTCCCTGGCGACAATCGATTCGGCGCCCTCATGCTTGAAGCGGCCCATGGCGGTGCGCTTCCTCGGCGTCGAGGTCGGGTCGTTGACATCGACCTCGACGATCCAGCCGAAGCGGTTGGCCTCATTGGGCTCCTTGGCGAGGTCGAAACGCTCGTAATGCGCCGCCCATTCATAGGCGCCTTCGGGAATGCCGAGACGCTTGTAGTTCGCGGCTTCCTTGTGGCCTTCCGGCAACTCGCCGGAGAAATAGCCATGGATGTTCTCCTCGGCCATCACATAGGTGCCCCAGGGCGTGACGCCGCCGGCGCAATTGTTGAACGTGCCGAACACCTTGGTGCCGGACGGATCGGCATTGGTCTTGACGCGGTCATGGCCGGCAACCGGACCGGACAGCGCCATTTCGGTGTTGGAGGTGATGCGGCGATTGAGCTTGCCGTCGCGCACCACCTGCCATTTGCCTGATGTCTTGCGGATCTCGACGATGGTGCCGCCGTGAGCTGCCATCTCGACATCGACCTGCTCCTTCGAGAGGGGTGCGACTTCGGCCGACTTCTTGCCGTCCTTCTCGACGATCTTCACGATGCCCGGGAACATCAGATGCGGATTGGTGTATTCGTGGTTGACCACCAGCAGGCCATGTTCGGCCGAGCCGTCGACCGGGATGTAGCCGACATAATCGTTGTTGTAGCCGAACTGTTTCGCCTGGGCCTCGGCCGACTGTTTCGTCGGGTCGAAGTCGGGCGAATCGGCAAACAGCGGATCGCCCCAGCGCAGCAAGACATCGGCGTCGTAACCCGGCGCGACATGGTGCTTGTCGTCGATGCCGGCCTCGAGTTCGTCGAACGTGAAGGCCGAGCCTTCAGCGGCCCGGGCCTCGTCGGCGCTGATCAGCGCCAGCGGGCTGACGGTGGCGGCGATGGCCGAGACAGCCAGCGAACCCTTGAGGAAGCCGCGGCGCGAGAACCGCGCGGCGATGATCTCGCCCATGGTGCGGTTGTCGGAAGCGTTGATGGCCGGGCCGTCGTTTTCCTCGAGCAGGCTGGTGCGGAATCGAGTGTCGGGGGAGCGAAGGTCAGTCATGGCTTGCCTCTGGCTGTTGGATTGGCTGGAGCGTGGGTACCTGTTTGACCCCCTTATAATCGCCGGATCACATTTTCGTGACATCGGGAGACCTTTCAGACGCGACAGGCATTGCGCGCAGCGCTGGCTAAGCATTCCCGCAGACCGTGAACTGCTCCAGAATCGCCGGTTCGAGATGAAAGGAGACCTTAGGCGGCATCTTGGCCGCGCATCCTGCGACGGCGGACGACATCAGTCGTTTGCAAAAAACAGATCAACGGGCAACTGCACCCTCGACAAGTCACCTCCGCCGCCCCCGGCGGAGGTGACTTGATGTTCGGCGTCTGCCGTCGTCAGGCATCGGGAAAGCCAGTCTCCCGTTTAGCGATGGCGGTCACGGCGCCGTTCATGCGAAGCTAATGTAGCATATACTTGGGACTTTAGTCCAACCTTGCGCTTGCAATGGTCCTGGTTGACAACCGCAACGGTCGGAGGTCGCTTCCGGGCGCCGCGTCTTTCGGCAATGTTGGTTGCACTGCAACGTTGGGGTGGGGCGCGCCGGGCTCAGTCGTCGGAGATCAGAATGCACAGATCGGTCACGACCCGTTGTTGCCGGCTGGCGCTCAAATCGGCAGCGGCGCTGGTGTTGACGATTGCGCCCTATCAAATTGTCCTGGACGGCTCCGTTTCCGGCATCCACACCGCCAGCGCATACGCCGGCAAGGGTGGCGGCGGCAACGGTGGCGGTGGGGGCGGAGGCAACAGTGGGGGCGGCAACGGCGGCAATTCCGGCGGAAGCAATAGCGGGAACAGCGGCAACGGCAATGGGAATAACGGCAACAGCGGCAACAGTGGCAACAACGGCAAATCAGGATCCAGTCAGGGTAAGAGCGGGAGCCATGTCAATGCAAAGACCGGTGACAAGGTCGACGTGACCGGCAACAAGATCACAGTCAGGCATCCCGACGGCATAACGGAAAAGCTCGAGAACGGTCGTTTCAGCATGAAAGACGCTCTCGGTCGCACGATCATCGACCGCCAGGCCACGCCGGCCGATGCCAATCGTCTCAAGGCCTTGTGAAGCTGGCCAACAGGCAACGGTCAGCTTTGCACGTCACCTCCGCCGCCCCCCGGCGGAGGTGACCTCGTTTCCGGCCGGCGTCGTCCCGGTTTTCGGCACCGCAATGGCTGCGGTCCCGAGGCGCGACGCGCTTTTGCGCAATCCGGGACGGGAAACCGCTGCGCATTTCTTCGGACCTGCCCAGAGCAATTCTAGAAAAAGTGTGAAGCGGTTTTCCCGGGAAATGCGCGTAGCGCTTTTCCCTTGGGAATTGCGTCAAAACAAAGAGTTAGAGCAGCTCGCCGTTTCCGTGAAACGGTGAAATGCTTTAGGAGGGCCTGTCGCGGTCGCGCCACTCACGCATCATCAAGGCCGCTTCGGTGCGATTTCGCACATTGAGCTTCGACAGCACTCCGGTCATGTGATGTTTGACGGTCTTCTCCTGCAACTCAAGCCGCAAGGCGACTTCCTTGTTGCTCAGCCCCTCCGCCACCAGCCGCAGGATTTCCGTTTGCCGATCGGTGAGCTGCCGCAGCCGTTCCGCCAAGCCGTCGGTCGGCTGCTGGGACTGGAGATCCGAAAGCAGCCGGGCCGATAGTGTCGGCGAGAGATAGCTTTCGCCGGCTGCGACATTGCGCAGGATGTCGGCGAGGCCGCGTGACCCGACGCCTTTGAGGACATAGCCATTCACCCCTGCGTTCAGCGCCTTGGTTACATCGGCATTGGCCTCCGAAACGGTCAGCATGACGATCTTCTGGGCGGGATGGTTGGCGAGGATGCTTGCGACCGCGCTCAGCCCGCCGCCCGGCATCGAGATGTCGAGCAGCAAGATGTCGGGCCGCATCGTCGCGGCGAGGCGTTCGGCATCCTGCGCCGTGGCGCCCTCGCCAACCATCTCGAAGCCTCCGATCTCCGACAGGCTGCGCGTCACACCTTCGCGAAAGAGGGGATGATCGTCGACAATGGCGATGCGAATGGTCCCAGTCATGCTTGCTCCTCGACCGACAGACGGATCACCAAACGCGTACCTTGCGGCCCGGTCAAGGTTTCGAACTGTCCGCCAATACTTTCGACCCGTTCCCTGAGGCCGGCGAGCCCGAGGCCTTCGACCCGTGCCGTCGGATCGAAACCCGGCCCGCGGTCCGACACTTCGACAAAAAGCCTGCCACCTTTCATCCCGGCACTCACCGCCTGATCCTTGCCTAGCCCGTGGTGATAGGCATTGTTCAGCCCTTCCTGGACGAAACGATAGATGCTGATCTTCTCGGAGGCGCCGGGTTCAGGCAACTGTCCGGCCAGCGTCAGCGTCACCGACGTTCCCGTCCTCTGTTCGTGTTCCTTGACGGCCAGCCGCAGAATGTCGGTTGCGGCAGCCGTCTCGATCTGCGGCAGGACAAGGCCGGTGCAGATGCCGCGTATTTCGCGCATCGCATCCTCCAGCGTCTTGCGAATCATCGTGACCTCGGTCGAGCGGCTTGCGCCCGAATGGCCATCGCTGGAAAATATCGGGCTGTCCATGCGCAGCGCCGCCAGGGCCACGAGTTGGGCCGGGCCGTCATGAAGGTCGGCGCCGATGCGGCGCAGATATCTTTCGTTGAGCGCGGTGGCGCGGCGCGAGGCCTGTTGCACGCGCAGTCGCAAGGCACTGTTTTGCGCCACCAGGCCCTGCAGTTCCGACACCTGGCGGCGCAGCGCCCCACGCTGGTCGTCGATGGTGCGGCTGCCGCGCAGGACGATGCCCGACAGGAGCAGGAATGCCGCCAGGGTCGCGCCGGCCACGATCAGCCAGCTCGACCACAGAGCGGAAGCCAGGGTGGCCTGGAAATCGTCGGCGATCTCATAGAACTCGGTAACCGCCACCACCTCGCCCGACCAGGGCTCGCGCACGGGATTGTAGATCTCCAGCAATGGCAAGCCGGTCGCCTTCTCCTCGCTCTCATCCTCATCGAAAGTATTGAATTCAGCGACGACATTGCCTTGGAAAGCGGAACGCAGATTGTCGCTCGGAGCGAAGCGGCGGCCGATCAGGGCCGTCTCCTTGGCATAGAGGACCGTCCCGTCGCGGCGCCAGAGCATGAACGATTCGAGGCGCTTGCCGAGCGCGCCCTGGCCAAGCGTCTCGTCCAGCGCCTGCTTGACGGAATCGCTGAGCTCCTGCTCCTTGCGCAAGTCGGGTAGCAGCGGCGCAATCACGCTGTCGACATAGAGCGCCGTCGTGGCGGCCGAATTGCGGATGACGCCCTCTCTGATCTGCGCCGTCACCCAGGCGCCCACCACCAGCATGACGGCCAGCAGGCCAAAACCGCCGGCAACGACGAATTGCAAGGCAAGAGAGAGTTCGCTCCAGCGTCGCGTCAAGTTCTGCAGAATACGAATCATGAACCCCTGACCGCCCTTCAATCGACTGGCTGGACGATGTCGGTACATTGAGCCTCCGTCTTGCCATTGCCAAGAGCTTCGTTTGGTCGAGCGCTTGACGTCCCGGCGCGCTTCGGAAACAACGTCCGCGACACATGCGGCGGGAGCCGCTTCGAGAGGGGACGGAACGTTGAGTTTTTCGGGACTGCTGCAGCTCGGCTTTTCAACGGTCATTTTCCTGCTGGCGGCGACAGCCGCCAAGCAATGGGGCCTGGCGCCGAGCCTTGGCAAGATCGCGCTGACGCTGGCGCTCTATTCGCTGGGCAATCTGATCATGCTGCGGCTGATCCGCGAATTCGGCATGTCGGTGTCGTTCAGCCTGTCTGCCGTCATCCAGCTGGTCTCGGTGAACGTCGTGGCACTGGTCTTCTTCGGCGAGCGCGTCAACGCGCTGCAGGCGACCGGCATCATGCTGGCGATCGCCGCAGTGGCGCTGATCACGCTCGGACCCTATCTGCAAGGCCGGCTGTAACGGGCGGATTGCCGATGAAGAATGCCGCGAACGCTTTGTTCAACCGGGTCGAATTCCCGGTGCTGCTGGCCGGCCTGGTCATCGCGGCCGGCCTTTGGGGATTCGAGGAGCTGATGGAGATGGCGCGCGCCACCACCCCGCACGCCTTCGACACCGAAATACTGCTCGCCTTCCGCCAGGCGGGGCGGCCTGACAGCCCGATCGGCCCGCTGTGGCTGCAAGGGGCGATGCGCGACGTCACAAGCCTTGGCAGCGGCAGCGTGCTGGTGCTGATCGTGACGGCGGTAATCGTCTATCTCCTGCTTATCCGCAGGCCGGCGACCGCCCTTTTCATCTTCGTGGCGGTGGCCGGCGGTCAGGTGCTGTCGAGCCTGCTGAAAGCCGGAATCGACCGGCCGCGCCCCGAACTCGTCTCGCATCTCGTCAACGAAACGACGCTGTCTTTTCCCAGCGGCCACGCCATGCTGTCGGCGGTGACCTATCTGACGCTCGGCGCGCTGGCGGCACGCTTCCTGCCCGGTCGAACGACGAAGATCTATGTGCTGTCGCTGGCGGTGCTGACGACGCTGCTGGTCGGCATCAGCCGCGTCTATCTCGGCGTCCACTGGCCGTCGGATGTGCTGGCCGGCTGGTGCGCCGGCTTCGTCTGGGCGATGCTGTGCTGGCTCGCTGCCCGGACGTGGCAGCGATGGCGTGGGCAGCACCCGGACGGCGAGACTGGAGACTAGATCAGCCGGTTGATCAGCCCGTGCCCGCAGCCGGCCAACAGGAAAACCGCCGACAGCAAGGCTGCCGATGTCATGAAAGTCTTGAAGATATTCAACCGCGTTACTCCCTGCCCAGATGGAAGACCTTAGCGCGCAATCCCGGGAAAGTATCTAAAAAATGGCCAGTCAGGCGCCGCTACTTACGTCTCAAACATTCATCCTAATGCTTGAAACATCAGAATGATGATATTATACCTTACTCCTGCAGACTCAGACGGGGATTCCGGCCGATGATCACTGCCGCGCAGATGCGCGCCGCAAGGGCGCTGGCCGGCATCGATCAGAAGACGCTCGCCGAGCGCGCCGGCGTTTCGCTTCCGACTATCCAGCGCATGGAGGCGAGCGATGGCGTGGTCAGGGGCGTGGTCGACACGCTGATGAAGGTCATCCAGGCCCTCGACGAGGCCGGGGTGGAGCTGATCGGCGAGAATCAGGCCAGCGAGCGCGGCGGCCGGGGCGTGCGCCTCAAGTCTGCCGTGCCGCCGGATCCCAAGGCTGAGCCGGCATAAAGTCGCGACGGCGACCGCCGACAGCCCTGCCGACGATCCCGCCGCCTTTCAGGGTGCGAAAGGCAGTCCATGGATCAGACGCAGCGGGCAGTGCATGAACCGGCCCACAGATCGGCCCAAAGGTCGGCCCACCAGTCGGCAAAGCCGACATTTTCCGAATTGTTCATGCCAAAGCTCGTGACGGTCTGGCGCGAGGGCTACACGTTCGCCGACTTCAAGGCGGACGCCATTGCCGGGCTGACGGTGGCCATTGTCGCGCTGCCCTTGTCGATGGCCATCGCGATCGCCTCGGGAGTCACGCCCGAGCGCGGCCTCTACACCTCGATCGTCGGCGGCTTCATCATTTCGGCGCTCGGCGGCAGCCGCTTCCAGATCGGCGGCCCGGCCGGCGCCTTCATCGTGCTGGTGGCCGCGACGGTTGCCCGGGTCGGTATTGACGGGCTGCTGCTGGCAACGATGATGGCAGGGGTCTTCCTGCTCGCCATCGGCTATCTCCGTCTCGGCACCTACATCAAGTTCATTCCCTATCCGGTGACGGTCGGCTTCACCGCCGGCATCGCCGTCATCATCTTTTCCGGACAGATCGTCGAACTGTTCGGGCTGAAGCTTGCCGGCAAGGAGCCGGGACCGCTGGTCCCGAAGCTGATCGCGGTCGGCGAGGCGGCCGGCACCATCAACCCGGCGGCGACCTTCGTGGCGGTGTTGACCATCGCCACCATCGCTGGCCTGAAGCGCTGGCGACCGACATGGCCCGCAATGCTCATCGCCATCGGGCTGGCATCGCTGGTCGTGGCGCTTCTCGCGCTGCCGGCGGAGACGATCGGCACCCGCTTTGGCGGTATACCGCGCAGCCTGCAAATGCCCGCTTTGCCGCCGATCAGCCTGGACAGGATGATTGACGTGCTACCGGATACCATTGCCTTCGCCTTGCTGGGCGCCATCGAATCGCTGCTTTCGGCGGTGGTCGCTGACGGGATGACGGGCCGCCGGCATCGTTCCAACTGCGAACTGGTGGCGCAAGGCTTCGCCAACATCGCATCCGCCCTGTTCGGCGGCATTTGCGCCACCGGCACCATCGCCCGCACGGCGACCAATGTGCGGGCCGGCGCCCACGGACCGGTTTCGGGCATCGTCCACGCCGCCATCCTGCTCGCCTTGATGTTGGTGGCGGCGCCGCTCGCCAGCTATATCCCGCTCGCCGCCCTGGCCGGCGTGCTGGCGGTCGTGTGCTGGAATATGTTCGAGAAACAGGCCTTCGCCACCTTGCTGCGTGCCTCGCGCGGCGATGCGCTGGTGCTGATGGCGACCTTTCTGCTCGTCATCTTCCGCGATCTCACCGAAGGCATCGTCGTCGGCTTCGTGCTCGGGTCGATCCTGTTCATCGACCGCATGGCCAAGTCGATTGCGGTCGAGGCCGATCAGCCGCTGGTGCAGGAGGATGTCGCCGACAGCACCAACGCCTACGATGCCAGCGAGGCGACCGACGCCGACACCGTCGTCTATCGCATTTCGGGCGCCTTCTTCTTCGGCGCCGCATCGACCGTCGGCACCGTGCTCGACCGCATAGCCGACCAGCGCAGGAACTTCATCCTCGACTGCTCGGCCGTACCGTTCTTCGATTCGACGGCGGCCAACGTCATCGAAGGCGCCGCCCACAAGGCGAAACGCGCCGGTGTCCGCTTCATCATATCAGGCGCCGCGCCGCAGATCCGACGCATGCTGATCACCCACGGCGTCAAGCGCCCGCTGGTGACCTACGCCGCCTCGATCAAGGATGCGCGGGCGCAGCTGAAAGGGAAGATCGAGGCGGGGTAGGGGCCGGGATTTGCCGGCCGGTGGCCATTGTCAGGACAAGGTGTCCACCTGTTGAATGCCAACTTCTTGACGTTGAGCTGACTCACGCACGGCGCGACGTGAACACCGCTTTGCGCCGCTCCTCGCGGTTTGTCCGATACCATCGCCCGCGCCTTCGAAATTGATGCGGTGACGAAATGGCGTCGGAAAGAATACGAGATACTCTCGCAATCTTCACACCTGTCCTATATAGCCGCTGCACTGACGATCTTGTCCGGAAAGCTCGGTCAAGAAGAGGTGTTCGCACCCGCCATTTTCGAACTAGCCTCAGTGCACTCGCCTCACACGATCTTCTACGCTGCGGCTACTACATGGTATTTTTCGCGGCTTAGCAACTCGGTCCTGCTAGGGAAAAAGGCGGGTGAATGTGCAATCGTCCTCGACAAGGAGAACGACTGGCATCAGCGAATGGTAGCAGTACGCGACACCCTATCTGACGTGATGCTGAAACATCGGTCGACCCAAACCGGTGGTCACGTCGAGGTTTAGTTTCGGTGAAGAACATCCTTTGGGTCGTCGCATGACAGACGACCGCAACGGGCCAGACGTCGTTAATTAGCCGCACTGCGAGTTCGAGTTGGTGATCATCGCCGACGAACGAACTTTCCCCTCACGGCTGCGAACGTCT
Source organism: Mesorhizobium sp. WSM1497 (assembly GCF_001672455.2). NCBI lineage: Bacteria > Pseudomonadati > Pseudomonadota > Alphaproteobacteria > Hyphomicrobiales > Phyllobacteriaceae > Mesorhizobium > Mesorhizobium sp. WSM1497. Next base: position 857,199 of record NZ_CP021070.1, on the reverse strand, counting down.
CGCAGCTCTGCCCTGAGGCGCCGACCATGGCTCTCAGTCGAGCTTCAGCGCCACAACCTCGCCATCGTTCATCAACGGCACATAAAGGATCGACTTGCCATCGGTGCCGATGTCGGCGCTGCCCGGCTTGAACTGCGCCACCACCTCCGGCGCGCCGCCCGCATGATAGCGGTAGAGCGTGCCGGTCATGTAGGCGGTGGCGTAGATGGTGTCGCCGATGGCTACGACGCCGTCGAGATCGGCGAATTTCTGGGCAGCCGGCAAGGGCGAAACCACCTTGCTGGCGATGTCGACCGACAGCAGGCCGCCAAGCTCCGTCGTGCTGAAGTCGGGCTTGATGCCCTTGCCCCAGGAGGCGACGATCAATCGGCCGCCATCGGCAAAGACGCCGTTGGGCGAAGCCAATCCCCCGTCCTTGACGAACAGCTCCGGCCGGTCGCCATCGATGCGGTAGATGGCGTCGGCCAGCATGTCGGTGACATAGACCTTGCCGGATTGGTCCGATGTCATGTCGTTGAGGAAGACCGCGTTCGGCACCGAGATGCTGGCGACCAGCTTGCCGCTGGCGAGGTCGACGACGCGGACTTTCGTGATGTCGGCGACATAGAGCTTGCCGCCCGAGATCGCCATACCCTTGGGTGCGTCCATGCCGTCGGTCCAGTGCTGGGTGACCGTCTTGCCGTCCAGCGACAGCACGGAGAGATAACCGTTGCCGTCGGCCTCGCCGGGATTGCCTGATATGTTGGAAACGATGATGCGATTGTCAGCGGCGTCGAACAGGGCCGATTCCGGCTGTTCGAGCCCGGTGGCGCGCCAGAGTTCGCCGGCCTCCGCGGCGGGCACCGCGGCAATGCCGATGACGGCGATAAAGGTTGAGGTGATGAGGGTGTTCATGACTGCTCTCCTGAGATGACGAGGCAGAGCTATGGCTTTCGATACTTTTCGGAAAGGCCTGACGCCGCTAGTATCGAATATCGATACGAAACTAGCGGCAAGAGGTGCATCCAATGAACGGTCTGATCTTCCAGGCGCTGAAGCGGACGTTGAAGGCGAAGGGCGTCACCTATCGCGCGCTGGCCGAACGCATGGGCGTTTCCGAACCGACGGTGAAGCGTATCTTCCATGAGCGCAATTGCAAGCTCGACCGGCTGATGGAGATTTGCGCTGCGGCCGGTGTCGAACTGGAAAACGTGCTCGGCTCGATGAACCGGGGGCCTGGGCCGGTCAACCACATCGCGCCGGAGGTCGAGCGCAAGCTCGCCGGCCGGCCGGCGCTGCTGTTCATCTTCGTCATGCTGTCAGAAAAGTTCACGCCCGAAGGCATCATGCGCTCGCAAGGCCTGAGCGAGGCTTCGATGTTCCTCTATCTGCGCGATCTCGAGGAACTCGGCCTGATCGCGCTCGGACGGGGTCTTTCGGCGAGACTGCTGGTCGAGACGCCGATCCAGTGGAACTTCGAAGGGCCGCTCAGGGCCGCTGTTCGAGATGACCAACAAGAATTTCATCGGCTGGGCCATCACCCATATCGACAAGGAAGCGACCTTCGTCAGCTTCTCCAGGCGGATGCGGCCGGAGACGGCTGAAATGGTGCGGCGCGAGGCGGAGGATCTCGCCGACCGCGCCAAGCTGCTCGCCCATCACGACCAGCACACGACGCCGGAGGATGGCCTGATCGGCTACAAATGGACGTTTGCCTTTGGCGCGACGCCATTTCCGGCAATCATGCCGATCGGGCCGCACGCGCGAGATGCCGGGGCGAGGCCTGATACGCCCGCCGCCGCGAAAGGACGGCGGCCGCTGCCGGCCTGACCAGGCACCGCGTCAATCGTCTCAGCACGATTGCATCTGGCGGCTGAGCTTGCCGCGCACGACCCTGGCAGTGCCGACCGCCACCATTTTTGCCGCTGTCTTGCCCCCCGGACCCGCCATGCGACCGGCGACGCCGACCGCGCCATTGACGGCGCCCATCGTCTTCATCTGCCCGACCGTCTCGTTCATCCGCGCCCGGCAGTCCCGCATTTTCCTGGTCGCCTCGACTGCAGCCAGGGCCTCGCCAAGGCCTGCCGGCGAGTCCGGGCCGGCCGCCAACTCCGCCAATTGCGCATGCTGGTCTGGCGTGATCGGCGGGCTGGCGGCCGTCTGGCTGCAGCCGGAGGCCAGCAGGCAGATCAGCATCGCGATCGGGCTGCCTCGCCCGGCACGTGCCGTGGCTGGAAAAATATCGCGATGTTCGGCCTCAAGGCTCCCGCCCGGAGTTGCTTTTCCGGCCACCCGTTTCCTGTTGCCCAACATCCTATTGCCCCACCGCCGGGCCGAGGATGAGGCTGCGGATTTTTGGCGTCAGCGGCCTGACGACATCGGCGAAGGGATCGCCCTCGGCCCGCAAGGCCATCAAGCCTTCGACCTCTTCGTCGATCGCGGCGATGGTCTCCGTCTTCTGTGCCTCGGTCAGCTCCCTCATGCCGGATATGGCATTTCTGAGCTTGGCGAAAATGGCATCGAGTTCTGCGACCGGCATCGTCGCCAGGAACCCGCGCATGGTCTCTCCAAGCGCGACCTTCCAGCTGTCGGCGGTGAAACCGGCGCTGCCGATCAAGCCCTTGTCCGCGGCATCGCGCTCGTACCAGTCGGCGGCGATCTCCTCGTCATAGGCGAACTGACCGAATTCGGGCTGCAAGGCCTCGATCAGGCCGACGACCGCCGACGCATCCCGCGCTGTCAGGGCCAAGGCAGGCGGGCTGTCGAAGATCATGCCGGCAAGTGCGAGCGCGCCGGCCAGCCGGCGCATGGCTGCGAAACGCCGCTCAGCCATAACAGTCCTGCGCAATGCCGGCCCGGGCACTGCTCGTTGCCTGGGACTGCAGAACCGAGCCGCCGATCGAGGCGGCCTGGCCGGCAATGACCCCACCATTGCCAGCCAGACCGCCAAGACCCCCCGCCATCGACAGCACACCGCCGAGCAGAGCCGCATTGGTCTGCGCCTTCGCCGCCTTCTTGGCCGCATCGGCGCAGGCCGTTTCCGTCGTCGGTTCGTTCCGGGCCTTCTTGCTGCCGGCCGCGCTCGCGATCGATGCCGGCCTGTCGTCGACCTGGCCCGTTTGGCAGCCCGCCAGGGCAATGGTCAGGGCCAGGAAAATGCTCTTTTTCATGGTGCTGCTCATCATCGGGCAGCGCGCGGCGGCAGCTTGGCCTCGCGATGATCGGTCACTGCGTTGCCCAAGGCGATCGACAGCAGATAGATGCGCGGATTGAACCCTGCCGCAGCCAGTGCCGACAGCGTCTTGAACAGTTGCAAATGAAACATCGTGCCCCCTTTGGATTGCCGCCAATGCGGTTCCGGTTCCGGAATCGCGCCGCAAACTAGGGGCATAAAAGGGGGTCAGCTTGGACAGAACGGCACTGAAAGCGGCCAAAACGGCCCGGGATTGACGTTTTGCAGGCTCCGGCGCATATGACCGCGCTCTTGGGCATGGGGGGTGTCGATGACTGCGACGATGGGGACGTCAGCCTCATTCAGGCTGTCGACGGAGATGTTTCCGGAGCGGGATCGCGTCGAGATCACGCGTGAGGTTTACGGCCGCACGGTTCTGAGGGTGGACCTCGATCCGCTGGCGCCGGCGCAGATCGACATGCGGGTGCGCGCGTTGCCAGGCCTCGGCATCGCCACCGGCAGCTCATCGGAATTCCGGGTGCATCGTACGTCGTCACTGATCGACAATGACGACTTCGTTCTCCTGGCGGCCCTCGACGGGGGCAGTGTGATGAAGCATCGCGGCCGCGAGGAGGCGGTCGGCAACGGCCAGGCGCTGATGATGAGCGGTGAAGAGGTTGGCCTCAACCTGATCGGCGCCGGCGGGTTTCGCTTCGTCAATCTGAGTTTTTCGCGCAAGCAGCTTTCGCCTCTGATCGGCGATCCGGCCGCGGTTCTTATGCGGCCCTTGCCGACCCAAAGCGGGGCGATGCGGCTGTTGCTCGACTATATCAGCTCGATCCAGGAGGTCGGAGACGAGTTGACTGCGGAGGCCTGCCACCTTGCGGCGGCGCATGTCTTCGACCTTGCCGCACTCGCCATGGGCGCGACCAGGGATGCGGCCCAGATCGCACGCGGCCGCGGCGTCAGCGTTGCCCGCTTGCGCGCCATCAAGGCCGATATCGTCGCGCATGGTGGCCATGTCGACCTGTCGGCGCAGGACGTCGCCGCCCGCCACGGACTGTCGGCCCGCTACGTCCGCAAGCTGTTCGAGAGCGATGGCACATCCTTGATTGATTTCATGATGACCCAACGGCTGGCGCGCGCGCATCGCATGCTCGGCGATCCGCGCCATGCCGGACGCAGCATCACCGCGATCGCCTACGAGGCCGGCTTCAACGACCTTTCCTATTTCAACCGGGCGTTCCGTCGCCGTTATGACGCCACACCCTCGGACGTGCGGGCCGCGGCTTGCAAGCACTGACGCCCGGCCGCCGGCCAGCGGTCCTGTGCAGCGGCTGGACTCATTTGATCGCGTTTATTCGGCGGCCTTGGCCCCGGGATCGGCAAGCTTGTCGTCCCAGGTCACCGCCCGGTAGTCGAAACCATATTCCAGCGTCGGCTTGACGATGCGGAAATAGGGCGACAGGTCGAAATCGCGCGGCGTGTAGAGCGAATGGTGGCGGATGTGCAGGATTTCCTTGCGCGAATAGTTCGACTGCGCCGAGGCGCGGCCGGGCGCACGGGTGATCTCGGGCAGGATCGGATAGCGGATCTGGCCATAGGCCTCGGCAATCAGCGTCGAGCAGATCGCCCGTGTCGGATCGCCGGAACCGAAGGCCAGCATGCGGCGGCGCCAGCGCACCGGCACCGGCGGTGTCGGGAAGAAAAAACGCAGCATGTCGAAAATGTTCTTGAGGTCGTATTTCAGGCCGAGCTTGCCGATCATGAAGGCGACGACCTTGTCGCGATCCTCCGGCGCCAGCCCACTCGCCCGGCAGATACGGGTGTTGTAGGTGCGGTAGCGCGACAATGGAACGGCGACGCAGCCTTCGCCGATCGTGACCTCGATCAGGCGCGGCCGCTCCGAGCCGTCCGCCGGCGCGGGCAAGGCATCGCCGATATAGAAGGCCGCATGCGACCAGGTCGACTGGGTCAGGTACTTGATCGCCGCCGAGATCTTCTGGTTGCCCTCGATCAGCAGGATGTCGCCGGGCTCAAGCGTGCGACGCAGCGTTTCGGCATCGGAGGGGGTGTAGGGCTCGTAGCCGGACGATTCTTCCTGCAGCCGGCCGGCAAGCCAGCGGCCAAGTCGATCCAGAAGCGTGTCGCCGGGCTCGGTCATACTCCATGGCGATTAGCATGGGCGGGTAATGAGGGCTAGCGCACGCCTTTCTTCCCCCCGTCAGGACCGAGAGGAAAAGCGCCAAGTCATCCTACGATGCCGCGGCCTCTTCCGGCGGCGCAGCCAGATCGTCGCGCGCCTTGCGGGCCAGTTTGCGTGTCGAGCGTTTGGGACTGTCGCCGAACAGCTCGGCCGCCGAGGCAAGGCAGCTCTTCTTCAGCTGCTTCTCCGACCGCTTCAAAAGCTTGGCCAGAAGTTTCGTGTCCTCGGGCGGCCCGAGCAGCTGGTCGTCGGCCTCGAGCAGGGCGCGCATCACCAGCACATCGTGCAGGTCGCCCAGCCGCTCGCCCAGTTCGTCGACCGCCTTGCGCCGCGCCTTGATCGGTGTCGGCCACAGCCTGCCGAGCAGCGACAGATGCATGCCGTGGGTCTTGGCCGCCTTGCGCAGATCGTGGAAATCATCGGCCGCTCCCCGCGATCCGGCCTTGTCGAGCGCCTTCCTGGCGCGGCGCAGCGTGACGCGGGCGCCTTCGGCAAGCACGTCGGCCGCCTGTTCCGGCTGGTCGGGCAAGGCCAGCGTGCCGATGCGGTGCAGGCCCTCCTCGCAGGCGGCGGTCGCCGCGCCGATCGCCGCTTCGAGCCCTGTACCTTCGTGCAATTCATGCTGGCGCGCGATCAGCCTGTCGCGAACCGCGCCCAGCCCATCGTCGGCGCTCTCCTTGGGAAAGCTTGCCGCCAGGCGGTCGATGGTCTCGATCAGCGCTGTCGCCTCGCGCGGGCCGGCAAGCAGGGCCGCCACGTTGCGGTAGCACTGGTTTTCTGTCTCACAGAATGTTTCGTCACCGGAACGAATAAGCCGCAACAAGGCGCGAGCGCTCTTCAGCCGCTTGCGGCATTTGTGCAGCGCCTGTTCCGGCCGGCTCCGTGCGGCGTCAAGATGATGCAGCGCCTTGCCGATCTCCTCGGCAAGGATTCTCCTGACCTCGCCGGTCAGCGGCAGGCGCGGATCGATGCGAAAGCTCATGCGGCGATCTCCGGAATCCCACCAAGGGCGAGCGACGCGTTGTAGAATTTCTGCTCGCCGGTGACTTCACGGCCGAGCCAGTCGGGCAGCATTTCGTCCGGCACGTCCTCCGGCGTCTCAAGCTCGGCGACCACAAGTCCCGCAAGCGATCCGCCAAAGACATCGACTTCGTAGAGATAGCCACGGTGCCTAACATGGTGACGTGTCTTCTCGATGACACGTCCGATGGCGAAGTCCAGCATCTCCACCGCCTCCGACAGCGGGATCGGGTATTCGAATTCGTCGCGCTCGCGCGCTTTGCTGCCGAATTTGAGCGTCAGCTTGGCGGAAGTGCCGTCGCTGATGCGGATGCGCACTGTGCGCCCGGGGCCGGCAGCGAGATAGAACTGGAGAATGCGGATATTGGCCTCGGCCAACTCCCGCCATGCGGTGCTGGTGACCAGGAATTTTCGTTCGACTTCCTTGCCCATGGCCGCGCACTAAAGCGTTTGCCGCCGTCGATGGCAAGACAATGACGAACAGAAGTTGACTTTAATCAATCGATTGATTAAAGTGCGCTTATGATCAAACTACCTGAGCCCAAAGTTCTTCGTCGCGAGCCCGCCGAGATGACGCGCGCGGCGCTTGTCCAGGCGGCACTGAAGCTGTTCGGACGGCAGGGCTTCGACGGCACCTCGACGCGCGAGATCGCCGCCGAGGCGCGAGCCAATATAGGCTCGATCGCCTATCATTTCGGCGGCAAGGAGGGTCTTCGCACGGCCGCCGCCGACTTTATCGTCGAGACCATCCAGACGGTCGCCGGCCCGGCGCTCGGCAATGCGCAGGCGCCCGCGCCGGTCGGTCCGGAGGCAGCGCAGGCGCAGCTCTTCGCGGCGCTGGAGCGAATGGTCGGCTTTGTCGTGGCCAGTCCGCAGGCCGGTGAGATCGTGCAGTTCATCCTGCGCGAACTTTCCCATCCAACGGCAGCCCTCGATCGTATCTATGACGGTGTCTTCGAGCCGAGCCATCGCCGGCTGTGCCAGCTGTGGGAACAGGCAACTGGCGAGCCCGCCGAAAGCGAGGCCACAAGGCTCACCGTGTTCACGCTCATCGGCCAGGTCATCTATTTCCGCATCGGCCGTGAGGCGGTGATGCGCCGCATGGGCTGGCCCGATATCGGCGCCGCGGAGGCCGCCAAGGTGGTGGCGGTCACATCGGGCAATCTCAAGGCCATATTGGCCGCCAGAAAAGGGGCAAAGACAAAGGGGCAAAGACCATGAGCTTTCTGTGTTCGCTGCCGCTCGCCGCGCAGCTCTTCTCGGCCTGTGCCCCGGCAGCACCGCTGGCCGTCGGCTATGTCGAAGGCGACTACGTGCTGCTGGCGCCGATCGAGGTGGCGCAGGTAGAGACCGTCACGGTCAAGCGCGGCGACCGTGTCATGCCCGGCACCACCGTTGTGACGCTGGAAAGCGCCGATGCAAAGATCGCTGTGGCGCAGGCGCAGGCAAGCCTTGCACAGGCGCAGGCACAACTCGCCGACCTGCAGATCGGCAAGCGGCCGGAAGAGATCGCCGTGCTGAAGGCCGAGGTCGATATGGCCAGCGCCCAGGCCGCCGACGCCAAGCGCAAATACGACCGCGCCGCCGATCTGTTCAAGCGCGGCGCCGGCACGCAAGCGGATTTCGACACCGCGTCGGCCACGCTCGAAACGGCCAATGCGCAGGTCGGCCAGGCCAAATCCAATCTCGCCGTCGGCGGCCTGCCGGCGCGCCCCGAGACGATCAAGGCCGCCGACAATCAGGTCAAGCAGGCGCAGGCCGCGTTGGAGCAGGCGCAGTGGCGGCTGTCGAAGCGCGTCCTGGCAGCCCCTTCGCCGGGCCGCGTCAACGACGTCATCCGCAATCCGGGCGATACATCAGGTCCGACCGCGCCTGTGATTTCGATCCTGCCCGACGGCGCGGTCAAGCTCAGCGTCTATATCCCGGAGAGCGCCTTCTCCTCGGTCAAGGTCGGCACCTTGCTCGGCGTCCATTGCGACGGCTGCGGCCCGGATGTTAAGGCGCGCGTCAGCTACGTCTCGCCAGATCCCGAGTTCACCCCGCCGGTGATCTATTCGCTTGAGAACCGGCAGAAGCTGGTCTACCTGGTCGAGGCGCGGCCGGAGGGCGATGCCGGCCCGCTGCAGCCCGGCCAGATCGTCGATGTCGATCTGGCGGACAGCGCAAGATGAACGCCATCGACGTCCACGGCCTGGTCAAGCGCTTTGGCGACAAGACCGTCGTCGACCATGTGACGATGTCGGTTGCCGAGGGCGAGATCGTCGGCTTTCTCGGCCCCAACGGTTCGGGCAAGACGACCACCATCCGCATCATGTGCGGCCTGCTGACGCCGGACGAGGGCGAAGGCACGGTGCTCGGTTTCAACATCCGCACCGACAGCCTGCGCATCAAGCGCGAAGTCGGCTACATGACGCAGAAATTCTCGTTCTACGAGGATCTGACGATCGGCGAGAATCTCGAATTCGTGGCGCGGCTCTACCGGCTGAAGCCGGTCGAGGAGCATGTCGCGAGCACGTTGGAGGACCTCGGCCTGACGTCGCGCCGCAACCAGCTGGCCGGCACCTTGTCGGGCGGCTGGAAGCAGCGGCTGGCGCTGGCCGCCTGCATCATGCACAAGCCGAAATTGCTGCTGCTCGACGAGCCTACGGCCGGTGTCGACCCGAAGGCGAGGCGCGAATTCTGGGACGAGATCCATCGCCTCGCCAGCGGCGGGCTGACCGTGCTGGTCTCCACCCACTATATGGACGAAGCCGAGCGCTGCCACCGCATCAGCTACATCTCCTATGGCAAGATGCTGGCCACCGGCACTGTCGCCGAAGTGGTGAAAAATGCCGGGCTGACCACCTTCGTCCTGCAGGGTCCGCGCCTCGATCAGGTCGCCGAAGCGCTTCAGGGCCGCCCCGGCGTCGACCAAGTGGCGCCGTTCGGCGCGACGCTGCATGTCGTCGGCTCCGACAAGAAGAAGCTCGAAGCCGCGCTTGCCGATGTCGAGAGAGAGCACAAGGGCGTGAAAGTTTCGCCCGGCGAAACCAGCCTCGAGGACGTCTTCATCCAGTTCATGTCCGGCTCGAAGGACAACATGGCATGAACAGCGTCTTTTCCTTCGCTCGGCTTGGCGCCTTGCTGATCAAGGAATTCATCCAGATGCGGCGCGACCGCATCACCTTCGCCATGATGCTCGGCGTGCCGCTGATACAATTGGTGCTTTTCGGCTACGCCATCAACAACGACCCGAAAAGCCTGCCGGCAGCACTCGTGGCGACGAGCAACGATCCCTATACGCGCGCCATTGTCGCGGCGCTGCAGACCACCGGTTACTATCGTTTCGACCATGTCGCGCAAAGTGCCGCCGAGGCCGAGTTCCTGATATCGCGCGGCGACGTTGCCTTCGTCGTCACCATCCCGGCCGATTTCGCCAGGAGGGTGGAGAGCGGCAACAGCCCGCAGATACTCATCGAGGCCGACGCCACCGACCCGGCGGTGGCAAGCGGCGCCATCTCGACGCTCGGCACAGTCGCCAGCCAGGCGCTGCTGAGGGCGCAAGGGACGCAGGAAGCCGCCGCCGAGGCCGCCAAGGGTCAGCTCGATGTCGTCGTACACCGGCGCTACAATCCCGAAGGCATCTCGCAATACAACATCGTGCCCGGCCTGCTGGGCGTCATCCTGCAGATGACCATGGTGATGATGACCTCGATCGCGCTGACACGCGAGACCGAGCGCGGAACGATGGAGAACCTGCTGGCGATGCCGTCCAGCCCGCTCGAGATCATGATGGGCAAGGTGCTGCCCTATCTGGCGGTCGGCGGCGTGCAGGTGGTGGTGGTGCTGGCGGCGGCGAAACTTCTGTTCGCCATCCCCTTCACCGGATCGATGTCGCTGCTCCTGACCGCCGTGCTGATCTTCGTGCTGGCGCTGGTGCTGCTCGGCTACACGATTTCGACCATCGCCCGCACGCAGATGCAGGCGCTCCAACTCACCTTCTTCTTCTTCCTGCCGTCGATCATGCTGTCCGGCTTCATGTTCCCGTATCGCGGCATGCCGGACTGGGCACAAATCTTCGGCGAGATCTTCCCGCTGACGCATTTCCTGCGCATCACCCGCGCGGTGATGCTGAAGGGCGCCGAACTGCCGGCGGTGGCCGGCGAGATCGGTTGGCTGGTGGTGTTCGTGGCTTTGTTTGCCGGCGTAGCATTGGTGCGATTCCGGCGGACGCTGGATTAGACGCCGCGCTCGTGGAGGGCGATTATATATGTGAACTGGCGCGCAAGATTGAGACCACCGATTCCGAAGAGCCCGCAGCAACTAAGAAGGCGGTCAAGGCGCCTCCCGTGCCTGAAAAGAGGTCCAAGCCCATCAAAATAATTGCACCGGAACGGTGACGAAACGATTGCAAAAGCGGTCGAATACGGCCAAGATTCGCTTGTTAAAAAAAGACCCCGCCGAAGCGGGGCTTGGAGTTGAAGTCTCTTACTAATTACACCGTCGGGTAGGACCGACAATGCTCTCGGACGAATTCCAATCGTCCGAACCGTACACGCCAGTAAAATACGACGTGTACAGCCTTCGGCCATGAACATGCTACCATGTTCTTGTCCTCCGCCGGGATAACCCCCGGTTGACCAGGTACGCAGGATCGCGCCCCGCCTGTTATCAGGGCGGGGCCTGTGGCCGGTCTGGAGTAGGCCAAACCAAACATTAGGTGATTCGTAGGTGCCCGACGACCCTAAGGCGTCGCCGTACCCGGTTTTCACAGGCAAACACGGCACAAACGGGGCTAAGGAAACACATGCGCGTGCTTTAGCGGGCCAATCCCCCTACGGCTGGCTGGGTAGCGCCTAGGACTTCGATTCCTTTTTTATGATGTCGAGCATCCCGTGCCGCCAATAAAGCAGCGCTCCGGAGGCTATCCAAAGAGCGATACCGATATAGAGGCAAATGGGCTGCACTACGCCGACCATAGCTTGGGCTGCCGCTGGGATTTGCGCCGCCATCTCCGTGTCTTTGTAGACATCGAGACCAAAGGCGAAAAACGCCGATCCAATCCCAAACGTTCCGGAGATAGCCAGGTTCGCAAGCCCTAGCTGCTTCAGTTCGCTATCGGTGACGGTGTAGCACCTCATTTCGCGAGACCCCATGACAAGCCGGATCGGCTCTGCGGGTCTTTCTGTGTAAGTTGTCGTCTGAGTAATTTGCACCTCATTTTCCATCGGACGGGTCCTTTGGTATGACACCGGACGCGATGGCACTGAAGGTGAGCATGTGACTGCAATTGTTGCAGACGACCATGAATTGCGGATAATTCGGACCGCCCATGATGATGCTCCCGCCATAGTGAATCTGAGGGGTCAAAATATGCTCGACAATGGCAAACGAAGAATGCTTGCATGCCGGGCACACCATGTTCGGAGCTTTTCTGTTTAGCCAGTCTATCGCCTTCTTTTGCTCTTCTGGCGACATCTTTCCTTCGGTATCCGGCATATGCTTCCTTACACAATGAAATCTGTGCGCGACTCACATCACCGGCCTCCTGTCTAGCCTAGGGTCTGTCAACTATCTAATCCCCTCGTGGCGTCGTCGTCCCAAGGCGAAGCGGGTGTCCGCTGGCTTCCCTCGAGCCTCACCCGAGGCTGCCGGCGAAGCGCTCGGCAAAGTGTTCGCGTCGGAAAGCGTCGACGACGAAATCGATGAAGACGCGGGTTTTCCCGGGCAGCAGCCTGCGGCTGGCGAAGTAGATCGAGAGCGCGCCGGCATCGGCATACCAGCGGGGCAGCACCCGGACGAGGTTACCATTTTCAAGATGCTGCAGTGCGTCCGGCACCGCGATCATGGTGACACCAAGCCCCAGCAGGGCGGCTTGCCGCATGGCGGCCGGATCGTTGACGACAATGGTCTCGCGCGGTGAGCCCGCCATCTCATTGCCTGCGGCATCCCGCATCGTCCAGTGACGGATGCGGCCGGTACTGAGCGAGCGCATGAGAATGCCATCGAAGGCGGCAAGGCCGGAAGGATCGGTCGGAGGCGTCTGCGCTGCCATATAGGCGGGCGAGGCGACGGCGATGACGTGGACCGGCGCCAGCGACCGCGATACGACGCCCGGCGAGAGGTCGAAGCCACCGCCGATTGCCGCATCATAGCCCTCGGCCACGAGGTCCACCGGTCGGTTCTCGAAATGCCATTCCGGGCGGATGAGCGGATAGCGCATGAGAAATGCCGGCAGCAGAGGCAGGCAATAGGCGATGCCAAACGTCGGCGACAGGCTGAGCTTGAGCACGCCGGCTGGTTCGCTGCCGCCACTGGACGTTGCCGCAATGGCGTCCTGCAGCGCTTCGAGATTGCCGCCAATGTCGTGCAGAAAACGCTCGCCGGCTTCGGTCAGCGCGAGTTTGCGCGTCGAGCGATGGAACAGGCGCAGGCCGAGATTGCGCTCCAGCATGGCAACGTTGCGGCTGACGGCGGCAGGTGTCAGCCCGAGCAGCCGCGCGGCGGCGGAAAAGCCGCCGGCTTCCGCACTGCGAACGAAGGATTCGAGGTTGGCGAGCGTCTCCATCGTTCTCCGTAACGAACAATCTTCAACTGATGTTTGAGAATAAGACAAGCAAATACCGGCTAATCCTAGGCCAATAAAAGGGCGATATCCACTCCACACGAACCAACGGAGTGAAGATCATGAACAGCATCGGCATCATCGGCGCCGGCAATATCGGCCAGGCATTCGCCCGAACGCTGGCCAGGAACGGCATCGAGGCCACCATCGCCAACAGCCGCGGCCCGGAGACACTGGCGGAACTCGTTACGTCAATCGGCCCCTCGATCAAGGCCGGCACGCTGCAAGAGGCGGCGGCCAAGGACATTGTGCTTGTCGCGGTCAACTGGTCGAAGCTTCCGGGAGCACTTGCCGGCCTGCCCGACTGGAACGGGCGCATCGTCATCGACGCCAACAACTCGATCGAGGCGCCGCTGTTCAGGCCGGTCGATCTCGGCGGCCGTTTCTCAAGTGAGGTGTTTACCGATCTCGTGCCTGGCGCCAGGGTGGTGAAGGCGTTCAACCATTTGCTGGCACAGCTGTTGGCCGACGACCCGGCGGCGGAAGGCGGCAAGCGCGTGCTGTTCTATTCGGGTGACGACGCGCAGGCCAAGGCTGAAATCGGCGCGCTGATCGGCAGGCTTGGCTTCCATGGCATAGATCTCGGACCCCTGGCGCTCGGCGCTCGCCTCGTCCAATTTCCGGGCGGTCCGTTGCCGGTCCTCAATCTCGTTCGCTTCGAATAATGCACCCAGGCTGGCGTCCTCTTGCTGGCGACCAGCCCGTCGTCTAGCCGTTCAGCGAAGCTGGGCCGCTGACGAACGGGCTCTTTCTGACATGGAATCGCAGCAGGCGGTCCGCATCTTTCGAAATACCGATCCTGACGCTTTCCCCTATTTCGTCGGGTTCATGATCATCGCGTGCCAGCCATAGCGGGCCTTTGCGGCAGAGATCGAGCCCGTCGAGCGAACGATCGATCCGCAACGCCTGGGCCAGCCTTCCCGGTCCTCGCGCAAGGTCGCGCAAGCGCTCGATGCCGCGATTGAGCCGCATGAGCGCAATGCCTTCGAGCGGTTCGAGCGCCCTGATGAGCACGCCGGTTCCGACCCCTGCCATCTCGCTCGAGACGTTGAGCATGTAGGAGATGCCGTAGGCGAGATAGACATAGGCGTGCCCAGCGTCGAGAAACAGCGAACGGTTGCGCGGGGTCATCCCCCGATAGCCGTGCCCGGCGGCGTCACCGGTCACATAGGCCTCGGTCTCGACGATGCGGCCGCTGGCGATGCCTTCGGGCAGTTCGCGCACCACGATCTTGCCGATGAGAGTGCGGGCAAGGGATGCTGTATCGTCGGGCAGCTCAGAACGCGTGAGCGGGCGGTAGATGACCATGTTCAGCCCGCCGACGATTTGGAGGCGGGCGAGGAGTGATCCAAGGCAAAACCTGCCTCAGATCCATGTCGGACCCCTTGGACATCTCGTCTCAAGCCGCCGCCATGATCCCGGCATAAGTGCCGAAATCGACATTGCCGCCGGACAGCACCACGGCAACGCATTTGCCGGACAGTTCGATCTCGCCCGACGACAGCGCCGCCAACGCCACGCAGCCGCCGGGCTCGACCACCAGCTTGAGATAGGCCATGGCGTCGCGCATCGCCTGTGCCGTCGCCTTGTCGGAGACGGCGATGCCGCCTGCCAGGTTCCTGCGGTTGATCTCGAAGGTGATCAGGCCGGGCTCCGCGGTCAGGATCGCGTCGCAGATCGACGCGTGGCCGGGTTCGTTCGACACCCTGGCGCCGGCGGCCAGCGACCGGCGGGTGTCGTCGAAATGCTCGGGCTCCACCGCCCAGACCGCAGTGTTGGGCGAGGCGTCCTTGACGGCAACCGAAATGCCGCTGGTCAGGCCGCCGCCGCCGCAGGGAATGACGACCGCGTCGAGGTCGACGCCAAGCGCTTTTGCCTGGCGCATCAATTCGAGGCCGATCGTGCCTTGGCCCGCAATGATGGCCGGGTCGTCGAAGGGTGGCACCAGCACCATGCCTCTTTCCACGTAAGGGCGAACCACGCTCATGCGGTCGTCGCGAAAGCGGTCGAACGGCACCACCTCCGCCCCCATCTTGCGGACGTTAGCGATCTTCATCGCCGGCGCGTCTGAAGGCATGGCGATGACCGCCTTGACGCCGAACATCGCGGCCGAAGCGGCGACACCCTGCGCATGATTGCCCGACGAGAAGGCGACGACGCCCTGGCTGCGTTCTTCGTCGCTCAGCGACGACAGCTTGTTGTAGGCACCACGGAACTTGAACGAGCCGGTACGCTGCAGCGTCTCCGGCTTGAACAGGATGCGGCCGCCGAAGCGCTTGTTCAGCTCCTGCGATTCGATCAACGGGGTTTCGACGATCAGGCCGGCGAGACGCGCGGCGGCGGCGTGGATGTCGGCGATGCCGGGAGGGGTGGTGGCGGTCATGTGAGGTCCAGTGGACAGGGGTCTTTCCATGATGCCCGCAAAGGGAGGCGGCGCACCATGGGAAAAATGTGACCGTTACAAGGTTTAGCGAGGCGGTCGCCAACGCCTCGGCTGCACGCCCCCCTCTGGCCTGCCGGACATCTCCCCACGGGTGGGGAGATCGGCTGAGTATCCGCTTTCGCCAATTTCCAACGTTGAAGAAGGGGCACACCTAATGAAGCTGACAATCTCCCCCTCGTAGGGGAGATGTCCGGTAGGACAGAGGGGGGCGCCGTCCCGCCGCCGTCTCACGAGTTTCACCCCAACAGCGTCCTCTGCCTCTTGCTCCCGCCCAGCTTGCGCCAGTTGTTGAAGCGGTGGCTGGCGGCGGCAAAGGATATCTTCATCTGCTGGGCGACCGAATAGCGCGACTTGCCCTCGTCGAACATGCGGTAGCAGCACTCGACGCCTTCCTCGGTCAGTTTGCCGTCCGGCGCCTTGTTGTGCGGATTGGCGGGGTCGAATTTCTCGACCTGCTGCTCGACCAGGCCTTTCAGGCGCTGCAGATCGGCTTCGATGCTGGCGATGAGATCGAGAACGGGCTTTGGGTCATAGGGATGCGGAGGCTGTTTTGCCGTCATCTGCGGGTTCCTTGTTCTGGCTGGGTTGAATTATATAGGTGAACATTCACTGATAATGAAGGGGTCGGCCCGGCATGCGAGCTTCAACAATTCTTGACCGCGACCCAAGCGCGCAATTGACCGGAGGCACCTTGAGCCCTAGTTTAGAATTATTCTAAACTAGGGTGAATTCCTCATGCTTTCCCGTGTTTTCGGCTTCGGCCGCCGCCCCTTCGAATCGCTTTCCGAACAGGAGATCCTGGCGCTGGCCATTTCGTCCGAGGAGGATGACGGTCGCATCTATCGGGCCTATGCCGACGGCCTGACGGAAAACTTCCCCCAATCGGCAAAAGTGTTCGAGGAGATGGCCGAGGAAGAGGATGGCCATCGCGATTCGCTGATCGAGCTTTTCCGCAAGCGTTTCGGCGAGCGCATTCCGCTGATCCGGCGCGAACATGTGAAGGGCTATTACGAGCGCAAGCCCGACTGGCTGGTCCGGCCGCTCGGCATCGAGCACGTGCGCAGCCAGGCCGAGGCGATGGAGCGGCAAGCCTACCTTTTCTATGTCGAGGCTGCCAAGCGCACGGCGGATGCCTCGACGCGAAAACTGCTCGACGATCTGGCGGTGGCCGAACTGGGCCATGAGACACTGGCGCAGCGGCTGGAGCAGAAACATGTGCCGGGCGAAGTGAAGGACGAAGAGACCGCCGCCGAGCAGCGCCAGTTCATCCTCACCTATGTGCAGCCAGGGCTGGCCGGGCTGATGGACGGATCGGTGTCCACACTGGCGCCGATCTTTGCTGCCGCCTTTGCCACGCATGACACCTGGCAGACGCTGCTGGTCGGGCTTGCCGCCTCGATCGGCGCCGGCATTTCGATGGGCTTTACCGAAGTCGCTTCAGACGACGGCAAGCTGTCGGGCCGCGGCTCGCCGCTCAAGCGCGGTCTGACCGTCGGCATCATGACGACGCTGGGCGGTCTCGGGCATGCACTCCCCTATCTCATTCCGCATTTCTGGACGGCGACCGGGGTTGCCGCGGTGGTGGTGTTCTTCGAATTGTGGGCGATCGCTTTTGTCCAGAACCGCTACATGCAGACGCCCTTCCTGCGCGCCGCCTTCCAGGTGGTGCTGGGCGGCGCCCTGGTGTTCGCGGCCGGCGTGCTGATCGGGAATGCGTGAGTAGCCTCACTCACCCATTCACCGCCCGACTGTCGGCCGGCGCCTCGTCCCTTTCCGTCAGCCCATAGTCCCTCACGACATGGGCGATGCGCAATCGGTAGCCGGCAAAGATGCCGCCGCGACCGGCCTTCTGCGCCTGCCGGTGTTCCTCGGTGTTGCGCCAGTCCTTCACGGCTTCCTCATCTCGCCAGAACGACAGCGACAGGATGCGGTTCGGATCGGCCAGACTCTGAAAACGCTCGATGGAGAGAAAGCCGTCAATGCCGTCGAGCAGCGGACGCAGGTCCGCGGCGATGCTCAGATAGGCATCGCGCCGACCCTCCGCCGGTTCGACCTCGAAGATGACGGCAATCACGGCAGCACCAGTTTCGCGTGCGGGCCTGAGGCCAGTTTCAGGAACATGCGATCCTCCTTCAGGATGAATCTCTCGCGTTTGGCGAACTCGTAGTTTGCCTTGCCGGCGGGATCGGCGGCAAGCCGGGCGCGATAGGCTTCGTAGGCGGCCAGGCTTTCGATGTTATAGGCCGCATAGGCGGTCGTCGCCGAGCCCTCATGCGGCGCGTAATAGCCGATCAGATCGGCGCCGCAGCGCGGAATGGCCTGGCCCCAGTTGCGCGCATACTCCTCGAAGGCCGCCTTGCCGAACGGGTCGATCTCGTAGCGGATGAAGCAGGTGATGGTCATTGTGGTCTCCTCGGCTTGCGTCGATAGTTTGAGCGGCATTGAAACGTCGTGCCGACTGGTCTGCTAGGGCTGCCAGAAGGACTTCGCGCATTCGCGGCGCACGTCTTGCGGCGTCAGGCCAAGGTCGCGCAGCTGATGGTCGTCGATCTCGGCAAGGTCGAGACGCTGGAGATGGCGGTCATACCAGCGGGCCAGCAGCCGCGAACGCAACCAGCTGACGAACGGGAAGAACCGACGGCTGTGGAGCGGGGCTGAGGGGAAAGCGGTTCGTGCGGCCATCGTCGTCTCCTTGATCTCACCGGAGAATAGTGATTATCTGACAAGAACGCTTCGATGAGGAACGAACTATGCGCGAAGGACCCGACATCGCCCGCATCGCCAGCCTGGTCGGCGACCCGGCACGCGCAAACATGCTAAATGCCCTGATGGGCGGCACGGCGCTGACGGCAAGCGAGCTGGCGCTCGAGGCAGGCGTCTCGCTGCCGACCGCCAGCTCGCACCTGGGCAAACTGATGGAAGGTGGGCTGCTCACGGTGGCGAGCCAGGGCCGGCATCGCTATTACGGCCTCGCCGGACCGCAGGTGGCGGGCATGATCGAAGCCATCACAGGCGTCGCGGAAGCCGTCGGTCCAAAGCGTGTGCGGCCGGGTCCGCGCGATGCAGCGATGCGCGTGGCGCGCGTCTGCTACGATCACCTCGCCGGCGAGCAGGCAGTGGCGATGCTCGACCGGCTCGTCGCCAAGAACGTACTGGTCCGCGACGAACAAGAGATCAGGCTCGGGCCATCGGCGGCTTCGCATTTCGCCGCGATCGGCATCGACGTCTACACCAAGCCGCGCCGGCCGGTATGCCGCGCCTGCCTCGACTGGAGCGTGCGCCGTTCGCACCTCGCCGGCACGCTGGGCGCCGCCATCCTCGACAAGATCCTTGCCGAGAAATGGGCGCGCCGCGAGAAGGACAGCCGCGCGGTGATTTTCTCGCTGCCGGGCAAGCAGGCTTTCGAGAAGGTGTTTCTGAGCTGAGGAGCCGACGCTGATTTCGTCACGCTGGCAGGCCAGAGGGGGCGCGAAGGATCGCTGCGCTGGCAAATTGCGCGAACTACCCCCGCTTCAACGCCTTCCCCTGCTTGAAAAATTCCCTCCACGGATCGGCTTTCGCCAGCTGCTTCAGCGTCGTCTTGTCGCCGATCGGGAAAGCGTTCGGCGGCAAGCCGGCCTCGATCTCTGGCCAGGTCACCGGCATCGACACGGTGGCGCCCTTCTTGGCGCGCGAGGAATAGGGCGCGACCGTCGTCGAGCCCCTGCCGTTGCGCAGATAGTCGACGAAGATCTTTCCCGTGCGCGCTTTTTTCGACAGCGTCGCCGTGTAGCGATCGGGGGCACCCTGCTCCAACGCGCGGGCAAAGTCATGGGCGAAGCCCTTCACCGCGTCCCATTCGGCACACGGCTTCAACGGCACCAGCACGTGATAGCCCTTGCCGCCCGAGGTCTTGACGAAATTCGGCAGCGACAGCTCGTCGAGCTTGCCTCTGATATCGAGCGCCGCCTCGCGCACCGCCTTCACGTCGACGCCTTCATCCGGGTCGAGATCGAAGATGATCTGGTCGGGCTTTTCGATCTCATCGATCGTGCACCCCCAGATGTGGATCTCGACCACGCCATACTGGACCAGTGCGGCAACACCATCGAAATCCCGGATGAACAGGATCTCCTCGCCGTCGGTCGGGTCCTTCATGCGCGCGATCTTGTCGCTCATGCCAGCCGAGGCATGTTTCTGGAAGAAACGCTGGCCGCCGACACCGTCCGGCGCCCGCACCAGGCTGAGCGGCCGGTTGACCACGAACTGTTCCATGCGCGGCCAAACCTGTGCGTAATGGTCGAGCAGGCCCTGCTTGGATATGTTTTCGTCCGGCCACAGCAGCTTGTCGGGATGCGAGAGTTTGACCGTGGTCGTCATCGACCCGGCGGCTTTGCCGCCTGATGCCGGCTTGGCCGTGCTCTTGCCTGTCGATGGCTTGCCTGTCGCCGCTTTGGGCTTTTCCTGCACGACTTCCTCCGCCGGCTTGTCCTCGCGCAACCCCTGGAACGAGGCGTGGCGTATTATACGGTCCGAGGTCCAGCTGCGAAACTCCACTTCGCCGACAAGTTCAGGCTTGACCCAGACCAGGCCCTTGCCCTTCGGCACGGCGGTGGAGAAGGGCGATGATTTTGCCGTCAACGCATCGAGTTTTGCCTTCAGCTCATTGGCGCCCTTGCCCGAAAAACCAGTGCCGACGCGGCCGGCATAATGCAGCTTGCCGCCCTCGTGGAAGCCGACCAGGATCGAGCGCAGTCCGCGCCCGGTCTTGTCCGACGGCAGGTAGCCGCCGATGACGAATTCCTGCCGCGCCGTGCATTTCGATTTGACCCAGGTCGGGCCGCGGCCGCTGCGGTAGGGTGCATCGGCACGCTTGGAGACGACGCCTTCCAGGCCCATGCGGCAGGCATGCTCCAGCATGATCTTGCCGGGTTCGGCGAAATGGTCGCTGAAGCGGACCGCCGCATTGTCGGACTGTTCGCCGAGCAGTTCCTGCAAGGCCTGCTTACGCTCGACCAGCGGCTCGCGCCGAAGATCCTGCCCATCGAGCCGCATCAGGTCGAACACGTAATAGATGAAGCGATTGGTCCGCTTCGCCGACAGGTCCTGCTGCAGCAGCGCGAAAGACGAGACGCCGCTGTCGGCCAACACCACCACCTCGCCATCGAGGATGGCATCGCTGCACTTCAGCCCGGCCAACTCCGCGACGATCTCGCCGCCGAATTTCTTCGTCCAGTCGAGGCCGGTGCGGGTCAGCAGCCGCACATCGGTGCCGGCGATCTGCGCCTGCATGCGATAGCCGTCGAACTTCACTTCGTGCAGCCAGTCCTTGCCCGGCGGCGCATCGCGCTCGAGCGTGGCCAGCTGCGGCTCGATAAAGTCGAGGCGTTTGCCGGCTTTTGTCTTGACGGCGGCCGGCTTGTTGGAATGCCAGACTTTCGGCTTCTCGCCCTTCGCGGTCTTGCCCTCGCCGACCTCCTCGATCGTCAGGCCGGACTTCACCGATTCAGGCGCTTCCTTGAGGATGTCCTCGCCGGGACGCGCTGCGGCATCGTCCGACTTGATCAGCAGCCAGTTGTCGCGCTTTTCACCCGCACGCGGCTTCAGCCGCACCAGATGCCATGCCCCATGCAGCTTGTGTCCCCTGAGCTCGAAGCTGATATGGCCCTTTTTCATCGCCTTGGCCGGGTCGATCTCGGGAATCCAGGTGCCCTCGTCCCAAACGATAACCGAACCGCCGCCATATTCGCCCTTGGGAATGGTGCCTTCGAACGGCGCATAGTCGATCGGGTGATCCTCGACATGGACAGCCAGTCGCTTCTCATGCGGGTCGAGGCTCGGGCCGCGCGTCACCGCCCAACTCCACAGCACGCCATCATGCTCGAGCCGCAAGTCGTAATGCAACCGCGTCGCGGCATGCTTGTGGATGACGAAGATGCCGCCCGCGCCGCCCTGCTTGGTCCGGGCGACCTTGCCGGCCGGTTCGGCGGTTTTCTTGAAATCGCGCTTGGAATGATATTGTTCGAGGCTGGCCATTCGTTGGGGTTCCTCACGCCGATTTGCGTTTGGGCGCGCTGGCTTTCGACTTGGCGCGTTTGGCCGCTGGCTTGGCCTTCGCCGACGAAGATGTTTTCGATGACCCGGAGTCCGACAGGCTCTTCTTCAGCGCGTCGAACAGATTGACGACATTGGAAGGTTTAGGCGCCGCCTTAGCCTTCGGCGCCTTGTGGCCGGCCTTCTTGGCGCGGATCAGCTCCAGCAGCGCGTCCTCGTATTTGTCGTCGAATTTCGAGGGATCGAACTTCGTCTTCTTCTTGTCGATGATCAACTCGGCCAGATCGGTCATCTCCTGATCGGTCTTCACGGGCTCGATGTCGCCGAAGACGGTGTCCGGTTGACGTACCGTGTTGTCGTAGCGCAGCGTCGTCAGCACCATGCCCTTGCCGAGCGGTTCGATCACCACCGGCCGTTCGCGTCGGTAGAGCACGATACGCGCCAGCCCGGCCATCTTCTTGCCCGCCATCGCATCGCGAATGACGGCGAACGCCTCTTCCGACACCTTGTCGGCGGGCGCCACATAGTAGGGCGTGTCGAGATAGATCTGCTGGATCGAAGCTTTGTCGACGAAACCGTCGAGCGCCATCGTGTGCGAGGATTCGATCTGCACCGCCTCGATCTCGTCTTCCTCGATATGGATGAAATTGCCATCGTCGAGTTCATAACCCTTGATCTCGTCATCCTCCTCCAACGGCTTGCCGGTTTCGGCATCGACATAGAGGCGCTTCACCGTGTTGCCGGTCTTGCGGTTGAGAATGCGAAACGAGACCCGCTCCGTATGGGTGACGACATTGGTCAGTTCGACGGCACAGGTGACCAGCGAAAGCTTCAGATAGCCTCTCCAGGCCGGACGCGGCGCCATGATATCTTCCCTTCAGAACCAGATGAAGGTGAGAACGGACAGATCGCGCTCCAGTTCCGCGCTCCCGCGCCGATCTGGATGCCAAGGGGCCGCCTGGTTGGTTCTGGCCGCCAGCACGGAAATTTCGCGGGCTCGGCAAAAGTTGAAACAGAACCGCGCGCAGGCGACATTCAAACGAAACATATGTGATGCAAAAGTCACATTGGCCGGAATGCCAACCAACTGCACGGAAAGACCCCGAATCAGCCGCATTCCAGCCACGAAGCAAGGCACTTTCGACCAGATATTAACATCACGTTCACCGACTATTCACGCCTCGACGCTATGATGACCGCAATTCGGAAGGGACATCCGAAAATCGGGACAGGGACAAGGTAATGAACTTCCTCGCGCACCTCATCGGCTATGCCGCCGCCATCCGCGAATTCGTCGCGCCGACCTACCGGCCCGAACGCTATTACATGCGCGGCCCCGGCCCGGCCTGCGCCCGTCGCGGCAACTCGCTGGGCGCGCACTGATCATGGCTTTCGAAAATCGCCACAACAGCCGGATCTGCAGGCCGGCCGCCTCCACCCGCGCCACCACCTATCGCGCCGAGCGTCCCGCTCTCGCCGACAGGCGCCGTGCGACATCGCCACGGCTTTGATACCATCGCTGGCCGGCTTAGTGTCATAGGACACGAGCAGCCGAGGCCAGCGTGACGGACCATCCTCAACCAGTTCGACCCCAGTCAACTCGTCCTTTCGAAACAGTTCTCGACTCACGCCATCCATTGATCGTTTTCGATGGCGTCTGCGTGCTCTGCTCCGGTTTCGTGCGCATGGTGGTCAGGCTCGACCGCCAAGGCCGTTTCCGCTTCGCCACCGCGCAGTCGCCCTTCGGTGAAGCGCTGTTCCGGAAGCATGGACTGCGCACCGACTCTTACGAAACCAATCTCGTCCTGATCGACGGCGTCGCCTTCACGCGGCTGGACAGTTTTGTCGCCGTCATGGCGGAACTCGGCTGGCCTTGGCGGGCGGCCAAGGCACTGTTGCTGTTGCCGCGCCCGCTGCGTGGTTGGCTCTATGATCGCATCGCCAGGAACCGCTACGCCCTGTTCGGCAGGAAGGACGCTTGCGACATTCCTTCTCCGGAGCTGCGCGAGCGGTTCCTTGGCTGAGGGTGTGGCTATGCGCTACCGCGGCTGGCTCGTGCCATCCGGCCGGCACGGCTCGAGCACGATCGGTCCGCCTGCCGTCCTCCCCAATTCCCGGCAGCCCTGAACCGTGCACAGTGTCCAGCCGTCGCTGGTTGCACCTGAAGCGGCGAGCACGACGCGCCGCTGCGGGCCGACATCAGGCGCATAGCTCCACCAACCCTCCTTCAGCACAGCGCCTTCCGGTGGCTCCATGCCGGCGCCCGAGCCCTCGATCCGGGCTTCGACCACCTGCAGGCCGGAGAACGTGACCTTCCAGTCTTCTTGCCAGCGCGTCCGTTCCACCGAATGCGTCCAGGACAGCGTGAAGGCGGCGACGGAGAGCGTTACCGTCTTGCCCGCGGCCAGGATGCACAGGCTCATGTTCTGACTGAAGCCTGCCGCGCGCGAAAACAGTGCCAGCCGATCCAGGCCAGCGCCAGCACCCAGCCGGCCTCGTCGGTGAGCGGCACCGCGGCGACCAGCAGCACGCCGGCCGCGAAGGCGACGAGCCGCTCCCACCACGCCATGCGGGTGACCAGAAAACCGACGGCGGCGGCACCCCACAGCACGATGCCCATGCACGCCTTGGCGACGATGTAGCCGACCTCGACGGGATAGCCGAACTGGGCGGCGATCGGACCTGCGTCCTGCAGCATCAGCGCCGGCGTGTAGACAGCCAGGAACGGCACGACGAAGCCGGCAATGGCCAGCTTGGTCGCCTGGATGCCGATTTTCAGGCCGCTTTCCCTGGCCATCGGTGCGGCGGCGAACGCCGCCAGCGCCACCGGGGGCGTCAAATCGGCCATGATGCCGAAATAGAACACGAACATGTGGCTGACCAGCAGCGGCACGCCAAGCTCGAGCAGCGCCGGCCCGGCCAGCGACGAGGTGATGATGTAGTTGGGAATGGTCGGAATGCCCATGCCCAGCACCAGGCAGGTGACCATGGTCAGCACCAGCGACAGGAACAAATTGTCCTCGCCGATCGAGATGATCCAGCCGATGAAGGTCGAGGCGATGCCGGTCAGCGTCAGCGTGCCGATGACGATGCCGACAATGGCGCAGGCAATGCCGACCGGCAGCGCGTTCTTGGCGCCTTCGGCGAGCGAGTCGACACAGATTTGCAACGTCTCGCGGCCGCCCTTGAACGTGAAGCAGGCGACGACCAGTGCGGCGATCACCAGGCCGAGGAGGTTGACGCCGAACTTCATGAACGAAGCGGCGGCAAGCCCGAGCGCGATCCAGAAGACGATGCGGAAGGCCAGCGGCCCGATCGCTGCCGCCAACGGCGTGCCGAGGATGAGCACGATGGTCAGCGCCAGGCCCATCGTGCCGGCGAAGATCGGCGTATAGCCGGCAAACAGCAGGTAGATGAGCGCGGCCAGCGGCAGCACCAGCGGCCAGTGTTGCCGCACCGCGTCCCACGGATTGGGCAGCTCGGCCTTGGCCATGCCGTGCAGGCCTGCCTTGCCGGCTTCCAGATGCACCTGCCAGAAGCAGGCGCCGAAATAGAGCAGCGCCGGGATGATCGCCGCCTTGACCACTTCGGCATAAGGCACGTTCAGCGTCTCGGCCATGATGAAGGCGACCGCGCCCATCACCGGCGGCATGATCTGGCCGCCCATCGAGGAGGTCGCCTCGACGGCGCCGGCAAAAGCCGAGCGGAAGCCGAAGCGCTTCATCAGCGGGATGGTGAACTGGCCGCTGGCCACCACATTGGCGACACCCGAGCCGGAAATGGTGCCCATCAGCGCCGAGGACAGCACGCAGACCTGCGCCGGGCCGCCGCGCCACGAGCCGACCAGGCCAAGCGCGAAATCGTTGAACAGCGCGATCATGCCGGCGCGTTCGAGAAAGGCGGCAAAGACGACGAAGATGAAGATGTAGGCAGCCGAGACATAGATCGGTGTGCCGTAGATGCCTTCGGTGCCGTAGGCGAAGGTGTCGACGAGCTGGGCGAAATCATAGCCGCGATGGATGAGCGGCGGCGGCAAATGGTTGCCGAAAAAGCAGTAGGCGAGGAAGATGAAAGCGATGACCGCCAGCGGCAGGCCCATCAGCCGCCGCGCTGCCTCGAAGACCAGCACCACCAGCACCGCGCCGACGACGAGGTCCGGCGTGGTCAGGAAGCCGGAGCGGCGGATCAGATCAGTGTAGAACACCCAATTGTAGAGGCCGGTGCCGAAGCCGAGCGCCCCGAGCGTCCAGAACGCGGCTTTCGCCGGCATGCTCTTGGCGCGTAGATTGGCGATCAGGCCAAAGCCGAGCAGCAGCAGGAAGCCGACATGCATGGCCCGCACCACCTGGCTCGGAATGCTGCCATAGGCGGCGACATAGATCTGGAACACGGAAAAGGCGACGGCGATGAGAAAGGCGGCCTTGCCCGCAAGGCCGTCGCCGAAGCCCGGCGGCAGCCCTTCGACCTGTTCTTCGACGGCAGGTAGATGGAAGGTGGCGGATTTGCCGTCGGTTGACGTTCCAGACGTTGCTTCGGTCATCCGACGGACCCGCCCTACTTCAACAAGCCCTTCTCCTTGTAGTACCGCTCGGCACCGGGGTGCAGCGGCACCGGCATGGCGTCGAGCGCCTTGGCCGGGTCGATCGCCTTGGCGGCGGCATGTGCCGCAGCCAGTTGGTCGAGATGGTCGAACATCAGCTTGGTCATCTGGTAGGCGGTCTCGTCGGAGACATCGGCGCGGGTGATGAGGAAATTGCCGACGGCGGCGGTGGCGACATCCTCGCTTTGGCCTTCATACGTGCCCTTGGGAATGACCACCGACAGATAGGGCGCGCCGATCTTGGCGACGTCCTCGGCCGGCACCGCCACGACATTGATCGGCACGGAGGTGGCGAGGTCGCGGATCGAGGCGACGCCGAGCCCGGCCGATTGCAGCGTGGCGTCGAGCTGCCGGTTCTTGATCAGCTCGACCGATTCGGCGAAGGGCAGATACTCGACCCGGCCGAGATCCTCATACTTCAACCCGGCGGCGGCGAAGATGGCGCGGGCGTTGAGCTCGGTGCCGGAGGCCGGCGCGCCGACCGACAGGCTCTTGCCCTTGAGGTCGGCCAGCGTCTTGATGCCGGACTCCCGGCTGGCGACGATCTGGATGTAGTTGGGATAGATGGCTGCGATGCCGCGCAACTTATCGAGCTTGCCGGGGAAACCGGCCTCGGCATTGCCTTCGGCGGCCAGCTTCACGGAATCGCCCAGCGCAAACGCGATCTCGCCCTTGCCCTGCTGCAACAGATTGAGGTTTTCGACCGAAGCCTTTGTTGCCTGCACCTGGGTGCGGGCGCCTTCGATGCCCTTGCCGTAGATTTCCGACAGTGCCACGCCGAGCGGATAATAGACGCCAGATGTGCCGCCGGTGAGCACATTGATGAATTCCTGCGCCTTGGCTGAAACAGCGCTCAGGCCAAGCGACAGCGCCACGGCGCCGGCCGCAACAAGTTTCGTCCTGAAATGGAACATCTGATTTCCTCCCTGAAATAGCAGCCGCATCACCTCCCTGACGCGAACAGAAGCGAGTTTAGACAGCGAGATGGAAATGCCAACCCGCAATCCCATGCGTTAGACGAATGGTTGAGTGCGGGATGCACAGATGGCCGCTTGCGTGAAATGTCTTCGGAGCCGAAAGATTTTTCCAATGCCTGTCGAAATCGGCCAGGGCCGCGCGACATACGTCCGGCTCGCAAACGAAGCAGCCTTCGAAACAACGGGAGAAGACCATGCGATACATGCTTTTGATCTACGTCAATGAAGCCGCGATGGCGGCCGCGCCGACCGATAAGACCTACGAGATCAGCGCTGCCTATGGCGCGTATACCGATGCGTTGAAGAAATCCGGCGCCTGGCTGGCCGGCGACCGGCTGAAGCCGACCCAGGCCGCCACTTCGGTGCGGATGGTCAATGGCAAGACCAACGTGCTCGATGGCCCCTATGCCGACACCAAGGAGCAGCTTGCGGGCTTCTACATGATCGAGGCCGAGGATGCCGATGCCGCTATCGCCTGGGCGGCGCGCTGCCCCGCGGCCAGCGCCGGCACGGTCGAGCTGCGGCCGATCTGGGAACAGACCATGTGATGGAAAGTGGCCTGGAGATCGCGCGGGCGGCAGCGGAAACCGCCGCCCGGCAAAGCTACGGCAAGCTTGTCGCCTGGCTCGCGGCCCGCACGCGCGACGTGGCCGCAGCCGAGGACGCGCTGGCCGATGCCTTTGCCGCCGCCCTCGAACGCTGGCCAAGAACCGGCGTACCCAAGAAACCGGAAGCCTGGCTGCTGGCGGTGGCAAGGCGGCGCCGCGTCGATGCGGTGCGGCGCCGGCTGACCAGCGAGGCCGGCCGCGAGCATCTCAAGCTGATTGCCGAGGAAGCGGAGGCGCGCATGACCGACGAAGACCTGCCCGACGAGCGGCTGCGGCTGATGTTCGCCTGCGCCCATCCGGCGATCGAATCGAGCGTGCGTTCGCCGCTCATCCTGCAGACGGTGCTGGGGTTCGACGCCGCGACGATCGCTTCCGCCTTCCTGGTCTCGCCGGCAACGATGGGCCAGCGCCTGGTGCGAGCCAAGTCCCGCATCCGTGAAACCGGTATTCCGTTCCGCGTGCCGGAGCAGGCCGAACTCGGCGAACGGCTGGATGCGGTGCTGGAAGCGATCTACGCCGCCTTCGCCGAAGGCTGGTCCGACCCGGCGGGAACCGAGACGCGAGGGCGCAATCTGGCGACCGAAGGCATTTGGCTCGGCCGGCTGGTGGCTTCGCTGTTGCCGGAGGAGCCGGAGGCGCTGGGCCTCCTGTCGCTGATGCTGTTTGCTGAGTCGCGCCGCGCCGCACGGCGCAGCGCCGCCGGCGACTTCGTGCCGCTGGCGGAACAGGATTGCCTTCTATGGGACCGCGCCCTGATCGATGAGGCGGAGGCGCTGCTTTCCAACGCCGCGGCCAAGGGCATCATCGGCCGCTACCAGCTTGAGGCGGCCGTGCAGTCCGCGCATGCGGCACGACGGCTGACCGGCCGCACCGACTGGGCGGCGATCCGCGAGCTCTACGATGCGTTGCTTTCGATCGCAGGATCGCCGGTGGTGGCGATAAACCGCGCGGTGGCGATCGCCGAGGCCGAGGGCGCAGTGGCGGGATTGGCGGCCCTCTACGTGCTGGGCGACGACAAACGGCTTGATGACTATCAGCCCTATTGGGCCGCACGCGCCGGTCTCCTGGCCAGGCTTGGTCAGGTACTGCAAGCCTGCGAAGCCTATGACCGGGCGATCGGCCTCGAGCGCGACCCGGCGGTGCGCCGCTTCCTGCAGGAAAAGCGGGCAGTGCTCAGAAATTGAGCTTCAACCCGGCCACATCTCGTGCGAGGTGTTGAGCGCCTTCATCAGCGGATGGTCGCGCAGCCGCGCCCACAGGCGTTCAATGTTCGGCCATGCCGTCCGCGCGCTGTCGATGTCGGGATGCCAGGCCACCAGCATGACCAGATAGATGTCGGCCAGCGACATCCGCTCGCCGACCAGCCAGTCACGGCCTTCAAGCGCGGCATCCAGAACGGCAAAGCCACGGTCCATCTCGGCCACGGCTGCCTGCTTGACCGCCTTGGTGCCTTCGGGATCGGCAGTGTAGCGGTATGCGTAGTAGAAACGCAGCACCGCCGGATAGAGCACCGACGACATGAAGGCCATCCAGCGCAGGAAATCGGCGCGGGCAGGCGCGTCTGCTGCCGGCGCCAAATTGGCATCGGGATGACGCTCGGCAAGCAGGATGCAGATCGCCGCCGATTCCGTCATCGAGCTTCCGTCCGGCAAGGTCAGCACCGGCACCTGGTTCAACGGACTGATGTCGAGGAAGGCGGGGTCGGGCCGGTCGGTCTTCGGCACGTCGATCTGCTCGAACTGTGCATTCGCCAACGCCAGCGCTGCCTCGACGACGAAGCCGCCGCTGCCAGGACGGGTATAAAGCTTGTACATGAAATTCTCCCCCGGCCGCGCAAAGCAGGCCGGGGCGATATGAACCGGAAGCGGTGCCGCGCTCAAGCCGCCGATGGCGGCCACGCGCGTTTTTTCAGCGGGCCAGCTTGGACGCGAAGGAGCGTCGGACTACGATCCCAGCCCCTCGAACAGGATTGTCGACAGATAGCGCTCGGCGAAGGACGGGATGACCACCACAAGATTTTTGCCCTTGTTCTCCGGCCGCGAGCCGACGACGATGGCCGCCTGCAGGGCGGCGCCCGAAGAGATGCCGACCGGCACGCCTTCGAGGCGGGCGACGAGGCGGGCATTGGCCACCGAATCCTCGTTCGACACCTTGACGATCTCGTCATAGATCGTCGTGTCGAGGATCTTGGGCGCAAAACCGGCGCCGATGCCCTGGATCTTGTGCGGGCCGGGCTGGCCGCCCGACAGAACCGGCGAGGAGTCGGGCTCGACGGCGACGACATGCACGGAGGGCTTGCGCTTCTTCAGCACCTGGCCGACGCCGGTGATGGTGCCGCCGGTGCCGATGCCGGCGACGAAGATATCGACCTCGCCATGCGTATCGTTCCAGATTTCCTCGGCCGTCGTCGTGCGGTGGATTTCCGGATTGGCCGGGTTCTCGAACTGCTGCGGGATGATCGCATTGGGGATCGTCGCTGCCAGTTCGTCGGCCTTGGCGATGGCGCCCTTCATACCTTTCGGACCCTCGGTCAGCACCAACTCGGCGCCGAGCAGCGCCAGCATTTTCCGGCGCTCGACCGACATTGTTTCGGGCATCGTCAGGATCAGCTTGTAGCCCTTGGCCGCGGCGGCGAAGGCAAGCGCGATGCCGGTGTTGCCCGACGTCGGTTCGATCAGCGTTGTCTTGCCGGGAGAAATCTTGCCTGATGCCTCAAGCGCCTCGATCATCGCCACGCCAATGCGGTCCTTGACCGAGGCGATCGGATTGAAGAATTCGAGCTTGGCGATGAGATTGGCGACGATGCCCTTTTCCCTGGCGAACTTGTCGAGCCGCACCAGGGGAGTGTCGCCGATCGTATCGGTGATGGAATTGTAGACGCGGCCGCGGCCGGGCACGCGGGCTGATGTGGCGGACTTGTTCATTTGTTTCGCTCCCAGAACTTCAGGCGAGTAAGGATTTCAGGCAGTGGAATTGCAGCCGGCAAGATAGGGCCTTCGGTCGCGCAAGATAGACTGTCGGCTGAAAATATCCGAGTGGGACCTGTGTCTAAAACCGTGCCGTCCCGGAAAAGCATTTCTCGCAAAGGCCCGTTTGCGAAATGCTTTGGCGGAAAGCTCTCTATTGCCGAGCGGCAATCGCTGCAGCAGCACCGACCATGAAGCCGGCCGCCGTGCGGTTCAGCGCCTTGAGCGCGCGGGGCGATTTCAGAAACCAGCGCGCCTTGGCCGCCAGCGCCAGATACGGCACCAGCACCACCAACAGCACGACAACGGTCAGCGCGACGAGGATGCCGTAATCCGCCAGCGTGATGGTTTTCAGGTCGACGATGGTCGGCGTGATCGCGAGATAGAAGATCATCGTCTTCGGATTGCCGAGGGTAACGGTCAGGCCGGCGGCAAAGCTCGACAGCAAGCCGCCCTTGCCTTTTCCGGCCTCGACGGTCTCGGGCGTGATGCCGCTGTTCCAGAAGCGCCAGCCGAGAAAGGCGAGATAGGCGACGCCGAGCCATTTGATGGCCAGGAAAACCATGCCGAAGGATTGTGCGACGAAGGCGAGGCCAAGCACCACGGCGGTCAGATAGGTGATGTCGCCAACCATCAGGCCAAACGACATCGCCAGCGACGATCGGAAGCCTGAGCCGAGCGCACGGGCGACCAGCGCGGTGATGCCGGGACCAGGAATCGCGGCGGCGATGCCGAGGGCCGCACTATAGGCGAGGAATCCGGTAAGGGTCATGGCACTGGTCTCGGATCAGAGCGTTTTATTGCATGGGACAGGCCAAGATTGAATTCCCTGGGGCCGGATTCTATTGCACCAGATATTGAGGGCTCGCCTTACGAAGCCCCCTCATCCGGCCGCTTCGCGGCCACCTTCTCCCCGAGGGGAGAAGAGACGGGCGCCAGCGTCTGCTGACTCCTCTCCCCTCGGGGAGAGGTCGGATTGTCCCGAATTGCTCTTCGCAATTCGGTTGGCAATCCGGGTGAGGGGGCCTGCGTTACCTGAGCAGATCAGGACGGACCGTCGCCATGGGTGACACGCCAGATGGTGCCGTTGCCGTCCTCGCTGACGATCAGCGCACCGTCGCTCGCAATCGCCACGCCGACCGGCCGGCCCCAGACCTCACCGTTGGAAACGACGAAGCCGGTGATGAAATCCTCATACGCGCCGGTCGGCTTGCCGTCCTTGAACAGCAACCGCACCACCTTGTAGCCGGTCCTGTTGCCGCGGTTCCATGAACCATGCAGAGCGACGAACGCATCGCCCTTGTATTCAGCTGGAAAGCTCTTCCCCTCGTAGAAGGCGATGGTGAGCGGCGCCGAATGCGCCTGCATCAGCACATCGGGAACGGTCGTTTTGCCGGCAAGATCGGGGCGCTCACCCTTGTGGCGCGGATCCTCATTGTTGCCGATATAGTACCAGGGCCAGCCATAGAAGGCACCCTCCTTGACCACGGTCGCGTATTCGGGTGGCACATTGTCGCCTAGCGCATCGCGTTCGTTGACGACGCACCACAGCGCGCCGGTCGCCGGCTGCACGGTCATACCCGAGCAGTTGCGCAGGCCGGCGGCAAAGATGCGGCCGTTCTTGCCATCGGGATCGAAGGTCAGCACGTCGGCGCGGCCGTCTTCAGAACCCCAGGCTGCACCCAGCGGCTGCGATTTCGCCCAGGCATCGAGTCCGCCTTTCGGCTCCCGGCCCATGTCCTCGGCGACATTCGATCCCGAGCCGACCGAAAGGTAAAGCGTCTTGCCGTCCGGCGAGAAGGCGATATCGCGGGTCCAGTGATGACTGGCGGGGATGTTGCCGACGATGGTTTCCGGATCGCCGGAGGCCTTCAGTTCGCCATTGCGGTAGGCAAAGCGCACGATGCTGTCGCTGTTGGCGACATAGACCCATTGTGGGTCAGGGCCCGGCGGATAGAAGGCAATGCCATAGGGTCGGTTGAGATTGCCGGCAAAGATGCCGTCCTGCGCCGGCTTCGCACTGCCTTCGGCGAGGCGATAGATGCGGACCTGGTTGGCTTTGCTGTCGGCGACGAACAGGTCGCCATTCGGCGCGACGCGCACGACGCGTGGATTGTCGATGCCCGATGCAACCAGCTCGGCCGAGAACCCCGGCGGCAGTTGCAGCTTCGCGTCTGCCGGCATGTCCGCGATGCCGGCGCTGTTCGAGGTCGACCGGGTGGCATTGGGCTTGGGCAGATCATCCGGTCTGATCAGGCGGCGTGTGCCCGGCTTGTCCGCTCGCCAGTCGCCGAAGGCGGCCGCGCCCTTCAGCACCGGCTCGTCCGCCTGCTGGGCGAATGAAGCGGTCGAGACAAACAGTGCGGCGGAAAGTGCCGGGCCGGCAAAACGCATCATTCGGTCCTCCAATGTTCGGCGTGAAAACAGGAACGACCGGTTTCGTCGATCGTTCCACGGCACACGATGAGGTGAAGGAAGCTTGCGGTTTCCCGGTTCAGGTCCCGGCGGCGTAGAAATCGTCGTCGAGGCGTTTTTCCAACTCGACGAGGTCGGCCGGCAGCGGCAAGCCCATGGCGCGCATTTCCTGCAGTTTTTCGCGCAGCTGCTCCTGGATCTCGTGCTGGTCTTCCGGCTGGTTGACCATCTCCTCGAGCAGCAGGCTGATCCGGGCCTTGAATTCTTCGAGCGCCATCGTCGTCTCCTCGGTTGGATCAGCTCAGCGCAGCATGCGTGAAATCAGCTGCGCCGTATAGTCGACCATTGGGACGATGCGCGCGTAATTCAGCCGGGTCGGGCCGATGACGCCGAGCGCGCCGACGACGCGGGCATCCTTGTCGCGATAGGGGGCGACGACCAGCGACGAGCCCGACAGCGAAAACAGCTTGTTTTCCGAGCCGATGAAGATGCGCACACCCGAGCCCTGCTCGGCGAGGTCAAGCAGCTGGATAAGCCCGTCCTGCGTCTCCATGTCCTCGAACAGATGGCGCAGCAGCTCGATGTCGGCCTGGGCGGTGACGTTTTCAAGCAGATTGGCACGCCCGCGCACGATGAGCCGTGCCGGCAGGCCGCTGTCGGCGCCGGCCCACACCGCCAGCCCCTTCTCCACCAGGTCCTGCGACAGCGTGTCGAGCGCGGCCCTGGTTTCTTCCTTGATGCGAGCGATCTCGATCCGCGCCTCGGCAAGCGTGCGACCGCGTATATGGGCGTTGAGGAAATTCGAGGCCTCGTGCAGTTGCGAGACGGTGATGCCGGCGGGCAGGTCGACGACGCGGTTTTCGACGTCGCCATTCTGCGACACCAGCACCGCCAGCGCCTTCGTCGGCTCAAGCTGGATGAATTCGATGTGCTTCAGCGCCACCTCGTTCTTGGCGGCCAGCACCAGGCCGGCGCCGCGCGACATGCCCGACAGCATCTGGCTGGCCTCGGTCAGCATGTGCTCCAGCGTCGCACCGGAGCCGGACGCCCGCACCTGTGCCTCGATGGCGCGGCGCTCCTCGTCGGAAAGGTCGCCAAGCTCCATGAAGGCATCGACGAAGAAACGCAGGCCGGCCTGCGTTGGCAGCCGGCCGGCCGAAATGTGCGGCGCGTAGATCAGGCCGAGATGCTCGAGGTCGCTCATCACGTTGCGGATGGTCGCCGGCGACAGTGAGGACGGCAGGATACGCGACAGGCTGCGCGATCCCACCGGTTCACCGTCCCTGAGATAGGAATCGACGATGCGCCGGAAGATGTCGCGGGAACGCATGTCGAGCGCCTGGAATACTGGCGACTGAAGCGCGGGCGACTGCGAACTCGGATCGACTGCCTTGGTCATACGGCCAAAAACCTCCGGCCCAAGGATATAGACTTACACTGCACCCGCGCAACCCGGTGTCTGTGTCAGATCGTCAGGCCATTTTCCTTTGCGCCACGCGTCCCATGCGGTTACAAGCCGGCCAAGATTCCGAAAAATGACAAGAAAGCAGCCCTGAATGCGCCCTTCCAAACGCCAATTCGACGAAATGCGTGCCATCTCCTTCGAGCGTGGCGTCTCCAAGCATGCCGAAGGCTCATGCCTGGTGAAGTTCGGCGACACGCATGTCCTGTGCACGGCCAGCCTCGAGGAAAAAGTGCCGGGTTGGATGCGCAACTCCGGCAAGGGCTGGGTGACGGCGGAATACGGCATGCTGCCGCGCTCGACCGGCGAGCGCATGCGCCGTGAGGCTTCGGCCGGCAAGCAGGGCGGCCGCACGCTGGAAATCCAGCGGCTGATCGGCCGCTCCTTGCGCGCCGTGGTCGATTTGCAGGCGCTGGGCGAACAGCAGATCACCGTCGACTGCGACGTCATCCAGGCCGATGGCGGCACCCGCACTGCCTCGATCACCGGCGGCTGGGTGGCGCTGTATGACTGCCTGCGCTGGATGGAAGCCCGCCAGATGGCCAGCGTCGCCAAGGTGCTGAAGGATCATGTCGCTGCGATCTCCTGCGGCATCCATGACGGCCAGCCGGTCATCGACCTCGACTATATCGAGGATTCCGCGGCCGGCACCGACGCCAATTTCGTCATGACAGGCAAGGGTGGCATCGTCGAGATCCAGGGCACCGCCGAGGGCGAGCCTTTCTCCGAGGAGCAGTTCGCGGACCTGATGGGCCTGGCCAAGAAAGGCATCCAGCGGTTGGTGAGTTTGCAGCAGATGGCAGTGGCTTAGTTTTTAGATGTCGAGCCTGAGCGCCCCCCTCTGGCCTGCCGGCCATCTCCCCCTCAAGTGGGGAGATCGGATGTCGTCTAGGGCTTCGCCAATCTCCGGCGTTGTAGGGTGCGCGACAATGCAGAAGCTGCCAATCTCCCCACCTGAGGGGGAGATGGCCGGCAGGCCAGAGGGGGGCGCCTCGTGACACCCTCCGCGATCCTGGAATCGGCCCTCTACGTCACAGACCTGCCCGCCGCCGAAACCTTCTACACCGACATCCTCGGCCTCAATCCCCTCGGCAAGGTCGACGGCCGCCACCTGTTCTTCCGCTGCGGCCCCGGCGTGCTGCTCGTCTTCAACGCCGAGGCAACCAAAATCCCGCCGGCGCCCGGCGCGAGGCTGCCGGTGCCGCCGCATGGCGCGGTCGGCCAAGGTCATCTCTGCTTTGCGGCGACCGCCGATGAAATCGCCGGCTGGAAAGCGCATCTCGAGGCAAAGAAGATCGCCATCGAGAGCGAATTCGAGTGGCCGCAGGGCGGCCGTTCGATCTATATACGCGACCCCTCGGGCAATTCGATCGAATTTGCCGAGCCAAGAATCTGGGGCCTTTGATGCATTCTCTCGATGGCAAGAAGATCGTTGTCGCCAGCCATAATGAGGGCAAGCTGCGCGAATTCGCCGACCTGATGGAACCGTTCGGCTTCGAAGCCAAGTCGGCCAGGGAGTATGGCCTGCCGGAGCCTGATGAGACCGGCACCACCTTCGAGGAGAACGCCTACATCAAGGCGCTCGCCGCCGCCAAGGCGACCGGCCTGCCGGCGTTGTCGGACGATTCCGGCCTGTGCGTCGACGCGCTTGACGGCGCGCCCGGCGTCTACACCGCCAACTGGGCCGAAACCCCGGACGGTTCGCGTGACTTCGGCATGGCCATGCAACGCACCGAAGTGGCGCTGCAGGAGGTCGGCGCCGCCTTGCCGGAGCAGCGCAAGGGACGCTTTGTCGCCGTCATCTGCCTGGCGTTTCCCGACGGCGAGGCCGAATATTATCGCGGCGAGGCCGAGGGCACGCTGGTCTGGCCACCGCGCGGCGAGCTCGGCTTCGGCTATGATCCTGTGTTCCTGCCCGAGGGCTTCGAAAAAACCTTCGGCGAAATGAGCGCCGAGGAAAAGCATGGCTGGAAGCCCGGCCAGGCCACGGCGCTGTCGCACCGCGCCCGCGCCTTCCAGAAATTCGCCCAAGCTCGATTGGGCTCGGCATGAGCATGCTGCTCGACCGGACGCCCGGCTTCGGCGTCTATGTCCACTGGCCGTTCTGCGCGGCCAAATGCCCCTATTGCGACTTCAACAGCCATGTTCGCCACCAGCCGGTCGACCAGGAGCGCTTTGCCGCCGCCTTCGAGGCCGAACTGGCGACGATGCGCGAGCGCACCGGGCCGCGCGAGGTGACCAGCGTTTTTCTAGGCGGCGGCACGCCCTCGCTGATGAAGCCGGAAACCGTGGCCAGGGTTCTGGACGCCGTGGCGAAGAACTGGACGGTGCCCGCCGGCATCGAGGTGACGCTGGAGGCCAATCCCTCCTCGGTCGAGGCCGAACGCTTTCGCGGCTACCGGGCAGCCGGCGTCAATCGCGTATCGCTCGGCGTGCAGGCGCTGAACGACAAGGATTTGCGCTTCCTCGGCCGTTTGCACAATGTCGAACAGGCCCTGCACGCCATCGGCTTCGCGCGGGAAATATTCCCAAGGCTGTCCTTCGACCTGATCTACGCCCGCCCCGGCCAGACGCCGGAGGCTTGGGCATCGGAGCTGGAACAGGCGATCGGCCATGCCGCCGACCATCTGTCGCTCTACCAGCTGACCATCGAGGAAGGCACGCCCTTCCACGCGCTGCATGCGGCAAAGAAATTCGTCATCCCCGACAACGACCATGCCGCCGACCTCTATGCGCTGACGCAGGAGATCACCACGGCGCACGGCCTGCCGGCCTACGAGATTTCCAACCACGCCAGGCCGGGCGCCGAGAGCCGGCACAACCTGACCTATTGGCGCTATGGCGAATATGTCGGCGTCGGGCCGGGCGCGCATGGCCGCTTCGTCGAGAACGGCCGCCGCACGGTGACAATCGCCGAGCGGATGCCGGAAACCTGGGCCAATCTGGTCGAGGCCAAGGGCCATGGCGTCACCGGCGGCGAGATCCTGACGCGCTCGGAAGAGGCCGACGAATTCCTGCTGATGGGCCTGCGGCTGGCCGAAGGCATCGATCTCTCCCGCTACGAGGCGTTCTCCGGGCGCGGCCTGTCGAGCGCGCGGCTGTCGATGCTGCAGGGCGAAGGGCTGGTGGCGCCGATCGGCAATGCGCGCCTGCGTGCCACGGCCGCCGGCATGATCGTGCTCGACGCGGTGGTCGCCGATCTGGCGCGCTAACCCTTGAAGAACGTCCTTTTCGTCTGCAGCCAGAACCGCTTGCGCAGCCCGACCGCCGAACAGGTGTTTTCAACGCGCCGCGATATTGAGGTGGCCTCGGCCGGAACCAACCACGATGCCGACACGCCGCTGACGCATGAGCTGGTCGCTTGGGCCGACATCATCTTCGTCATGGAAAAGGCGCACCGCACCAAGCTGCAGAAGAAATTCAAGGCCAGCCTGAAGAAGGCGCGTGTGATCTGCCTCGACATACCTGACAATTATGAATTCATGGATCTGGAGTTGATTGGCCTTCTGAAGGCGCGCGTTTCGCGGTATCTCGGTTGAGACGTCATCCGCGAAGGCCACCTTGATGAACCTGACCGTATCCTCCTGGCAATTCTGGGCATTGCTCTCGGCTGCATTCGCTGCCCTGACGGCGATCTTCGCCAAGGTCGGCATCGAGAACATCAATTCCGATTTCGCCACCTTCATCCGCACGATCATCATCCTGATCGTGCTCGGTGCCATCCTGCTCGCCAGCGGCCAGTTCCAGTCGCCGGCTACGATCTCGGGAAAGACCTGGGCTTTCCTCGCCCTGTCCGGTCTGGCGACCGGCGCTTCATGGCTCTGCTATTTTCGCGCCCTGAAGATCGGCAATGCGGCGCAGGTGGCGCCGATCGACAAGCTAAGCGTCGTGCTTGTGGCGGTGTTTGGCGCGGCCTTTCTCGGCGAGCGGTTGTCCGGAGCGAACTGGCTTGGCGTCACCCTTATCGCGGCGGGTGCTGTGCTGGTCGCCTATCGAGGGTAGTTGCGCGCCATGGCGTGCGTTCTTCGTTTCAAGACGGGTGATGAAGATATCGAAGCGATTGGGCATCGTCCGGTCAGTGCTCCGTCGTGCTGTCGGGTTTGTTGTCGGAAAGGCTGACGTTCGTCGGCAAGGTGCTGGCGACGCGCTCTTCGGTCAGGCTGTGCTCGGTCTTGGCAGACGGGCGCTTGTCCCTGGGGGTGGCAACGCGGTTGCGGCCGGCATAGTAGGGCTCGAAAGCGTCTTGTATCTTGAGGCTGTCCATCCTGTCCTCCTCCGGAATCAGGGGGCTAATCTGCCAACGCCGGTTTGGTTCCCCACTGTGGCAAAGGAAAGGCGAATTCCCTACATCGGCGTCAGCTTTTGCAAGCCCGCGCCAGCCGTGCCAAACAGGGTCGAACGGAGACTTGATCAGTGACCGCAGAGACGGGCAAGCGCAGCTATGTGGTCGGGCAGACCGAGATCGCGGCCCGGCCGCTGGAGCCGGCGCTCTATCTGGTGGCGACGCCGATCGGCAATCTCGCCGACATCACGCTGCGCGCGCTGGAGACGCTGGCCGCCGCCGACATCGTCGCTTGCGAAGACACACGGGTGTCGCGCGTGCTGCTCGACCGTTATGGCATCCGCCGCCGCACCACAGCCTATCATGAGCATAATGCCGGCGAGGCCGGGCCGAAGCTGATCGCGGCGCTGCAGGCCGGACAGAGCGTGGCGCTGATCTCCGATGCCGGCACGCCGCTGGTGTCCGATCCCGGCTACCGGCTGGTCGGCGAGGCGCTCGACCACGGCATTCGCGTCGTGCCTATCCCCGGCCCATCGGCGCCGCTCGCGGCGTTGACCGCATCCGGCCTGCCCTCCGATGCCTTCATGTTCGCCGGATTTTTACCGGTGAAGACCGGGCAGCGGCTGACGCGGCTGGAGGCACTGAAAGCCGTGCCGGCGACATTGATTTTCTTCGAATCGCCGCGCCGGCTGGCCGAATCCCTCGGTGCCATGGTCGAAGCGCTGGGCGGCGAGCGCAAGGCCGCGATCGGCAGGGAATTGACCAAGACCTTCGAGGAGATGCGAACCGGCACGCTGCAGGCGCTGGCCGACCACTATGCCGCGGCCGATACGCCGAAGGGCGAGATCGTCGTCTGCGTCGCTCCGGCCGAGGCCAGGGTCGACGAACCCGCCGACATCGACCGTTTGCTTCTGTCGCTTGCCGCCGAGATGCCGGCCTCCAAGGCGGCGGCGGAAGCCGCGAAGATGACCGGCGGCCAGAAACAGGCGCTCTATCGGCGATTGCTGGAGCTCAAGGATGCTTCGGGAGAAAGCGACGGTGGCTGAACGCCCGAGCGCCAGCCGCCAGAAAGCCTATCGGCGCGGCCATCGCGGCGAATGGCTGGCGTCGGTAGCGCTGATGCTGAAAGGCTATCGCATTCTCGCCCGCCGCCACCGCACGCGCTT
Organism: Mesorhizobium sp. WSM1497; assembly: GCF_001672455.2. Taxonomy (NCBI): domain Bacteria; kingdom Pseudomonadati; phylum Pseudomonadota; class Alphaproteobacteria; order Hyphomicrobiales; family Phyllobacteriaceae; genus Mesorhizobium; species Mesorhizobium sp. WSM1497. Next base: position 817,266 of record NZ_CP021070.1, on the reverse strand, counting down.
CGGCGAGATCGACCTGATCGCGCGGCGCGGCGACCTGGTGCTGTTCGTCGAGGTCAAGGCGCGCCGGTCGCTGATGGAAGCCATGGAGGCGATCGGTCACGAATCGGAGCGTCGCATAGAAGGCGCGGCCGACATCTGGCTCTCGCGCCAAGCGGACTACGGCAGACTGTCGATGCGCTTCGACATGGTCGCGGTGCTGCCCTGGCGCTGGCCGGTGCATGTCGAGAACGCGTTTTATGGGAAGAGTTAGAGGGGGCAGCCCTCCTTCATTTGTCATCCACGGGCGGAGCAGGAGCGAAGCTCCGTCGCGGAGACCCGAGGATCCATGCCGCGACCTTTAAGCGCCTCTACGGTGCAGAAAGTGAAAGACTTCGCAGGCGATAGCGAGCCTAGTGATGGCTATTTTCTACCGCCGCGCTCTTCGGTCCACGTCGCGGCATGGATCCTCGGGTCTGTGCCGCGTCGCTACGCTCCTTGCTCCGCCCGTGGGACGAAGCGTGAGGGCTGCTACGCGGAACACTCCTCACCCCCAGATCATCAACGCCACCAACCCGACACCGCCCACCACCAGCCGCCACCAGCCGAACAGCGAGTAACCCTTGCGCGAGACGTAATCGAGCAGGAAGCGCACGACGATGAGCGCCGTGACGAAGGCGGCGACGAAGCCGACGGCGATGATCGGCAGGTCGGCGCTGCTCAGCACGTTGCGGTTCTTGAACAGGTCGAAGGCGAAGGCGCCGACCATGGTCGGGATTGCAAGGAAGAAGGAAAATTCAGCGGCCGCGCGCTTATCGACGCCCAAAAGCAGGGCGCCGACGATGGTCGAGCCCGAACGCGATGTGCCGGGAATGAGCGACAGGCACTGGAAAAGCCCGATCTGCAGGTAAAGCCGGGTCGGGAAGCGCTCGACGTCGCGATAAACCGGCTTGAGGTTCATGCGGTCGACCACCAGCAGCACGACGCCGCCGATGATCAGCATGATGCAGATCAGCCTTGGCGATTCGAACAGCACCGTCTTGATGAAATCATGCGCCAGCGCGCCGATGAATGCCGCCGGCAGGAAGGCGATGAGGATGCCGATGACGAAATGCCTGGTCAGTCGGTCGTGCGGCAGTTCGAGCAGCATTTTCCAGAGGCGGCGGAAATAAACGCTGAGGATCGCCAGGATGGCGCCGAGCTGGATCAGGATCTCGAAGGCCTTGCCGGTCGAGTGGAAGCCGAGGAAATGGCCAGCGAGCAGGATATGGCCGGTCGAGGACACCGGGATGAACTCGGTCAGCCCCTCCAGCAGGCCGAGCAGCAGGGCTTCGACGATGGTCTGGCTTTCCATGGCTACCTCGGCATTGGCGTGACGGCTGACAGAAGGGCTTGCTTGTCATGGCGTTGAAGTCCCCCTATAGGTCGCAACACCCTGACGGCCCGCTAACCGGGCGGCCAAGACTTACCGGTGCGCCCTGCGATTCGCCAGTGCGCTTTATCATCGCGGAACCATGCTGACGCTTTTCCACCACCCCATGTTCGCCACCTGTCGCTTCGTCCGCCTCGCTTTCGGCGAGTATGGCGAGGAGCTGGCCCTGATCGAGGAAAAGCCGTGGACCCGGCGCAAGGAGTTCCTGGCGCTGAACCCGGCTGGCACGCTGCCGATCCTGCTGGCCGAAGGCGACGTGCCGATCGTCGGCGCGACGGTCATATCGGAATATCTCGATGAGACGCGCGGCGTGCTGAAGCGCGACAAGCGGCTGTTCGCCGAGGACCCGATGCAGCGCGCCGAAATCCGCCGGCTCATCGACTGGTATCTCAACAAGGCTGAAAGCGAAGTCACCCGCCATCTGGTGCGTGAGCGCGTGCTGAAGCCGGTCATGCCGGAAACGGCGGGCGGCGGCTCGCCCGACTCGGGCGCGATCCGTGCGGCGCGCGCCAACATCCGCCAGCACATGAAATACACCAACTGGCTGGCCGGCACCCGCCACTGGCTGGCCGGCTCGAGGGTCACCTATGCCGATCTCGCGGCCGCGGCGACGCTGTCGGTGCTCGATTATCTCGGCGAGATAGACTGGCGCGAGCACAGCGCTGCTCGCGAATGGTACACGCGGGTCAAGTCGCGGCCTTCCTTTCGGCCGCTTTTGACCGACCGGGTGCGCGGCCTGTCACCGGTGTCGCATTATGCGGACCTCGACTTCTGACGCCGCAAAACTGCGCGCGCTGATCGACGCGGAGGCGCAGCGCGCCGGCTTCGATGCCGTCGCCGTCACCTCCCCCGATGCGATCCCGCTGGCGCCGGCGCGCCTGGCCGAATTCGTCGCCGATGGCTTTCACGGCTCAATGGACTGGATCGCCGAGACGCTGCAACGCCGCAGTGAACCAACGGCCCTCTGGCCGCAGGTACGCTCGATCGTCGTGCTGGCGATGAACTACGGCCCCGACCATGATCTTCGCGAAGTGCTGGCCAAGCGCGACCGCGGCGCGATCTCGGTCTATGCGCAAAACCGCGACTATCACGATGTGATGAAAGGCCGGCTGAAGGAGATCGCCGGCAAGCTCGTTGCCCGCGCCGGCGGTGACGTGAAGGTGTTCGTCGACACCGCACCTGTCATGGAAAAGCCGCTGGCCGAAGCCGCCGGGCTTGGCTGGCAAGGCAAACACACCAATCTGGTCAGCCGCGAGCACGGCTCCTGGCTGTTCCTCGGCACCATCTTCACCACCGCCGAACTGGTGCCCGACCGCGCCGAAATCGACCATTGCGGCTCCTGCCGCGCCTGCCTCGACGCATGCCCGACCGATGCTTTTCCGGCGCCCTACCGGCTCGATGCGCGGCGCTGCATTTCCTATCTCACCATCGAGAACAAGGGGCCGATTCCGCACGAATTCCGCGAAAAGATCGGCAACCGCATCTATGGCTGCGATGACTGTTTAGCCGCCTGCCCGTGGAACAAATTCGCCCGGGCGGCTTCGGAAGCAAAACTCGCCGCGCGCGATGATCTGCGCGAACCACCGCTCGCCGACCTTTTGGGTCTCGATGACGCGGCCTTCCGCGCTTTCTTCTCCGGTTCGCCGATAAAACGCATCGGCCGCGATCGGTTCATCCGCAACGTGCTGATCGCCGCCGGCAATTCCGGCGAAGCGTCGCTGTCCGGCGCGGTGCTTGCGCTGCTCGGCGATCCGTCCCCGCTGGTGCGGGGCGCGGCAATTTGGGCGCTGGCGCGGCTGGTGCCCGATGCCGAATATTCAGAAAGGGCAGCCCTCGGCCTGAAAACCGAGAGCGACGAAGCCGTGCGCGACGAATGGCGTCTGGCGCGGCCAACCAGGGCGAATGCATGAGCGAAAAGCAGATATTCATCTTCGGCGCCGGCTATTCCGGCAGGGCTTTTGCTCGGGCCAACAAAGGCGCCGCGACGATCTTCGGCACGACACGCTCGCCGGAAAAATTCGAGACGCTACGGCAGGCCGGCATCGCGCCGCTGCTGTTCGACGGCGCGATGAGGGATGAGATTGGCGATGCATTGCGGAAAACAACGCATCTGCTGATCTCGGTCGCCCCGGAGGAGGCCGGCGATCCCGTGCTGGGTGCGGCGCGAGAGGCAATCGCTCAAATGCCTTTGCTGGAATGGATCGGCTATCTCTCTACAGTCGGGGTTTACGGCAATTATGACGGCGCCTGGGTCGATGAAACGGCTGAATGCCGGCCGGTGTCGAAGCGTTCGATGATGCGGGTGGCGGCAGAGCAGGACTGGCTGGAGCTGGGCCGCGAGATTCGCCGGCCGGTGGCGATCCTGCGACTCTCCGGCATTTACGGGCCGGGCCGCAATGCCCTGGTCAATCTGGAAAACGGCAGCGCAAGGCGGCTGGTCAAGCCCGACCAAGTGTTCAACCGCATTCATTGCGACGACATTGCAGGCTCCCTGTGGCAGCTCATCCAAGGCAATAAAGGCGGCATCTTCAACGTCACCGACGATCTGCCGGCGGCGCCGCAGGACGTCGTCGCCTATGCCGCATCATTGATGGGCATCGAACCGCCGCCCGAGATTCCTTTCGACGCCGCCCAACTTTCGCCCATGGCGCGGTCCTTCTATGGCGAGAACAAGCGCGTCGGCAACGCGGCGATCAAGGCGGCGGGCTATTCCCTGCGCTTTCCGGACTACCGCGCCGCCTTCGACCATATGTGGGCGAGCGACGACTGGCGCGACGGCGAGGCGCGCAGCCCGATGAAGCGCTAAAAGCAATTTCAGGAAAAGTGTGACACGGTTCTCCGTCCGGGATTGCGTCAAAACAGAGATAGAGCGGTTCACCGTTTCGGTGAACCGCTCTGTCGATCGAAGCGTTCCGCGTTGCATGCTATGATTCGGCCTGGTGGGGATCCGGTTTCATGAAAACACCGATACAGCCATCTCTCGGCAAAAAATTCAGGCTGGCGGCCGCTCTCGGCCTGTTCGTCCTTACCGGTCTAGCCGTACGGCCGGCCGCGGCCGAGGAACGGGCAAAAGACCTGTTCGGCGCCAAGAAACTGCCAGCCGCGAGCGCGGCGCAATCGATCGGCTTCTATTCCAAGGGCTGTTTTGCCGGCGGCGTCGCCATTCCCATGGACGGTCCGACCTGGGAGGTGATGCGGCCGTCCCGCAACCGTCGCTGGGGCCATCCGGCTATGATCGCGGTGATCGAGAAATTGTCGCGCGATGCGGCAGCCGACGGTTGGCCGGGCCTGCTGATCGGCGACATTTCGCAGCCGCGCGGCGGCCCGATGCTGACCGGGCATGCCTCGCACCAGATCGGGCTCGACGCCGACATCTGGCTGACGCCGATGCCCAGCCGCCCGCTGTCGATGGCGCAGCGCGAATCGATGAGCGCCACCTTGATGGTCGATGAGAAGACCCATCTGGTGAAGGACGCGCTGTGGACGCCGGCGCACACAAGGCTTCTGAAGCGGGCGGCGAGCTACAGCCAGGTCGAGCGCATCCTGGTCAATCCGGGCATCAAGAAGAAACTCTGCGACACCGTCAGGGGCGACCGCGGCTGGCTGCGCAAGATCCGGCCGTTTTGGGGCCACGACTATCATTTTCACATGCGCATCGGCTGTCAGCCGGGATCCCCCGGCTGCAAGGCGCAGGAAGCGACGCCGGACGATGACGGTTGCGGCAAGCCATTGGCCTGGTGGTTCACGCAGGAGCCGTGGCGGCCCAACAAGAACCCGGATGCCCCCAAGGCACGCGACCTGATGACGATGGCGAACCTGCCGAGCGAATGCCGCGCCGTGCTCGACGCGCCGGGGCCGGCCTCGGCCGAGGCGGCGACCTATCATGGCGGCGGCGTGCCGGTCGCGGCTGCCGCACCCGAACCCGAAGCGCCGTCATTGTCCGCCACGCCGGCCGCCGCCGGCTTGCCAAGTACGGTGAACGCCTTCACGGCGACCCCCGAGACCGGCGTGCCGCTGCCGCGACCGCGGCCGCCAGGAAACTGACGGTCACGGCCCAATCGGTTCGGGGCCTTATTTTTGCGAAACCGTGTCGGTTTGGCCGCACAGCCGGCCTCAGCGCGCCGCCGGGGTCGAAAACCGTTTCCCTTTTCAAACCCATGCGCTAGTCAACGGAAGAACGGCTAGAGGCCGTCGGTGGCGCCGGAGACGGACGAGAGCATGCCAGGCACAGGCGACGACGATACTTTGTTGCGGTTTCCGATCCTTATCGGCGACATCGGCGGCACCAATGCGCGCTTTTCGATCGTGCTCGACGCCAATTCCGAGGCAGGCGAGCCGACCATCGTCCAGACGGCGAACTACAACACCATCGACGAGGCGATCCAGGCGGCCGTGCTCGATCGCTCGTCGGTGCGTCCCAATTCGGCGGTGCTGGCGGTGGCCGGTCCGGTCGACGGCGACGAGATCGAACTGACCAACTGCCCCTGGATCGTCAAGCCGAGAAAAATGTTCGCCAGCCTCGGCCTGAGCGACATCGTCGTGCTCAACGATTTTGAGGCGCAGGCGCTGGCCGTCGTCGCGCTCGGCGAGGAGCACATGGAAAAGATCGGCGGCGGCACGCCGGAGCCCAATGCCGGCCGCGTCGTGCTCGGCCCCGGAACCGGGCTCGGCGTCGCCGGGCTGGTCCATGCGCTGCACCACTGGATACCGGTGCCCGGCGAGGGCGGCCATATGGACATCGGTCCGCGCTCGGCCCGCGATTTCGAGGTTTTTCCGCATATCGAGAAGCTGGAGGGCCGCATTTCGGGCGAGCAGATCCTGTGCGGACGCGGTCTGGTCAATGTCTATCGGGCGGTTGCCAAGGCGGACGGCAAGCCGTCGCCCTTCACCACGCCGGCCGAGATCACTGCCGCGGCACTTGCGAAAACCGATCCGGTTGCCGAGGAAGCGCTGGAGACCTTCGTCACCTGCCTTGGGCGCACGGCAGGCGACCTTGCTCTGGTGTTCATGAGCCGCGGCGGCGTGTTTCTCACCGGTGGCATCGCGCAGAAGATCGTGCCGGCGCTGAAAGCCGGCAATTTCCGTGCCGCTTTCGAGGACAAGGCGCCGCACAGCGCGATGATGCGCACCATGCCGGTGTATGTCATTACCCATCCGCTGGCCGCACTTCTGGGCCTTGCCGCCTATGCCAGGAACCCCTCGCTGTTCGGTGTCCAGACTTCGGGCCGGCGCTGGCGCGACGAAGTTAGTCACCCCGAGGCATAGGCAAGCTGGCTGCTTGGCGTTAAGAGGGGTGCCAAATTGCCCGGCCGCGGGAAGCGGAAATCTACGAAGCGCTCCAATTTGACATTTCAGCCCCCCAATTTGTCGAAACCCCGTGCGGGAGAGATCGTGGCGGTCATCCGCCGTATCCTCCAGGAAAATGGCCGCGACTATCGGGGCGCGTATGTTTTCACCATCCTCTGCCTGCTGACCGTGTCGGCGACGACGGCGCTTGCCGCCTGGATCATGAGCCCGGTCGTCAACCAGATCTTCTACGAACGACGCGGCGACCTGATCCCATGGATCTGCGCCGCACTGCTCGGTGCTTTCATCCTGCGCGGCCTTGCCGGCTACGGCCAGGCGGTGACGATGGCCAGGATCGGCAACAATCTGGTGGCGCGCTATCAGCAGCGCATCTTCAACCATCTGATGAAGCTTGGCGTCTCCTTCTTCAACGACACAAGGTCCGGGCGGCTGGCCGCGCAGGTCAACGAGAACGTCAACGGCATTCGCGACCTGTTGTCGATGACGGTGACCTCGACCGCGCGTGATGCCGTCTCGCTGGTCGGCCTGGTCGGCGTGATGATCTATCAGGATCCGATACTCTCCTTGAGTTCGCTGCTGATCGGGCCGCCGCTGATCTGGACCGTCACCTATCTAATGCGCCGGGTGCGCCGCATCACGCGCGAATCGGTGCAGATCAACTCTCGGCTGATCGGCGCCATGCAGGAAGCCACGCAAGGCATCGCCATCGTCAAGGCCTTCACCATGGAGGACGAGCTGTCGCGCCGGATCAGCCAGCTCGCCGAGGATGCCGAGCAGCGGTCGAACAAGATCGCTCGCGTCTCCGAGCGGCTGACGCCGGTTTCCGAACTGCTGGCCGGCATCGCCTTCGCCAGCGTCATCGCCTATTCCGGCTACCGGGCCACCGTTCTCGGCCAGCCGCCGGGCGCGGTGTTTTCCTTCATCACCGCGCTGACGCTCGCCTATGATCCGGCCCGCCGTCTGGCGCGCATGCAGGTCGGCATGGAACGCGCGCTTGTGAATGCGCGCATGATCTACGAGCTTCTCGACATCGAGCCGCAGCAGAGCGACGCCCAAGGCGCCGCCGAGGCGAAATTCACCTCCGGCGAAGTGCGTTTCAACAACGTCTCCTTCCGCTATGTCGAGGAGGCTCCGGTGCTGCAGGATCTGAGTTTCGTCGCCGCGGCCGGCAAGGTGACGGCAATCGTCGGCGCTTCGGGCGCCGGCAAGACGACATTGGTGGCGCTGCTGCAGCGCTTCTACGATGTCGAGGCTGGGTCGATCGAGATCGACGGCCAGGACATCTCGAAGGTCACCAAACAGTCGCTGCGCGGTTCCATCGCCTATGTCTCGCAGCAGCCCTATCTGTTCGAAGGCACTATCCGCGACAATATCCGCTACGGCCGGCTGAGCGCCACCGATGCCGAGATCGAACAGGCCGCGGGCCAAGCCGCGGCCGACGACTTCATTCGCCAGCAGCCGCAGGGCTACGACACGCCAGTCGGCGAGAATGGCGTGACGCTGTCCGGCGGCCAGCGCCAGCGCGTCTCGATCGCGCGGGCCATCGTGCGGCAGGCACCGATCCTTTTGCTCGACGAAGCGACATCGGCGCTCGACAACGAGGCCGAGGCTCGCGTCCAGCAGGCGCTGACAAAGGTCATGGAAGGCCGCACCACCATCGTCATCGCGCACCGGCTGTCAACGGTGGTCAATGCCGACCACATCATCGTCATGGAACAGGGACGGCTGGTCGAGGAAGGCACGCACGCCTCGCTGATGGCCGATCCGCACAGCGTCTATGCCCGCTTCCACCGCATCCAGGGCGTCAAGGGTCTGGGGCTTGTCGACGACAGCGCGCCGATCCGGACTTCGGCGCAACGCCTGTCACAAGGCATCGACACGCAGAGCATCGCCGGGAGCACGACATGAGCGCCACGCCCGCAACCGACGGACCGGCAAATGATATGGGCCTGGTGGTGGTAGGCGCCGCCGGCCGCATGGGCCAGACGCTGATCCGCGCCATCCACTCTATATCAGGCGCGCGGGTCATCGGCGCGGTCGAGCGGGCGGATTCGCCGCATCTGGGCAAGGATGCCGGCGAGCTGGCCGGCATCGGCATCATCAACGTGCCGATCAGCGACGATCCGCTGCCGGTGTTCGCCAAGGCCGACGGTGTGCTCGATTTCACCACGCCTGCTTCGACGGTCGAATTCGCCGGCTACGCGGCGCAGGCGCGCATCGTCCATGTCATCGGCACTACCGGCTGTTCGGCCGATGACAATGCCAGGATCGCTGCGGCGGCGCGCCATGCGACGATAGTCAAGTCGGGCAATATGAGCCTCGGCGTCAATCTGCTGGCGGTGCTGGTCGAGCAGGCGGCGCGCGCGCTCGATGCCGACGATTTCGACATCGAGATCCTCGAAATGCACCACAAGCACAAGGTCGACGCGCCTTCGGGCACGGCGCTGCTGCTGGGTGAAGCCGCCGCCGCCGGGCGTGGTATCGAGCTCTCAGGCAACGACGTGCGCGTCCGCGACGGCCACACCGGGGTGCGCAAGACGGGCTCGATCGGCTTTGCCACGTTGCGCGGCGGCTCTGTCGTCGGCGACCACAGCGTGATGCTGGCCGGAACCGGCGAGCGCATCACCCTGTCGCACCACGCCGAGGACCGCGCCATCTTCGCCCGCGGCGCCGTCAAGGCGGCGCTTTGGGCGCGCGGCAAAAAGCCGGGACTGTATTCGATGCGGGACGTGCTCGGCCTCAGCTGAGCCGGCCTGATCCATAAACCTGAAGGAGCAAACATGTCGCGAACCCTCGTGCTCGTGCGCCACGGCCAGAGCGAATGGAATTTGAAGAACCTGTTCACCGGCTGGCGCGACGTCGACCTGACCGAACAGGGCCACGCCGAGGCCAAGGCCGCCGGGCAAAAGCTCAAGGCGCGTGGCCTGAAATTCGACATCGCCTTCACCTCGGCGCTGATCCGGGCGCAAAAGACCTGCCAGCACATCCTCGACGCGGTCGGCCAGGGCGACCTGAAGACCATCCGCGACCAGGCGCTCAACGAGCGCGACTATGGCGACCTCTCCGGCCTCAACAAGGACGACGCCCGCAAGAAATGGGGCGAGGAGCAGGTGCATGTCTGGCGCCGCTCCTACGACGTGCCGCCGCCTGCCGGCGAAAGCCTGAAGGACACCGGCGCCCGCGTCTGGCCCTATTACCTGCACGATTTGCAGCCGCATGTGCTGCGCGGCGGCACCGTGCTGGTCGCCGCGCACGGCAACTCCCTGCGCGCGCTGATCATGGCGCTCGACGGCAAGTCGGGTGAGGAGATCGTCAAGCTGGAACTCGGCACCGGCGTGCCGGTCATCTACCAGCTCAACGCCGATTCCACCGTCGCTTCCAAGGAAGTGCTGGACGACTGAGCCGGCGAACGGAGCAACCGCGAAAAAAGCGCGTTGACACACATCGCTTGCCCGCTTACATGAGCCCGCACCAGCCCAGATGGCGGAATTGGTAGACGCGCACGGTTCAGGTCCGTGTTCCGCAAGGAGTGGAGGTTCGAGTCCTCTTCTGGGCACCATTTTTCCCGACTACCAACGGGATCAAGTAGACAAGCTCTTTCGGCGGTTTCCGCTCGGGTCCCCTGTTGGCGGCTCAGTGCCCACACGGGCATAAGCTAACCTCGCGCACCAGCACGAGCTCCGCAACCACTCCCAAGTCCATGATGCCGTGTCCATCTCATCACCGTCCCGGTGTTGCATGGTCAATCACTTAGCGCAGCAGACTTTGCGGACGTAGGTGTTGCCCCAGGTCATATATGCGTCGTCAGGGATGGCACGCCTCGCCTTAAGTTCCGTCACGAGACCCTTGGCCATCACTTGATCGAAGGTGTCTTCGAGGGTGACCGCAAACCATCCATTGGTCGCAAGGTAGGCCGATAGCGGGATGGGAGCGGAGCGAACATAGCCCGAAGCCTCCGCCAAGTTGTCGAAACTCTTTACCTGTATGTGACGCTGCTCGAATGGCCCGCTTTCATACTGATCCACGTAGACCCAGGTGTCGTGCATATAGCCAACTTGGCCATTGGCTTGCACGCGGTACCACCGAGCCACATTCCCCAGGATTATAACGGGGCTCCCGTTGCGAACGTTGACGAGGGTTGCAGACCTTCCATCCGCGAGAGCTTTTAACGGAGCTGCGCCCTTTGGGTGCCGGATGCGGCCGGAGTGCGCTTGGGGAATCTCAAGAGAGGCATGCTCCGGGGTCGTGGGCAAAGAGGCAACAGGCGGTTGCGAGAACGGCGGTGGTGACGTTGGTGCTTGGTTGGCAATCGATGGCTGGCCGGCGTCATTGTCCAAGGTGGTGACCCTGTATTTCGCCATCTCGCTTCTGGACAGGTACCGTATGTCATCACTGTCATATTGCAGTGAAAGCTGGAGTAGGGCTGGGTCTACGCCCATCTCGATCATATAGGTGATGATGTCGGCAGTAACCTGCTGGATACCGGAAACGGCGTCCTCGGTATTAACGGATACATCGCCACTGAAGGATGACTTATGGACGCCGATGGAGCCCGGCTCGGCGTATCGCACGGTACCGCCAAGAAAGGCCAGGGAGCATGCTGAAGCACACTCTACAGCCCTGAACTGGGCCGTGCTTAGGCCGAGTCTGCGGATGAGCCGTCCAAGGTCCATCGCCTTCTGAATATTCCCGCCAGGTGATTGGAAAGTTACTGCGATCGCCGAGTTAGACCGTGCCAGCGCCTCAAAGGCCGACAGGTCGTCCTGATTAGCGAAATCACCTGATACAAAAATATAGTGGATGCCGGCATCAGTCTGCCCGGCCTGGAACTTCAAACCAGCATATGCCGCAGGAGTTCCCACCAGCGCAGTCAACAGGCACGACAGGATACTAGCTAAGAAAACACGAGACATGTCTAAAGCCCAACCCCAAACCTTTAGTCTAGCGCTAGTGGGGCGAAGCTGTCGAATCTTGTTCCGAATGCTAGGGGGGGCTCTGAGTGCAATCCTCTTCTGGGCACCAAATTCCCGTTTCGAGCCACTCGACGGTTCAGAAACTTAGAGAAAAAGCCCGGTTCGTCCGGGCTTTTTCTTTTCAGCCAACCTCCCCTTCCGGCCAGTCCCCTCACAAACCGCTTCAAACTCCGCGGCCGCTTCGCTACGCTCAAAACCATGGCTCAATCCACCAACCCGATCTTCGGTGCCCGCCGCGACCAGGCGTTCCCCACGCTGGCCGAGGTGGACATCGACCGCATGCGCCGGTTCGGCGAGGCCAGCGCCTATGCAGCCGGCGAGCACATCATCGAAGCCGGCGATGTGGCGCCCGGCCTGATCGTCGTGCTGTCGGGTAGCGTGGACATCACCCAGGACGGCGGGCTCGGCCGGCGCGAGACGATCGTCACGCACGGCCCGGGCAGCTTTGTCGGTGAGCTGGCGCAGCTTTCGGCCCGTCCCTCGCTGGTGAATGCGCAGGCCGCCGAGCCGGTGGAGGCGTTCGTCATCCCCTCGCAGCGGCTGCGCGACCTGATGGTGCAGGAGGCCAATCTCGGCGAGCGCATCATGCGGGCGCTGATCCTGCGCCGCGTCGGGCTTTTGGAGAGCGCCACCAGCGGGCCGATCATCATCGGACCCCAGGACAATGCCGACGTGTTGCGGCTGCAGGGTTTTCTGGCGCGCAGCGGCCAGCCGCACCGCGTGCTCGATTCCGACAGCGATCCCTGCGCCAAAACGCTGGTCGAACGCTTTGAGGTCGATCCGCACCACCTGCCGATCGTGCTCTGTCCAAACGGCAGGCTGCTGATGAACCCCGGCGAAAAGGACCTCGCCCGCTGCGTCGGCCTGTTGCGCCCGATCGATGCCGATACGGTGTATGACGTGGCCATCGTCGGCGCCGGCCCGGCAGGGCTGGCGGCGGCGGTCTATGCGGCATCCGAAGGGCTGTCGACGATCGTGCTCGATTGCCGTGCCTTCGGCGGACAGGCCGGCGCCTCCTCGCGCATCGAGAACTATCTCGGTTTCCCGACCGGCATCACCGGCATGGCGCTGATGGCGCGCGCCTACAACCAGGCGCAGAAATTCGGCGTTGAAATGGTCATCCCGGACGAGGCGAAGCTTTTGAGCGCGGCCACCGACACGTCAGGCGCCCGCTATCTGCTCGATGTCGGTGACGGCGAGACCGTGCGCACGCGCAGCGTGGTGATCGCCAGCGGCGCGCGCTATCGCCGCCTCGACATCGCCGATCTTGCGCGGTTCGAGGGGACGTCCGTGCACTATTGGGCGTCGCCCATCGAAGGCCGGCTTTGCGCGGACCAGGAAGTGGCGCTTGTCGGCGCCGGCAATTCGGCCGGGCAGGCGGCTGTCTACTTGGCCAGTCATGCGCGGAAGGTGGCGCTGCTGGCGCGCGGCGGCAGCCTCGAGGCCAGCATGTCGCGCTATCTGGTCGAGCGCATCCGGGCGCAGCCGAACATCGAGGTGCTGACCGGGACCGAAATCGAGGCACTGGACGGCGAAGAGGGCAATCTTGCCACCGTGCGCTGGCGCAACCGCGCCAGCGGCGCGGAAACGACGCGCCCGATCCGCCATCTCTTCCTCTTCATCGGCGCCGATCCGAACACCGATTGGCTGGCCAACTGCGATGTCGCGCTGGACGCCAGGGGTTTCGTGCGCACCGGATCGGACATAGGATCGGCGCAGATGGAGACGAGCCGCAGCGGCGTGTTCGCCATAGGCGATGTCCGCGCCGGTTCGGTCAAACGGGTCGCGGCGGCTGTCGGCGAAGGCGCCCAGGTGGTCGCGGCTCTGCATGCCTACCTCGCGCGCGGCAACGCCGACACATTTCAAATGGCCGGGAGACCATGATGGATGAATGCAGACATACGCGCGACATCAGGAAGGTCACGCCGAGCGCGCTCGGCTGCGAGGAATGCCTGAAGAGCGGGTCGCAATGGGTGCATCTGCGGCTGTGCCGTACCTGCGGCCATGTCGGCTGCTGCGACGACTCGCCCAACCGCCACGCCACCAAGCATTTCCACGCCACCAAGCATCCGATCATCGAGGGCTACGATCCACCCGAAGGCTGGGCATGGTGTTATGTCGACGAGGTGTTTGTCGACCTCGGCGACGATGTGACCCCGCAGAACGGTCCGATCCCGCGCTTTGTTTGAGCGCCCTGGAGACGCCGAAGAAGAGCCCGGTTCGCCCGGGCTTTTCTTTGTCCAGCATTACGCGCTCGATGCCCGACTGTCCGCAAACTGACAGCTTACCCGTTCCAGTGTCCTGCCAGCTCACGATCATCCGAGCCCGACAAAGCTTTGACATGATCGCGGCTAGTTTAGAAACATTCAAAACTGGAAGGCTCGCATGCACCCCACCTATACAAGCGCACAAAAAGCCATTCACTGGGCGGTGTTTCTGCTGGTCATCGGCCTTTATGGCTTGACCTATGTGGAAGAACTTTTTCCGCGCGGCGATCCCGGCCGCGCGCTCGTCTGGTGGTTCCATATTTCGTTCGGGCTGCTGTTGGTTGCGCTGGTCGTCATCCGCGTCGGCCTGCGCCTGATACTGGGAACGCCAGGGCTGCCGACGGAAATGTCGGAGCTTGAACGATGGGCGGCCAAGATCGCGCATCTGCTGCTCTATGCGCTGCTGGTGACCATTCCGGCTCTCGGCATCCTGCTGACTTGGTACAGGGGCGACGCCTTGAGCTTCTTCGGCCTCTTCACCATCCCGGCCCCGGTATCGCCCGACCGCGACACGGCCCGGTTCATCAGGGAACTGCACAGCCTGTGCGCCAATTCGATCCTCATCCTCGCCGGAGTGCACGCGGCCGCGGCGCTATGGCATCATTTCATCCGCAAGGACGACGTGCTCAAGCGAATGCTGCCGGAAAGCACGCTCTCCTGGAGCAAGTCCGGGAAAGTGTGAAGTGGTTTCCCAGGAAAAGCGCATGGCGCCTTCCCTCGTTGATCGGGAGGGCCTTTCCCTCGACCTTCTTTTTCTTCAGAAGGCGCTCTCCCCGAGAGGGCTAACGCCGACCGATAGCGCCTACCGCACGGAGCCGGTGACGGTCGGGTCGATCATGCTGGGAACCGACTTGCGTTCGTTTCCGGCAAGCGCCGCTATGATAAGCAGGCTGGCAACCACCGGGACAAACAGGATGGCAACGCGAGCCTGCACGTAAAATATGGCGCGCCATTCATTGCGCTTGTCGGGGCTGTTGCTCATCATACTCACTTTGTCGGCCCCCCGGGCCGTGACATAGAAGCTAACGGTTAAACAACTCCTTCCGACTTCGTTAACCCGGCGGATTTGAGGCGAAATTCCCACGCGATCCCCAAGATGGCGATCCCGGGCTTCAGTTCAGCCCGATGCGGCTGGCGCCCTGCCGGAACAGCGCTACGGCATCCGGTTCGAAGCGGAAGGTGCCGATGAAATCGTCGGCGCAATAGTCCGGCCTTGTCTTGCGGATGGCGGCGGCGAAGCCGCGCGCCTCGTCGAGCCGTCCGGCCAGCGCCAGGCAGTGCGCGGCGATCGCCAGTATGATGGCGTGGGCGTTGGGCCGCGCCGCCGCCTTCAGCGCCCATTCGGCCGCCTCCTCGAACTGGCCGAGCCGGACATGCGCCATGGCGCGTGCACCCAGCATGCCGAATAGCAGCGGGTCGAACGGGCTGAGATGGCGCGAATGATCGGAAGAGCCTATCGCCGCTCGCGGGTCGCCGGACTGCGAATGCACGAATGACAAAGCGTAGTGGCCGAGCGCGAAGTTGGGGCTGAGATCGACCGCCCGCTCGAGTTCGAGCAGCGAGCCGTCCTGCTCGCCGCGCAGCCACAGCGCCCGGCCCATCGCCCAATGGGCGGCCGGATTGTGGTCGTCGACCAGCAGGCTGTGGCCGGCGCTCTCGAACGCCAGCGCGCTTTCGCGGTCGCGATCGCCCCAGCGCTGGAAGGCGTTCTGCCAGTGGGTGAAGGACAGGCCGGCATAGGCACGGGCGAAGGTCGGGTCGAGCTGCAAGGCCTGCGCAAAAAAATGCCGCGCCTGCTCGTTTTCGGCCTGGGTGAAGCGGTACATGTGCCAGAGGCCGCGATGGTAGGCCTCCCAGGCGTTGAGCGAGCTGGGCGCCTTCAGCATGGCGCGGTTGCGCTCGACCGTTTCGATCTCGGCCGAGATCGAGGAGACGATGCTGTTGCCGATGTCGTCGAGCACGGAAAAGATGTCATCGGGCCTGCGCTCGAAGGTCTCGGCCCAGACGATCCTGGCGCTGCGCACCTCGATCAGCTCGACGCTGACGATGAGGCGGCCGGACGCGCTACGCACCGTGCCGGTGGCGACATAGTCGACATTCAGCCGGCGGCCGGCATCCTCGGGCGCGATGTTCTGCTCTGCCAGCGCAAACACCGATCCGCGCGCGATGACGAAGAAATCCCTGAGCTTGGCCAGGCGGGTGATGATGTCGTGGGTGAAACCGCCGGCCAATCCGCCGCGCGTGCCGCCGCTCTCCTCGACAAACGGCATCACCGCCAGCGAGGCGTGGCTGGGCTCGACCGGGCCGGGTGCGGTGGGCATGGTAGCCACCAGTGGCGATAGCGTGGACAGGCAGGCCGTTCGAAGCGAGGTGCCCGACTGTCGGTCACGGATCGCCCGCCAGGCCGCGCGAAGCGGTGCGAAATCGAGCTCCTCCGACCGAAACAATCGTTCCGCCGCGGCCAGATGCTCTTCGGCCGCGCCGACCTCGCCGCGCCCGGCCAGATTGGACAGCAACGCCAGATGTCCGCACGTGTCGAACGGCGCCAGTTCCACCCATGTGTCGAGATGGGCGATCGCCTCGTCACTATAAGCCGGCAGGCTCGCGACAAGGCGTTCCAGCACGGCGGCATGGCAAGCGCTGAAGCGGCGGCGCTGCGAGATCAGCCAGCTGTTGAAATGCGGGCTGCGCTCGAGCTCCAGCCCGTCGAGGAAATCGCCGGCAAACAGTCCGGCCAGCACGCGCAAGCGCTCGACGTCAAGCGTGCCGATCCCTTGCGCGGCGGCGCGGCTGACCTCCAGCACATCGACCAGGCAATCGTCGAGATCGAGTGCGACCGTATCGCCTTGGGTGGAGACCCGGCGCCGGGCCGGCATGTCAAGCGCGCCGCGCAGCTTGCTCAGGCACCAGCGCAGTTCGCCCCTTGGGTCGTTCGGCACATCCCACAACAACTCGCACAGGCGACTGCGGCTGACCGGATGCGGCGCCAGCGCCAGATAGGCGAGCAGCGCGCGCAGCTTGCGTGACGCGGGCAGGGCAACCGGAGCGCCGTCGCGGGAGATCATCAGCGGTCCGAGCAGGCGCACGGAAAGGACCGGCATGTCGCCGTCCGGCCTCGATCGAGTGGATTCCACGTGCGTTTCCACGCCTGCTCCCACGCTGGCCTGTCGGCCTCTCCTGTATCACCAAACACGACACGGCGCATCCGGCAGCGGATCTCAGCGCCGGATACGGCCATTGCCGCTGTGCGGCATGTCAGTCCTAGCGCGGCAAGGTCACCAAACCTCGCCGCCCAACCCGCCGGTTTGTAACCGGCCCGTGAAGACAAAACGCGATGACAATCAAGGAGACCAAGATGTTGCAGCAACAGAAGATCAGAACCACGGCCGGGCGCGGCCGCCTGTTCGACAGCATTCTCGACACCGTCGGCGACACGCCGGTGGTTCGCATCAACAATCTCGGACCGTCCCACGCGACGATCTACGTCAAAGCCGAGTATTTCAATCCCGGCGCCTCGGTGAAGGACCGGCTGGCGCTCAACATCATCGAGGAGGGCGAGCGCAGCGGGGCGCTGAAGCCGGGCCAGACGGTGGTCGAGGCGACCAGCGGCAACACCGGCATTGGCCTCGCCATGGTCTGCGCGCAAAAGGGCTATCCGCTGGTCGTCACGATGGCCGACAGTTTTTCGGTCGAGCGCCGCAAACTGATGCGCATGCTGGGCGCCAAGGTGGTGCTGACGCCGCGCGCCGAAAAAGGTTTCGGCATGTACAAGAAGGCGGTGGAACTGGCCGAGGCCAATGGCTGGTTCCTTGCCCGCCAATTCGAGACGGCCGCCAACGCCGCCATCCACGAGGCAACGACGGCGCGCGAGATCGTCAATGATTTCGCCGGCTCGCGGCTCGATTGCTTCGTCACCGGCTATGGCACCGGTGGCACGGTGGTGGGCGTGGCGCGCGTGCTGCGCCGCGAGCGGCCGGAAACCCGCATCGTGCTCTCCGAGCCGGCCAACGCGCAGCTCATCGGCAGCGGCAAGGTCCAGCAGCGCGGCGTCGATGGTGCTCCCGCCGCCAGCCATCCAGCCTTCGAGCCGCACCCGATCCAGGGCTGGACGCCGGATTTCATCCCCAACGTGCTGCAGGAGGCGATCGACACCAGCCTCTATGACGAGGTGATGCCGATCGCCGGGCCCGAGGGCATCAAATGGGCGAGGGAATTGGCGCGCAAAGAGGGCATCTTCACCGGCATTTCCGGCGGCGCGACCTTCGCCGTGGCGCGGCAGGTCGCTGAGAAGGCGCCGGCTGGCGCGGTGATCCTGTGCATGCTGCCCGACACCGGCGAACGCTACATGTCGACGCCGCTGTTCGACGGCATCGAGGCCGAGATGGATGCCGACGAGACCGCCCTGTCGCGCTCGACGCCCGGCTGCCAGTTCCCGGCGGCTTGACGGGAGATCTGGTATGGACGCCGTGCAAGATAACCTAGGCCTGTTGGCCGAGGAAACGCTCGACCCCCTGGATTGGGCCGATGTGCAGGCCCTGTCGCACCGGGTCATCGACGATGCGGTCGATTACCTCCGCGATGTGCGCGACCGCCCGGTCTGGCGGGAGATGCCGGCCGATGTGAGTGGGGCCTTCTCGGCGCCGCTGCCGCGCTCGCCGGCGCCGCTGGATGCCGTCTATTCTGAGGTGTCCCGCACGGTGATGTCCTATCCAATGGGCAACATCCATCCGCGCTTCTGGTCCTGGTATATGGGGTCGAGCAATTTCACCGGTGCGCTCGGCGATTTCCTGGCGGCAATCCAGGGCTCGAACCTCGGCGGTGGCAACCACGCCGCCGGGCTGATGGACAGCCAGGTGGTGAACTGGTGCAAGGAGATGCTGGGCTTTCCCGCTTCTGCCGGCGGCACGCTGGTCAGCGGCGGCTCGATGGCCAACATCATCGGGCTGACCGTGGCGCGCAACGTCAAGGCCGGCATCGACGTGCGCGAGCATGGTGTCGCCGCCATCGAAAAGCCGCTGCGCTTCTACGGCTCGGAGCAGATCCACTCGTGCCACCGCAAGGCGATGGAGGCACTTGGCCTCGGCAACCGGGCACTGCGCCGCATCCCGACCGATGCCGGGCTGCGCATCGATATCGCCGCCTTGCGTGCGGCGATCACAGAGGATCGCGCGGCAGGGTTCAAGCCGGCCTGCGTCATCGGTACGGCGGGCACCGTCAACACCGGGGCGATCGACGATTTGCAGGCGCTTGCGAAGCTGTCACATGAGGAAGGCCTCTGGTTCCATGTCGACGGCTGCATCGGCGCGCTGATCGCCATTGCGCCTGAGAATGCCCATCGCGTCGCCGGCATCGAACGGGCGGATTCGGTCGCGCTCGATCCCCACAAATGGCTGCACGCGCCGTTCGAAGTCGGCTGCGCCCTGGTCAGGGATGCCGCCGCGCATCGCGGGACCTTCGCGGTGACGCCGGAATATCTGGAATCGACGCCGCGCGGCCTCGCTTCCGGCGAATGGCTGCACGACTACGGCCTGCAGACGTCGCGCGGTTTTCGCGCGCTGAAGGTGTGGATGGCGCTGAAGGAGCACGGTGTCGAGAAATTCGGCCGCCTGATCGACCAGAACATTGCCCAGGCCGTCTATCTTGCCGGCTTGATCGAGGCCGCGCCGCGGCTGCAGCTGGCGGCATCGCCGACCGTCAACATCGTCTGCTTCCGCTATCAGCCCGGTCTGACAGGCGAGGCTCTGAAGGCGCTCAACACGGAGATCATGCTGCGGCTGCAGGAACAGGGCATTGCGGCCCTTTCGGACACCACGGTGCATGGCGAGCACTGGTTGCGCGTGGCGATCACCAATCATCGCACACGGCGCGAGGATCTCGACCTGCTGGTGCGTGAAACGGTGCGGCTGGGGCATGAGATCGCGACGCAGGGTTCCGCACCTTCCTAGTTGCGGGCAGGCATGCGATTCTGCCGCGGTGATTCGGGAGATCCAGGCCGTGACGCTGTTTCGTATGGTTGCACTGGCGGCGCTGGTCTTCACCGCCTCGGCGCAGGCCGCCGACATGGCCTTCTTCGTCAAGAACCTGCGCAAGGAAGCAGTCGCGGTCGAGCTGTTCAGCCGCGACCGCGAGACGGTCTGGCCGGGCAACGACAAGGTGTTCCTGATCGCCCCTCGGTCGCAGAAATCCGTGCCGTTCTCCTGCAATCAGGGCGAACATATCTGCTATGGCGCCTGGGCCGACGGCAATGACAGCCTCTCGGCCGGCGTCGGGCCGGACAATGACCAGCCTTGCGACACCTGCTGCTTCATCTGCGTGGAACACTCGACAGAGACGATCGATCTGGTGCCGTAGAGCGCGCAAGGTTTCGTTGGACCCAAATTAAGTCAGGGATCGGCTCGTCCGGTCCACTTCCGCGATTCAGCGCTGCGTGCGATGGTCGCCCCGCGGCCGGGTGGGCCGCTTATTCAGGGGGTTACTCATGTTTCATGCCTATGCGCGCCGCGTGCTGGCCGCGCTGTCTCTCCTCATGCTGCTCGTGCCGGCGGCGCGTGCCGACGATGTCACCTTTGCCATCAAGAACGGCCACCCCAACGCCATGCGCGTCGAACTCTACAGCCAGGACCGCGACTATGTCTGGCCGGGCGATGACAAGGACTTCTACCTCGACGACGGCGAGACCAAGCAGCTGCCGATATCCTGCAACGCCGGGGAATCGATCTGTTACGGCGCCTGGGTCGATGGTGACGAGGGCACCTATTGGGGCGTCGGCCCCGGCAACAAGGAAAAATGCGAGGATTGCTGCTACACCTGCAGCGGCGGCGAGACCGAGGAGATCGAACTGGTCCCCTGACCGGTTTGCCAGCTTGACGGTCTTCGGGCCGGAGCCATAGCCTGTGCAAATACCCAGCGCGCGCCGCCTCGAACTGTTCAGACGCGACGTGCTTCAGGCAAAAGGAGCTCAGCTATGGCCGGCATGGTCGAAAGCGACAAGATCGACGTCGGGTTTTCCGGCAAGCGCTGCATCCATTCGCGCAACTGCGTGCTCGGCGATCCGCACGTCTTCGTGCCCAACGCGCCGGGCCAATGGATCCATCCCGAGGCGGCCAGCGTCGAGAAGATCGTGGCCATCGCCGAAAGCTGCCCGTCGGGCGCCATCACCTATGTCAGGAAGGATGGCGGGCCGCAGGAGCAAGCACCAGTGGTCAACACGGTGCGGCTGCGGGAAAACGGCCCGCTGGCAGTACACGCCGAAATCGTTCTCGACGGCGAGACTTCTTATCGTGCCACGCTCTGCCGCTGCGGCGCTTCGGAAAGCAAGCCGTTCTGCGACGGCAGCCACAACAAATCCGGTTTTGCCGCCACCGGCGAGCCGCAGCTGAAGGACACGCCGGCGCTCGAAGCGAGAAATGGTCCGCTGAAAGTGACGCCGACCACCAATGGCCCGCACAAGCTTGAGGGCAATCTCGAGATCGTCACCGGAACCGGCCATACGGTCGACCGTACGCAACGCGCCTTCCTCTGCCGCTGCGGCCATTCCGCCAACAAGCCGTTCTGCGATGGCACGCACAAGAAAGTGGGGTTTGTCGGGTAGGTTGGCGCTTCGGCCAACGCTGCCAATCTCCGCCTTGGCCCAGCGCTCGCAGCTTTATCGACCCGCCCGCATCGGCTAAAGGCAGGGGCAGACAGACTCCCCAGCCGGACCGCCGCCAAAAATGACAGCCAAGACCAAGCCAAAACCGTTGTTCCTCGGGATCGACACCGGCGGCACCTATACCGATGCCGTGTTGTGGTCTGAAACGGAAGGCCCGCAAGAAGGGCCGAACAA
Source organism: Mesorhizobium sp. WSM1497 (assembly GCF_001672455.2). Classification (NCBI taxonomy): domain Bacteria; kingdom Pseudomonadati; phylum Pseudomonadota; class Alphaproteobacteria; order Hyphomicrobiales; family Phyllobacteriaceae; genus Mesorhizobium; species Mesorhizobium sp. WSM1497. The sequence continues at coordinate 795,486 of NZ_CP021070.1, read as the reverse complement.
GGGCAAGGTGCTGGCCAAGGCCAAGGCGCTGACCACCAGGCATGATCTTGCCGTCGGCATTTCCGGCGCCGTCGACGCGGTGCTGCAGAAAGCCGGAACCGATCCGGCTGATATCAAGCTGGTGTCGATGTCGACGACGCTTGCCACCAACGCGCTCGTCGAGGGCCAGGGCGGCCGCGTCGCGCTGGTGATGATCGGCTTTTCCGAGGGCGACCTCGCCCGCGACGGGCTGAAGGCCGCGCTCGGCACCGATCCGGTGGTTTTTTGTCCGGGCGGCCACGACGTGCATGGCAATGCCGCCAAGCTCGATCTGTCCGGACTGGAAGCGGCGCTGCCGGAACTCGGCGCCTCGGTGTCCGGCTTTGCCGTCTGCGCCTACTTCGCCACCCGCAATCCGGCGCATGAGATCGCCGCCCGCGAGTTGATCCGCGACAAGTCCGGCCTGCCGGTCACATCGAGCCACGAGCTGTCGGCCAAGCTCGGCGGCCCGCGCCGGGCGCTGACCACTTTGCTCAACGCCAGGCTGATCTCGATGATCGACCGGCTGGTGGCAGCAACCGAAGGCTTCCTCGAGGCGCGCAACATCGCAGCACCGCTGATGGTGGTGCGCGGCGATGGCGCGCTGGTTTCAGCCGCTTTTGCCCGCCAGCGACCGATCGAGACCATCCTGTCCGGCCCGGCCGCCAGCCTGGTCGGCGCCCGCCACATGACCGGGCTCGACAATGCTGTGGTGTCCGACATCGGCGGCACCACCACCGACGTCGCCGTGCTCGACGGCGGCCGTCCCAGGCTAGATCCGGAAGGCGCCACCGTCGGCGGCTTCCGCACCATGGTCGAGGCCGTCGCCATGCGCACCTTCGGCCTCGGCGGCGATTCCGAAGTGGCGCTGGAGGATGGCGCGCTCAACCCCAGGATCCTGCTCGGGCCGCGCCGCCTGGTGCCGCTGGCGCTGGCCGGCATGGCGCATGGCGTAGCGGTGATTTCAGAGCTGGAGCGTCAGCTGCGGGCACCCAATCCCGGCCGTATGGACGGCCGCTTCGCGGTGCGCACCGGCGTGCCGGACCGGCTCGCCGCCGGCCTGACCGGCGCCGAAGCCAAGCTCTACGAGCTGATTGGTGCCGTGCCGCTCGCCGTCGACAGGCTTTTGACCTCGAACGCGCAGAACGCGACGCTGAACCGGCTGGTGTCGCGCGGGCTGGTGCATGTCGCCGGCTTCACCCCGTCGGACGCCGCCCACGTGCTGGGCAAGCAGGCGAACTGGGATCCCATCGCCGCGCGCCTCGGCGCCGAACTGTTCGCCCGCAAGCGTGACGGCCGTGGCCAGAACATCGCCGCTTCGCCGGAAGCGATCTCGGAACGGGTGCTGGTGACGCTGACGCGCTGGTCGGCCGAATATATCCTCGAGACCGCCTTTGCCGAGGATGGGCTCGACGGCGCCGCGACGGTGGCGCACGCCCTGGTGCAGCGCGCGGTCGACGCGCATCCCGGCATCGCCCGCCTGAGCGTTGCGCTCGACCGCCCGGTCATCGGCCTCGGCGCCTCGGCGCCGCTGCACTATGCCGGCTTGGCCGAGCTGATCGGCAATGACTGCGTGGTGCCCAGGGATACCGATGTCGCCAACGCGCTCGGCGCCGTCGTCGGCCAGGTCAGGGTTTCGGCCGAGGCGCGGGTCAGCCAGCCCATAGAAGGGCTGTTTCGTCTCGCCTCGGGCGAGACCGTACGCGATTTCCTCGACGAGGCAGCGGCAATCGCGGCGGCCGAGGCCGATGTCCGCGCCATCGTCGCGGAGCGCGCCAGGGATGCCGGCACCGACAGCGCCGAGATCGACGTCGCCACCGAATTCCGGGTCTCGACCGTCGAGGCCCAGCGCATGTTCATCGAGGCGCATGTCGTGGCCGTGGCCTCGGGTAGGCCAAGGATTGCGGTTTGAGCGACGCGGCGAAATACGCCACCTTCACCCTAAGCTGAATTGACCCGGCAAACCTGACATGCCAAAGGCCCGCAAAGCCTTTCATCTGGAGTAGCCTGATGACCGACCGCATCGAGATCGCCGGATTGCGGATTGCCCGCGAGCTGCATGAGTTCGTGGCCACGGAAGCGCTGCCGGGCACGGGGATCGAAGCGGACGCCTTCTGGAACGGTTTTTCGGCCATCGTCCATGATCTGGCGCCGAAGAACCGGGCGCTGCTGGCAAAGCGTGACGCCATCCAGGAACAGATAGACGGCTGGTATCGCGATCACGGCGCGTCGGTCGACATGGAGGCCTACAAGGGCTTCCTGAAAGAGATCGGCTACCTCGTTCCCGAAGGCCCGGCCTTCAGCGTGTCGACCGACAATGTCGACCCGGAAATTGCTGATGTTGCCGGACCGCAGCTGGTCGTGCCGGTGATGAATGCGCGCTATGCGCTCAACGCTGCCAATGCGCGCTGGGGTTCGCTCTACGATGCGCTCTACGGCACCGATGCCATCCCCGAAACGGATGGCGCCGAAAAGGGCAAAGCCTTCAATCCGGCACGCGGCGCCAAGGTCGTCGCCTGGACGAAGACCTTTCTCGACGAGGCTGCCCCGCTCACGTCCGGCAAATGGGCCGGCGTCAATGGCCTGTCGCTGGCGCAAGGTGCCTTGCGGCTGAGCGCCGGCGCCGGCTCGACGACGCTGGCCGACCCCAGGCAATTCGTCGGCTATCGCGGCGATGCCGCCAATCCCGATGCCGTGCTGCTTGTGCGCAACGGCCTGCACATCGAGATCGTGATCGACCGCAACAACCAGATCGGCCGCACCGATCCGGCGGGCATCGCCGATGTCATCCTGGAATCGGCGTTGACCACCATCCAGGACTGCGAGGATTCGGTCGCGGCGGTGGATGCGCCAGACAAGGTCATCGTCTACCGCAACTGGCTCGGCCTGATGAAGGGTGACCTAGCAGAAGAGATCACCAAGGGCGGCAAGAGTTTTGTCCGCAAGCTCAATCCCGACCGCGCCTACACTGCGCCCGCCGGCGGCAGGCTGACCGTGCCCGGCCGCTCGCTGATGCTGGTCAGGAATGTCGGCCACCTGATGACCAGCCCGGCGATCCTCGACCGCGACGGCAATGAGGTTCCGGAAGGCATCATGGATGCGGCGATGACGGCGCTGATCGCGCTGCACGATGTCGGGCCGAACGGCCGCCGCGCCAATTCCCGCGCCGGCTCGATGTATGTCGTGAAACCCAAGATGCATGGGCCGGAGGAAGTCGCTTTCGCCGTCGAGATCTTCGACCGCGTCGAAGCGCTGCTCGGCATGGCGAAAAATACCATCAAGATGGGCATCATGGACGAGGAGCGGCGCACCACCGTCAACCTCAAGGAGGCAATCCGCGCCGCAAAAGAGCGCGTCGTGTTCATCAACACCGGCTTCCTCGACCGCACCGGCGACGAGATCCACACCTCGATGGAAGCCGGCCCGATGATCCGCAAGGGCGACATGAAGCAGGCCGCCTGGATTTCCGCCTACGAGGCCTGGAATGTCGACACCGGGCTGGAATGCGGCTTGGCCGGCCACGCCCAGATCGGCAAGGGCATGTGGGCGATGCCGGATCTGATGGCTGCGATGCTGGTCGAGAAGATCGCCCATCCCAAGGCCGGCGCCAACACTGCCTGGGTGCCGTCGCCGACGGCGGCGACGCTGCATGCCACGCACTATCACAAGGTCGATGTTCACGCCGTGCAGGCGGCGCTGAAGAACCGGCCCAAGGCGAAGCTTGACGACATCCTGTCGGTGCCCGTTGCCGTGCGGCCGAACTGGTCGCCCGAGGATATCCAGAAGGAACTCGACAACAACGCGCAGGGCATTCTTGGCTATGTCGTGCGCTGGATCGACCAGGGCGTCGGCTGCTCGAAAGTGCCTAACATCAACGATGTCGGCCTGATGGAAGACCGCGCCACGCTGCGCATCTCCTCGCAACACATCGCCAACTGGCTGCACCACGGCGTGTGCAGCGAGGACCAGGTAATGGCGACGATGAAGCGCATGGCTGACATCGTCGACCGCCAGAACGCGGGCGACCCGCTCTACCAGCCCATGGCGGCCGATTTCGACGGATCGATCGCCTTTCAGGCCGCCTGTGATCTGGTCTTCAAGGGCCGCGTCCAGCCCAATGGCTACACCGAGCCGGTGTTGCACGCGCGGCGGCTGGAACTGAAGGCGCAGCAGGGCTGAAGAGGCCAGTCCCTGCCGTGAATGGGGCGGCAGGTCTTCGGCCTGACTTCCTCCGGAGGTGAGGCGTCAGGAAGCTGTATGGTCCAGGAGCCGGATGGTGGGATCGCGACGGTGTTCGGAGTTGACCCTATCGACGCCTTCCACCGTAATCGCGATCGTCCCGTTTTCCACTCTTGCTATCCAGCCCTTCGCTTTCAGATACCAGAGATGAAACTCGAGATGCTCTCGCGGACAGTCTGACAGGCGTTCGAGCTCCACATCCCCGATCCCGGGATTGCTGACGTCGTGCCGGCGCTTCGCGTAAAGCAGCGACAGCAGCCTGGCCTGGATCACGACATCCCGCTCGATGCCTTTGCTGTTGCTGGCTTCCTCGGTCAATTCGCGGCGAAGGCCGGCATGGTCCCTATACGCGATGTCGTATTGAGCGCGTTTGACCGGATCCTTGAGCGTGTTGTGGGCTTCCACGATTTCACTGAAGCGGGCTTCATCGCCGGTTTCGCGATTGTCGGGATGATAGCGCATCGCAAAATAGCGAAATATGCGCTCCAGCGTTTCCGAGTTGGCGTTCGGGCTGACTTCCAAAACTTCGTAGTAGTCAACGAACATAGCGGGCTCCCCGACCGCAATCATATTCACATTATCTAAATAAGGAATTCCCAATGCGGAGACCAAGACTTTGGTCCGATGCGATGACGTCCACGCCCCCGAAGACGGAGAAACGGCCGGCGCCCGGTCGGTGGGGGCAGTTGGGTGGTGAGGACGTCGACCAAGCGGACAATCAGGTCCGCGGCAGTGCGGAGATGGCCGATTCGTCGGATGACGGTTATGGCGTGATTGCGGAAGGTGGCGTGGCAAGGTCGGCTTGTCGGGCGGCGAGTGATCTACGCCGCCTGCGCCACCCGCTCCGAGCTCATGCGATAGGAAATCGCTTCGGCCAGATGGATGCGGCCGACGGTTTCGCTGGCGTCGAGATCGGCGAGTGTCCGCGCCACCTTCAGCACCCGGTGATAGGCTCGCGCCGAAAAGGCGAGCTTTTCGCTGGCGTCCTTGAGCAGCGACAGGCCGGCGGCGTCCGGCATGGCGATCTCCTCGATGACCGAGGGCGCGCAATGCGCGTTGGTGGTGGCGCGGGTGGCGCCGAGCCGCTCGAAGCGCTCGCGCTGGATGGTGCGGGCGCGTGCCACGCGCATCGCCACATCGGCACTTTTCTCCGCCCGGTCGGGCCGGATCAGGTCGCTGGCCGAGACCGCCGGCACTTCGATCCTGAGATCGATGCGGTCGAGCAGCGGGCCCGAAATGCGCGCCTGATAGTCGGTGCGGCAGCGCTCGCCGCGCAGGCAGCGATAACCAGGCTCGCCGGCCATGCCGCAGCGGCACGGGTTCATCGCCGCCACCAGCTGGATACGCGCCGGATAGGTGACGCGATGGTTGGCCCGCGCGATCATGCAGTCGCCGGTCTCCAACGGCTGGCGCAGCGCATCGAGCGTCTGCGGCGTGAACTCGGGAAACTCGTCGAGGAACAGCACGCCGTGATGGGCCAGCGACACCTCGCCCGGCCGCGCGCGGATGCCGCCGCCGACCATCGCCGCCATCGAGGCCGAGTGGTGCGGCGCGCGGAACGGCCGCCGGTCAGTCAATTTGCCTTCGCCGAGCTCTCCCGCCACCGACGCGATCATCGAGACTTCGAGCAATTCCTTCGGCGCCAGCGGCGGCAGGATCGACGGCAGCCGCTGCGCCAGCATCGATTTGCCCGAGCCCGGCGGGCCGATCATGAGCATGGTATGGACAGAAGACCTCCACCCTTGTAAGGCCCGTTCATGACGAAACATACCGCTCGCACCAACCGTCCTAAAGCCTACTCCTACATCCGGTTCTCGACCCCCGAGCAGTCGAAGGGAGATAGCTTGCGCCGTCAGATAGCCGCAGCCGAAAGGTACGCTGCGCTGCACGACCTCGCCTTGGACGACAGGCTGACTTTCCGAGACTTAGGCAATAGCGCCTATCGCGGAGCCAACGTGGAGACCGGACACCTTGGTGAGTTTCTGGCCTTCGTTGAGAGCAGGGACATCGAGCAGGGGAGTTACTTGTTGGTTGAGAGCCTTGATCGGCTTAGTAGGCAACCACCTATGAGGACACTGAAGCTCCTTAGCCGGATTTGCGAGGCAGGGATCACAGTCGTCACGCTTGATGACAGCCGAGTTTACACTGAAGAGGTTTTGGAAAGGGACGCGACGTCACTCTTGGTGGCGCTGATGGTCGCCGTAAGGGCGAACGAGGAGAGTGCGACAAAGGCGAGGCGGCTACGGGAGGCATGGGCGAACAAGCGGAACGGAGTTGCCGACCGTCCCCTATCATCACTCTGCCCCGGGTGGCTGCGCCTCAGGGAGGACAAGAAGGGTTTTGACCTCATACCAGAGCGGGCCGAGGTCGTGCGCCGTGTCTTTGACATGACGTTGGCAGGCAAGGGGCAGCATTCGATTGCCGAGGCGTTCAACAGGGAACGTGTTCCAATGTTTGGCCGTGGCAGTCATTGGCACCGGAGCTACATCAAGAAGATGCTGGCCGACGCCTCGACCATCGGAGCATTCACGCCCCACCGCGTCGAAACTGTGGGAGGCAAGAAGCGGCGCATTCCGACCGAAGCCGTGGAACGGTATTTCCCGGCGGTGATCGACCGCGAGGTGTTCGACAGGGTCAACGCTCTCTCCAGCGGGCGAGCCGTCAGGGAGACCAGCGGCGGCGGCATGGCGAACATCCTCGCCGGCCTCGCCAAGTGCCCGAAATGCGAGGCGACCATGACGCGCGTGAATAAGGGTGGCAAGAAGGGCGGCAAGCCCTACTTGGTATGCACCACGGCGAAGGCGGGAGCCGGCTGTGAGTATCGTCAGGTTCGCATGGGCGACGTTGAAGAAGCGATCATCAAGAACGCCGGATGGCTGAATGCATCATTGCCGGCCACGGATGGAGCCTTGCAGATGGAGCTGGAGGGGGCGACCAATCTAGACATGGCGGTGAGTGACGAGATTGAGAATGTGGTTGAGGCCATTGGGCAAGCGGGGCACTCGCCGGCATTGCTCGACCGCCTTTGGCAGAACGAAGCGGCACGGGAAGATGTCAGGCGAACCATTGCCGACCTTGAGCGGCGCATAGCGGACACCCTGACGAACCGCGTTCAGATGACTGCGGGGCAGTTTGTCGACGCTGCTGAGGCAGACGAACCGCGAGACGTGGCGCTGATCAACTCGACCCTCAGACAACTCTTCAGCAAGGTCGAGGTGAATTGGCCGAGCGGCCACTTGATGTTCCATTGGAAGCACGCCCCCGGGGAGACGACTGGGATCATGTACGCTTGGCCTAAGGAAGAGGGTTAGGCCTTGCCATGGCATCTAGGGCAGCCGTCTGTTGCACACTCACGATCATGTGCAACCTCTACAACATCACCACCAGTCAAGACGCGATCCGCGAGTTGACCCGTGCAATGCGGGACATCACGGGCAACCTTGAGCCCTCACTGGATGTCTATCCCAACATGCCCGGCCCCGTGGTCCGTAACGCCTCCGATGGTCAGCGCGAGCTTGCCAAGCTGCTCTGGGGGATGCCTACGCCGATAGAGCGGGTGAAGGGCAAGGCGGACTATGGCACCACCAACATCCGCAATCCTCAGTACGGCCATTGGCAGCAATACGTTGGCGCGGAGAACCGCTGTGTGGTGCCCGTGACCAGCTTCGCAGAGCCGAGCCCCAAGCCGAACGATAAGGACCCAGAGACGGGCATTCAGCGGAACTACTGGTTCGCCCGGAGTGGGGACCGTCCGCTGTTCTTCTTTGCCGGCCTTTGGACGCGCTGGCAGGGAGTTCGGAGGGTCAAGGATGGGCCGGGGGACTTCGAGCTGTACGGGTTCCTCACGACCAAACCTAACGCCCTCATCGCGCCGATCCACGAGAAGGCTATGCCGGTGATCCTGACGACGGGGGAAGAGGTGGAGGCTTGGTTGACGGCCCCGTGGTCCGACGCACGGCAGATGCAGCGGACAGCGCCAGACGATGCCTTGGTGATTGTCGATAAGCCGGCCACACAGATCAAGTTCCCCGCAGCACCCGCACAGGGCTCATTGTTCTAAGGCGCGCATGTCCGACGATCCCCACTTCAACCCGATCCGCAACATCATCCTTCCGGACGCCAAGAAGCAGCCTGACCGTTCGCTCGCCATCGTACTAGCTGCTGTAGTGGAGGATCAGCTTGGTGGGATGCTCCAGGCGAAAGTCGTGGACGACAAGAAGACCATCGAGAAGATGTTCTCAGGCATGGGTCCGCTTGCGACGTTCTCAGCTCAGATCGACCTTGGCTTCCTGCTTGGCTTCTACGGTGACGAGATACACAAGCTGCTGCATGCGATTCGCGTCGTGCGGAACACCTACGCCCATGAGATGAGACCACTCGACTTCACTTCCAACGTGATCACGACCAAGATGGGACCGTTTGAGTTCATCAACAGCTTCTCGCCGCACAGACCAAAACTCGGCAGAGAACTATACATCTTTGGGTGCGAGTTCTGTCTTGGAGCCACCTACACCGTCCGGACGGATGAGGGTCGCTTTCGCAAGCCGATAACGGGGCAACGGCCAACCGGTGCAACCTCGTAGCAGGGCAGCAGTAGTCTAACCTCAGTCCTCATCCTTCCACACCACCCGCCGAACCGTCCTGATCTCAGCAAGCCGGGTCACCCGAATGCCCTGCCGTTCTCGTGCCGATGGGTTTTGCGTCTCGGCGTGCATGTACTCGTTCTTGCCGCATCGTTTGCAGCTCATTTTGCTGCCCACCAAATCGGCCTCAACGTCCCCGAAGATTTCCCTTAGGTCACTCGGCAGGTACCAGCGTTTGACGTTACAAATGCCACAGCGGACGAGCACGAGCTGCCCGATCTCATGGGCATTGCCGAGCTTCCATTCCCCGCCGCGCTTTCGTCTTCCACCAGTATCAGGCATGGCCCAAAATAGGAACTCATTCCTCTCCGGGTCAATCCGTACTTGACATTCCTGTTCTCTTTTTGTTCGCTGTTGCTCATGCAGCGTTTGGAGTGATCGCCATGGACCACATTGTGACACTGGACAGCCGCCAAGAGGCCGCTCTCCAATCCGTCGCCGAGAAGTTCGTTGCCGTCCACAAGGGCGACGTGATGAAGGCGCTCAAGGAAATGATCGTTCTCAACGGACGCCTCCAGGACCAGCTCGACGCTCGCCCGGCACCGCGCAGGCGGCAGGGGTGGTAGCTGTGAGCGACGAAATCAGGGTTCCAATGCCGGAACACGTCACAGCGTCCGGCGTCCAGCACCATCGGTGCGAGCCATTCAAGCTGCGGCAAGGATGCTGGCTGGGGTTTCGCAAAACCGAAGCAGGCACCGCACTGGTTCTGCTTCGAGCATCGCGTCGATGGTGAGAGCTACCTTTGAGACAGACCCATGTCAGCCGAGCAAAAGCAAGTCGAGCCTTCCGCGATGGACTGGGAGCTTGCGGCCGATGACGTCATTGCAACATTCGGCGGGGACCCCAGAGAGGCCGTGAAGGCGCTCCTCGCCGCCAACGCTTCATTGGAACGTGAGGTGGCGCTGTGGGCTCCTGCGGTGAGCTATGGGTTCAGCCGGGGGTGGCATAGACGGAAGCGCAGCGGGACCGACTAACGGCCAACGGAAAGCATCATCATGTCAGACAACATCCTTCCTCAGCAGAAGGCACCCAAGCTGATCGTCGTCACCGCCTTTGACCGCGATGACACCGGCGACCTCCAGCCAGTCTACGGGCCAGCCGAGCAGCAAACCGAAGACCGGGCGATAAGGACCGCGAAGGGCTTGGCGGCGAAACATGCCGGGGTCATCGCGTGGTCGCGAGATGCGAACCCCTCGCTTGGTGAATACGGCGAGCCTACGACGCTCTTTGTTGGCGGCGACGTGCCCGACATGGAGTGACGTCGCATCGCTCGCAGATACTCAATCAGCCCCCTCATGAGCAGTGCGGAGCTTCCCCTCCTCAATTGCAGCAGCTCGGAACGCTTTGCGAACCTCCTGAGGTGTCGCTTGGTCAGCCAGGCAGGCCATGCAGACGCGCACCGCGTGGTTCCACTTAGGCCCACGCTTGGTCCACTGAAGGAGGAGTTCGGAGGCCGCCTCGACGGTGCTGACGTTGTGCGTCATGCCGGCGCGTTCGCCGCTTACAGGGACCGGAGGGTTGAACCAATGGAGAGCCATTAGGCGATCCTAATGGAGGTTCAGAATTTCTGGTAGAAATGTTTGAGCGGGGGATCGGATGACCTGCTCGCGCCGGCATTCCCCCGTGCCCCCTTCGGTTTGGGACAAATCCACGCCTGTCGCAGCCGGTGAGACGCAGTTCGAGGAAGGACGTGTCGCATCGACGATGGTCAGGTCGGCAACAAGACTCGTCACTGACCCCTTGTGTGTGCGACCGACGATCCCCACATCAACCATGATCAAGGACCGGTGAGGATAGACCAGAGCCGGTGGTCACGATGGCCTTCCGCCGCCAGTGTCCACGTTCTTGAAGCGCAACCCTCAGCAGTCGGTAGACTTCTTCGGATGATGGGTGCCACTCGTCCCCAGGATGGGATGGCACCGGCGGAAATCACCGGGAAGGCGAACCTTGACCCAACGTGGTCGAGAACGCCTTTCGGTGCGCATCAGCTCCAAAAGCATTCTCGACAAGAAGAGAAGGCTTTTGTGAATGCGCATTCCTCCCGTCCTGATCCCCATCGGCCTTACGTGCGCCATCGCGTACTTCGCTCTGGCCAGTTACGCCGGTACGTCGCCGTCGGCTGCCGGCCGCGACATCCTCCTCGCTGTCATCGCTGCGATTGCCGCCACGCTGGTCTCGAAGCTCGGATAGGCAGCTTGGTTCGCCGAGGTGTGCCCTTTCCGAACCGGCGCTATGGTGGTTCGATAAATGCCTCTTGACAGCCCTAAACGAACCGCCTATTAGCGAACCAGTCAAAACGAACTGGAGGGCATCATGTCATTCATCCGAGCGTATCTCAGAGCATCAACCAAGGAACAGGACGCGGGGCGCGCGCGAGGTGATCTTGAAGCGTTCTGCAAGGAGCGGGGGCTGACCATCGCTGCCACCTACGAGGAGAACGAGAGCGGGGCTTCGCTGCACAGGCCAGAGCTGTTCCGGCTGCTTAGAGATAGCAAGCCCGGCGACATCCTGCTGACCGAACAGGTCGACCGCCTCAGCCGCCTGTCGGACAAGGACTGGGATCAGCTCAAGCGTGAGATCAAGGACCGAGAGGTCAAGGTCGTGGCGCTGGACTTGCCGACCTCCCACATGATGATGAAGACCGAGGACGCCTTCACCGGGCGAATGTTCGACGCAATCAACGGGATGCTGCTCGACATGCTCGCGGCCATCGCCCGCAAGGACTATGACGACCGACGCCGCAGGCAGGCTCAGGGCATCGCCACGGCGAAGGCTGAGGGGCGCATGAAGGGCCGGCCAGAGGACGCCGAGCGGAACGAAGCGATCATGGAGATGCTGCGGAAGGGGCAGAGCTGGAACACGATTGTGCGGGCGACCAACTGCTCGCGGTCCACCCTCGCCAAGCTGGCAAAGCGCCTTGCGCCTTCCGGCGACCCCGTTGCGAGTTCGTGACGCTTGAGTAATCGTGGCTGGGACACATTGCCGGTTGTCCACGCCGCTTCCCCTGCTGTAGACGCTGGCCCTCCCGCCGATACGGGGTGGCTACTTTGAGGATGATGACGTTGACCAACTGGACGGCGATGCGCGAGCGGAAGGCCGAAGTGAAGGGCCGGGCGAATGAACCCAGCGCGATGTTCACTCGATGCCGTGTGGTCGGGTGCAGTAGACCGGCTCGCGCGGGCACAGGAGACGGCCTGGACACGCGGTTCTGCCGTTCCCATGCTGATCATTACGCGCGCCATGGGAGCCCTTACAGGCCGTCCTATGGGGCGCGGCAGATCAACCCCTACCGGGCCGCCGCGCTGGCATGGCTTGAGGCGAACCAGAGCGACACCTACGTGGCCAATGCGGTCGACCGAGTGGCGACGCTTCTGCGGACCGCTGGGCCTCACGTGGAGGCCTTCCGGTTGCGCGGGCTGTCACCGCAGGAGCGCGCCAAGGCCGCTTGGGCGAGGCTGCGCAAGGCTGGCATCGAGCCGCATCGCGTGGTCGCCGCTTGGCTGGCAATCGAGATGATCGGAAGAGATGACCCGCAGGCCGAACGAAAGGCTGAGTTCAAGCAGGTGCAGGCCGCCAAGCTCGTCCACCGAATGGCCTCTGGTACGCACAAGCGATGGGGCGAGGGTCCGACCGCGACCGAGCTGCACGTCTATCCGAGGCCGCGTGGCCGGGTCCTGAGACACATGGGCGAGGCACTGGAGCAAGCCTGCGAGCTTCTGGTCGAACACCGTGGAGCAAGCCTGTTTTGACGACAATCATAGTGGGATCAAAAAAAGACATGGAAGCGATAGCCACCAAGGCGACCCAAGAGGCCACGCCCGCCGGGGAGAACCTGTTTGAGCCCGCAAGGCTCTTGGCCGAGCTTGCCTCGGAAACGGCAGGAGAAGCGCCGCACCTAACCTCTGGAGAGTTGGCTCTTGCCGACATTACTCTCATGCCCGTCCTGTTCCAGCCTCGGGGCATCAGCGAGAAACACATCGGTGACCTTGCCCGAGCCATTCAGAACTTCGGCCAAGTCGAGCCGGTAACGGTCTTGGCGGTCGGGCGAAAGGCAGTTCTTGTCGACGGCCATCACCGCATAGAAGCCTACAAGAAGGCCGGCAAGACCGATTGTATCCCCGTCAGGTACTTCAAGGGAACGCCAGAAGAGGCAGTACTGGAGGCCGGTCAAGCCAACTCCAAAGTCAAGCTACCGATGACGCCGGCAGAGCGCCAGAACTACGCTTGGCGACTCGTTCTGATAGGCCAGTTCAGTAAGGCGAAGATCGCCGAGGCGACGGGCGTATCTGCAGCCCAAGTGGCAAACATGCGAGTGGTCCTACGGAAGCTCGGCGAGGCTGCTGTCGAGCACGGGTCGTGGTTGCAGGCCCGCTTCGCAGCAAAAGGCCCCCGCGACGCCTTCAGCGAAGACGATCTGGAACAATGGAAGCAGGACAAGGCTGACGAGATGGCGGATCGTCTCGCACGGACGTTCGCGACCGCGCTCTTGGACAATCCCGAAATCACCGCTATGGCTTTGGCGAGCTACTTCGGACGACGCCTTCCGGAAGTGGTCGCCGAACTAAGAACGTTCGTTCCGGAGGACGATGACGACGACTTCTGAGCGCGCCCTATCCACGCATTACGGTGTCTATTTTGGATAGGCTACAGGGTCCGACCATGCCGTGGTAGGCCTCGTGATGCCAGAGCGGAGGCCGGTGAGCGAGAACTTGGAGACAATGGACACTCGATCCCCCCAACAGCGGCGCAGAATCATGCAGTCCGTTGGCACACGCGACACCGGCCCAGAGATGGCCGTTCGACGCCTGTTGTTTCGCGCCGGCTTCCGATTTCGGGTTGGGGTCAAATCCCTGCCAGGCACCCCAGACATAGTCCTGTCCGCCAGACGGAAGATCTTGTTCGTGCATGGGTGCTTTTGGCACGGGCACGGTTGTGCGAAGGGCAAACCTCCAAGAAGCAGGCCGGAGTACTGGCTTCCAAAGATCGCCGGCAACCGTGAGCGCGACGCCAAGAACGTTCTGAAGCTCAACCAGCTCGGCTGGGACGTGATGGTCGTATGGCAATGTGAAGTCAGTGATCCTGACGGCCTGCTTCAGCGGCTCACGGACTTCGTTTGCGAGCCCTGCAGCTCTCAAAAAAACGATCGACTTTCGGGGCGGAATGACTTAGCCTCCTGATTCGCAATGCAGCCTCGGGCGAATGCCCTAAATGGTGATCGAGGGAACATGACACGACCGGTGGGAATTGACCTATTTGCCGGCGCGGGCGGAATGAGTCTCGGATTTGAACAAGCAGGGTTCGACGTTGTCGCTGCCGTTGAGATCGACCCTATTCACGCCGCAGTCCATGCGTACAACTTCCCGCATTGCAAAGTGATTTCGCGGTCGGTCGTTGGACTGGAGGCAGGCGAAATAAGGAGGGCTGCGGGCCTTGGACACCGCAAGGTCGATGTGGTGTTCGGCGGGGCACCATGCCAAGGCTTCAGCCTAATAGGTCAGCGAGCGATTGACGATCCGAGGAACGCCCTCGTGAAGGAGTTCGTGCGACTTGTCGTCGAGCTTGACGCCTCATACTTTGTCTTTGAGAACGTCAAGGGACTCACGGTCGGCCGGCACGTCGAGATACTGTTCGACATGATCGCCGAGTTTGCGGCGCGCGGCTACGACGTTGTTCAGCCTTGGCGAATCTTGAATGCCGCGTGTTTCGGCGTGCCGCAAAATCGTGAACGGCTGTTCCTGATGGGGGCAAAACGAGGGCAGTCCCTACCCGGATACCCGGACCAGATCACACGCCCAGCGGGCTCTCTCAAGGCCTCGGCTCTTCCAGAGGGGCCTTCTTGTCACGATGCGCTCAGTGACATCCCGGACGCGGAGAAATACAGAGTCCTGCTCGCTTCCGATTCATGTAAGGTTTCTTGGGGTTCGCCAAGCACCTACGCCATGGGGCTGCGAGGCTTGACGAATGACGCGAACGGTCTGGGCTACGGCCGCCACTGGGATGCAGGGCAACTCACCAGCAGTCTCAGGACCGACCACACCGAGTTGTCGCGCCGAAGATTCGCACAAACACCGGGCGGTGAAGTGGAGCCGATTTCTCGGTTCTACAGGCTCCCCCGTGGAGGCGTCGCTAACACTTTGCGGGCGGGCACCGACTCTGCTCGCGGAGCGTTCACAAGCCCCCGTCCGATTCACTACAAGTACCCACGCTGCGTGACCGTAAGGGAGATGATGCGCCTGCACGGGTATCCAGACTGGTTTCGGATGCATGCCACTAAGTGGCACGGCGCGCGGCAAGTGGGGAACTCCGTACCTCCGCCGCTGGCTCAAGCCGTGGCCAGCATGGTCGTCGCGGCATCAGGGTTCAACCCGACCGTCCCCCACCAAGTTGTCACTCTCGGGGACCCTCGCCTCCTGACGATGGAAATGACCGAGGCAGCGTCCTTCTTCGGTATCGCAGTGCCGATCAAACAGCGCACCCGCAAAGTCACAAGCCGCAGCCTGCCCCCATCAGACGAGCAAAGCTCCATAGCTGCCGAGTGACTAAATTCCCGGAACCGGCGGCATGAAGACGAACATGGCATCCCGGTGGAACTCGGGAGAGATGAACGTCTCAAGATCGGCCCGGCGAACCGCCTTGAACTCGACGGCGTAGATTCCTTGGCCCCGTACAGCCGCAAGGGCAAGCGGGATCACTGTCTCGGCCTCGCTGGATTTGAACGCCGCGTGGACCTGTCGTGCGATCTGCTCGGGTAAGATGCGCTGGTTGTCCTGCTTGGCCTCGACCGTCACCAAAGCCTGTTTGCCCTTGGTGCCAAGCCCGCCGAGCGTTGCGAGAAACAGTGCATCGATCTGCACGTTGCGGAGCTTGATGTCCATTTGCAGGTGTGTGACTTCAGCGATTTCGGCTTGACGGTTCTCGCCGATGGCTAAGTGCGTCTCGACGATCCGCAAGTTCACCGCAACCTGCAGGAGCCACGACTCATCGCGGCGGCCAAACACCTTTGAGGCCAGTGGGAGGCTTAGACTCTGGACTACCGTCCGGGGTGTCGACGCGGTGGGCTTGAAGTCGGCCTGAAGATTGTCAGGCGTGCCGACAGACCATGGAACAAACTCAAAGATCGCCCCATCTCCGGTCCGCTGCTGACCGCCCCATCCAAGAGTCCGCAGTCGTTCTGGCCAGATGCTGTGCGCGCTCTTTCCACGCACGATGTCCTTCATAAAGTTGAAGGCTTGGCCCCCAGGCTTGAAGTTCGTCCCTTGATGTGTGTTGCAGTACTCTTTGGCCTCCTGCACATCGGTCGAAGAGACCACTGTGCGAGACAGCGTCTTAGTGGCAGGGTCGTACAGCAGATCGAAGATTCGTTCGATGACGATCGTCTTTTGACTCTTTGGCAATGCGTGCCTCTCCCGCCGCTGGCAAGCAGCGTCCTTTGAGGCCGCCATATTGAGCGATTCGCCCTCTACCTCAATGGTGCAAGATCAGCCATCCGCGCAGCAATGGCGAACTGTCGACGCAATCGAGGGTCTTTTGTCCACATCATGAGAAGATTATGCCCGCCGGCGGCCGCCACTTCCAGCGCCCGCTTGGCGGTCTCCTGGCCCTTGATGTCGGCGAGGTCGGGCAAATCCAGCGCGGCGGCGTGGATGCCGGCCTCGGGGCGCGACAGCACCTGCGTGCCGCGAAAATGATTGGCGATGGCAATCAGGCTGCGCGGTGCCAGAATGTCGAAATCCTTTCCAGCCCAGGCCGCCTCAGGTCCGCAGGCGAACGGGCAGATCAGGCCCTTGCCCTCGGCATTGGCGGCGATCGCCGCCGGCAAGGCGCCGGCGACCGCGGCAATCGTGCCGTCGAGGGACAATTCTCCAAGCACGACATAGCCGGCCAGCATGTCGCCCGGAATGGCGCCAAGCGCAGCCATCAGGCCAAGCGCGATCGGCAGGTCGTAGTGACTGCCTTCCTTCGGCAGGTCGGCCGGCGCCAGATTGACCGTGACTTTCTTCGACGGCATCGACAGGCCTGAAGCATGCAGTGCGGCCTGCACCCGCTCGCGGCTTTCGGCCACCGCCTTGTCGCCCAGGCCGACGATGTGCATGTTGACCTTGCCGGGCGCGATCATCACCTGCACGTCGACCGGCACGGCCTCGATGCCCTGGAAAGCGACCGTGCGAACCCGCGCCACCATTTCTTTGCCCCCAGGCCACAACCCACGCGATGGCCAAGAAATGGCCCCACGGGCAGACAATCACAAATCCTCGGTCAAATCAAGAACATTACGGGAACATGTGAGCGCGTGGGTTGCAGCCGAATTGAGCGCGGTTGCAAAAACGGAACATGGTTAAGACAAAATGAAAACGGCTTACCCGCGCTTGCCTTCGACTGCATCCCAGAACAGGCTGGCGATGTCGGCGCCGCCGAAGCGTTTGACCTCGCGCACGCCGGTCGGCGAGGTGACATTGATCTCGGTCATGTAGTCGCCGATCACGTCGATGCCGACCAGGATGAAGCCACGCTCCTTCAGCGAAGGCCCGATGCGTGCGCAGATCTCGCGTTCGCGCGCCGTCAGTTCGGTCTTTTCGGCGCGGCCGCCGACATGCATGTTGGAGCGGGAATCATGTTCGGCGGGCACGCGGTTGATGGCGCCGACCGGCTCGCCGTCGATCAGGATGATGCGCTTGTCGCCCTTGCGCACGTCCTTGAGATAGCGCTGCACGATATAGGGTTCGCGAAACATCTGGCCGAACATTTCCAGCAGCGAGGCCAGGTTGCGGTCGCCCTCCAGCAGATGGAAGATGCCGGCGCCGCCATTGCCGTAGAGCGGCTTGACGATGATGTCGCCGAACTCCTTGCGGAAGGCGGCAACTTCGAGTGGATCCTTGGTGATCAGCGTGTCCGGCATCAGGTCGGCAAATTCGGTGACGAAGATCTTTTCCGGGCTGTTGCGCACCCAGGCCGGGTCGTTGACCACGAGCGTCTTCGGGTGGATGCGCTCCAGGATGTGCGTGGTGGTGATGTAGTTCATGTCGAAGGGCGGATCCTGGCGCAGCAGGACGACGTCCATCTCCGACAGATCGGTGCGCACCTTCTCGCCCAGCGAATAGTGGCTGCCCTTCTCGTCGCGCACCTGCATTTCCTCGATGCGGGCAAACACCTTGCCGTCGCGCAGCGACAGCCGATCCGGCGTGTAGTGGAACAGCTCATGGCCACGCCGCTGCGCTTCCAGCGACAGCGCGAACGAGGTGTCGCCGGCGATCGACACGGTGGAGATGTGGTCCATCTGGACGGCGATTTTCAGCTTCATGGCGGGTCTCCGGCGGCTCGGATGGGCGACTGTCCTGCCTGTACAGGCTCACTGCCCGTCTGCCAATCGCGACCTTTTGAAGATTGGCATCAGCAAGTCGCAAGCTCGGCCCTGCCGGTCATTCCGTGACAGGAGCCAGGCTGCGCGTCTTCGTTGTTCCTTGAGCCCGAATGCACACCTCACATCGATCCTTCGAAACAGGTCGCGGTTGCCCATGGAAAATCGATTTCGCGATACGTTTCCTAAAGGGTTTGCTGCCAGTCTGAAAATAAATTCCGAAGTCACAAAACAGGGACACCGATGCAAACTTCGTTTGGCACCGGTCAGGCAAACAGGGAGAGCACGGATCTGGCATTCACCGATCCGTTGACCGGGCTTGGCAACCATCGCCGCTTCTTCGACAAGGTCGATCGGCTGATCGCCGACCGAGCCGACGATCCCGCGCCCTTTACCGTCGGGATTCTCGACCTCGACGGCTTCAAGCCGATCAACGATCTGTTTGGCCACAAGGCCGGCGACGACATCCTGATCCAGGTCGCGATGCGGCTGCGCGCCTCTATGGACGGCTATTCCACGGTCTGCCGCATCGGCGCCGACGAATTCGCTTTTCTCTATCCGATGGTATTCAGCGAGGACGCTGCGGCCGAAAAGTCGCGCATGCTGATCGAGATCCTGTCGGCGCCCTACGATGTCGGCGAACGCACCGCCAGGCTTTCGGCCTCGGTCGGCTGCTCGTTGTTCTATTCGGGCGACGAGACCACGGAAATCCTCATCAACAAGGCAGAGACGGCACTCTACCACGCCAAGCGTTCCGGCCGTGGCCGCGTCGTCGTCTACACCCGTGAGATGGAAGAAGCGGCCAAGCGCGTCACCCGCATCGAACAGGCGCTGCGCCGGGCTGTCTCGGCCGGCGAGGTGGAGCCGCATTTCCAACCCATCGTCGATCTCGCCACGCGCCGCACCATCGGCTTCGAGACGCTGGCGCGCTGGACCGACCGCGACCTGGGTTCCGTGCCGCCGACCGTCTTCATTCCCATCGCCGAGGAGCGTGGCATCATCGGCCCGTTGTCGCAGCTGGTGCTGCGCAAGGCGACGGAGGCCGCCAGAAGCTGGCCGAAGGACCTGTTCCTGTCGTTCAACCTGTCACCCTCGCAGCTCGTCGACCAGAACACCGGCCTGCACATACTGGCGATCCTCGACCGCACCGGCTTCGATCCGCGCCGGCTGGAGATCGAGATCACCGAGACCGGCCTGATGAACGACCCGGCCTCGGCCGCGCAGATCGTCGAGGATCTGCGCCGCGTCGGCATCCGCGTCTCGCTCGACGATTTCGGCACCGGCCAGTCCTCGCTCGGCCGCTTGCGCGAATTCCATTTCGACAAGCTCAAGATCGACCGCGCCTTCGTCTCCTCCATTCTCGACGACAGGCCGTCGGAACACATCATCCGCGCTATCCTCGCAATGTGCGAAGGGCTCGGCATGGACGTCGTCGCCGAAGGAATCGAGCAGGAAGCGCAGGCCGATCGCCTGGTCCAGTTTGGCTGCGCCGGCGGACAGGGCTATCTGTTCGGCAAGCCGGTCGATGCCGACGCCACGCTCGGCTATCTCCGCGATTCTTTCCGCGGCGCCCTGCGCGCCAAGGCGATCTGACCGGCGATCCTCCGCAATCCCCAACCCCGACGGTGCTGCCGTGCGCATCCGGTGCGGCGCATTGTCGTTTTGTCTGACATAAGCCCTGAAATTCGGCGGTTCGCCCTTGCCCGCGCGCCTTGCGCGGCTAGGATGCGCGCCGATCACGCTACAGCGCCGCGCGTCTTTCAAGACGCGCAAAGGACGCTGTAGCATTTAACATTTGCGCATGATCCCTTTCCGAAAATCGATCCGATTTTCGGGGTCATACGCTGGGAGACAACAACGATGATGCCATCGGCGCATTTTGCCGACCTCGAAGGAGCCTCGGTGCTGATCACCGGCGGCGGCTCCGGAATTGGCGCGGCACTGACCGAGGGTTTTGTGCGCCAGGGCGCCAATGTCGCCTTCATCGACATCGCCGACGGCCCAAGCACAGCTCTTGCCGACCGCATCGAGAAAGAATTCGGCCGCCGGCCGCTCTACCTCAAGACCGATTTGCGCGATGTCGAGGCCCTGCGGGCGTCCGCCGCGAAGGCTGCCGAGGCGCATGGCGATGTCACCGTGCTGGTCAACAATGCGGCCTGGGACGAACGCCACGCCGTCGAAGACGTGACGGTCGAGTTCTGGGACAACAACCAAGCCATTAATCTGAGGCCGCATTTCTTCACCGCGCAAGCGGTGGCGCCGGGCATGAAGCGGGCCGGCGGCGGCTCGATCATCAACTTCACCTCGACGTCCTATCTGATCAACCACCCCGACATGCCGTCTTACACGGCCGCCAAGGCCGGTATCCTTGGTCTGACCAAGGGGCTGGCCGGCAAGCTCGGTGTGGACGGCATCCGCGTCAACGCCATTGCGCCCGGCTGGGTGATCACCGAGCGGCAGAAGGAGCTCTGGGTGACCGAACAGGGGCTTGCCGCCCATGTCGCCAAGCAGTGCATAAAGCAGGTGATGCAGCCGGACGACATCGTCGGCACGGTGCTGTTCCTGGCCTCGGACGCTTCGCGCATGCTGACGGCGCAGATGCTGATCGTCGATGGAGGTTTCCTGTGAGCCAAGCCGGCAACGCACCGGCGGTCGCCGCCGTCGACTGGGGCACGACCCGCATGCGGGTCTGGCTGATCGACGGGCAAGGCAAGATGCTTGCCGAACGCCGCGGCGATGACGGCCTGATCACCGCGCAGCAAAAGGGCTTTTCGACCATCCTCGAAGGGCATCTGGCGGCGATGGGAGCACCAGCGGCGCTGCCCGTCATCATCTGCGGCATGGCCGGGTCCCGCCAGGGCTGGCTCGAAGCGCCCTATGTCACCGTGCCGGCGCCGCTTACCGCCATCCTTGCGGGCGCCGCCAGCGTGCCCGGACAGAGCCGTGACATCCGCATCGTTCCGGGTCTGGCCCAGCGGCTGACCGACGCGCCCGACGTCATGCGCGGCGAGGAAACCCAGCTTGCCGGCGCCGGCCTGCCGGCCAGGGGGCGCCAGTTGGTCTGCATGCCCGGCACCCATTCGAAATGGGTGCTGGTCGAGGATGGCGCCGTTACCGGCTTCGGCACCTGGCCGACCGGTGAGCTGTTTTCCGTGCTTGCCGCGCATTCGATCCTGCGCCACTCGCTCGGCGAGCACCCCAAGCCGGTCACATCGGACAATCCGTTCTTCCGCCGCTGGTGCGAAACCGCATTGGGCGAAGGCGGCGATGTCGCCTCGCGGCTGTTTTCCATCCGCGCCGCCGGCCTGCTGCAGGATCTGAAAGCCGACGATGCCGCCGCCTGCCTGTCCGGCCTTTTGATCGGCGGCGAGATCGCCTCCGCCAGCCGCCGGCATGGCGCCGGTGCCGAACCCGTGGTGCTGATTGCCTCCGGCGCGCTGGCCGCACTCTACCAGGCCGCACTTGGTCTTGCTGGGCTTGAGGTCCGGGCCGTCGACGCCGACGAGGCAGTGCGTGCCGGTCTCGTCGAGGCGGCGCGCGAGAACGGCATGATCGCCAGAATTGGAGCAGCCCGATGAGCCAGACCGCACCGTTTCCAAAACTCAAGCGCGGCCTGGTTGCCATCCTTCGCGGGCTCAAGCCCACCGAGGCGATGGCCATGGGCCAGGCGCTGTTCGACGCCGGCATCGAGGCGATCGAAGTGCCGCTCAACTCGCCGCAACCGTTCTCGTCGATCGCCCGCATCGTCCAAGTGCTGCCGAAAACGGCGCTGGTCGGCGCCGGCACGGTGCTGACCCCGGCCGATGTCGATGGCTTGCACCAGGCCGGAGGGCGGCTGCTGGTCAGTCCCAACATCGATGCCGAGGTGATGGCGCGCGCCATGCATTACGGCATGGTGACGATGCCCGGCGTGTTCACGCCGACCGAAGCCTTCCAGGCGATCAAGCTCGGCGCCTCGGCCCTGAAATTCTTCCCGGCGAGCGTGCTGGGTGCCGGCGGCATTTCCGCGATGCGCGCGGTGTTGCCGGCGCAGACATTGGTCGGCGCCGTCGGCGGTGTCTCTGAAAAAGATTTTGCCGGCTACAAGGCTGCCGGCGTGACCGCCTTTGGTCTGGGCTCCAGCCTGTTCAAGCCGGGCATGA
Source organism: Mesorhizobium sp. WSM1497 (assembly GCF_001672455.2). NCBI lineage: Bacteria > Pseudomonadati > Pseudomonadota > Alphaproteobacteria > Hyphomicrobiales > Phyllobacteriaceae > Mesorhizobium > Mesorhizobium sp. WSM1497. Next base: position 773,089 of record NZ_CP021070.1, on the reverse strand, counting down.
GCGTCGACGAGGTGGCCGCGCGTGCGCAAGCTGCCGTCGCGGCCTGGGATGCGGTGTTCGGAGAAGCAGGATGAGCGAAGCGATCGTTTCGGTTTTTTCCGATCACGTCTGCCAGCTCGGCGAGGGGCCGAGCTACGATCCCGCCACCGATACGCTCTACTGGTTTGACATCGTCAACAGCCAGCTTCTGGAAAAGCGGCTGTCCGGCGGCGCGACCACCGTCCATGAGCTTGGCCAAATGGCGAGCGCCATCGCCGTCATCGACGACAAGCGCCAGCTGATCGCCGCCGAGACCGGCCTTTATGTCCGCGATGTCGCGACCGGCAAGCTGACGCTGCACACGCCTGTCGAGGCCGACAATCCGGTCACGCGCTCCAACGATTCCCGCGTCCATCCCTGTGGTGCCCTGTGGATGGGCACCATGGGCAAGGGCGAGGAAAAAGGCGCGGGTTCGATCTACTGGTTTTTCAAGGGCGAACTGCGCCAGCTGTTTTCGGACATCACCGTCTCCAATTCGATCTGTTTTACCGAGGATGGCGCGATCGCTTACTACACCGACACCTCGACCGGGCTGCTGATGCGCGTCGCCTGCGACCCGGCGACCGGTCTGCCTGCCGGTGAGCCCAAGCTGTTCGTCGACCACCGCTCGGCCAAGGGCTATGTCGACGGGTCGGTGCTCGACCGCGACGGCATCCTGTGGAACGCCGTCTGGGGCGGCAGCGTCATCGAAGCCTACGGACCCGACGGCAAGCTCGTCCGCACGGTCGCCATGCCGGTGACGCAGCCATCCTGCCCAGCCTTCGTCGGCGCCAAGGCCGACCGGCTGGCGGTCACCTCCGCCTGGTCGGGCAAGGATGAGAAGCAGCGTCTGCTGGATCTGCAGGGCGGCATGACCTTTCTGCTCGATATTCCCGTCAACGGCCGCTTCGAGCCGCGCGTGCTGATCGCCTGATCGAACTGGATTCTATGGTCGGACGGTGCGTTGTCACGCCACCGCCCGCACCGTGTCGGTTTCGCGAGAGCCTGACGTCTCGACCATGCGATGGTAGGTGATCGTACCGCCGGGAATCGTTCATCTCATGCCAAGCCGTAAGCCGAAACTGATACTCGTCCATGAGCCGGAAAAGGCTTGTTTCGACCGTCTGGTCGCCGACGGCCATGCGCCGCAGCGCGCAACCGAAATCGCGTCCTATCTGGCGCAGTCGACCGATCTCGCTCCTGAATTCGAGGTGCTTGGCCGTGCCTGCCAGGCACGCGGCCTGTCGTTCGCGCCGGTGGCGCTCGACGACGCCGCAAGCGTCCTCGCCGGTGAGCACCCCAGCATAACGCTGGTCTGGACGCTGACCGACGGCATTGCCTATTTTCGCGGCGGGGCGGCGCCCGCTTTGGCGCGACTGGGCGGTTTCAAGACAATCGGCGCCGACGATGCGCTGTTTGCGCTCTGCCAGGACAAGTTCCGCTCCGGCGCCGTGCTCGGCGCGCTCGGCCTGCCGGTGCCACAGGCTGGGCTCGCGCGTGACGGCCAATGGCTGGTCGAGCCGCCGGCCTCGCCCGCCGGCTGGTTCGTCAAGCCCAACCGGCTCGGCGCCAAGATCGGCATCTGGCCGGAGTCGCGCTGCAGCGATCTCGCCCACGCTTTGGAGCTCAGCCGGCGCGTCTTTTCGGCCTATCGCGACGATGTCGTCGTCCAGCCCTACGTCGCCGGCCGCAACGTGCGCGCCAGTTTCCTTAGCCTGATGCCGGGCGCGGGAGTCGAAGTGCTTGGCGTGGCCTTTGTCGATTCAGGCGCCGATTTCCAGACCATGGCCGACAGCCTGGCGCTCTACGGCGACACTGGCGAGGCAGCGAAAGCGGCGGGACATTACGCCGAGCCGGAGCTCGTCGCGGTCGCCGACAGCCAGCCGGCCGCCGACGCCAGGATTCGTGCGATCGCCGGGCGGCTGATGAGCGGGCTCGGCCTGCGCGACGTGTTTTCCATCGATCTCAGGGTCGAGGCCGACAACACCGTCCACCTCATCGAGTTCGAGGTCTGCCCCGGCCTGCCCTGCTTCGATTTCCGCGCCTATTGCCGCCAGCAATGGAGCCTCGAGCTTGCCGATGCCATAGCCGAGACAGCGGCGAGCCGGCTGATCGGCCAAGAGCATCGCGCCTGAAGGCGCTACGGCAGATCGCGGGCCGACCGGCGGACGCGTTTCACTACGGCATTCGCTCGACCGCCTGCAAGGCGGGATCCATCTTGTCCCAGGCATGGCCGTGGCTCGTGTAAGTCACCATCTGTGGGCTGAACTGTTCCGGATCGTCGAGGCTGGCCGCATGGACCGCTATGAATTCCGGCATGGCGACGGATATCAGAAAGACCGGCGTTCCGCAGGTTGGACAGAAGGTGTGGATTTTTTCATTGCCGCTGGCGCCCGCCACGCGCCAGGTGCTCACCTCCCCGGTAATGGCCATATCGGCACGCTGGCCGAAGGTCAGGTAGGATCCGTGGCCGGTGCCTGAGCGCTTCTGGCAATCGCTGCATTGGCAGTGGTTCTGGAAGATAGGCTCGTCATTGGTCTCGTAACGGATCGCGCCGCATGCGCAGCCGCCGGTATAGTGGTTGGTCATTGTCGTTCTCCACGGGTCTGATTCTGCTCGAGGTCGCAACATCAGGCCGATTTCGGCTTGGCGAAAATGTCGATGCCGCTGCCGGTTTCAAGGAAGGATTTCAAGCTGGACAGCACCGCCGGCCAGCCCTGGCTGACGCCCTTCGCCATGCCGCTGCCGGCCTCGAGCTCGTCATGGCTGACGGTCAGCCGCACCATGGTGTCGTATTCCTCGATGGCGAACGTCACCCGGCTGGTTTTCGACGGATCGTCTGCCTGCGAAGCGTTCGCCCAGGTGATGACGAGGCGGGTCGGCGGCGAAATCTCGACGACCTTGCCGACGAGTTCGACGGTCCGTTCGTCATTGGCGCGGATGTGTTCCCATTTCGAGCCCGGCGTCCATTCGGAGACGTTCTCGTGGCCCCAGTAGCGTTTTGCGATCTCGGGCTTGATTATCGCCTCGAACACCTTCTGCGGCGTCGAGCGGATATAGGTCACGTAGACAAAGCTCGTGGTCTCTCTGGTGGTCATTGGTCTTCTCCTTCGAGTTCCTGCTTCAGGTCGTGCAGCAGGCTGAGCCGCTGCCGTTCGAATTTCCGTACCCAGCGCTCGTAGACTTCGTGCAGCGGCACGGGATTGATGAAATGCAGCTTTTCGCGGCCGCGCTTGACCGTGCTCACCAGGTTGGCCGCCTCCAGCAGGTCGAGGTGCTGGGTGGCGGATTGCCTGGCCATGTCCAGATGATCGCAAAGCTGACCGAGCGTCTGCCCGTTCTGCTCGCACAGAAGGTCGAGCAGCCTTCTGCGCGTCGGGCCGCCCAGCGCTTTGAAAACCTTGTCGGCGTCCATCTGCCTCACTCTGTTGTAAGGCAGAATATGCAGGTAAATACCTGCATGTCAACCGGCAATCCGACCGGCGTTGAATGACCGCTCGTCGGCACGGCTCCGCACCTGGCAACTGCGCCAGGCAGATCACCGTGAAATCGCGGAGCAAAGATATGTAAAATGAGCCTGCGAGGCTTCAAACGCCGCCAGGCTCTATCCGATTTTGAGCACGTCTCCGGCTAAAACCGGAACTATGCTTGCAGGGGACCTCAGGCGCCCTCGACCAGGACGATCTCGCCGTCGGCGACCTTCTGGCGGATGGCGGCGGCGCGCTGGTATTCCGGCGAATGGTAGCAATCGTGTGCGGCCGCGAGCGATTCGAACTCGATGATGACATTGCGTGCGCGGCCGGGGCCTTCGGCCTTTTCGTGCTCGCCGCCGCGCGCCAGGAACTTCGCCCCGAAGCGCTCGAAGGCAGGTTTGGCGGCGGCGACATAGTCCTTGTAGCCTTCCGCGTCGCGCACATCGACACGAGCGATCCAATATCCTTTGGGCATTTTCTTGGTCTCCGAACTTGTTCCTGGAAATCTCAGGCCGAGCGCATCTCGTCGAGGATGGCTTCGGCCGCTTCCCGTTTGTTGGCCGCAGCAATGATCGGACGGCCGACGACGAGGTGGCTGGCGCCGTTGCGAATCGCCTGGCCCGGCGTCACCACGCGCTTCTGGTCGCCATGGTCGCTGCCCGCCGGCCGGATGCCGGGGGTCACCACCGCCATGTCGGGTCCCACGATCCGGCGCACCGCCTCGGCCTCCGCGGCCGAGCAGACGATGCCGCCCATGCCGGCATGCAGCGCCTGTTCCGAGCGCCTAAGCACCAGCGTATGCGGATCGTACTCATAGCCGACGTCGATCATGTCCTGCTCGTCCATCGAGGTCAGAACGCTGACGGCAAGCAGGCAAAGGTCGCTGCCTCTGGCCGCCTCTACGGCGGCCTGCATAGCCTTGGGATAGGCGTGGATGGTCAGCATGGTCACGCCCATCTTGACGATGTTCTCGACACCCTTGGCCACCGTGTGGTCGATGTCGAGCAGCTTCATGTCCAGGAAGACGTTGGTGCCGCCGCTGGCCAGCTCCCTGGCGAAGTCGAGCCCGCCGGCGAAGGCAAGCTGGTAGCCGATCTTGTAGAAGGAGACGATGCCGTCGAGTTCGCGCACTGCCTGCTCGGCTTGCTTCACTGTCGGCACGTCGAGGCCGACGATGAGCCGGTCGCGCATGCTATTGGCGATCATGCCTCGATCCGGGTGGACAGCAGGCGCGAGGTCTCGATCAGCGTGCGGCATAGGTGCTCCATCGATTTGTGCAGTCTTTCGTCACGGAAATTTCCATCCTCGTCGAAGGCGTCACCGCCGTCGGGCACCGAGCATTCCGGCGTCACCACCTCCATCTGGCAACGCACCAGCACCGCGCGCAGATGGTTGATGCAGCGGATGCCGGCAAAGTGCCCGTTGGAGGACGAGCAGAGGCCAACGACCTTGCCGGCCAGCGGCCTGACTGGCCGGCCACCATCCCTGCGCACCCGGCTCACCCAGTCGATCGTGTTCTTGAGCAGCGGCGGAATGGAGCCGTTGTATTCGGGTGTAGCGATCAGCAGCCCGTCATGGGCGACAATCAGACGGCCGAGTTTCTGGGCGTTTTCGGGAACGCCTTTTTCCTTTTCCAGGTCCTCGTCCATGATCGGCAGGGGGTATTCGGCGAGCGAGATGCGGGTCACCTCGGCACCTTGCATGGCGAGTTCCTTTTGCGCCACGTCGGCGGCCCTGCCGCTATAGGCGCCGCTGCGCACCGAGCCGGTGAAGACGAGGATTTTCGGGATCACTGCCATTGGCCACCCTTGTTCCCGGACAGGTACAGCCAAGGACGGCTCAAATCAACGGCTGGATAGGGGAATAGGGCAGTAGGGGAATATGGGAGTAGAAAATAGCCTGGAAATGGAACCCTACTCCCCTACTCCCCTACTCCCTTCTCACTTAGTGCGCTTCGCGACGATAGATCCACAGCTGCGTCGGCGGAATGTTGCGGAGGATGAAATCGAAATGTTTGACCGTATAATTGCCGCGGCCGGGTGGGATCGGCGACATCGGGCCATAGGTCAACTGCACGATCGGCCGTCCGGCCGGGATGCGGTCGAGCAGGCTCTCGATATAGGCGATGCGCTGGGCGACCGGAAAGTTGAGCAGCGGCACGCCCGAAACGACGGAATCGAAGATCATCCCGCTCTTGTCGCCAAGCGTGGCGTTGAGGTTGAAGGCGTCGCCCTCGATGACGTTGACGCCGGGATAGAGCCGCCGCAGGTGACGAACGAAATCCGTGGAATATTCGACAGCGTAGAGGTTTTCGGGGCGTACGCCCTGGGCGAGAATGGCGCGGGTGATGACGCCGGTACCGGGACCGACCTCGAGCACTGGCAGGCCGGATTTAGGATTGACGATCGAGGCCATTTTGCGCGCGGTGATCGAACTGGTCGGCACGATCGAGCCAACCGTCTTCGGCTTGTCGATCCAGCCCTTGAAGAATTTGAGTTCGTCGTCGAACTTTTCGACAAGCGCCTTCCGCAGTCCAGGGCCACGTGTCATGCAAGCTCTCCTCAGCGCTCCCCGCAAAGTTACTTAGCACCTGAGCGGTGCTAGGCAAGGCGCGGCCGGACGCATGTCGTGGATAAGATAATTTTCGTCGCGTCTCAAGGGGCGACGCGATTCAAGGATTTACGCGTGGCAAATCGGCTTACGCGGGCCAAAGCGCATCAACGCTCGCCGAAAGACTCGAAGAAATCCTTCATACGGGCGAAAAAGCCGCTCGATTGAGGCGAATTGTCCTGCGAGGAGAGCTGTTCGAACTCCTCCAGAAGTTCGCGCTGGCGCCGGGTCAGGTTCTGCGGCGTCTCCACCGCGGTCTGGATGTAGAGGTCGCCGACATTAGGCTGGCGCAGCACAGGCATGCCCTTGCCCTTGAGGCGGAACTGGCGCCCGTTCTGTGTGCCTTCGGTCACCTTGACCTTGGTCTGCGTGCCGTCCAGCGTCGTCACCTCGAAGGAGCCGCCAAGGGCTGCCGTCGTCATCGAGATCGGCACCTTGCAATACAAGTCGGCGCCGTCGCGCTGGAAGAACTCGTGCGGTTTGACCGCCAGGAAAATATAGAGGTCGCCCGAGGGCCCGCCGCGCAGGCCGGCTTCGCCCTCATTGGCAAGGCGGATGCGGGTGCCGTCCTCGATGCCGGCCGGGATATTGACCGACAGCGAACGCTCCTCGGTGACGCGGCCCTGGCCGGCGCATTTCGGGCACGGATCCTTGATCGTCTGGCCGCGCCCCTGGCATTGCGGGCAGGTCCGCTCGATCGAGAAGAAACCTTGCGTGGCGCGCACCTTGCCGTGGCCGTTGCACATCGAGCAGGTGACGGGCTGGGTGCCGGGCTTGGCGCCGCTGCCCGAACATTCAGAGCACGAGATCGACGCCGGCACCCGGATCTGAGCGGTCTTGCCGGCAAAAGCCTCTTCCAGAGTGATTTCCATGTTGTAGCGCAGGTCGGCGCCGCGCTCGCGGCCGCCTGACGAGCGGCGCTGGCGCCCGCCCATCATGTCGCCGAAAATGTCCTCGAAAATGTCGGCGAAGCCGCCGGCGCCAAAGCCCTGGGCCCCGCCATTCATGCCGCCCTGTTCGAAGGCGGCGTGGCCGAAGCGGTCATAGGCCGCGCGCTTCTGCGGGTCTTTCAGCGTCTCGTAGGCTTCGTTGATTTCCTTGAACTTGTGCTCGCAGGAATGGTCGCCGGGGTTGCGATCGGGATGGAATTGCATGGCGAGCTTGCGGAAAGCGCTCTTGAGCTCCTTCTCATCGGCGCCTTTTTGCACGCCCAGCGTCTCGTAGAAATCAGCTTTCATTTTTTCCCGCTGTCCGGATGCTCAACGTCTTGAAGCATTGTTGCGTCTCTTGCCGGCACTGACGCTTCGATTTAGGTGCGATGGAAGGGGGATGCCAGTGTCGACGCGGCTTTGCCTGCATTTTTTCAGCAAGGCCCGCTGTTTTTCTGCAAGGGGTTGCAAAAAAGCCCGGCCTTCGCCGGGCTTTTCGCTTTATCTTGCCGTCAAACGGTTCAGGCCGACTTCTTCTTGTCGTCGTCCTCGTCGATTTCCTCGAAATCGGCGTCGACAACGTCACTGTCCTTGGCGGCGTCCGCCTTGGCGTCGGCTTCCGCCGCTTCCTTCTGCGAAGCCTCGTACATGGCCTGGCCAAGCTTCATAGAAGCCTCGGCCAGCGCCTGGCTCTTGGCTTCGATGTCGGCCGCGTCGTCGCCTTCGGTCGCGGTCTTCAGCGCCGCGATCGCGTCGGAGATCGCCGTGCGCTCGCCTTCCGAAACCTTGTCGCCATATTCCTTCAGCGACTTCTCCGAGGAATGCAGCAGCGCTTCGGCCTGGTTGCGGGCCTCGACCAGCGCACGCCGCTTCTTGTCGGTCTCGGCATTGGCCTCGGCGTCCTTGACCATCTTCTCGATGTCGGCGTCCGAAAGACCACCCGATGCCTGGATGCGGATCTGGTGCTCCTTGCCGGTCCCCTTGTCCTTGGCCGAAACGTTGACGATGCCGTTGGCGTCGATGTCGAAGGTGACCTCGATCTGCGGTACGCCGCGCGGCGCCGGCGGAATGCCGACCAGGTCGAACTGGCCGAGCGCCTTGTTGTCGGCGGCCATTTCGCGCTCACCCTGGAAGACCCGGATGGTCACTGCCGACTGTGAGTCCTCGGCCGTCGAGAACACCTGGCTCTTCTTGGTCGGGATCGTCGTGTTGCGTTCGATCAGGCGGGTGAACACGCCACCCAGCGTCTCGATGCCGAGCGACAGCGGCGTCACGTCGAGCAACAGCACGTCCTTGACGTCGCCCTGCAGCACGCCGGCCTGGATGGCGGCGCCGAGAGCGACGACCTCATCCGGATTGACGCCCTTGTGCGGCTCCTTGCCGAAGAACTGCTTCACGATTTCCTGGATCTTGGGCATGCGGGTCATGCCGCCGACCAGGACGACTTCGTCGATCTCGCCCGCCTTCAGGCCGGCATCCTTCAACGCCGCCTTGCAAGGGGCAATCGTGCGCTGGACGAGGTCGTCGACCAGCTGCTCGAACTTGGCGCGCGTCAGCTTCAGCGTCAGGTGCTTCGGCCCGGTCGCGTCGGCGGTGATGAAGGGCAGGTTGATTTCGGTCTGGGTGGTCGACGACAGCTCGATCTTGGCCTTTTCAGCCGCCTCCTTGAGGCGCTGCAGGGCAAGCTTGTCGTTCTTCAGGTCGATGCCCTGTTCCTTCTTGAACTCGGCCGCCAGGTATTCGACCAGGCGCATGTCGAAATCCTCGCCGCCGAGGAAGGTGTCGCCATTGGTCGACTTGACCTCGAACACGCCATCGCCGATTTCGAGCACCGAAATGTCGAACGTGCCGCCGCCAAGGTCATAGACGGCAATGGTCTTGCCTTCCTTCTTGTCGAGGCCATAGGCAAGCGCTGCCGCGGTCGGCTCGTTGATGATGCGCAGCACTTCAAGGCCGGCGATCTTGCCGGCATCCTTGGTCGCCTGGCGCTGGGCGTCGTTGAAATAGGCCGGAACGGTGATGACCGCCTTCTCGACCTTTTCGCCGAGATAGGCTTCCGCCGTCTCCTTCATCTTCTGCAGGATCATGGCCGAAATCTGCGAGGGCGACTGCTTCCTGCCGCCGGCTTCGACCCAGGCATCGCCATTGTCGCCCTTGACGATCTTGTAGGGGACAAGCTTCTTGTCCTTCTCCGTCACCGGATCGTCATAGCGGCGGCCGATCAGGCGCTTGACCGCGAAGATGGTGTTTTCAGGATTGGTGACCGCCTGGCGCTTGGCCGGCTGGCCGACCAGACGTTCGTCGTCGCCCGAGATGGCGACGATGGAAGGCGTCGTGCGCGCGCCTTCCGCATTCTCGATTACCTTGGGCTCCTTGCCATCCATGATGGCGATGCAGGAGTTGGTGGTGCCGAGATCGATACCGATTACTTTTGCCATTTCTCTAGTCTCTCCGCTAAGCAGGCTCTCAGGACCCGTACAGGCGTTCCGACGAAAGCCCCTGTTCACAAGAAATCCCGTTCCGGCAACCGGCATTCCGGCGCCGAACGGCTTGGCGCGTATATAAGAACAGGCGGCATCGCGCGCAAGCATTCTGCGCAGGCCTTCCATGAACCTTTCCATCTCCGCCCGCGACTGATCTCCAGGTGCCGCATGGTGCGGCCCGGAAAGGAAGCCCCCATGACCAATAACCCAGAGGCTCTGAGGTCTCCGGGAACAACAGGAGCTCGGCGCGACCACCGCCTTCGGGACGGGGTCGATGCGCTGGGCTTTCCGCTGATTCCGTTGACCCTGCGTAAGACCAGGCGTATCGTCGTCTTGAGGAAAGCAGACAAGTCGATCAGGGAAGAACGAGCCGGACCGCCGCGCCTTGCCCTGATTTGCGCGGCCAGCCCCGACGTTCTCCCGTCGACTACGGGGGGTAGTGTCATGTCTCGCATCCGCGGCTCGTTCGTGTCGTCTCTTGATGGCGGCTTGCGCCGTGCTGTGCATCCAGGCGGGTTGCTGGCGCTGGCACTCGGCCTGTGGCTGGGCGCCGCGCAGGCGCAGGAAACCCGGATCATCTATCCCGGCTCGATGGCGGTGACCGGATTCTCCGGCACCATCATTCCCAATTTCGACCCCCCTGATTCCGAAAAAGAGGGCCTGCCGCCCGGCGTCGATCCGGTCGACGAAACCTTCATCGACCCCACGCGCGCCACCTTGCGCGTGTTCGACGTTTCGCATCTGGGCGGCCCAGCCTCCGGCCAGCTGGTCAACACGCCGCCGCCCTTCGAGGTGACGGCGGAGCAGATCGGCCAGGTGTTCGGCGTCACCTATGATGACGGCGTGCGCGACGGCGTTCCATCGGGCATTCCCAATCTCTATGCCGGCGCCACCTCGCTGCACGGCATCCGTATCGTCACCCCGGATGCCGACGATGACGGCCGCCCCGAGAGGCAGCGCCGCGGCGCTGCCGGCGCCACCTTCATGGATGGCCAGTTCGGCACCGAAAACGGTGGCGGGCCGGGCACCGTCTGGAAGATCGACGGCATCACCGGCCAGGTCTCCAAATTCGCCGACATCGACACCAACAGCGGTCCCGGCATCGGCAATCTCACTTTCGACGCCACTCACCGCGAGTTCTTTGCGTCCGATCTCGACACCGGCCTGATCCATCGCATCGACGCCGAAGGCAGACTGATCGACAGCTTCGATCACGGCGTTGCCGGCCGGCCCACGCATGGGCTCGCTCCCGTCGCCGACGATGGTTCGGTGATGGACATACAAGGTGCCGCCTTCGATAGCGAAGACCCCGACAGCTGGGGCTACACGCAGGACGAGCGCCGCGTCTGGGGTGTCTCCTACCATGGCGGCCGGCTCTACTATTCGGTCGGCGAAAAGTCGGAAATCTGGTCGGTGGGCATCGCTCGCGACGGCAGTTTTGCCGGTGACCCGCGCTGGGAACTGACGGTCAGGGCCGACAAGGACTACGCCGTCACCGACATCGCCTTCGACAACAGCGGCTTCATGTACCTGGCCCAGCGCGGTCCGGTCGAGAACCGTTACGATTACAGCCAGTTCGCCGATTCCGGTAAAGGCGAGGTCATCCGCTACTTCCGGGAGAACCCGGACGATCCGGAAACGGAATCGGTCTGGGTCGAAGTGCCGCAGGAATATGCGGTCGGCTTCCCCCAAGGCAACCGGCAGTCGGCCGGCGGTCTTGATCTGCAATATGGCTATGATGCCGACGGCAATCTCGACAGCTCCGTCTGCACGCAGACGCTGGTCAACACGGGCGACAAGCTGCGCGACAATCCTTCACTCGCCGAACAGCTCGCAGCCGGCGGGCCGCTGGCCGTACACGGTGTGCAGATCACGCCGAAAGAGCTGGTCAAGCCGGCCAATGTGCCGCCCTTCGGCTCATGGTTCGTCGACTTCGACGGTTATTTCGAAGACCCGGAGGTCGAGGGCCATGTCGGCGATGTTGCCGTCTGGCACCCTTGCGAGGGCCGCGCCGGCTATTACGAGGAAATCCCGGGCGGCTACCTGCCCCCCTTCTACCCGCCGGATTTCCCACCACCCGGCAACCTGCCTCCATGTCTCGACGTCGACGACGTCCAGTATTACTGCACGCCTTCCGGCCTCGAGGCCGATCTCTATCTCCATGACCATGCCGGCTTCGGCGGCGATTCGATCAAGGTCCAGTCCAGGACGCCAGGCGTCGGGGTGACATCATCCCAGTCGCATGCGCCCGGCAAGCCCTACACGATCGACATCACCGGCCACTATCCGGGCGACACAGTCGATGTCGGGCTCTGCTTCTACAGGAAGTCCGACAAGGACAAGGGTGGCTATTACCCTTGCTGCAAGATGACTTTGCCGCTCAGAACCCCAGCCGCCAGCTGCGAACGTTGAGGAGGGGAAGATGAAAAATCTCGCACTCTCCCCGCTCGCAACGAACGCCCAAACAACCGTCATGGAGACGATCATGAAACCCCTGTCATACGCCAGGCGCGGCGCGCGCTGGCTGATGGCGGCCGGTATCGCGGTCGCCATGTTCACCCCGGTGCAAGGCTTTGCAGAAGACGCTGCCTCGATCACCCCGGAGCTGAAGCTCGATCTTGACAGTTCGCGCGTCGTCACTCCGAGGCCTGACCAGGTGGTGCCTTTCTTCACCAAGACAGGCACTCAAAGAGGCTGCGACTACGTCGTCTACTCGCTGAGCTTCGGCTTGCGCGGCGATCCGCAGGGCCTTGCCGACCCGAGCCTCGAGGCCAGGCTGAAGAAGGTCAGGATCGACTTCAAGGACCAGCTTCCGCACGGCCTTGCGATCATCAACGTCAACGTGTCCGGCGACGGCACGGATTCGTCCGGCGGACCACTGCCGGGTGCAACGATCAGCACTTCGGCAAATCCGAACGATACTGCCACGGTTTCCGATTTCCGCATCTCCACGTCCGATCTCGACGGCGTCGGCGCTGCCAACGAGCGTGTGATCAACTTCGCGATCACGGCCAAGATCGATCGTGCGGCATTTCCCGCGCCGACGATCGTCGACAACCAGGGCATGATCAAGGTGACGGCCGGACCGGGCACCGGGACCATCATCCCGTCGCAGGATCCGGGCAAGCCCGACGACGGTGACTTCAAGACCGGCGTGAAGACCTCGATCAAGATCGACGTCACCAAGTGCAATCCGCCACCGCCACCTCCGGGCAAGGAATGCTTCAAGGTGGAACGCGGCACGGTCGACTGCGTGCCCGGCGGCGGCGCCTTCATCTACCACATGCCGGTCGGCCCGGAGATGGGCGGCAAGTGGGTGCAGGTGTCGACGAGCACGCCCGGCATCAACATCATCCCCGATACCCAATTGGTGCCGGCGGGCGGCGGTGTGCTCAACTGGAAGATCGTCGGTGCCTCGCCCGGCGACGTCATCCACCTCATCGTCACCGGCATCGAAACCTATGCCGGTCCGAAGGAAGGCTGGGGCCTGTGCTGCACGCAGACGATCGACATCGTCATCCCGCGTGACCAGAGGTGCCCGCCCAGGGACAAGGAGCCGGACCTCAAGGTCGAGAAACGCGCCGACGTGACGCGTTGCACGATGGGCGGCGGCTGCGACTTCACCATCAGGGTCACCAATGTCGGCACCGGAGCCTACCACGGCAAGATCGTGCTCGACGAGGTGACGCTGCCGGCCGGCTCGACGCTCGATTCAGGGCCAAATCCACCTTGGGTCTGCGTACCCGGAACCACCCCGATGACCTGCACCTATCCGGTGACCACGCTCAATCCGGGGGCCTCCGTCGACCTCAAGCTCGGCTTCAAGCCGGCCGGAGGCTGGCAAGGCGGTGCTTTACGCAACTGCGCCACCTACAATTATGGCGCCAGCGGCAAGCCGCTGTTCGGCAGCCAGTCGAACGATCGCGGCTGTGCCTCGATCCCGATCTGCCGGCGCGGCGACCGTGACCGCGACTGCCGGCCGCCGGTGGAGAAGAAGGTCGACCTGATCCTGAAGAAGCGTGCCCGCGTCCCGGTCTGCTCGGCCGACGGCATCTGCACCTTCGTGATCGACATCATCAACAACGGCACATCGACCTATAACGGACCGCTGACGGTGATCGACAATTATCCCGGCGGCGCGCCGTCCTCCTCGACCTTCGGGCCGAGCCCGCCCTGGACATGCGGACCGAACGGCCCCGGCCAGTTCCGCTGCGACAATGCCGGCATCTCGCTGCCTGCGGGCGCCTCGACGCCGATCTTCGTGAAGGCGGTCATGCCGGCCGGCTACCAGTCGGACACTGTCGAGAATTGCGCTGAGGTGAAGCCCATCCCCGGTGAAAGCGACCTCACCAACAACAAGGCCTGCGCCAAGGAACGCTTCCGTCATCCCAATGGCGGCAAGCCGACCCTGCGCATCACCAAGGTGTGCAACGGCTCGCTCGCCGGTGCCGCGGTCGTCTCTTGCCGCATCACCGTCATCAGCCTTGGCACCGCTGCCCCCACCGGTCCGGTGCGGGTCAACGATGCCGCCACGCTGGTGGCCGGCGGCGCGCCCGTCCAGATCCAGACCGTCACCCCCGACGGCGCGGAATGGGCGTGCGGACCGGTTCCGGCCAATGCGCTGTCGTGCCAGATTCCCGGTGCCGTCATGACACCTGGAACCAGCCGCCACTTCGACGTGACGGTCTCGGCGAATGGCGCGTTCGAAAACTGCGCGCGCGGCTCCTATGGGCCTGCGCCGGGCGACGACGTCGTCTATCCCTTTGGCCAGGCCTGCGCCAAGGGCGGCGGTTCTTCGACCATCCGTGTCGAAAAGACCGGCGACCGCGAATGCAGGCTCGGCCAACCCTGCTCGTTCGAGATCACCATCACCAATGACGGAGCGACCGCCTTCTCCGGGCCGGTCCGCATCGGCGATGCGATCGGCGTGGAGGGGCTCGGCAGGCTGGAAGGCGTTGAGATCACCTCGATCGATCCGCCCTTCGGCTGCTCGCCGGAACCGGCAACCTTGCCTGCGTCCTGCATTGCCAACCTGACGCTCGGCGCCGGCGAAAGCCGGGTACACCATGTCACCGTGGTCATTCCCGACGACGGCCGCCTGGCCAATCTGCAGGGCAATGTCAGCGGCCAGAATTGCGTCGGCGTGCTGTCTCCCGACACACGGGTGCAGGGCGGTGGCGACGTGCTTGGCGGCGATCAGATCAATGTGCAGGGCGATCGCGGCAAGGCCTATGCCTGCCATCCCTTCACCATTAGCCAGGAGACGAGGAAGGAATGCTCGCAAGGCTTCGTCATGAACGATGCCGGCCGCTGCGTTTGCCCCGAAGGCACCACCTACCGCAACGGCCAGTGCTCGCCGGGCGGTGGTATCGTGCCGAAGCCGGAACAGCCGAAACGCTGTGTGCTGCTCGAGGGCCAGATCCGCACCGAGGACGGACGCTGCGTCTGCCCACGCGGAACCGGGCTCGAGAACGGCAGGTGCGTCAGGACCGACAAGCCCGAGCAGTGCACTATCCGTGGCCAGGTCCACAATGCGGATGGCGATTGTGTTTGCCCCAGGGGAACCGAGATCAGGGGCAATGCCTGCCGCCCGATCCAGCCAAAGCCGGAGCAGTGCACGATCCGTGGCCAGGTCCACGATGCCGATGGAGACTGTGTCTGCCCGCGAGGGACCGAGGTGCGCAATGGCGCCTGCCGTCCGATCCGGCCGAAGCCTGAGCAGTGCATCATCCGTGGCCAGGTCCACGACGCCGACGGAGACTGCGTCTGCCCGCAAGGCAACGAGGTCAGAAACGGCGCCTGCCGCCCGATCCGGCCAAGGCCTGACCAGTGCACCATCCGTGGCCAGGTCCACGACGCCGACGGCAATTGTGTCTGCCCGAGGGGTACCGAGGTGCGGGGCAATGCCTGCCGGCGCAAGCAGCCGACGCAGGAGCAGTGCGACATACGCGGCCAGGTCCACAACAAGCGCGGCGAATGTGTCTGCCCGCGCGGCACCGAGGTGATCAACGGCGCATGCCGCAGGCAGGAGGTGGAATGCGCACCGGGCTCGCAGATGATCGATGGCCAGTGCCAGCCGATCATCAGGAGGCGCTGCCCAGAAGGCACGATCGGGCGCTACCCGAACTGCCGGGCGGTCCGCGGACAACCGTCGCTGGAGCTGAACCCCGGCCTGCTGCTGCAGCAGGTGCTGCCACGGCGCAGGCCGCAAGTCGAACAGCGGCAGGACCAGGTTCCAGACAGAATCCTGAAGCTCCAGCAGCAATAACCACCTGCTCGACACGAGACCAGAAACCCCGCCGGAGCAATCCGGCGGGGTTTTCTTCGCAGCTGTGGGGACAAGCGGGAATTGGCCGCACCATGATCGCGGATAACGGCACGCGTCCCAGCCTGCGCGTCGACCGCGCCTGCACCCTCGACAAGTCGGCTGCGGCGCATTAGGCAGTCGATAGGGTGGCCAACGAGAAGGACACTCGGAAAGGCCGCATCCATGAGCAGAAAGACCCTGATTGCACCATCGGTGCTGGCATCGGATTTTTCCAAACTCGGCGACGAGGTCGAAGCGGTAGCGGCAGCCGGCGCCGATTGGATACATCTCGATGTTATGGACGGGCATTTCGTGCCCAACATCACCTTTGGCCCGCCAGTGATCAAGGCGATCCGCAACCGCACCAAGGCCTTCTTCGACTGCCATCTGATGATTGCCCCGGCCGACCCCTATCTGGCCGCTTTCGCCGAGGCCGGCTGCGACGGTTTGACCGTCCATGCCGAGGCCGGCCCGCATCTTGACCGCTCGCTGCAGACCATCAGGAACCTTGGCAAGAAGGCCGGTGTGTCGCTCAATCCGGCGACGCCGGAAAGCGTGGTCGAATACGTGCTCGACCGGCTCGACCTGATCCTGATCATGACCGTCAATCCGGGCTTCGGCGGCCAGGCCTTCATCCCAGCGATCGTCGACAAGGTGAAGCGGGTCAAGGCCCTCATCGGAGGCCGGCCGATCCGAATCGAGATCGACGGCGGTGTTTCAGCCGAAACCGCGCCGCTGGTCACCGCTGCCGGCGCCGACGTGCTGGTGGCGGGCGCCGCCATCTTCAAAGGCGGCAGCGTCGAGGCTTATCGGCAGAACATCCAGGCGATCAGGACGGCAGCCGATAAGGCAGCCGGTTGACCAGCAGTGTTCCCGCGTCAGCCCTGCATGCCGGCTAAGGTTCTGGTGCCGGGCGGGTTTGTGAAGCTTTTGGGGCAACGGCATCGGATGTGAGCGATTGCCTGATTCGGTTTTCAGCTCCGTCGTCTATGCCCAAAGCAGACAGTTGATCTCGCGCGAATACAAAAGAACAAAAAGAACAGATTCTCCTGCGTGCATACAAAACATGTTAAGTGCCCGCAGGTTGTGAAAAAGCGCGGAATTACAGCACTGAACTCCGAAATGCCGCATATTCCTTTGTGCTAAAGTACAATAACGTGATCTTCTGCTTGAGCAGGCGAATCTTCGCGCTGTATGGTACAAGTACGAGAAGGCGAATGCTTTCGGACTCGAATCGCCCGGGACAAGTCCTAGGGACAAGGAGTCGCTTTGACATACGGAGCTGCCAATCTGAACGACGACGCTGCCGGACCGAAGAGCACGCTTGCCACTACGGTCTATCAGCAATTGCGGGACGATCTTCTCGGCGGTGTCCTTGAAGCCGAGAGCAAGCTGCGGGTCGAGTGGGTGGTCTCCAAATATGGAGCCGGCGCCTCGCCTGTCCGCGAAGCCCTCAATCGCCTCGCCTCGGAAGGGCTTCTCGGCCGGCACGACCAGCGCGGCTTCTTCATCATGCCGGTCAGCGCCTCGGAACTCGAGGAGCTGACGCGCACCCGCTGCTGGCTCGAGGAGCGAGCGCTTCGCGAATCCATCACCCACCGCACCGCCGAATGGGAAGAACAGCTCGTGCTGGCGCTGCATCGCCTGGGACGCGCGTCACGCCTGGCACCGCAGAATCTCTTCTCGCTCAATCCCGATTGGGAGAGGCTGCATCGCATCTTCCACAGGGTGCTGATTTCGGCCTGCCGGTCGCAATGGCTGGTGGGGTTTTGCGACCAGCTCTCCGATCACGCCTATCGCTACCGGCAAATGGCCAATGATGGCGAAGGCGTCCAGCGCGACGATTTCGGCGAGCATCGTCTGATCGCCGAATATGCCCTGGACGGCAATGCCGACGGTGCCGTCGAGGCCCTGCTCAACCACTACCGGTTGACTGCGGCCATGTGCATGAAGCGCTTCGAGCAGGACGAGGAAACGAAAGAAATCGCCGGCAAACGCGCTCGGCGATAGCAGTCGTTTCCTGGCGGGTCTCTTGTGCTCGTTTCTTGCACGCAACCTGCGTCGGCGCGGCCGGCGTGAACCGCTGTCGGCGGGCTTGACGGCGCGGCCAAGAACCGCGAACTCTCGCCGCCGAGGCATGCCGCGACAGGCGCATGCTCAGCGCCGCAGCACCCCAGGGAAGCCTTCATGAGCAATCATCTGTTCGATGCGTTCCGGTTCCGGATGCCGGCGCCAGCGCGCTTGCTGATGGAAACCGATGATGGCCGCTCGATCACCTATGGCGATATGCTGGCCCGCTCGGCGCAGCTTGCGCATGCGCTCCTGCAACTGGATGTCGAGCCCGGTGACCGCGTTGCCGTGCAGGTCGAGAAGAGCCCGGAAGCGGTCATGCTCTATCTCGCCTGCCTGCGCGCCGGCGCCGTCTTCCTGCCGCTCAACACCGCCTACACGCTGGCTGAGCTGGAGTATTTCTTCGGCGACGCGGAACCACGCCTGGTCGTCTGCGATCCGGCAAGAGCGGCCGACATCGGCGCGCTGGCGGAAAAGACGGGCGCCGTCACCGTCACGCTCGGCCGCGATGGCCGGGGATCGCTGACCGAGCAGGCCTCGCGGCTGCCGACGGATTTTCATGACGTGGCGCGCGGGTCGGATGACCTCGCGGCAATCCTCTACACGTCGGGAACCACCGGCCGTTCGAAAGGCGCCATGCTCAGCCACGAGAACCTTGCTTCGAACGCGCGCGTGCTGGTCGAGCACTGGCGTTTCACCGGAGACGACGTGCTGATCCACGCATTGCCGATCTTCCACACGCACGGCCTGTTCGTCGCCACCAACGTCGTCCTGATGGCCGGCGCCTCGATGCTGTTCGAGCAGAAGTTCGATCCGGCCCGCATCGTCTCGCTGCTGCCGCGTGCCACGGCCTTGATGGGGGTGCCGACCTTCTACGTGCGCCTGCTGCAGCATGAGGGGCTGGGCCATGAGGCGGCGAAAAACATCCGTGTGTTCATTTCCGGGTCGGCGCCGCTGCTGGCCGAGACGCACAAGGCCTGGCGCGAGCGCACCGGCCACGCGATCCTCGAACGCTACGGCATGACCGAGACCAACATGAACACCTCGAACCCCTATGAGGGCGAGCGGCGCGCCGGCACCGTCGGTTTCCCCTTGCCCGGCGTCACGCTTCGCATCACCGATCCAGACAGCGGCGCAGCGCTTGCGCAGGGCGAGGTCGGCATGATCGAGGTGAAGGGCCCAAATGTTTTCGGCGGCTATTGGCGCATGCCGGAGAAGACCAAGGCGGAATTCCGCGCCGGCGGTTTTTTCATCACCGGCGATCTCGGTACGATCGACGCCGACGGTTATGTCCACATCGTCGGCCGCGGCAAGGACCTGATCATATCGGGCGGCTACAACATCTACCCGAAGGAGCTCGAAAGCGAGATCGATGCGCTCGACGGGGTTAGCGAAAGCGCCGTCATCGGCGTTGCCCATCCGGATTTCGGCGAAGGCGTCACCGCCGTCGTCGTGCGGGCGCCGTCATCGCGGATCACCGGTGCCGAAATTCTCGGCGCCATCGCCGGACGGGTGGCGAAATACAAGCATCCGAAGCGGGTGATCTTCGTCGATGAACTGCCGCGCAACACCATGGGCAAGGTACAGAAGAACCTGCTGCGCGACACCTACAAGGACATATACGCATCATAGTTGCGCGGAGCCCGGGGCAGCGGCGCCTTACTCCTTGCGCGCCCTTTCGACCCGACTGCCGGAGCCCCACAAGGCGCGCTTCAGCAGGTTGCGCTTGCGCGGCACGAGGTTGATATCGCTGACAAGCTTGGCGCCGCCCTCGCGCCGTTCGAGGGTGATCTTGCGGCTGTGGAAGGCTTCCAGCTCGGCACGGTGCGCCACGCTGATGATGGTGACATCGGGCAATTCGCGGATCACCGTCGCCATCATGGCGTCCTGGCTCTTCTCGTCGAGCGCCGAGGTTGCTTCATCCAGCACGACGATATCGGGGCGGTGCAGCAGCAGGCGCGCGAAAGCGAGACGCTGCTTTTCGCCGCCCGACAGCGTCTGGTCCCATGGCGCTTCTTCCTTGATCCTTTCGGCAAGATAGGCCAAGCCGACCTTGTCGAGGGCGGCCTTGATCTGTTTGATCGTCCACTTGTCCGCGGCCGCGGGATAGGCGACCGCGCGGCGAAGCGTGCCCGAGGGGATGTAGGGACGTTGCGGCAGCATGAACAGTCGCCTGTCGGCATGAAAATTGACGCTGCCGCCGCCCCATGGCCACAGGCCGGCAACGGCCCGCACCAGCGTCGACTTGCCCGAGCCGGATTCGCCAGCCACCAGCACACGCTCGCCCGGTTCGATCGCAACCTCGGTTTCCTTGACCACGGAGGTGCCGTCGTCGAGCGTGACGGAGAGATCGTCGAGGCTGAGCATCGCACCGTCTTCGGTTTCGCCGTGCTGGATGCGTCCGAGCGCGTCGCTCTGCTCCGCACGCTCGAGCCCGTCGAGCGACATCATCAGCGAGGCGATGCGTCGCGCCGAGGCGTTCCAGTCGGCAAGACGCGGGTAGTTGTCGACCAGCCATCCGAACGCGCCCTGCACGATGGCGAAGGCGGAGGCAGCCTGCATCACCTGTCCGAGCGACATCGAGCCTTCGAGGAATTTCGGCGCGCAAAGCAGGACCGGCACGACCGGCGCAAACAGGCTCGATCCCTGCGACACCAGCGCCGTGCGCATGTGCTGGCCCGTCAGCAGCGCCCATTGCCTGAGCACATGACCGAAATTCCTGTCGATGCCGCTGCGCTCCTCCTCCTCGCCGCCGAGCAATGCGATGCTCTCGCCGTTTTCGCGTACCCGCGTCAGCGTGTAGCGGAATTCGGCTTCCGCCTGGTTCTTCTGCTCGGAGAGGCGGACGAAATGCCGGCCGATGACCACCATCGACGTGGAGGTGATGGCGGCATAGATGACCGCGGTGATGACGAGGAAGCCGGGAATGGTCAGGTTTTCGCCACCGATCGGCAAAGTGAGCGCGCCGCCGATCGTCCACAGCACCACGATGAAGGTCGAGGCCGACAGGAACGCATTGAGGACGCCGGAGATGAAATCGACGGGTGACTCGGTGGCGATCCGCAGATCCTCCGTGAGGCGGGCTTCGGGGTTCGAGTGGTCGCCGGCGACGAGATTCAACTGGTAGTAGCGGCCATTGGCAAGCCAGCGTGCGATGACGGCGGTGGTCAGCCAGGAACGCCAGCGGCGCTGGATCGTCATGCGCAGATACACCTGCGCGACCACAAGGCCCGCGCTTCCAGCGACGAGCGGCAGGAATATGGCGCTAAGCACATAGACGGTGTGGACGTTGCGTTGCTCGATGGCGTCGAAGAAGGAGCGGTTCCAGACGTTGATCCCGTACTGAAAGCCGACATTGACGCAGATCAGGATCAACAGCCCGATCGTGAGCGGCCAGGCAAGCCCATCGCCCCGCCTGGCCCAGTAGCCGCGCCCGCTGATCCAGAAACGCCGCAGCAGGTATTTCCGGCGCGCCTGCTCGGCTTCTTCGGGCGTCAGTTGCGGATCCGGCTCGACAGCCTCCGGTGGCGGTCCCGGCTGGCCGTCGACCTCGGGGGCAGCTTCGGCAGTCGGCGGTTTTTTTTCGCGCAGATCCTCGTGGCGCGGCCTGTGGTCACGCGGCGCTTGCTGTCGCGGCTTCAAGGCACCGCGCGGTTTGATGCCGTCGGCCTGTTTCAATTTGGGTTTCGCCTCGGACATACGCTCCGACAACGACCTCAAAATCAAAAGGTTTCACGACGACAGCCGATATCAATGCGCAGTGCCGGAGCCGGCTCCAAAAACCTTTTCGCCGCCGATCCAGACGCCCTTCGGGTCGAGATCGTCCGACAGCGCGACAATATCCGCAGCCGTGCCGTTGGCGAATCGGCCAAGCCGGTGCGACTGGCCGATTGCTTGCGCCGGATAGAGCGAAGCCATGCGCAAGGCCTCGGAAAGCTCGACCCCGATGACGCGGTGGGTGAAACGAATGGCCGAGATCATGTCGAGATCGGCGCCCGCCAGCGTTCCGTCGCCGAGCCGCAGGCTGCCATGCCTGCGATAGATGGTACGGCCGTTGAGCGTGAACGACGTCATGTCGGTGCCGATTGTCGCCATGGCGTCGGTGACCAGAACGATCCTGGCCGGCCCCTGCTTGGCGCGCAGTGCGATCTTGATGGTGGCCGGATCGACATGGATGCCGTCGGCGATGAGACCGGCCGACAAGGTGCCGATGTCGATGGCGGCGCCCGCCAGGCCAGGCTCGCGATTGCCGATCTGGCTCATCGCATTGAACAGGTGGGTAACCATCGAGGCGCCCGCCGCGGCAAAGGCGCTGGCGGTGGCGTAGCCGGTGTCGGAATGGCCAAGGCTGACGATGACGCCGGCCTTAGTCAGCGCCGCGACGCGAGCCGGCTCGACGGATTCGGGCGCGATGGTGGTCAGCAGCACCGGCACCTTTTGCCGCGCCGCGATCAGCATCGCCTGGTCGGCATCGGTCATCGGCCGGATCAGCGCCGGATCATGCGCACCCTTGCGGGCGACCGACAAATGCGGGCCTTCGAGATGCAGCCCGAGAAAGCCAGGCACCTTCTGGCGCGCCGCTGCCTCACCGGCGGCGACAGCGGCGGCCGTGATTGCAGGCGTGTCGGTGATCAGCGTCGGCAGCAGCGCCGTCGTGCCGAAGGGCGCGTGCGCGCGGCAGATGGTCTCGATGGAAGCGACATCGGGATGGTCGTTGAGCATGACGCCGCCGCCGCCATTGACCTGCAGGTCCACGAACCCCGGCACCAGCAGGCCGTCACCGGCGTCGACGAGGGCGATGTCCGAGGGGACGGCGCCCGTGGGCAAAATGGCCTCGACGAGACCGTCGCGCACGACCAGCGCGTGGCCTTCATGCCAATCGTCGCCGTCGAAAATCCGGGCGCCAGTCAGGGCAAAGCGATTGCTCATACGGTCTCCGTCACCTTGCGAAGATTGCGCGGCGTGTCCGGGTCGAGACCGCGATGGCGGGCAAACGCCTCGACGAACATGTAGAAGGAGACGATCAGCGTCAGCGGATCGGTCAGCGGATGGCCGGTGGCGACATGCGGCAGGCGCACGGCGCGTTGGGCAAGTGCCGAGGTGACGAACACCGGCGCGCCCTTGGCCGCCAGGCTGTCGGCGGCCTCGGCAATCGACGGTTCGGACGCGTCGCGCGCGGCCAGCGCCAGCACCGGAAAATCAGGGCCGACCAGCGCCAGCGGGCCATGCATGACCTCGGCGGCGCTGTAGGCTTCCGCATGCATGCCGCAGGTCTCCTTGAATTTCAGCGCAGCCTCATTGGCCATCGCCGCCGACGGTCCGCGGCCGAGGATGAACAACGACTTCTGCTTCTCGATCGTCTCAGAGAGCACGCTCATCCAGTCGCAGGCGATCGCCTTGCCGAAATGCTCCGGCAGGCGGGCAAGCGCCGCCAGCAGCGCATCGTCGCCGGTGGCATGCGCCATCAGAGCGAGGCCGGCGACGGCCGAATTGATGAAGGTTTTGGTGGCCGCGACGCTGCGCTCGGGGCCGGCCAGGATATCGATCGCATAGTTCGAGGCACGCGCCAGCGGCGAATCGGCGGTGTTGGTGATGGCGACGGTCAGCGCGCCTCCCGCCCGCGCGGTTTCGGCCATGGCGACGATGTCGGGGCTCTTGCCCGACTGCGAGATCGCCAGGCAGGCCGAGCCGGCGAGCCTGAGCTTGCGGCCATAGATCGAGGCGATCGACGGCCCGACCGATGCGACGGCCAGGCCCGCGGTCAGCTCGACGGCGTATTTCATGAAGGTGGCGGCATGGTCGGACGAGCCGCGCGCCACGGTGACGACGAACTGCGGGTCACGTTCACGGATGCCGCGTCCGGCTTCGGTCAGCACGGCGCCGGAGCCGTCGAGCAGGCGGGCGACGGCCTGCGGGACCTCCTCGATCTCGCGCCGCATATGGGTCATCTCTGTCGACATGGTCGGCTCTGTCGTGCTCATGGTCGGCCCTCTTCGCTCGGCCCTGTCAGCCGCAGTTCGGCGACGAAATCATAGGCGTCGCCCCGGTAGATAGAGCGGGTGAATTCGATCACCTTGCCGCTCGCCAGATAGGAAATACGTTCGATGTGCAGGCCGGCAATGCCTGGCGGCACTTCGAGCAGGCGCGCGTCGCTGTCGCCGAGATTGGCGGCGGAAATGCGCTGCACCGCCCGCACCGGCCGATTGCCGGTCAATTCCAGCGCGGCATAGAGCGAGGAGCCTATATCGGCCGGGTCGGGCAACACGCTGGCCGACAGCGAGGCCCGCTCGATCGCCAGCGGCGTGTCGTTGGCAATGCGCAGGCGCGCCACGCGCGCCACCAGTTCGTTCGACGACAGGCCGAGCACCATCATTTCGTCGGGCGAAGGTGCGTAAAGGCCGCGGTCGAGCCATGCCGAACGCACCACCATGCCGCGCCGCGCCATGTCCTCGGTAAACGAGGTCAGCCGCGACAGCGACTGTTCGACACGCTCCATGCGCGGCGCCACGAAGGTGCCGGAGCCGTGGCGCTGCACCAGGATGCCGCCCTTGACCAGGTCCTGCACCGCCTTGCGCACGGTGACCCGCGAAATATCGGCCTTGGTGGCGATGTCGCGCTCGGAGGGCAGCGCGTCGCCCGGCCCGATCAGGCCGCGATTGACCGCGTCCTCGATGCTCTTGCGCAGCTGCAGATAAAGCGGCGCGCCGCTTTGCGCCTGATGTTTCAGCGTGGCGAAGATCTGGTCGGCGGCCTCGCTCATCGAGTTGCCTCCGCGTGACCGGCAAGGAGGCGAACCGCCATCTGCACCGCGCCGCCCAGCGCGTCGTCGAGCGGCGGCTTCAGCAGCGCCCGGTAGCGGGCAGACAGGCGCGGCGCGTAGAGCGGCGCCAGCCCGCCGAGCAGGCAAAGCGGCGCGTCGTCGGCGAGATCGAGCGCGCCGAGCGAGGCTTCGACATCGGCAACCACCCTGTCGAGGATCCAGTTGGCGACGCTGTCGCCCTTCTCGGCGTGTTCGAACACCTTGGGTGCGAAGCCGCCGAAATCGCCGGGCTTGGCATTGGTGGTGAATTCGACGACATCCTCCGGGTTGTTGCGGAAGACGGCCAGCATGCTCTGCGTCAGCGGCGAGCCCGCGCGGACGCCGTCATAGGCAAGCAGTGTCTGTTCGAGCAGGTCGCGGCCGATACGGGCGCCGCTGCCCTGGTCGCCAACCTGGAAGCCCCAGCCGCCGATGGCGCGCGATTTGCCTTGTCTGCGCGCCATATAGGCGGTGCCGGTGCCGAGGATCGCCATGGCGCCGTCACCGGCGCCGACAGCGCCTTCCAGCGCGATTTCGGCGTCGGTCTCGACGCGGCTGATGCTGAATGGCAGGATCGCCTCGAGCTGCTGCCGGTAGGTGCCGACATTGGCGCCGGCAAGGCCGAGAATTGCGGGCGTTCGCGGGATCAGTTCCGGATCCTGCCCGGCGACGAGGAACGCCTGCCTGGCGGCCTCGACGATGTTCGAGCGGGCGCCGGTCAGGTCGGTGCGGATGTTGGCGGCGCCGCTTTTGGCGCGGCCGATCACCGTGCCGTCCGCCGTTGCCAGGGCGGCCCTGCAGCTGGTGCCGCCGCCATCGATTCCGAGCACGAAATTCACGTTGATTTCTCCTCCGGGCGGATAATACCAATAAAATACCAATAGCCAAGGGTCAATTTCCGTTTCAAAAAGTTTAAGCCGTATTTTATTGAAAAATCTGCGTATTTCGGCGGCTCAGCGATTTCCGGCCCGCGAATTCGTTAATGCGTGTGGACAAGTGGTATTTTTTTGGTATTGTTCTGGTATTGGAGGAACCGGGATGGCCGAAACGCGCACCGAAGCGCTTCACAAAAATGCCGAGGGGCTGGATATCCAGCCTCCGGACGCCATCCTTTCCTATTTGGCCGATGCGCAGATCGAAGCCGCCAAGGTGGTGCGCCATGCCATTCCATCCATCGCCAGGGCCGCCGAGATCATCGCCGGCAGGCTGAAGGGCGGCGGCAAGCTTGCCTACGCCGCGGCCGGCAGCTCAGGCCTGATGGCACTGGCCGATGCGCTGGAGCTGCCGGGCACCTTCGGCATTCACCGCGACCGCATCGCCATCCTCATCGCCGGCGGCGACGACGCTTTCCGCACGCTGGCCGGCGGGCCGGAAGACGATACCGAGGAAGCCGCGGCAGCGGTCGCCGAGGCCAGCCTCGGCAAGGGCGACTGCCTGATCGCCATTTCCGCCAGCGGCACGACGCCCTATGCCGTGCGGGCCATCGAGGAGGCTGCCCGCCGCGGCGCTGCCACCATCGGCATCGCCAACAACAGGGACTCTGCGCTGCTGCGCCAGGCACAAACCGCCATCCTGCTCGAAACGCCGCCGGAACTGATCGCCGGCTCCACGCGCATGGGCGCCGGCACTGCCCAGAAGATCGTGCTCAACATGCTGTCGACGCTGACCGCCATCCATCTCGGCCATGTGCATGACGGCTACATGGTCAATCTCATGGCCGACAACATCAAGCTGCGCGACCGCGCGGCGCGTATCGTCGCCGCCGTCAGCGGCCGCGGCACGGACGAAGCGGCCCGCCTGCTCGAAAAGAGCGGCGGCGCGGTCAAGACCGCCATTCTGCTCGCCGCCGGCGCCGACAGCACTGACGCGGCGCAGAAGATACTGGAAGAGGCCGGCCAGAAGTTGCGGCCGGCCCTTTCCGCTATAGAGGGGAGCAAGGGCTCAAAAGCCTCTGTTCTCATCAAAACCGAACCTGAAAAAGGTCAACAGGGAGACTGAGCATGACAACGAAACTACTGACGGCACTGCTTTTGGGCACCAGCATTCTCGGCTCGGCCGGGTTGGCTCACGCCGACGACGTAACGCTCAACATCGAAAGCTGGCGCGGCGACGACCTTGCCATCTGGAAGGACAAGCTGATCCCGGCTTTCGAAGCCAAGAACCCGGGCATCAAGGTCGTGTTCGCACCCTCGGCTCCGACCGAATATGACGCCGCGCTCGGCGCCAAGCTCGCCGCCGGCTCGGCGGGCGACCTGATCACCTGCCGCCCGTTCGACAAGTCGCTTGAGCTGTTCAAGAAGGGCAACCTTGCCGATCTCTCGGCGCTGCCTGGCATGGAGAACTTTTCGCCGGTGGCCAAGTCCGCCTGGCAGACCGACGACGGCAAGGCGAGCTTCTGCGTGCCGATGGCCTCGGTCATCCACGGCTTCATCTACAACAAGGACGCCTTCGACAAGCTCGGCATCAAGGTGCCGGAGACCCGCGACGAGTTCTTCGCCGCGCTCGACAAGATCAAGGCCGACGGCACCTACATCCCGATGGCGATGGGCACCAAGGATCTCTGGGAAGCCGCGACCATGGGCTACCAGAACATCGGCCCCAACTACTGGAAGGGCGAGGACGGCCGCGCGGCGCTGATCAAGGGCGATCAGAAGCTGACCGACAAGGACTGGGTCGCGCCGTATGAGGAACTGGCCAAGTGGAAGCCCTATCTCGGCGATGGCTTCGAGGCGCAGACCTATCCGGACAGCCAGAACCTGTTCACGCTCGGCCGCGCCGCCATCTACCCGGCCGGCTCGTGGGAGATCGGCCTGTTCAACACCCAGGCGCAGTTCAAGATGGGCGCCTTCCCGCCGCCGGTCGAGAAGGCCGGTGACACCTGCTACATCTCCGACCATACCGATATCGGCATGGGCCTGAATGCGGCTTCGAAGAACGCCGATGCGGCCAAGACCTTCCTGTCCTGGGTCGCCTCGCCGGATTTCGCCACCATCTACGCCAACGCACTGCCGGGCTTCTTCAGCCTGAACTCCTCGCCGGTGAAGATGGAAGACCCGCTGGCGCAGGAATTCGTCTCCTGGCGCGGCAAGTGCAAGTCGACGATCCGCTCGACCTACCAGATCCTGTCGCGCGGCACGCCGAACCTCGAGAACGAGACCTGGGTTGAATCGGCCAACGTCATCAACGGCACCGATACGCCGGAAGCGGCGGCCAAGAAGCTGCAGACCGGCCTCGACAGCTGGTACCATCCGGCCAAGTAAGAGCTCAGGCAACGGAACCGGCCTGGCGCATGCCTGGCCGGTTCCGGACTACCTCATTCAAAGCCTATTCAGATTGCGATTGTCGGCACCGCCTCCCGGCCTTACCCTTTCTTCGGGGAAGGCTAGCTGATCAGTCGCAGGCCTTTGTTCCTGCCGCATCGGCAGGAATGGTCGGGCCGTGCATCGAGGCATCATCTAGATCGATACCCTTTGGAACCGAGAGACGGCGGGGACCGAACTCATGGCCGCAGATATCAGAGCGAAAAGACCGTTCCGCTGGCATATAGGCGTCTTCCTGGCGCCGGCGGTGCTTGTCTACACGGCAATCATGATCCTGCCGCTCGCCGGCACGCTGCAGCTCTCGCTGTTCCGCAACATCGAGCAGCACCAGGTCTTCGTCGGGCTGGAAAACTTCCGCATGCTGTTCGGCGATCCCAACTGGTCGGTGGGTTTCTGGAACGCGCTGAGGAACAACACCTGGTTCTTTATCATCCACATGCTGGTGCAGAACCCGATCGGCGTCATGCTGGCCGCGCTTCTGTCCAGCCCGAGACTGAGGTTCGCGGCCTTCTACCGCACGGCGATCTTCGTGCCGACCATCCTGTCCTTCGTCATCGTCGGTTTCGCCTGGAAGCTGATCCTGTCCCCGTTGTGGGGCGTGGCGCCGCATCTGATGGATCTCGTCGGCCTGAAAAGCCTGTTCACGCCATGGCTCGGCAAGGAGCAATATGCGCTCACCGCACTCAGCCTGATTTCGGTGTGGCAGTTCGTCGGCATCCCGATGATGCTGATCTACGCTGCCCTGCTGTCGATCCCCGAAGAGGTGATCGAGGCCGCCGAATGCGATGGCATCACCGGCCTGGCGCAGTTCTGGAAGATCAAGCTGCCGCTGATCCTGCCGTCGATCGGCATCATCTCGATCCTCACCTTCGTCGGCAATTTCAACGCCTTCGACCTGATCTACACCGCGCAAGGCGCGCTCGCCGGGCCGAACTATTCGACCGATATTCTAGGCACTTTCCTCTACCGCGCCTTCTTCGGCTTCCAGCTGCAGGTCGGCGACCCCAATATGGGCGCAGCGATCGCCACGATGATGTTCCTGATCATCCTCGGCGGTGTCTGCGTCTATCTCTTTCTCGTCCAGACGCGCCTGCGTCGCTACCAGTTCTGAGGGCCGAGAGATGAGCACCGCCACCCGTTCCGTGCCCCGCACCATCGGCGCCCATGCGATCCTGTTGACCTACACGGTGATCGCGCTGTTTCCGGTGATCCTGGTGATCATGAACTCGTTCAAGTCCCGCGCCGGCATCTTCGGCGCGCCGCTGACGCCGCCGACGCCAAAGACCTTCGACCTGATCGGCTACACCACCGTCATCGGCCAGGGCGACTTCTTCCACTATTTCCAGAACAGCCTCGTCGTCACTGTCGCCTCGCTGTTCTTCGTGCTCCTGTTCGGCGCCATGGCGGCGTTTGCGCTGTCGGAATACCGCTTCCGCGGCAATTCGCTGATGGGGCTCTATCTGGCGCTCGGCATCATGATCCCGATCCGGCTGGGCACCGTCGCCATCCTGCAATTGATGGTGGCGAGCGGGCTGGTCAACACGCTGACGGCGCTGATCCTGGTCTACACCGCGCAAGGCCTGCCGCTTGCCGTGTTCATCCTGTCGGAGTTCATGAAGCAGGTGTCCGACGATCTGAAGAATGCCGGCCGCATCGACGGCCTGTCGGAATACACCATCTTCTTCCGCCTGGTGCTGCCGCTGGTCAGGCCATCGATGGCAACCGTCGCCGTCTTCACCATGATCCCGATCTGGAACGATCTGTGGTTCCCGCTGATCCTGGCGCCGTCGGAGGACACCAAGACCGTGACGCTCGGCGCGCAGCTGTTCCTCGGCCAGTTCGTCACCAACTGGAACGCTATCCTGGCGGCGCTGTCGCTGGCGATCATGCCGGTGCTGATCCTCTACGTCATCTTCTCGCGGCAGTTGATCCGCGGCATTACTTCCGGAGCGGTGAAGTGAGCGGCGGGGAAGAAGCTATCGTACAGGCCCTCGTCGAGACAGCGAGCCACTATGGATTCCGGGGCGTTCGCGCCAAAAATTTCTACCGAGAGTGGCCGGAGACGACCTGTGTGCTGAACCTTCAGAAGTCTTCCTGGGGTCCGCAATTCTATATCAACGCTGCTGTCTGGTTTGCACGGCTTGGGCCGGAGCGCCGGCCGAAGGAATACAATTGTCACATTCGTTGGCGCGTCAATTCCCAGATGGAAGACGAGCAGTCGAAAGCGTTCGAGCAGGCGCTCAACCTTGAGCATCCCTTGCCTGATGATCAGAGGCTTTCACTGATCAAGGACGGAGTTGATGCCTATGGCTTTCGACTTTTGTCCCGGTGTGACAGCGAAGAAGCAGCCCTGCGGGTCGCAGATGAATGTGAGCCACAGGTGATGGTGGCTCTCGCAGCCCGCAGTCAAGAAAAGGCGAATTGAAATGGCCCAACCCCTGCGTGTCGTCGTCGCCGGCCTCGGCAATATGGGTCGCAGCCATGCGCTGGCCTACCATACCAATCCAGGTTTCCAGATCGCGGCGCTGATCAACCGCTCCGACGTGCCGCTGCCGGACGGGCTGTCGGGTTACGGCATCAGGCGATCCTTCGATGAGGCATTGCGCGAGGAAAAGCCCGATGTCGCCTGCATCGCCACCTATTCCGACAGCCATGCCGACTATGCGGTGAAGGCGTTCGAGGCCGGTTGCCACGTCTTCGTCGAAAAGCCGCTGGCAACGACGGTGGCCGACGCCAGGCGCGTCGTCGCAGCGGCCAAGGCCAACGGCAGGAAGCTGGTGATCGGCTACATCCTGCGCCATCACCCGTCCTGGATCCGGTTGATCGCCGAAGCGCGCAAGCGCGGCGGCCCCTACGTCTTCCGCATGAACCTCAACCAGCAATCCTCGGGCAATACCTGGGAGACGCACAAGCAGTTGATGCAGACGACCTCGCCGATCGTCGATTGCGGCGTGCACTATCTCGACGTCATGCTGCAGATCACCGATGCGAAGCCCGTGGAAGTGCGCGGCATGGGCGTGCGGCTGACCGACGAGGTCGCGCCCTCGATGTACAATTACGGCCACTTGCAGGTGCTGTTCGATGACGGTTCGGTCGGCTGGTATGAGGCCGGCTGGGGGCCGATGATTTCGGAAACCGCCTTCTTCGTGAAGGACGTCATCTCGCCCAATGGCTGCGTGTCGATCGTCATGAAGGAAGGTGTGAAGTCCGATGACATCGACACGCACACCAAGACCTCGACCATCCGCCTGCACAATGCGGCGACCGGCGCGGACGGCAAGTTCGCCAAGCCAGACGAGATGTTGTCGATGGAGGGCGAACCCGGCCATCAGGACCTCTGCGACCTCGAACAGGCCTTCGTGCTGAAGGCAATCCGCGAGGATCTCGACCTCACCAAACATATGGACGACGCGGTCAAATCGCTCGCCGTCTGCCTTGCCGCCGACGAGAGCGTGCGCAGTGGCGCCGCCGTCAAACTCTAGAACAGGGACGAAGCCGTGGGCTCGCTGAACATCGAGAACGTGAAGAAGGCCTTTGGGCCGGTCGAGGTGCTGAAGGGCATCAACCTCGAAGTGAACGACGGCGAGTTCGTTGTCTTCGTCGGCCCCTCCGGTTGCGGCAAGTCGACCTTGCTCAGGGTCATTGCCGGACTGGAGGATTCGACCTCGGGCCGCGTCGTCATCGATGGCGCGGACGTCTCGGCCACGCCGCCGGCCAAGCGCGGCATCGCCATGGTGTTCCAGACCTATGCGCTCTATCCGCATCTGACGGTGAAGAACAATATGGGCCTTGGCCTCAAGCAGGCCGGCACGCCGGCGGCCGAGATCGAGCGCCGCATCGGCATCGCCTCGTCGATGCTGTCGCTGGAGCCCTATCTCGAAAGGCGGCCGGCCGAACTCTCCGGCGGCCAGCGTCAGCGCGTCGCCATCGGCCGCGCCGTGGTGCGCGAGCCGAAGCTGTTTCTGTTCGACGAGCCGCTGTCGAACCTCGATGCCGCGCTGCGTGTCAACACGCGGCTCGAGATCGCGCAATTGCACCGCCGGCTGAAGGCGACGATGATCTACGTCACCCACGACCAGGTCGAGGCGATGACCCTGGCCGACAAGATCGTGGTGCTCAACGCAGGGAAAATCGAGCAGATCGGTGGCCCGATGGAGCTCTACAATTCGCCGGCAAATGAGTTCGTCGCCGGCTTCATCGGCTCACCGAAGATGAATTTCGTCGACGGCGCCCGTCTCGGCGAAACCGCCAGGACCATCGGCGTGCGGCCGGAACATCTGACGGTCGATCCGAAATCCGGCGCCTGGAAGGGAACGGTGGTGCACGCCGAGCATCTCGGCGCCGACACCAACCTCTATCTTGACTGCGAGAAGGCCGGGCTGATCACCGTGCGGATTTTTGGTGTTTATGATGCCGAGCCGGGTGCCACGCTGTATGCGACGCCGGATCCGGCGAAGACGTATCGGTTTGGTGCGGATGGGAAGGTGCTGAAGTAGATACGCCGGCGCAGCCCCCTCACCCAGCCTCCGCTTCGCTCGGCTGACCTCTCCCCGAGGGGAGAGGAGATTGTCAGCGCCGACGCCAGTCTCTTCTCCCCAGCGGGGAGAAGGTGGCCGCGAAGCGGCCGGATGAGGGGGCAGCGCTGACCCCGAAATGTACTGCCTAAACGTCCGCCTTGAACGTCTGCTTCTGCTGCCCCAGGCCTTCAATGCCCAGCTCCACCACATCGCCGGCCTTCAAGAACACCGGCGGCTTCATGCCCAGCCCGACGCCGGGCGGCGTGCCGGTGGAGATGATGTCGCCGGGATGCAGCGACATGAATTGGCTGAGATAGGACACCAGATACTTGACGCCATAGACCATGGTCTTGGTCGAGCCGTTCTGCATCGTCTTGCCGTTGACGGTCAGCCACATTTTGAGGTTCTGCGGGTCGGCCACTTCGTCTTTGGTCACCAGCCATGGGCCGGTCGGGCCGAATGTGTCGCAGCTCTTGCCCTTGGTCCACTGGCCCTGCCGCTCGGCCTGAAAGGCGCGCTCTGAGACGTCGTGGGCAACGCTATAGCCGGCGACATAGTCGAGCGCATCGGCCTCGCTGACATATTTGGCGGTTTTGCCGATGATCACGGCCAGCTCGACTTCCCAGTCGGTCTTCTCCGAGCCGCGAGGGATCAGCACGTCGTCATCCGGCCCGACAATGGCCGAGCTCGCCTTCATGAAGATGATCGGCTCCGGCGGCACGGTGGCGCCGGTCTCGGCGGCGTGGTCGGAATAGTTCAGGCCGATACAGATGAACTTGCCCGTGCCGGCAACGCAGGCGCCGAGGCGCGGGCTGCCGGAAACCGCCGGCAGCGACTTCGGATCTAGCTTGGCGAGTGCTGCCAACGATGCCGGATCGAGTGCCTTGCCGCCGATATCGGTGACGTGAGCGGAGAGATCACGGATCGTTCCATCCGCATCGAGCAGGCCGGGACGTTCGCTTCCCACCTCGCCATAGCGCAGCAGTTTCATCTAAATCCTTCTCCTGATTGCGGCCTCGTGGCCTTTTGCAAACTTTCCGCCAAGGCGATTGCTCCTTCAAGGAACCGGCGGACCGTACCCATCGACCTGACTACGGACAAGCGCGATCGCCATACAAGATAGCCGGCGCGCGGGATTTTCAGACTGTTCGATCCCCTGTTAAACGCCGGCAACGGGCCAGATCGTCCGGCCCACGCAAGATTTCCGCAGTCAGATCGACCAGCCGCCGTCGATATTGTAGGCCTGCCCGGACGTGTACGTGGCGCCGGCCAGGTAGACGGCCAGATCGGCGATTTCCTCCGGCGTGCCGAGCCGGCCCATCGGCTGGCGGGCGATGAAGGCGGCGCGGGCGGCATCATAGTCGCCTTGCGCGTGCATGCGGTCCTGCAGCGACGGGCTCTCGACCGTGCCGGGGCAGATGGCGTTGCAGCGTATGCCCTTGCCGACATAGTCGGCGGCTATCGCCTTGGTCAGGCCGATGACCGCGGCCTTGGTCAGGCCATAGACGAAGCGGTTGGGCACGCCCTTGGTGGAACTGGCCAGCGAGGCCATGTTGATGATCGATCCGTCGCCGCGTTCCAGCATGCCGGGCAGCACGGCCCGGCTGGTGCGGATCATGGCGCGGACATTGAGGTTCAGCGCGAAATCGAGGTCGCCGTCCTTCATCTCCAGGATCGAGCCCGAATGGACGAAACCGGCGCAATTGAACAGCACGTCGACGACACCGATCTCGGCAAAGGCGGCGTTGACGGCTTCGTCGTTGAGCACGTCCAGCTTGCGGGTCTTGATCCCTGGCGTCTTGGCGAGTTCCGCCAGCAGCGTCTCGTTGATGTCGGTGGCGTAGACGATGGCGCCGGCTTTTGCGAAGGCCAGTGCGCTCGCCTTGCCGATCCCTTGCGCCGCTGCCGTGACGACAACGACCTTGCCTGCCAGATCCGCCATGCTGTTCTCCTCGTCCGCTGGGATAGTCCGGGTCTACCTGCGGCTGGCCAAGGCGTCATGTGCCAGTCACGCGTGATCGTGCAGCCTGCGCCGTTGACCGTTCACTGATAAAGATGTTTTTTCTCGTTAAAGAACATCTGTCCGGGCGTCAAGCCCGAACACGATCTGAACAGTACCGGCAGGCCATCAATCGCCGTAAGGCACCCAGACATTCTTGACCTCGACGGCGCGGCGCAGGAAGGCGTCGCCGGCGGCTTGGTCGGATGCCCAGTCGATGCCGCGGCCATTGCCGCTCCAGACGCGCTTGAGGTTGCCGATGGACTCGGCTTCCGCCTTGGCGCAGGTCTCGGCATCGGCGAACACCCAAAGCCCGTCGACATCGTCATGCTTGGCCAGCACGCCGGCGAGTTCGGCGCTGCGACCGGTGACGACGTTGATGGCGCCTGAGGGAATGTCGGAATATTCGATGACCTGGTAAAGATCGGTCGCCAGCAGCGGGTAGCGCTCCGACGGCACTGCGACCACGGTGTTGCCCATCGCGAGTGCGGGTGCAATCAGCGAGATCAGGCCGAGCAGCGGCGAGGCATCCGGCGCGACGATGCCGACGACGCCGACCGGCTCGTGCAGCGCCAATGTCACGGCACGCGCGGGCGGTTGGTGCACGCGGCCCTCGAATTTGTCGGCCAGACCGGCATAGAGGAACAGCCGCTCGATGGATTGTTCTACCTCTTCCCGCGCAGCCTTGGGCGTGGCGCCGGTCAATTCGGTGAGACGGGCGGCGAACTCGCTGGCGCGGCCGGAAAGGTTCTCGGCCAGATAATAGAGCACCTGGGACCTGTTATAGGCGGTCGCCTCCGGCCAGGCCTTGGCACCGCGGGCGGCGGAGACGGCATCGCGGATATCCTTGCGGCTACCAAGCCCAACTTCGCCGGCAAGCTTGCCCTTGGCGGTGGCGACAGCCAGCGAATAATTGCCGTCCGGCCGTACCTGCTTGCCGCCGATGAACAGCTTTGCCGTACGGTCGATTGCCGCGCCATCGGCCTGCTCGACCGGTTGCGCCGACATCGTCGCCGGCTTGATGACCGGGCCGAGCGGCAATTTTGCCGTGAGATATTCGAACATGCCCTCGCGCCCGCCCTCACGACCGAAACCACTCTCGCGGTAGCCGCCGAAGCCACAGGCGGCGTCGAACATGTTGGTGCCGTTGACCCAGACCACGCCGGCCTTCAATTGCGGCGCGACGTGCAGGGCAAGGTTGACGTTCTCGCTCCACACCGAGGCGGCGAGGCCATAGCGCGTGTTGTTGGCGAGCTCGATCGCTTCCTCGGTGTTGCGGAAGGTCATGGTCGCCAGAACAGGGCCGAACACCTCTTCTTGCGCCAATATGTTAGCCGGCGAAACACCTGTGGCGAGCGTCGGCAGATGGTAGTAGCCGGAGGACGGCAGCGCGGCATCCGGCTGCCAGCAGACGGCGCCCTGTCTGGCGCCTTCGGCAACCAGGCCCTTGACGCGCTCGAGCTGGGTCAGATCGACGAGCGGACCGATATCGGTGTTCTTGTCCAGCGGGCTGCCGACGCGCAGCCGGCTCATCCGCGTCTTGACCTTGGCGATCAGGGCGTCGGCTATGCCTTCCTGCACCAGGAGCCGCGAACCGGCGCAGCAGACCTGGCCCTGGTTGAACCAGATGCCGTCGACCAGGCCTTCGACGGCGCTGTCGAGATCGGCATCCTCGAAGACGATGAAAGCCGATTTGCCGCCGAGCTCCAGCGACAGTTTCTTGCCCGAGCCGGCGGTGGCCTTGCGGATGATCTTGCCGACCTCGGAAGAGCCGGTAAAGGCGATCTTCTGGACGCCGGGATGGTTGACGATGGCGACGCCGGCCTCAGGGCCGCCCTGGACGATGTTGACGACGCCCTTCGGCACGCCGGCACGCTCGCAAATCTCGACGAACAGGATGGCGGTCAGCGGCGTGAACTCGGCCGGCTTCAGCACCACGGTGCAGCCGGCGGCGAGCGCCGGCGCGATCTTCCAGGCCAGCATCAGCAACGGAAAGTTCCACGGGATGATCTGGCCGACGACGCCGACACCCCTATGGCCGGGGAAATCCCTGTCCAGCGCCTGCGCCCAGCCGGCATGGTGGATGAAATGGCGGATCGCCAGCGGCACGTCGATATCGCGGCTTTCGCGGATCGGCTTGCCGTTGTCGATGGTCTCAAGCACCGCGAACAGGCGCTGATGCCGCTGCATGGCGCGGCCGATGGCATAAAGCACCTTGGCACGCTGATAGCCTGAGGCTGCCGACCACTTCGGCAGCGCCTTGGCGGCGGCCGCAACCGCCGCGTCGATATCGGCGGCATTGGCGTCCGAGACCTCGGCCAGCAGCTTGCCGGAAGACGGCTCGCTGGTCTCGAAGGTCTTGCCGCCGGCAGCGGCTTTCCAGTCGCCGCCGATGAACAGCGCCTTGCCGAAATCGCGCGCGGCAAGCCAGGCGTCGGCCTCGTTGCGGGCCTCCGGCGCCGGGCCGTACTCCATGGCGTGGTAGCGGTCGAGAATGTTCATTGGGCGCCTCCTTCACCCTCCCACTTGTGGGGAGGGTCGATCGGCTTGCCGATCGGGGTGGGGGTAAATCTCTCAAGCCATCGCGTGGCGATGATTGGCCGAATAGTGTCCCGTCAGATGGTGCTCGAGCTGGCGCTCGATGTCGGTCAAGAGGCTCGACGCTCCGAAGCGGAACAGGTCCGGCTCCAGCCATGGCCGGCCGAGCTCTTCCTTCATCAGCACCAGCCAGTCGAGCGAGGCCTTGGCCGTGGAAATGCCGCCGGCCGGCTTGAAGCCGATGAGATAGCCGGTTTCCCCGAAATAGGCCCTGATGGCACGCACCATGGCGAGGCCGACGGGCAGCGTCGCGTTGACGCTTTCCTTGCCGGTCGAGGTCTTGATGAAATCGGCGCCCGCCATCATCGCCACCATCGAGGCCAGCATGACATTGCGCAGCGTGGCGAGGTCGCCGGTGCCGAGGATGACCTTCAGATGCGCATCACCGCAGGCGGCGCGCATCGAGACGATCTCATTGTAAAGCTCCCGCCACTTGGCGCCGAACACCAGGCCGCGCGGGATGACGACGTCGATCTCGTCGGCGCCGTCACGGACCGAGGCCTCGATCTCCTGCAAACGGGTCGACAGCGGCGCCAGGCCATGCGGAAAGGCGGTGGAGACGGCGGCGACATGGATGCCAGTGCCGCGCACCGCATCGACGGCGGTGGCAACGAAGGGGTGGTAGACGCAGACGGCGGCCGGGCGGATGGTTTCACCTGATATGCCGAGGCCCTCGACAATGTCGCGGCGGAACGGGTTGATCGCCTTGGCGCAGAGCCGGCGCACGCGCTCCTCGGTGTCGTTGGAATTCAGCGTCGTCAAATCCATGCAGGCGACGGCGCGCAGCAGCCAGGCGGCCTGGTTGTCGGCCTTGATCGAGCGCCGCTTGGTCAGGCTGGCGACGCGCCGTTCCAGCGCCGAGCGATTGACGCTGCGCACCGATTCCATGAAGCCAAGGTCGAGCTTCATGCCGGGGTTGCGCGCAATGCGATGGTCCGGTGGAACGGCTGTATTGGCGGCGGCACGCGCCGGCAGCGGCGTCACCTTGGACGAGCCGACATCGGCTTCGCGGATTGTGCTGCTCATCTCCTGCCCTTTCATTCAGCGACGTGTGCCGAAGATAGCCCGTGAAGCCGTACTTCACGAGTCCTGCGGGCGGTCATAACCGAAAAAGGCGGCGAAAGCAGCAATTTTTGACCGTGCGGTCAAAAACGTAGACTTCGAGATGTTGGTGCGGCTCAGCCGACGAAGGCGCGCTCGACGACAAAAGTCGCCGGATGGCTCAGCGAGCCTTCCTCGAAGCCGAGGCTTTCGGCCAGTTCCTTGACGTCCTTCAGCATATGCATCGAGCCGCAGATCATGATCCGATCGGTTTCCGGGTTGAGCTTGTCGATGCCGAGATCGCTGTAGAACTTGCCGGAGCCGATCAGCGCGGTGATGCGGCCCATGCGTGCCGATTCCTCGCGGGTCGTCGAATTGTAGAGCGTGACGCGCCCAGTGGTCAGTTCACCGATCAGCGGGTCGCTTTCAAGTGCTGCGACCAGCTCCTGGCCGTAGGTGAGTTCCGCATTGTCGCGGCAGGTATGGGTCAGGATCAGCTGATCGAATTTTTCGTAGGTGTCGGGGTCGCGCAGCAGGCTGGCGAAGGGCGCGATGCCGGTGCCGGTCGAGATCATGAACAGCCGCTTGGCCGGCGTCAGTGCGTCGACCACCAGCGTGCCGGTCGACTTCTGGCGCATGATGACGGTGTCGCCGACCTGGATCTTCTGCAGCTCCGAAGTCAGCGGGCCGTCCGGCACCTTGATCGAGAAGAATTCCAGCTCTTCGTCCCAGGCTGGGCTCGCCACCGAATAGGCGCGGTACACCGGCTTCTCTGCATTGGGCAGGCCGATCATGACGAACTCGCCGGAGCGGAAGCGCAGCGACTGCGGACGGGTGATGCGGAACGAGAACAGCCGGTCGGTGTAGTGCTTCACCGAGACCACGGTTTCGGCATAGACATTGGCCGGAATCGGGAACTGCAGCGGTCGGGCGCCGACGGTGTTGAGAGCGGATGTGGTGTTCATCAAATCCAACCTTCTGGCCCAGCTCACGGACGCGGGCGCCAAACCTTCACCTGCGCGCCCGGACCATTCAGGTCCCGGCGTGCTGTTCGCACACTCCAAAGCGGCAAGCTCTTGTGTCCGGAATTTATTAGTATACAAACGATATTTGCGTCAAGATGCTCCCTTAAAACAGCTTTCCAAACTGACGCATATCCGTAGTCCGCGCATTTCGGGTTTCGACGATGGAAGAGAATATTTCGGCGCAAGCGCGCGATCCCCAGGGAAATGTCGTTGCCGGTATCGATGTCGGCGGCACCTTCACCGACCTGCTCCTGATCGACGGAAGCGATGGCGGCAGGGTGTATCTGGCCAAGACGCCGACCACGGTCGACAACCAGGCCTTCGGTGTCGTTTCGGCGCTCGGCGCCACCGGATTTCCGATCGACGGCATCGACCTCATCGTGCATGGCACGACCACCACCACCAATGCGGTGCTCGAACGCCGGCTGGCGAAAACCGGCATGATCACCACGCGCGGTTTTCGCGACGTGATCGAGCTTGGCCGGCGCACGCGGCCGCAGGCCTATGGCATGACCGGCAGCTTCGTGCCGATCATCCCGCGCAATCTCAGGCTCGAAGTGTCGGAGCGCGTCGAAGCGTCGGGTGCGATACGCACACCGCTCGACGAGGCCGAAATGCGCGAGGCGGTAAAGACGCTGATCGCGGCCGGTTGCGAATCCCTCGTCATCCATTTCCTGCATTCCTACGCCAATCCGGCGCACGAGCGGCGCGCCACCGAAATTGCCGCCGAGCTCTGGCCGAACGGCTACATCACGGCAGGCCATGCGCTGCTGTCGGAGGCGCGCGAGTTCGAGCGCGGCGTCACGGCTTCGGTCAACGCCTCGGTGCAGCCGATCCTCGAGCGTTATGTCGAGCGGCTGCGCAAGGAACTGGCTGCAAAAGGCTATGCCCGCGACTTCCTGATCATGAACGGCAATGGCGGCATGATCTCTGCCCGCTTCGTCACACGTGAATCGGCCAAGACTGTCATGTCCGGTCCGGCCTCGGGCGTCATCGCCGCCGCCTACACCGGAAAACGTGCCGGCTTCGAAAACCTCGTCACCTACGACATGGGCGGCACTTCGACCGACGTGGCGCTGATCCGCAATGCCGAGCCGGCTGTCTCGAACGAGATCGAGATCGAATATGCCATGCCGATCCATGTGCCGATGGTGGCGGTGCACACGGTCGGCGCCGGCGGCGGCTCGATCGCCCGCGTCGACGCGGCCGGCCTGATCCAGATCGGCCCGGAAAGCGCCGGCGCCAATCCCGGCCCGATCTGCTACGGGCGCGGCGGCCTCGATCCGACCATGACCGACGCCAATCTGGTGCTCGGCCGGCTGGCGCCGAAGAAGCTGCTGGCAGTCGAAAACCCGGTCACATCAGAGCGCGTCACCGGCATCTTCGAGGAGAAAATCGGCAAGCCGACCGGCCTGTCCGGCGTCGAGGCGGCGGGCGCGGTGCTGCGGCTCGGCAACATGAAGATGGCCGGCGCCATCCGCATGGTGTCGGTGTCACGCGGTCATGACCCCCGTGATTTCGCGCTGTTCGCCTTCGGCGGCGCCGGGCCGCTGCATGCGACTGCCCTGGCGCGCGAACTCGGCCTGCCCAAGGTGTTGGTGCCGGCGCGTCCAGGCATCACCAACGCGCTCGGCTGCGTCGTTGCCGACCTGCGCCACGACTTCGTCAACACCATCAACCAGCCG
Source organism: Mesorhizobium sp. WSM1497 (assembly GCF_001672455.2). Taxonomy (NCBI): domain Bacteria; kingdom Pseudomonadati; phylum Pseudomonadota; class Alphaproteobacteria; order Hyphomicrobiales; family Phyllobacteriaceae; genus Mesorhizobium; species Mesorhizobium sp. WSM1497. Next base: position 732,215 of record NZ_CP021070.1, on the reverse strand, counting down.
GTGTCGGTACTCGACGAAACGCATCTTTACGCAGTATTGGAACGGCACCGAAACGAAGGCGAGGAGCTGATCGGCAAGGAAGCGGTAAAGCCGGAGACGATCCGCGTCACCCACTCCGCCGACATGCAGTTCGTCGGCCAGACCCACATCATCAACGTGGCGCTGCCGTCCTCCTCGGTGACCCGGGCAACGCTGCAGCAGCTTTTCGAAAAGGCCTATTTCGCCCGCTTCAAGGTCGAGCTGCCGGAAATCCGAGCCAATCTCGTCAATCTCAATACATCGGTCACCGGCGTGCGTCTGGCGATCGATCTGTCGCGCCTGATCGATCCGGCGGGGCGCTCAGCAACGCTCGACGAGGCGCGGCGCGAAATCCGGCCGGTCTGGTATGCCGGCCGTTGGCACGACACGCCCGTATATGCGCGCGAGAAGCTGCCGCTCGATGCTATCATCGAAGGCCCGGCGATCCTCGAACAGATGGATGCCACCACCGTGCTCGAACCCGGCGACCGCGCACGCAGCGACGCTGACGGCAACATCATCATCGACATTGGCGAGGCCTGATATGGCAAAGCTCGACGCCATCACCCTTTCGGTCCTCCAGGCGGCCCTGCAGCAGGTCTGCGACGAGATGGACCTTACGTTCTCTCGCGCCGCTTTCTCGCCGGTCATCGCCGAGGCCAATGACCGTTCCGACGGCATCTATTCGGCTGTCGACGGTTCGCTGATCGCGCAAGGCAGCCAGGGCCTGCCGGTGTTCGTCGGCGTCATGCAATATTCGACCAGGATGGTGATCGAGATGATCGCCGACGGCCGTTGCCTGGCGCCGGAACCAGGCGACATCTACGTCGTCAACGACCCCTATCTCGGCGGCACCCATCTGATGGATGTGCGCTTCGCCATGCCGGTCTACCGGGACGGCAAGATTTTCTGCTGGCTATCCAACACCGGCCACTGGCCCGACATTGGCGGCTCGGTGCCGGGCGGATTTTCAGCCTCGGCGACTGCCGTGGAGCAGGAAGGCCTGCGACTGCCGCCCGTAAAACTGTTCAAGAAGGGCGTGCTCGATCCGGAAATCTACGCCATCATCTGCTCCAACATCCGTGTCGCCGACCAGCGCATCGGCGACATCCGCGCCCAAGCTGCCGCACTGCTGATCGGTCGGGACAGGCTCAATGGAATCCTGGATCGTTACGGGGATGAAACGGTTGTAGAGGCGATCGCCGAACTGCGCCGCCGCGCGGCCGAGCAGATGCGCGCCAACATCTCAGCCATTCCCGACGGCACCTACCATTCGAAGGCCTTTGTCGATTCCGATGGGGTGGTCAACGAGCCGCTGATCATCGCGCTCGCCGTCGAAAAACAGGGCGACACGCTGACCTTCGATTTCACCGGTTCGTCAAAGCCCTGCGCCGGGCCGATGAACAGCGTGCTGGCGACGACCCTATCCTCGGTCTATCTCGCCATGCGCCACATTTTCCCGGATGTACCGATCAGCGCCGGCGCGTTTGAACCCCTGATCGTCAAACGGCCGGAAGGCACGTTCCTCGACGCCAAATATCCGCGGCCCGTCTCGGGCTGCGCCGCCGAGGTGTCGCAGCGCATCGCCGAGGCGGTGTTCGCGGCGATGGTGCAGGCATTGCCGGACAAGGTGACCGCCGCACCCGCCGGTTCCAGCGGCAATTTCGCACTCGGCGGCAACGACCCGGCACGCGGCCGCGACTACGTCATGTATCAGATCTCCGGCGGCGGTTATGGCGGCAATTCAGGCCATGACGGCCTGACCAATGGCTGCTCGACCATCGGCATCTCCAAGTCGCCGCCGGTCGAGATCATGGAACAGGCATTCCCGGTGCTCTACCGCCACTACGCCTTGCGTGAAGGCTCCGGCGGCGCCGGCAAGCATCGCGGCGGTTTCGGCCTCGCCTATGAGGTGGAAATCCTGCGCGGCGACGCCCGCGCTTCCTTCGTCATGGACCATGGCCGGTTCGGCCCGCAGGGCGCGCTTGGCGGCAAGGACGGCGCCGTCAACACGGTGACCGTCTTCCGCAACGGCGAGGAACACGTGCCGCCGCATTTGTCCAAGGAACAGGACATTGCGCTCAAGGCCGGCGACCGCGTGCGCGTCGGCACGCCGGGCGGCGGCGGCTATGGAGATCCGCTGCAGCGCGATGCCGATCTTGTGCTGCGCGACGTGGCGCTGGGGTACTACACATCAGAGGAAGCCACCGAGAAGTTTGGCGTTGTCCTCTCGGCCGGGGAGTTGGCCATCGACCGGACGGCCACCGACAAGCAGCGCGTCGGCTAACACATCACCGATCGCTCGCCTGGTCTGCTCGCCGCGCCGCGATCGCCGTAGCGCATGTCGTTTCCGTCTCCGCCGCGCGCCTGGAAGACCGTAGACTTCCCGCTTTCAACGGGGATCTCGAACATGCGTCTTTTCGGTCGTTTCGTGCTTGCCGCTTCCGTCGCCCTCACCCTTGCCACGGGTGCCGCCTCCGCCCAGGACAAAAAACTCAGGATCGGCACCGAAGGCGCTTATCCGCCCTTCAACTACGCCAGCGCCGACGGCACGCTGGGCGGCTTCGACATCGAGCTGGGGAAGGCGCTGTGCGCCGAGATGAAGGCTGAGTGCGAGTTCAGCGTGCAGGATTTCGATGGTTCCATACCGGCGTTGCAGGCCGGCAAGTTCGACGCCATCATCAACATCACCATCACGCCCGAACGGGCCGAGAAGGTCGAGTTCACCCACAAATACTACCAGACGCCGCCGGCCATCGCCGTGCCGAAGGATTCGACCATCGCAGGCACCTCGCCGGACGATCTGAAGGGCAAGGCGCTCGGCGTGCAGACCGCGACCATCCACCAGAAATTCGCCGACCAGAAATATGCAGGCTCGACGGTCAAGGCCTATCCGACGGGCGACGATGCCCGCACCGACATGGCCAATGGCCGCCTCGACGCGATGATGGACGGGTCGATCATCTTGACCGAGTGGTTGAAGAAGCCAGACGGCGCCTGCTGCAAGCTGCTCGGCACGCTGACCGCCGATCCGGCCATACACGGCCCCGGCGTCGGCATCGCCCTGCAAAAGGGCAACAAGGAACTGGCCGACAAGCTCAACGCGGCCATCGACGCGCTGCGCGCCAATGGCAAGTACAAGGAAATCAACGACAAGTACTTTTCCTTCGACGTCTACGGCAGCTGAGAACGACAACATGCCTTCCGGCAGCGCCGGCTGGCGCTGCCGTTTTTCTTGAATGATGGAGACTTCCTTGGCTGAGCGGCGTTCCCCTTTCTACAGCAGCATCGTCGGGCTGGGCGCGACCATGGGTCGTGTCGGGGGCGATTTCATCTCCGCTAAAACCTATTCCGGCATTGCCGACGAGCATCTGAACACCCGCAAAAATGTCGGCGTGCAGGATCTCAGCACCATGGGCAAGATGGACATCAAGGGGCCGGACGCCGAGGCGCTGGTCAACCATGTCATCGTCAATAATGCCGCTGCCATGAAACCGGGCCAGGTCCGCTATTCCACGGTGTGCCGCGAGGATGGCGGCATCATGGACGACCTCACCGTGTTTCGGTTGGGTCCGGAGCACTTCATGCTGGTAACCGGCTCGGTCAACCGCCTGAAGATGCTGCCCTGGCTGTTGCATCACGCGCAGGGTCGCAAGGCCTATGTCACCGACATAACCGCAGCCATCGCCTTCCCGACCATCCAGGGCCCGCGCTCGCGCGAACTGCTGAAAGCGTTGATTGCGGATGCCGATCTAGATGGACTGAAGCGCTGGTCGTTCACGTCAGGCCACATCAACGGCACGCGGGTGCTGATCTCGCGCACCGGGGTCACCGGCGAGCTCGGCTTCGAATTGTTCGTGCCGGCCGACGAGGCCGCTTCGGTCTGGGATGCGCTGATGCGGACCGGCCGGGACTTTGGCCTGAAACCCTATGGCGTGCTGGCAATGTTCACGCTGGGCCTGGAAAAGGCCTATCCGGCGCACGGCATCGACATGGACGAGAGCCGCACCCCGTTCCATGTCGGGCTCGACCGCTGGATCAAGTTCGACAAGGGCGATTTCGTCGGCCGGCAAGCGTTGCTCAAGGTTCGCGACAAGGGCCTCGAAGAGCAATGGGTCGGCCTGATCCTCGACGGCGACACGCCGGCCGCCACCGATGCCAGGGTCCTGGCCGATGGCGAGGACGCTGGCACCGTCACCTACAGCGATCACGGCTATTCCCTGGGCAAGGTGCTGGCCACGGCGCACCTGCGGCTGCCTTTCACCGCGATTGGCACCGAACTCAGCATCGACATCGACGGCAGGCCGAGCCGTGCGGTCGTGGCGCCGATACCGTTCTTCGATCCCGAGGGGGGGAGGTTGCGCGGCTAACTGGGCTTACCCTGGAAATCATTTTGGTCTCTCCTCAATGGTTATGATATTGTCTCGAAATGAAGTCTCCTAGCTCACGAGCCAGCCGTTCAGCCAAGACCGGCCAGTTCGTGCTGACCAGCGAGCGCGGCGAGAAAATCAGCGCCGTGGAAGGCATGACCTTATCGCCTCGCATGGCGAAATTACTCGCCCTAGGCGTACGACACGGACTGTCCGGTGATGAGCGGCGTTCGCTCATCAAGGAAGAAATCCGCAAGAAGAAATAGACGTTGGTCTACGCCGCTGAGTTCGATCCGCTGTGCTACCCCGGCACGACGGTGCTCATTAACCTGTTGGACATCCGCGACCAAGCTGAGCTTGATGAAGTCGAGCTCGCGCTGTTCCTGACTCGCGCTGACGAGCCATTGCCGGCAGGCGAACTCGACTACCGTCACTATCTCGGCCTGCACCGGCACCTGTTCCAGGATGTGTGGCTGGGCCGGTCAGCCGCGCACCATCCGCATCGGCAAGGCCGGCAATTGGTTCTGCTATCCCGAACACATCGCCACCGAGATGGCGCGGGTCTTTCGCGAACTCGGCAATCCCGACCGCTTAGCTCATCTCGACGGCACCAGCTTTGCGAAGCATCTGGCGCACATCGTCGCGGAGATCAACGCCGTGCATCCGTTTCGCGAAGGCAACGGCCGAACCCAGCTCACCTTCCTTGCGATGCTCGCCGAGCACGCGGGCCTGACATTCAATGACGACATCCTTGAACGGGATCGCGTCATTCAAGCCATGATCGACAGTTTCAGCGGTTCAGAAGCGTCATTGCAAGCACTGATAGAAGACATCATCGCCTAGTTCGTCGGCCTAACAATCACCCCCGTCTATCCAGCCTCGCCACCAACCGATCCCCCACCCATTGGATGCCGCAGACCAGGATGATCAGCACGATGACCACTGCGATCATCACCGACGTCTCAAAACGCTGGTAGCCGTAGCGGATGGCGAGGTCGCCGAGGCCGCCGGCACCGATGGCGCCGGCCATGGCTGACGCACCGATCAGCGTCACCAGCGTCACCGTGAAGCCGGCGACGATGCCGGGCAGGGCTTCTGGCACCAGCACCTCGCGGATGATCGTCCAGCGGTTGCCGCCCATGGCGCGCGCCGCCTCGATCAGCCCGCGATCGACTTCGCGCAGCGACACTTCGGCGATGCGCGCATAGTAGGGCGTGGCGGCGATCGACAGCGGCACGATGGCTGCCCATGTGCCGATCGAGGTGCCGACGATCAGCCGCGTCACCGGGATCAGCGCCACCAGAAGGATGATGAAGGGTACCGAGCGGAAGCCGTTTATGATGGCGCCGAGCGCCCGGTTCACCCAAAGGCTTTCGGCAATGCCGCCGCGTTCGGTAGCAATCAGCGCCAGGCCGAGCGGCAGGCCGAAGACCAGCGAGATGAGGCCGGAGGCGGCCGTCATCAGCACCGTCTCCCAGATCGAACGCAGCAGAAGTTCAAACAGGATTGGCGACATGGCCAAGCACCTCCACCCGCGCCTGGCGGGCCTTCAGGAATGTGATGATGTCAGCAAGATGATTTGCATCGCTGCCGGGAACCGACAGGAACAGCGTGCCGACCGGCTGCTGCTGGATATGGTCGATGCCGCCATGGACGAGGCGGAAGGCGCCTGGAACAGCCGTGGCAAGGTCGGACAGCAATGGCCTGCTTGCCGCTTCGCCGGCCACATCCACGCGCAGGATCGTCTCCGGGCCGGCTGCCGGCAGCAGCCGGGCCGCCAGTTCGGCTGGCAGCTGCGGCCGGATGGCGCCGAGCAGGCTTTTGGTGATGTCTGATTGTGGGTCGGCAAACACCGACCAGACCGGCCCTTGCTCGACGATGCGTCCGGCGTCGATCACCGCCACGCGGTCGGCGATGGAACGGATCACCTCCATCTCATGGGTGATCAAAAGGATGGTCAGGCCAAGCTGCCGGTTGATGTCCTTGAGCAGTGCGAGGATGGAGCGCGTCGTCTCCGGATCGAGCGCCGAGGTGGCTTCGTCCGACAGGAGCAGCGCCGGGCGCGCGGCAAGCGCCCTGGCGATGCCGACCCGTTGCTTCTGGCCGCCCGACAGCGACGCCGGATAGGCCTTGGCTTTCTCCGACAGGCCGACGAGATCGAGCAGTTCGGCGGCGCGCTTCAGTCGCTCGGCTTTCGGGCGGCCCTCGATCTTCAGCGGCAGCGCCACATTGTCCTCGACGGTCTTGGCCGACAGCAGGTTGAAATGCTGGAAGATCATGCCGATGCGCCGCCGCAGCGGCTGCAGGTCGCGCTCGCCGAGCCGGCTGATCTCGCGGCCCTCGATGAACACCTCGCCGGAGTCAGGCCGTTCCAGCCCGTTCAGGCAGCGGATCAGCGTCGATTTGCCGGCGCCGCTGCGGCCGATGATACCGAGGATCTCGCCCTTGCGCACGGTCAGCGAAATGCCGTCGAGCGCCGCCGTCACACCGAAATGGCGCTTCAGGTCGACAAGGCGCACGACATCCTGAGATGCGTCGGGCCGGGTCTGGGTCGGATCGGCGGTCTTCCCGGATGCCGTGATATGCTGGTTCATGAATATTCCTGTTCCCGAAAACGCAATCGCGGCCCGCGCCTGAGCGCGGACCGCTGTTGCTCTCGAACCGGGCTTCCGGCCGAGGACCGGATCAATAGGCGCTGAGGCCGGTGCCCTTGTAGACCTTGTCGAACTCGGCCTTCACCGCCTCGTTCTGATAGGAAGCCACCAGCGTCTTCACCCAGGCCTCGTTCTCGTTACCGGTCTTCACCGCGATGAAGTTGCGGTAGGGATTGTCGGCGATAGGCTCCTGCGCGATGCGGTTTTCCGGCGACAGGCCGCTTTTCAGCGCCCAGTCGGTGTTGACTACGGCCGCATCGAGATCCTCGACCGAGCGGCCGACGATACCGGCGTCAAGTTCCTTGATCACCACCTTCTTCGCGTTCTCGGCGATGTCGGCGGTGGTGGCCAGAATGCCGGTGCCATCCCTGAGCTTGATCACGCCCTCGTTCTGCAGCACGCGCAGCGCCCGGCCTTCATTGGATGGGTCGTTGGGCACGCCAATGACCGCGCCCTCGGGCAGGTCGGCAACCTTGCTGAACTTCTTAGAGTAGAGGCCGATCGGCCAGACGCCGGTATAGCCGACACGGACGATGTGGTAGCCTTGCGTCTTGATCTGGTTGTCGAGATAGGGCTGGTGCTGGAAGGCGTTGGCGTCGATCTCGCCGCGCTCCAGCGCCTCGTTGGGCTGGGTGTAGTCGTTGAATACCACCGTCTCGATGGCAAGGCCCTTTTCGGCGGCTTGCGCGACGACGACGCGCCAGACGTCCTCGTCCTCGCCGCTGATGATGCCGACCTTGATCGCCTTCTTGTCCTCGGCAAACGACGCATGCGGTGCAATCAGGCTGCCGATCGCGACGACCGAGGCGAACAGCAGAGCAAGGCCACTGCGCCGGTTGACGGTTGACCCAGGGGAAGATGGCAAAGTGTTCTTGAAGTCAGTCATGATTGATCTCTGCGGTTGTGAGTCATGGCAGCGAGGCGGATTGCCTAGCCTTGGTCGCATCCTCAGAAATTCTATCAAGTTTATCAAAGAACGCGTTTCGCCATTCTCGCCAAAGCCGGGAATATCCTCTCAAAATTTTCAAGAGCGTGAGCAAAAGCCGCCGCTTGACCGGCCGCAGCGGATCGCGGCGCGATCTTGCGCGCGTCTGGAGGTCGTCAGATTCTCAGAGAGCTCAGCGTGCCGTCAAAGCGCGATCCAGGCCGTCTTCAGTTCCAAATATTTCTCCAGCGCGTGCAGCGACTTGTCGCGGCCGAAGCCGGACTGCTTGACGCCGCCGAGCGGCACGGTGATGTCGGCGCCGCCATAGGTGTTGACGTGGACGACGCCGGCATTGATGGCGCGCACCATGCGATGCGCGGTGGAGAGATTGGCGGTCCACACCGCGGAGGCAAGCCCGTAGATGGTCGAATTGGCGAGCCGAACCGCCTCCTCCTCGGTCTCGAAGCGCATGACGCCGAGCACCGGCCCGAACACCTCCTCGCGCGCCAACTGCATGTCCTGCATGACATTCTCGAAGATCGTTGGCGCCATGTAGCTGCCACCGGTCTCGGTCAGCATCCGCTGGCCGCCGGTGACGAGACGGGCACCTTCTTCCGTGGCCCTGGCGACGAAACCGAGGTTCTTGTCCAGCTGTTCGGCGCTCGATACCGCGCCGACATCGCTGGTGAGATCAAGCGGATCGCCGACTTTGAGCCGCATGGTTGCCGAGAGCAGTTCGTCCATGAAGCGGTCGTAGACCGCTGACTGGACGAGAAGCCGCGAGCCGGCGACGCAGACCTGGCCGGAATTGCGGAAGATGCCATTGGCCGAGACGACCGCTGTCTGTTTCAGGTCCGGGGCGTCGGCAAAGACGATGTTCGGCGACTTGCCGCCGAGTTCGAGGAAGACGCGCTTCAGATTGGAGCGAGCGGAATATTCGAGCAGCCGCCTGCCGACCGGGCCGGAACCGGTGAAGGCGATGGCGTCGACATCCATATGCAGACCGAGCGCCTCGCCGGTGACCGCGCCAAGCCCGGTGACGACGTTGAGCACACCGGCGGGCAAGCCGGCCTCGCTTGCCAGTTCGGCCAGCCGCAGCAGCGTCAGCGAGGCGATCTCCGGCGGCTTGACCACCACGCAATTGCCGGCGGCAAGTGCAGGCGCGATCTTCCAGGCACCGATCATCAGCGGGAAATTCCACGGCACGATGACGCCGACGACGCCGAGCGGCTCCTTGTGGATCAGTCCGAGCACATTCTCGGCCGTCGGTGCTATCTCGCCATAGACCTTGTCGATGGCCTCGGCATAGTAGCGGATGGTGCCTGCCGCCGACAGCGGTTCTGCCTTGTAGGCCATGCCGATCTCGGTGCCGTTGTCGCGCACACCGAGCACGGCGAGCTCATCGGCGTGTTTCTCGACCAGCTCGGCGAATTTCGTCAGCACCTTCTTGCGAAAGGCGGGTGCGGCGCGCGACCACGAGCCCTTCTCGAACGCCTTGCGCGCCGACTTCACGGCGCGGTCGATATCGGCGGCGTTGCCGTCGGCGATGCTGGCGAAAGGTCGGCCGTCGATCGGCGACGTCACCGGCAGGCTTGCGCCGCTTGTTGCCTCGACCTGCACGCCATCGATGAACAGGCCCTGCGCGCCGATCTCCGTCTTGCGCAGCGTTTCGATGGCATTCTGACTGATCATTGGTGACGGACTCCAAGGGAAACATGCAATGTGATTGGCGCGCGGAATTCCCAGCCGCGAAACACCGGTTCCCTGCTCGGCACAAGGCTGAGATCAGGGAAGCGTTGGAGCAACAGCCGCACCGCAAGGCACATCTGCTCGCGTGCGAAGAACCGGCCCGAACAGAAATGATGGCCGAAGCCGAAGGCGGCATGGTTGCCTTCGTTGCGGTTGATGTCGAAGCGGTCGGGATCGGCAAAGCGGCTCTCGTCGCGGCTTGCCGAAGCGACGAGGGCGGCGACGGCAGCGCCGGCCGGGATCGTCACGCCGCCAAGCTCGACTGCCCGCGTCGTCTGCCGCGTCTGCGTGCCGATCGGCGCCACCCAGCGCAGGCCCTCGTCGACCGCCCTCGGCACGAAAGTCTCGGGATCGGCGAGCACCTGCCGCAATTGCTCGGGATGGGCCAGCAGGCCGGCGAGGATCGAGCCGGCGCCATGTCCGGGCTCCTGCATGCCGCCAAGCAGGATGACCTTGATGCTGGGCATCAGAAAGTCGATCGGCCGCGTCGTGCCCTCCGGCATGCCGTCATGCAGCATATGCGACAGCGCCGAGTCATCTGGCTGGCGCGCAAGTCTTTCCAGCGTCGGCAGGATGGCGTCGCCGACCTCGGCACTGGTTGCGTCGGCGATCTCCTGCCGTTTCGGATCGTTCTCGAAATTGATGGCGCCCTGGGCAAGGCCGTAGAACCAGCGGCGCAGCGTCGGCATATCGATGCCGGCAAGGCCGAGCGAGCGCGCCAGGCTGAGCGTCGACACCGGCTCGAAATAATCGGCCATCAGCTCGGCGGAGCCCTGGTTGACGATCCGGTCCAGAAAAGGTTCGGCAATCGACCGCACGAGGTCGCCGGCATAGGCGGCGACGGTGCGCGGCCGGTATTTCGGGTCGACGCCTTGGCGCAGTTGCTTGTGCGTCTCGCCATCGGTGGTCAGGATGGTCGGCTTGCCGAAGGAACGCTCAACTGGTGACGAGCCGACGACGGCGGAGAAGATCTCGGGCGACTTGGCGACGCTCTCGACATCCTTCCAGCGGGTGACGAACCAAAGATTGACCGCCGGCACGAAAGCGACCGGCGCACTGCGCCTGAGCTCTGCATAGATCGGGTAGGGATCGGCTTCCAATGCCTCGACGGTGATATTTTCGGCAAAGCTCAAATCCGCCACTCCCCTTGTGGTGTAAGGGGCGGCGTGGCATGCCGCCCCTTTGCTTTTCTCAATCTTTCAGCGGCTGGCCGAGGTTTTTGAACGCGACCGGATCGCGGCTCTTCAGCGCGCTGGCCAGCAGCAGGCCGACGATCGCGGCGATCAGCACCAGCCCCGGCAGGAACACGCCAAGGAAACCGCCGGCTCCCGACAGGCTGCCGAAATTGATGACGATCAAATAGATGATGATGACGAAGGCGATGAAGGTCAGCCCGGGCAGGATGGTGGTCTTCAGCGCATTCTCGTGGGCCGCCGGGTTGGCGCGGAAGAACATCACCACGGCAAGCGATGCCACCGCCATCATCACGATGACGCCGAGCGTCGCGACATTGGTCAGCCACGAAAACAGCGCCAGCACCGGATCGAGGCCGAGCACGGCGAACAGGCCGACAACGACCGCGGCGAGCACGCTCTGGACGACGGAAGCGACGTGCGGGCTCTGGTGCACCGGATGCGTCACGCCGATCGTCTGCGGCAACAGCTTCTCGCGGCCCGAGACGTAGATATAGCGCGCAACCGCATTGTGGAACGCCAGCACGCCGGCAAACAGGCTCGACACGAACAGGATGCTCATCGCCTGCGAAAGCATCGTGCCGGCGTAGCGGTCGGACAGGCCGAACAGGAAGGTCGTCGGATCCTGCAATCCCTGCAGCGTCGGCAGCAATTTGTCGACACCGGCGCCGACCGCCATCAGCCATGCCGTGAGCATGTAGAAGACGCCGATCAGCACGACCGAAAAATAGGTGGCGCGCGGAATGGTGACCTTTGGGTCGCGGGCTTCCTCGGCATAGATCGTCGTCGCCTCGAAACCGATGAAGGCGGCGAAGCAGAACAGGATGGCGATGGCCGGCGAGCCGCTGACGATCTGGCTCCAGCTGAATGGCGCCGCCGACAGGCCGCTATCGCCGCCGGTCTTGAGGATGGCGATATCGAGGATCAGCACCACAAGATATTCGCACAGCACCAGCACCGTCAGGATCTTGGCGGAGAGGTCGACCTGCCGATAGCCGAGCACGGCGACCAGCGCGATGGCGATGAAGCTCCACACCCACCAGGGCAGGTTGATGCCCCAGCCGGCGAACAGGCCGGCGGTTGCGGCGCCCAGCAGGCCCATGACGCCGATCTGCATGGCGTTGTAGGACAGGATGGCGATCAGCGCCGTGGCGCCGCCGGCCATGCTGCCGAGGCCGCGTGCGGCATAGGCATAGAAGGCGCCGGCATTGCCGACATGGCGTGACATGGCGACATAGCCGACCGCGAACAAAAGCAGCAGCACGGTCACGATGAGATAGGTGCCGGCAAAGCCGGCGCCATTGCCCATCAGCATGCCAAGCGGCGTGCCGCCGGCGACTGCCGTGAGTGGGGCGGCCGCAGAAATCACCATGAAGGTGATGGCGCCGACGCCAAGACTGTTCTTGCGCAGCCTGTTGGCCGGCGCCTGTTCCGAGACTGCTGTCATTGATCCCTCCTGTTTGCAAACCCTTGAGTTCGCCGGCCGAATGGCCTGTCCCATGCACTCTGGTGGTTGGTTCATTATTTGAACCGTTATTTTGAATATAGACTTGCAAACAATGCTGATGCCTGTCAAGTTAATTCACACGTTAAATGATTGTCCGAACCGGGAGGCAAATTTGAGTACGGTCGGAAAAGCGATCTCGCTTCTGGAGCTGTTCAACGTCGACGAGCCCGAGCTCGGCCTGTCCGATCTGGCGCGCCGCTCGGGCTTGGACAAGGCGACGACAAGGCGGCTGCTGGTAGCGCTGGCCGGCCGTGGTTTCGTCGAGCAGGATGCGGGTACGCGGCACTATCGCCTCGGCGCCGGCCTGTCGCGGCTGGCGCGCATCCGCGAGGCGCGCTTTCCCTTCCTGCAGACGGCCGTTCCGCTGGTGCGGGACCTGGCCGCATCGACGGCCGAGACCGTGCATTTGTCGGAATTCGGCGTCGACAGGCTGGTCACCGTCCATGTCGAGCATCCAGCATGGGCAAACCGGGTCAACATCGACATCGGCCAGTTGCTGCCCCTGCATTCGACCGCGTCGGGCATCGCCTATCTGGCCTTCGCCCGCGACGAGACCGTCAAAGCGTGCCTGGCGGGTTCGCTCGACGCCTTCACGGCCCATACGCTGATCGAGCCGGCCGCCATCTCAAGATCCATGGGCGAGGCGCGCGATCGCGGCTATTCGATCTGCGACCAGGGCTATGAGGAAGGTGTGATCAGCGTCGCGGCGGCAATCCGCGGGGCGGATGGCTTTGCGCTCGGCACCATCGCGGTGGCGGCGCCAAAGGCCAGAACGACGGCGGCCGCGATCACGGAGCGGGGACTTGCCGTGAGGGCGGCGGCACGGGAGATTTCCATGCGCCTCAACGGTGAAAACCTGCAAATCTTGAGGAGGCAGGCCTGATGCCCTCGGAGACAGCACCCCGCATCCTGGTCATCGGCACGGGCGACACAAAGGCCGAAGAGCTGTTGTTCATGAAACAGTGCATCGAGCAGTCGGGCGGCAGCGCCGTGATGATGGATGTCAGTGTGCTCGGCGACCCGCCCTACAGCCCGGACCAGGATAAGCACGCCGTGGCGCGGGCGGTGGATGTGACGATCGCCGAGATCGTTTCGAGCGGTGACGAGAACACCGCCATGACGCTGATGGCCGGCGGCGCCGTGCAACTGGTGCGCAAGCTCCATCAAAACGGCGAGATCGACGCCTTCATCGCCATCGGCGGTTCGATGGGGACAGATCTGGCGCTCGACGTGGCGCTTTGCCTGCCGCTCGGCGTGCCGAAATTCGTCGTCTCGACCATCGCCTATTCGCACCTCATCCCACCCGAGCGCGTCGCGCCCGACCTGATGATGATCCTCTGGGCGGGCGGGCTGTACGGCCTCAACTCGATCTGCAGGCTGGTCCTGTCACAGGCCTGTGGTGCGGTCGTCGGCGCGGCGAAAATCGTGCTGGCGTCGCGCGTGTCGGCGCGGGCAACAGGCCCGACCATCGGCATGACCTCGCTCGGCAGCAGCTGCCTGCGCTACATGAAGACGCTGAAGCCGGCGCTGGAACAGCGCGGCTATGACGTTGCCGTCTTCCACACCACCGGAATGGGCGGCCGCGCCTTCGAATCGATTGCCGGTCAAGACCATTTTTGCGCGGTGTTCGACTTCAGCCTGCAGGAAATCACCAATCATCTCGCGGGCTCAGTCGTCAGTTCCGGCGCCGACCGGCTGGAGAATGCCGGTGCCCGCGGCATTCCGCAGATCGCAGCACCCGGCGCGGTCGACATGGTCGACCTGCCGACCTGGCAGGATTTGCCGGCTAAATTCTCGAAGCGGCCGTTTCACGCCCATAACAGGCTGATCGCTTCGATCACCGTCGATGCCGACGATCGCCGCCAGGTCGCCAGGACCATCGCCGCCAAGCTCGGTGCCGCCAGAGGCCGCTCCGCCTTCATCCTGCCCTCCCAAGGCATCCAGGAATGGGACGTGGAGGGCGAGCCGCTCTATGAGCCGGAAGCCCTGGCCGCCTTCACTGACGAAATTCGCAAGGTCATTCCCGCCGGCGTCGAGTTCCACGAGATCGACGCTCACATCAACAGCGACGACTTCGTCGGCAAGGCGCTCGAGATCTTCGACCGCTGGGTCGAGGAAGGCATCGTCCCGCGCGGCAAGCCGGCCGAGGGAGTGGCGGCGTGAGTGCTGTTCCCGCCCAGGCGCTTGTCCTCGATTTCGGCGGCGTCGTCACCCGCACGCTGTTCGAGACCCACGCCTTGACCGAACAGGCGCTCGGCCTCGCGCCGGGGACGCTGCAATGGCGCGGGCCGTTCGATCCGGGCAGCGATCCGCTGTGGCGCGCCATGCAGGCCGACGAGATCAGCGAGCGTGACTATTGGCGCACACGCACAAGCGAGGTCGGCCGTCTGGTGGGCGAGGACTGGCAGGCTATGGAGACCTTCGTCCGGCGCGCGCGAGGGGCCGAGCCGGAAAAGGTGGTGCGGCCGGAGGCTGACAGCACCATTCGCACGGTGCATGCCGCCGGTTTTCGACTGGCCATCCTGTCCAATGAACTCGACCTGTTCTACGGCGCCGACTTCCGCCAGCGGCTGCCGTTGCTCGGCCTCTTCGATGTGATCATCGACGCCACTTACACCGGCATCCTCAAGCCCGACCCGCGTGCCTATGCCTTCGTCAGCGAGGCGCTCGGCGTGCCGGCCGGCGCTTGCGTCTTCGTCGACGACCAGCGGCGCAATGTCGATGGCGGCTGTGCTGCCGGCATGCGCACGGTGCATTTCGACGTCGCTCGCCCGGCTCATTCCTATGCCGAGGCCCTCGGCCATTTCGACCTCGTCCCAGTTGCCTGAGATTTTTGCGGAGTCCATTATGCGCGACATCAATTTTCTCACCGAAACCAACGCCAAGCCGATCTGGCATCCGATGGCGCATCCGGCCGAGATGCGGGCCAACCCGCCAAAGGTGATCATGAAAGGCGAGGGTGTGATGGTCACCGACATCGCCGGCAACACCGTGCTCGACGCCGTCGGCGGCCTGTGGAACGTCAATCTCGGCTACAGCTGCGACCCGATCAAGAAAGCGATCGCCGACCAGCTTGGCGCGCTGCCCTATTATTCCGGCTTTCGCGGCACCTCGACCGGCCCGTCGATCGAGCTCGCCTACGAACTCTGCGAATGGTTCGAGCCAGAAGGCATGGTGCGGACGTTTTTCACTTCGGGCGGCTCGGATTCGGTCGAAACGGCACTTCGGCTGGCGCGGCAGTACTGGAAGATCCGTGGCCAGGCCGACCGCACCAAATTCATCGCCTTGAAGAAAGGCTATCACGGCACGCATTTCGGCGGCGCGTCGGTCAACGGCAATGCCAATTTCCGCCGCAACTACGAGCCGCTGCTGCCGGGCGTCTTCCACATTCCCGCGCCCTGGACCTTCCGCAACCCGTTCGACGAGACCGACCCAGTGCGGCTGGCAAAACTCTGCGCCAAGGCGCTGGAGGACGAAATCGCCTTCCAGGGTGGCGACACCATCGCCGCGTTCATCATGGAGCCGGTTCTCGGCGCCGGCGGCGTTATTGTTCCGCATGAGAGCTTCATGCCGCTGGTGCGCGAGATCTGCGACCGCCACGAGATCCTTTTGATCGCCGATGAAGTTGTCACCGGCTTCGGCCGCACCGGCGCATGGTCGGGTTCGCGTCTGTCCGGCGTGAAGCCCGATTTCATGACCATCGCCAAGGCGATCACTTCGGGTTATTTCCCGCTCGGCGCCACTTTGATCGGCGCCAAGGTCGCCGATGTCTTCGAGGCCGACAAGACCAGCTTCGGCGCCATCGGCCACGGCTATACCTATTCCGGCCATCCTGTCGGCTGCGCCGCGGGTCTGGCGGCGCTTGCCGAGACCAAACGGCTTCGCCTGAACGAAAACGCCGCCGCGCGCGGCGTCGAACTCGCAGCCGTGCTGGAGGGGCTGAAGGCGAAGCATGCGATCGTCGGCGATGTCCGGTACAAGGGCCTGATGGCGGCACTGGAGCTGGTCTCGGACCGCGCGACGAAAAAGCCCGCCGACAAGAAGACTATGGCATTGGTTTCGGAGGCGGCCTACGAGGCCGGCGTCATGCTGCGCGTCTCCGGTAACGCCATCATCCTGTCGCCGCCGCTTATCGTCAGCGCCGCGGATGTCGCGAGGATCGGCGAAGCATTGGATGCAGGCCTGTCGAAGGTCTGACGGTTTATTGGAGAGAACGGAGTTTCGAGACGCAATGACTCAACCGCAAGAAGCGCTGGTTAGCCGGCGCTCGCGCCTGCTCGGTGCGAAATCGCAATTGTTCTATGACGAGCCCGTGCACCTGGTGCGCGGCGAAGGCGTCTGGCTCTACGATGCCGACGGCCGCAAATATCTCGACGCGTACAACAATGTCGCCCATGTCGGCCACTGCCACCCCTATGTGGTCGAGGCCCTGTGCCGGCAGGCAAGCCTGCTCAACACCCACACGCGCTATCTGCACACCGCCATCCTCGACTATGTCGAGCGGCTGACCGCGACCTTCGATGCCAGCCTGTCGACCGCCATCCTGACCTGCACCGGCAGCGAGGCCAACGACATCGCGCTGCGCATGGCGCAGGCCGCCACCGGCCGCATGGGTATCATCGCCACCGACGCCACCTATCATGGCAACACCGCGGCGGTTTCGCAGCTCAGCACCCGCATGCCGCCGGTCGGCGGCCGCGCCCGCAATGTCAGGCTGGTGCCGGCGCCTGACAGCTATCGCCATCCGGATGCGATGGCCAACGGCAAAGCCTTTGGCGACGCGGTGCGCGAAGCCATCGCCGCGCTGGCAAAGGACGGTATCGGCCTGTCCGGCATCATCCTTTGTCCGCTGCTCGCCAATGAAGGCTTTCCGACGCTCCCATCCGGCTTTTTCGACGACGCGATGCGCGCGGTGCGTGACGCCGGCGGACTGGTCATCGCCGACGAGGTGCAGCCTGGTTTCGGCCGCACCGGCAGTCATTTCTGGGGCCACCAGCGCGCAGGCTTCGTTCCCGACATCGTCACCATGGGCAAGCCGATGGGCAACGGCCATCCAATCGCCGCCGTGGTCACATCAAGGGAGATATTGGCGACCTTCCGCAACGCCTTCCGTTATTTCAACACCTTCGGCGGCAATCCGGTTTCCTGCGCGGTGGCCAATGCCGTTCTCGACGTCATCGAGCAGGAAGATCTCGTTGCCAACGCGCGTGACGTCGGCGCCTATGCACTCAACCTGCTGCGCCCGCTCGCCGATCGCCATGAATGTATCGGCGAGGTCAGGGGCGCTGGCCTGTTCTTCGGCGCCGAACTGGTTCACGACCGCAAGACGCGCGAACCGGCGCCCGACATTGCCGAGCAGGTCGCCAACCGGATGCGCCAGCGCGGCGTGCTGATGGGCAAGACCGGCATCCACGGCAATGTGTTGAAGATCCGCCCGCCAATGCCGTTCTCCCGCGACAATGCCGACTTCCTGATCGGCGTCCTCGACGAAGTGCTTGGCGAAGTCCGCGGAGTGAAGGCGTGAGCGCAGTCTCCGCGCAATCCGAACCCGAGACGGCAGCCGATGTCACGGCGCTGGCCAGGCGCGCGCTCGCCCATTGGGGCATTGATGAGGGTGAGCCGGAGCTGCTGAAATTCCGCGAGAACGCGGTCTTCCGGATCCGTCTACCCGATGGCCAGCCGGCCGCCATGCGCATCCACCGGCTTGGCTATCACACGGACGCCGCCCTGCGCTCGGAACTGCAATGGATGGGTTTTCTGCAATCGGCCGGCATCGCCACGCCATCTGCGGTCGCCACGCCGGCTGGCGAACTGTTCGTGCTTGTCAGCGCGAACGCCTCAATGCAACCCCGGCAAGTCGATTGCCTGAGCTGGCTGGAAGGCCGCGCCGTCGGCGCGCGAGGCGTGCCGCTGGATTTTACGCCCGAGCAGGCAAGACAGATCTTTACCGAGATCGGGCGAACCATCGCCCACATGCACAATGTCACAGCAGCCTGGACGCCTCCGTCCGGCTTTGCCCGCCATGCCTGGGATTTCGACGGCTTCTTCGGCGCGAACCCGAATTGGGGGCGTTTCGAGACCTCGCCCTTCCTCGACGGTCCTCGCCGCGAACTGGTTTTGCGGGCGCGCGAAAAGGCCGTGCGCGCGCTATTGACGTATGAACGCAGTGCCCGCAATTTCGGCATCATCCACGCCGACCTGGTGCGCGAGAATGTGCTCGTCCATGATGGTGCGATCCGCATCATCGACTTCGACGATTGCGGCCATGGCTGGCACATGTACGACCTTGCCGTCGCGCTTTACCAGAACCGCGATGAGGCGATCTACCCGCTGATCGAGGCCGCTTTGCTCGACGGCTATCGGCAGGAGCGGGCGCTGACGGCGCGCGACATCGCCGCGCTGCCGCTGTTCTCGGCCTTGCGGGCCTTCGCCTTCCTCGGCTGGGTGCAGAGCCGCGTCGAAGGCGACATCACCAGGGAGGTCGGCCTGCGCATGTCGGCCATCGCAGCCGATGTGGTGATTGCCTATCTGCATGGCGAATAGGGCCGATTGATAAGAACTGGCGGAACCGTCAGCCCTTCGCGAAATGGATGCTGACCGTGCCCGAACTGCCGAAATCGGCGACGATCGTGTCGCCGGGCCGTGCCTCGACCGGACGCACGAACGACCCGGAGAGAACGACCTCGCCAGCCGCGATCGACATGCCGTAGCGGGCAAGCCTGTCGGCCAGCCAGGCGACACCCATCGCCGGATGGTTGAGCACGCCGGCGCCAAGCCCGGTCTCCTCGACCTCGGCATTGCGCGAGACGATGGCGCCGATCCAGCGCATGTCGGCTTCATCAGGCCGCTGCGGCCGGCCGCCGATGACGATGCCGGCATTGGCGGCATTGTCCGAAATCGTGTCGAAGAAGGTGCGTACCTTCTTGGTCTCGGCATTGACGCGCTCGATGCGCGTATCGAGGATTTCCAGCGCCGGTGTGATGTAGTCGGTGGCGTTGAACACGTCGAAGATCGTCACGCCGGGGCCTTTCAGCGGCGCCTTCATGATGAAGGCGATCTCGGCCTCGACGCGCGGCTGGATAAAGCGGCCGGCCGGAACCGTCGCGCCGTCATTGAAGAACATGTCGTCGAACAGCACGCCCGAATCCGGCGTGTCGATGGCGAGCGCATATTGCATCGCCTTGGAGGTGAGGCCGATCTTCCAGCCCTTCGGCTTCAGCCCGGCATCGATCTTGCGCGTCACCAGCGCTGCCTGCACGCGATAGGCATCCTCCATCGTCGCCTCGGGAAAATCGAGGCTGAGCAGCCGGATCTGGCGGCGTGAGCGCTCGGCCTCGAACAGCCGTGCCGCGGCGTCTTCCACTTGCTCCGGGGTCATGCTGCTTCCTCGTCGACGACGCCGTTTTGAAGCATGCCAATGCCATCGGCCTCCACCTCGATCACATCGTCCGGCTTCAGCCAGATCGGCGGCTCGAAGCGGGCGCCGGCGCCCGTCGGCGTGCCGGTGACGATGATGTCGCCCGGCACCAGCGTGGTGAAGGTCGAGACATAGGCGATAATCTTGCGAAACGAGAAGATCATCCGGCTGGTGCGGTCCTGCTGGCGGATTTCGCCATTGACGCGGGTGGTCAGCGCGATGTCGGCGATCTGCGCCTCGTGGGTGAACGGCACCAGCCAAGGGCCGATCGAGCCGGTGCGGTCGAAATTCTTGCCTTGCGTGACGTTGAACTTGGCATGCCGCACCCAGTCGCGGATGGTGCCTTCATTGCACAGCGACAGTGCCGCGATATGGCCGAGCGCGTCGGCTTCGGCAATGCGCCGGCCGCCCTTGCCGATGACGATGACGACTTCGCCCTCGTAGTCGAGCTGCGGTGATTCCGGCGGCCGCACCAGCGGCGCGTCGTGGCCGACAAACGAACGGGGAAAGCGGACGAACAGCGAAGGATTGGAGGGTGCTGCCTGGCCGTCCTTGTACTCCTCGTTGCGGTCCGGATAGTTGACGCCGACGCAGATGATCTTTTCCGGCGACGGGATCGGGATTTCATAGGCGATGGCGTCGAGCGGGAAATCGGTCGGGAAGGCCTCCGCCTCTTCCGCCAGCCGCCGCAAGGCCCCGGCCTCGATCACTTCGCGCAGTGTCGGCCACTGGCCGTGGCGCGCCGACAGGTCGACGGCGCCCTTGCTCGTGATCGCGCCATAGCGCGCCTTGCCGCCGACGGTGAAGGTGGCGAGCCGCCCATGTGCAATCATCAGGGTCTCCTCGTAAGGTCCATCGTCACGGCGCAATGATCGGCGAGGCCGTCAAATCCGGCTGGCGCGCCTTGGCGCCGGCGAAGGTGCTGCCTTCCTCGAACCAGCTTTTCGGCGCCGGCGCACCCCACAGCGTCTGGCGCTGCGGGTCCTTGAGGTCCCATTTGATCGGCTCGAGGTCCGGGTCGACTGTCTGGTAATCCGAACAGTAGATCTCGATGCGGTGGTTGTCCGGATCACGGACATACAGGAAGAAGGCATTGGAGATGCCGTGCCGGCCGGGACCGCGCTCGATGTTCGGCAAATAGCCCGTCGTTGCCATCAGGTCGAGCAGGTCGATGATGTTGAGCGGCGTCGGCACCCAGAAGGCGACGTGGTGCAGGCGCGGTCCGGTGCCGTTGGTGAAGGCGATGTCGTGCACGCCGCCCTTGCGGTGCGTCCAGGCCGCCCACAGTCTTCCGCTGCTGGCATCCTCGGTATACTCGGTGACGCGGAAGCCGAGCTCGTTGTAGAAGGCGACGGATTCGTCGACATTGGGCGAGAAGCAGTTGAAGTGGTCGATGCGCAGCGGTTTCACGCCCTTGTAGAGCGCATACTTCTGGTGGATCGGCGGCAGCCTTTCCATCTGGGCATAGAATTCGAGCGGAATCCCGTGCGGGTCGCGCGTCCGAAAAGTGCGCGACTGGTAGGGCCGCTCGACCCATTCCACCGGCAGGCCCTTGCCCTTGAAGAAATACTCGGCCTTGTCGAGGTCCTCGTCCGAAAAGACCTTGAAGCCGAGATCGCGCGCTTCCGGCGTCGTCGCCTTGCGCAGCACGATGCAGTGATGGCCACGTTCCTCCATGGCGCGCAGGTAGATGGCGCCTGATGTCTCGTCGGTAACCTGCAGGCCGAGCGTGTCGACATAGAAGGCGCGGGATTTGGCGAGGTCGGTGACAGCCAACTCGACATGGCTGAGGCGCACGATGTTGAAGGCGGGGTAGAGATTGGGTTTGGGCAAGGGCATCCGATTTCCTCCGGTCAGCCGCCGAGTTTCTGGATCGCGTGCGCCGTCGTCGCGAAGGCGACGTTCTTCGTCTCCATGTAGAAGTCGAAGGAATGGTCGCCGCCGTCGCGGCCGATGCCGGAATTCTTGACGCCGCCGAAGGGGGTCGGCAAATGCCGCACGTTCTCGGAGTTAACCCAGATCATGCCGGCCTCCAGCGCATCGGTGAAACGGAAGGCGCGGGTGACGTCAGAGGTCCAGAGATAGCCGGTCAGGCCGTATTGCGTGTCGTTGGCCAGCGCCAGCGCTTCCGTCTCGTCGTTGAACGCAATGGCGCTCAGCACCGGCCCGAAAATCTCCTCCTGCGCGATGCGCATGCCGTTGGTCACGTTGGTGAACAGGGTCGGGCCGACATAACAGCCGCCTCCCGGTCCATCGACCTTGCCGCCGCCGACGGCCAGCGTCGCCCCCTCCGACCTGCCGATGTCGATATAGGACAGCACCTTCTTTTCATGCACCGGATGGATCAGCGGCCCGACCACCGTTTTCGGATCGAGCGGGTGGCCGACGACGATGCGCTTCGCCCTCTCCGCGACTTTGGCGGTGAAGCTTTCATAGATCGAGGCTTCGACCAGAAGCCGCGACGACGAGGTGCAGCGCTCGCCATTCAGCGAATAGATCATGAACACGGCGGCGTCGGCGGCGCGCCCGAGATCGGCGTCGGCAAAGACGATCACCGGGTTCTTGCCGCCAAGCTCGAAATGCACGCGCTTCAGCGTGCCGGCGCCTTGCTTCATGATCATCGAACCGGTGCGGCTTTCGCCGACAAAACCGATCGCCTTGATGTCGGGATGCTCGGTCAGCGCCTTGCCGGCGTCTTCACCAAGGCCGTTGACCAGGTTCCATACGCCTTTCGGCAGGCCAGCCTCCTCGGCGATCTCGACCAGCAGGCGGGCGGTCAGCGGCGAGAATTCAGCCGGCTTATGAACCACGGTGCAGCCGGCCGCCAGCGCTGGCGCAATCTTCCACGTCGACAGCATGAACGGTGTGTTCCACGGCGTGATGATGCCGACCGGGCCGATCGGCACCCGCGTCGTGATATTGACCTGGCCTGTCGTACGCAGTGTCTCGCCGTCGCGCGCTTCGGGCGCGCGGTCGGCGAAGAAACGGAAATTCTCGGCACCGCGCAGCGCTGCCTTGGCCATGAACTTCAGCGCCTGGCCGGTATCCATGCATTCGACAAAAGCGATCTCCTCGGCGCGCGCTTCGATTGCGTCGGCGATTTTGTGCAGCAGCTTCTTGCGTGCCTCGCCAGGCATGGCCGCCCAGGCTGGGAACGCCGCCTTCGCCGCCTTGGCGGCGCGGTCGATGTCGGCGGCCCCGCCGCGCGCGACGCTTGCCAGCGGCTTGAGGTCGACCGGCGACAGCGTTTCGAACGTCGCGCCATCGAGGGCCGGCACCGCCTCGCCGCCGATCTGGTTCAAAACGCCATCGCGCTTGAAGCGGGCCAGATAGGCCTCGGCCTTTTTCAGATTGCCTTGCAGGTCGGACATGTCGGGTTCCGTCACTTGCCGCGCAGCCGCGGGTGGATTGCGTTTTTCTTCCAGCTGAGCACCGGGTCGATTTCCCGGATTTCGAGCGACAGGGCGAAATGCGGGGTCTCGAACAGGGTGGCAAGGTATTCGCTCACCGCCGCGAAGACAGCCTCGCCGGTCCGCTTCTTCTCGTCCGGGCTGCGGCCGGTGCCGATGCGAAACGACATGTCGAGAAAAGCGTTTTCCGGCAGGCTGTCGGCCATCGCGTAGGCCTCGGCGCGAAAGGCCCGCACCCGCACGGCGCCGGTCTCGAACAGCCCGGTGTCCAGCACTGTGCGCAACACCAGCGCGCACAATTCGTCCATATCGACCTTGGCATCGAGATTGGCCGAATACTCGATGGAGAAGTGAGGCACGGCGCTTCGTTTCCCTGGGTTATTGCTTTGTTGTAGTTAACGCGTTAATTACATGCGGCATCCGCGAAGTCAAGTCTTGCATCGGCCTTGGCGCAACGATACGGGATGGCAGGAACGGGCCCCGGCAGGCGGATTCGGCCGAGGGAAGGCCTGTTTCGATCGCAAGCGTGGGAGGCTCTTTTTTGCTGCCTGAAAATACCCGTCGTTCCCTGCCGATGGCGCTGCTTCATGCCCGCGAAGCGGTGATGGCGCGGTTTCGGCCGATGCTTGCGGCGCATGACGTGACCGAACAGCAATGGCGCGTGCTGCGTGTGCTCAGCGAAGCCGGCCCGGTCGAGGCGACGGAACTTGCCGATCGCGCCTCGGTTTTGCCGCCCAGCTTGACGCGCATCATCAAGGCGCTCGAGGGACGCAAATTCATCACCCGCAACAAGGCCGAAGGCGACGGCCGCCGCGTCGTGCTGACCATTGCGCCTGCCGGCTCCGCCCTGATCGACGCCCTGTCGCCCGAGCGTCGCGTCATCTATGACGACATCGAACAGCGTTTTGGGCATGAGAAGCTGGAGCAGCTCCTCGACCTCTTGGAGAGCTTGATCGACGGCGAGAGCTGAGCGGTCGGTCCTGGCCGTTTCGTCCAGGCTCACCCGCCAAAGCTGCCCAACCGTGTCGGCTGCGTATAATTCCGGTCGACATAGAGCAGGGCCGAGCCGCCGCTGCCGTGCCGGACATCGATGACGCGGCCGATCATGACATTGTGCGTGCCGACGACATGCACGGTCTCGATCTCGCAATCGAAGTTGACGATCGCATCCGACAGCGCCGGCGTGCCGGAGGTCAGCGTCTGCCAACGCGCCGAGGCGTAGCGCGCCTCCATGTCCCTGGTCGCGCCGGCGAACTTTCCCGCCAGATGCATGTGGTCATGCGTCAGCACGTTGACGCAGAAGCGCCGGTTGGACAGGAACATGGCGGCCTGCGTCGAGCGCCCGTTCATGCACACGAGCAGCGTCGGCGGCTCGTCCGAGACGCTGCACATGGCGGTGGCGGTGAAGCCGCCGCGTCCTGCCGGCCCGTCTGTGGTGACGATGTTGACCGGCGCGCAGACCCTCGCCATGGCGTCGCGGAAATCGGCTTTCGAAATCTGCGTGGCCATGTGATTTCACTCGGCCGTTGAGACAAGCGGATTGAACCAGGTATCGCCGGTCCAGCCATTCTCGTCATAATCGGCCATGCAGGTGTCGACCAGCTCTTCCATCGCCTTCAGCCGCCCGCCGCGCTCGGCGCCTTTCAGCACCTGCAGCCGTACCTCTTCCGGCGCACCGGCATAGTTGAGCTCATAGAGCGCGTGGCGGCCGCCGAACTCGGTGCCGGTCGCATCCCACAACAGCTTCATGATCTTGATGCGTTCGATGTGGCCCATATCGTTGGAGCCGCGCACATATTGCGACAGATATTTGTCGATCTCGGGGTTGTTGAAGTCGCGCACCGACGACGGCAGGTAGATCAGCCCCGAGGCGATCACCCGGCGCACGGTGTCGATGACGCGCGGATAGGCTTCCGACATGAAGGTGCGGTAGGCAAGCGCGGCTTCCAGATTGGGCAGCACCGCGCCATTCGCCCACGGGATCGGGTTGTAGGCCATGGCGTTGGAAAAGCTCCAGAACATGTGCCTGAGCGCAATGACCTCGCCCAGTGCCGCCTGGTTGCCGCGGAAAGCATCGCCGCCCGTGGCGCGCAGCGCCTTGGCCAGCAGGCCGGCGAGAAAGTCGAGCTTGACGGCGAAACGCGTGCAGCCCTGGAAGCAGTAGCCATGCATGAAGCCGGAGGCCGGATGGAAGGACAGGATTTTTTGCGCATCGCGCAGCACCAGCACGTCCTCCCAGGGGATGAAGACATTGTCGAGCACCAGGATCGCGTCGTTCTCGTCGAAGCGCGACGACAGCGGATAGTCGAAGGGTGCCGCCACCGTGTTGGCCGTCTGCTCGTAGGAGACGCGGCAGAACATCTTTATCCCCGGCGCATTCATCGGCACGATGAACATCACCGACAGCGACGGATCCTCGGTCACCGTCGCCGACCCTTGCGCCAGGAAATTGTAGTGCGTCAGCGCCGAGGACGTCGCCACCACCTTGGCGCCGGACACGTAGATGCCGGCGTCCGTCTCCCTGTTGATGTGGACGAAGACATCCTTCACCTGTTCGGCCGGCTTGTGGCGGTCGATCGGCGGGTTGACGATGGCGTGGTTCATGAACAACGCGGCTTCCTGCGCGCGTTTGTGCCAGGACAGGGCATTGTCCTTGAACGGCCCGTACCAGTCGGCATTGGCGCCGAGCGTGTTCATCAGCGCCGCCTTGTAGTCGGGCGTGCGGCCCATCCAGCCATAGGACATGCGCGACCACTCCGCGATCGCCGCCTGCTGGGCAACAAGCTCGGCGGAAGATTTGGCAACGCGGAAATATTTGTGGGTGTAGCCGCCCGAGCCGGTGTCGGTCGGCGAGGTCAGCGCGTCCCGCCGCTTTGGATCATGCAGGGCGTCGTAGAGGCGCGCCAGCGACCGCGCCGAATTGCGCATCGCCGGATGCGTGGTGACGTCGGCAATGCGTTCGCCGTTGATATAGACCTCGCGGCCATCGCGCAGGCTCTCCAGATACTCGGCCCCGGTGAATGGGCGTGCCTTATCAGTGCGGAAGTCTTCTGATCGCATGATGGTCCTCCTCTTAAGCCGTAACCCTAGCGCCCTGGGCATTGATCGGTTATGGACGGAACGGCAAAACCAATTGGACTTTTTCCGGCGTCATGAGCCAGAGATACATCCCCGACTTCTTCGTCTATGGCGAGCCGGTGCGGCCGCTCGATGTCGGTTTTCTGCATGTCGAGACGGTGCTTGCGCGCAGCAATATCCATCTTGGTGAGGTCGCCGCGCACAAGCACCCGCAGATGGGTCAGATTACCTTCTGGACCAGCGGCTCCGGTACCTACCGCATTGAAGACCGGTCCTGGGACTTTTCGGCGCCTGCCGTGAGTTTCGTGCCGAGCACTATCGTTCACGGCTTCTCGATCGGCCCCGGCACCGACGCCATCGTCGTCTCGGTCGCCGACGGGGCGCTTACGGCCATCGCGGCTCACAGCCTGCTGCCGCTGGACCGGCCGGTCTTTGCCGACGGCATGCCGCAGCACGCAGCGTGGGCCAGATTGGCGGCGGTGCTGGAGATGATCGCCGCCGAATACGCCGAGGCGCAAGCCGGCAAAGACAGGGTCCTGCAGGCGCTGATCGCCGTCGCGCTCTCCCACATCGCGCGCCTCAGTCCCGAGACAAAGGATGCCACGGCGTCTTCTGATGCCTCACTGGCGTTGGGGCTGCGCCGGCTCGCCGATGCGCATTTCCGCGACAACTGGCCTGTTGATCGCTACGTCGAGGCGCTGGCCACGACGCCGCATCTTCTCGACAAGGCCAGCCGCGCGGTGCTGGGCAGCGGCGTCAAACGCGTCGTCAGTGAGCGACGGCTGCTGGAGGCCAAGCGGCTGCTGTTGTTCACCGTACGCTCGGTCGAGGACATCGCCTACGAGATCGGCTTCGACGACCCGGCGTATTTTTCACGATTCTTTCGCGCGCGGGTCGGCGAAGCGCCCGCGTCCTGGCGGCGGAAACAGTTGCAGGGTCATTGATGGGTGACCATGGATGCGGACCTTGGCGCGCCGTTCCGGCGCGAGTCCGCTTCCGCCAGGGCGTTGGCTTCCCGACCGGCCATGATGCAGCCACAGCCACTTTTTCGTGAAGCTGAACGGGTTGATCCGCTCGCCTGTCCGCCTAGGTAGAAAGGAGCGGCGGGCGCCACGCAAAATCTGACAATCGGGCAAATCTGACAGTCGGCATGATATTTTCCTGCATTCGAAAGCTTGGCCTCGCTGCTCTCTGTGTCGGCATACAGTCTTCCTGCGTCGTTCCCGACGATACGTCGCGTATCGCCAAGGTTGATCCAACGGCGGCGGCTGCCCGCAAGGAGATGGTCGGCCTCAGCGAAGCCGATGTTCGAATGTGCGCCGGGTTTCCGACCGCCACCGCCGACGCCGGCCAATCGGGCCAGATCTGGACCTACAAGCGCATCGTCCAGCGCGGCAATCTCAGCATTGTGGTTCCGACGTTGGCGGTCGGCGCGATCCCGGCGGTCGGCGGCTCCGTCAATGTCGCTCCCGGCGGCTATTGCGATACGCAAATTCGCATGGTCGATGGCCGCGTCGCCGAAGTTGCCTATGCCGGCGACAACAATTTGCCGAACAGGCGCGACGCGCTTTGTGTCAGCACGGTGGACGCCTGTGTGGACTATGCTCGCCAACATGGTCAGCGGCCGGCAGCCAGATAGCAGGGCTCCGAACCCAGGTTAGCAAAAGGCTTGACGACGGCCAGTTCGGCGGGTGTCGGCACCTTTGTGCTGGCAGCTTTTCACGATAGGAATTTTTTCTTGACTCGGTGACGGCAGCTATGCTACATTTTTGCCTATGGTGCTGATTTGCGCCAGTGACCCGCCGTACAGGCGGGTTTTTCTTTGATGCTCCGTCAGCCAGCGCGCCGGCGAAGGCTCCGAAGAAACCCGTTAACCTGAGTTCGTAGCCTTGGCGGATATCGTTGAGGGCTTGACTGGACCGCCGGACCGAATACGCTAGCGCAAAATACCGGCTCTGATCGCCGGGCGGCAAGTATGCCTCGTATGCCTCGCCCTTCCGGCGCTGGCTGCGGGGCATTGTCATTTTTGAGGATCTGTTTGAAACGGCGCATCGAGATCGGCATCCTGTATTCCCGCTCGGGGAGCTATCAGCTCGTCTCCGATGCGTGCCGCATGGGCGCCATGCGCGCCATCGCCGACATCAACGCCGACCGGAACTCAGGCATCGAGCTGGTGCCGGTCGAGCGCGATCCGCAGAGCAATGCGGACCGCTACGCGACGCTGTGCGAGGATATTTTCAGGACCAGCGGCGCGCGCCATGTCATCGGCTGCGTCACCTCCTGGAGCCGCAAGGAAACCATCCCGGTGCTGGAGAAGGCCGGCGGCATGCTCTGGTACGCCTGCCCCTATGAGGGCTTCGAGGCAAACGAGCACGTCGTCTATATGCATGCTTGCCCCAACCAGCATCTGGTGCCGCTGATGGCCCATGTCGTGCCGCGTTTCGGCGCCAACGGCTTCCTGCTCGGGTCGAACTACATCTGGGGCTGGGAGATGAACCGCGTCGCGCGCGACCTGATCGCCGATGCCGGCGGCAAGGTGCTGGGCGAGCGTTACCTGCGCATCGGCGAGACCGACGTGTCGCGGCTGATCGCGGAGATCCGCGCCACGCGGCCGAACTTCATCCTCAACAATTTGATCGGCACCTCGTCCTACGCCTTCCTCGCGGCCTATCGCGACCTGGGTCACGAGGATGCCGCCTTCAGTCCCGAGACTTGCCCCGTCATCTCCTGCAACCTGACCGAAGGTGAGCTGCCGGCGATCGGTGAATCCGGCAAGGGACATCTGTCGGTCGGGCCGTATTTCGCGCCGCGCCCGGCTGCCTTTGCCTCATCCTTCGAGGCCTCCGCCTATGCCTCGGTGCAGGTGATGGCCGACGTGCTCTCCAGCAATCCCGACGCCGGTCCGGCGGAATTCTCCAAAGCCTTCGCCGAACGCCGCTTCTCCACCCGGCTCGGTCCGATCGCCATCGACGCCCACTCGCAGCACGCGACACTGCCGGTGATCATCGGGCGCATCGCGGACGGCTTCTTCGAGGTCGTCAGCCGCGAAGACGAAGTCGCGCCGGATCCGTATCTGTCGCGCTACGACCCGGCAAAAACATTCGGCCGCCCGCGCCTGAGGGTGGTGTCGTGACCAGAGCCCCACGCATCCCCAATCTCGGCGGCGCCAGGGCGTTTATCCTGCATCGCCCGCATCCGACGGTGCAGGCGATCACCAGGCAATTGTCGGCCATCGGGCTGATCACGCTGGATTGCTGGCCGGAACTGCCGCCCGAGGCGCTGGCCGCCGATTTCGTCTTCTTCGACGCCGATCTCGGCTTTGACGAGCAGTTTCCGTGGAAGCCGGGCGAGGCACCGATGCCGCTGGTGGCGCTGATCGGTTCCGAGGCGCCGGGCCGCATCGAATGGGCGCTGTCGCACAAGGCCGATGCGCAGCTGCTGAAGCCGGTCGGCAATGCCGGCGTCTACAGCGCGCTGCTGATCGCGCGCCAGAGTTTCGAGGCGCGAAAACACCTGGCCAGCGAGATCGCCTCGCTTCGCCAGCGCGTTGCCGAACGCCAGACCATCGTGCGCGCGGTGACGGCACTGGCGAAAGGCGCCGATGATGGCCGCGCCTATGCGCAGCTGCGCTCGCTGGCGATGAGCTGGCAGATCAGCGTCGAGGATGCCGCGCGGCGGATCGTGGCAATGACAAGCGAAGAAGCAACGGGCGAAGAAGGCGACGATGACCAGTCCCATCGCGCCTGATCTCACCGCGCCAGGGCGCATGCCGGTCAAGCCGCGCGCCGGCGTCTGGCGCCGGCTGGTCAGGCGCCGTCTGGCTCTGCTCGGGCTGGTCATCGTCGCCATCGTCGTTGCCGGCGCCGTGCTGGCGCCATGGCTGACCGGCTATGATCCCAACGAGCAGATGTTCGACGGCCTGACCATCGAGGGCTCGCCCTTGCCGCCGGATGCAAAATTCTGGCTGGGCACCGACTTGCTCGGCCGCGACCTCCTGACCCGCATCCTCTACGGCGCCCGCACCTCGCTGATCATCGGCATCGTCGCCAATGGCGTGGCGCTGTTCATCGGCACGCTGGTCGGTGTTGTCGCCGGCTATTTCCGTGGCTGGATCGGCAGCGCGCTGATGCGTTTCACCGATTTGATGATGGCGTTTCCGGCACTGCTGCTCGCCATTTGCCTGGCCGCGGTGTTCGAGCCCAGCCTGTGGATCGTCGCCATGGTCATCGCTTTGGTCAACTGGGTGCAGACCGCCCGCGTCATCTACACCGAGACCTCATCGCTGGCGGAGCGTGAGTTCATCGATGCCGAACGCACCATCGGCGCGAGCGCGCCGCGCATCCTGTTTCGCCACATCCTGCCGCATCTCTTACCGACCATCATCGTCTGGGGCACGCTCGGCATTTCGACCACCGTGCTGCTTGAGGCGACACTCTCCTTCCTCGGCATCGGCGTCCAGCCGCCGACGGCGTCCTGGGGCAACATCATCTTCGAGAACCAGACCTATTTCCAGGCCGCACCCTGGCTGGTGTTCTTTCCGGGTGCCGCGATCCTGGCGCTGGCGCTCGCCTTCAACCTGATCGGCGATGCGCTGCGCGACATTCTCGATCCGACGCAGAGGGGCCGGGCATGATCGCCTATCTCGGCCGCCGCCTCATCCAGTCGCTGCTGATCCTGCTCGGCGTCTCGCTGATCACCTTCGCGCTGCTCTATCTCCTGCCGGCCGATCCGGTGCGCCAGATCGCCGGCCGCAGCGCCACGCCGCAGACGGTCGAGAACATCCGCCAGCAGCTCGGCCTCGACCAGCCCTTCATCGTCCAGTACTGGCGCTATCTCACGAAGCTCGTCAGCGGCGATTTAGGCCGCTCCTACATCCAGCGCTCCGAAGTCACCGAGCTGATCGTCTCGCGGCTGCCGGCCAGCCTGTTGCTGATGGTCGGCGCCATCCTGTGCGAGCTGTTGCTCGGCCTGAGCATGGGCCTGATCGCCGCCGTCAAGCGCGGCACCGCCACTGACCAGACGCTGATGGTCGCCTCCTTCGTCGGCGTCTCGGCGCCGCAATTCGTCGTCGGTCTGCTGCTGCTCTACGTCTTTGCCGTGCGGCTCAGCTGGTTTCCGATCGGCGGCTACGGCACCTGGCGTCATCTGGTGCTGCCGTCACTGACCATGGGAATCCTCGGCGCCGGCTGGTACGCGCGCATGATGCGCTCGTCGATGATCGACGTGCTGCGCCAGGATTACGTGCGCACCGCCCGCGCCAAAGGCCTGGCGCGGCGAGCTATCCTGTTCCGCCATGCGCTGCCCAACGCCATCCTGCCGGTGATCGCCATGATCGGCATCGACATAGGCATCTTCATGGGCGGCATCGTCGTCGTCGAAAGCGTATTCGGCTGGCCCGGCATTGGCCAGCTCGCCTGGCAGGCCATCCAGCGCGTCGACATCCCGATCATCATGGGTGTGACGCTGGTGTCGGCCTTCGCCATCGTGCTGGGCAATCTGCTGGCCGACATCATCGCGCCCTTCATCGACCCCCGCATCAAGCTCAGATGAAATGAAAACCAGACAGAGAAAGGGAACATAAAAATGAAAAAGTTTCTCGCATCCACGGTAGCGGCATCGGCGCTGGCGCTGATGCTCGGCATGACGAGCGTTCGCGCCGAGGACGCCGTCGATCCGAACGCCAAGCAGGGCGGCGCCATCACCATCACCTACAAGGACGACGTCGCCACGCTCGATCCGGCGATCGGCTATGACTGGCAGAACTGGTCGATGATCAAGAGCCTGTTCGACGGGTTGATGGACTACGAGCCGGGCACCACCAATTTGAAACCCGACCTCGCCGAAAGCTACGAGATTTCGCCCGACGGCAAGACCTTCACCTTCAAGCTGCGCCATGGCGTGAAATTCCACAATGGCCGCGAGATGACGGCCGACGACGTGAAATATTCGCTCGACCGCGTCACCAATCCGAAGACGCAGAGCCCCGGCGCCGGCTTCTTCGGCTCGATCAAGGGCTATGACGATGTCGCCGCCGGTAAGGCCGAGAGCCTCTCCGGCGTCACTGTCGTCGACCCTTACACGGTCAAGTTCGAACTGACCCGCCCCGACGCCACCTTCCTGCATGTGATGGCCATCAACTTCGCCCATGTCGTGCCGAAGGAAGAGGTCGAGAAATACGGCGCCGATTTCGGCAAGCATCCGGTCGGCACCGGCGCCTTCAAGCTCGCCGAGTGGACGCTCGGCCAGCGCATCGTCTTCGAGCGCAATGCGGACTACTGGCACAAGGGCCTGCCGCATCTGGACAAGATCACCTTCGAGATCGGCCAGGAGCCGATCGTGGCGCTGCTGCGCCTGCAGAAGGGCGAGATCGACGTCCCCGGCGACGGCATTCCGCCAGCAAAATTCCAGGAGGTGATGGCCGATCCCGAGCAGAAGGCACGCGTCGTCGAGGGCGGCCAGCTGCACACCGGCTATGTCACCATGAACACCACCATGGCGCCGTTCGACAATGTTAAGGTGCGCCAGGCAGTCAACATGGCGATCAACAAGGCGCGCGTCATCCAGATCATCAACGGCCGCGCCGTGCCGGCCAACCAGCCGCTGCCGCCGTCGATGCCGGGCTACGACAAGGAATACAAGGGCTATCCCTATGACGTCGCCAAGGCCAAGGCGCTGCTCGCAGAGGCTGGCCACCCCGACGGCTTCGAGACACAGCTGTTTGCCATGAACACCGATCCCAACCCGCGCATCGCCCAGGCGATCCAGCAGGATCTGGCGGCGATCGGCATCAAGGCAAGCATCCAGTCGCTGGCGCAGGCAAACGTGATTGCCGCCGGCGGCGACAAGGCCGGCGCACCGATGATCTGGTCCGGCGGCATGGCCTGGATCGCCGACTTCCCGGATCCGTCGAACTTCTACGGCCCGATCCTCGGCTGCGCCGGTGCGGTGCCCGGCGGCTGGAACTGGTCGTGGTATTGCAACAAGGATCTCGACGCCAAGGCGGCCGAGGCCGACTCGGTGGTCGACCCGGCTAAATCAGGCGAACGCGACAAGATGTGGAGCGCCATCTACGACAAGGTGATGGAAGACGCGCCCTGGGCGCCGGTCTTCAACGAGCAGCGCTTCACCATGAAATCGGCGCGCATGGGCGGCGCCGACAACCTCTATGTCGACCCGGTTCATATCCCGATCAACTACGACAATGTGTACGTAAAAGATGTGCAATAACTGCGACTACACCATCCACGGGCGCCAACATCATTTCGGCTGGGACAATTCGTTTGCCCCGGCCGAGCGGGTGGCGCCCGGCTCGACGATCGAGTTCCAGTGCCTCGATTCCTCCGGCGGCCAGTTGCAGGCCGGCAGCACGGTCGCCGACGTCGCCAAGCTCGACTTCGCCACCGTCAATCCGGTGACCGGGCCGATCTTCGTCGAGGGCGCCGAGCCGGGTGACGCGCTGAAGGTGACGATCGAGATGTTCAAGCCGTCCGGCTTCGGCTGGACGGCCAACATTCCGGGCTTTGGGCTGCTCGCCGACGACTTCAAGGAGCCGGCGCTGAACATCTGGAAATACGACGCTGCCTCGCTCGAGCCGGCGCTGTTCGGCAAGAATGCGCGTGTGCCGTTGAAACCCTTCGCCGGCACCATAGGCAACGCGCTGGCGGAAAAGGGCCACCACTCGGTGGTGCCGCCAAGGCGTGTCGGCGGCAATCTCGACATCCGCGATCTCGCCGCCGGCACCACGCTCTATCTGCCGGTGGAAGTGGCGGGCGCGCTGTTTTCGGTTGGCGACACCCATGCCGCGCAAGGTGACGGCGAGGTCTGCGGCACGGCGATCGAAAGTCCGATGGACGTCGTGCTCAAGCTCGACCTGGTCAAGGATGCCAGGCTGAAGACGCCACGCTTCACCACGCCAGGCCCGGTGACGCGCCATCTCGACGCCAAGGGCTATGAGGTGACGACCGGCATCGGTCCGGACCTGATGACCGGCGCCAGGGAAGCGGTTGCGCAGATGGTCGACCTGCTCGCCGGTCGTTATCACATCGACCCAGTCGAGGCCTATATGCTGGCCTCGGTCTGCGGCGATCTCCGCATCAGCGAGATCGTCGACATGCCGAACTGGGTGGTGTCGTTCTACTTTCCGCGCTGCGTGTTTGAATGAGGAGGGGGGTGTGCCGGAGTAAATCCCTCTCCGGGTCACGCGCGCAATGATCGCTGCCAGCGAACCCATACTCGACATCGCCAACCTCTCCGTCAGCGTGCGCGGCGAGGAGGGCGAGCGCGAGGTCGTCTCCGACCTGTCGCTGACGTTGTCTCGTGGCGAGACGCTGTGCATTGCCGGTGAATCCGGCTCCGGCAAATCGATGACCGCTTTGGCCATCATGCAGCTTCTGCCGCAGCCTGCCGCCAGGATTTCATCCGGCAAGGTCCATCTCGGCGATACAGATCTGACGATTCTGGACGAGCGCCGGATGCGGCGCATTCGCGGCAACCGCATCGCCATGATCTTCCAGGAGCCGATGACCTCACTCAACCCGGTGCTGTCGATCGGCCGGCAGCTCACCGAATCCATCGAGGCGCATACCTCCCTGTCGCAGAGCGAGGCTCGCCAGCGTGCCATCGAGGCGCTGAAGGCGGTGCGCATTTCGGAAGCCGAAAGCCGGCTAAAGCAGTTTCCGCACGAACTGTCCGGCGGCATGCGCCAGCGGGTGATGATCGCCATGGCGCTGGCGCTCGAGCCGGACGTGCTGATCGCCGACGAGCCGACGACGGCGCTCGACGTCACCGTGCAAGGCGAGGTGCTGGAACTTTTGCGCGATCTGCAGCGCCAGCATGGCACCAGCGTCATCCTCATCACTCATGACATGGGCGTCGTCGCCGAAATGGCCGACCGCGTCATCATCATGCGGCATGGCCGCATGGTCGAAGAGGGAAAAACCGCTGACATTTTCGCCAGGCCGCAAGCCGGCTACACGCGCGAGCTGCTGGCCGCCGTGCCGCGCATCGGCAGCGGTATCGGTCGCCAGGAATCCAGGAGTGCCGAGACGGCAACGCCGGCCAATGTCGCTGACGTCAAGGACCTGCATGTCCGTTTCGACCTGCATGGCGGCTTCTTCGGCCGGGTCACTCGTCGCGTCCACGCCGTCGAAGGCGTCAGCTTCTCGATCGCGCCCAACGAGACGCTGGCGCTGGTCGGCGAATCCGGTTGTGGCAAGTCGACCACCGCCAAGGCGCTGGCCGGACTGGTGCCCTACAGCGGCGACATCGCCATTGGCGGCCGCAATCTGTCCGGCCTCGGCCGCGACGAGCGCAAGGCGGTGCGCCGCGACGTGCAGATGATTTTCCAGGACCCCTATGCCTCGTTGGACCCACGCATGCGTGTCGGCGACCTCGTCGCCGAGCCGCTGCTGATCCACGGTATCGCCTCGAAGGAAGAGCGCAGCGAGCGTGTCGCAGCGCTGTTCGAGCGCGTCGGCCTGTCGGCCGACCAGATGGAACTCTATCCGCATGAATTCTCCGGCGGCCAGCGCCAGCGCGTCTGCATTGCCCGCGCGCTTGCACTGCGGCCGAAGCTGATCATCGCCGACGAAAGCGTCTCGGCGCTCGACGTCTCGGTGCAGGCGCGCGTGCTCGATCTGTTGAAGGAGTTGCAGCGCGAATTCGGCGTCGCCTATCTCTTCATCTCGCATGACATGGCGGTGGTCGAGAACATCTCCGACCGCGTCGCCGTCATGTATCTCGGCCAGATCGTCGAGATGGGCACCCGCGACCAGGTCTTTTCCAACCCGCGCCATCCCTACACCAGGCGCCTGATCGAAGCCGTGCCCGTGCCCGATCCCGCGCAGCGCAGAAGCCGCTTCGCGCGCCTCGACCAGGAAATCCCGAGCGCCACCCGCAGGATCGGCGAGGCGCCGCTGAAACTGGCGCTGAGGGATGTCGGCAACGGCCACCTCGTCGCCGCCGAGGGCTGAGCCGGCACTGCCGCCGGGCGGTTCACATGTTTGTGTCTCTATCTCTCGCCCAAGGCTCGCGTTCCGCCGCCAAACCGTATCGCTTCGAACACTAAATCCCTAACGGCCTCTTGCCCTCTGTCCCTATCCTCCTCATGTTCAATACCATTGCGATGATCGATCGTAGGAGGGTCGGTCGGATTTATCGCTATGGGAGGAAGTCAACCATGAAGGTAAGCCTTTTCGTTTCCGCGGCACTTCTCGCCGCATCCGCGATCCCCGCTTCGGCCGCCGAAATTTCCGACGGCAAGGTCAAGATCGGCATCCTCAACGACCAGTCGGGCGTCTACGCCGACTTCGGCGGCAAGTGGTCGGTCGAGGCGGCCAAGATGGCCGTTGAGGATTTCGGCGGCAAGGTGCAGGGAGCGCCGATAGAAATCATCAGCGCCGACCACCAGAACAAGCCGGATATCGCCTCCAACATCGCCCGGCAGTGGTACGACACCGAGCAAGTCGATGCCATCATGGAACTGACGACCTCTTCGGTAGCGCTCGCCGTCCAGGGGATTTCCAAGGAAAAGAAGAAGATCGACATCGTCACCGGCGCGGCGACCACGGAGCTGACCGGCAAACAGTGCTCGCCCTACGGCTTCCACTGGGCCTATGACACTCACTCGCAGGCGGTGGGTACCGGCGGCTCTCTCGTGCAGCAGGGCGGCGACAGCTGGTTCTTCGTCACCGTCGACTATGCATTCGGCTATTCGCTGAAGGATCAGACCACCAAGTTCGTCGAAAGCCATGGCGGCAAGGTGCTGGGCGAGGTGCGTTATCCCCTGGGATCGACCGATTATTCGTCCTTCCTGCTGCAGGCGCAATCGTCGGGCGCCAAGGTCATCGGCCTGGCCAATGCCGGCCTCGATACCTCCAACTCCATCAAGCAGGCGGCCGAATTCGGCATCGTGCAGGGCGGTCAGCGTCTTGCCGCACTCCTGTTCACGCTGGCCGAGGTGCATGGGCTTGGCCTTCAGGCGGCGCAGGGCGTCGTGCTGACCGAAGGCTATTACTGGGATCGCGACGACAAGAGCCGCGAATTCGGGCAGCGCTTCTTCAAGCGCACCAACCGCATGCCGAACATGATCCAGGCCGCGACCTATTCGGCGGTGACACAGTATTTGAAGGCGATCGACAAGGCCGGCACGGACGAGACCGAAGCCGTCGCCAAGCAGCTGCATTCGATGCCTGTGGACGACGCGGTGATAACCAACGGCAAGGTGCAGGCGGACGGCAACATGGTCCACGACATGTACCTCTACCAGGTCAAGTCGCCAGCCGAGAGCACCAAGGATTGGGACTACTACAAATATCTCGCCACCATTCCAGGCAACGAGGCCTTCCTCAGCGAGAAGGAAAGCGGCTGTCCGACGGCCGGCCAGTGATCGGCGCGGCCGATGGCGCCGACTGACCTGGACGCGAACGAGCCGCGGGTTGTGCTTTCCGCCCGCGGGTTGCGACGCGACTTTGCCGGCTTCATCGCCGTCAAAAACGTCGATCTCGATGTCCGCCATGGCAACATCCATGCCCTGATCGGACCCAACGGCGCCGGCAAGACGACCGTCTTCAACCTGCTCACCAAGTTCCTGGCGCCGACCAGCGGCAGGATCGAGCTGCTTGGCCACGACATCACCCGCACCTCGCCGGCCAGGGTTGCGCGGATGGGGCTGGTGCGCTCGTTCCAGATATCGGCGATTTTTCCGCACCTCAGCGTGCTCGACAATGTCCGCGTCGCGCTGCAGCGGCCGGGTGGTCTTGCCGTTCAATTCTGGCGCTCGCTCGCGGCGCTCGACCGGCTGACCCCGCGCGCCGAGGAATTGCTGCGCTCGGTTGGTCTCGACGACGCCAGGAACAGGCTCGCCGGCGATCTTTCCTATGGCAGGAAACGCGTGCTGGAGATCGCCACGACGCTCGCGCTCGATCCGAAAGTGCTGCTGCTGGACGAGCCGATGGCCGGGATGGGGCATGAGGACGTGGCCACGGTTTCCAGCCTCATCCGTTCGGTTGCCAGGGATCGCGCCGTGCTGATGGTTGAGCACAATCTGACCGTGGTGGCCGACCTTTGCGACTGGATAACGGTCATGCAGCGCGGCGAGGTGCTGGCCGCTGGCGACTACGCCACCGTTAGCCGCGACGAGCGCGTCAAGATCGCCTATATGGGCACCGCCGATGACTAGTGCCGCACCTCTGCTTGCCGTCACCGGCCTCAACGCCTGGTATGGCGAGGGCCATGCGCTGCACGGTGTCGATCTGGAAGTGTTTGCCGGCGAGACGGTCACGCTGCTCGGCCGCAATGGCGTCGGCAAGACGACGACGCTGCGCGCCATCATGGGGTTGATCCGCAAGCGGACCGGCCGGATCGCCTTCGACGGCAAGGACCTGATGCGGCTGCCGCTGCACCGCACCGCCCATCAAGGCATCGGCTTCGTGCCGGAGGAGCGCGGCATCTTCGCAACGCTGACCGTGGACGAGAATCTGGTTCTGCCGCCGGTCGTCGCGCAGGGCGGCATGAGCGTCGAAGAGATATTCGATCTGTTCCCCAATCTGAAGGAGCGGCGCAACAGTCCCGGCACCAGGCTGTCGGGCGGCGAACAGCAGATGCTGGCGATCGCGCGCATGCTGCGAACCGGCGTGAAGATGCTGCTTCTCGACGAACCGACGGAGGGGCTCGCTCCCGTCATCGTGCAGCGCATCGGCGCGTTGCTGGCGACGTTGAAAAAGCGCGGCATGACGATCCTGCTGGTCGAGCAGAACTTTCGCTTCGCCAGTCGTGTCGCCGACCGTTTCTATCTGATGGAGCACGGCAAGGTGGTGGCGGGGTTTCCGGTCGGCGAACTGCCGGACCGCATGGCGCAGCTCCACGAAGTCCTGGGTGTATGATGGCGCCATGACGATGATCTTCGGAATCCCGGTTCAGGCCTTCCTCGGCCAGTTGCTGGTCGGCCTGATCAACGGCTCGTTCTACGCCATGCTGAGCCTGGGCCTGGCTGTCATATTCGGCTTGCTGCGCGTCATCAATTTCGCCCATGGCGCCCAGTATATGTTCGGCGCCTTCGTCGGCTACCTGCTTCTCACCCATCTCGGCATCGGCTATTGGCCCGCTTTGATCCTTGTGCCGCTGATTGTTGGCGTCTTCGGCGTCGTGGTCGAGCGCCTGGCGCTGTCGAGGCTGTACGATCTCGATCCGCTCTACGGGCTGCTCTTCACCTTCGGCCTCGCGCTCGTGCTCGAAGGCATCTTCCGCTACTATTACGGCGTCTCGGGAAACCCTTACGCCGTGCCGCCGCTGCTTGCCGGCGGCACCAATCTCGGCTTCATGTTCCTGCCCAACTATCGCGGCTGGGTCGTGGTCGCCTCGCTGATCGTCTGCTTCGGCACCTGGGCGCTGATCGAGAAGACCAGGCTTGGATCCTATCTGCGCGCGGCAACCGAGAATCCCCGTCTCGTCCAGGCTTTCGGCGTCAACGTGCCGTTGCTGCTGACCCTCACCTACGGCCTTGGCTCCGCGCTGGCCGGGCTTGCCGGCATTCTAGCAGCACCGATCTATCAGGTGAGCCCGCTTATGGGATCGGACCTCATCATCGTCGTCTTCGCGGTGGTGGTGGTCGGCGGCATGGGATCGATCCTCGGTGCGATCGTCACCGGCTACATGCTTGGCCTCGCCGAGGGCCTGACCAAGGTCTTCTACCCCGAGGCCTCCAATCTCGTGGTCTTCGTCATCATGGCCATCGTGCTTCTGGTCCGGCCGGCTGGCCTGTTCGGAAGGGACGCTTGACATGTCGGAAGGGACATCTGACATGACCGAACTGACGCTTCGCGAGGCATCGGCCAAAACCTCGGCACGGCTGGAATGGATGCTGGTCGGGCTCGGCATCCTGGCGCTGCTGGTAGCGCCTTTCCTGATCTATCCGATCTTCCTGATGAAGATGCTGTGTTTCGCGCTGTTTGCCTGCGCGTTCAATCTTCTGCTCGGCTATACCGGGCTCTTATCGTTCGGCCACGCCACCTTCTTCGGCGGCGCCGCCTACTTCACCGCGCATGCCGTCAAGGTCTGGGGCTGGCCGCCGGAAGCCGGCATTCTGCTCGGCATGGCGGGTGCGGCCTTGCTCGGCCTTGTCATGGGCTTTTTCGCCATTCGCCGGCAAGGCATCTATTTCGCCATGATCACGCTGGCGCTGTCGCAGATGTTCTTCTTCTTCTGTGTGCAGTCGCCCTTCACGCAAGGCGAGGACGGCATTCAGGGCGTGCCGCGCGGCATGTTGCTTGGCGTCCTCGACCTGAACGTCTCGCTGAACATGTATTACTTCGTGCTGGCGGTGTTCCTGATCGGCGTCTTCGCCATCTGGCGCATCGTCAACTCGCCGTTCGGCATGATCCTGCGCTCGATCCGCGAGAACGAGAACCGCGCCATTTCGCTGGGCTATTCCGTCGCCAACTACAAGCTGGGCGCCTTCGTCATGTCGGCGGCCCTGGCCGGGCTGGCCGGCTCGCTCAAGGCGATCGTTTTCCAGTTCGCCACGCTCACCGACGTCACCTGGCAGATGTCGGGCGAGGTGATCCTGATGACGCTTCTCGGCGGCATCGGCACCATGGTCGGGCCGATCATCGGCGCCAGCCTTGTCATTGGCCTGGAAAACACGCTTGCCACTTCCGGCTTTCCGGTGACCATCGCCACCGGCCTCATCTTCATGGTGTGCGTGCTGATCTTCCGGCGCGGCATCGTCGGCGAATTTTATGCGCGGATTTTCAAGCGGGCGGGCAAGGACTGAGCAGTTCAAGCTGGCGGCTGAATACCTGACCGCTCGATTGTCCGGTTGCGTCCTAGTTCTGCCGGTAAGGAACTCGGAACCTGGGGGGCCGCACGCCAATGTTGGACAACTACGCGGTGGACGGGTTTGGCGTGATCCACCAGGTCGACTCCAAACCGATCAAGTATGACAAGCAGTACATTTCCTATTACGAGGACCTGAGTGACCGGACCATCAAGCTCGGATATCAGCGACTCGGCTGGGTGCTGGGGATCACTGGCGAGATCCCCCGGTCCGTGTTGGAGATTGGATATGGCACCGGCACATTCATCGAAGCCGCGAAAATAACCGGGGTCGCCGACTGCGCCGGCTGCGACATAACCAGGTTTCCGCTGCCCAAGGGCGTCCGCTTCGTCGATTGGGATGAGGCGCTCTCCAGCTCGTGGGATCTCGTCGCCATGTTCGATGTGCTTGAGCATATCCCGGATCTGGGTTTCCTCGCCCGGCTTAAGGCCCGCTACCTGGCCGTCGCCGTCCCCTATTGCCGCTGGCGCGAGCTCGGCGCCGACGGCGACGCCTGGTTCCGGACGTGGCGTATGCGTCTTCCCGACGAGCACCTCCACCACTTCGATCGTGACTCGCTGGTGGCATTCCTCGCACACAGCGGCTTCGAATGCATGACGCTGAACGGCTTCGAGGACGGGATCAGACTGCGCCCTGGCGAAGTGGGTCCGAATATTCTGTCCGGATTCTTTAGAAAGCTATAGACCTCGATCAAATCGATGCGGCTGCTTGGGACCTGGGGCAATCGCGACAATCGCCCGATCGGTACGGGAGCACTGCTGTGGGCAAATCGTGATGCGCGCATTCTTTCGATTGGTTGCCGTTATGATCGTGGTGTCCGGCGTGACCGGCTGCACCAGTGTTTCCTACTACGCGCAATCCGTGCAGGGTCATCTGCGGATCATGACGGCGCGCCAGGATGTCGGAAAACTGATCGAGGACCCTTCGACGCCGAAGGCATTGCGCGCTCGAATGGCATCGGCGAGCGCCATACGACAATTCGCAACGGATGAACTGGCGCTGCCCGACAACAACAGCTACCGCAGCTACGTCGACATCGGTCGGGACTCGGTGACATGGGCCGTCTTCGCCGCGCCGGCATTCTCGCTGACGCCGCGAACATGGTGTTTTCCCGTTTTCGGCTGCGTGCCCTACCGGGGATATTTCTCCAGGAAGTCCGCAATTGAAACCGCTGCCGAACTTCAAGGACAGGGCATGGATGTCTATGTGACGGGCATCACCGCATATTCCACGCTTGGCTGGTCGAGTGACCCGCTGCTGAGCACGATGTTCAGCGAGGATAAAACCTACCTTGCAGGGCTGGTGTTCCATGAACTGGCCCACCAGCGCGTCTACGTGCACGACGATTCCGCATTCAACGAGTCGTTCGCTGTCGCCGTCGAAACGACCGGCGTGAAAAAATGGCTGCGCGCGGCTAGCGATACCGCAGCATTGCGCCGTTACGAAGCCGCCCGGAGACGCAAAGCTGAATTTCTTGCGCTGGTGTCGCGGACCCGGGACGAGTTGACGCAAGTCTATTCCAACGCCGGCACCTCGGAGCAAAAACTGGCCGCGAAGACGGCGGCGATCGAACGGCTGCGGATGCGCTACCGACACATGCGCGACAGGCGCTGGGGCCGATACCGGGGATACGATGCCTGGTTCGCTTCCCCGATCAACAATGCAAAGCTCGCCGCGACTTCCGTCTATAGCGATCGGGTGACCGCGTTTCTCCGCCTGTTCGATCTGTGCTCGGGCGACTATGTCAGGTTCTATGCGTCGGTCCGACGGATTGGCGCACTGGACCAAGCTCACCGTACCGAAGCCCTTGCGGCGGCAGATCGCTGTTATTGAGTCGGCCAAATGGGAGGGCCCGGAGCGTCGGAGAACATGCGTCCGAAACCAACCAATCACGGTTGAGATCGCGCGCGGTTCTACTGGTCCGAAAACTTCACGCTCACGCCGCGTTGCCGAAAATAAGCCTGCATCAACTTGCGGCCCGAGCGGTTGTTCTGCGCCAGCTTGGTCGGATCGAACACCGCCTGTTTGATCCCCTCTCGCGTCAGCGCCGCCTTAAGCGCCGCGATATGTGTGTCGATGTCGGCATTGTCCGCCCGGAGCGAGGCATAGATGCTCTCGGTCGCCTCGGCCACGGTCAGTTCGCTCATTGGTGTCGTCCTTTGGTTGGTTGGGCGGCGCTTAGCACAGATTCGCGGTCCGCCGATACCGAGACCGTCAGTACAAAGCGCCCGTCGTGAAAGCGAACCGTTCCTTATGGGGCTTCGTAGAGTTCCAGCGGCAATCCATCCGGGTCCCTGAAAAAGGTAAACCGTTGGTCTGTGTATGGGTCGATCCGGACTGGCTCGACGGCAACGCCTGCGGCTTCCAGGCGGATAATCACGGGATCAAGATGAGCCACCGCGAATGCCAGATGTCTCAGGCCTGTAGCCTCTGGGTGGGACGGCCGCATCGCCGGCGCAGGGAAGGAGAACAATTCCAGTTGGGCCGACCCGATCCGCAGATCCGCCTTCCATGACTGCCGCTCCTCCCGATAAACCTCCCGGATCAGATCGAGGCCGAGGAGTTCGACGTAGAACCGTCGCGACCGGTCGTAGTCGGTGCAGATGAGCGCGACGTGGTGAATGGCGTTCAGCATGCTGCTAACCCTGGTCAAGCTGGGAGATGAGGCCAAGGCGCTTCAAGGCCTGGATCGTCGCGCCCTCGCCACGGTGCTGATCAACCCCGAGCCCATTATCCATAACACCCGCGTTCCACCGCCAGCCGCCGCACCAGCGCCAGCACGGCATCGATGGTCGGGGTCGGCTTGTCCGTTAGCCTGCCAAGTTCCTGCACCGCGCTCACCAGCGCGTCGATCTCCATCGGCCGGCCACGCTCCAGGTCCTGCAGCATCGAGGTCTTGTGCTCGCCGACATCGCCGGCGCCCTTGATGCGCCGGTCGACCGCGATGGGAAAACGCACGCCGAGGCTTTCGCCGATCGCCTGCGCCTCCAGCATCATGGTGCGGGCGAGCGTGCGGGTGCCCTCGTCGGCGACGATCGCGGCAAGCGTGCTGCCGGTCAGCGCCGAGATCGGGTTGAAGGAGAGATTGCCCCACAGTTTTACCCAGATCTCGCTGCGGATGTCTTCGCGCACCGGCGCCTGCAAGCCGCCCTTGACCATCTCCTCGGCCAGAAGCGTGACCCGTTCGCTGCGCTCGCCCGA
This sequence comes from Mesorhizobium sp. WSM1497, assembly GCF_001672455.2. NCBI lineage: Bacteria > Pseudomonadati > Pseudomonadota > Alphaproteobacteria > Hyphomicrobiales > Phyllobacteriaceae > Mesorhizobium > Mesorhizobium sp. WSM1497. The sequence goes on along the minus strand of NZ_CP021070.1, from coordinate 687,860 downwards.
GGGTTCGCCGAGCGAAAAGCGTTTGCCCTCGACATGGCGGATGAGCCCCGGCGCATCGACCTCGACCGCGGGATAGACGACCGAGCCGATGACGCGGTCCGGTCCAATCCGCTGCCAGATCGCGCCGCCGGGATCGACCGCGTTCAGCCTGGTGCCTTCGAGCGGCCCGCCGACGCCGTGGAAATACCACCACGGCACGCCGTTCTGCATGGTGACGACTGATGTGTGGCCCCCAAGCAGCGGTGCGATCTGGTCGAGCGCCGGGGTGAGGGAATGGGCCTTCAGCGCCAGCACGACATAATCCTGCACGCCAAGTTCCTCGGCCTTGGCGGCGGCCCGGACGGGGACGGACGTCTCCTGGCCGTCCTCGATCAGGCGCAGGCCATCTGCCTTGATCGCTTCCAGATGGGCGCCGCGCGCGACGATCGAGAGATCGGTGCGGCCGGCGGCGGCAAGCTTGGCAGCGAGATAGCCGCCGATCGCACCGGCGCCGAAGATGGTGATCTTCATCGTCAAAGCCCGAGTTTGGCGGCAAGGCCGATGCGCTGCAATTTGCCGGTCGCGCCCTTGGGGATCTCGTCCAGGATCAGGATCTTGCGCGGCACTTTGAAGTCGGCAAGCCGCGTCGCGGCATAGGTGCGGATGTCGCCCTCGGTGGCGCTGATGCCTTCGCGCAGCACAACCGCCGCCGCCACCTCCTCGCCAAGCTTGCCATGCGGCATGGCGAAGGTGACGACCTGCGCCACCGCCGGATGGTCCATCAGCACATCGTCGACCTCGAGTGGCGAGATCTTTTCGCCGCCGCGATTGATGATCTCCTTGAGCCGACCGGTGACCCTGAGATAGCCGTCCCCGTCCAGCACGCCCTGGTCGCCGGTGTGGAACCAGCCATGCGCGAAAGCCGTGGCGTTGGCATCCGGGTTCTTTTCGTAGCCCGTCGTGACATTGGGCCCGCGGATGACGATCTCGCCGGTCTCGCCTGCATCGAGCAGCCGCCCGTCGGGCGCCATCACAGCCACCTCCGGCCCGGCGGAGGCACCAACGCTGCCGGGCTTGCGCTGGCCCGGCGGCAGCCGGTTCGAGGCCATCTGGTGAGCCGCCTCGGTCATCCCGTAGGATTCGATCACTGGGCAGCCGAAGGTCGCTTCCAGCTCGGTCATTACCTGCGCCGGCAGCGACGCCGAGGACGAGCGGATGAAGCGCAGGCGCGCCGCCGCCAGCGCCTCGGTGTTGCGTGCCGCGCGGGCCAGGATCGCCTGATGCATGGTCGGCACCGCCGTGTACCAGCTCGGCTGCGCCTCGCTCAGCCACTGGAAGAAGCGCAGCGCGTTGAAACCCGGCGTGCAGTAGATGCTGCCGCCGGCAGCCAGCGACGACAGCACGGCCGCGATCAGGCCGTGAATGTGGAACAGCGGCATGATATTGAGGCAACGGTCATCGGGCGTCAGGCCAAGCGTGCCGCCGATATGAGCTGCCGAGGCCGCGATGTTGGCATGGCTGAGCGGCACCAGTTTTGGACGCGATGTCGTGCCGGAGGTATGCAGCAGCAGCGCAATGTTGCTGTCTTGCGCCATGTCGGGCGCGGCCTTCGGTCCGATCGCCGCGCCCTCGATAGCAAAACTGCCGGCGGGTGTGCCGGGCTGCACGACGAGCCGCAGCACGCCGATGCCGAGGCGCTCGGCCACCGTCACCGCGGGGCCGGTCTCACCCTCCGCGACAAGGATCGCCTTGGCGCCGATGTCGGTCAGGTAGAAATCGAGCTCGTCGGCCCGGTAGGCGGGGTTGAGCGGCGCCGTCGAGGCGGCGGCCGCCACGGCGACGAAGGCGGTGGCCATCTCGGGGCCGTTCGGCAGCACGATCGCCACCCTGTCGCCGCGGCCGATGCCGCGCGCATGCAGCTGTTTTGCCGTGTCGGCGATCATGCTGCGCAATCCGCCATGGCTGAGCGTTGCCCTGTCGGGCGCCAGAATGGCGGGGGCGTCGTCGGCGCCGGCGGCGAGACGGCGGGAGAGATCTGCGTGGGTTTCAGTTTGGGTCATGATCACCGGCTGGATTTCGAACGATTACTGGCGAGAGCCCTTCTGACGGGCTTGCCTCGATATGGGCGCCATTGGACAACGGATCGCCTCAATAGCCAAGCGCCAAACCATCCTTGCGCGGATCGGAAGCGCCGGTCAGCGTTCCCTTCTCCCAGTCGATCAGCACCACTTGCCCGCCGCCAAGCGGATGATGCGGTTCGGCGATGCGGTGGCCGCGCCGGCGCAGGCCCTCGGTTGCATCAGTGGGAACGCCACGCTCGGCTTCCACTGTGTCATCGTTGTAAAACACCCTCGGCGCATCCAGTGCCTGCTGCGGGTCCATGCCGAAATCGATCATGTTGGTGAGCAGGTGGACATGGCCAAACGGCTGGTAACCGCCGCCCATGACGCCGAACGGCATCACCACGCGGCCGTTCTTGGTCGCCATGCCCGGCATGATCGTGTGCATCGGCCGCTTGCCCGGCGCGATCGCGTTCGGATGCGCCGGCTCGAGGCGGAAGCTCGAACCACGGTTCTGCAGCACGATACCGGTCTTCGGGCCGACGACGCCGCTGCCGAACGAATAATAGGTCGAGTTGATGAAGGAGACCGCGTTGCGGTCGCGGTCGACGATGGAGATATAGACCGTGTCGCTGCCGGGCAGCTCGACGCGCGGCAGATGCGTCATGGCGCGGTCGCGGTCGATCTCGGCGCGTAGCCGGTCGGCATAGGCGCCGGACAGGAGCTGCTTCAGGGGCACCGGGACATGGTCCTGGTCGCCGACATAGCGGTCGCGGTCGCGGTAAGCCAGGCGCCCGGCCTCGATCTCCAGATGCAGGCGTTCGGCGCCATTGGGGTCGAGCCCGCCAAGCTCGAAGCCCGACAGCAAATTGAGCATCAAAAGCGCCGTCAGCCCCTGATTGTTCGGCGGCATCTGGTGGATCTCATGGCCGCCATAGGAGGTGCTGACCGGCGCCACATAGTCGCCTCTGGTCGCGGCAAAATCCTCGGCCGTATGAAGTCCGCCCAATTCGTTGAGCCGGCTCACCATATCGTCGGCGACCGCGCCTTCGTAGAAACCGGACCGGCCGTGTTTGGCGATGATGCGCAAGGTCGCCGCCAGTTCCGGCTGCCGATGGACGTCACCCGCCTTCGGCGCCCTGCCGCCGGGCAGGAAGATGCGCGCGGCATGCTCGTCGGCCGACAGGTCGGTCTCCGGCTCGGCCCAGTCGAAGGCGACGCGGTCGTGCACGACATAGCCGTTCTCGGCATAGTGAATGGCCGGCGCCAGCGCCTCGGCAAGGCCCTTGCGGCCATGGTCTTCGAGCAGGCGGCTCCAGGCGTCGACGGCGCCCGGTACGGTGACCGCATGCGGACCCTGCAGCGGGATGCGGTCGAAGCCTTTTTCGAGATACCAGTCGACCGTCGCCCTGGCCGGCGCCCGGCCGGAGCCGTTGAAGGCCAGCAGATTGCCTTGTCCTCCGGGAGAATAAAGCACGAAGCAGTCGCCACCGATGCCCGTCGATTGCGGCTCGACCACACCCTGCACGGCGGCGGCGCAGACCGCGGCGTCCATGGCATTGCCGCCGGAGCGCAGCATGTCGATGGCCGCAAGCGTTGCAAGCGGATGCGAGGTCGCGGCAACCGCCTCGGTGGCACGAACCGGCGAGCGGCCGGGAAACTGGAAATCACGCATTCTGTCTGAATATCCCCTAGTCACTTCTGCAAATTGGTCACTTCTGCGAATTGATCTGGTGAAATCAATGCCGCCGGCCGAAGATCTGCGCAACCGACAACAGCACGACCGACAGAACGATCAGGCAGGTCGAGATGGCGGCGATCGTCGGGTCGATCTGGTCGCGCAGCGCATTGAACATGCGGCGCGTCAATGTCGTCGTCTCGCCGCCCGAGATGAACAGCGACACCACCACTTCGTCGAAGGAGGTGATGAAGGCGAACAGCGCGCCCGAGACGATCGAGAAGCGGATCTGCGGCATCGTCACCTGCCAGAAGGCGGCGACGCGGCCGGCGCCAAGGCTGCGCGCCACGCGCTCCTGGTCCATGTCGTAGGAGCGCAATCCAGACAGCACGGTCAGCACCACCAACGGCAGCGCCTGCACCGTATGCGCGATGACCAGGCCGGTCAGCGTGTTGTTGAGGCCGATGCGCGCATAGAGAAAGAAGGTGCCGATGCCGATCAGGATCACAGGGACGATCAGCGACGCCGTCAGCAGCGCGTTGATGGTGCCGTTGAAGCGCAGCGTGCCCCGGTTGATGGCATAGGCGGCCGCGGTGCCGAGCGGCGTCGCCATCAGCACGGTCATGACAGCCACCTTGACCGAGACGATCGTGGCATCGCGCCACTCCAGCGAACCGAAATAGGCCTGGTACCAGCGCAGCGACCATTGCTGCGGCGGGAATTGCAGCAGCGTCGAATCGGAAAACGACATGATGACGATGATGATCGACGGTGCGATCAGGAACAGCAGCACGAGGCCGCCGAGGCAATAGAGCCATAGGCGTTGCCGGTGCGAGATAGGCAGGCCGAGATCCCTACTCATCGTGAACTCCACACGCCGGTGGCACGCGCGCCGAGCAGCCACTGGAACAGGCCGAGAAGCGCCAGCGTCACCACCAGAAGCACCACGCCCAGTGCTGCACCCGCGCCCCAGTTTGAATAGAGGCTGGTGGTCTGTTCCATGCGCATCGCCCACATGATGACCTTGCCGCCGCCCATCAAAGCCGGCGTGACGAAGAAGCCCAGGCAGAGCACGAAGACGATGACCACGCCCGAGGCGAGGCCTGGCAGCGACAGCGGAAAGAAGATCTGCCGGAAGGTGGCAGCCGGGCCGGCGCCGAGATTCATGCCGGCGCGCAGGCAGTCGGTGTCGATGGTCTTCATCGAGGCGTAGAGCGGCAGCACCAGGAACGGCAGCAAGATATGCGTCATGCCGATGACGACGCCGGAAAAATTGTTGGCAAGCGATAGCGGCTGGCTGATGATTCCGAGATCGATCAGCCAGCTGTTGATCAGTCCCTTGCGCTGCAGGATCACCAGCCAGGCATAGGTGCGCACCAGCACCGATGTCCAGAACGGCAGGATGACGAAGATCAGGCAGATCGACGCCGCCCGCCGCGGCAGTTGCGACAGCATGTAGGCCAAGGGATAGCCGAGCAGCACGCAGGCGCCGGTGACGATGAAGGCGACCTTGAAGGTGGTGATGAAGGTCTTGATGTAGGAGGCCTGCTCGAAGAATCGCGCATAATTGGCGGCGCTGAAGCCGCCCGCTTCGTCGAACAGCGACAGCCAGAACAGCCAGCCGATCGGCACGATGATGATGGCGAAGACCAGAAGCAGGCTTGGCGACAACAGCGCCAGCAGCCGTAGTGATTCACGCCGGGCGTCGGCGTGAAGTCCCTGCGTGTTGAACTCCCGGCCTGCGGCGCTGCCGATCTCTTCCATGAGGGCGGGCTGCGCGCTCATCAGTCTGCCGCCACCAGGATCGTGTCCTGCGCATCGAGACCGAATGAGACTGGCTGGCCGGGCGCCGGCATTTTGGCCAGCACATCGCTGCGGCAATAGTCGCGCAAAGTCAGCTGGCGGCCGTCGCGCAACGCCGCGTAGCAGACGAAGCTGTCGCCCTGATAGATGATGTCGCTGACTTTCGCCTCGAGCACGTTGACGCCGCTTGTCGGTTCGGCGTCTGCCAGGAGCCGCAGCTTTTCCGGCCGCACCACCATCAGGTGCTGGCCTGCCGCCGGCACTGGTGCCGCGGTGTGGATTCTCCGGTCCTCGTACCAGACGGAGCCGTTGCGGCACTCGACCGGAATGAAATTCGATTCGCCGATGAAGCCGGCTACAAATCGCGTTTGCGGCCTGGCGTAGAGCGTTTCAGGCTTGTCGAGTTGTTCGATGCGCCCGGCGTTCATGACCGCGATGCGGTCGGACATGGTTATGGCTTCGCGCTGGTCGTGCGTGACATAGACGGTGGTCATGCCGAGCCGGCGATGCAGGGCGCGCAGCTCGATCTGCATGTGCTCGCGAAGGCCCTTGTCGAGCGCCGACAAGGGTTCGTCCATCAGCACGATGCGCGGCTCGAAGACGATGGCGCGCGCCAGCGCCACACGCTGTCGCTGGCCGCCGGAGAGCTGGTCGACCCGGCGCTCGCCCAGGCCCTGCAATTTCACCAGATCGAGCGCCTTCTCGACACGTTCGGCCGTCTCGGCGGCGGCGACGCCGCGCTGCTTCAGCGGAAAGGCGATGTTGTGGAAGACGTTCATGTGCGGAAACAGCGCGTAGTTCTGGAACACCATGCCGATGTTGCGCTTGTGCGGCGGCGTGGTGATGATCTCGTCGCCGCCGACCTTGATCGAGCCGGCATTGGCCCGCACGAAACCGGCCAGGATCATCAGCAGCGTCGTCTTGCCGGAACCGGAAGGGCCGAGCAGCGTCAGGAATTCGCCGGCCTCGACATCGAGGTTAAGGTCGCGCAGCACAGGCACGCTGCCAAATCGTTTCTCGATCCCGCGCATGCCGATGGGCAACGCGGATGGCGCAATGGACAAGATTTTTCGCTCCTTAGCCGCAGAGAACAGGTGGCGAGGCAGTGGCTGGTTACGCTGCCCGCCGTAAGCTTGTGTCCGCGGCCTATTGCTGGACCAGATTGTTGAACTTTTCCGTCGCCTCGACCAGATTGTCGCGCCAGAATTCTGCATCCTGCAACACCTGCTTCTTGACGTTTTCGGGCGCCGAATTGATGTCCTTGATCCTGTCCTGCGGGATCTTGCCGGTCTCGAAAGCCTTCTCGTTTACTGGGCCATTGTCGACGTAGAGCGGCAGATTGGCCTGTAGCTGCGGGCTGACGAACATCGCAAGCGCCTTCATCGCGGCTTCCTTGTTCTTGGCACCCTTGGGGATGACCATGCAGTCGGCGGTCAGCACGCCCTGATCGAAGGAGAAACTGACCGGCGCGCCTTCCTTCTTCAAGGTGCCGGCGCGGCCGTTCCAGATGCTCGCCATGTCGACTTCGCCGTCTTTCACCAGTTGCATGGCCTGCGCGCCGGAGGTCCACCAGGCGTCGACATGGCCACGGATCTTGTCGACCGATTTCAGCGCGCCGTCGACATCCACGGGATAGACCTTGTCGATCGGCAGGCCCGAGGCGAGAGCCGCGACGCTCAGCGTTTCGGTCGCCTGGCTGCCGCTCAACGCGCGCCGTCCCGGAAACTTTTCCACGTTCCAGAAGTCGGCCCAGGTCTTGGGGCCTTTGTCGCCGAACACATCAGTCCGGTAGATCAGCACGACGGAGGTGTAGGAAATGCCGACCCAGTCATCGTGGACAAGCTTCGGGTTGATGCCGGTCTTATCGATGATGCCGTAGTCGAGCTTTTCGAACAGCCCTTCCTTCGAACCGCGTGCGCATTCGTCGGCGCCAAGCTCGGTGATGTCCCATTTCACCGCATTGCCGGTTACCTGCAGCCGTACGTCGTCGAGGCCGTTGGTGGTGTCCTCCTTGATGGTGATGCCGAGCGCGTCGGCGGTCGGCTTGAAGAACGCCTTGGTCTGCGCTTCCTGGTAGGTGCCGCCCCACGAGGCGACGGTGATGGTGTCGCCCGCCATTGCGGGGGCCGCGACCGCTGCCATGAGGGCGGCCACCGCGACAACGCTGATGCTTCTGATCCTGTTCATTTTAGGCTCTCCACCGGTGTTCCCATTGTTTTTGATTTCGCATGCTATTTTGTATACAATTTTGAGTGTAGCTTCGGGATCAGCGATGTCAACACCGATCGGCGCGCCTGGGGTCGTCGACCCGGGCTGGGAGATGGGGCGCCGGGGCGTGGCAAACCGCGCCGACTTTGAATACAGCTATGCGTGAGAACATATGCCGGCGGAAAGACCGGAGAACTGGAAACGGAACTTGGCCAAGGAAACCAAAAACACGCTGCGCGACTCGGTCTATTCCGCGCTCAAGGCGATGATCGTGACCGGCCAGATTCCGCCGGGCTCACGCGTCACCGAAAACGACATCGCGGCGAAGCTGACTGTCAGCCGCACCCCGGTGCGCGAGGCCTTCAACCGCCTCGAGCGCGACGGCCTGGTCACCGGCCGGCCGCGCCAGGGCTATGTCGTCCCCGAGTTCGACATCAACATGTTCCGCGAGGCCTTCGAGATCCGCGAACTGCTCGACGGCCACGCGACGGAACTGGCCGCCGCTGCTGCGACGGAACAGGACAAGGCGCGGCTGCGTGTCATGCTGGCCGAATGCGAGCGGCTGGCCGCCATTCCGGAGCGCACCACGCGCGAAAAATTCCAGGAGCTCGAAGTCGGCATCGACCTGCACCGCGTGATCGCCGAAATCAGCGGAAATGCGATGCTGCATGGCATGCTGTGCGGCATCCTCGACAAGTGCCAGCACTATGTCTGGACCGAACTGTTGTGGCTCGACGAATGGAAGATCGCCCGCGACGAGCATGCCGAGATCGTCGAGGCGATCTGCGCCGGCGATGCCGCCCGAGCCGGCACGCTGGCCCGCGCCCACGTAAGGGGCTCGCGCGACAATGTGCTGCGCCTGCTGCAGGCGAAATCGGACTACCAGAGTTTTCTGGCCAAGGCGTCCTGAGCGGCGCTGGTGGCGGCGTCAGATGGTCCGAGCGGCCATGGATATTGCTATCGACAGCACTACTATATGTCTCACGAACTGCGACGAGGACGGTCCAGTGCTTCCCTCGACAGGGCTCGATCGGTTGAGCGCATTTTCGGATGGCGTGTTCGCCGTCCTCATCACGGTGCTGGTCCTCGACTTGCGCCCGCCGGAGTTGCCGACGTTCAAGGCGCTTCTGGAGCTCTGGCCGACATGGCTGAGCTACAGCGTCAGCTATCTCTTCATCGCCATCGTCTGGGCGAACCATCATCATCTGTTACGCCACGCCAGGGAGGCGACAGCCAGCCTGATGTGGTACAATTTCGCGCATCTGTTCTCGGTTTCGCTGCTGCCGCTGGCGACCGCGTGGATGGCGGTCAGCGAGCTGGCGCCGCAGCCGGTCGCCTTCTACGCCGCCGTCTTCTTCCTGGTGAACCTGACCTACATTCTTCTGATCCGCGAACTCATCGACCCGATGCCGGAGAACGCGGTTCCGCTCGCGGTGCGCAAGCGCATGCGCATCCGGTCGCTCGCGACGCTCTGCCTATTCGCGCTGGCGGGGCTGGTCGCCCTGAAATATCCAGTCGCGGGCTTGGCGATCTGTTGCTGCTGCTTGGCCGTCTATCTCAGGCCGGAAGCGCCGGGGGCAGGCAAAAGCTCGGGCAAAGGCTGAATTCTCGCACCCGACGCGTTGGACGGCTTCAGCCCTTGCGCTCCTGCAGGCTGTTGCCGCCATCGACCACCAGCAGGGCGCCGTTGACATAGCTGGCGCCTTCCGAGGCCAGGAACACGACCGCGGCGGCCACCTCATCCGGTCGCCCGGCCCGCGCCGGCGGCGTATTCAGGGCGGCTTGCCGCTCCATCTCGCTCGACGATCCCGTTTCGATCCAGCCGGGAGCCACGGCATTGGCTGTGATGCCGCTTTTCGCCACTTCGAGCGCCAGTGTCCGCGTCAGGCCGACCATGCCGGCCTTGGCGGCGGAATAGGCTGATGTGCCTTCGAAAGACACCAGCGGCCCGGTGACCGACGCCACATTGACGATGCGCCCATAGCCCGCTTCGACCATCGCCGGCAGAAACGCCTTGGTGACGAGGAATGCGGTCTTAAGGCTGACGTCGATCCCATGGTCCCAGTCGGCCTCGGTCATGGCGAGAAACGACTTGTCGACCGATGGCGATGCCAGCGAGCCCATGCCGGCATTGTTGACCAGGATGCCGACCGCGCCGACATCGGCCCGCAGCCGCGCGACATCGGCAGCGATGGTGAGATCGGCGACCACGGCCTTGGCGTCGATGCCTTCTGCACGGAGCTCAACGGCGCGATCGAGCACACGCCCACTGGCACCGGTGAGAAAAACGGCATGGCCGGCATGGCCGAGCTGGCGGGCAATGGCGAAGCCGATGCCGTCGGCCGCTCCGGCCCCGGTGATCAAAGCGCGCTTGATGGGGGTAGAGGTCATGGTCAAATCAGGCTCCGCTGGTTGCGCCTGTCGCGGTCTTACCACGCACATTGGGGTGATGGCGCTGCGAAGATTTGCTCTGCAACATCCCGCCCCGCTTTGCGTTCTCGACGTGCGAAGACGAGCCGAACGAGGCGTGGCGATAGAGCGGGCGTGGCAAGGACGATCTTGATGCCCGAGATCCGGAAAATACCGTGTCTTCCGCAGGTGGGTGCTATGCGAGCGGGGCGAAACGGGCTCAGCGTGGAGCCAATCGCGCGGGTTAGATCCTCTTGTCTCAATTCCGATGTCGTAGCGTGTCGACGATGACCTTGAACGCGGGAAGATTCTGACGACGGCTCGGATAATAGAGGAAATAACCGTCGAAGAAGGGCGACCAATCATCGAGAACCTGCACCAGCAGGCCCGAGGCGATGTGCTGCTCCACGATGTTCTCGGGCACATAGGCGATGCCGTAGCGGTGCACGGCTGCGTCGATCATGGCGTAGGAATTGTTGAAGGTCAGCTGGCCGTTTACCCGGACGCGCAACGCCTGCCCATCCTTCTCGAACTCCCATGCATAAAGACCGCCGGCGGTCTCGTGACGCATGTTGATGCAGACGTGGCGGATCAGGTCCTGTGGGTGCTCAGGCACACCACGCGCGGCGAAATAGTCGGGAGAAGCCACGGCCACCAAACGCCAGTCCGGACCAATTCGGACCGCGATCATGTCCTTCTCGACGCTCTCTCCCAACCGGACGCCCGCGTCGAAGCCCTCCTCGACGATGTTGCGGAACGTGCTGTCCAGGATCAGTTCGACACCGATATCGGGATAGGCGCTGAGGATCGGCTTCAGCTTGGGCCAAACCACGCTTTCAAGCGCGTGGTCGGACAGCGTCAGCCTGATCGAGCCCGAGGGTTTTTCACGAAACGCCATCAACGCGGCGATCTCATCCTCGATTTCGCCGATGCGCGGGGCGATCGTCTGTAACAGCCGCTCGCCTGCGGCGGTCGTCGCGACATTGCGCGTGGTGCGGGTCAGGAGGCGTATGCCCATTTGCGCTTCGAGCTGCTTGATCCTGTGACTGAGCGTCGACTGCGCGACGCCGAGCTTTGCCGCCGCCTTGGTGAAGCTGCGCTCCTCGGCGACGGCCTGAAACCACGTCAGTTGATTGAGGTCGGTTTTGGCCATGAGCTTCTCTCGTTTGCCATGCCGCAGCACATTATTCGATGTGGTCGATTAGTTCATGCGAATTTCGATGGCTAATCGCTTTATGGCAAAGCCACTAGTTTTGCGTTGCAACAATTCAGCAGGAGCAAACGACATGGCGATTGCCGCCGCAACCGATGCGGATAGCAAACCGGACGCCGCCTGGGGCGCGGTTCTTTCGATGGCACTGTGTGTGGCAATGCTGATCGCCTCGGAATTCATGCCGGTCAGCCTGCTCACCCCCATGGCCGAAGGATTGCGCGCAACTGAGGGACAGACCGGACAGGCGATCTCGATCAGCGGTCTTTTCGCCATAGCGGCGAGCATGGTCATCACCACTGCCGCTGGAATGCTGAACCGCAAATGGGTTCTGGTCGCGATGACGGCTTTCATGCTGTTGTCACTGGTTCTGGTTGCGGCGGCCCCGAATTTCTCCGTGCTGATGCTCGGTCGAGGCCTGTTGGGCATCTGCATCGGCGGCTTCTGGGCACTGGCCACCGCCGTCATCATGCGGCTGGTCCCTGAAAGGGATGTGCCGCGCGCGCTCGCCTTGATGTATGGCGGACAGGCGATCGCTGCGGCCTTCGCCGCGCCGATCGGCAGCTATCTCGGCGCCGTGTTCGGCTGGCGCGCGGTGTTCTGGGCGCTGACGCCAATCGTCGCCATCAACCTCGTCTGGCACTTGATCGCGCTGCCGTCGTTGCCCGCGCGCCAGCGGCAGGATTTCCGGGCGATGTTCGGCCTGCTGAAGCGCCCCCATTTCCTGCGCGGCCTTATTGCCTCGATGTTATCCTGGGGCTCGGCCTTCACCATGTTCACCTATCTGCGCCCCTTCCTGGAGCAGGTGACGGGCGTCAACGTGGGGACGCTCTCGATCCTGTTGCTTGTACTGGGCTGTGCGGGCTTCCTCGGAACATGGGCGGCAGGGCGTATCGTGAGCGGCAATGTCGCACCGCTGCTGCGGTTGCCCGCGCTGCTGATGGGCGGCTGCACGCTGGGGCTCCTGCTTCTCGGCGGCTCGGTAGCCGCCGCCGGCCTCTTCCTTGCTCTCTGGGGCGCGACGAACACCGCAATGTCTGTGATCTGGATGACGTGGATGTCCCAAAACGCGGACGATGCGCCGGAAGCCGCCGGAAGCCTGATGGTCGCAGCCATCCAGGCGTCGATCCTGCTCGGTGCCGTGGTCGGCGGGCTGCTGCTGGATGGCATGACGGTCTTCGCGACCTTCGCCGGCAGCGTAGTTCTCGCCGGCATTGCAATCGCCCTGATCGGCAATGGCCGGCGGTTGCTGAAGCCCGGACGCCCCGCACTGACGTTCGTTCAACGAACTGCCCAATCCCAATTCATACCAACAGGAGATCGGAAATGCCCATGAATACCCCTGACACGAAAAATTCGGCAAGCGTCATCCACCGGCGCGAACTGTTGAAGTTGACCGGCGCAGGCGTCGCCGCCTTCGGTGCAGTTTCAATATCCAACCCCTTCAAAGCAAAGGCTCAGATGTCAAAGCAATGGGATAAGGTCTTTCCGCTCAGCGATAAGATCGATCACGAGAAGATCACGTTCAAGAACCGCTACGGCATCACACTATCGGGTGATCTCTATCTGCCGAAGGACCGGGCCGGCGGACGTCTGCCGGCGCTTGCCGTCGGCGGTCCGTTCGGCGCTGTTAAGGAACAATCCTCTGGCCTTTACGCGCAGACGATGGCCGAGCGCGGCTTCGTCGCACTGGCTTTCGATCCGTCCTACACCGGCGAAAGCGGCGGCGAGCCGCGCAATCTCGCTTCGCCGGACATCAACACCGAGGATTTCAGCGCGGCCGTCGACTATTTCGGCCTGCACGCCGCCGTCGACCGTGAGCGCATCGGCGTCATCGGCATCTGCGGCTGGGGCGGCATGGCTTTGAATTCCGTCGCCGCAGACAAGCGCGTCAAGGCCGTGGTGGCGAGCACCATGTACGACATGACCCGTGTTATGTCGAAGGGCTACAACGACAGCGTGACCCCCGAACAGCGCGCACAGACATTGGAGCAACTGGGTCGGCAGCGTTGGACGGATGCGGAAAACGGCGCGCCAGCCTATCAACCACCCTACAACGACCTGCACGGCGGCGAGGCGCAGTTCCTGGTCGACTACCATGACTATTACAGGACGCCGCGCGGCTACCATGCGCGCGCGGTCAACTCAGGCAATTCCTGGACGCAGACCACGCCGCTGTCGTTCATGAATATGCCGATCCTGACCTACATCGCGGAAATCTCGCCGCGCCCGATCCTGTTCATCCATGGCGAAAAGGCCCATTCGCGCTACTTCAGCGAAACCGCCTTCGCGGCAGCGGCGGAGCCGAAGGAACTCATGATCATTCCAGGCGCCAGCCACACCGATCTTTACGACAAGGTGGACGTGATCCCGTTCGACAAGCTGACCAGCTTCTTCAACCAGCATCTCGCTGCCTGACCAGGTCGTATCGTCGAAAGGTGCGGCCGTGTGCAGGAACGATGGACATGGCCGCACCACCGGGAGACTTTAAATGACACGCGCCGCCGTATGGCTTTCACGCCGCACCTTGCTGGCAGGTGCTGCCAGCCTCGCGCTCCCCTCTTCGGTGCGCTCTCAGACCGACGCAGCCACGGATAGGAAAGGAGCCACCATGCGCCTTAGATTCATCTTCGGGGATCAGGATTTCACGGCGACGCTGGAGGACAATCCTTCCGCGCACGATCTGGTCTCGATCCTGCCGCTGGATCTGACGATCGACGACTATTCGACCAACGAGAAGATCGCCTACCTGCCGCGCAAGCTCACCGAGGAAGGCAGCGGTCGCTTCGGCAACGAGGCGACTGGCGATCTCTGCTACTACGCCCCCTGGGGCAATCTGGCGATGTTTCATGGTCCCTACCGCTGGTCGCGCGGCCTGATCCGGCTCGGGCGACTGGACCAGGGCCCGGCGCCCCTTCTGACGCGCGGAGAACATCCGCTGCGCGTCGAAATGCTTTCCTGAACCCGGGAAGGCCGCTGCGCACGGGGACAATGCCGCGGATGCCGGACAAAACCGAAGCAGGTTTCGAGTGACTGACGCACGCCGACCAAGTGGCATGAGCGCCTGCTGACCTCGATCCATGATCTGATACAAATGATGCTCGCCTATCGGGAGATCGCTGTTAGATCGTCGTCGGCACCATCCACATCGCCAATCACCGCTTGGAGCTCCGCCCCGACCGCGTCGGAACTCCGCCAATCTGAAGAGATTCGAACTCTTTACTGCCTAACGCCGCCGTTTCTACGCTTTTTCGCTCGCAGGCTATTCCCCGCTCGTCGCGTAGGCACCAATTCGGCAGCTATATCGTCGCATAGAAACGATGAATGGTTTTGGCGCGCCCGAAGAGATTCGAACTCCTGACCCCCAGATTCGTAGTCTGGTGCTCTATCCAGCTGAGCTACGGGCGCGCAACAGGCCATGCTTTCCATGACCCCGCGATCCGATCGTGAACGACCGGTCGCGACGAGACGTGTTCCCTAGCGACTGAATTTCCGAAAAGCAAGCCGATCCGGCAAAAGTTTTGTCGCAGGCGTGTCATCCGGCAATGACAGCTCGCTTCTCGGCGCCTCAAAACAACCAAAGCGCATCGTGTCTGGGTGGTTCAGACGATGCGCTTTCCATGCATGCCGGCCTCTCAGGGCAAAAGGCCGTTTCGCGGGCGACATGTTTCTGGAAGGAAGGGGTGAGACCGAAAAGCTAGGTGTTGCCAAGCGGAAACCGGTCAAGAACCTCACGCCGGGCGGCGCAGGCCGTTGCGGGCCTGGTCGAGCCGGACCGGCTGGTCGGGGATGGTGACGGCGAATGTGGTGCGCCCGCCAATGCTCTCGACCAGCTCGACCGTGCCGCCATGCGCGCGGATCAGTTCGTGCGCGATTGCCAGGCCAAGGCCGGTGCCGCCGCTGCGCGCCGAGCCGCGAAAGGCCGCGAACAGGTTTTCGCGCGCCTTGGGCGGCAGGCCGGGGCCGGTGTCGCTGACGGCGATGCGGCTGACGCTGCCCAGGCGCACGGCCGACACCGCCAGGCGGCGCACCAGGGCGCTTTCACTGTCGGCCGCCATCGCCTGCACGGAATTCCGGCACAGATTGGTCAGCACCCTGAACAACTGGTCGGAATCGGCATCGACCTCGAAGGCCGGCTCGACCGAATTGACGAACTCGATGCCTTGCTCGATGTCCAGCAGGCCGTGCACGTCCTCGACCAGTTGCCGCAGCCTCAGGCGTCGGCGCGCCGGCGGCGGCTCCTGCGTGCGGCCGTAGTGAAGCACGCCTTCGGAATAAGACACGGCGCGGTCGAGCGCGCGCAGCAGTTTCGGCGCGAAGGCCTGCACCGTCGGATCCTTGACCTGACGCAAGCGGTCCGACATCAGCTGCGCCGAAGCCAGGATGTTGCGCATGTCATGGTTGATCTTGGAAACCGCCAGGCCGAGATCGGCAAGATGCTTCTGCTCGGAGAGCATTTTTTGCAGCCGTTCCTGCATCTGCGACAGCTCGCGCTCGGCAACGCCGATCTCGTCGGCGCGGGCAGCCGGATGGATGATCCGCCCGGGATCGTCGGGCGCCTCGGAGAAAGATAGCATCGAGCGCGTCATCGTCCGGATCGGCCCGATCATGATCAGGTCGATGGCGGCGTAGACCAGCATGGCGGTGAACAGCGAGATCAGCAGCGAGACGAAGGCGACGTTGCGCGAATAGCGCAGCATCGCATTGCGCAGGCTGTTGTCGGGCATGATCAGCTCGAACTCCTTGTCGGACTCGCCGACCGGACCGAAGACGCGCAGCATCCGGTCGCCGCCGAAAAACAACGTGTCGAGCGCGCCGGTCATGCCCTTGATCATGCCGATCGAGGCGATATCGATGTGTTCGTCGACCTTCGGCGGCATTTCGGCCACCACCAGCAGCCGCGAGACGCCTCCGTCGCGCACCGCGATCGCCTTGGCGCCGATCGCCATCAGCACGTCGTTCTGCGCCGTGCGCGACAGCGAGGTGGGTTCACCCTGCACCAGCACGATCGACACCGCCGCCGCCGTGCTCAGCCGCTCCTTCAGCCAGTTCAGCCGGTAGCTCGCGATCCAAGGCAGGAAAATCAGCACTTCGGCCAGCAGCACGAAGACGATGGTCAGCAGCAGCAGCTTGGTCGACAGGCCGCGCGACAGCGGAACCGTGCGCACGCTGGCCGGCGCCTCGGTGGACCCCGCCGTGCCGATCCCTTCCTGGGCCTGTATGGTTTCGCTCATGCGGCTAATGTCTTCACGATCACTTGATCAACGCAGATTAGGCGATTACGGCTTTTTTGCCAATTTCATCCTTGGTCGCAAACATAAACCGGCCTGAATGGCGAAGCTTTCGGCCCGACGACTCCGGATTGACTTCCAAAAGCCTTCTTTCTATAAGCCCGCACACGCTCGGGCCATTCGTCCCGGCGCGGTTTCGATCGCGCCAAAGCCGGCCCGGCAAAGCTCCTGTTACACAGTGACAGAATCAAGAAGGGCCGCACCCCGCGGTATTAAAACAAATGAAGCGTACCTACCAACCGTCCAAACTCGTCCGCAAACGTCGGCACGGCTTTCGTGCCCGCATGGCCACCAAGGGTGGTCGCGGCGTCGTCGCAGCTCGCCGCAACCGCGGTCGCAAGCGGCTCAGCGCCTGAACGGAAGACGAGATCGTTGCCCGCATCCGGCAAGCCAGTGGGACCAAATCCCAAGCGGCTTCTGAAGCGCGCGGAATTCCTGGCTGTCCGTCGTGGTGAAAAACGACGCGGGCGGCTTTTTCTCGTCGAAGTTCTCGACCGCGGCGACGGCCTGTCGCCGCGCGTCGGCTACACCGTCACCAAGAAGGTCGGCAATGCGGTTGTCCGCAACCGCGTCCGGCGGCGGCTGCGAGAAGCCGTCCGTACGCACGCCGCAAGTGACATGGCGCCTGGCAATGACTATGTCATCGTCGGGCGCGAAGACGTGCTTACCACTCCGTTCGGCCAGTTGAAGGCCGAACTCTCCCGCCGACTGCGCGGAACACGATAGGCCAAGGGCTTTCGATGGAAAACAACCGGAACTTCTTCATCACCATCGCGCTGTCGGTGCTGATCCTGGCGGTATGGCAATATTTTTATGTGTTGCCGCGCAGCGAAGCGCAGCGCGAGGCCGCCCGCGTCGAACAGCAGCGCGTCGAGGAGCAGAAGAAGGCCGCCGGCACCAGTCCCGGTACCGACACCGGAACGCCCGCCGCCCCTGGCGCCATTCCCAACGCACCCGGCACCGATGCCGTGAAGCCGGCCGGCCGCGAACAGGCGCTCGCCACGACGACCCGCGCGAAGATCGACACGCCGAGCCTCGAGGGTTCGATCAACCTGACCGGTGCCCGTCTCGACGACCTCAAGCTCAAGCACTACACCGAGACGGTCGACAAGAACTCGCCCGAGATCAGCCTGCTCAACCCGGCGGCACTGCCCAATGGCTACTATGCCGAGATCGGCTTCGTCGGCAACGACAAGACCGGCGCGGTGCCCGGTCCCGAAACAGTGTGGGCTGTCGACGGCAATGCGACACTGACGCCGACGACCCCGGTCACGCTGACCTATTCGAACGACAAGGGCCTGACCTTCAAGCGCACCTTTTCCGTCGACACCAACTACATGTTCACGGTGTCCGACACGGTGCAGAATGCCGGCACGGCCGCCGTCTCGCTGTCCAATTACGGCCGCGTCACCCGCTTCGACAAGCCGCTCGTTGCAAGCACCTATGTGCTGCATGAGGGCCTGATCGGCTTCACCGGCACGGAAGGCCTGCAGGAACACAAATACGCGTCCATCGAGAAGGACAAGCAGTTCACGCCGGGCAAGTCGACCGACGGCTGGCTCGGCATCACCGACAAATACTGGGCGGTGACGCTGGTGCCGACCGAGAAGCAGCCGTTCCAGCCGCGCTATGCCTATTTCGAGGACGGCCGCCATCGCTACCAGTCCGACTTCCTCACCGACCCGATCACCGTCGATGCCGGCCAGTCGGCGACGGTGGAGAGCGAGATCTTCGCGGGCGCCAAGGAAGTCGGGAAGATCAACGCCTATGCGGAAGACCGTCATATCAAGCGGTTCGACCTTTTGATCGACTGGGGCTGGTTCCACTTCATCACCAAGCCGATGTTCTGGCTGATCGACACGCTCTACAAATTCTTCGGCAATTTCGGCCTGGCCATTCTCGCCACCACCGTCATCGTCAAGGCCATCTTCTATCCGCTCGCCAACAAGTCGTACGCGTCGATGGCGAATATGAAGAAGGTGCAGCCGAAAATGCTCGAGATCCGCGAGAAATACGCGGACGACAAGATGAAGCAGCAGCAGGCGATGATGGAGCTGTACAAGACCGAGAAGATCAACCCGCTTGCCGGCTGCTGGCCGGTGGCGCTGCAAATCCCGGTCTTCTTCTCGCTCTATAAGGTGCTCTACATCACCATCGAAATGCGGCACGCGCCGTTCTTCGGCTGGATCCAGGATCTGGCCGCGCCCGATCCGACGTCGCTGTTCAACCTGTTCGGCCTGATCCCGGTCACCCTGCCGCACATGCTGATGATCGGCGTCTGGCCGTTGATCATGGGCGTCACCATGT
This sequence comes from Mesorhizobium sp. WSM1497, assembly GCF_001672455.2. Taxonomy (NCBI): domain Bacteria; kingdom Pseudomonadati; phylum Pseudomonadota; class Alphaproteobacteria; order Hyphomicrobiales; family Phyllobacteriaceae; genus Mesorhizobium; species Mesorhizobium sp. WSM1497. The sequence continues at coordinate 668,915 of NZ_CP021070.1, read as the reverse complement.
TCCTGCAGATGCGCATGAACCCGACGCCGCCGGATCCGACGCAGGCTGCGATCTTCACCTGGATGCCTGTCATCTTCACCTTCATGATGGCGGGGTTCCCGGCCGGCCTGGTCATCTACTGGGCCTGGAACAACACGCTGTCGATCCTCCAACAGGGCATCATCATGAAGCGCCAGGGTGCCAAGATCGAGCTGTGGGACAATCTGGTCGCGCTGTTCCGAAAGAAACCATCACCGGCCGAATAGAAGGCGCAGCGCTTTCTCCAGCCTTCAAAGCCCCGCCTCGCGCGGGGCTTTTCGTTTAAGCAGCTCCGGCATCACGTTCCCGTGATCGGCGAAACTTGCGCCGCGTCGGCGGCGTGACTGCCCGTGCGTTTCCAAAGGCTATCAATTCCGATCAGCCCTCACACGGAGGAAGACCACATGCGCTTGCCGTCATTCAGGATCATCGCCCTTTCCGCACTCGTCGCCGGCGTGGCGATTGCCGCGCCCGCCTATGCCAAGAACCCGAATGTCGGCGGCGCGCCGATGTACACAACCAAGACCATCGTCGAGAACGCCGTCAATTCGAAGGACCACACGACGCTGGTCGCCGCGGTCAAGGCTGCCGGCCTGGTCGACACGCTGCAAAGCGCTGGCCCGTTCACCGTCTTTGCCCCGACCAACGCAGCGTTTGCGAAACTGCCCAAGGGCACCGTCGACACGCTGCTGAAGCCGGAGAACAAGGGCAAGCTCACCAAGGTGCTGACCGCGCATGTCGTGGCCGGCAAGATCTCCGGCGCCGAGATGATGAAGAAGGCCAAGGCTATGGGCGGCAAGTACGAGATGAAGACCGTCTCCGGTGACACGCTGACCGCCGAAGTCAAGAAGGGCAAGCTCTACATCATGGATGAGTCAGGCGGCGAGGCGCGAGTGACGATCGCCGACGTCAACCAGTCGAACGGCGTCATCCATGTCGTCAACAAGGTGTTGTTGCCGAAGTAACGGCTTTCGGCAAAGGGGATCAAGGCAGGTCCGTTGGGGCTTTCTCGGGCCTGCCATCCCCGCCTCATGACGAGGTGCCATGTTTCTTGGGAAGTCGTATCGGCATCGGCCGGGGTCCTGTCCCTCACAGGACCCCGGTTTCTTTTTGGCTGTTGCCTGTGCAGCCGGATAAGTTTCGAGCGTCGTCACTCCATCACGGCGCTGTGGTCGATCTTGGCCGGAGTCGCCGGCTTGCGCAGCAACAGAACCAGCGGAATGGCGGCAAGCGACAGGATCATCATCAGCTTGAAGTCGTTCATATAGCTGATGATCGTGGCCTGCAGCGTCACCACGCCGTCGAGCGCGGCGCGGCCCGCGGCGCTGTAGGGATCCATTGCCTGGAAGATCGCCGGATTGCTGAACGCCTGGTTGTAGGGTGTCACATAGGTGGCGATGTTGGCGTGGTTGATCTGCACGTTCTGCGTCAACAGCGCGGTGACCACCGAGATGCCGACGCTGGAGCCGATGTTTCGTGACAGATTGTAAAGGCCTGTGCCTTCCGCGCGCCGCTCCGGCGCCAGCGTGGCGAAGGTGATGGTGGTCAGCGGCACGAACAGGAAACCCAGGCCCGCGCCCTGGATGAAGCCGGTGCTGATGATCGTCCATTGCGAGACGTCAGGCGTCCAGCCGGTCATGTCGTACATCGCCCAGGCGGTGACCAGCAGGCCGGTTAGAAGCAGCCAGCGTGTGTCCACCTTGCCGATCAGCCTGCCGACCAGGAACATGCAAGCCATGGTGCCGAGACCGCGCGGCCCCATGACGATGCCGGCCGTCACCACCGGATAGCCCATCAGCGTCTGCAGATAGGGCGTCATCAGGGCCAGCGAGGCCAGATAGGTGATGCCGATGATGAAGATGAAGATCATGCCGACGGCGAAATTCCTGTCGAGGAACAGCCGCGGGTTCACGAAGGTGTTTTTGGCGGTGAAGGTGTGGACGAGGAAGATGTAGAAGGCCGACGCGCAGATCAGCGCCTCGACGATGATCTCGGACGACGAGAACCAGTTGAGCTGCTCGCCGCGATCGAGGAACATCTGCAGCGACGCGATGGTGACGCTGAGCATGCCGAAGCCCAGCCAGTCCAGCCTGGCCTTGAGGTCCGTCTTGGTTTCCTGGACGAACATCGAGACGCCGGCGAAAGCCAGCGCGCCGATCGGTACGTTGATGTAGAACACCCAGCGCCAGCTGACATTCTCGGTCAGCCAGCCGCCGATGACCGGCCCGAGCACCGGCCCGACCATCACCGAAACGCCGAACAGCGCCATCGCCGAGCCGCGCTCCTCGACGCTGTAGATGTCGAGCAGGATGCTCTGCGCCAGCGGCACCAGGGCTGCGCCGAACAGGCCTTGCAGCAGGCGGAAGCCGACGATCTGCGGCAGCGACTGCGCGAAGCCGCACAGCACCGACGCGACGACGAAGCCGGTGATCGAGATCAGCAGGATGCGCTTGCGGCCGAAGCGATTGGCAAGATAGCCCGAAGGCGGCGTCATGACGGCTGCCGCGACGATGTAGGACGTCAGCACCCAGTTTATCTGGTCGGCGCTCGCCGAAACGCTGCCCTGGATATAGGGCAGCGCCACATTGGCGATGGTGGTGTCCAGCGCCTGCATGATCACGGCCAGGATCACGCAGGCGGTGATGGCGCCGCGATTGGCGACCACGCCACCTGTCGCGGACGCGCCGGTCATGACTTTTGTCCGAACCGACCGAGGAGGTCCGTCACGAAGTCCGGCAGGCCGCGCGCATGGCCGGTATCGATGCCGACCACGACGCTCATCCCGCCGCGCAGCGGCGGCTTGCCCTGGAGATCGTCCACCGTCACGCGCATCGGAATGCGTTGCACGACCTTGACCCAGTTGCCGGTGGTGTTCTGCGCCGGAAGCAGCGAGAAGCTCGACGACGACGCCGGGCTGATCGAGACGACCCTGCCGTGCCAGACGGCACCGGGATAGCTGTCGACGCTGATCGTCGCCGTCTGTCCCGGCCGCACATAGGTCAGTTCGGTTTCCTTAGGCTCCGCCGCGATCCACAGCTCGGTCGCCGAAATCAGGCTGAACGCCGGCTGCGAAGCCGGCAGGTACTTGCCGACCTGAAGCGCGTCGACATTGGTGACGATGCCGTCGAATGGCGCCTTGACGATGGAATCGGCAAGGTTGCGCTGGGCGTCGTCCACCGCCGACTGCGCCTGGAGATAGAACGGGTTCTTCTCCACCGGCTGGCTGGCGTCGCCGCCGAGCTGGGCAAGCGTCGCCTGTGCCTGCGCTTGGGCAACGGACACTTTCTGGCGGGCGGCGACGAGGTCGTGCTGGGCGCTATCGAAGGTCGCCTTGGAGGAGGTGGAGGTCTTGAGCAGATCCTGCTGGCGTTGGAAAGCGGCCTCGTAATAGGGGATGTCGGCCTGCGCCTGCTCGATCAGCGCCTGCGACTGCTGGTAGCTCGCCTGCAAGGTCAGCACCTGGTTGCGCACTGTGCCGAGCTGTGCCTGGGCGGCGGCAAGAGCGGTTTCGAAAGAGGCCGGCCGCAACCGGAAAAGCACCTGGTCCTTCTTCACCGCCTCGTTCTCGTGCACGTCGATCTCGGACACAGTGCCGGAGACATCGGTGGAAACGCCGAGCGACTGCGCCTGGATGTAGGCATTGTCGGTCGTCATGACCTGGCCGCCGATGACGTAGTAATAGCCGCCGACGACCAGCGCGAACGGAAGCAGGGCAAACAGGATCGGCCGTGCCCGGCCGCGCTTGGGCTTGACCGGCGCCGGAGGCGCCACCGCAACCCCGGCCTGGCGTGGCTCCTTGGACGGAGCCTCGAGCGCCGCCGGCTCCAGGGCGACCGGTGCTTCGAGCTCGTCATTGTCGATGACGGTGCTGGCTCGCCTTTGCTCGCGTTCGCTGTCCAGCCGGATGACCTGGTCGCGCGCCCGGTCGGCGGCGGATCCGTCTTCTTCGACAGGCTTCTTTGGTGAGGTTGATTCAGCCATGTGTTTTCTCCCGGTCGGCGGCAGGCTGGGCGCAAGCCGCGAGCAGATTGGATTTGATGAGGGATAGGGTTTGCAGCAGATGCAGTTGCGCATCCGCGGAAAGGCCGACAAAGGCCTCGTCACGCGTCTTCCGCCCATTGCCGCGCATGATTTCGATCAGTGGATGGGCTTGCGGCTTCAGGTACAGCAGCCATGCCCGGCGGTCAGCGGGATCGGGCCGGCGCTCGATGAAGCCGCTTGCTTCCATCTTGTCGAGCAGCCGGGCGAGCGTGATCGGCGTGATCTCGATCAGGTCCTCCAGTTTGTTCTGGTGGATGCCTTCATGCAGGCTGAGATAGGCCAGCACCTGCCACTGGGCGCGGGTCAGCCCCGATGCCCGCGACCTCTGCTCGAACCGCTTTCGAAGCAGGCGCGCGACATCGTGCAGCACGAAGCTGATGTTGGGTGACGATGGCATGGGAGGTACTGGAGTTTTTCGGCGCGACTGTTAGTGAGCATGCTTATTATCATCATGCACATAATCTTGCTGGACGCGGTGCGCAAGACGGACTAAGCCCGCCTGGAAAAAATGACGCATGGGCTGCGACCCACCCAAAGGCTCAGGTAGCGGGCTGTTGCCGGGCAAGGATACGACGATGAATTGGCTGAAGATCGCGACCGTGGCGGCCATTGCGGGATGGCCGGGCATTGCGCTCGCAAAGGGCGCCGTCAGTTGCGGCGGCGCCGCCATGCTGGGTGGCGCGCAATTGAACTGCAGCCACGTCGAACCCCAGGCGCCGCCTCAGTTTTGCACCTATAGCTGGGCTCTCCACATGCCGGCCGGCGACCAGAAAATCGTTGAAGGCAGCTTCATGCTGCCGCCCGGCGCCACGAATGTCACCGTCTATCAGGGCAGCGGTTTCGACAGTGCGCTGTCCGATCCGATCGTGATTTGCCGCGGCAGCAAATGAGCAAGGCCGTCAAGGAAAGCTCGCTCGTCGCCCGATTGGTGCTATAGGGCGGATCACGCTATTTTGAACGGGCGCATTCGAGTTTCGGATGCACCTGGCGGCCATTTCTCTGACGGATTTCGACATGGACGGACCCAACCCAGACATCAAGCACCCGATCCCGATGCATACCCGCGTCGGCTTCCTCAAGGGACTGGTGAACGCGCCGAACATCGAGATCGGCGACTTCACCTATTATGACGACCCCGACGGGCCGGACAAATTCGCCGAGAAATGCGTCCTGCATCACTATCCGTTCATAGGCGACAAGCTGATCATCGGCAGGTTCTGCGCCATCGCCGAGGGCGCGCGCTTCATCATGAACGGCGCCAACCACGCCATGTCCGGCTTTTCGACCTATCCGTTCAATATTTTCGGCCATGGCTGGGAAAAGGGTTTTGATCCGGCGACCTGGTCGAAGGAGGTGCGCGGCGACACCATCGTCGGCAACGACGTCTGGATCGGCATGGAGGCGGTGATCCTGCCCGGGGTGGAAATCGGCCACGGCGCCATCGTCGCTGCGAAATCAGTGGTGACGCACGACGTGCCGCCCTATGCGATCGTCGCCGGCAACGCGGCCAAGGTGGTAAAGATGCGTTTCGACGACCGGACAATCAGGCGGCTGCTGGCGGTGGCGTGGTGGGACTGGCCGGTAGACAAGGTCAGCCGCAACCTCGATGCTATCCGGGGTGCCAATATTTCTCTTCTGGAGGCAGCAGCTTGAACGCTCTGAACAGCAGCATAATCGGCACCGAACTGTTTACGCGAGGGTGGATCTTCATCCGCGGCGTGCCGGCGATGAAGTTCCTGCCACCGGAAGGGCCGCCGGAAATCGCCTTTGCCGGCCGCTCGAATGTCGGCAAGTCGTCGCTGATCAACGCGCTGGTCAACCAGAAGGGGCTGGCGCGCACTTCCAACACGCCGGGGCGCACGCAGGAGCTCAACTATTTCGTGCCGGATGGATTTTCGGGCGAGGGCGCCGACCTGCCGCCCTTGGCGCTGGTCGACATGCCCGGCTACGGCTACGCCACCGCGCCGAAGGAGAAGGTCGACGAGTGGACCAAGCTGGTCTTCGATTACCTCAAGGGCCGGGTCACGCTGAAACGCGTCTATGTGCTGATCGACGCCCGTCATGGCATCAAGGCCAAGGACGACGAAGTGCTGTCGCTGCTTGACAAGGCGGCGGTGTCCTACCAGATCGTGCTGACCAAGACCGACAAGATCAAGACTGCCGGCGTGCCGAGGCTGATCGAGGAGACGCTGGCAAAGATCAAGAAGCGGCCGGCGGCGTTCCCGTTCGTGCTGGCCACCTCTTCTGAAAAGGCCGAGGGCCTTCAGGAATTGCAGGCAGCCATCGTGCTTGCCGCCAATGGCGGCTAAAGCATCCGCACCTTAGAACAATTCTAGGAAAAGTGTGAAGCGGTTTTCCGTTCAGAATTGCGTCTAAACAAAGAGTTAGAGCATGGTCTGGCTAGGGCTTGGCCTCGATAGCAATCGTCTGATGGCCTTCTTCCGCCACAAGCCTTTCGGTGCCGTAGGCCTTCAGGAACATGCTGACGCCTGACCTGACGATGTGGTCGATCTCGTCCTGGGTCGGGGCCTTGGTGCGGTAGGCGAAGATGCACTGGCGGAACAGACCGGCCAGGCACAGTTCGGTGAACTGATAGGCGGCAAGATCGACATCGTCGATGCGCAGCAGGTCGCGCTCGATGGCGGCATTGAGAAAGGCCGCGACCTTGTCGTGGCCACGCTTGGGACCGCGCTCGTAAAAACGCGCGCCCATGTCGGGGATACGGTCTGATGCCCCGATCACCGTGCGCTGCGCTTGGACGACCTTGGCCGACGTGATCTTGAGAGCCAGCACCTTGCCGAACTTCACCAGCGTCTCGCGCAGGTTGTCGGCGTTGTCCAGCACGTCATACATGTTCTTGAAGATGGTGCCGCGCTCTTCCTCGATCAGCGCCTCGAACAGCTCTTCCTTGTTGGCGAAGTAGACGTAGATCGTACCCTTGGAGACGCCGGCCTCGCGGGTGATGTCGTTCATCGAGGCGGCTTCGAAGCCCTTGTCGATGAAGACACGACGGGCGCCGTCGATGATCTGGCTGCGCTTGGCCGGATCCTGCCCCGCGGCCGGGCGGCCACGACGCAAGCTTTCCAACAGGTCGTCACACGACTCGTTTTCGACATTGGGCGGGGTCTCGGCCATGAAAGTCACACCTCGAAAATAATTCGAACCAAGCGGTTCGATTGCCCTTGATATGGTCCTCTTTACGCGCTATGTCAACGGCCGGATCGAACCGAACGGTTCAGTATTATATTATAACTTTAGAGAGATGTCATGTCCTCGAACGCGCCGACCACTGCCGAAGTCCGTCCCTTCCCCAACGCCAAGGTTGCGCCAGCGACGGAAGCACCGGAAGTACCTGTCCAGCCCGTCTCGTCGCCGCCGGCAGAGGCTCCGGCCAGGAAGAAGCGTTCGGTGCGTTCCTTCCTGCTGCCGGTCATCGGTGTTGCCTTGTTGGGCGCCGGCGCCTGGTATGGGTACGACTACTGGACAACGGGCCGCTTCATGATCTCGACGGACGATGCCTATGTCCAGGCGGACATGGCGTTCATCTCGCCCAAGATTTCCGGCTATGTCGATCAGGTCAAGGTCAGCGAGAACCAGCTGGTCAAGGCCGGCGATCCGCTGCTCGTCGTCGATGACGGCGATTACAAGATTGCCGTCGCCCAGGCCGAGGCGCAGATCGCCACCTTGAGCAAGACGCTCGACCGTATCGACGCCCAGACCGACGCGGCCCGCGCCTCGCTGCAGCAGGCCCAGGCGCAGAAGGTCGCCGACCAGGCCGCGGCCGACAACGCAGCCAAGGTCGCGGCGCGCGCCTCGCAGCTGCTCAAGACCCATGTCGGCACACAGGCGCAGCTGGACGACGCCCAGACCGCGGTCCAGCAGGCCGATGCCGCCCTTGTCGGCGCCGACGCACAGATCGCCGCCGCGCAAGCCAATATCGGCGTGCTGCAGGCGCAGCGCGCGGAATCGGCGAGCACGCTGGCGTCCCTGCAGCTCAGCCATGACAAGGCGCTGCGCGATCTTTCCTTCACCGTGCTCAAGGCGCCATATGACGGCATCGTCGGCAACCGCTCGGTCGAGCAGGGCGACCTTGTCAGCCCCGGCCAGAAGCTCGCCGTCATCGTGCCGATGGACAAGCTCTACATTGTCGCCAACTTCAAGGAGACACAACTTGCCCGGCTGGTTCCCGGCGAGAAGGTCAGGATCTCGGTCGATGCGACCGACGGCCAGGACTTCGAGGGAACCGTTTCGTCGCTGGCGCCGGCTTCGGGTGCCGTGTTCTCGCTGCTGCCGCCCGAAAATGCCACCGGCAACTTCACCAAGGTCGTGCAGCGCGTTCCGGTCCGCATCGATGTGCCGGCCGATGCGCTGAAGAGCGGTAAGCTGCGCGCCGGCCTGAGCGTCGTCGTCGCCGTCGACAGCCGCACCGCCCCATCCGGGTCGGCGTCAGTGGCAGCGTCGAATTGAGCGGCGGCCGGGGAGCAATGCCATGGCAACCGCAACCCTGACAGCAGGAGCGCCGCCGGCGAGGCCGGCTGTGCCTGACACCATTTCGACGCGGCGCGTCATCGCCTTCCTGGCGATGGTGTTCGGCATGTTCATGGCCATCCTCGACATCCAGATCGTCTCCGCCTCGCTGTCGGAGATCCAGGCCGGCCTGAGCGCCAGCTCCGACGAAATTCCGTGGGTGCAGACCGCCTACCTGATCGCCGAAGTGGTGATGATCCCGCTGTCCGGCTTTCTCAGCCGGATGCTGTCGACGCGCGTGCTGTTCACCATCTCGGCGGCGGGCTTCACCGCGGCCAGTGCGCTGGCGGCGACCGCCACCAACATCGACCAGATGATCGTCTACCGCGCCGTCCAGGGCTTCATCGGCGGCGGCATGATACCGAGCGTCTTTGCCGCTGCCTTCACCATCTTCCCGCCCTCGCGCCGCGCCGTCGTCTCGCCGATGATCGGCCTCGTGGCGACGCTGGCGCCGACCATCGGCCCGACCGTCGGTGGCTATATCAGCCATGCCATGTCCTGGCATTGGCTGTTCCTGGTCAACGTCGTGCCCGGCATCCTGGTGACAACGGCGGCCTGGACGCTGATCGACTTCGACAAGCCCAACCTCAAGCTGTTCAGCAAGTTCGACTGGTGGGGCCTCGCCGGCATGGCGGCTTTCCTGGGCTGCATGGAATATGTGCTCGAGGAAGGCCCCAACAATGACTGGCTGCAGGACCAGGGCGTCTTCATCTGCGCCGTCGTCATGACCGTCGGCGCGGTCCTGTTCTTCTGGCGCGTATTCACCGCCGAGGAGCCGATCGTCGACCTGAAGGCCTTCACCAACATCAACTTCGCCTTCGGCTCGCTGTTCTCGTTCGTCATCGGCATCGGTCTCTACGGCCTGACCTATCTCTACCCGGTGTTCCTCGGGCGCATCCGCGGCTACGATTCGATGATGATCGGCGAGGCTCTGTTCGTCAGCGGCTTGGCGATGTTCTTCACCGCGCCGATCTCGGGCATCCTGTCGAACAAGATGGACCCGCGCCTGATGATGATGATCGGCTTCTTCGGCTTCGCCACCGGCACCTGGTGGATGACGCATCTGACCGCCGACTGGGATTTCTATGAGCTGCTCATCCCGCAGATCCTGCGCGGCTGTTCGATGATGCTGTGCATGGTTCCGATCAACAACATCGCGCTCGGCACCTTGCCGCCCGAGCGGCTGAAGAATGCGTCCGGCCTGTTCAATCTCACCCGCAACCTTGGCGGTGCCGTCGGCCTTGCGCTGATCAACACCGTGCTGATCGACCGCAACGCCTTCCACTACGCAAGGCTCTCCGAGCATGTGCAATGGGGCAGTGAAGCCGCGCAGACCAAGCTGCAGAACATGACCCGCAATTTCGAGCAGACCCCCGGCCTCGACGCCACAAGCGCTGCGATCTCCAAGTTGTCTGGCATGGTCCAGCAGCAGGCGGCGCTGCTGTCCTTCATGGACGTGTTCTTCATGCTGACGGTGCTGTTTGCGACGCTTGGCCTGTTCACCATGCTGATCCGCAAGCCGGCCGCACCGGGTGGCGGCGGCGGTGGGGGGCACTGATACGGAGCAATTCCAGGAAAAGTGCGCAGCGCTTTCCCTTGGAGATTGCGACAAGACAAAGATACGTGGGCAGCGGTTTCGGGAAGCTCCTCCAGTCCATGCCCGAAAAGCTCTGACCGCGCAAAAAACTCCGGGCCGCAAGCCCGGAGTTTTTTGCATTCCAGTCTATGGACTCAGGCCGTGGCGGGTTTGAAGGTCAGCGCGACGCCGTTGATGCAGTGGCGCAGGCCGGTCGGCGCCGGACCGTCGTCGAAGACATGGCCGAGATGGCCGCCGCAGCGGCGGCAATGTGCCTCGGTACGCGTCATGCCGAGCGACCTGTCCACGGTCGTGCCGATCGCCTTGGGGATCTCTTGCCAGAAGCTCGGCCATCCGGTGCCGGAATCGAATTTCGTCTCCGACGAATAGACCGGCAGGTCGCAGCCGGCACAGGCGAAAATGCCCTTGCGGTGTTCGTTGAGCAGCGGGCTGGTGCCGGGGTACTCCGTGCCTTCCTTGCGCAGCACGTCGAAGGCGGCCGGCGACAGGATGGCTTTCCACTCGGCGTCGGTCTTGACGACCTCGAAGCTCTCGGCCGCTTGTGCTGCCTGCGGATCGCCCATGCGCAGCATCGTTGCCGCGGCCCCGATCACGCCGATGGCGGCGGCACCGCTCAAAAGAAAGTCGCGACGGTTCATGACCAGTTCCTCCTGATGTCCTTTTGCCAAACTACACCGCCGCGCGGAAATCAAAAGCCGGTGACGGTAGCCCCTCGAACGAACACTCCGCGCCCTCCCACATCCGAATGCAGGCGGGCGCGAAGTGCACGGGCCAATTGCGGATCACGGGAGCGGGATCGTGCAATCGACGGAGGGTCCTTGCCGTCAGTTCGCCGGCAGCAAGCCCCTTGTTACATCTTGGGCAAAAGAACCTTGTCGATGACGTGGATGACGCCATTGGACTGTTCGACATCGGCGATCGTCACATTGGCGACATTGCCGTTCTCGTCGGTGACCGTGACCTTGCCGCCGTCGGCCTTGAGCGACAATTCGCAGCCGCCGACCGTCTTGACCTTGTGGGTGCCGCCGTCAGCCTTGGCCATCGCGGCGACATCTGCTCCCATCGCCTTGGCGCCGATGACATGGCAGGTCAGGATCTTGGTGAGCTTGTCCTTGTTTTCGGGCTTGAGCAGCGTCTCGACCGTACCGGCCGGAAGGGCTGCGAAGGCTTCGTTGGTCGGCGCGAACACGGTGAACGGACCGGCGCCCTGCAGCGTCTCGACAAGGCCGGCGGCCTTCACGGCGGCGACCAGGGTGGTGTGATCCTTCGAGTTCACGGCGTTCTCGACGATGTTCTTGTTGGCATACATGGCGGCGCCGCCAACCATCGGGTTTTCGGCGTAGGCGGCGGTGGCAAGGGCCGAAACGGCGATCGTACCGGCGAGCAAAAGGGTGGCGTATCTACGCATGATGTCGAACTCCTCGGGTTTTTCTCTTCCCATTTTTGGGGACGCGAGGAGATACGGAACAAACTCGCCCGAGTTTCAGAAATATTGTGATTTTTGATTTTATCCATGGCGCAGAGGGATTTCCCGAGCCATCGGCCGCCTGCCGACATGCTGTCTATGGGCATGTTCAGCGAAGGATAGACTTATGATAGTCTGTTGTGATTTTTCAGGTGAAGAGCCGGTCAGATGCTCTTCAGGTCGCCAGCGGCAACCACCGGTCCGGTCGGCTGTCCGGTCGGCGAACCGCCCGACGGCTCGAGGCTGACGGCAAGCACCGCGCCCTGGGCAAGTTTCTGATGGGCCGCCGGCGAGACGATAATATGCGCCGTTGCACCTGCCGGAATGACGCCCATCGAGACCGGCGGGTTCTTGCCCTCGATCATCCACAGCTCGAAGTCCTTGCCGGAAGCACGCTCACCGGAGACATGCGACAGGCCGACTTCGTGATGCGCGGCGTCGTAGACGGCAAGATATTTGACGTCGCTGCCTTCGGCGGCCAGCGAAGCGACGAGTCGCGCCTGCGGCTGCTCGACCGGTGGGTTGAGAATGGGCACGGCGATGTAAATCGCCAGTGCCGCAACCGCGGCTGCGGCAAGGCCGCGCCAGAAGGCCAGGCTGGACCACAGGCCGCCGCGCACTTCGGCGGGCCTGCTCACCGCGGCAGCGGTAGCGAACAGGCGGCGGTCGACCGCGGTCTTCACCGAAACCGGCGGCTCGACTTCCCGATAGGCGGCGGCAAGCGGTGAGAGACTGACCTCCCAGTCCTCGACAAGACGGGCGAAAGCCGTATCCGCATCGATGCGGCGAGAGACGATCTGGCGTTCGTCGGCATCGAGCACGCCGAGAACGTACTCGGCGGCGAGCAGGTCGTCGCCTCCACGTTCCGGTCCTGTGTCTTCTGCCAGCGTCATCTTTCCAGGCATTCTCTGAGTTTCAACAGGCTGCGGCGCAGCCATGTACGCATCGTGTTCAGCGGCACGCCATGGCGCTCCGCCAGTTCGGCATAGCTCTCGCCCTTGAGATAGGCGCCCCGGACGGCTGCTGCCCGGTCCTTCTCCAGCTCATCGAGACAATGGTGGATACGTTCGGATTCGTCGCCCGCCACCGCCATCGCTTCAGGCCCCGGCGCCGGATCGGCCACGTCGAGCGCGGCATCGATGTCGGCGGCGGGTTTGCGCCGCGCTCTGATGCGATCGATCGCATGATTGCGCGCGATTGCCACCAGCCAGGAGATCGGGCTTAGATCGGAAACAGCAAAACGGTCGGCCTTCGTCCATATCTTGACGAAGACTTCCTGCAGCGCTTCTTCCGCGTCTCCCCGGTCGTTCAATACACGAAGACAGACGCCAAAAAGTTTCGCGCTGGTCTGCCGGTAAAGCAGATCGAACGCGGCCCGATCCTTCATCGAAGTCCGAACGATCAGCTTGGTGATGTCCTGCGGCGTCATTGCAGGCAAATTAGGCGATTGCCATGTATTTGCAACGACGGAAATAACCTTGTGCACGCCTAAGCTTTTGTGTGTCGCCGGCCCGGATCCGTCGATCGATTGCCAATGGAATTGCCACTGGCTAGCTTGCCTTCATTGATGGGGGAGCGCGCATGTCGGTCGAACGGATCCTTTGGGAAGAAGATGCCACCGGCCTCGCCAATCTGGTCCGCAAGGGCGAGGTTTCGGCCGTCGAACTGACCGACGCCGCGATTGCCCGCGCCGAGGCCACCCGTCCCGACATCAATGCCACGGCCGAACCGCTCTACGATGCTGCCCGCGCCCGCGCCAAGACCGTCGACCCCTCGCTGCCGCTGGCTGGTGTTCCCTTCGCCATCAAGGATCTTGGCATCGCCATCAAGGGCGTGCCGACGCATGGCGGCAGCCGCATTCCGGCATGGCTGGCCGACGTCAATTCGGCGCTGACCGACCGCTATCTCGCTGCCGGACTTATCCCGATCGTCACCTCGACATCGCCGGAGCACGGGCTTCGATTGATGACCGAATCAAGGGCCTTTGGCATCACCCGCAATCCGTGGAACACCGGCCATACCAGCGGCGGCTCTTCGGGCGGTTCGGCAGCACTGGTCGCAGCCGGCGTCGTGCCGGTGGCGCATGCCTCCGATGGCGGCGGCTCGATCCGTGTGCCTGCCGCCTGCACCGGACTTGTCGGCCTGAAGACGTCGCGCGGCCGTACACCGCTGACGCCCCTGGTGAGCGAAAGCTGGTACGGCATGGTCGTCGACCATGCGCTCACCCGTTCGGTGCGCGATTGCGCGCTGCTGCTCGACCTGACCCACGGGCCCGATCCTCTGTCGCCCTATGCCGCGCCGCGGCCGAAAGGCACGTTCGCGGCTGCCGCCGCGCGCGATCCCGGCAAGCTCAGTCTGGCCGTGTACCGCAAATCGCCGCTTGGCCTGCCGATCTCGGACGAGACGCTCAAGGCGCTCGACACGGCGGTGGCGCTTGCCCGCGAGGGCGGCCACACGGTCGAGGAGATCGACTTGCCCTTTATCGGCCGCGATTTCTTCGCCGATTTCTGCAGGACGGTTGCCTCCGCCGTCGCTGGCACGATGCGGGCCGAAGCGCTGCGCGTCGGCCGTTCCGTTGCCGGCGACATCGAGCGGGCCACGCGCGTGCTCGCCCGCTTCGGCGAACTGGTGTCGGCCGGCGAGACCTATGCCGACCTGCAGCGGCTGCATGCCGCCTCACGGCGGCTGATCGCAGAGACCGCGCAGTATGACGCCGTGCTGATGCCGATCATTGCCCACCCGCCGCTTGCCTGCGGCGCAATGGATCCGAAAGGCGCCGACGACCTCATCGAGAACCTGCTCGACAAGCTTCACCTGACGCCCTTGCTGAAGCTGAAGCCGTTCTTCGGCCAGTTGATGGACAAGAGCCTCTGGTTCACCCATTGGCCGGCGATCCAGAATGTCAGCGGCCAGCCATCGATCGCCCTGCCGGTCCATGTCACCGACGCCGGCCTGCCGATCGGCGTCCAGGCTGCCGGCCGTCCGGGCGACGAGGAGACGCTTTTGTCGCTCGCCGCGCAGATGGAGAAGATCTCGGGTTGGCTGGGTCGCAGGGCGCCGCTGATGGTGCCGACACGATGACGAGGTCGTGAAGCGCTCGAATATGACAGCAAAGCCATTTGCGGGCGGCGCCAATTCCCGCTAAGACGCCGCCGTCCTTACCGATCTCCAGGGAAAAAAGCCGATGACGGAAATAACCGCCACCGCCGAAATGCAGGCAGCCCTGTTGTCGCGGGCGCTGCCCTACATGCAGCGCTACGAGCACAAGACGGTCGTGGTGAAATATGGCGGCCATGCCATGGGCGACATCGAGCTCGGCAAGGCCTTCGCGCGCGACATCGCGCTGCTCAAGCAATCCGGCGTCAACCCGATCGTCGTCCACGGCGGCGGCCCGCAGATCGGCGCCATGCTGGCCAAGATGGGCATCGAATCCAAGTTCGAAGGCGGCCTGCGCGTCACCGACCAGAAGACGGTCGAGATCGTCGAAATGGTGCTGGCCGGTTCGATCAACAAGGAGATCGTCGCGCTGATCAACGCCGAGGGCGAATGGGCGATCGGCCTGTGCGGCAAGGACGGCAACATGGTGTTCGCCGAAAAGGCCCGCAAGACCATGATCGATCCGGACTCCAACATCGAGCGCGTGCTCGATCTCGGCTTCGTCGGCGAGCCGGTCGAGGTCGACCGTACCTTGCTCGATCTTCTGGCACGCTCCGAAATGATCCCGGTGCTGGCGCCGGTGGCGCCGGGACGCGACGGCCACACCTACAACATCAACGCCGACACCTTCGCCGGCGCCATTGCCGGCGCCTGCCAGGCGACGCGCCTGCTGTTCCTCACCGACGTGCCGGGTGTGCTCGACAAGAACAAGAAGCTGATCGACGAACTGACCGTGGCCGAGGCCAAGGCGCTGATCAAGGACGGCACGGTCTCGGGCGGCATGATCCCCAAGGTCGAGACCTGCATCGAAGCGATCGAGCGCGGCGTCGAAGGCGTCGTCATCCTCAACGGCAAGACCCCGCATGCGGTGCTGCTGGAACTGTTCACCGAACATGGCGCCGGCACGCTGATCGTGCCCTGAGGGGCTCGTCAGCCGGCTAACTTTCTCGCCTCGGAATCTTCAATATTGTCGATGGTGGGAATGGCGGGCTTTCTGGCCGGGCGTCGAACGGACATCGATTCCTCCTCGGCGTCCTGCGGCGCGCCCCAGAATTCGGCCAGCGTCGGGCCGTCTTTCACCCTGATGTCGCGGACCAGAAAGCCCCAGACCTCGCGGAACCACACGCGGCGGCCCATCTGTGTGTACCAGCGCATCGAATGGCGCTGCTCGGGATCCTTGTGGAACAGGATGCGGGCCAGCGCCTTCGGCCGCGATTGCACCGCCAGCTCGATCAGCTTGACGCTGAAGAACAGCATCCACGGCTTCAGCCGCGTCATCTGCAGCACCTGGTGCTTGTAGTCCCACAGGCGCGCATCCTGCTGGATCACCTTGCGATCCCGCGCGATGCGGAAGAACGGCGTCCAGCGATGCGGCGTCACATAAAGCGCCTGGATCTGGTCGGGGTCGTAGGCGATGAGTTGGCGAAAGCCGCGCCACAGGTCGCGAAACCCTTCGTCCTCGAAGCCGGACACCCAGGTCGCCATAGACAGGATGCCGCTGAGACGCAGCAGCCTTATCGCCTCGCGATCGGATGAGGTGCTGCCGCCCTTGCGGATCAACTGAAGCGTCTGCTCGTCGGTGTTTTCCATGCCGAGCAGCCAGCGGATGACACCGGCCTTGCGGTAGAGATGCAGGATGTCGGCATCGCGCACGATGTCGTCGGCACGGGTCGAACCGACGATCAGCACCGGCACGTTCTCGGTGATCAGGGCATCGAGGAAGGCCCGCCAGGCTTTCTTCGAGACCGTCGGATTCTCGTCGGCGAGATTGATGAGCTCGACGCCATGTTGGCGATGCAGCCATGCGATCTCCCTGGCGAATTTCACCGGATCGCGATGCCGCCAGCGGGTCCAGAAGCCGCGCTGGCCGCAATAGTTGCACAGATGCGGACAGCCGCGCGAAAACTGCATGACCACGGCCCGCTTGCCGCCCCAGTAGCTGTAACTGGTATGGTCGATCAGTTCCCAGCCGACGCGGTAGGCGTCGAGGTCGGCAATGGTCATCGCCGCCTGTGTGGCGAAGGGGCGGCTGAGATCGTCGCGATAGGCGATGCCGGCCACGCTCGCCGGCGGCTGGCGCATTTCCAGCCCTTCGACCAGCGCCACCACCGTCGCTTCGCCCTCGCCGCGCACGATGAAGTCGAAGGCATCGGTAGCGGCCAGGATGTCGCGCCAATGATAGGTCGGGAAAACGCCGCCATAGATGATGATGGTCGCCGGCTCGCGCTCCTTGATCATGCGCGCGATCGCCAAGGCGGTCGGATGCGCCGAGGTCGAGCCGGAATGGCCGATCAGGACGAAGTCGGGGTGGTCCTCCAGTGCGCTGCGCACGACGTCATCGAGCGGCATAGGCCCGAACTCGGCGTCGACGAGGCGCACCTGATGGCCGGCATCGATCAGCGGCCCGCCGATCGCCAGCAGGCCGATCGGCGGCAGGTGATCGTCGGGCACGCGGCTGCCGATGGCGGTGTGCGGCGGATTGATCAGGACGATTTTCATGGCGGACCTCCTGGGCAGTTGGCCCGCACAAGCTGGCCGGCGATGTGGACACGCGCTTGGCCCGTTTCAGCAGTTTGCGTGCAGCTTTTCCTCAAGGAGTGCGAAGGGCAGGCATTGTCATCGCCTGAGATGCCCGAGCGGCACATGGCCCGGGCCCTTGATGTTCTGCAGCACCAACTGCGTGTGGACGTCGCGCACGCCGTCGAGCCGCATCAGCCGGTGCATGACGAAAGCGTTGAGCTCGTCGACCGACGGCACCATGACATGCAGCAGAAAGTCATGGTCGCCGGTCATCGTCCAGCACGAGGAAACCTCGTCCATGCGCTGCACGGCGGCGATGAAGCTTTCGGGCGAGCCGTCGCTGTGGCTGACGAGGCGCACCTGGATGAACACCTCGACCATCAGCCCGACAGCGCGGCGGCTGATCACGGCGGCAAATCCCTTGATGATGCCGGCCTCCTGCAGCGCCTCGAAGCGCCGCGCGCATGGTGTCGTCGACAGGCCGATCTCTTGCGCCAGTTCGGAAACCGGCTTGCGCCCGTCGCGCTGCAGGACATCGAGCATCTTGATCTCGAAATCATCGAATTGAGGCATTTCCACTCCTTCCTGGGAATTTATGAGTGAATATTATCCCGATTTCCGAATTCGAACCATCATCAAAACCGATTCGCCTCCGCAAACCCGCTTAACCTTCAACACGTCGGCCATTTGCTTTGCGAGGAGAAAAACCATGACGACGATGAGCGTTGCCGAATACGCCCGCGACTGCGCGGCGCAAGGATTGCGCGGCGACTACTCGGTCTGCCGTGCCGATTTCACCGTGTCGCAGGGTTACGATTACAGCGATGAAGAGCAGGCGGTGTGGCGCACGCTGTGCGACCGCCAGACCAGACTGACGCGCAAGCTCGCCCACCATTCCTACCTCGACGGCGTCGAAAAACTCGGCCTGCTCGACCGTATTCCCGACTTCGACGAGGTCAGCGCCAAGCTGCGCAAACTGACCGGTTGGCAGATCGTCGCGGTGCCGGGGCTCATTCCCGCGGCTCCGTTTTTCGACCATCTCGCCGATCGCCGCTTCCCGGTCACCAACTGGCTGCGGACCAGGCAGGAGCTCGACTACATTGTCGAGCCCGACATGTTCCATGATTTCTTCGGCCATGTGCCGGCGCTGTCGCAACCGGTGTTCGCCGATTTCATGCAGATGTATGGCGAGAAGGCCGGCGACATCATCGCGCTGGGTGGCGACGAGATGATTTCCCGGCTCTACTGGTACACGGCCGAATATGGCCTGATGCGGGAGGCCGGCCAGCCGCTGAAGGCCTTTGGCGCCGGCCTTATGTCGTCGTTTACCGAGCTGCAGTTCGCCGTCGAAGGCAAGGACGCCCACCACGTGCCCTTCGACCTGGAAACGGTGATGCGCACCGGCTACGAGATCGACAAGTTCCAGCGCGCCTATTTCGTGCTGCCGTCCTTCGATGCCTTGCGCGATGCCTTCCAGACCGCCGATTTCGCGGCAATCGTCGCCCGGCGCAAGGACCAGCCGGCGCTCGACCCGGCGACGCTCTAGAGCAATTCCAGGAAAAGTGTGAAACGGTTTTCCGTCCGGAATTGCGTCAAACAAAGAGTTAGAGCGGATCGCCGTTCCGTGAAACGGTGAACTGCCCTAGGCAGCATGCTGCCCTGCAGCCGTCAGGCGGTGACCACCTTGCTGAGATGGTCGCCCAGCCGGCAGGCCAGCGCAGTGATCGTCGTCGTCGGGTTGCATTGACCCGACGTGCAGAACACCGAGGAGCCGCCGACATAGAGATTGTCCATGCCGTGCACCTTGCAGTTGGCGTCGACCACGCTCTTGCTGATGTCGGTGCCCATGCGCGTGCCGCCCATATGGTGATGGCCCGCCGTCTCGTCGTTGGTCGGATAGTCCTGACCATTGCTGATCCAGTCGGCAATGCGCACGCGGCCGAGATTCTTCTCGATCAGCGTTGCGCCGAACAGTCTGAGCCCTTCGAGAAGGGTGCGATGTTCCAGTTCGGATTTCTTCCAGTGCAGTTCGATGCGCGGCACGCCGGCATGGTCGACATCGGTCTTCGACAACTCGATCTGGTTGGAGGCCAGCGGCGCCTGTTCCCAGGCGACGTAGAGCTGGGCCGCGCAGCGCAGTCTCTGACTGAGCTGGTAGGACATCCATTCCGCCATGCTGGGCGCCGTGCAGGCGAGGTCGGCGATAAGGCTCTTGACGCCGGGATACGGCGTCTCGATCAGCCGGATGCCGAAATTCATGATCTGCAGCCGCTCCATGGCGGCGAGTGTCGGCGAGAAGAAGGCCTCGTTGACGGCGTCGACCTCGAACGCGTTATAGTCGGCCAGGATGGCGTTGCCGCCCTCGAAGGTCGGATGCTCCATCCAGTAGCGGCCAAGCGCAGTTGCATTCGGCACGACGCCGCCGTTCGAGCGCTGGTTGGACCACAGAAGCAGCCGCGAATTCTCCAGCCCACCGGTGCAGACGATGAAATAGTCAGCGCTGAACGAGCCCGCATCCTGTCCGTGCGACCACAGCCTGGCGCCAGTCACGCGTCTGCCGTCGCCGGCAAGTTCGGTGGCACAAGTGTTGAGCGCCACCGCGATGTTCGTGGCCTTGTCGAGTTCATCGCCGAACTTCTCGGCTAAGCGCACGGCCGGGCTCTTGATCAGCTGCACCCAGCGAATGTCGTCCGAGATCGGCATATCGGGCCGGAGGGCCGGAAGGTCGAGAATATCGCGCACTTCCGGCAGATAGGGTTCGATGTCGGTGCGGGCGATCGGCCAGCCCGTATCGGGTACCCAGGCCTTCGGCTCGAAATCCTGCTTGTCGAGCACGCGGCACCAGCCTGCCCAGTGGTTGGAACTGCCCCCCATGAACCGCAGCCGGGTGATGTCGAGATCGAAATAGAAATCCCCGACCGTGCTGCCCCGGTAAAAGTCCTGCGAGTCGTCGCTGAATTCGCGCGGACCGGCCTCCATCACCACCACCGGAATGCCGGCCGCGCCAAGCTTGCGGGCAATGGTCATGCCGGCCGGACCGGAGCCGAGGATGCAGACCTTCGGGGTGAAGTTCGCAGCGCGATACGCCTCGTAGCTGTCGAAGATCATGCCAGGTCGCTCCGCTTCAGGATCCAGCCACCGACCTCGACGATCTCGTTCGGGTCGGGCTTTGGACCGGCGGCATCGGCATCAGGCAGCTTGCGGAACAAAGACAGGGCAGGCAATGCGATCAACGCCTGCACGAGCGCGCGGCGTGACATTTTCTTGATGATGAAACTCATGGCTGGTCTCTCGGCTGGGCTTCGGCACTGCATGGCGTTCCCAGAACGGCAATTCCCGGAACGACACATGCATCACCGTGGAAGCCAGTATCGTGCCAAGTCTGGCCGCAAAGCAGTGAAAACCCGGCTAAGCGGTACAACCGAGTGCAAACAAGGTTAGAGTTTTCTTAACAGGCCGGTTGCAGCAGATCGGATCACGCCGCCTCGGAAATGCCGGTGTCGATGATCGTCAGGTTACGGCCCTGGTGCTTGGCCTGGTAGAGGCGTCGGTCGGCGGCGCGCATCAACTCCGACACGCTGGCTTCCTCGCCGCAGACAGTACCGCCGATGCTGACCGTGAGCGGAATGGTCCGCTCGTCGACGGGCCGGAAGCGGATCAGCTCGACTTCGCGGCGAATGCGCTCGGCGACGCGCTTGGCCTCCTGCTCGGTGGCGCCAACCAGAAAGGCGCCAAATTCCTCGCCGCCGATGCGGCCGAGCACATCGCCGCTGCGCACGCCGCGCTGAATCGCGCTGGCGATCAAAAGCAGCGCGTCATCGCCGGTCAGGTGGCCGAAATTGTCGTTGATGGTCTTGAAGTGGTCGGCATCGATGATCAGCAGCGCGCCGCGATCGGACTTGCGGCGCGAACCGTCGAGCGCGGCAAAGAAGCTTTCCCGGTTGAGCATGCCGGTCATGTCGTCGCGGCTCGCCTTTTCCGCCAGGCGGCGATGCGCGGCGGCGAGCTGGGCATGGGCTCGGGCGAGATCGCGATGCGCGTTTTTCAGCCTGTCGCTTTGCCAGAAAGTGCTTGCGCTGGCGGCCCACGCCAGCACCAGCGGACAGAGCGTGGAGGTCAGCCAGATCGTCCGGTTGACCGGAAATCCCATGGCCGGAACGATGATCAGGGTCAGCAGGAGAGAGGCCGCGACTGAGGCGAAAGCAACGGCGGCGGATCTCAGAATTATGCTGTTCATCGCTTGCTCCCACAAGACTGCCTCTCTGCCAGCAAGCCCTGAAGGCCACCTTTCCCAGATGCCTAAAATTTGAATCGTGAGACGATTTACGCAACCTCAACGAGCAGAAGTTGTGGATAAAGTCGCTTTCGGAATGCGCGTTTCATGCCATAAGGAGTCCATGACCACGCTCCCTGACCCCGCCCGCTTCGCCCATGTCACCGACTGGGTCTTCGATCTCGACAACACGCTCTATCCGCACCATTCGAATCTGTTCTCGCAGATCGACGTCAAGATGACCGCCTATGTCGGCGAACTGTTGGCATTGCCGCGCGACGATGCACGCAAGTTGCAGAAGGAGCTCTACCGCGAATATGGCACGACGCTGAACGGCCTGATGACACGCCACGGCATCGACCCCGACGATTTCCTCGAGAAGGTCCACGACATCGACTATTCATGGCTGGTGCCCGATCCCGTTCTCGGCACCGCCATCCGCCAGCTTCCCGGCCGCAAGTTCATCTTCACCAATGGCGACCGCAGGCACGCCGAGCGCACCGCGCGCCAGCTCGGCATCCTCGACCATTTCGACGACATCTTCGACATCGTCGCTGCGGGGCTCAATCCCAAGCCGGCGCGCCAGACCTACGAGAAGTTCGCCGAACTCCACGCCGTCACCGGCCACAATGCGGTGATGTTCGAGGATCTTGCCCGTAACCTTTCGGTGCCGAAGTCGCTCGGCATGACCACGGTGCTGATCGTGCCGCGCAATTTCGAGCCGACCTTTTCCGAGATATGGGAGCGCGACCCGGCCAATGAGGATGATGTCGATTTCGTCACCGACGATCTGGCGGGGTTTCTGACGGCGATTGTGGAGAGGGGCGAGGGGAAATGAAGAAATGATGAAATGACGAATTGGGGATCGATCCGAACGCAGAGCCGCTTCAATTCTTCACTTCCCCAATTCCCCAATTCCCCTATTCCCCTACTCCCCTACTCTCCTACTCTCCTAACTTATAGAACCGGCTGATAATCCCCCACGCCTCATCCGCGGTGTCGACGAAGTCGATGATGTCCTGATCACCGGGGCTGATCGTGCCCTGCTCGGCGAGGAAATCGAGATCGATCGCCCGCTTCCAGAAGGATTTGCCGAACAGGATCACCGGCACGCGCTCCATGCGCCCTGTCTGGATCAGGGTCAGCGTCTCGAAGAATTCGTCCATCGTGCCGAAGCCGCCCGGAAACACCGCGACCGCCTTGGCGCGCATGACGAAATGCATCTTGCGGATAGCGAAATAATGGAAGTTGAAGCAGAGCTCCGGCGTCACATAGATGTTCGGCGCCTGCTCGTGCGGCAAGACGATGTTGAGGCCTATCGACGGCGCGCCGACATCGTCGGCGCCGCGGTTTCCCGCTTCCATCACGCCAGGCCCGCCGCCGGTCACCACGACATATTCGCGGTAATAGGAGGTAGCCGATTGCTGCGAGCAGAGGCGGGCGAATTTGCGCGCTTCCTCGTAGTATTTGCTGTTCTCTTCGAGGTTCTTCTTCTGCGTCTCGTTCTTGGCCGCCCAGGCCCCGCCGCCGGGTTCCGGCAGGCGCGCACCGCCGAACAGGATCACCGTCGAGCGGATGCCGCGTTCGGCTAGGATCATTTCCGGTTTCAGGAGTTCGAGTTGCAGCCTGACCGCGCGCAACTCGCGCCGCGTCATGAAGTCGGGATCGTTCCAGGCGAGCCGGTAGGTTTCGGCACGCGTCTGCGGCGTGTCAGGCACGCTCTTCGACCGCTCCAGATCCTCGTCCGAATGCGGCAGCGGCGTCCACCCCGCCTTTTCCATAGGAGTCATAACTACCCGTCCAATTCCCTTAACTGCGCCGTCCCGTGACGCACACGCGATTGACCCCCATTAAGCCTTAACATAGGGTCCGCGCGACTTTCAAAACAGGTTAAGGCTCAGCCCCTTAACAGCTTGGTAATGGAGCGAATTCATGTCGAAGCCCGATCTGGCGAGCCTCGAAAAGACCATCGAGAAGGCCTTCGAGGAACGCGATGCGATTTCGACTGCGACGCGCGGCGAAACGCGCGATGCCATCCAGTCGGCGCTTGACCTGCTCGACCGCGGCGCCGTCCGCGTCGCCGAGCGGCAGTCCGACGGCAAGTGGCATGTCAACCAGTGGCTGAAGAAGGCCGTGCTTTTGTCCTTCCGGCTCAACCCGATGGAGATCATCAAGGGTGGTCCCGGCGAAGCGACGTGGTGGGACAAGGTGCCGTCGAAATTCGATGGCTGGGGCGCTGTCGATTTCGAAAAGGAGGGCTTTCGCGCCGTGCCGGGGTCGATCGTGCGTCGCTCGGCCTATATCGCGCCGGGCGCCGTGCTGATGCCGTCCTTCGTCAATGTCGGCGCCTATGTCGATACAGGCACCATGATCGACACCTGGGTCGGGGTAGGCTCCTGTGCCCAGATCGGCAAGAACGTGCATCTTTCCGGCGGCGTCGGCATCGGCGGCGTGCTGGAGCCGATGCAGGCAGGTCCGACCATCATCGAGGACAATTGCTTCATCGGCGCGCGCTCGGAAGTGGTCGAGGGCTGCATCGTGCGCGAAGGCTCGGTGCTCGGCATGGGCGTCTTCATCGGCCAGTCGACCAAGATCGTCGACCGCGCCACCGGCGAGATTTTCTACGGCGAAGTGCCGCCGAATTCCGTCGTCGTCGCCGGAGCGATGCCGGGCAAGCCCTTTCCGAACGGCGAGCCGGGTCCGAGCCTCTACTGCGCCGTCATCGTCAAGCGCGTCGACGCCAAAACCAGGTCCAAGACCTCGATCAACGAATTGCTGCGCGATTGATCTTTGCGCAAAGCGGGCGCACCTTCCGCCGGCGCGACAATCGGTCGCGCGGGTTCATCATGGAGGGGTGACATGGACTGGAAGTATCTGCTCACAAGTTTTGACGGTCGCATCAACCGTGGCAAGTTCTGGGCCGCGATTGGCGTTTTCATCGTCATTGGCATCGTTGCCTTTATTCTCGATGCGATCCTCGGTACACGCATCACCACGGCCAGTGGCGCCCAGATCGGCATCATCGGCATTCTCATCGCTCTGGCCTCGATCTATTTCGCACTCGCAGTCTACGCCAAGCGCTGGCATGATCGCGGCAAGTCGGGCTGGTGGAGCCTGATCATGCTGGTGCCATTGATCGGCCCGATCTGGTTTCTGGTGGAATGCGGCATTCTCGAAGGCGCCAGGGGCGCCAATCAATATGGACCGGACCCGCTTGCCTGACAGATCAGATCTCACCTGGCTTTTCTTCAAAACCTCGGGCCGCGTCAGTCGCGCGGCCTATTTTCTTGGCGGGTTGCTCGTCGCCATCATCCAGGCCTTCCCGCTCTACCGCTTCACGCTGGTGCCGGAAGGTTCGGCCGAGAGCAACATGTGGTCGTTCATCTTCTTCGTCGCCTTCATCGCCTCGCTGTGGTCGAACATTGCCCTGGCGGTCAAGCGGCTGCACGATTTGGACAAGCCGGGCATTGCGGCGCTGATCTTGTTCGTGCCGGTGGTCTCGATCGTGGCCTTCCTTGTGTTGTGCCTGTTTCCGGGGCAGCCTGGACCCAACCGCTACGGCCGGCGCACCAACGAGCCAGCACAACCCTGAGGTTCGATCGGACATGCGCTACCGTACGCTTGATCCGAAACTGATCATCGAGACCGCAGAACGGCTGGAGACGCGCGTTGCGGAGCGTTTCCCCGATGCCGGCCTGCGCGGCGTTGCCGCCGAACTGGTCTCGCTGTCGCGCGACCTGGCACAGGGCGCCAAGGCCCTGGAAGCGCCGATCTGGTGGCTGCGCGGCCTCATCGTCGCCGCTGTCGTTGCCGGCGCACTGATGTTCATCTTCGTCGGCACCGTCCTGCCATTCGACCGCATTTCCAAACCCGGTGATGCCGTCCAGTCGGTGCAAGGCATCGAAGCTTCGCTCAACATGTTCATCCTCGCCATTGTCGGATTTCTCGCCTTGATCCGCTCCGAGGAGCGCATCAAGCGCAAGCAGGTCTTTCGCCAGCTGCATGGCCTGCGCTCGCTGATCCACGTCATCGACATGCACCAGCTGACCAAGGATCCGGCGGCGCTGTCGGCCGATTTCAAGCCGACGTCGCATTCGCCCGCCCGCATCACCAATGCCGCCGACCTGGCGCGTTACCTCGACTATTGCTCCGAAATGCTGTCGATCACCGGCAAGATCGCCGCATTGTTCGCGCAGTCGGTCAATGACGACGTGGTCATCGACGGCGTCAACGACATCGAGAACCTGGCGTCCAACCTGTCGCGGAAAATCTGGCAGAAGATCACGTTGATCGACGGCCGGCCGGTGCAACAATCTGCTCCGGCGCCAGGCTCGGCGAGCCAAGCCGCTCCGCTTCCGCCGCGCGCACCAAGGCGATGATCCGCTGAACCGTCGGCACGGGCGTGCCGGCCTTCCCCGCCAGCCGCAAGATGGCACCTTGCAAGTCGTCGATCTCCGTCGGCCGGCCGCGCTGAAGATCGTCCCACATCGACGAGCGCGCCTGCGGGTCGATCGCCAGCATGCGCCGCGCCAAGAGCTTGAACAGCCAGTCCGGCAGCCTGAGCACTTTCGGCAGCAGCGCCGGCCGGAGGCCGGCGATCCGCGCCGGCTCGATGCCGGACGCTTTCAGCGCCGTCAGCGCCTCGTCGATCTGGCCGGCCAGGATCAGCCGCCAGCGTCGGTCGGCCAGTTCGGTTGCCAGCGGCAGGCCGGAAAGCGCCACCAGCGCGTTGTTCAGATTCATCAGCAGCTTACCCCACAGCACCGCCTTCATGTCGCCATGCGCTTCAACCGCAAACCCTTCGACGCCAAGCAGGCCGACCAGGCCGGCATCGCCATCCTCGACCATCACCTTGCCGTCGCTGGCGCGGTGCACGCGCAGCGGCAGCTCGCCGTCCGGCGACTGCACCACATTGAACGGCACCATGCCGGCCAGCACCGTTCGCCGGCCAAGTCCGGCACGCAGCCTGTCGGCATTGTCGACACCGTTCTGCAGGCTGATCACCACGGCGTCGGGCCGGGCATGAGCTTTGATAAGATCCGCCATGTCCTGAGTGGCGCCGCTCTTGACCGTGACCAGGATCACGTCCGCCTGCGGCAGGGTGGCGGCCGGATCGGTGGTGACGGCAAGCGCCTCCGGCTTGATCGAGCGATCGCGGCCCTGGAGGTCGCTGACCCGCAATCCACCCTGCCGCAACGCTGCCTCGATGCGCGGCCGGGCCAGCAGAATGACCTTTCGGCTGGCCAGCGCCAGGCAGCCGCCGGCATAGCAGCCGATGCTGCCGGCACCGGCTGCGACGATCCGTTTGTCCTTGTCTGCCATCCTGTCGCCCGCGCCGGGTCGCAACTATACGACATGAAAACCATAATATCGGCGGTATCGCCAGCCATGAGGCTGGCCCCTATGTCTGGCCGTGACAGGCCCTGCGCTTTCGACTATCGCTTTTGCCATGACGCTGCCGACCGATCCTGCCGAAAACCTCGCCGCCCTTATCCGTTGCGCTTCGGTGACGCCCGCTGAGGGCGGTGCGCTGACCGCGCTGGAGACGATGCTCAAACCGCTCGGCTTCCTGGTCGATCGGCCGGTGTTTTCCGAAGACGGCACGCCCGATATCGAAAACCTCTATGCAAGGCGTTCCGGCAATGGCCCGCATCTGATGTTCGCCGGCCACACCGACGTGGTGCCGGTCGGCGACGAAGCCGCCTGGACGCATCCGCCCTTCGCCGCCGAGATCGCCAATGGCGAGATGTATGGCCGCGGCGCCGTCGACATGAAGGGCGGCATCGCCTGTTTCATCGCCGCCGTGGCGCGCCATGTCGAGGCCAATGGCGGTCCGAAAGGCTCGGTCTCGCTGCTGATCACCGGCGACGAGGAAGGCCCCGCGATCAACGGCACGGTCAAGCTGCTCGAATGGGCGGCTTCCAGGGGCGAGAAATGGGATGCCTCTGTCGCCGGCGAGCCGACCAACCCGGATGCGCTGGGCGACATGATCAAGATCGGCCGCCGCGGCTCGATGTCCGGCGCCGTCACCGTCAATGGCCGCCAGGGCCATGTCGCCTATCCCTTGCTTGCCGACAATCCGGTGCGCGGGCTGATGAGCCTGGTCGATGCCTTGCTGCATCCGGTTTTCGACAAGGGAACCAGGGATTTCCAGCCGACCAATCTGGAGATCACCTCCATCGATGTGGGCAACCCGGCCACCAATGTCATCCCGGCCAAAGCGACCGCGACCTTCAACATCCGCTTCAACGACACCTGGACGGACGAGACCCTGCAGGCCGAAATCCACAACCGGCTCGACCAGGCGGCCAGGCGCAAGAAGTACCGGCAGGGCAAGAAGACGCCGGTCGACTACGAGCTCGTCTGGCGCGACCGGCCGAGCCATGTCTTCCTGACCCGTGACGACAGGCTGATCGAAACGCTGCGCGGCTCGATCAAGTCGGCGGTCGGCAAGGAGCCGACGCTGTCGACCTCCGGTGGAACCTCCGATGCGCGTTTCATCAAGGACTATTGCCCGGTGGTCGAGTTCGGGCTGGTCGGCAAGACCATGCACATGGTCGACGAGCGCGTCGCCATTGCCGACCTCGAGACGCTGACGCAAATCTACCAGCGCTTCATAGAAGACTGGTTCGGACAGGGCTGAACAGCATGCTTTCGGCGGACGAAACCCAAGCTTCGCTGACGGGCGCCTGGCGATTGATGCTCGGCAGAGCCGACGGCCTGCGCCTGCTCGACCTGTCGGCCGACGGCTTCTGGAATTCCTTCTTCGCCATTGTCGTTGCAGCACCGGCGCTGATCGTCGGCTGGGTCGGCATCGCCAACGAAATCGGCGATCCCGACGCCTTCGCGGGGCGCTTCAGCATGCTGGTGCGCCTGGCGACGGTCGACATCGGCTCCTGGGTGCTGCCGCTGGTTGCGCTCGCTTTCATCGCGCCGCGCGCCGGCATAGGCGGCCGCTTCGTCCACTACGTCGTTGCCAGCAACTGGGCTTCGGCCATCACCGCCTGGCTGATGCTGCCTTCGGCGCTGATCCGGCTTTTCCTGTCGTCCGCAAGCCAGGTTTCGAGCCTTGTGTCGCTGTTCCTCTTTGCCCTTTCTATGGTGCTGACCTGGCGCATGACAAATGCCACGATGGGCAGGGGCGCAGCGGTCGGCACGGCCGTTTTCGTCGGCATGTTCATTGCGTCGCTGCTGG
Source organism: Mesorhizobium sp. WSM1497 (assembly GCF_001672455.2). NCBI lineage: Bacteria > Pseudomonadati > Pseudomonadota > Alphaproteobacteria > Hyphomicrobiales > Phyllobacteriaceae > Mesorhizobium > Mesorhizobium sp. WSM1497. The sequence continues at coordinate 640,123 of NZ_CP021070.1, read as the reverse complement.
TGCTGTTCGCCCTGCAGACGTTGCTCGGCATCACCGTCCCGGACGATGTCGGAGTTCAGAGCCTTTCCGGGCTCGTCTCGATCGGATAATCGACACCGGTGAGAAACAGCCCGTCGGGCGGCGCCACCTGGCCGCAGGCGGCGCGGTCGCGCGCCTCGAGCGCTGTTTTCAGGTCGGCCGTGCTCCAGCCGCCGTCGCCGACACGCTTGAGCGAGCCGACCATCGAACGCACCTGGTTGTGCAGGAACGAGCGCGCCGAAGCCCTGACCTCGATCATGTCGCCTTGTCGGCTCACATCGAGCCGTTCCAGCGTCCTGATCGGGCTGTTGGCCTGGCACTGGGTCGAGCGGAAGGTGGTAAAGTCATGCCGTCCGAGCAGGACCTTTGCCGCTTCGTGCATGGCGCCGGCGTCGAGCCGCTTCGGCACCCACCACACCTTGCCCTTGTCGAGCGCGGCCGGCGCGCGGCGGTTCAGGATGCGGTAGAGATAGTGGCGGCCAATGGCCGAGAAGCGGGCGTCGAAACTGTCGGAGACCACCGTCGCTTTCAGGATGGCGATGCGCGCCCCGGCCGCCTGCAGATGGGCGTTGACGGCATCGCGCACCTTGTCGCTCGGCCACGCCTTGACGAGGTCGACATGCGCCACCTGCGCGGTCGCATGCACGCCGGCATCGGTGCGGCCGGCGGCGCGCAGCCTGATCGCTTCGCCGCAGAATTTTTCGATCGCCTGCTCGATCGCCTGCTGCACCGAAGGCTGATCCGCCTGGTGCTGCCAGCCGGCAAACAGGCTGCCGTCATATTCGATGTCGAGGCGAAAACGCGGCATTTGCGGCTAGAGCTCTCGCCTCGAGCAATTCCAGGAAAAGTGTGAAACGGTTTTCCGTTCGGAATTGCGTTAAAACAAAGAGGAGTGCAGTTCGCCGTTTCCGTGAAAACGGCGGACTGTTCTACGCGGCGAGAGCGGTGAAGGCGGAGGCGTAGACCAGCCTGCCTGCTTCTGGCGCGTCACCCCAGGCCAGCGCCTGCAGCGCTTCGCCCTGATACTCGCTTTCGAAGTTCTCGGCACGCGTGTGGCTATAGCCGAAACGCCCGTAATAGGTGGGGTCGCCCAGCACCACGGCCAGCGTCTCACCACCATCCTTGAGGCGGATATGCGCCTCGCGGATCAGCGCGCCGCCAATGCCGCTGCCATGGAACGAGGGCTCCACCGCCAGCGGCGCCAGCGCCACGGCCGCGAAGGTCTTGCCGCCATTCTGGACGAACAGCCGCGAAAACAGGATATGGCCGACCACCTGGCCGTCCTCTTCCGCAACCAGTTCGGCAACCGCGTCGCCGCCGGTCACCAGCGCGTCGACCAGACCGGCCTCCGCCTGTTGGCCGAAAGCGTGTTCCTCGACGAGGCGGATGGCCTCGCGATCCCGCGGCGTTGCCGCGCGTATCGACATCATGCTCATGAGAATTTCAGTCCTTTTTCGATCTTGGCCCCGCGCAGGAATTCCGACGCGGCAGCGGGCTTTCCGCCCGCCCGTTGAACTTCGACCAGCCTGATCGCGCCTGCCCCGCAGGCGACCGTCAGCCGGTCATCGAGAATTCCTCCCGACTCGCCCAAATCTTCCGAAGGCGACAGGCCTTGCGACAGCGTCGAGCGAAGCAGTTTCAGCCGCTCCTGGCGGCCGCCAATTCCTATCTCCGACCAGGCGCCTGGAAAGGGCGACAGGCCACGAATATGATTGTGGACCTCACTTGCCGAGCGAGTCCAGTCCACGCGAGTCTCGGATTTATCGATTTTCTTGGCGTAGGTCACCCCATCCACAGCTTGTGTGGTGAATGTCAGGGTGTTCCCTTCCAACCGCGCCAGCGCTTCCACCATCAAGGCAGCACCGACACTCATCAACCGATCATGCAGATCGCCGGCTGTCATATCGGGTTCGATGGCGCACTTTTCAACCAGCCCGACCGGACCGGTGTCCAGGCCCTCTTCCATGCGCATCACCATCATGCCGCTTTCCAGGTCACCGGCCATGATGGCGCGCTGGATGGGGGCGGCGCCGCGCCAGCGCGGCAGAAGCGACGCATGGCCGTTGATGCAGCCGAGCCGGGTTGCCTCTAGAACCGCCTTTGGCAGCAGCAAGCCATAGGCGACGACCACCGCCACATCGGCCTGCAAGGCGCGAAAAGCGGCCTGTTCGGCCTCGCCTTTGAGCGAAACCGGCGTCCGCACCTCGATGCCCAGTCGCTCCGCCTCGCGCTGCACCGGCGACGGCGTCAGCTCCAGCCCGCGTCGTCCGGCAGCGCGCGGCGGCTGGGTATAGACGACTGATATCTCATGGCCAGCCTCGGCGATCGCGCGCAAGGTCGGCACCGAAAACTCCGGCGTACCCATGAAGATGACGCGAAGGGGCATTTTTTCTTCCGGTATCCTGTCTTCTTGCTCGCGCAGTGTGCCGGCTCAGGCATCCGCTTCAAACGGGTTTACGAGCTTCAGGTCAAGGCCGTCGAAGTCGCGGGACGACCGTCGCGCTATCTTTCCGCTTCGATCTTCTCCATGATTTCCGCGTATTCATCGCCAATTGCGCTTTCAGATACGAAAGCCGAGCGAATTGCAGCCCACGCCGAGAGGCTCGACTCCTCTCGGGCCGGCCTCTCCGCAACTATGCCTTTGCGCAGAAGGCCGATGGCCTTGTCCGAGACGCTCTGGCCGACCTCGCGCGCCGCCAGTTCGATCTCGCGCTTCAAAGGCTCAGGAATGTCCCTGATCAGCATGTCGACCGTCGGCATCTCCATTTGGTGGCAATCCTGCCGACAATAGGCCTGGAGGGGACTCCCGTACCTTATCCCGCGAGCTTGCCCGGCGCCTTGTCCCTGGCGAGCTTCTTGAATTTCTTTACCACCATGTCGCGCTTCAGCTTCGAGATGTGATCGATGAACAGGACGCCATTGAGGTGGTCGATCTCGTGTTGCAGGCAGGTCGCCATCAACCCCTCGGCCTCTATCTCCTGCAATTTGCCGTCGCGGTCGAGATATTTGACCCGCACGGCGGCGGGGCGTTCGACCTCGGCGTAATAATCCGGGATCGACAGGCAGCCTTCCTCATAGACGGAGCGCGCGTCGGCGCTCTCCAGGATTTCCGGATTGATGAAGACATGCGGCGCCGGCGTCTCGTCTTCCTTGGCGAGATCGATCACCAGCAAGCGCAGCGGCTCGCCGATCTGGATTGCCGCCAGCCCGATGCCCGGCGCATCATACATGGTCGCCAGCATGTCGTCGGCTAATTTGCGCAAAGGCGCGTCGACACGCTCTACGGGCTTGGAAACCTGGCGCAGGATGGGGTCGGGAAGGATGATGAGCGGCTTGATCGGCATGGCGTTCCACCTAAGACCTCCAGCGAAACGCGTCAACCGGTTGGCATCAGGCGCGTTCACGTTTTGATCTGTGCTATCGCGGCGAATCGTCTATGCTGTCCACATGAATGATTTGAGCACCATCCTTTCGGAGCCTGTCGCCCGGCTTGGCGCCACAACGATCACGCTCGGCCATGCGCTGGCCTTCGGCGTTTTGCTGTTTCTGGCCCTGTTCGTGGCGCTGGTCATTGCGTTGTGGCGGTCGGCCAAGGCGCGCGCTGTGGCGGCCGCGGAAGCCGCCGATCATGCCCGCGATGCGGAAGTGCGGATGGCCGGCATTCTGCAAAGCCAGGCCGAAATGCAGGGCCGCATGGGCGCCATTGCGGAAGTGTTCGGCGCACGGCAGGCGGAGCTGACGCAATCGATCGGCCAGCGCCTCGACGCCATGACCGGCCGGCTCGGCCAGACCATGACCGAGCAGACCAAATCCACGCATGAGAGCCTGGCCAAATTGCAGGAACGGCTGGCGATCATCGACGTCGCGCAAGGCAACATCCAGTCGCTCGCCGGCCAGGTCGTGCAATTGCAGGCGATCCTCTCGAACAAGCAGACGCGCGGCGCGTTCGGCCAGTCGCGCATGGAGGCGATCGTTGCCGACGGCCTGCCGCACGGTGCCTATGAGTTCCAGGCGACGCTGTCGAACGGCAGCCGGCCCGACTGCCTGGTGAAGATGCCGAATGGCGCGCCGTCGCTGGCCATCGATGCAAAATTTCCGCTGGAAGCCTGGAACGCCATCCGCGCCGCCGATGGCGCCGATCTGCAAAAGGCAGCTTCGCAGGCCTTTCGCCGCGACATCGAGATCCATGTCCGCGATATCTCGGAAAAATACCTGATCCAGGGCGAGACGCAGGACACTGCCTTCATGTTCGTGCCGTCGGAATCGGTGTTCGCCGAGATCCACGAGAATTTCGAGGCGATCGTGCACAAGGCGCACCGTGCGCGCGTCGTCATCGTCTCGCCGTCGCTGCTGATGCTGTCGATCCAGGTCATCCAGGCGATCCTCAAGGATGCCCGCATGCGCGAACAGGCGCACCTGATCCAGGGCGAGGTCATCCGGCTGATGGAGGATGTTGCGCGTGTCGATGAGCGGGTGCGCAAGCTGCAGGTGCATTTCGGCCAGTCGGCCAAGGACATCGACGACATACTGGTTTCGACGTCGAAGGTCACCAAGCGCGGCCAGAAGATCGAGGCGCTGGAATTCGGCGCACAGCCCGACGGCGATGCCGCCGTAGACGCCGCGTCACGGGCTCCCGCCGCGAAGGTCGATACCGGCGCGCGCGTTGCCGATTCGAAAACCGGGCAGCTCAGGCTGAGGGTCGTCGAAGGCGACGATTGAGGCGCGGTGCCGGACCGGTGCTACTGCTCCTCCAACGTGGTCATGCCCTGAAATTCAGGCAGCCAGTGCAGCGCCGAGCGGTGCCATTTCTGCTGTGTCGGGATCAAATCCTGGCGCTGCCGCGCGGTCCCCACGCGAATTCCATAGACCTTCGGACCATCTCCGACAGACGTGGCGTAAAGATGCGAACCGCAGTCGGCGCAAAAGGCCTGGGTGCGCTTGGCGCCGCTCGCCACGATCTTGATGTAGATTTTCGGCGTGCCCTTGGTGATGCGATAGTTGCTTTCCGGCGCCGGAACCGTAAGGCGAAAAGCCGTGCCGGTCAGTTGCTGGCAATCCGTGCAGTGGCAGATCGTGGTCTTTTCCGGATCGACCTCCGCCTCGTAGGTGATGGCGCCACAATGACAGCCGCCGTCTATTCTCATCTTCGTTCCTCCAAAGCCCCTTCAATCTAGCGGCGCAAGGCCGTGAGGCAATGGCACGGTTTTAGTCCAGGGCAGGATCGGATGCGGAATCGATCAGCCTGCGTCGCTGCTCCCAGGTGCCTGACGTCTGCGGCTTGACGAACAGCCGTGTGATCTCCGGCATTTCCTTCTTCAACTGCGCCTCCAGGCGCTCGACGCAAGCTTCGATCTCGGGCGCCGTCAAATGGTCCTCGAACTCGATGCTGAGCCCGGCGACGATCTCTGTCGGCCCCATATGGACGGTCAGGACGCCGTTCGCCCGCTGCACCGCCGGATCCTGCTGGGCGATCGCCAGCACTTTCATCTGCACCTCGGGCGACGCCGGCTCGCCGATCAGCAGGCCCTTGCTTTCGCGGGCCAGGAAGATCGCGGTCGCGCCAAGGATCAGTCCGATGCCGATCGAGGCGGCGCCGTCGAGCTCCGGCATCTCCAGCAGTTCCGCTGCCAATATGCCGGCGAAAGCGACGATCAGGCCGAGAAGTGCCGCACTGTCCTCGAACAGCACGGTGTAGACGCTCGGATCCTTGCTCGACTGCACGGCCTGCAGCCAGCCTTGCCTGCCCTTCTGCCGGCGAAACTCCTTCAGGGCGACCCACCACGAACTGCCTTCGAATAGGAAGGAAAGGCCCAGAACAATATAGTTTACCTTGGCGTTGGCGACCGGCTCCGGCGCCATGATATGGACCACGCCTTCGTAGAACGACACGCCGGCGCCCAGCGCGAAGACGAGGAGCGCGACGATGAAGCTCCAGAAGTAGAGTTCGCGGCCGTGGCCGAGCGGATGCGTGCGATCGGCAGGGCGAGCGGCGCGGTGCATGCCGTAGAGCAGCAGGCCGCCATTGCCGGTATCGACCAGCGAATGGACGCCCTCCGACAGCATCGCCGAACTGCCCGTAAAGGCGGCGGCGGCGAACTTGGTCAGCGCGATGGCGAGATTGCCGGCGAGCGCCGCGTAGATCACCTTTTTTGAGCCGCCGTGCCCGGCCATGGCATTTGCCCCCGTTCAAGGCGCAGTCTAGCGGCCAGGCCGCTAAAGCTCCACAGGCATCACACCGCGCGAATGTCGGGTCGTCCACGGCAGCGGCCATGAGAGATCGGTCTATGGAAAACGGCGACTACTCGATGATCTCGCTGGTCCACACCTTGAAGCCGGCAAGCGTTCCCGGGCCGAAAATATGGGTCAGCGGCACGTCGGCGGCGTCGCGGCCGGAGGCGATCAGGATGCGGCCGATGCGCGGTGCATTGTTGCGCGGGTCGAAGACATGCCAGCGGCCGCCGAGATAGACTTCCATCCAGGCGCAGAAATCCATGCTTGCCCATGGCTTCGGCATACCGATGTCGCTGATGTAGCCGGTGCAATAGCGCGTTGGGATGTTGAGTGCCCGGCAGAAGGTGACGGCGAGATGCGCGTAGTCGCGGCACACGCCGCTCTGTTCACGATAGGCTTCCGCCGCGGTGCGCGTCGGCCGTGCATTGCCGTAGTTGAAGACGATGTGGCTGTGGACGAAGTCGCAGACCGCCTGCACGCGCGGAATACCCAGCGGCGTGTTGCCGAACAGCCGCCACGCCTCGTCAGCCAGAAGGTCGCTTTCGCAAAAACGGCTGGGCAGCAGGAACAGCAATGTGTCCGCCGGCAGGTCGCGCACCTCGTGCTGCCAGGCCATCAGGTCGCCCATCTCGAAGGTGCCGGGGTCGCGGATCACCGCGTCGGTGCCGAAGGTGAAGCGCCCGGGAGGCGCGACAAGCCGGTTGCACCAATTGCCGAAACTGTCGCGATAGCTTTCGATCGGCACCGGCGGATTGGAGATCAGGAAATCCGGCCGCTCGAGATCGGAGGCCCGCGAATAGTGCACATTCAGCATCGCGATGAGCGGCGTTTCCTGCGGAAAGTCGAAGCTCATCTCGCAGCCGATGTGGATTCGCATTGTCGTCCTGACGGCCTGCCTGACGATCACCCGGCGAAGCTCGGGTCGATGCTGCAGTGCGAAAATGACCATGGCACGGACCGCCATGGTTTACGAGCAAATTAGAGCAATTCCAGGAAAAGTGTGAAGCGGTTTTCCGTCCGGAATTGCGTCAAAACAAAGAGTTAGAGCAATTCACTGTTTCCGCGAAACGGTGAATTGCTCTAGAAACCGGTTGAAAGCGATCCGCTGTCGGCGGCAACAGTCGCTAACCCCTTGCGGTCGGGCGGTTCTCTTGTTTCACTTGGCTTCTCACATCAGGAGGAACGAATCATGGCTAAAGGTGCGATGAAGGCAGGCAAGGAAGCCCGCAAGCCGAAGAAGGACGCCAAGAAGCCCGCTCCGGCTCCGGCGCTGAAGGCGCCGCCGGTCAAGGCGATGAAGCTCAAGGACAAGTAGGTCCGGCGATCCACTTCGCAATAAGATTACGGCCGGCGACACTTGTTGCCGGTCGCTGTTGCTCGAGCGCCCGAAATTCCTATATTGGCGTAGCGGGGACGACCTCGCACTTCCCCAAATCCGGACGGGACGACCCGCCATTGTTTGACTGATCGTCGGACGCCGAAGTCACTTTTCGGTCCGATGCTCTGATGGAGCGTTGTCGATGTCGTGGATTCTTCTCTTTTTCGCTGGCTTGTTCGAGATCGGCTGGGCAATCGGCCTCAAATACACCGATGGCTTCTCGAAGCTGGTGCCGACCGTGCTGACCGTTGCCTCGATGGTCGTCAGCCTCACTCTGCTCGGCCTGGCGCTGAAGGCGCTGCCCGTCGGCACCGCCTATGCGGTGTGGACCGGCATCGGCACCGTCGGTACGGCACTGCTCGGCATCTGGCTGCTCGGCGAACCGGCCACCGCGATCAGGCTGGCCTGCATCGCGCTCATCGTCTGCGGCATCATGGGGCTGAAGTTCGCCGCCTGACGGTAACGCTTAGGTCTCTTGGTTTGCGCATGTCGTCCTCCCAGAACCGGGACCAGGGCGACATGCATGGGACAAACACGTTCAGGGCCGCTGCGAGGCGACCCTGATTCTCGAAGCAGATTGCTCCGTAGCCGAGAGCTAGCGGGCGGAGAAGCCCGGAGGCGTCCTGCCGGTACGCTGCTTGCGTGCCGCATAACGCGCGTCGCGCTTGGCCTTGCGTTCGGCTTCGTCGGCCAGAAGACGGGCGATGCGCTCGTTCTCTTCGGATTCCCGAATCTTGGCCTCGGCCTGTGCAGCTTCCTCGGCGGCGATACGTGCCGCTTCGGCTGCTGCCTCGCGCTCGGCCTTCTCGACCGCTTCGCGTGCCAGCTTCTCCTGCTTGAGCCGGGCCTTTTCGGCCTCGCGGATTTCGCGGGCCGCAAGGATAGCCTTGCGTTCAGCCTGCCGCGCCAGCACTGCGGGATCATCCGCCGCCGGCTTTGCCTTGAAGCGCTCGAGGAGCGCCTTCTTTGCCTCGTTTGCGGCATTGCGCCGCTCGAAAACGTCTTTTTCCCTGTAGATAGCCAAGTCCACTTCCCTGAAGTCAATTCGCGACGCTTACATACGCGCGAAAACCGAGAGTTCAAGCGCCAAAACGGCATGGCAGCCATGAAATTGTCGGCTGTTGCACTCGGGAGACGCCTTTGGAGCAATTCCAGGAAAAGGGTGAAGCGGTTTTCCGTCCGGAATGGCGACGAAGAGATAGAGCCGAAACCGACATGCACTGTTCACCGTCCGCCCCACTGGCGGCGCGGCTGAGGCGTCGCTACGTCTAACCCGAAAACCCAACACCAGGATGACATCAAATGGAACTCGGTCTCTACACATTCGCCGACGTCAGCCCGCAGCCGGGCCCCGGTGCCATCGGCCCGCATGAGCGGCTGCGCAACCTGATCGAGGAGATCGAGCTGGCCGACCAGGTCGGCCTCGACGTCTTCGGCCTCGGCGAGCATCACCGGCCCGACTATGCCGCCTCCGCACCGGTCGTGGCCCTGGCCGCGGCGGCCGAGCGTTCGAAGCGCATCAAGCTGACCAGCGCGGTCACCGTTCTCTCTTCCGATGACCCGGTGCGCGTTTTCCAGCAATTTGCCACGCTCGATCTTCTGTCGGGCGGCCGCGCCGAGATCATGGCCGGGCGCGGCTCGTTCATCGAATCCTTCCCGCTGTTCGGTTTCAACCTCGAGGATTATGACGAGCTGTTCGCCGAAAAACTGGATCTGCTGCTTGCCATCCGCGACAGCGTGAAGGTCACCTGGTCGGGCAATCTGCGTGCGCCGATCAACGATCGCGGCGTTTATCCCCGGCCCTTCCAGGACAGGCTACCGGTCTGGATCGCCATTGGCGGCACGCCGCAGTCTGCCGCCCGCGCTGGCGCGCTCGGCCTGCCGCTGGCGCTCGCCATCATTGGCGGCGAGCCGGCGCGTTTCGCGCCGCTGTTCGATCTCTATCGCGAAGCCGCCAAGCGCGCCGGCAGTGATCCGGCGGGCCTCGCCACCAGCATCAACGTGCATGGCTTCATCGCCGAGACGACCGAGCAGGCAGCCGACGATTTCTACGGCCCGCAGGCGGAGGTGATGAACCGCATCGGCCGCGAGCGCGGCTGGGGTCCGACATCGCGGGCGCATTTCGACCAGTCGCGCGGCCCCACAGGCGCCCTGTTCGTCGGCAGTCCCGAGCAAGTGGCTGAAAAGATCGTCGCCCAGCACAAGATCTTCGGCAATGACCGCTTCCTGCTGCAGATGGCGATCGGCACCATGCCGCACGCCAAGATCATGAAGGCGATCGAACTCTACGGCACCAGGGTGGCGCCGATCGTGCGCAAGGAAACAGCCAAGCCCGCCACAGCCGTCACGTCGCCGGCAGCCTGACCCGGAGCCGGCGCGAGCGGCCTCAATCCCGAAGCCGGCTCATGGAACCCTCGCCCGTAACTCTGCGTTTCATGAAGGCGATTGCCGTGCGAAGGGGCGCCGGCTTGAGGGGTGACCATGAAAACCGAACCCACAGCCTGGGGTCAGGACGTTTCCGATGAACCGGATTCGCGCGTCGCGGCTCGCGCCGACACGCGTCTGATGCGCTCGTTGCTGATCGGCATCTTTCTCTTCATGGCCATCTACGCGCTCTATTTCGCCCGCGCCTTTTTCATGCCAGTGCTTCTGGCTTTCCTGCTGGCGCTGACGCTGACGCCGATCGTCCGGCTGCTGCGCAAGCACGGTATCCCGGAAGTGATCTCGGCAACCCTTCTGGTGCTGTTGTCCCTTTGTGTGTTCGCCACCGCCGGCTATCTGCTCAGTGGCCCGATCATCGATCTTATCAACAACACCTCGTCGATCGGCCAGAAGCTCACCGAACGGTTGGCGCAATTGCGACAGCCGCTCGAGAAGATCATGCAGATTTCGCATCAGATCGAACAACTGACCGAGACCTCGCAGGAGTCCGGTATTCAGAAGGTGGCGGTGGCGCAGTCCGGCATCCTGTCGGCGGCCGCCAGCAACATCCTGTCGGCGGGAACAGGCCTCACCATTATCTTCGTGCTGTCGCTGTTCCTGCTCGCCTCCGGCACGATGTTTTATGAAAAGATCATCCAGTCCTTCGCCAGCCTCAGCGAAAAGAAGCGGGCGCTGCGCGTCGTCTATGACGTCGAACGCGAAATCTCGCACTATCTGCTCACCGTCACCATCATCAATGCCGGCCTCGGCACGGTCATCGCTCTCGGTCTTTGGGCGCTCGGCGTGCCCAATCCGCTGGTCTGGGGCGTTGCTGCCGCCCTGCTCAATTTCCTGCCCTATGTCGGAGCACTGATCACCATCGTGCTTGTCACGGTCATGGCGTTGATCAGCTTCGATACCATCTTCTACGCGCTTCTGGCGCCCGCCTTCGTGATCTTGTGCGACATCGTCGAAGGCCAGTTCGTGACGCCGATGGTGGTCGGCAGGCGCCTCGAGATCAACGCCGTGGCGATCTTCATCGCCATCGCCTTCTGGTCATGGCTGTGGGGTTTCGTCGGCGCCCTGATGGCGGTGCCGCTGCTGGTCGTCATCAAGGTGTTCTGCGATCATTTCGATGGGCTCAGCCATGTCGGCAATTTTCTCGCCGCGCAGCACGCGGTTGTCGTCGAGGAGGACGACATCGCCGACCCCGAAGCTGTCAAGGGCTGATCAATATTTTTGAATTTGCGGCGCCGCCGGATGCTTCCTACATGCGGTCCTGACACAGGATCCCACCCATGACCGCTCTTTCCGTTCTCGACCTGTCGCCGATCGTCGAAGGCAGCGATGCCTCGCAGTCGCTGGCCAACTCGCTCGATCTTGCCCGCCATGCCGAGCGCCTGGGCTACAAGCGTTTCTGGCTGGCTGAGCATCACAACATGCCGGGTATTGCCAGTGCCGCCACAGCCGTCGTCATTGCCCATGTCGCGGGCGGCACCAAGACCATTCGTGTCGGCGCTGGCGGCATCATGCTGCCCAACCATTCGCCGCTGGTGATTGCCGAGCAGTTCGGCACGCTGGCCGCATTGCATCCGGGCCGCATCGATCTCGGCATCGGCCGGGCGCCCGGCACCGACATGGGTACCGCCCGCGCCTTGCGCCGCAATCTCGAGGCCGGGGTCGACAATTTCCCGCAGGATGTCGTCGAGCTGATGGGCTATTTCCAGCCGGCCGAGGAAGGCCAACGCATCCGTGCCGTGCCCGGCGAAGGCCAGGGCGTGCCGGTCTGGATCCTCGGCTCCAGCCTCTACGGCGCGCAGCTTGCCGCCATGCTCGGCCTGCCCTATGCCTTCGCCTCGCATTTCGCGCCGGCGGATCTGGATCACGCGCTGGATGTCTACCGCTCGCGCTTCCAACCCTCCGAGCAGCTCGACAAGCCGCATGTCATGCTTGGCCTCAACGTCTTTGCCGCGCCCACAGATGCCGAGGCTCGTTTGCTGTTCACCTCGCTGCAACAGGCTTTCGTCAATCTGCGCACCGGCCGGGCCGGACGGCTGCCGCCACCTGTCGAGAACTATGACCGCGATCTCGATCCGATGGCAAAGACCATGCTGGGCCAGGCATTGTCCTGCGCCGTCGTAGGCTCCCCGGAAACGGTGCGGCAAGGCATCGATGCCTTCGTGCGCCGCACCGGCGCCGACGAGCTGATGGTCACCGCGCAGATTTTTGATCATGCGGCGCGGGTGCGGTCGTTCGAGATCCTGGCCGAGGCGCACAAATCGCTGTCGCAGGCGGCCTGAGAAGTTCTGGTACGATATATGCTGGGCGAAAAACTATGCGCTCACGCTCTGCGCAATCGCCCCGAGCGGGCGGCATGAATTGCGGATCATCAGCCGGCCCTTGAGCAAAAGCTTGCGCGGCGGCGCGTCCCTGTTGCCGGCGAGACGGTCGAGAAGCAGATTGGCCGCCTGTTCGCCGATCGCCTGCACCGGCTGCGCGACGGTGGTCAGCTGCGGCTGAAACACGTCGGACCATGGAAAGTCGTCGAAGCAGGCAACTGAAATGTCTTCCGGGCAGGACAGGCCGATGTCGCGGATCGCCTTCATGGTGCCGATCACCATCGGGTTGTTGGCCGAGAAGATCGCGCTTGGCCGATCGTGCGAGGACAGCATCTGCATGGTCGCGTTGTAGCCGTCGATCTCGTGGAAATTGCCGAAGCGGATCAGCTCCTCCGCGATCGGCAGGCCGGCGGCGTGAAGCGCCTCGCGATATCCCGCCATGCGGTCATGCATCGGCGAAATGTCCGACGTGCCGGTGATGTAACCGATGCGCCGGTGGCCGAGATTGATCAGATAGGTGATGGCGTCGAACACCGCGCGCTGGTTGTCCAGCACCACGGCATCGGTGTCGACGCCTTTGCAGATACGATCGAGCAGCACCACCGGCACGTTGGCGTCGTCGACGATCCGCTTGAGGATCGCGCCGTCGCCGACGCGCGCCACGATCAGCCCGTCGACCATGCGGTCGAGCAGCAGCTTGATCTGATCGTCCTGGGTATTCAAATCCTCGTCCGTGCAGCACAGCATGACGGCATAGCCGGCCCGGTCGAAGGCCTGCTGGATGACCGAGACGACATCGGTGAAGAATGGGTTGGTGATGTGCGGCACGGTCAGTCCGATCGTGCGGGTCGTGCCCATCTTCAGGCTGCGGGCGATCGCGTTGCGCTTGTAGCCGATATCGCGGATCGCCTGTTCGATGCGCTGGCTAAGCTCCGGACTGACCGTCGCCGTGCCGTTGATCAGCGCCGAAACGGTGGCGACAGACACACGTGCCGCTTCAGCCACATGAAGCATGGTGGGCGCGGTGGATTTCCGGTGTTTTTTTTGCCCTGATGCTGTCATTTTCGAAACGTTTCGCCACCCTTGCCGGCCAATACGTACGGAATCCTGTCCTTTTTAGCAAGAATCGAAATGCAGCAAACATGCGGCACCTCATATCAGCTTGACATGATCGAAACGTTTAGATTAGCGTTTGCGGGAAGTTGACGAGGACGGAAGGGAGGCCGCCATTGTCATGCGAGAGAGCAGTTCCCTTTCCCCGCAGCACGGCGCTGCCGATCGGTCGGACACCGTTCTGAGCGCCGAGCATATTTCCAAGAGCTTCGGCGGCATCGCCGCCCTGGTCGATGTCGGCTTCGAGCTGCGGCGCGGCGAGGTTCATGCCTTGATGGGCGAGAACGGCGCCGGCAAGTCGACGCTGATGAAGATCCTCTCCGGCGTCTACACCGGCTATGAAGGCACGGTCAGCGTCGATGGCCACCCTGTCAATTTCGCTGGCGTACGCGACGCCGAGGATGCCGGCATTGCCATCATTCATCAGGAGCTCAACCTGGTGCCCGAACTCAGCGTCGCCGACAACATCTTCCTTGGCCGCGAGAAGCTGATCGCCGGGCTGATTGTCGACCGCAAGGCAAGCAGCCGCGCGGCGGGCGCTTTGTTGCAGCGGCTCGGCATCGAGCTCGATCCGCAAGCCCGCGTCGGTGCCCTGCGTGTCGGCGAGCAGCAGCTGGTCGAGATCGCCAAGGCGCTGTCGATGTCGGCACGCATCCTGATCATGGACGAGCCGACCTCGGCGCTGTCGCCGGCCGAATGCCAGCGGCTGTTCCGCATCATCCGCCAGCTTGCCGAGAGCGGTGTCGCCATCGTCTACATCTCGCACCGCATCGACGAGGTCATGCATCTGGCCAGCCGCGTCACCGTGTTTCGCGACGGGCGCCATGTACTGACCGAGCCGATGGCCAGGCTGGACGAAGATGCGATCATTTCGGCGATGGTCGGACGCAACCTGCTCGCTTCCTCCCAGGAAGAGCGCCACTCCGGCGGCAACATTGTGCTTTCGGTCGAAAACCTGTCGCTGTCGAAGCCCGATGCGCATGGCTGGCGCACGGTGATCGACGGCGTTGGCTTCGATCTTGCCGCCGGAGAGATCCTCGGCATTGGCGGGCTGCTGGGTTCGGGCCGAACCGAGATCCTGGAAGCGATCTTCGGCTCGAGCGATGGCCGCACCGGTGGCGAAATCCAGGTCGACGGCCGGCCTGTGGATATCCGTTCGCCCCGCGACGCAAGGCGGCTGGGCATTGCACTGGTCACCGAGGACCGCAAGACGCAAGGCCTGCATCTGCAGGCTTCGATCGCAGACAATGTCGCGCTGCCGCTGGTCGGGTCGCTGGCCCGCTTCGGCATCCGCTCGCTGGCCTCCGAGCAGGGGCTGGCGCGGCAGGCGGTCAAGGCGCTCGGCATCCGCTGCCGGGACATCGACCAGCCTGCCGGCACGCTGTCCGGCGGCAACCAGCAGAAGGTCGTCATCGGCAAGTGGCTGGCGACCAGGCCAAGGGTGCTGTTGCTGGACGAGCCGACGCGCGGCATCGATGTCGGCGCCAAACGCGAGATCTACGACCTGATCTTCAAGCTGGCGCGCGATGGACTGGCCATCGCCGTCATCAGCTCCGAACTGCCGGAGCTTTTGCATCTCTCCGACCGCATCCTGGTGATGGCCGATGGCCGCCAGACAGGCATTCTTTCCCGCGACGCGGCCAGCGAGGAGGCCATCATGCGTCTCGCCGCCCCGCGCAGGACCATATCGAGACCAGCCGCATGACTGCCCTGAAACTCCTGTCCCGTACCAAGCTCTACTGGGGCCTGATCGCCATCTTCCTGATCGGCGTGCTGGGCTCGCCGATGAGTTCCAAGGGCAACAACATCTTCCTCTCCTACGGCAACCTGCTCGACGTGCTGCGCCAGGTCTCGACCACCGGGCTGATCGCCACCGGCATGACGGCTGTCATCATCACCGGCGGCATCGATCTCTCCGTCGGCTCGCTGATGGCCATCTGCTCGGTGGTCTGTGCCATGCTGCTGACGGTCCCAAGCGTGACGCCGGGCGTCGTGCTGGGCGTGCCGACCGTCGCGCTGGTGGCGCTTTGCCTCGGTTTCGTCGTCACCCGCTTCATCTTCCAGAACCTGGCAAAGTCCCGTGCCGGCGCCGATCTCGTCCGCGAGATCAGGCTGGACGGGATTCGCGGCCTGATCACGCCCGCCGTCGTCGGCGTGGTCTTGTGCTGCCTGTCGCTGTGGTTTCTGCTGCCGCAGATCGAGCCGAAATTCGGCGTGCTCGGCGTGCTGCTGGTGGCGCCGTGCGTTGGTTTGCTGTTCGGCGCGCTCAACGGCTTCATCATCGTTGCCGGACGGCTGCAGCCCTTCATCGTCACCCTGGCTATGATGGTGACGGCGCTCGGCATCGCACGGCTGACCGCCGGCCAGAACAATGCGGTGCTGCCGGTCTATACCGGCTCCAACGCCACCGCCGATTTCGAGATCCTGCGCTCGCTGGTGTTCGGCATCATCCCGATGCCGGGCCTGTTCTTCCTCGGCGCCATCGTGATCTACGGCGCGGTGCTGCGCTTCACGCCGTTCGGCCGCTATGTCTATGCCATCGGCGGCAACGAGGAGGCGGCGCGCCTCTCCGGCATCGCCGCCGGCCGCGTCAAGATCGCCACCTATGCCGTCTCCGGGCTGCTCGCCGGCATTGCCGCCGTGCTCTATGTTGCGCAGTACCGGCAAGGCAAGCCGGATGCCGGCGCCGGGCTGGAGCTCGACGCCATTGCCGCTGTGGTCATAGGCGGCACCAGCCTGATGGGCGGGCGCGGCAGCCTCATCGGCACGTTCTGCGGCGTGCTGATCTTCGGTCTGCTCTCCAACATCCTGCAGCTCCACAACATCAATTCGAACCTTCAGCTGGTGCTGAAGGGGATGATCATCATCGGCACCGTGCTCGTGCAGGAGCGCAATGCCGGTGATCTCCTGGCCTATCTGCGCCTGCCCGGCGGGCAATCGGCGCACAAGGAAACGGCCGCGGCAAAGCGGCCGTCGCAAGAGACACCGTCTCTCAATCTCGGAGGAAACAAAAAATGAAACGACGTGACATGCTGAAGCTTGCCGCCGTGACCGCGGCACTGCTGACCACCACCGCGCTGCTGACCACTGGCAACGCTTACGCTCAGGACAAGAAGTGGAAGATCGGCTTCTCCCAAGTGACGACCATCGAGCCCTGGCGCGCGCAGTTCAACAAGGACATCCTGGCCGAAGCCGCCAAGCACCCCGAGGTCGAGCTGATCATCACCGACGGCGAGGACAAGACCGAAAAGCAGGTCGCCGATGTCGAGAACCTGATCCGCCAGGAGGTCG
The DNA here is from genome assembly GCF_001672455.2 of Mesorhizobium sp. WSM1497. NCBI lineage: Bacteria > Pseudomonadati > Pseudomonadota > Alphaproteobacteria > Hyphomicrobiales > Phyllobacteriaceae > Mesorhizobium > Mesorhizobium sp. WSM1497. The sequence goes on along the minus strand of NZ_CP021070.1, from coordinate 623,332 downwards.
ATGCGCTGTTGGTGTCACCGAAGGAATCGGCCGGCCTGACCGGCGTCGTGCAGCAGGCGATCGACGCCAAGATCCCGGTCTTCGTGCTCGACCGCAATGTCGACACCAAGGACTACACGCAGTTCGTCGGCGGCGACAACGCGCTGATCGGCCGCGCGGCCGGCGAATATGCCGTCGAACTGCTGGGCGGCAAGGGCAAGGCTGCAGGCAACGTCGTCGAGATCTGGGGCGGCATGGGCACCCAGCCGGCGCATGATCGCCATGACGGCTTTCACGAATTCACCGACAAGGAGCCGGGCATCAAATATCTGCTCGACCAGCAATCGGGCGACTGGAAGCAGGACCAGGCCTACAATCTGATGGCCAACGCGCTGAAGAGCAACGAGAAGATCGATCTCGTCTACGGCCACAACGACCCGATGGCCTATGGCGCCTATCTCGCCGCCAAGGATGTCGGCCGCGAGAAGGACATCAAGTTCATTGGTATCGACGGCCTGCCCAATGAAGGCGTGCAGATGGTGAACAAGGGCGAGCTGACGGCGACCTTCACCTATGTCACTCCCGGTGCCGAAGGCCTGCGCCAGGCGATCAAGTTCCTCAACGGCGAGAAAGTCGAAAAGACCATTACCCTACCAACCAAGAAGATCACCAAGGAAAACGCCGCCCAGGTGCTGAAGGACAACGGCCTCTGAGGCAAACTTCCTGCCGGGTGCCTCCTTTGGCGCCCGGCGGGTCTAAGCCAGCTTCACCAGCAGCTTCATGAAGGTGGCGATCTCCTTGGCCGAGAGCGGCGCCAGCGTCTCCTTTGTGATCTCGCGCGCCAGCGGGATCAGGCGCTCGATGGCATCGCGGCCTGCCGCGGTCAGATTGACCAGCAGCCGTCTTTTGTCGACCTCGTGCCTGGAAAGCTCGACCAGGCCGCGCGCCTTCAGCCGGTCGATGACGCCCTTGACCGTCGCCGCATCCATCGCGATCAGCGTGCCGAGCTGGTTCTGCGAGGTCTCGCCGACGTCACGCAGCTTGGCCAACGCCGCAAATTGCGGCGGCGTCAGATCGCCGATATGCGCGGCAAAGATCGCGACATGGCGCTGATGCGCCTTGCGCAGGATGAAGCCGACCTGCTCCTGCAGGAGGTAATCCTGGTCGTCCGGCGCCTCGACCTCGACCAGCTTGAGCAGATTGTCCTCGCCGCTCACCGCAGCCCATCCCAGGCTTTGATGTGATCGGCCGCGAGACCACCCATGCGATCGTGGATGCGCGGGCCACAAGTCATGGCGAGGCAGAACAGAATCTCGTCGGGGCGCGGACCATCGGACATGCCGACTTCCATGGCGTCGAAATGGCTGCGCACATAGGCGGCGTTGATGTGGCCGAGCGGCACGTCGAGCTTCGAACCGAAAGCGCCGACCTTCTTGGCCGACGGCACGATCGCCTTGGCGTCGCCGAGCCGCTCGCGCATGGCGTAGCCGCCGGGCACATGCCAGAGGGCGCCGTGTTCCAGCTCACCTGCGGTGCCGACAATGGCGCCTTTGCCGTAGCCGTCGATCTGCTTGACGTCGCCGCCGAGCGCCGCGATCAGCCGGTCGGCGAGCAGCAGGCCGAGCGGCTTGAGATCGTCCATGGCGCTCTGCAGCTCCTCGACATAGCGCCCGGCGAACGGGTTCTTTACCAGCGCCATGGCGGCGGCACGGCGGCGCGGCACCTTGGCCACCGGCCCGCCCTCGTGAAAGATCTCTTCGGTCAGAACCGCGATCTTGCGGATCGGAAACTCAGGCATGGGCAACTTCCTCCCTCGAAGTTTCGTTGGGCGCGGCAAGCGCAACCGAGCCACTGATGCGGATCTCGCCGCCGAGAAACAGCGCCGACCCGGCAATAAGCCCCCGCCGGCGAAAATCTTCGGCGACGGCAAGGCCATTGTCCAGCGCGCGCGCCACTTCGCCAAGGGCAAGCGTGCCGACGCCTTGCGTCACCAGCCGCGAGCCGAGATCGCTGTCGGGCGACAGTTCGTGTGCGGAAATGCGCTTGATGGCGGGATTGCCGGGCAGGTCCACCGCGTTGGCGATGAGCGTCGCCGCCGCATCGGCTTCGGCGCCGGTCCGCGCCAGAACCGTGACGGCGTCGGCAATGCCAAGCGAGAAGGAGCGGCCACGCCAACCGCTGGTGGCGACGCCGCGAACGCCATCTTCCGCGCGGATCGTGATCCGGTCGGCCATGCCGCTGCCGGTACCGGCTACCGCCAGACCCATCGACTGGCCCTTGCCGATATGGAGCGCGCAGTCGCCGCCATTGTTGACATAGGCGCGCTCGATCTTGCGACCGGCAAGCAATGCGGCGAGCATTTCGTCGGCTACCGATCCCGCGACGGCCGCCATCGGAGTTATAAAGCATTCCGCCAGGGGCATGACGGCTGCCTCCATGCGGCGCGCCGTCGGGCCGGCGAAGGTGCGCGGCACCAGGAAAAACGCCGGCAGCCGCAATTCGGGGAGTTCCTCGACCAGCTCCACCAGGATCGTCTGGAAGCGCGCTATGGCCTGTTCATAGGCTCGGCGGCATTCATCCGCCTCACCAAAAACCTCGACGATCAGGTCGATCGGCCCGTGGTTGAGATGCAGCCGCTTGCCGTCCTGCAGCCAATGCGCTTGCGGGCCTTGCATCACCCGGCTCCATTCGAGCCGGCACGACGTAGCTGCGCGAGTGGCGGCCATGGATTGTTGGCTTCGGCGCCTGTGCCGCGGCGCGGATTCAGGTACTCACCGCCTTTTGCGACAATATCCTCGACGCTGCGGATCTCCGCCTCGTACCCGCCGAGCCTGACATAGTCGTCGCGGCGCAGCGTGAATTCGATCGGCGCCACCAGCGCCGGTGTAGGCACATAGCCGAAGGCGCCTTCCGGCACCCGTGTGACATCGACCATCAGCGTGATGCCGCCGCCCGGCCAGACATAAACCGGCGCGCCGCCGACCGTGACATAGGTGGTCAGGCCCTGAACCGAGCGGGTGAGATTGACCGGGTTTTCGGTGACGCCGGCGCGCAGCGAACCGCCGGCGCCGCCGATGAACAGCACCGTGCACAAAGCCGGCTCGCAATTGTCCTCGATCAGGCCGACCGACTTTTGCAGCCGTTCCGGAAACGGCTTTTGCACCGGCTTCAACTCGTCGTCGAGCTCGTAATAGGCGAATTGCTCGCCGGTGGTCGAAACCATCAGCAGCGACAGGCCCGGCCGCGCACCCTTCTTGGCGTTCCACTCGCCAAGGATCGACAGCGGGTCTGAAATGCTGGTGCCGCCCCAGCCGAGGCCTGGCTCGGACACCTTGAAATAGCGGCCCGGCGTCGAACGGCGGCCGATGATCTTTATCCCTGTGTCCTGCCAGCCCAGCACCTTGCCGGCCTGATGCTCGGAAACGACGCCGGTGATGTGGTCGTCGACCACCACCACCTCGTCGACAAGGCCGCGCCATTGCGTGGCGAACATGCCGATGGTCGCCGAGCCGCAGCCGACGCGCATGCGATGTTCCTGCTTGCCGTCGATGACAGGCGCTTTGCCGGCTTCGACTGTTATGGTGGCGCCGCCGTCGATGGCCAGTTCCACCGGCTTGCGGTTGCACAGATTGAGCAGCGCGTCGCAGGTGGCGCGTCCTTCGGCCTTCGAGCCGCCGGTCAGATGATGCACGCCGCCCAGCGACAGCATCTGCGAGCCATACTCGCCCGTCGTGACATGGCCGATTGCCTCGCCTTGCGATCGCACAATAGCCGTCTCGGGTCCGATATGCCGGTCGGTGTCGATCTTCACCTTGACGCCGCAGTACGAAAAAATGCCTTCCGTGACGACGGTGACGAGATCGACGCCTTCGACTTCCTGGCTGACGATGAACGGCGCCGGCTTGTAGTCGGGATAGGTGGTGCCGGCGCCGATTGCGGTGACGAAGCGGCGGCCGGTGTTGACCAGTTCGCCGTCCCATTGTTCGCCCTCGGCGACGAACGGCACGATTGCCGCGCCGGTCTCGGCCGCATGGTCGAGGATGGTCAGCGGGTCCATCCGCACGATCCTGCCGCCGACATTGCCGTAGCGGTCGCAGGCGCCGGTGCGCCCATCTGATATGTAGCACATCACCGGGCAGGCATCGCAGCGGATCTTCTCCGCCACCAGCTTCTCGCCGGGATCATGGGTCTCGAAGCGTTCGGCAAGCTCGCTCATCGGCGTGCCTCCTTTTCGCGGATGCCATCTCTTTCGCGGATGCCAGCGCGGATACGCGTCGGCGTCGCCGGAACCTTGGTGATCAGAACGCCGGTGGCGTGGCGGATGGCGTTGAGGATTGCCGGCGCCGTCGGGATCAGCACATGCTCGCCCAAACCCTTGGCGCCAAAGGGTCCTTCCGGATCCGGAACTTCTATCAGGACGGTCTCGATCGGCGGCACGTCGCCAATGGTCGGGATGAGATAGTCGTGCAGGTTCTCGGTGCGGCCGGGGATGTACTCTTCCATCAGCGCCATGCCGATGCCTTGCGCGATACCGCCCTCGATCTGGCCTTCGGCCAGCAGCGGGTTGATCGCCTTGCCCACATCATGCGCGGCGGTGATCTTGATCAGCTTCACCGTGCCGAGCTTGAGATCGACCTCCAACTCGGCGATCTGCGCGCCATAGCCGTAAACGGCGTAGGGTTTGCCCTGGCCCTTGGCATCGAGGGGCAGCGTCGGCGGGTCGTAGCTCTCCTCGGCACGGAAGACGAAGCCCTGGGCATCCAGGTCCAACGTCGTGAGATCGATGCGGCGCGTGGCTTCGCCCTCGCGGATGACGATCGCCGGGCCGTCGAGTTGGAGAGCGGCTTTTTCCGAAACATTGGCGAAACGCAGAATCTTTTCACGCAAGGCGCGGCTGGCCTTTTCGGCCGCCTTGCCGGTGACGAAGGTCTGGCGCGAGGCCGATGTCTTGCCGGCATCGGGAGTAATTGATGTATCGGCGCTCTTCAGCTGGAATCTCTCCAGCGGCAGGCCGAGCGCGTCGGCGCAGATCTGGGCGATGACCGTGTTCGAACCCTGGCCGATATCGACCGCGCCCTGGTGCAGGATGACCGTGCCGTCGGCCGCGATGCCGACCCGAATGGTCGACGGATTGGGCAGCGAGGTGTTGCCGCAGCCATACCAGCAGGACGCGACGCCGAGGCCGCGCTTTCTATCTGTGTTGGCACTGTTGAATGCCTCCGCATCGGCCGCTGCGCGCGCCCAATGCGGCTGTAGCGATTCGAGGCATTCGGCAATGCCGACGCCGGAGTCCAGAAGCTGTCCTGTGACCGTTTCGGAGCCGTTACGAAGGCAGTTCTTCAAGCGAAAATCGAGCCTGTCCATGCCGAGCTTGCCGGCCAGCTCATCATAGAGGGTCTCCTGCATGATCGTCGCTTGCGGCACGCCGAAGCCGCGGAAGGCGCCGGAGATCGGCCCATGCGTATGGATGGCGCGGCCTTCGGCGCGGTAGTTCGGCGTCGCGTAGGGTCCGGAGGCGTGCACCGGCACGCGGTTGGCCACGGTAGGGCCCCAGCTTGCATAGGCGCCGGTGTTGAAATCGCCTTCGAAGATCATGCCGGTGACAAGGCCGTCGGCATCGGCGCCGATGGTCGCTTTCATCTCGGCCGGATGGCGCTTGGTGGTCGACATCATCGATTCGGTGCGGGTGTAGGCAAGTGCCGCCGGCCGCCCTGTCTTCATCGCCACAAGGCCGATCAGCGGCTGCAGCGAGACGTCGAGCTTCGAGCCGAAACCGCCGCCGGTCGCGGTCGGCACGATGCGCACCTTGTCGACGGCAAGGCCGAGCACCTTCGCCGTCTCGTCGCGGTCCATATAGGGCGCCTGGGTGCAGGCGACGACGACCAGCGTGTCGCCGTCCACATAGGCATAGCCGGCTTCGGGTTCGATATAGGCGTGCTCGACATAGGAGGTGTCGATGACGCCGGAAACCGTGAACGCTGCACCGGCAAGGGCCCCTTCCGGATCGCCGCGTTCGACGAAGCCGGAGGTCAGCAGGTTTGCCGGTCTGTTCTCATGGATGAGCTTGGCACCGCCGGCGCGCGCTTCGCAGGATTGGAGAACATGCGGCAATTCGGTCCAGCGGATCGGAAAATCCGAGAGGTCGATATCGAGCATCGCCTCGCGTTCGCCAGCGACCAACGCCACCGCCTCACCGCGAAGGCGGGCAAACCCTTCGGCCAGTGCCGGCTGGTCGGCGAACGGGCCGATGACGCCGAAACAGTTTTTTCCCGGAATGTCGGCTGCGGTGAAGACGCCGGCAACGCCGGGATGTGCCTTCGCCCAGCCATCGAGGTCACCGAAGGCGAAGCTGGCGTGATAATGCGGAGAGCGGACCACCAGCACCGCCAGTGCATCGGCGGGGAAGGAATCGCTGCCGAATTTCTCAGCCCCGGTGACTTTCGGCACGCCGTCGAGCCGGATGGGCGAGGAACCGATCGCGTGGCCTGACCGGGGCAAGCGGAAATCCAGGCTTGCTGCCTGCAGGGAGGCATCCATCACTGCGGCAATGATCTTCCGGTAGCCGGTGCAGCGGCACAGAATTCCGCCGAGCGCGTCCTGTACCTCGACCTCCGTGGGGCTCGCCTTCTTCTCCAGCAGAGCCGTCGCCGCAACCAACAGAGCGGGCGTGCAAATCCCGCACTGCGCCGCGCCATGGGCAAGGAAAGAGGCCTGCAACGTCGACAGCGTCGACAGCCGGCCGTTGGCAAGCCCTTCAACTGTCGTCACCGATACGCCGGCAGCGGACGCCGCCGACATCAGGCAGGCGCAGACGGGATCGCCGTCGACCAGCACCGTACAGGCGCCGCAATCGCCGGCATCGCAGCCGACCTTGGTGCCGGTCAGCCCCAGTTCGTCGCGCAGCACCAGGGACAGTCGGCGCAGCGGCGGCACATTGACCGATACGGCGCTGCCATTGACCTCGAAGGCGATGTCAACGCGCTCCGGGCCGCGAGCAGGCCGAACGGCGCCCAGGTCGGGCACTGCTTCACGCACGTCAGGTTGAACCTGGCTCATGCCGCCACCTCTTCGCCAGTCGTCCGCCCCACAGCCGCAAGCACGGCGCGGGCAACAATCTCGCGCACTGCATCGAGCCGGTATTCGGCGCTGCCGCGCACATCGGCGATCGGCGACAGTTCGCTCATCGGCGCGGACAGGACCGCATCGGCAAGCTCGCCATCCACCGGCAGCCCGCACAACGCGGCTTCGACGCCGGCCAGCCGCTTGGCCACCACCGAACAGGAGCCGGCCGCGACCGCCGCTTGCCGGACGGTGCCATTGTCGACGGCCAGACGTGCCGCCACCATGGCAATGGAAATGACGAGGTAGCGCCGGGCGCCGAGCTTGACGAAAGCCGACGTGCCGCTGGGCTTCGGCACGCGGATCGCCGTGACCATCTCACCGGGCAGCAGAGCCGTGCGGCGATTGCCGAGAATGAAGTCCTGCAACGGCAGGTGCCGCGTCGCTGCCACCGAGCGCAGCTCGACCTCGGCATCGAGGACGAGCAGGGCCGGCACGCCGTCGGCGGCAGGCGAGGCGTTGCAGAGATTGCCGGCGACCGAGGCGACGTTCTGGATCTGCGCCGAGCCGACCTCTCGCGCCGCCTGCTTCAGCGCCTCGAAGGCCGGCGGCAAGGGATGGCGGACGATGTCGGTCCAGGTCGTGCGCGCGCCGATGACGAAATGGTCGCTCGTCTCGGCAATGCCGCAAAGCGCCGCCAGGCCGTTAACGTCGAGAACATTGTCGCGGATCGGTTTGCTGCCCTGTGCCGGATAGAAATCGGTGCCGCCGGCAAGGATGCGCCAGGCGCCCTCGCCAAGCAAAGCGAGCGCTTCGTCGACCGAGGTGGGTTTCGCGTAACGGATCACGCTTTGCCTTCCCGAAAAGAGGCCTTCCAGAGCTGGTACTTAGAAAGATCCTTCCAGCACAGGGGTCGGAAAATTCATTCGTATGCAAATGATATCAAGCTGGCAGGATTTGTCAAAGCCGGAGTTTGCCGCGGCGCCGCCGGCACGCATTTGTTATGGCTTGAGAGGTTGACGCGGCCGGCCATCTGGTCAAGTTTCTGCGTCCGGTCGCGTCAGCGGCATTTTCCACTGGAGCCTGCATACGGAAGAGGAAAGCCCATGGCCGACGAAGCGCTTGTCGTCATCGACCTGCAGAACGATTTTTGTCCCGGCGGCGCGCTGGCGGTTGCCGGCGGCGACGAGATCGTGCCGCTGGTCAACGACCTGATCCGGCGAACCGACCATGTCGTGCTGACGCAGGACTGGCATCCCGCCGGTCACTCCAGCTTTGCTTCCAGCCATCCGGGCGCGCAGCCCTTCACCATGATCGAAATGCCGTACGGCCAGCAGACGCTGTGGCCGGACCACTGCATCCAGGGCAGCCTGGGCTCGGATTTCCATTCCGGCCTCGCCTGGACCAAGGCCGAGCTCGTCATTCGCAAGGGATTTCGGCCTGATATCGACAGCTACTCGGCCTTCTTCGAGAACGACCGCACGACCCAGACCGGCCTTGCCGGCTACCTCCGGGAGCGCGGCATCGACACGCTGACCCTGGTCGGGCTGGCGACCGATTTCTGCGTCGGCTTTTCGGCGCTGGATGCCGTCAGCCAGGGCTTCAAAACCACACTGCGGCTGGATGCCTGCCGCGGCATCGATCTCAACGGTTCGCTCCATGCCATGCTGCAGCGCATGCGCGACGCCGGCGTGAGGCTCGAAGACCCTTTGTCGGACTGACGGATCGTGAGGCGCAAGAGGGGCTTTTTGTGGGTCGCGACGAAGGCGGCAATCGTTGTGGCCGTGCTGTTTCCGGCACAGGCTTTCGGGGCGGAGGAACACGGCCTGCCCGGCGCTTCGATGTCGCTGTGGTGGGCGCTGCCCTTTGCCGGGCTGCTGTTGTCGATCGCCACTGGTCCGCTGCTGTTTCTTCATGTCTGGGAGCATCACTACGGCAAGATCGCGGCCCTTTGGGGCGCTCTGGTGATCCTGCCGCTGGCGGTTGCCTTCGGTGTCCCCACAGCGACCGAAGCGGTGCTGCATGCGTTGCTCACCGAATACATGTCGTTCATCATCCTGCTGTTTGCGCTGTTCACCATTTCCGGCGGCATTCTCCTTGCCGGCAACATTCACGGCACGCCGCTGGTGAATGCCGGCCTGCTGCTGGTCGGCGCGCTGCTGGCCTCGGTGATCGGCACGACCGGTGCCTCGATGATCCTGATCCGGCCGATCATCCGCGCCAACGATAACAGGCCGTTCAACGCCCATGTCGTTATCTTCTTCATCTTCCTGGTGTCCAACATCGGCGGCTCGCTGACGCCGCTTGGCGATCCGCCGCTGTTCGTCGGCTTCCTGCGCGGCGTCGACTTCTTCTGGACGACGACGAACCTCTGGCGCGAGACGCTGTTCGTCGGCGGTGTCGTCCTGGGCGTTTTTCTGGTGATCGACATCATCCTGCACCGGCGCGAGGCTGGCGCGCCGAAGATCAAGGACCCGACACCGGATACCAAGGTGCGCCTGCGCGGCCTGGCCAACCTTCCGCTGCTGGCGGGGGTGATCGGCGCCATCCTACTATCGGCGGCTTGGAAGCCGGGCGTCAGCTTCTCCGTGTTCGGCGTCAGCCTGGAACTGCAGAATCTGGTGCGCGACGCCATGATCCTGGCGCTCGCCCTCGTTTCGCTTGTCATTTCGCGCAAGGAATACCGCGAGGCCAATGGCTTCAACTGGGGTCCGATAGCAGAGGTGGCCAAATTGTTTGCCGGCATCTTCATCTGCATCGTGCCGGTCATCGCCATCCTCAGGGCAGGCCATGAGGGTGCGCTGGCGCCGCTGGTGTCGCTTGTGAGTTCTTCCTCCGGCCAACCCAACGATCTCGCCTATTTCTGGCTGACCGGGGCGCTGTCATCCTTCCTCGACAATGCGCCGACTTATCTGGTGTTCTTCGAGCTTGCCGGCGGTGACCCCCGGCACCTGATGACGGAGTTCGCTTCGACGCTTGCCGCGATCTCGGCCGGCGCGGTGTTCATGGGCGCCAACACCTATATCGGCAATGCGCCGAACTTCATGGTCTACGCCATCGCCCGACATCGCGGCGTGAAGATGCCGGGCTTTTTCGGCTATATGGCATGGTCGGGCCTGGTGCTGATCCCGACATTTTTGGTAGCGGGTTTTCTGTTCTTCGGCTGATCAACCCACGCCGACATAACGGCGCACCGCTGACGGATCGGCGCGCAGTTCTTGGACATCGACCGTCTCGCGGTTGCGGCCGTTTTCGACGAAGGCAACGCGGTCGGCGACAGAAAGCACTGCATCGACCCGTTGTTCGACCAGGATGGTCGACACGCCCATGTCACGCAGCGTCGACACCGTCTCGCGGATCTTGGCGATCATCGACGGCATCAGCCCTTCGGTCGGCTCGTCGAGCAATAGCACCTGCGGTTCGAGGCAGAGTGCACGCGCCATCGCCAGCATCTGCTGTTCGCCGCCGGACAGTGTGCCGGAACGCTGCCGCAGCCGCTGGCGCAGCAATGGAAAGAGGTCGAGCACGTTTTCACGCGTCGCCTTGCCCTTGCCGCGCGCCATCAGGCCGATCTCGATGTTTTCCGCCACCGTCATCTCGGCGAACAATCGCCTTCCCTGCGGCACATAGGCGACGCCGGCCTTCGGCACCTCATGTGCCGGCAGGCCGGTCAACTCCTTGCCATCGAGCCTGATCGAGCCGGCGCTCGAGGGGACCAGTCCCATGATGGCCTTGAGCGTCGTCGTCTTGCCGGCGCCATTGCGGCCGAACAGGCACAGCACCTCGCCTTTGTTCAGCACCAGGTCGAGCCCGTAGAGCACCTGGACCTCGCCATAGAAGCAGTCGAGCCTCGAGATGGTGAGCGCTTGAGACTTCGGCTCGGCCTTGTTTGTCATGGGGCAGTCCCCAGATAGGCTTCCTGCACCGCCGCGTTTTCGCGGATCGCTTCGGGCGTGCCTTCGGCGAGGATCTTGCCGGCATTGAAGACCGTGATGCGGTCGGCCAGTTGCATGACGACCGGCATGTTGTGCTCGATCAGAAGCACGGTGGCGTTCTTGGCGATCTCGCGCACCAGGGTGATGAAATTGTCGATCTCGCTGTCGGCCAGCCCTTGCGTCGGCTCGTCGAGGATCAAAAGGCGCGGCTTCAGCGCCAGCCCCATCGCCACTTCCAGCAGGCGCTGATGGCCGTAGGACAACTGCCCGGCCGGCATGTGGGCGCGATCGGCCAGGCCGGTGCGTTCGAGTGCGGTCATGACAGCGGCCTGTATCGCGCTCCTGGAATGGCTGCCATGCCGCAGCGTCAGTTGCGCGGGCAGCGCGACGTTGGCGTAGACGGACAGGTTGGCATAGACGCTGGTGAGCTGGAAGGTGTAGGCGATCCCCCTGCGGACCCTGACATAGGCAGGCAGATTGGTGATGTCGGCGCCGTCGAAGACGATCATGCCGGCAGACGGCTGGATGCGGCCGCTGACCAGGCTGACAAAGGTGGTCTTCCCCGCTCCATTGGGGCCGATCACGGCGCGGATTTCGCCCGGCATCAAGGAGAAATCCACACGGTCGACGGCACGCAGGCCGCCGAAGTCGCGAGAAAGGCCCTTGGTGGTCAAAAGCGGCATCATGGCAGCCACCCGAGCCAGCGCTGCCTAATGCTGCCCAGAATGCCTTTGGGGAAGAACAGCACCAGAAGGATCAGCGCGATGCCGACGATCAGCAGATAGGCGGAGGTGTAGCCGCTGGTGATATCGATGACATAGTACATGAACAGCGTGCCGATCAGCGGCCCGAGCGTTGTTGCAGCACCGCCCAGCAGCACCCACAGCAGCGGCAGGATCGAATACTGCACCGACGCGAAGCTCGATCCGACATAGCCGAACAGCAGCGCATAGGCGGCACCCGAGGCCGCGCAGATGATGCCGGAGATGACGACGGCGGCGAGCTTGTTCGAAAACGTGTCGTATCCGAGCATCTTCGTACGCTCCTCATTTTCGCGGATGGCGACCAACACGCGGCCATAGCGGGAGCGGACGATGGCCAATGTGACGAGCAGCACGATGGAAAACAGCGCCAGCGCTGTCATGTAGCGCACCGTCGGATTGGTGAGCTCGAGCGACGTCGCGCCGAAGCTCAGCACCCGCGCCGGCTGCGGCACGACCATGCCCTGGTCGCCGCCGGTCCACGTCGCGAAGTAGAGGATGAGGAGGTAGAACACTTGCGCGAACATCATGGTGACGATCATGAAGGCGACGCCCGTGGTGCGCAGCGCCAGCAGGCCGATCACGAGTGACACAACAACACCACAGGCAAGCCCGGCGGCGAACGCCGCTGGTACGCTCCAGCCGAGCTGGATGACGGCAAGGCCGGCGCCATAGAGCCCGGCGGCAAAGAACATGGCATGGCCGAGGCTGAGCAGGCCGACATAGCCGAACAGCATGTTGTAGCCCATGGCGAACACCGCCAGCACCATGATGCGGGCGAGCAGGCCGTGATAGTATTCCGGCAGAAGGAAGCTCAGCACGAAAAGCAGCGCGACGACGCCGAGATGCAGGGCATAGGCTTTTACCGGCGAAGCTTCGCTCATCGCGACCTCGTCCCGAACAAGCCTTGCGGACGGAACACCAGCACCATGGCGACCAGCAGCGTGGCGATGATCTTGGCCAGCGTCGGCGAGAAGAACATCGAGATGATGCCGTCGGAGAGACCGATCAGCACGGCGGCGACGACCGTGCCGCGCAGCGAGCCGAGGCCGCCGATGATGACGACGATGAAGGAGAGCAGCAGCGGGTCCTGCCCCATCAGGTAATGCGCCTGGCTGATCGGCACGATCAGCACTGCGGCAATGGCCGCCAGCATGGCGCCAAGCGCGAAGACGCCGCCATAGACGCGGCCGACGGGAATGCCGAAGGCCTGCGCCGTCTCGCTGTCATACTGCGTGGCGCGCATGACGAGACCGATCCTGGTGCGCGTCAGCACCAGCCATGTCGCGGTGAGCAGCAGCGCGGAGGCGGCGATGACAGACAGTTTGTAGCCGGAGTAGCCGAACCACGGCAAAAGGATGCGGTAGCTGAACGGCGGCTCCACCGGTCGCGCCTCCGGACCGTAGAAGGTCAGCGCCAGCTGCTGGATAATGTAGAGCATGCCGATGGTGGCGACGATGGTGGCTTCCGGATTGTAGTTGAGCCGGCGCAGCACCAGCCGTTCGGCGACCAGCGCAATGGCGCCGACGATCAGCGGCGCAATCACAAGTGCGGCCAGGAAGCCGAGCGCGGGATGGCCGCCAATGGCTGTGGTGATCGCCCAGGCGAGCACGGCGCCCAGCATGAAGAACTCACCATGCGCGACATTGACCACCCGCATGACGCCGAACACCAAGGACAGGCCGAGCGCGGTCAGCGCCAGCACGGCTGAGGTGACGAGGCCTTCGAGGGCGGCGAGGAGGAGGTGGGGACCGAAGTGCATGCTACACGCCCAGCGATAGCGCAATCGCGCCCCTTGCGGGGGGTGAGGAGTGGTCCGCGCAGCGGACGGAAAGCCAATTGCTTGGCTTTCCGAACGACGAACGCCCGGAGCGACAGCGAAGGGCCGGGTCCGGCAGGACAGAGGGGGGCGGCCTGGCGCTCACGCTTGTGCTGGAGCAGCTCACAGCGCCTGCGTCGTATAATCCCCTTCGGCCTCGTAAAGTCCGTCTTCGATCTTGGTCTTGTGCACGACCTTGAGCTTGCCGCCTTCGATCTTGGAGATGTTCTGGATGCCAAAGCACTGGTGGATCTTGCCGTTGAAGGTCTTCGGTCCCTGCGGATGTTCCGGACCTTCGGCGAATGCGGTCAGCGCCTCGGTCGCCTCGACCAGCTTGGCGCGGTCTTCCGGTCCCTTGTAGCCGGCGTCCTCCATCGCCTTCTTGACGACGTAGAGCGTTTCCCAGCAGCCGAACATGTGGGCTGCGGTGGAGACGTCCTTGGGGTCGCCGACGGCGGCGCCATTGTCGTCGATGCCGACAGCAGCGCGATAGGCCTTCTGCGCCTCGGAATCATCGGCCTGCGCATAGCGCGGCGAGCCTTCCCAGAAATGGCTGCCATCGAGGAATTCGAGGCCGGGGCTGTTGATGTCGGTGGCTTCGAGCGAATCGATGAAGCCGAACAGTTGCGGCCGGTTGGAGCCGTAGAACTCACCAAGCTCCTTGACGAAGGTGAGCACGGCCGGGCCGACCATGACGTGGTAGATCACCTCGGTCTCGGCCGGGATCTGCGGAAAATACTTGGTGAAGGATGATTCCGTCGGCGGGATGGCGATCTGCGCGATGACCTCGCCGCCTTGCGCCTTCAGCGCCGGCGGCAGGTAGTCGCGGTGGTCGTAGCCGAAGGCGAAATCCGGGAAGATCTGCGTCACCTTCTTGCCTGCATTGGCCGCGATCCACGGCGCCATCGACTGGATCTGGCTCTTCACGTCGGTGATGCCGGGCTGGAAGACATAGCGGTTCAGCTTGGTCGAGGCGACGTGATGGCCTTCGCTGACGACGAAATAGGGCATCTTGTTTTCGCCGGCGGCGGGCGCCGAGCCGATGACGACATGTGAAAACAGCGTGCCGAAGACGATGTCGGTCTTGTGCTGGGTGGCGAACTTGCCGACCACCTCGGCGCCACGGCCGGGATCGGTGCCGTCATCCTCGATGATCACCTCGACCTGGCGGCCATTGATGCCGCCGGCGGCATTGATCGCCTTGACTGCGGCAGCTGTCGTCTTTTCGTACCAGCGGCCATAGGCAGCGCCGATGCCGGTGCGGTGCGACTGGAAGCCGATCTTGATCGGCGCCGAACTCTGCGCCTGGGAATAGCGGACGAAGCCAGGGGCAAGGCCGAGGCCGGCGCCTGCGGCCAGACCTTTCAGTGCGGTGCGGCGGGTGAGCGTGGATCTGGAGAGATCGAAAAACCCATTCTTGTCAGTCACGGCAGTTCCCCTGTTTTTGAGTTTTGACTGGCTGCAACGAGGCAAAAAATCGCATGTGTACAAACTAAATCACCAAAGCCCCGACGTGGCAAGCGGGCTTTCCCCGAAGGCATGCTGGTCGCCTTTTCTCATCCGACAGTCGGCGTGGCAAGCAACCAGAGGCCGAAGACGGTGTAGGCGATCATCAGCAAGGTAAGCGGGAACTGGCTGAGGGCTGCGCGGGAGGGCTGTGGGTGCAGGCGCCAGGCGAAGCCGTGAGCGACGAGGACGGCGAGCACATGGCCCAGGATGATGGCGCCGGCCTGGATATTCCACAGCCACCACGCAGAGTCCGCCCCCGCAACGATGCCGGCCTCGATCTGCATATCGGCGGTGCCGAACAGGTTCCAGCCCATCGCGAACGGATCGGAAAGTGCCGCAAGCGCATATTGGCCGTCGACGAGCAGCGCCGTCAGATAATGCGCAATGTGATAGGCAAGCGCGATCGGCACGATCGACCACACCAGCTGACCGGCCGCCTGGTTAAGAATGTGGTCGCTGCCGGCAAGACGTTGGCCGAGCCAGACGGCAAGCAGGAACACCGCCGCCAGCAGCGCGAATGTCAGGATCAGCCCGAAAGTGCCGCTGCCGATCAGCGCCGTGCGGCCGGGAAATTCGAGCGGGTTGATGCCGAACAGGCCGAGCCAGAAGAAGGTTTTCGACAGGCCGTCGAAGGACACCGACGACAGGGCGAGCAGCAGGAAAGCCATGCCGCTGGCCGGCAAGGGCTCCGCGGCCAGCAGCTTGGCGCCCGGCCAGCACAGGGCAAGCCGGCCATGTTCGTTCCGTACCACAATTGCGAAACGCGCCACCATGGAGAAGAAGACCGTCAGGAATTCGCCGCTGCGGCTCCAGCCGCGATAGCCGAACGCCAGTATGGCGAGGAAAGAGAATAGCCAGTAGAGGCCGGCGGCCACGGCCAGACGCGCCGGATCGTCGGGCGCCGGATCGATGAGTTCGAACCAGGCAAAGGCGAAGAACAAGATGGCCGCAGGCCAGCAGCCGACCCATCGGGGCAGGCGCCATGTCCCGGTCCCGAACAGGCGCGAGGCGATACGCCATGGTCCATACCAGGGGTTCAGCCATGACCAGAGATCGCCGAAGAGGCCTTGCAACAGCGTGACGCCAGCCCACAAAAGGGTCCAGACCACCAAAGGCAGCGGGTTTGAAAGCGGGTCGCGGCTGCCGAAAAGGCCGGCGGCGATGAGAATTGCAAAGCCGGCAAAGGATATCAGGCTGATGGCGGCGCGGGCGCTGTCGCCGAAGGTGAACAGCGGCAGGCGTCGGCGCCAGAAGCGGTCAAGCGAAGCCGCCGGCAGCAGCGCCAGGACGAGGAAGCTGATCGCCACGGCGAAAGCGCCTCCAACCAGATAGTAGCCGGTCGGCAACAGCAGGACGTGGCCCCGGTCGGAGGCGTGTGCGCAGGCGGGGGCGGGCAATACGAGCGATACGGCTGTAAGCAACAATGCCAACGATAGATGACGGCACCCTGCGGCGCCCCCCTCTGTCCTGCCGGACCCGGCCCTTCGCCGTCGCTCCGGGCGTTCGTCGTTCGGAAAGCCAAGCAATTGGCTTTCCGTCCGCTGCGCGGACCACTCCTCACCCCCCGCAAGGGGGGAGATTGGCAGTTCGCTCGATCGGCGCTTTTCGTTGGGCGTCGAAAATTGGCGAAAGCGGAGATGACGTCCAATCTCCCCCCTTGAGGGGGAGATGTCCGGCAGGACAGAGGGGGGCGCCAAGGAACTCGGCCTATCCAAGAGCCCCACCACCCCACCCCTCACACCTTGACCAATTGCTCCACCCGGTCCTTCTCGCCAAAAATCCTGAGATACCGCTCGATCTCTTTCACATCGCCGGTCGCCTTGGCCGGATTGTCCGACAGCTTGACCGCTGGCCTGCCATTGGCCTCGGTGACCTTGCAGACCAGCGATATGGCGTCGAGGCTGTTGGTTTCCGTCGGCGCGCAGCCTTCGAAATCATTGGTCAGATTGGTGCCCCAGCCGAACGACATACGCACCTTGCCCTTGAAGTGGCGATAGGTCTCCTCGATGGTTTCGACCTCGAGCCCGTCGGAGAAGATCAGCAGTTTCTGCTTGGGGTCCTTGCCCTTGTCGCGCCACCAGGACAGGATTTTTTCGCCGCCTTCGATCGGCGGCGCGCTGTCGGGGCGAAAGCCCGTCCAGTCGGCCACCCAGTCCGGCGCATCGCGCAGGAATGAGGCTGTGCCGAAGGCGTCGGGCAGCACGATCAAGAGATTGCCGCCATAGTAGCGCTGCCAGTCCTGCAGCACCTTGTAGGGCGACTGTCTCAGCTCTTTTTCCGAGTCGGCAAGCGCGGCAAACACCATGGGCAGCTCATGTGCGTTGGTGCCGAGCGCTTCGAGGTCGTTGTCCATGGCCAGAAGCACGTTGGAGGTGCCGGTGAACGCCTCGCCGATGCCTTCCTTCAACGCTTCGACACACCAGCGCTGCCATAGGAAGGAATGGCGCCGGCGCGTGCCGAAATCCGAGATGCGGATGCCGGGCAGCGCCTTCAGCCGCTCGGTCTTGGCCCACATCTTGGATTTGGCGCGGGCATAGAGCACGTCGAGCGCGAAAGGCCCGAACGCCCGCATCGCCGCGCGAGATCGGAGTTCATTGATGATGGCGAGCGCCGGGATTTCCCACAGCGTGGTGTACATCCACGGCCCGCTGAAGGTCAGTTCATACTGCCCGTCGCACTTCGACAGCTCGTATTCGGGCAGCCGGAAGCCTTCCAGCCAGGCGAGGAACTCCGGCTCGAAGATCTGCTTGCGGCCGTAGAAATTGTTACCGCCGAGCCAGATCATCTCCTTCTTGGAGAAGCGCAGCGTGCGGGCATGGTCGAGTTGTTCGCGCAATTCGCCCTCGTCGATCTCGTCGGCAAGGCGCACCGAGGTCGTGCGGTTGATCAGCGAGAAGGTTGCGTCGACCTTGGGATACATGCCCCAGATCATCTGCAGCATCAAAAGCTTGTAGAAATCCGTGTCGAGCAGGCTGCGCACGATCGGGTCGAGCTTCCAGGTGTGGTTGTAGACGCGCCGCGCAATATCGGTCTTAGCCATGTTTCAACACCGCCTTCGCTGCCTGCCATCCACAATTGCGACAGGCCTCATAGCATCGAATCGGCCGCAACGCTGCCCGCTTTCAGGCTGGCCCGACAAAAAGAGCTGCCTGCATGCGGCGGCGCGCAGCCCGGCATCAGCTTGCGGATTTGCCGCCCATCACCCTGAGCGCCGGACGCTTGCGGCGGCTGACGATGCGGCCGGCCACAGGGGCGTCGGCGCGCCCGTCATCCCCCGCTTTCTCGGCGAACAGCCAGTCGATGAACACCTGCACGATCGGCGTCGTCCGCATCTCGTTGCGGCAGACGACATAAAAATCGTCGACCGCCGGCACCGACAGGCTGAACGGCGCGACCAGCATGCCCCTGGCCAGCAGCGCGCTTGCCGTCACCGAGTCGCCCAGCGCCACGCCGTGGCCGTGCACCGCCGCCTCGGTCGCCATCCGCGCATCGCCGAGGTGATGGCGGCGGCCCCGCTCCAGGTCCAGCGCATCGGCGGCAGCCAGCCAGGTGTGCCACTCGCGGCCGTCATCGCCATGCAGGAAGACATGATCGGCGAGATCCCTGACGCTGCGGATCGGCCGGTTGTTGATCAAGGTCGGGCTGACCACGGGAAACAGTTCGAGGCCCGACCATTTGCGCATCCAGCAATCGGTCCAACTGCCGTCGCCATAATGCACGCAGACATCGATATTGGGCGCCCGCAAATCCTTGGGATCGTTGGAAGGAATAAGCGTCAGCCTTATGTCGGGATATTGCGCCATGAAACTGCCGAGCCGCGGTGTCATCCACAGCAACAGTAGCGCCGGCACGCAGGAGACCGAAAGTGTGCCGCTGCTCGCCGGCCTTGTCATGCGCTGGGTGGCGGCGGCGATGCCGTCGAACGCGGTCGACACCGCCGGCAGAAGCTCCGCGCCATGCGGTGTCAGCTTGACCCGCTGGCCGACCCGCTCGAACAGCTTGACACCGAGCGACTGCTCGAGCGCCTTGATCTGGTGGCTGACGGCGCCATGCGTGACGTTCAGCTCAGTGGCCGCCTTGGTCAGTGAACCATGGCGAGCCGTTGCCTCGAAGGCGCGCAGCGGATTGAGCGGTGGCAGGCGCTTGGTCATGGTACCACTTTGTTGTGAGATTTTCTCACAGAAAACACCCTAACAATATCAATTGATTTTTCAATGCCACTGCCAGACACTTGAGTTTAGAACAGCATCAAGACATGAAATCTGCAGGCAGCCAGCGGGACAGCGGCCCGGCCGGATGACGGTCGGTTCGCAGGCGTCACCCGCGCCGGCACTGCATCAGCCCAGGAGGAGCGGACATGGGATACGATCGCGGCAAGCTCGATGCGTTGCGTCGCAAATATGGTGAAAGCCATGGCGGCGAGATGTTCGACCCGAAATTCCGCAAGGTCGCCGACAAGATCTTCTCCAAGAGCGGCACGCGGCTGGCGCCCTATTCAGGCATCCCGACCTTTCTCGCCGCGCCCTACCGCGAAATATCGGCCGACAATCCGGATTTCGGCGATTTGCAGGTGGCGATGATCGGCGTGCCGATGGATCTCGGCGTCACCAACCGCCCAGGCTCGCGCTTCGGGCCAAGGGCGTTGCGCGCCATCGAGCGCATCGGGCCCTACAATCACGTGCTGGAATGCGCGCCGACGCATGAGCTCAGGGTCGCCGACATTGGTGACACGCCGTTCCGCAGCCGCTACCGGCTTGAGACCAGCCATGAGGATATCGAGCGCCGCACCAACCAGATCGTCGATGCCGGGGTCATTCCGCTGTCGATCGGCGGCGACCATTCGATCAGCCATCCAATTCTGAAGGCCGTCGGCAAGAAGGCCCCGGTGGGGTTGATCCATATCGACGCCCACTGCGACACCAGTGGCCTGTTCGACATGACCAAGTTCCACCATGGCGGCCCGTTCCGCAACGCGGTGCTTGACGGCGTGCTGGACCCGACGCGCACGATCCAGATCGGCATCCGCGGCTCGGCCGAATATCTGTGGGAGTTCACCTACGAGTCCGGCATGACCGTGGTGCATGCCGAGGAGGTGACCGGCCTCGGCATTCCGGCGATCATCGAGAAGGCGCGCAAGATCGTTGGCGACGGCCCGACCTATGTCTCCTTCGACATCGACAGCGTCGATCCGGCCTTCGCGCCGGGCACCGGCACGCCGGAGGTCGGCGGGCTGACGACGCGCGAAGTGCTTGAACTCCTGCGCGGCCTCAAAGGTCTCAACATCGTCGGCGGCGACGTCGTCGAGGTGGCGCCGCAATATGACGCCACCACCAACACCGCGCATGCCGCCGCACAGGTGCTGTTCGAGATACTGAGCCTGATGGTGTTCAGCCCGGCGATAACAGGCAAGGGCGCCTGACGTCTAGAAAAGCAAAGGCAGCCGCCGCGCTGGAGCCGGCGGCCGACCCGAACAAACAAAGCTTCCAGACAGGGGAATGACAATGACAATCCGTAAGACATTTGCCTCCATCGCCGCCGTGCTGATGCTCGGCACGGCCGGTTTCGGCCTCGCAGTTCAGGCCGCTAGCGCCGATGCGCTGGCGGACATCACCAAGGCCGGCACCATCAATGTCGGCGTCTTCGCCGACTTTCCGCCCTTCTCCTCGGCCAGCGCCGACATGAGCCTCAAGGGCTATGACATGGATGTCGCGCAATACATCGCCGATACGCTCAAGGTGAAGCTCAATCCCATCGCCGTCACCGGCCAGAACCGCATCCCGTATCTGAACGATCATCGCGTCGACCTGCTGATGAGCGTCGGCTATTCGAAGGAACGCGAGCAGGTCATCGACTTCGCCGCTGCCTACGCGCCCTACTACATCGCTGTGATCGGTCCGGCAGCGCTTGCCGTCAAAGGCAAGGAAGACCTCGCCGACAAGTCGATCGCCGTCAATCGCGGCACGCTGGAAGACACCTCGCTCACCGAGGCAGCACCGGCATCGGCCGACATCAAGCGCTTCGACAACTACAATTCGGTGATCCAGGCCTTCATCTCCGGCCAGACGCAGCTGATGGTCGTCGGCAACGACGTCGGCGCGCAGGTGCTGGCCAAGCAGGACGCACTGAAGCCGGAGCAGAAGTTCCAGCTTCTGACCTCGCCTTCGCATATCGGCCTCAACAAGAACGAAGACGGCCTGAAGAAGGCCGTCAACGATGCGGTCGCCAAGATGCTGGCCGACGGCAAGCTGGACGAAAGCTCGAAAGCCTGGCTGAAGACGCCGCTCAATCCCGACAATCTCAAGGATTGAGTTTCCGTGGCCTTTGGCTGGCTCCCGGGTGCCCTGGGCGACATCGCGCATGGCGCGGCCACGACGATCCTGCTGATCGCCGTGACCACGCTGGCCGGAACGCTGCTCAGCATCCTGGGTGCCGCGGGGCGGCGAAACGGCCCGGTGCTGCTCAAGCGGGCAATCGCCTGCTATGTCGAGGTGATGCGCAACACGCCGTTCCTGGTGCAGTTGTTCTTCATCTTCTTCGGGCTGCCCAGCCTGGGCGTCCGGCTCGACCCGCTCCTGGCCGCCATGCTGGCGATGACGCTCAACATGGCGGCCTACACCATCGAGATCGTCGGCGCCGGGCTTGACGCCGTGCCCGGCGGGCAGACGGAAGCAGCGCTGGCCCTTGGGCTGCGGCCACGCCAGGTGTTCGTCAAGATCGTGCTGCCGCAGGCGCTCAAGATCATCTACCCCGCGCTCACCAGCCAGATCGTCATCATGATGCTGGAGTCCGCCGTCGTGTCGCAGATCGCCGTGCGTGAGCTGACCTACGAGGCCGACATGCTGCAGGCACGCACCTTCCGCTCCTTCGAGACCTATTTCGTCGTGACGCTGGTCTATCTCGCTCTGTCGATGGCCCTGCGCCGGCTGCTGGTGTCAGGCGGGCGCCGCGCGCTCGGAGCCGGTGTGTCATGATCGAGTTCACCTTCTGGGACATCGTGCGCAACCTACTGCTCGCCGCCCGGTGGACGGTGCTGCTATCGCTGGCCGCCTTTATCGGCGGCGGCATCGTCGGCACGATCGTGCTGTTCTTCAGGATCGCCAAGAATAAGTGGAGCAGGCGTGTCGCCTCCGGCTACATCGCCCTCTTCCAGGGAACGCCGCTCTTGATGCAGCTGTTCCTGATGTTCTTCGGCCTGCCGATGCTCGGCCTGCGCATCGAACCCTGGACAGCGGCGGCGCTCGGCCTCACCTTCTTCGCCAGCGCCTATCTTGCCGAAATCTGGCGCTCCGGCGTCGCGGCGCTGCCCCTCGGCCAATGGGACGCCGGCGCCAGCCTCGGCTTGCACTATCTGCAGGAGCTGAGGCTGATCATCCTGCCGCAGGCGTTTTCGATCACCCGCGCACCCACCGTCGGCTTCCTGGTGCAGCTCATCAAATCGACGGCGCTGACCTCGATCATCGGCTTCGAGGAGCTGGTGCGGACCTCCAACGCCATCAACAATGCGACCTTCGAACCGTTCAAGGTATACGGGCTGGTGGCGCTGATCTTCTTCGTCATGTGCTTTCCGCTGACGCAATACGCCCGCAGGCTCGAGAAACAGGCGGCTGCTCGCTGACGCGCCAAGGCAGCGCCCGATTTCAGACCGGCAACCCAAGCTGCTTGCGCAGGCTCTTGTCGAATGCGGATGCGGGGACGAAACGGCGCAGGAAACGGACCTGGCGCGCCATTTTTCCCGCCGCATAGCGTTTCTTCGGCGCGGGATCGGTCGCTGCTGCCAGAATGGTCTTGGAGACCACTTCGGGCGCATCCCCTTTTTCCATCGATTTCCGCACTGACATAGTCATCCCGGCGCGCGCGGAGTCGTAGATTTCGAGCGACCGGTCGGGGGCGGCAAGATTGTCCTCGAATGATGTGCGGGTATAGGCGGGCTCCACCAGCGAAACGCGAATGCCGAAGGGGCGCAATTCGTGATCGAGCGACTCGGAATACCCTTCGATGGCGTGTTTGGTCGACGAGTAAAGCGCGAAATAGGGAGCGGGGATGAACCCCTGTACCGAGCTCAAATTTACGATTCTGCCCTTCCCTTGGCGCCGCATTGCCGGCAGCACCGCGTTGGTCACGCGCAAGACGCCGAAGACGTTCACGTCGAACAGCGCCTTGGCCTGGGCGGTCGAGGACTCCTCCGCGCCGCCAAACAGCCCCATGCCGGCATTGTTGACAAGCACGTCGATGCGTCCGGCCGCGGCCAGAACGTCATCGACCATTGTCGCGACGGACGCGTCGTCGGTCACGTCGCAGGTCAGCATGGTCACGCCGGCGGATTGCTGTGAGGCCGTGCGACGGCTGGTTCCGAAGACGCGAAAGCCGGCGCCGAGCAAGGCGTCGGCGGTAGCGCGCCCGATGCCGGAAGATGCCCCTGTGACAAGGGCGACGCCGGGATTGGTCTTGTTCATGGATTCATATCCTTCTTTGCGTTGGATCGGATTGGGAAAAGCATTGAGATAGGCCGGGGCAAAGGTCGTCGGTCATGACTGCGTCTGGCCACCGCTAGTTCCAGCGTCTGAACAGGGCGCTGGCATTCACGCCGCCAAAGCCGAAGCCATTGGAGATCGCGTACTCCATCTCCATGGGCCGGGGTGCGTTGGCGACGAAGTCGATTCCGTCGCCGGCCGGATCGGCCTCGCCCAGGTTGAGGGTTGGCGGGGCGACCTGATCCCTGAGCGCCAGGATTGCGAAGATCGCACCAAGCCCGCCGGCCGCTCCGAGCAGGTGTCCGGTCGCCGATTTCGTGGCACTGACAGCTATCGCGAAATCGCGCCCGAACACGCTCTTGATCGCTTCGATCTCACCCAGGTCGCCGACTGACGTGGAGGTCGCATGCGCATTGAGATGACGAACGTCGCGTGGCGAAATCCCTGCCTGGGCAATCGCGATCTGCATGGCCCGGCGCGCGCCGTCGCCGTCCTCTGGCCCGGAGGTGACGTGATGGGCATCCGCCGTCGTGCCGTAGCCGACGAGCTCAGCAATCGGTTTTGCGCCGCGCGCCAACGCGTGGCTCAACGCCTCGATGACCAGCACGCCGGCCCCTTCGCCCATCACGAAGCCGTCCCGCGATGTGTCGAAAGGGCGCGAGGCTTGGGCCGGCGCCCAATTGAAGCCGGTTGAAAGAGAACGAGCCGCGGCGAAACCGCCGAGACTGACGGTGTTGATGCACGCTTCCGTTCCGCCGCACACGGCGATGTCGGCTTCGTTGGCGCGGATCAGGCGGGCGGCGTCGCCGATCGCCTGGATGCCCGCCGCGCACGCCGTCACCGGTGCGCCGAGTGGACCTTTGAAGCCATGACGGATCGAGATGTGGCCCGCCGCAAGGTTCACCAGGAAGGACGGCACCGTAAAGGGAGACAGGCGGCGGGCGCCACGCAGGTCCACCGTGCGCACCGCCTCGGTGATGGCGGGGAACCCGCCGACCCCTGAAGCGATGATCGTGGCCGTGCGCAGGCGATCCGCCTCCAAGGCAGGTTTCCATTGCGCCTGCGCAAGCGCCTCTTCCGCCGCCGCCAGCGCGAAGAGAATGAACCGGTCTACCTTGCGCTGATCCTTCGCGGACAGGACGGCATCGGCATCGAAACCAGCCTCGGGGTCTTCGCCCAGGGAGGGAACCACGCCGCCAATCTTAGCCGGCAGCTCTCCCACCACATCGTCAGGAAGCCTGCGAACGCCAGACCGGCCGGCAAGCAGGCGTGACCAGGACGCTTCGACATTGGCGGCAAGGGGCGTGACCGCACCCATGCCCGTGACGACAATCCGTTCCATCTGCTCTCCTATCCTTGCTGTGCTGGCGCTGCTCGCGCCGTTCAAGTAGCGACTGCTTCGCGAACCTGATCGGCCGCCGCATCCAGAAAAGCCTGCGCAAGGTCGGGGTCGTTGACGACCCGCGACAGCACGACCGCGCCGACCATCGTCGAGAGAACGGCCATTGCCTTGTTGCCGGTCTTTTCGCTGTCGCCCTCGCCAACCCAACCGCCGAGCATCTCGAGGTACGCCTTGATGCCGGCTTCGAATGATGCCTTCACCTCGGCACCTTGCCTGGCCGCATCCGAGCCGAGCGCAACGACCGGGCAGCCGTCCATCTTTTCTCCGCGATGATCCATGCTGAGGTAGAATGAGATCACCCCGTCGAGCGGGTTCCCGGGATTTGCCGCGGTCGCGGCCGACCATTTGTGGGTGGCGCTTTCCATAGCCCGCCTGGACGCCAGCGCCGCCAGATCGTCCTTCGACTCGAATTGCTTGTAAAAGGCGCCCTGGGTCAGCCCGGCCCCTTTCATCAGATCCTTGAGGCCGATGCCGTCGAACCCGCGCTCCCGAAAAAGCCGGCTTGCCACATTGATCACGGTCTCACGGTTTTCCGCGGCCTGAGTGCGACTTACACGCATCGTCATCTCCTTTTTTAGATTGCGTTCGTAATCTATACCCTATATAGAGGGTGAACGCAATCTAAAAAAGGACAAATGAGATGATCCGTAAAACCTTGGGCGCCTCGCTGCTGGCGGCGCTGTTTCTTGCAACCCCGGCTCTTGCCGAGGAAGCCACCATCGGGCGCCCGATCGAAAGCGGTAGCCTGCACCAGGGACACCTGGACATGGTGGCCTACTACGTTCCGCGCGGCGACCTGCTTGAGGTCACCGCCACTTTCGCACCGAAGGCCGGGGGTGATCCGCTGCGGGTTGTCATGGGCCTCGCCAACAGTGACGCCGTGGCGTTTTCCATACCGGGCTACCCGGGCCCGCTCTACGCGTTCTCAAGGTCCGGTGAGGAAGTGACGGTCTCGACCGAGACCGACACATCCCTGCGGGCCGACGCGACAATGCCCTGACCTGACGCGCAGGCCGCGGCCGCGCGATGCTGGCCGGGGCTCTCGCGTCGGAACGCCGCGCCACCGACAAGTTTGGAGAGAGGTCACATGCTTTACAGCTATTTTGTCGAGAAATCGATCCGGCAGAGCTTCGACGACGTCAACAACCATCGCTGGGATGCGGCGGTGAAGGCCATCGCGCCGCATGTCCATCACCGGGTTGGTGGCGCACACGCGCTTGGTGGCGAGCGTCACGACAAGCAAGCCCTGCGCCGGTGGTTCGAGCGCCTCGGCCGTGTCCTGCCCACTCTCCATCTCACGGTCAACCACGTGTGGGTGAAGGGCTGGCCGTGGCATACCACCGTGTTTGCCCAGTGGGATGGCACCGCTACCCTGCTCAACGGCGATACGTCCTACGTCAACCGTGGTCTCCACGTGTTCACGCTGCGGTGGGGCAGGGTTCATGCGCTCGAGGAATTCTACGATTCACAGGCGGCGGCGCGCGCTCTCGCCGCCCAGGCCGCAGCCGGCCTCGAAGAAGCTGTCGCCGAACAGATAACAAGCTAGCACAAGCGCGGTCCGAGGACGCCCAAGGTCTACGGGCCGGTGGCGCCGATCGTCTTCGTCTCGTGCCTTGCGCCCACGCACTATGCGCGCAGGCTCGAGAAGCGAGCGCTGGCGCGCTGGACTGCAGGCCCTGCATCGATGCCGGTGCTGTCGCGGCAACGGTCGAGCCGAGGCAGGCATACAGCTTTCCTCTTGGGAATAAGACTTGACATCTTGCCGTTCGAATTGTCCATTTGAAGCTTGACCGGGCCGAACGGGGCGGCGAGGGACAGGGGCAAACCGGCGGGTGGATAGACAGTCGAGTCGAGTGCTGTTGAGGACGGTCGGGCTGACAAAAGCCTTTCGAGGGCTAGTTGC
Source organism: Mesorhizobium sp. WSM1497 (assembly GCF_001672455.2). Lineage (NCBI taxonomy): Bacteria > Pseudomonadati > Pseudomonadota > Alphaproteobacteria > Hyphomicrobiales > Phyllobacteriaceae > Mesorhizobium > Mesorhizobium sp. WSM1497. The sequence continues at coordinate 596,494 of NZ_CP021070.1, read as the reverse complement.
CCTGCGTGATCATTCCATCGAGCTCCACGAACGTGAAATCATTGGGGTAATCGGGCCGAATGGCTCGGGCAAGAGCACGCTTTTCAACCTGATCACCGGCTTCTCCCAGCCGAATTCCGGTAGCATCGAGATGGAGGGCCGGTCGATCGTCGGCCTGCGCACATCGCAGATCGTAGCGATGGGCATCGCCCGCACCTTCCAGGGCTCTCGCCTGTTCGGCAGCCTCAGCGTCGCACAGAACGTTCTGACGGCGGCGCAGTTGCGCCATCCTGTCGGCGCCGCCGATACCGTGCTGCGCGGTCGGCGTTATCGCGAGCGGGTGGCCGCGACCCGGCAGAAGGCCGACGAACTCCTCGACCTCATGGGCCTGACAGATCAGGCCGGCAGGGTCGCCGCGGATCTTCCCTACGGCGATCAGCGGCGGCTGGAGATTGCGCGTGCGTTGGCGACCGGCCCGCAACTGCTGTTGCTCGATGAGCCCGCTGCCGGTCTTGATTCCAACGAGACCAAGGTGTTGGCAGCGCTGATCCGGACGATCCGTGACCGCTATGGCGTAACGGTGGTCGTTGTCGAGCACGACATGGACCTGATCATGGCGCTGTGCGAACGCATCCAGGTGCTGGCGACTGGCGAGGTGATCTGCGTCGGAACACCGGAGCAGGTACGCGAACACCCGAAAGTGCGGGAGGCGTATCTTGGCCACGCCTAGCCCCGTTCTGCTCAGTGTCGAGAACCTCGAGGTCAATTTCGGCGCGGTGCGTGCGCTGAAGAGCATTTCGCTCGACGTCCATGCCGGCGAGGTGGTGGCGTTGGTGGGCGCCAACGGCGCCGGCAAGAGCACGACCTTGCGCACCATTTCCGGCCTGTCGCGGCCGCGCGGCGGCAGGATCATCTTCGATGGCAAGCCGATTGGAGGTGTCGCTCCGTCGCGCATCGTAAGTCTGGGCATCGCGCAGAGCCCGGAGGGCAGGCGCCTGTTCGGCGGCCTGACGGTGGCTGACAATCTGCGGCTCGGCGCCTGCACCCGCACCGACAAGGAGGCCGTCGTCAGAGACAGCGAGCGCATGTTCATGCTGTTCCCGATTCTCAAGCAGCGGCTGAAGCAGCTGGCCGGCACGCTGTCGGGCGGCGAACAGCAGCAGCTTGCTTTGGCGCGCGCGCTGATGGCGGCGCCGCGCCTGCTGCTGCTCGACGAGCCTTCGCTCGGCGTTGCGCCGCTGCTGGTCCGCCATATCTTCAGCGCGCTTGCCGAACTGAAGCGCCAGGGCATGACGATGCTGCTGGTGGAACAGAACATCACGCTCGCGCTGGACCTCGCCGACCGTGCCTATGTGCTGCGCACGGGCCAGGTGGCGCTGTCTGGCCGGTCCGCGGAACTGCGCGACAGCGAACGCGTGGCGCAGGCATATCTCGGGGCGGCAACATGACCCAGCTGGACTATATCCTGCAGCAGATCGTCAATGCGGTGAGCCTCGGCAGCCTCTACGCACTGGTGGCGGTCGGTCTGTCGATCGTCTTCGGCGTCCTCAAGCTCACCAATTTCGCGCATGGCGACGTCATGATGGTAGGTGCCTTCGGGGTTGCCTTGCTGGTCGGCATCGGCGTTCCGTTCCCGGTCGCCGTGATCTGCGGCATCGCCGCGGCCGCCGCCGCCGGCTTCCTCATCGAACGCATCGCCTACCGCCCGATCCGCGACGCGCCCGACGTTGCGCGACTGCTGACCAGCCTCGCCGTCACCTACATCATCGAGAATGTCGGCATCCTGGTGTTCACCTCCTCGCCGCGCAATTTTCCACTCCCCGATATTCTCAACACCTCCTGGGAAATGTCGAACGGCGCCATCACCTTCACCAGCATCAATCTCCTGACCATCGCGCTGACCTTCGTGTCGCTGCTGCTCCTCGGCTGGTTTATCACGCGCACCACGACTGGGCTCGGCATGCGCGCCGCAGCCGAGGACATGTCGGCGGCACACCTTGTCGGTCTGAACGTCAACCGGTTGATCATCGTCGCCTTCATCGTCGCATCCGCCTATGCCGGCCTCGCCGGCATTTTGTGGGCGGCGCAGGCCGGCGTGGTGCAGCCGCAGATGGGCTTCACGCCGCTCCTGAAGGCTTTCGTGGCGGCAATCATCGGCGGCTTCGGGTCGATCGCGGGCGCCCTGGTCGGCGGCTACATATTGGGCGCGCTGGAGATCTTCATCGTCGCATTCCTGCCGAGCAGCGTCTCGTCTTATCGCGACGCCATCGTCTTCGCCGTGCTGATCGCCTTTCTCCTGGTGCGCCCAGGCGGGCTGCTCCAGCCAAACCGGGAGATAAAGCTGTGAGCCGGGAAGCGCGGATCACACTCCTCGTCCTCGTCGCCGTGGTGGCGGGGGCAGCTGTCGCATTCGGTGCGCCGCACGTGCTGAGCGACTATTTCGTCCGGATTATCCTGCTGATCGCGCTGAATGCAATCCTGGTGCTGGCGCTGTCGCTGAGCAACGGTTTTACGGGCGTGTTTTCGCTCGGCCATGTCGGCTTCATCGGCGCCGGCGCGTATATTTCGGGAATCCTGTCGATCCCGGTGCAGCAGAAGATGGCATTGCTGCCGCATCTGCCGGGGTTTCTGCATGCTTTCAGCCTCCCCTTCCTGCCGGCGACGCTGGTGGCAGGTCTTCTGACTGCATTGCTTGCGGTGGTCGTCGGTTATCCCTTGATGCGCCTGTCGGGCTATTTCGTTTCGGTGGCGACGATGGGATTCTTGATTATCGTCAACGTGGTGCTGATCAATGCGTCGGATTTCACCCGAGGCGCCCGCACGTTTACCGGCGTGCCGCTGGAGACGACGTTGCCCTGGGTGATGGGTTGGCTCGCCATCACGGTGTTCGTTCTGGCGCGCCTGGTTTATTCGCCTTTCGGGCGCGCCATGAAGGCGGTGCGCGACGACACGATCGCGGCCAGCGCTGTCGGAATCGGCGTGCTGCGGACCAGACTGATCGCCTTCGTCATCGGCGCGTTCTTCTCGGGCGTCGGCGGGTCGCTCTATGCGCATTATCTCGGCTCGTTTTCGCCGAACACTTTCTACTTCGCGCTGACGATGAGTCTGATCACAATGCTGGTGCTGGGCGGCATGGGCTCCCTGACCGGCGCGGTGGTCGGCGTCATCTGCGTTTCGCTGTTGTCGGAGATCCTGCGCTCGGTCGAACGCGGCTTCACGATCGGCGATTTCGCGGTGCCGGCCCTGTTTGGCGCCAGCCAGATCGTGCTCGGCTTCATCTTCATTCTAGTCATGATCTTCCGGCCGAAGGGGATCATGGGGGACCGGGAACTTATGTTCGGATCAACCCAAAGATCGGCAACGGTGAACCAGACAGAGGAACGAAAACGATGATCAAACTCACTCGACGCGGTACCATCGGCCTGGGACTTGGCGCATTCTTCGCGCTTGCCTCGGCCAGCACGGCACTTGCTGCCGACACGATCAAGATCGGCTATCCGGCAAACCTGACCGGCATCCAGGCCTCGCTCGACGGTCCGATGCTGAATGGCGCCAAGCTGGCAGCGAGCGAAATCAACGCCGCCGGCGGCGTGCTCGGCCAGCAGATAGAACTGGTGATCTACGACTCCAAGAGCGATTCGACGACGATCTCGACCGTCGCCAGCCAGTTGATCGACAGCGACAAGGTCGTCGGCATCATCGGCTTCGCCGATTCCGACTCGGTGCTGGCCATCGGACCGCAGGTCCAGACGGCGCAGATACCGTTCATAACGCCAGGCGCGACCTCGCCGAAATTGCCGAGCCAGCTCGGCAACGAGATCTTCCTCGCCGCCTTCGGCGACAACGTTCAGGCTGCGGTTGGCGCGGAATTTGCGCTGAACAAACTGAACGGCAAAACCGCCTACCTGCTGACCGACATCGGCACTGAATACACAACGCTGCTGTCGGACTACTTCGTCACCGCCTACGAGCATGGCGGGGGCAAGATTTTGGAGCGCGACACCTACAAGATCGGCGACAAGACCTTTACCGCGCAGATCGCCAAACTGAAGGCGCTGTCGCCGCAGCCAGACTTCGTCTATGCCTCGTCGAATGCCGAGGAAATCGGCCTGATCTTGAAGCAGATGCGCCAGGCCGGCATCAACCTGCCGGTGGTCGGCGGCGACGGCTACGACACGCCCTTGCTGATCCAGGTCGGCGGCGACGCGGCCAAGGACACCTACTTCACTACACACGCCTACATCGGTGAGGGCGCCACCCCGAAGGTGCAGGCCTTCATCGACGCCTACACCAAGTCGGTCGGCAATGCCCCGGAGAACGCGTTCGCTGCGCTCGGCTACGACTCGGTCAAGCTGATGGCCGACGCGATCAAGCGTGCCGGTGCGCCGGATCCGGCCAAGATCCGTGACGCGCTGGCCGCTACGTCCGGGCTCGACGGCGTGACCGGCACGATCACCTACCGCCCGGGCATTTCGGTGCCGGACAAGTCGGTCTCGGTCATTGGTGTCAAGGACGGCAAGCTTGTCCTAGCAAGTGAAGCGGCACCGACCTTCGTCGCGGAGCCGTGATCTTGTCCACTCCGGGCTCGCTTTGGGACATCTACAGGTCGCGGCTCTCCGCCGCGACCTTCACCGACCTGACGCATGCGTTTCATCCGGGTCAGCCGCATTTCCCGGCCTTCCCGGACGAGGAGCGCAGTGCGTTGCTCGATTTTTCGAAGGGCGATGCCTTCCAGGTCCACCACTACGCCTTCGTCGGACAGTGGGGCACCCATGTCGATCCGCCGGTGCACTTCATCGACGGCGGCCGCTCGATCGACCAACTGCCGGTGGCGGAGATGCTTCTGCCGCTGGTCATCCTCGACATCAGCGACAGGGTCGCCGCCGATCCCGACGCGACGCCGACGCTCGACGATATTTCGGCCTGGGAGACGCGGAACGGCCGTATCCCGGAAAAGTGTTTTGTCGCACTTCGCACCGGCTGGTGGCCGCGCTGGCCGGACCCCGTGGCATTTCGGAACAAGTCGGCCGACGGTATCTCGCATGCGCCGGGTTGGTCGAAGCCGGTGCTGGAGGAACTTTTGGAACGCCGCGGTGTCGCTGCGATCGGGCACGAGGGCATGGACACTGATCCCGGCCGTGCCACTTCCGCAGGTGACGCAAGCCTGGAATACTATGTGCTGTCGCGCGACTGCTGGCAGATCGAGCTCTTGGCCAATCTCGACAAAGTGCCCGAAGCCGGCGCGTTGATAATGGCAAGCTGGCCAAAGCCAAAGGCCGGATCTGGCTTCCCGGCTCGCGCTGTCGCCATCCATGAAGCGGCCGGCTGAACGCGTGAAGCCGCTGCTGGCGGCGGTCGAGGGGCCGCCGCACAACGATCATCAGACACGGAATTCAGACATGGATATAGATACAGTCCGCGATGCTTTTCCGGCGATGGCGAGAGGTGCCGAGCCGAAGAAGCGGATTTTCTTCGACAATCCCGCGGGAACCCAGATGGCGAGCCGTTCGATCGAGCGTATGACGCGTGCCATGATCGAAACCAACGCCAATCTTGGTGGCTATTTCGAAACCTCACTCGCGGCCCAGGCGATGGTCGACGACGCGCATCAGGCGATGGCCGATTTCTTCAATGCCGCCGACCGGCGTGAGGTGGTGTTCGGCCAGAACATGACGACTCTGACTTTCGCCGTCTCGCGCGCCATCGGCCGCGATCTGAACGCCGGCGACGCCATCGTGTTGACGCGCATGGATCATGACGCCAACGTCGCACCCTGGCTGATGCTGGCGGAGGATCGGGGGCTTGAAGTACGCTGGATCGACCTCGATCCAAAAACCTTCGAACTCGACCTGTCGACGCTGGAGGCGACTATCGACGAGGACGTCAAGCTGGTCGCCGTCGGCTATGCCAGCAACGTTACCGGCACGATCAACGACGTGAAGCGGATCGCGCAGCGCGCCCGCGCGATCGGGGCGCTGAGCTATATCGACGCGGTGCAGTTCGCGCCGCATGGGGTGATCGACGTCCAGGAGATCGGCTGTGATTTCCTGGTTTGCTCGGCCTACAAATTTTTTGGACCGCATCACGGGGTGTTGTGGGGCCGTTTCGATCTGCTGCAGGCGCTGACCGCCTATAAGGTGCGCGCGGCTTCCAATACGCCACCTGGAAAATTCGAGACGGGAACGACAAGCCGCGAGGCGCTTGCCGGGGTGCTTGGCGCCGTCGAGCACTATGCCTGGCTCGGACAGTCCTTCGGCAACGTCCACCCGCAGGCGACGCGGCGGGAGCGCATCGTCGCCGGCATTGAAGTCGCCGACCGTTATGAGCGTGTCCTGACAGCACGGCTGATTGCCGGATTGTCTAGAATTGATGGCGTCTTGATCCAGGGCATATCCGATGTGGCGGCGCTGGCGCGCCGTGTGCCTACCGTGTCGATCACCGTTGACGGAACCGATCCCGCCGATATCGCCAAGGCGATGGCAGAGGAAGGCATCTATCTCTGGCACGGTCACAATTACGGTTTGGAGCCAATCAAGCGGCTGGGGCTTGCGGACCGCAACGGTGTCGTCCGCATCGGGCTGGCTCATTACAACACCGAGGCGGAAGTCGATTTCCTGCTGGCGAAGCTGGCGGACTGGATGAAGACGCGGACCTGACATGCGCGACAGAAACGGAACCCCGAGGATCGGCGTCAAGCTGCGCCATGCCAGACAGGTGCTTGGCCTCAGCCTGGAAGAGCTCGGCGCCCGCATCGGGCTGACAGAGGGTTATCTCTCGAAGATCGAAAACGACCGCGCTACGCCGTCCATGGCGGCTCTGCACCGGCTGGTGCAGGCACTGGGCATCAACATGAACGCGATGTTCGGCACGCTGCAGCACAATGCCTCGGAAGTGTTCGTTTTGCGGCAAAACGAGCGTCCGCACATGGAGACGGGACATCGGCGTTCGGGCAACCATGTCGTGCTCGAGCAATTGGTGCCGTCCGGTCCGGAATATCTGCTGCAGATCAACGTCCACGTGATCGAGGCCGGCGGCGGCAGCCCCGAGTTGATCAGCCACAAGGGACAAGAGTTCGGCTACGTGCTCGAAGGTTCCGTCGAATTGCTGGTCGAGGCGAACGTGGTAGCGCTCGAGGCAGGCGACGCGTTCTATTTCAACTCCGAACTCGGCCACGGCTACCGCAATATCGGTTCGACCACGGTCCGCATCCTCTGGGTCAACACGCCGCCGACATTCTGACCGCCTCCAGCGCGGCGCCGGATTTCGAGGGAGTTCTGCAGGCGTTGTTCAATGAGCCAACGTCCACAGGACAACAGCCGCCGAGCCCAACCGTCCTGTTTCAATGCCCGAACGCGAGCGGCGGGGCCAGTCGGTCGCGCCGCAGCCAGCGCGCCAGCAGCAGCGCGGCCACCACGGCCAGCCCCGTCGACAGGCCGATCCAGATGCCGACGCCATGCAGGCCGAAATGGAAGGCGAGCAGCACCCCAAGCGGCAGGCCGACGCCCCAATAGCCGATCGCGGCATAGATCATCGGCACCTTGGTGTCGTGCAGGCCGCGCAGCATGCCGGCGGCCACCGCCTGGGCGCCGTCGAAGACCTGGAACAGCGCCGCGAAGACCAGGAACGACACGGCAAGTTCGATCACCCTGGCATTGGCCGGATTGCTCAGATCGATGAAGGCGCTGATCAGCGGATGCGGCCACAGGATCATCACCAGCCCCATCAGCGCCATGAACGAGACGCCGATGACGAAGGCGGTCCAGCCGGCGCGCGACACGCCTTGCGGATTGCCGGCGCCATGCGCAAGGCCGACGCGCACCGTCACCGCCTGGTTGAGGCCAAGCGGCACCATGAAGGAGATCGAGGCGATCTGGATGGCGATCGCGTGCGCGGCCAGCGAATCCGCGTCGATCAGGCCCATCAGCAGGGCGGCCGCATTGAAGATAGTCACCTCGAAGGCGAGAATGCCGGCAATCGGCAGGCCGAGCCGCAACAGGCCCTTGAAGCGTGGCCAGTCCGATCGCCAGAACCGTCCGAACAGACGATAACGGCGGAACTTCTTCTCCAGCATCACCACGGCAGCCAGGCCGATGAACATCAGCGTTGAGGACAGCGAGGTGGCAAGGCCCGACCCGGCAATGCCCATCGACGGCACGCCGAGATTGCCGAACATGAACACCCAGTTGAAGAAGGCATTGCAGGCGACGGCAACAAAGACGATGACCAGCGCCCAGCCCGGCCGCTCCAGCGCCGAGATGAACGAGCGCAGCACGATATAGAAGTAGAAGGGCAGCACCGCCCATTCGAGCCAGCGTAGATAGATGCCGGCCTGATGCGCCAGCGCCGGTTCCTGGCCCATGGCCAGCAGAATGCCTTCGCCGTGCCAAAGCACGAGCCAGATCGGGATCGAGATCAGGATCGCCAGCCACAGGCCCTGGCGCACGGTGCGGCGCAGGTCGCGCACCGAATAGCGGCGGCGGCCAAGCTCGGTGGCGATCATCGGCGATGTCGCCAGCATCAGGCCGAGGCCGAAGATCAGCGGCATGAAATAGAGGTTGGCGCCAAGCGCGCCGCTGGCCAGCGTATCCGGCCCCAGCCGGCCCATCATCATGACGTCGGTGGCCGTCATCGCGGTCTGGCCGAGATTGGTCAGCACCATCGGCCAGGCGAGCGCCAGCGTCGCCCTGATTTCCTGACGCCAAAGATTTTCCGGCGCGCGAGCGCCGGCTTCGATCGCAGACATTGTTCCGCTCTTTCCAGATACGGCACGTCGGCATTAAAGCCGGAAGCCGCATTTCAAACGGCAAAACCTTCGGTTTCGCGGCGTTTGCGTCAGCTTCTGGACGAAACGCGACATGAAGGCAAGAGAGGAGGGACGGGAACGGATTGAGCCAGGGACCGGCCCCGGTGCTCTAGCGGATCGCGTCCAGCATTCGCCGCTGGCGGTGCATCTCGAGGAAAACCTTATAGTCGCGGTCGAAACGCCCTGATGATTTCGGGTTCGACGCGCGCGTCCTGCCGCCTTGCTGCATGGCAAGACAGGCCGCGTTGAGGTCGGGAAACAGCCCGGCCGCGGTGGCGGCGATCATGCCGGTGCCGAGCAGCACCGCCTCGTCGGCCAGCGGCTCGATCACCGTGCAGCCGGTGGCGTCGGCATAGAGCTCCATCAACAGCGGGTTCTTGGTGTGGCCGCCGGTGACATGCAGCGTATCGATCAGATAGCCGTTCTCGTTCAGCGCCTCCAGCACGTGGCGCACGCCGAGCGCGATGCCGACGGCGGTGCGCCAGTAGAGCTTGCACAGGCTGTCGAAGGAGGAGTCCAGCGTCAGCCCGCTGACGACGCCGACGGCATGCGGATCGGCGAGCGGTGAGCGGTTACCATGAAAATCGGGCAGCACATGCAGCCGCGCGGCAAGGTTGTCGCCCTCGGTGGCGCGCAGCTCGGCGACACGCCTGGCGATCTTCGCATGCATGGCGGCATCCGGCTCGCCGCCGGCGCCGTGCCAGCGGATGATGTGGTCGAGCAGGGCGCCGGTCGCCGACTGGCCGCCTTCCGACAGCCACAGCCTGGGCAGCGCCGCGCCGTAATAGGGACCCCAGACGCCGGCGAAGGGCTGCGGATCCGGTGACATCGCCATGACGCAGCTCGACGTGCCGGCGATCAGCGCCAAATGCCGGCCGATGTCCTGTTGGTCGCCGGCAAAGCCGCCGAGCACGCCAAGCGCACCGGCATAGGCATCGATGACGCCGGCGCCGACCCGGCATTTCTCGCTCAGCCCAAGCTCGGCCGCTGCCTGGGCGGTCAGTTGGCCAATATAAGCGCCGACCGGGCTGGCCTTTTCCGGCAAATTGCCGTGCTCGAAAAGATCGCCGAGGCCGACGAGCGCAAAGAAGTCGCGCCGCCAGCCGGCCTCTTCATGCGCCAGATAGGTCCATTTGGCGGTCAGCGTGCATTGCGAGCGGGCCAGCGAACCTGTCGCTTGCCAGGTCAGGAAATCGGTGAGATCGAATAAATAGCCGGCTTCATTCCAGGTCTCCGGCAAATTGCGCTTCAGCCACATCAGCTTCGGTGTCGCCATTTCCGGCGACATGACGCCACCGACGTAATTCAGCACGGCATGGCCGCTTGCCGTGCATTCGTCGGCCTCCGCGATGGCGCGGTGGTCGAGCCAGACGATGGTGTCCCAGCGCTTGTCGCCCGTGGTCGAGACGCTGAGCTGGCCGTCTTGCCGGTCGCGCACCACCAGCGAACAGGTGGCATCGAAGGAGATGCCGACGACCTCCTCGGCAGCTATGCCGGCCTTTTCGCGGGCAGCGCGCACGGCGGCGCAGACGGCCGACCAGATATCGCGCGAATCATGTTCGGCGTGATCGGGCTTCGGCTGGTTCATGGCGATCGGCCGCTCGGCGCGGCCGAGCAAGGTGCCGTTGGTGTCGAGAATGCCCGCGCGAGCGCTCCCGGTGCCGACATCGACCGCGCAAACGAACTGTTTCGTCAAGATGCTCTGTCTCTCGCTCCCAGGCCTGCAATCAGATCGGGCAATTGCAGCATGTCAGCGAATATAAAGTCCGGTTCACTCGACGCAAGCCGCGCTTTCAAGGTCGGGTTGCCGGCATGCGAGCCGCCGGTGAAGGCAAACACGCGCATCCCCGCCGCCCGCGCGGCAATGATGCCGGCCGGGCTGTCCTCGATGACGAGGCATTTGCGTGGATGGGCCCGCATGCTGGCGGCGGCATGCAGGAACAGGTCCGGCGCGGGCTTTCCCTTGGCCACCATGGTGGCACTGAACAGATGCGGTTCCATCAGCCCAAGCAATCCGGTGACGTCGAGCGCGTAGCGGATGCGGTCGAGCGTGCCCGAGGACGCGACACAGAACGGCAGCCCAAGCTTCGGCAGCATCTTCTTGACACCGGCGATCGGCTTCAGCTCCTCGCGGAATTTGCGCATCAATTCGACGCGCATCTCGGTCAGGTGCAGGTCGGTGATATCGAGCCCGAAGTCGCGGCCGAGGATCTCGCGCACGCTTTTCATGCTCTTGCCGAGGAAATGCTCGTAGGCGGCATCCTCACTGACGCTGCCGCCGGCAAGCCTGACCATGCCGAGCAGCGCCGAGACGGAGAGCGCCTCGCTGTCGACCAGCACGCCATCGCAGTCGAAGATGACCAGTTCAGGCGTCATGACGGCTAATGGCTCTCAGAGCTTGCCGGCGAGGTAGCGCGTCAGCGTGGCGCGCGCGCCATTCGCCCACAGCACGTTGAGCGCATGGGCAAAGGCCTCGACAAACGCCGTTGCGCGGCCGACATCGCCATAGATGTCCTCCATGGCGAGCCAGGCGGCGGGAGCGTCCTTTGCTGCCTTTGCCGTCGCCTGCAGCCGGTCCCAACTCGGGTCGTTGGGCTCGATGACGGCGCCGCTGTCCGTCGTGCCGAAGCAGTAGCGGCACCACAATGCCGATTCCAGGGCCAGGCCGGCGACGCTTTTCCCAGCCTTCAGCCGGTCGGCGATGGTCGGGATGATGAACTTCGGCTGGCGGTTGGAGCCGTCGAGGCAGAGCCGGCGCACCGTGTCGCCGATCTTCGGGTTGGAGAAGCGGCTCTCGATGAGCTGGTAATAGTCTTCCAGAACCGTGTCCGGCACCGGCGGCACCGTCGGGATGATTTCGTCCCGTTCGAGCTTGGCCAAAAAACCGCTCACCAGCGGCTCCTGCATCGCCTCATGCACGAAATGGATGTCCATCAGGCCGGCCGGATAGGCGATCGCTGCATGGCCGCCATTGAGGATGCGGATTTTCATCAGTTCATAAGGCGCAACGTCTTTGACGAACTGCACGCCGACCTTTTCCAGCGGCGGCCGGCCATCGGTGAAATGGTCCTCCAGCACCCACTGCCGGAACGGCTCGCAGAACACCGGCCAGTTGTCCTCGAGGCCGAAATCCTTGGCCAGGATGCCGCGCTCGCGGTCGGTGGTGGCCGGCGTGATGCGATCGACCATGCCGTTCGGAAAGGCGACATGCTCGCTGACCCAGTTTGCCAGATCCTCGTCGATCAAACGGGCCAAGCCGATGACGCCATCCGAGGTGACATGGCCGTTGTGGGGAATGTTGTCGCACGACATGACGGTGAACGGCACGGTGCCTTCATCGCGGCGGCGCATCAGCCCGGCAAGAATGATGCCGAACACCGTCTTCGGCGTGGCGCCGGCCTGCGCGTCGGCGACGATGTCGGGATGGGTCGGGTTGAACACGCCGGAAGCCGGATCGATAAAGTAGCCGCCTTCGGTGATGGTCATCGAAACGATCTTGATCGCCGGGTCGGTAAGCCGTTCGATGATAGCGGCCGCATCGCCGGGCATCAGGAAGTCGATCATCGCGCCGGTCACACGGGCATTCATATGGCCAGAGTCCTGCTCGACCACCGTGGTCAGCCAGTCCTGCTCTTCCAGCTTGGCGCGGCCGATCTTTTCACCGTCGAACACGCCGGCACCGATCAGCGCCCAGTCATGGCCGATGCCCGCATTGAACAGATCGTCGAGATAGACGGCCTGATGCGAGCGGTGGAAATTGCCGACGCCGAAATGCACGATGCCGGCCTTCAGCGTCGCGCGGTCATACTTCGGACCTGCGACGTTGGCGGGCAGCTTGGAGAGGTTAGAGGACGAGAGTTTCACGGTCATCTGTTTTACCCTTTGGCCGGGTTTCGGCCTTCGTTACGCTCCTCTCCCCGTCGGGGAGAGGATAAGGGGTGGCACTTGCTACGCGCCCGCTGAAGTCGGCCTCTGCTCCCCGCGGAGGGACGAGGAGCAGAGGCCGTCCCCCGCCCTCAACTCATCCACTGGCCGCCATCGACATTGTAGGTCTGGGCGACGATGTATTCGGCGTCGCTGCTGGCGAGAAACACCGCCATGCCGGTGAGGTCCTGCGCCGTGCCCATGCGGCCATACGGCACTGCCTCGCCGACCAGTTTCTTCTTCTCGCCCCTAGGGCGGTTCTCATATTTGGCGAACAGCGAATCGACGTGATCCCAGTGCTCGCCGTCGACGACGCCAGGGGCAATCGCGTTGACGTTGATGCGGTGCTTGATCAGGTCGAGCCCCGCCGACTGGGTCAGCGAAATGACGGCGGCCTTGCTGGCGCAATAGACGCCGACCAGCGCCTCGCCGCGGCGTCCGGCCTGGCTCGCCATGTTGATGATCCTGCCGCCCTTGCCTCGCGCGATCATCGAGCGGGCGGCTGCCTGCAGCATGAACAGCGTGCCGGCGACATTGACGGAAAACAACTTGTCGTAGCTTGCCCTGGTGATTTCGACGATCGGCGCCAGGTCGAACAGGGCGGCGTTGTTGATCAGGATATCGAGGCCACCGGTCTTCGTCTCGACGGCTTTCACTGCCGCCTCGATCGAGGCGAGGTCGGTGACGTCGAGCTTGACCGCATAGGCCTTGCCGCCAATCTCTGCGGCCGTCTTCTGCGCAGCCTCGAGATTGATGTCGGCGATGGCGACGGTTGCGCCTTCGCCGGCATAGACTTCGGCGAAGGCTCTGCCGATGCCGCGGGCCGAACCCGTGATCAGCGCGGATTTGCCGGCCAGTCGCATGTTCAGATTGCCTTTCCGTCGGCGCCAAAGCGATGCAGCTTGGCCTTGTCTGGTGTCAGGTAAATGGTGTCGCCGTGATGGACGCCGAGTTCGCCGTCGGCGCGCACGGTCAGCGGACCGACGCCGTCGGCCTGGACGTGCAGGAAGGTGTCGGAGCCGAGATGCTCGGCGACGCCGACGACCGCCTTCCATTCGCCCGCCGTGGTCGAGATCTGCAGGTGTTCGGGACGGATGCCGATGGTCTTGGCGCCGTTTTTGGCAGCCGGCGCGCCCTCGATCAGGTTCATCTTCGGCGAGCCGATAAAGCTGGCGACGAACAGGTTCTTCGGCGTCTTGTAGAGCTCCATCGGCGAGCCGACCTGCTCGATGTTGCCGGCGTTCAGCACGACGATCTTGTCGGCCATGGTCATCGCTTCGACCTGATCGTGGGTAACGTAGATCATGGTGGTCTTGAGCTGATGGTGCAGCTCGCTGATCTCCAGCCGCATGGTGCCGCGCAGTGCCGCATCGAGGTTGGACAGCGGTTCGTCGAACAGGAAGGCGGTCGGCTGACGCACGATGGCGCGGCCGATCGCGACGCGCTGGCGCTGGCCGCCTGAAAGCTGGCCGGGCCGGCGTTCGAGATAGTTGGTCAGGTTGAGCACGCGCGCCGCGTCTCCCACCTTCTTGTCGATGGTCGCCTTGTCCTCACCGGCCATCTTCAGCGGGAAGCCGATGTTCTTGGCCACCGTCATGTGCGGATAGAGCGCGTAAGACTGGAACACCATGGCGAGCTTGCGCTTGGCCGGTGCCTCGCCGGTGACGTCGCGGCCGTCGATGTTGATGGAGCCGCCGCTGGTGTCCTCGAGCCCGGCGATCAGGCGCAGCAGCGTTGACTTGCCGCAACCCGACGGGCCGACAAAGACGACGAACTCGCCATTCTCGATCACCAGGTCGAGACCGGGGATGATGGACGTCGCTCCGAAGGATTTCGAGACGTTCTTGAGCGTGATGTTTCCCATGGTTTCCTCCCCGAGGGGTTATTTCTGCCGATTGCTTCGGGCAATTCCGTTATTTCACCGCACCAAATGTCAGGCCGCGCACCAGCTGCTTCTGGCTGAACCAGCCCATGATCAGGATCGGCGCGATGGCCAGCGTCGAGGCGGCCGAAAGCTTGGCCCAGAACAGGCCTTGCGGGCTTGAGAACGAGCTGATGAAGGCGGTCAGGGGTGCGGCTTCCGTCGTCGTCAGCCGGATCGTCCAGAACGCCTCGTTCCAGGCCAGGATGATGTTGAGCAGCATTGTCGAGGCGATGCCCGGCACCGCCATCGGCGTCAGCACATAGACGATCTCGTTCCACAGCGATGCGCCGTCCATGCGCGCCGCTTCCAGGATCTCGCCAGGGATTTCGCGGAAATAGGTGTAGAGCATCCACACCACGATCGGCAGGTTGATCAGCATCAGCATGATCATGAGGCCGATGCGGCTGTCGAGCAGGCCTGTGTCGCGGAAGATCAGGTAGATCGGGAACAGCACCGCGACCGCCGGCATCATCTTGGTGGACAGCATCCACATCAAGATGTCCTTGGTCCGCTTGGTCGGCGAGAAGGCCATCGACCATGCCGCGGGTATGGCGACCAGCAGGGCCAGGATGGTCGAGCCGACCGAGAGCAGCACCGAGTTGAAGAAGAACTTGAAGTAGCCGCTCTGTGCCTGGACCTCGGTATAGCTCTCGAACGTTCCCGACGGGATGATGCTGAAGCCCTGGATGGCTTCCTGCTCCGACTTGAACGAGGTGATGATCGTGTAGAGGATCGGGAAGAAGATCAGCAGGGCGACGATCCAGGCGGCAACCGTCGCGATCGTCTTGTGCCGGGTGGTGACTGAGCGTGCCATCGTAGCCTCCCTTACTTGTCCAGGTTCTTGCCGACGGCGCGCATGGCGAAGAAGGCAACGATATTGGCGAGAATGACGGCGATCACACCGCCGGCGGATGCCTGGCCGATTTTGAACTCCAGCAACGCCTTCTGGTAGACGAGGAAGGGCAGGTTGGTGGAGGCGTATCCCGGGCCGCCATTGGTGGTGACGAGGATCTCGGCATAGACCGAGAGAAGGAAGATCGTCTGGATCAGGATGACGACCGTGATGGCGCGCGACATGTGCGGCAGCGTCAGATAGATGAAGCGGCTGATGAACCCGGCGCCGTCCATCTCGGCGGCTTCCTTCTGCTCGCCGTCGAGCGACTGCAGCGCGGTCAGAAGAATGAGCGTCGCGAAGGGCAGCCACTGCCAGGCGA
Organism: Mesorhizobium sp. WSM1497; assembly: GCF_001672455.2. Taxonomy (NCBI): domain Bacteria; kingdom Pseudomonadati; phylum Pseudomonadota; class Alphaproteobacteria; order Hyphomicrobiales; family Phyllobacteriaceae; genus Mesorhizobium; species Mesorhizobium sp. WSM1497. The sequence continues at coordinate 580,650 of NZ_CP021070.1, read as the reverse complement.
CGATGATGATGATCGCCAGCATCGGATGTTGCCCGAACCAGTCGATCGGCTGGGCCCCGAAGAAGCGGGCTATGTCGGCGAACACCCCGTATTGCGGGTGCATGATCATGTTCTTCCAGACCAATGCGGCCACCGGCGGCATGACGAAGAACGGCGAGATGACGAGGATGCGCACTATGCCCTGGCCCCACATCGGCTGGTCGATCAGCAGCGCCAGAAGGATGCCGCCGATCGCCGTGATCAGGAGCACGCTGACCACCAAGGTGAGCGTGTTGAGGATCGACTGCAGGAAGGCCGGGTTGGAATAGAACAGCGCGTAATTCGAGAAGCCGACAAAGCCGTCGCGGATCGGATTGAGCGGGTTGTACTGCTGGAAGGAGAACCAGATGGTGATGACCAGCGGCACGATCATCCAGACGAACAGCAGCACCACGGATGGCGCCATCATGAAACGGGCAAGCGAACGGGTCTGCTGAGTAGCCATGACGGTCACCCTCACTGGTCAGACGGAATTTTCAAAAGGCGTTAAAGGCGGCCGCCCGAACTGGGAACTCGGGCGGCCGTTGCCGGTCAAGGAGGCGACCGGCAGTCGGCACCGGGAGGAGCCTTACTTGATGTATCCGCCCTCGGTCATTGCCGCGGTGGCAGCGTCCTGGGCCTGCTTCAGCGCGTCGTCGACGCTCGACTGGCCGGCAAGCGCCGCCGAGAAGAGCTGGCCGACGGTGGTGCCAAGGCCCTGGAACTCAGGGATGGCGACGAACTGGACGCCGACATAGGGCACCGGCTTGACCGTCGGATGTGTCGGATCGGCGGCATTGATGGAGTCCAGCGTCATCTTGGCGAACGGAGCGGCCTTCTGGTACTCGGCATTGGCGTAGAGCGAGGACCGCGTGCCCGGAGGAACGTTGGCCCAGCCTTCCTTCGAAGCGACGAGCTCCGCATAGTGCTTGCTGGTCGCCCAGGAGACGAACTTCTCGGCGGCATCCGCCTTCTGCGTGCCGGCGGGGATGGCCAGCGACCAGGCCCACAGCCAGTTGCCGCGCTTGCCCAGGCCATTGTCGGGCGCCAGCGCATAGCCGACCTTATCGGCGACAGTCGAGTTCTTCGGGTCCGAAACGAAGGACGCGGCGACCGTGGCGTCGATCCACATGCCGCATTTGCCCTGCTGGAACAGCGCCAGGTTTTCGTTGAAGCCGTTGGAGGAAGCCCCCTCGGGGCCGTCGGCCTTCATCAGGTCGACATAGAACTGCAACGTGTTCTTCCATTCCGGCTGATCGAACTGCGGCTTCCAGTTCTCGTCGAACCAGCGGGCGCCGAAGGAGTTCGACATGGCGGTCAGGAAAGCCATGTTCTCGCCCCAGCCGGCCTTGCCGCGCAGGCACACGCCGTTCACGCCATTGGCGCGGTCGGTCATCTTGTCGGCGGCCTGCTTGATGAAGTCCCAGGTCGGCGCGTCGGGCATCTTCAGCCCGGCCTTGTCCATCAGGTCCTTGCGGTACATGACGAAGGAGCTTTCGCCGTAGAAGGGCGCGGCATAGAGCTTGCCGTCGACCGAAAGGCCGCCAGCAATGGCCGGGATGATGTCCTTGGCGTCGTAGTCGTCGCCGAGCTTGTCGAGCGGCAAAAGCCAGCTCTGCTTGGCCCAGATCGGAACCTCATAGGTGCCGATGGTCATCACGTCGTACTGGCCGCCCTTGGTGGCGATGTCGGTGGTGACGCGCTCGCGCAGCACATTCTCTTCGAGCGTAACCCAGTTGAGCTGGATGTCGGGGTTCGCCTTGGTGAAGTCCTCGGTCAGCTTTTGCATGCGGACCATATCGCCATTGTTGACGGTGGCGATGGTGATGGATTCGGCATGTGCGGCGAACGCAAGCGTGCTGGCCGACAACAAGCCCAGGGTGAGCGTGCGAAGTTTCATCAAATTCCTCCCTTGAACCAAGATGAGCATTTGCCTTGGCTTTGGGCAATTACTCACTTGGCGTGAATTATGTCAAGTCGGATTCGATGCTGCAGCGCAGCACCCGGGCGACACCGCAGGCCGGGACGAGCGGAAATTGCCAGGACGAAGAGCGTCCTGGCCGGATACAGTGCGGCAACAGCGGATGGATCTGCGAGACCAGATGCAGCCCGCAAGCCTGCCGGTCAGCAGGCGATCTCGGCCAGCAGCCAGTCGCGGAAGGCACGGATCTTCGGCACGTTGCGGCGCGCTTCGGGGTAGACCAGCCAAAAGGCATGGCCGTCGTCGCCAACCAGATCGAAAGGCTGGATCAGGCGCCCACCGGCAAGTTCCGCCTTGAACAGCGCCCTGGTCAGGATCGCGACGCCATGACCGGCGATCGCCGCATTGGCCTCATAGGCCTGCGCGCCCATGCTGCTGCCGGGCCGTTTGGCGAGATCGTGCGAGTGCACGCCGGCAGCCTCGAACCATTGCGTCCACCAGATGTCGCCGGGATCGAGGATCGGCAGCCGCAACAGGTCCGCCGGCTCCCTGACGCCGCCGATGCTTGCCGCGAGCTTCGGGCTCAGCATCGGCGTGAAATCGGCATCGAGCAGCTTGTAGGCTTCCAGCCCCGGCCATTTGCCGCCGCCCGACCGGATGGCGAGGTCGACATCCTCGCGGGCGAAATCCGTCAGCCGGCTCGATGTTTCGAGCCGCACGGCAAGGGAGGGATGAGCGATCTGGAATGAGCCCAGATGGTGCGCCAGCCAGTTCGAGGCAAAGGTCAGCACCGTCGTGACGCACAGCAATCCGTCGGCGCCGCCACGCGCCGCCGCATAGGCCTGGCCGAGAATGGCAAAGGCCTCGCTGACCGCTGGCGCGAGGCGCTGTCCAGCCTCGGTGAGTGCGATCTGGCGCGGCCGGCGCAGGAACAGCGGCGCGCCGACCCGTTCCTCCAGCACCTTGATCTGATAGCTGACCGCCGCTTGCGTCATGGCAAGTTCCTCGGCCGCCTTGGTGAAGGAAAGATGCCGCGCCACCGCTTCGAACACCCGGATCGCCTGCAGCGGCGGAAGCTGTGAAACCTGCCGAGAGCTGAGGTCCGGCATAAAGCCTCCTTATGGGTCCTTATCGACGTTCGATTGGCAAAGGCCGCCGTCAAGACCGACATTTCCAGTCAACCCGTCATTCGGGTTCAGGATAGCGAAGGTTGACGATCATGACCATGGCGCAGCAAAAATGCACTTCCGCACCCGATCATCGCTGGTTTTCGTGGCTGACGGATGGATTCGGCTGGTTCGCAGCCAAAAACGGGCACATCTCGACATTAGGGACCTGTCGCCCCATCTGCAGCGCGATCTCGGTTTTCTCGATGGCAACGACCCTTTCGGGCGGCACAGCTAGCGCGGTTGGTTTTATCGCAAATCAGTTGTGCTTCCGGTCAGATGCTGGCGAGCAGCGCGGCGGCGGTCCGTTCATCGGTGATGAGGCCGTTGATCAGCCGCCGGTTCGCGGCCGCCAGAATGCCCGGCAGCTTTCGTTCTCCCATCGCCAGTGCGATGACCAGCGATTTCTCGCGTGACGGCAGCGACGCCGACGACACCCGGTCGTTGGTGATGCCCTCGATCATGCGGCCCTCCCTATCGAACACCCAGCCGACGATCTCGGCGATGCCGCCGGCCTTCTGCAGCGCCTTCAATTCGCTCTCCGAAATGAAGCCGTCCTCGTAGAGCGGCGCCTTGGGGCCGAGGTCGCCGATGCCGATGAAGGTGACGTCGGCCTCGGCGGCAAGCGCAAGCGTCGGCTGGATCATCGGCTGGTTGAGCAGCATCTCACGCTCCTCCGGCGACGAGGCGATGACCGGCAGCGGCATCGGAAAAGAACGCGCCTTGACCCTGTCGGCCATGGTGAAGATGACGTTGTAGAAAGCGGCCGAGCCGTCCGGCGAGATGTTGCCGGTCAACGACACCACCTTGTGCTGCGGGCATTCCATCGGCGGCAGCTGCTCGATCGCCGCCTTCAGCGTGCGCCCGGTGCCGATCGCCATGACGATCGGCGTCGGTGAACGCAACCGTCGCTCGATCTCGGCGGCAGCCGCCTCGGCGATGCCGATCGTGGTCGAGGACGAGTTGGGGTCGCTCGGCACCACTTCGACCAGATCGAGCGCAAAGCGCGATCTCAGCCGTGCCGCCAGATCGAGGCAGTTGGCGATCGGATGGTCGACGCGAACCTTGATCAAGCCCTCCGACACCGCCAGCGATACCAGCCGCTGCGCCGTTTGCCGCGAGATGCCAAGCGTCGAAGCGATCTGGTCCTGTGTGTTGCCGGCAACATAATAAAGCCAGCCGGCGCGTGCCGCATCGTCCAGCCTGTTGCTGCCACCATCCTGCCGGCTATTCAAAGTCCTGCCTCCCGAGACCGCCGGTCATGAGAGCGGCCCATGCCCACTTTCGCAGGGAACGGCCTGCTGCGCAATTGTCAAATCTCGGGGGCAATTGCTTGCTGTCCCTCGGCGTAGGCACGGCCCAGTTTCTCGTCTCCCCACGATGTCTGTCTCGCCAAGAGACTTGGCTGCGGTCCCGGCAGGCGGCACGTTCTTGCGCTCCGAAGGTTTATCTCCCGGCTCAAACCCTTTAAGGGATGGCAAAAAGGAGCCTCGCATGACGCCGAAAGCGGTTTTCTGGGACATGGACGGCACGCTGGTCGACAGCGAACCGCTGCACGAAGCTGCCCTGGTGGCGGCGATGCGCAATGTCGGCCTTGTCCCGCCGGACGATCTGCATGAGCGCGTGCTCGGCGTCGCCGCCTGGCCGGTCTACGAGATGATGCGCGACGAGTTCGGCCTGGACCTGCCTTTCGACGACTGGATCTTGCGCAAATACGAACACTACCTGCCGCTGGTGGAGAGCTTGAAGCCGCGCCCCGGCGCGATCGAGATCTTCAACGAGCTGCGTGCAAGAGGCATCCAGCAGGCCGTGGTCTCGAATTCGGACCGGATGATCGTCGACGCCAATTTGAGCATGGTCGGCCTGATCTACCCCGGCATGAAGACGATCAGCCGCAACGACGTGCGCGAAGGCAAGCCGCATGCCGAGCCATTCCTGCGCGCCGCGTATCTGGCCGATGTCGACCCCGCGCAGGCGGTGGCGATCGACGATAGCTGGCCGGGCGCCATGGCAGGGCTGGCGGCGGGAATGAAGACGATTTTCTGGCCGGAAAAGCCGATGGAAGGCCCGCCCGGCGCCGTCGTCATCAACAGCGCCGAGGAATTGCGGAAAGAGCTGGGGCTCTGAGGAAAACCGCCCAGGTCGGCGCCGTCCCTCATCCGCCTGCCGGCACCTTCTCCCCGTATAGTGACGGCATGGGGAGAAGGACGCTCAATTCCGGTAGACCGGTTCCTGCTCGTCGAGGATCGCCTTCAACTCGCTGAGATGGCGTCCGGCCTGGCCGGGATAATCGTCCATCTCGCTCGCCGCCTTTTCGGCGATCGCGTCGGAAAGCGTGCGCAGCGGGCGGCCGGTCCACAGCGCCTTGATGTATGTCTCGGCGGCGCGTTCGAAATAGAACATGCGGTTGAAGGCATCGGCGACCGTGTCGCCGATGACCAGCACGCCGTGATTGCCCATCACCATCACCTTGACCTTGGGATCGACGAGAAGCTGCGAGCAGCGCTCGCCCTCCTCCTCGAAGGCCAGCCCGCCATAGTGCGCGTCGACGACATGGCGGTTGAAGAACATCGCCGAATTCTGGTCGATCGGCGGCAATGTCGAGTCAGCGAGCGATGCCAGCACCGTAGCGTGGATCGAGTGCACATGCATGACGCAGCGCGCGTGACGCACATTGCGATGGATGGCGCCATGCAGCCCCCACGCCGTCGGGTCGGGCGCATTGGGGCCGGAGAGCGTTTCCGGATCGTTGGCATCGATCATCAGAAGGTCGCTCGCCTTGATGCGCGAGAAATGCACCTGGTTGGGGTTCATGAGGAATTGTGTGCCCTCATCATTGACGGCCAGCGAGAAATGATTGGCCACCGCCTCGTGCATGTTGAGCCGCGCCGTCCAGCGGAAGGCACAGGCGAGATCGACGCGCTCCTCATAGTAGGGCAGGTTGGTCAGCGTTTCCTTTTGCAGACGGGCAAGGCTCATCGAAAAATTCTCCGGTTTCGGCAAGAATGCCGTGGCCAGCCCATTCCCGCAACCGGTTTTGGTTGGTGCAGGGATGCTCACGCCGCCGTGCTGGCAGCGGCAGCGCCGGCTCGCAGGCCGCCATGCTCGACGATGAAATCGATCACCTCCTGCAGACCCTTGCCGCGCGACAGGTCGGTGAAGCCGAACGGCCGCTTGCCGCGCATGCGGCCGGCGTCGCTCTCCATGACATCGAGATTGACGTTCACGTAGGGTGCCAGATCGCTCTTGTTGATGACCAGGAAATCGGAGCGGGTGATCGCCGGTCCGCCCTTGCGCGGAATCTCCTCGCCCTGGCAGACCGAGATGACATAGAGCGTCAGGTCGGCGAGATCCGGCGAGAAGGTGGCGGCAAGGTTGTCGCCGCCGGATTCGATGAAGACGATGTCGAGGTCCGGGAACTTCCTGTTCATCTGCGCGATCGCCTGCAGATTGATCGAGGCATCCTCGCGGATCGCGGTATGCGGGCAGCCGCCGGTCTCGACACCCATGATGCGGTCCTCGGGCAGCGCCTGCAGCCGCGCCAGCATCATGGCGTCTTCCTTGGTGTAGATGTCGTTGGTGACGACTGCGATGGAAAACTCGTCGCGCAGCGCCTTGCACAGTTTTTCGGTCAGCGTCGTCTTGCCCGAACCGACCGGGCCGCCAATGCCGACGCGCAGCGGACCATTTGTCTGTGTCATGCGGGAAACTCCGTGATGGCGAGGATGGCAAAGCCGAGCCCGATCAACAGGCACAGCGGCGAATAATAGCGGACATCGAGCCGCGCGAAAGGCTGTTCAGGCGTCAGCCGCCGCCACCATGGCGTGAAGCCGGCTATGCCGCGTCCCAGGAACACCAGACCGATGAGCAGCGACGTGGCGGCGAGACCCTCCTTGGGGAAGGGTGAAGCGAAGACTCCCATGAGCGCCAGCGGCCATAGTGTCGCCAGGCACAAGCACGCGGCAACGGCGAAACTGGCAAACGGCGTTGGCATCTCATCGACGCCGCGAAAGCCGACCACGGCGCGAGCGCAGGAGGCTGCGTCCTGGCCCGGCCAGATGCCGCCAAGGCCCCAATAGACATGCAGAACGGTGATCAGCAGCAGGACAAAGGATAGCGAGAAGGCGAGAAAAATCATGAGCGGAACAGTCGCGAATATTGGATTTCATGCTTCATCGCCATGACATCGGAGACGAAGGCGCAGCCACCGAGATCGTCGAGTGTCGAGCGCGCGGCGCGGCTTGCGGTCGCCAGGGCCAGCGGCTCGAAGCCGGCTAACAACGTGGTCGCGCCGCTCTGGCCGACGATGCCAAGCCGGATCGCTGCCTGCACAAGGTTGGAGAAGAAGGTTTGCAGGAAGGCTGACAGCGCATCCTGAAGCGCGATCCCGTTGCCACCCGCAATGGCGCCGACGGCGACGCAATAGGCGCATTCGGCCGGCAGGCGCTCCAGCACCGGATTAGGCCAGGCGGCCGCCGCTTTGAGGAAGGCCGCACCCTGCAACATGGTCTCGGTGTGGCGTTCGCGCGAGCCGGCCAGGGCTTCGGCGAGTGCCGCCACTTCATCGAGATCACCGGTGCCGCATGCTCGGCGCCAGCTCTCGGCGAACAGCACGGCGTCGTTCCAGCCCGAGCCCATCTCGACCAACGTCTCCAGCCAGCCGGCGAGGCTCCCGGCATCGGCAACCAACCCGTCATGCACCGCCCGCTCGAGACCATGGCTGTAGGAAAAGCCGCCGACCGGAAAGGCAGGCGACAGCCACGCCATCAGCCGCAGCAGGGCGATGTTCGAAGGCTGGTCAGTCATGATCGTGGTGATGGCCGGCATGACTGTGCGAATGGGAATGCGCTTCGCCATGAGAATGGCTGTGCGCTTCGGCGTGCGCATGCGCATGGCCGTGATCGTGGCTTTGCCCGCCATGCCCGGAATAGGCGCCGCGCACCGGCTTGAACGGTTCGGAAACGTCGGTCACGGTGGCGCCCAGCCCCTCCAGCATCGCCTTGATGACATGGTCGCGCAGGATGAGGATGCGTCCGGCCTCGATGCCTGCCGCGAGATGGCGGTTGCCGATGTGCCAGGCGAGCTCGGCCAGATGCACGCCATCGCGGGCGCGGATGTCGTAGACCTCTTCCGGTGCCGCGATGATCTCGATATGGCCGCCATTCTCCAGCACCAGCCGGTCGCCATCGTTCAAGGCGACGGGTTCGGGCAGGTCGACCAGCACCTTGCTGCCGTCGGCAAGTTCGATGGCCCGGCGGCGCAGATGCCGCTCGTCATGGGCGAGAATGGCCCGGCCGGACGGTAGGGTGGTTCCGGCAGCGCCGGCGGACAGCACCGAGACGGCGCGCGGGAATTTGGTGAAGTCGGTGTTGAGGTTGAGCTTCATTTCATGGATTTCCCATTTGCTTGTGCCCACACACGCGCGATCCAATGGCCTTGTACATGTCGAACCCTGCCTTTCCCCAACAAAGCTAGATCATCGCGTTCGTTCAGACGATGGTGTCGAAGAGCCGCAGGATGAACGATATCTGGTAGATAAGCGCCGCCGTGACAAAGGCGATGTGGAAGCGGCGGTCGCGCACCAGGATCGCGATGATACAGAGCACGACGAAGACCGGCGTGCGAAACAGATACTCGCTGCCGAAGCGGGCGAAATGCTCCGGCCCCTTCAGCAGCGTGTCGACCACGTCGAGCAGATAGGTCGCCGCCAGCAGGCCGAAGAACCACGCCCGCCGCGAATAGAAAAAATCCTCGTAGCTGGTGTAGTCCAGCATCGAATCGGGAAACAAAAGCGCGCACAGCAGGAACAGCGTGATCGCGTAGAAGATGATGAACAAATATTTGCCGAAGGTCCAGGTTTCGATGGCGTAGAGGCCGAACTCCCACCACCAGAAATGCACCAGCATCAGGAGCACTGAGACGACCCAGGCCAGATGCACGGTATAGAGCTTGTACTGGCCGGGATGCTGGACGATGCGTGCCACCCCCGACAGCAGGCGGGCGACACCAAGCCCGATCACCATGCCCATGACGATGCGGATGTGCGGGAAGATGTCGTGGGCGGAAGCGATTTCGGTGGTCATGCTCGATCACAATGCAGCTGTTGGTTGGCCGCATAGTGCTGCCTTCCACCAAGGGCTGCAACGGATGCTCGCCCGGTGGAAGCGCCGCTTCAAAACAGGAAATACCGTTGCGCCATCGGCAGCACCGTCGCCGGCTCGCAGGTCAGCAACTCGCCGTCGGCGCGCACCTCGTAGGTTTCCGGATCGACCTCGACATGCGGCGTGGCGTCGTTGAGCACCATCGAATGCTTGCCGATGCCGCCGCGGGTGTTTTCGACGGCGACGAACTGCTTGTCGACACCGAGCCTGCCATGCAGTCCCGACTCGAGCGCTGCTTTCGAAACGAACGTCACCGACGAGTTGGTCCTGGCCTTGCCATAGGCGCCGAACATCGGCCGGTAATGCATCGGCTGCGGCGTCGGGATCGAGGCGTTGGGGTCGCCCATCGGGGCGGCGGCGATCATACCGCCGATCAGCACCATGTCCGGCTTGACGCCGAAGAAGGCCGGGTTCCACAGTACCAGGTCGGCGCGTTTGCCAACCGCGATCGAGCCGATGTCTTTCGACAGCCCATGCGCGATGGCCGGGTTGATCGTGTATTTGGCGATGTAGCGGCGGACGCGGAAATTGTCGTTGTTGCCGGTCTCCTGCGGCAGCGAGCCGCGCTGGCGTTTCATCTTGTCGGCGGTTTGCCAGGTCCGGATCGCGACTTCGCCGACGCGGCCCATGGCCTGCGAATCCGACGAGATGATCGAGAAGGCGCCGATGTCGTGCAAAATGTCTTCCGCCGCGATGGTCTCCTTGCGGATGCGGCTTTCGGCAAAGGCGATGTCTTCGGGGATCGAGGGCGACAGATGATGGCAGACCATCAGCATGTCGAGATGCTCGGCCAGCGTGTTGACCGTGTAGGGCCGCGTCGGATTGGTCGAAGACGGAATGACGTTGGGCAGGCCGCAGACCTTGATGATGTCGGGCGCGTGGCCGCCGCCGGCGCCCTCGGTGTGGAAGGCGTGAATGGTGCGGCCCTTGATGGCGGCGACCGTGTTCTCGACAAAGCCGGATTCGTTCAGCGTGTCGGTGTGGATCATCACCTGCACGTCGTAATCGTCGGCGACCGACAGGCAGCAATCGATGGCCGCCGGCGTCGTGCCCCAGTCCTCGTGCAGCTTCAGCGAGCAGGCGCCGCCCAGCACCATTTCCTCGAGCGCGGCGGGCAGCGAGGCATTGCCCTTGCCCGACAGGCCGATGTTCATCGGAAAGGCGTCGAAGGACTGGATCATGCGGGCCATGTGCCATGGCCCCGGCGTGCAGGTGGTGGCCAGCGTGCCCTGCGCCGGACCGGTGCCGCCGCCGAGCATGGTGGTGATGCCTGACATCAGCGCTTCCTCGATCTGCTGCGGGCAGATGAAGTGGATATGCGCGTCGAAGCCGCCTGATGTCAGGATCTTGCCTTCGCCGGCGATGATCTCGGTGCCGGGGCCGATGATGATGGTGACGCCATCCTGCGTGTCCGGATTGCCCGCCTTGCCGATGGCCGCGATGCGCCCGTCGCGAAGCCCGACATCGGCCTTGAAGATGCCTGCACTGGCATCGATCACCAGCGCGTTGGTGATCACGGTATCGACGGCGCCTTGCGCCCTGGAAACCTGGCTCTGGCCCATGCCGTCGCGGATCACCTTGCCGCCGCCGAATTTCACCTCTTCGCCATGGATGGTGAGATCCTTCTCGACCTCGATGAACAGTTCGGTGTCGGCAAGCCGCACTCTGTCGCCGACCGTCGGGCCGTACATCTGCGCGTAGGCGGCGCGGGTAATTCTGGCCATCAGCGATTGCTCCCGAAATGCGGTTTGCCGAAATGCGGTTGGATTGAAGCGCGGCTGCACATTGCTGCCATCCTATGGTCACGCAATGACCTGCTGGGCGACACCTTCTGATCCCATTTGGCGGTTGAGGTTAGGGGGTCACCCCAGACCGACCGTTTGCCAATCGATGGAAAGGAAAATCCATGCGCAAAACGATAGCTCTTGCCGCCGCCGCCAGCCTGATGCTGGCGGGCGCCGCCAGTGCCCAGCAGCAACCCGCGCCACAGCCCGCTCCGGCGCCGGCAACGCCTGCTCCAGCCACGCCCCAGGCTCAGCCGGCCGTTCCGACGATCCAGAGCGTCAACATCGTCGACATCACGGAGCTGCCAAAGGACACCCAGACGCAGGTCAACCAGGTGATCGCCCAGCGCGGCGATGACGGCTTGAAGAAACTGCGCAGCTCGATCGACGCCACACCCAAGGTCAAGTCGGCGCTCGAGGCCAAGGGAATGACCTCGGCGCAGGTGGTCGCAGCCAGTATGGAACCCAATGGCGCACTGACCCTGATCACCAAGAAGGCGAGCTGACGCCACGGTATGGCGGGCCGGCATCCGGCCGGCCGGCCGCATCGGGAATGGAACCTTCGCCGGGCGGGATTCGTTTTGTTCTTTTCGCGCTAACCCGCGCCCCGAAACGATTTCTCTCAGGAGCGAGCGATGGCGATCACTTCTTTCTCGACCAGAATGCAGGCAGTCGCCGCCATGACGTTCCTGGCGGCGGCTGGTCCTGCTGCCGGACTGAAGGCGCAAGGACTGGAAAGCACGGAGACCGTCAATCGCATCGTCGGCTCGCAGGTCAAGCAGGAAGAGGCCAAGGCCAACACTGAGGCCGGCAACGTCAACACGGCGATCGACCGCACGCGTGAAAACATCGGCACGGTGCGCAAGACATCCAAGCTCGACAAGGTCGACATCGTGTTCCTCACCGATGCCGCGCGCAGCGAAGGCGGCCCGCCGCCGGAGATCGAGGCCAAGGTCAAGCAGCATCAGGACGACATTACGGAGCTGCGCAAGGAGATCGAGGCCAACGCGCTGCTGTTCAACGCCATCGAATCGCGGCGCGTGCAGGCGCAGGATGTCCTCGCCGTCGAATTCGACAATCCCGGAAAGATCGTCATCTACGCCGCGGCCAAGCCATCGAACTGAGCTGAGCGCGCCGGAAGATTTCACAGCTTGCCCATCACCTTCTGCTGAAATCCGTAGACCTCGCGCTTGCCGCCGAGCGGCACCAGCGTGACGTCGCGCTCCTGGCCCGGCTCGAAGCGCATGGCCGTGCCCGCGGCAATGTCGAGGCGCATGCCACGCGCCCGTTCGCGGTCGAATTTCAGCCCCTCATTGGTTTCGAAGAAATGGTAGTGGCTGCCGACCTGGATCGGCCGGTCGCCGCTGTTGGCGACTTTCAGGGTGACGGTCTGCAGGCCCTTGTTGAGCTCGATGTCGCCGCCCACCGTGGTGATTTCACCGGGGATCATGGTCACCCTCACACGATGCCGAAGGCGAGACCGATGCCGATCGCCGCGCAGGCGGCACCGGCAGCGCGGGCCAGGCCACGAAACCGGATGCCGAGACCGAGACCGGTGGCGATGCCGGTGGCATGCAGTAACAGCGTGGCGATGGCAAAGCCGGCCATGTATTCAAGCCCGCCGGCATTCTCCGGCACCTCGGTGCCATGCGCGTGGCCGTGGAAAAGTGCGAACAGGCCGATGATGGCGACGCCGGCCGAGACCGGCAGATCGATCGCCAGCGCCACCAGCAGTCCGAGTGTCACGACCGATGCCAGTATGCCCGGTTCGACGAAGGGCAGCGGCATATGCAGCATGCCCAGCGCGCCGCCAACCAGCATGACGCCGACAAAGGCAGCCGGCCAGGCAAGAACCGCCTTGCCGCCCTTGAGCGCCGCCCACAGCCCGACCGCGATCATCACCGTCATGTGATCGAGGCCGGAGAGCGGGTGCATGAAGCCGGCCGTGAAGGAGGAGGTGGTGCCCAGGCCGACATGGGCATAGGCCGGCAGGGCGGCGGCCAGCAGCAGGATCGCCGACAGGCAGAGGCGTTTGGCGGATATCATTCTGTTTGCCTTTCGTTTTGCTCGGTCTGGTGTTCACGCCGCCTTGCGGGGGCCGCAGCCTTCGGCCTTGAGAACGCGTTTGCTCGACGCCGGATATTTCTTCAGCATCGCTGCCGGGCGGATCGGCCGCGCCGAAAAACCACCGCCGCAATTGGGGCAGATGCCGCCCAACACCTGTTCCACGCATCCGGCGCAAAAGGTGCACTCGAAGGTGCAGATCAGCGCATCCGTCGCCTCGGGCGGCAGGTCCTTGTCGCAGCATTCGCAGTTGGGACGCAGCTCCAGCATCCTGTCCTCCTCAACGGATCGGTTCGTGCACGGTCACCAGCTTGGTGCCGTCGGGAAACGTCGCCTCGACCTGCACGTCATGGATCATCTCGGCGATGCCTTCCATGACTTGCGCGCGGCTGACGACATGAGCGCCGGCTTCCATCAGTTCGGCGACCGGACGGCCGTCGCGGGCGCCTTCGACGACGAAATCGGTGATCAGCGCAATCGCTTCCGGATGGTTGAGCTTGACGCCGCGTTCGAGCCGCTTGCGCGCCACCATCGCCGCCATGGCGATCAGCAGCTTGTCCTTTTCCCTCGGCGTCAGGTTCATGCGTTTCCCTGGATTGGTAGAGGCAGGCCTATAGTGACCATAATTTGGGCAACCCCGCCCTTCCGTTGAGCAATTCGACGAGTGGAACCAGCCGCTGGCGCAGCCGGTAGCCATCCCCGGCGTAGAGCCTCGCAAGAAGCTTGCCAGATTTCTTCACGCGCCAGGCGCTGGCGCTGCCCTGGTCGCCGACGATCTCCAGAACCGGATCGAGCAGGGCTTCGGCGCGCGGCGACACCAGAAGCAATGTCGCCACCGCGATCGCGCCGCCGGCAACCGCCGGGCGATCGAGCGTTGCGGCGATATCGGGCCCGATGCGGAAATCCTCGGCATGAACGAGGGCGCCATCCTGACGCACACGCCAGCGGTCATGGAAGTTGCCCTGCGTGGCGCGTTCGCCCATCGCCAGGCGGCCGAAGACGGCGGCTTCCAGCACCAGCGCCTCGGCGCCGACGGCAAGCTCGACGTCGAGCGTGCGGGCAAAGGCCGCCCGGTCGAAGACGATGGTTTCCTGCGGCAGCCAGGCGATGCGGCCGTTTTCGCCTACCGACAAATTGACCCGCACTTCGGCATGGTCGGATGCCGCCCGGTAGATCTTCTCGCAGGCCTGCGTGGTGATCGATGCCGAAGCGGCCGCGCCGACATCCACGTCCCAGGCGATACGGTCGCCGCCCGTCATTCCGCCGGCGGTGTTGATCAGCACCGCTTCGAGCGGATCGGCCGAGACGGCCGGCATTCTTATCTTGGCGGCGCCGTCCTGATAGAGGCGCCGCAAGCGCGTGCGGCCCTCGCCAAGCGCACAGGAAAGCCGCGCCACGCCCGCAACGCGCTGCGTCGAAATCCCGCCATGTTCGCCCATATCCATGCCTGCACGTTAAGCACTCCGGCGGCTTTGTCGATATGGAGTTCGATATAGCTTGTTGCTTGACAACGTTTCGGTTTCTATAGAGGGAACCACCTTGGTACGGTCATGCTGCGCTTGGCGGGGGTATTAAACGACGACGGCGGCTTGAGACCAGGAGAAAAAGGGGCGCTGCTCAGTCGGCGTCGGGAAACGCGAGATAGTGGGGAAGGAACCGAATGGCCGACCAGCTGGCAACGGATATCATCGCGAAGATCAAGGCTCATGCCGAGCCGGGCGGCGAAGAAATCACCACCACCACCGAATTGACCTCGCTTGGCATCCATTCGCTCGAGCTGACGGAGATTATCTTCGATCTTGAGGAAGAGTATGGCATCGAGATCGAGATGAACACGGTCGACGCCTGGAGCAATCTGAAGAACGTCGGCGACATGGTCGAAGCTGTGCGCGCGCTGATCGCGAAAAAAGCCTGAACT
This sequence comes from Mesorhizobium sp. WSM1497, assembly GCF_001672455.2. Taxonomy (NCBI): domain Bacteria; kingdom Pseudomonadati; phylum Pseudomonadota; class Alphaproteobacteria; order Hyphomicrobiales; family Phyllobacteriaceae; genus Mesorhizobium; species Mesorhizobium sp. WSM1497. The sequence continues at coordinate 565,618 of NZ_CP021070.1, read as the reverse complement.
GAATGCGGCAGCGCGTTGTCATCACCGGCATGGGCGGCATTTGCGGGCTCGGCACCAGCGCGCCCGCGATCTGGAACGAGATGCGCGCCGGCCGCTCGGCCATCGGCCAGATCACAAGTCCCCAACTGCATGATCTGAAGGTCAAGGTCGGCTGCGAAATCAAGACGCTTCCCGATCACGGCATCGACCGCAAGCAGACCGTGTCGATGGACCGCTTCAGCCTGCTGGCGACGATCGCAGCCAGGGAAGCCATGCAGCACGCCGGCCTGGTCTCGAATGAAGCCACCACCTATCGGATGGGCACCGTCGTCGGCGTCGGCGTCTGCGGCTGGGAGGCGATCGAGGAGAGCTATCGCGCCATCCTGGTCGAGGGCAAGAACCGCGCCGGCATCTTCACCGTGCCAAAGGTCATGCCAAGCGCGGCCTCCGGCCACGTCAGCATGAATCTGGGCCTGCGCGGCCCGGTCTTCGGCGTCACTTCGGCCTGCTCATCGTCCAACCACGCCATCGCCTCGGCCGTCGACCAGATCAGACTTGGCCGCGCCGACGTGATGGTCGCCGGCGGCACCGATGCGCCGCTGGTCTGGGGCATCCTGAAGGGCTGGGAAGCACTGCGCGTGCTGGCGCCCGACACCTGCCGCCCATTCTCGGCCGACCGCCAGGGACTGTCGCTCGGCGAGGGCGCCGGCATGGCGGTCCTGGAGACGTACGAGCACGCCATGGCGCGCGGCGCCACCATCCTTGCCGAGGTCGCCGGCGCCGGCCTCTCCGCCGACGCCTCCGACATTGTCGCGCCGACCGTCGAAGGGCCGACGGCGGCCATGCGCGCCTGCCTCGCCGATGCCGGCTTCAATCCCGAGGATGTCGACTACCTCAATGCCCATGGCACCGGCACCAAGGCCAACGACCAGATCGAGACGGCAGCGATCAAGCGCGTCTTCGGCGACCATGCCTACAAGCTTTCGGTGTCGTCGACCAAGTCGATGCATGCCCATTGCCTCGGCGCATCGGGTGCGCTGGAGATGATCGCCTGCGTGATGGCGATCCGCGAAGGCATCGTGCCGCCGACGGCCAATTTTCGTGAGGCCGATCCCGATTGCGACCTCGACGTCACGCCGAATGTGCCGCGCGAGCGCAAGGTGCGCGCCGCGATCAGCAACGGCTTCGCGTTCGGCGGCACCAATGCCGTGCTGGCCTTCAAGGCTGTCTGATCTAAGGGGCGGGCGGATCTGCCCCAGGCCGGCCATTCCGTTGACTGTCCGTGCTCGATGAAACCCTTCGCCGCCATATTGATCGTGCCGTGCGCCGCGTCTAATCCTTGGCCGACCCGCCAAAACCGCGCCGCTCGGCGCGAATCCTCATCCAGGAGTTTCCATGGCAGACCTGTCCGCCTTTCCGATCGCAACGCGTTGGCCGGCCAAGCATCCGGACCAGCTCCAGCTCTATTCGGCGACAACGCCGAACGGGGTGAAGATATCGATCGCCCTGGAGGAACTCGGCCTTCCTTACGAGCCGCATTGGGTCAACATCGGCCAGAACGAAAGCTGGACACCGGAATTCCTGTCGCTCAATCCCAACGGCAAGATACCGGCGATCATCGATCCCAACGGCCCGGACGGCAAGCCGATCGGCCTGTTCGAATCCGGCGCCATCCTGCTCTACCTCGCTGAAAAGACCGGCCTGCTCATGCCCATTGATGGCGCGCGCCGCTACGAGACCATCCAGTGGGTGTTCTTCCAGATGGCCTCGGTCGGGCCAATGTTCGGCCAGGTCGGCTTCTTCCACAAATTCGCCGGCCGCGAGATCGCCGACAAACGCCCTCTGGAGCGCTATCGCGACGAGTCAAAGCGACTGCTCGGCGTGCTCGACGGCCGGCTGAAAGGGCGCAAGTGGATCATGGGCAATGACTACACCATCGCCGACATCTCGCTGCTCGGTTGGGTGCGCAACCTGATCGGATTCTACGAAGCGCGCGAACTCGTCGGCTTTGACGATTTCGCCCATCTGGGAACATGGCTGGAGCGCGGCCTGGCGCGGCCGGCGGTGCAAAAAGGCCTGACCATCCCGGCCAAGGGATAGCAAAACCAGCCTCCGAAGCGCGGCTATTTCGCCTTCGCTTTGGCTTTCGAACCGCCTTTGCCAATGACGGAAGCAGCGAGCGACGCAGCACCTCGGGCGGCGACCATGACCGCGCCGGCAGCGACGTTGGCCGTGGCCTTGGCCGTGCGCATCGCACTGCCGCCCAAGGAGTGGCTGGAACTCGCGGGCTTCTTCGGCTTTGCGGCTTTTGGCGCGGCTTTCGCTGCGGCCGGCACCACTTTCTTCGGCGCTGCCTTGCCGAAAGCCGGCTTGGCGTCCTTGGAACGGGCTGTCATCGCCGGGCCGGCGCCGATTTTGGATTGGGTCGCCTTGCCCTTGGCGGGCGCAGGCTTTTTTGCCTTGGTTGCCATTGGACCGAATCCCTCTTTTGGCACAATTGTCGTGTCGGGATAACGGCCTGAAAGTCTTAAGGTTCCCCTTGCACAATCCGTCGAATCAAGCGGAAAGGCCGATCACCAGATCGGCGGCACTGCGCCGCGCGAGCACGCGCTCGATGTTGGGCAGGTCGTTGGAAGCGATCCAGGCGCGCGCATCTTCATCGGAGCGGCCATGCTCGTGCCAGCGCTCCATCAGGCGGCGCTCGAGCTCGTTGCGCGGCACGTCGACGAAGATCGAGAAATCGAACAGCGGCGCCAGCCGCGACCACGGCTCTTCGTCGAGCAGCAGGTAATTGCCCTCGACCAGGATGAACTTGGTTTCTGTGGCGACGATCGAGGCTGCGGCGCGCGACAGTTCCATGCTGCGGTCGAAGACCGGAATGGCGATGTCGGGTTCACCGGCACGGATACGCTTCAGCAAGGCCTCAAAACCGGCAAAGTCGAAGGTTTCCGGCGCGCCCTTGCGCGCGCGCAGACCGCGCCGCTCGAGCACGGCGTCGTCATAGTGGAAGCCGTCCATCGGTACGACCTCCGCTGCACCTTCGGGCAGCAGTTCATGCAGCCTTGCCGACAGCGTCGACTTGCCGGCGCCCGGTGGACCGGCAATGGCGACGATGAAGCGGTTTGCCTTGCCGGCACGCTTGAAGATGGTGGCGGCGAGATGGGCGATTTCGGACATGAGAGCCTCTCTGGCAGAGCTTCAGATCCACCATGTTCCGCATGATGATTTCGGCCACATCTTGGCGACAGTTCACGGAAATTTCAAACCCTGCGGCCGCGCAATCACACCTACGAGGCCAGCGGCTGGCCGATGCGCAGGAAATCGCTGTCGAAGGGAACCTCCCGCGTCGAACCACCGGCTTGCAGCCGCATGCGGCCATCCGCCGTCATGACGTCCCGCGGCGGCTCGCCGCCCGACAGCGGCAGGACGCCGATGACGTGGCGAAAGGACACGCTTTGGCCTTCGCCCAGCGCAAAAGCGGTCGCCACCCCTTCGCGCTTCAGCCAGTTGTCGCCGATCGAGGCGGCATGGCCGACGGCAGCGCGGCCATCCTCGATGCCGAGCACGCCAAGGTGGCGGCCGCTCCATGGGGCGTAGTCGCGCCCGCCATTGCTGAACCACAGCATGGTGATTGGCAGTTCGGCCGGGTTCTTCAGCACCAGCACCAGATCGTCCTCGGCCTGTCGTGCAAGCGCGGTCCATCCCGGCCCGCCATGGTCGGCTTCGACCAGCGTGATGAAATCCTCGCGGCGGTCATCCATACGGTATTCCGTCAGGTCGAGCGTGCCGCCGCCGGCGGCGGGAAAATGACCGAGATCGGCGGAGCGCGCCGGATAGGCGAGCATGAAGCGGCCGCGTGCGGGATCGGGCTCCAGCGGGTCGTCCAGCGTCGCGGCAAAACGCTTCGGCGAAAAGGCCAGCCTGCCGCCGCCGGTCATGGCCGTCATCGGGTGATGGGCGACCGAGATGGCACCATGGCCGCCTGAAAACGCATGCTCCTGGTAGAGGAAGGGATGGCCGTCGTGCAGCGTCAGGATCTTGTCGACCGAAGCGCCCATTACCTTGTGCCGCAAGCGGTAGACGGCGCGCCAGCCATCGTCGGTCGCGACACTTTCGACGACATCCCAGGCGCTGTTGGCCGTCCAGCCATGCAGCGGCGCTTCCTCGACATCGCTGCGCGAAAACGGCGCGCAGAGGAAATCGCCGGACAGCCGAACCGTGCCTTCCGGCAGGTCTTTCGGCAGCGTCTCGTTCGCATCGACCCAGGGCGCGCGATGCAGCGGCTTCAGCTGCCGCCCGCCGCCCTCGACGACCATGTCGGCGATGTGGCCGACCGTGAGGTCGAGCGAAACCGAAATGCCTCTGGCCTTGATGGTGTGGATGGTCATTGCGCTGTCACCGATTCTGAAGGCGCAAACTGAACCGTTCGGCGGCGGTTGCGCAAGCACTGCGACAGGGCATTTTTGCATCAGCGCCCTTTCACCCTCCCCACAAAGGGGAGGGTGAGCTACTGTCGCTTGTATTCCCGCACCGGCGACTTGGTGTCGTCGGTGTAGGTAACCTGCACCGACATCGATTTCACGCTGTCGGCGACCTTGAAATAGGGTTGGTAATCGTAGGGGATGGCGTAGGGGTCCTTCTTGTCGCAAGGCGGCATCTTGATCTCCTTGTCGAGTGCCGCGCCGTTCAGGCTGTAATGCACCTGTTTGATGGCGCAGCGGTAGGACAGCATCTGGGTGAAATAGACCAGGCCGTGGTTGCCGCTGGCATCGAAGGCGATCCACGAGGTCCAGAACTGGTCGAGGATCTGCTTGTTGCCTTGCTGAAGCGCTGTCTCGGGGTCGAAGCGGATGTCGAACGGGCCGGTCTCGCGGCCCCTGATGTCGAGATATTTGATCGCAATGATCCCCGCCACCGTGCTGTCCGGCATCTCGAAGCTCGGATTGGCCATCGGCTTGCCGGTCGTCTGGTCGTTCATGGCCAGGAAACCGGTGTCGGTGAACGGACCGCTGTCGCCCATGCGCCAGGAGATGGCGGTCGCCGGCTCGGGCAGCGAGATGGTCATCGACCAGCCCTGGTTGGAGCGCATCGGCGTCAGCGAAGGCACGAAGCGGGCGGGGTCGAGCACGTCGCCAAGCGCCGCCAGCCGGCTGCGGCTGCGGTCCAGCCAGTCGGCCAACTGCGTCTGGTCGACGAAATATTTGAGCAGCCCGCCATCCTTTTCGTAGGACGTGAACTTGGTCAGCGCCTTGGCCTCGTTGCGCTTGTCGGCCAGCGTCTGGGCGCCGAGGCGGTCTTCGGAAAACTCCTGCGCCAACAGGAAATAGGCCGGCGCGAAATCTGGATTGGCTGATATGAAGGCGTTGAGCTTGTCGAGGCGCTGGGCGTCGTCGAACTGCTGGATATGCACGAGCTTGATCGACAGCGCCTTGCCCTTGTCGGCAAGCGCGCCGAACACCTCACGCGCGCCGGCCTTGCCGTCCTGCACCCGAAGCAGCGTGGCAAAGCGCGTATAGGGGTCGATGGCGTCGACGTCGAAGCCGGCAAAAGCGAGGTAGGAGCGCCGCGCATTCAGCATGTCGCCGGACAGCTCGTAGACGCGGGCATTGTGGTAGAACTCGTCCGGCCGCTTCGGCTCGGCGATCGCCCCGCCCTGCGCGGCCAAGGCGGCAAAGCCCTTGGCGATGATGTCGATCGAGGCGGCGATCTGCACGGTCGTCGCTTGCAGCTTCTCGGTCTGGGCCTGCTGCTGCGCCTGGCCGGCGACCAGCGTCTCGGTCTCCTTCTTCACCTCGTCGGTGGTCTTCTGCACTTCCGCCGTCTGCTCAGTCTGCTGCTGCTGGACGGACGCGATCTCGTCGGTCTTTTTCGCCACCGTGTCGGTCGACTGCTTGACCGCCTCGACCGTCTTTTGCGTCTGCGTGACGGTCTGCTCGATCTTCGCAACTTTCTCGGTAACGATGCCCATCGACTGCTGCAGCCCGGCGATGGCCGGCACCAGGCTGGCGATCACCCCGTGCTGGGCGTTGGTCTGCTGCTGCAGGCCGTAGACGCCGCCGGCGACGGCCGCCGCACTGGTGGCGAAGATCAAGGCCGGCAGCGCCTTGGCCGCCAGCACCAGCCGGAGCACGATGGCAATGGCGATGATGATTGCGGCCACCGCGGCGACCAGCGCGACATAGGCGGCGAACGGCGCCAGCGGATTGAGGATGTCGGATACGGCACCCCCGACAAAGGCGACGCTGCCGGCCCATTTGCCGGTGCGGCTGAGTGATGCCCTGATAAGCGAGGGCGCAGCGCCCCCGGCCCCGATATTCGTCATGCCAAGCCCCCAAGCCCTCGATACCACGCCCCTTCCCACGGAAAACGCGGCCTTGGCAAGCAAAGACACGGGAAAACCGGCGTTTTCGCGGCGGATGCCAAGCTTGCGCGGCTCGACAATCCTGGGGCTAACCGGCATTAACCAAATGGACGCAACAGCTGCGTTACGTTAGCGTCGTCTCATCTCAGCAACAGCCGACCCAGAACAGTCCAGCCCTTGTCCTACCTGCGTCCCCTTCCGCTCATCCAGAGAGTTTTTGCGGCACTAGCCCTGCTGGTGCTGCTGGCCGGCTGCGCCACGACGCCGCCCGACAGCGTGCTGGCCGTGCCCGCGCCGGCGCAGAAATATGCGGCCATCGTGGTCGACGCCAGGACCGGCAAGCAGCTGTTCGAGGTCAGCTCGACGGCGCAGCGCTACCCCGCCTCGCTGACCAAGATGATGACGCTGTATCTTTTGTTCGAGGCACTGGAGTCCGGCCGCGTCAGCAAGCAAACGCAGATCCCGGTTTCGGACCATGCCGCCTCGCAGCCGCCGACCAAGATGCGCTTCCGGCGCGGCGAAAGCATCGACGTCGATTCCGCGATCCGCGCCATCGTCGTCAAATCGGCCAACGACGTGGCGGTGGCGGTCGGCGAATATCTCGGCGGCTCGGAGGATCAGTTCGCCGCCATGATGACATCCAAGGCGCGCCAGCTCGGCATGACCAGCACCACCTTCCGCAACGCGTCGGGCCTGCCCGACGATGGCCAGATGACGACGGCGCGCGACATGGCGGTGCTCGGCATGGCGCTGCATCAGCGCTTTCCCCAGCAGTTCCACTATTTCTCCGAAAGCGACTTCATGTTCCGCGGCCGGCTGGTGCGCGGCCACAACGACATGCTCGGCCGCGTGCGCGGCGTCGACGGCATCAAGACCGGCTACATCAGGGCGTCGGGCTTCAACATCGTCACCTCCTACAATGCCGACGGCCGCAATCTGATCGTCGTGGTGATGGGCGCCGACTCAGCCCGCCAGCGCAACGACCACGTCGAAGCGCTGATCCAGCGCAGCCTGTCGCCGACCACGGACGGCGCCAAGACTAGGCTGATGTTCGCCGAGCAGTGAGGAGTGGTCCGCGTAGCGGACAAAAAGCCAATTGCTTGGCTTTTTGAACGACGAACGCCCTGAGCCTGCGAAGGGCGAGCTGCCGGTAGCAAGCATCGCGCTTGGCTGCGCGGGGATGGATATCGATAGGAATTTTTTCTTGACCCTGAGGGCAGCTATGCTACTATTTTCGGTATGGTGCTGAGTCGCGCCAATTGATCGACTGGAAACGTGACCCGCCCGCAAGGCGGGTTTTTTGTTGCCCGCCGCCCTGCAGAACCTTGTGCACGTTGGCGGGACAGCGCCCCCCTCTGTCTGCCGGATGTTCGTCGCTCGGAAAGCCAAGCAATTGGCTTTCCGCCCGCTGCGCGGACCGCTCCTCAACCCCCGCAAGGGGGGAGATTGGCAGCTTCGGCGCTCCGCTCACTCCTGTGACGGTGGAAATTGGCGAAAGCCGGGACAACAGCCAATCTCCCCCCTTGAGGGGGAGATGTCCGGCAGGACAAAGGGGGGTGATTGGCGCAAACATCGGGCAAGTTCTTCCCGCTCCGGCCAATTTCGAACGTCTCCACCCTCCCTGAGGGGCGAGCCGCCGTCAGCCACATCGCCTCTCCGATCAAAAACACTTGTCCGGCCTGCGAAATCCGTGCCCGGCGCTGGCTATGCGCCGCCACCTCTGTCTATCGTCGCCCAGCACCCTCAGGAGCCCACCATGAGCACCGTCCCCAAAACGCCCGAACAGGCGGCAGACAATCAGAACGATGACGGCGGCGAGTATTTCGAGGCGCCGATCGTCGGTGAGCTGGAGGCCGATCCGGTATCGGACGAACACTTCGACACGCCCGAAGTGCCGGACTCCGAACCGGCAGGCCCCGGCGCCCACCGTGGCAAGCCGAAGAAAAAGCCGTCGGCGATATCGGGCCGCAAATTCCGCAAGCGCGATCTGGTGCGCATCGACACGCTGCGCCCGAGCCTCGCCGACCGCATCCGCTCGGACCATCCCGACCTGCCGGCCGGCGCCCGCATCAGCCGCGCCGAGCTCGGCCGCTACCGCATGCGCTATATGGAGGAGCTGCTGCAGCAGGAGCACGGCGAATTCTCCGAGCTCGACCGTCAGGTGGTCGAATCGATCGCCAGGCAGGACACGATTTCCGAAAACTCGGAAGAAGAATTCGAGGAGCACCGCACCTTCGCCGACCGCGTCTCCGACAACATGGCGGCCTTCGGCGGCAGTTGGTGGTTCCTGATCTCGTTTGGCAGCGTGCTGCTGGTGTGGATCGGCATCAATCTGGTCGCCGGCATGTCGAGCGCCTTCGATCCCTACCCCTTCATCCTGCTCAACCTGCTGCTCTCCTGCATTGCCGCCATCCAGGCGCCGATCATCATGATGAGCCAGCGGCGGCAGGAGTCCAAGGACCGCCTGCGCTCCTTCAACGACTACCGCGTCAACCTCAAGGCCGAGCTCGAAGTGCGCCATCTGCACGAAAAGCTCGACTACCTCATCTCGCGCCAATGGACGCGCCTGGCCGAAATGCAGCAGATGCAGCTGGATGCGATGCACGAACTGGCGGGCGCCAAGAAGCCGAAGCGGGCGGTGCGTGGAAGGCGGACGGTGAAGGCGGGAACCTCATAGGCCGCAGCCTGGAGCACCGGGCCAAGTCGCTACGCCAATCGCCAATTGCCCGTTGAAGCCCGCCCCGGCTTCCGCTAAGAAGCCGTGACTTGCCGGTTCACCGGCTGGTTCGTTTTCCGGATTCCGGAAAGCACCCGTAGCTCAGCTGGATAGAGCGCTGCCCTCCGAAGGCAGAGGTCACAGGTTCGAATCCTGTCGGGTGCGCCAGTTCATGTAGGACCGTTTCGGGGCACTGCGTTTGTCGTTGGCAGCTTTGCGGTCGAGCAGGCTCACGCGGCCCTTCAGCCCTTCAAAGGCATAATTCTTCTCAACCGCCAGCCAGGGCAACCGCCAGCGTTCGGCGGCGAGGGTGTCGCGAGCCCGCGAATGGGCCACCTGCGTCGTGAAGAAGGTGCACCCCTCATTGCTCGGCTGCCGGCCGGCCGTCGAACCACATGTAATAGGAGGCGATGAGCATTTGGCGCCCCTCGAACGCGTCCAGCAATGTTACCGACCCGACACCGATCGGAGTGAGTGCGCCCTATCTCCGCTTATGAGGCACCGTGCCGTTCTCCCGCGGCTGGGGAGCGCCTAGAGCATCAGATAGATGATCCGGCCCAGAGCGCCAAAAAGCAGCGCGAAGGCTGCAATCGACTGGACGAAGAAGCCGGGATAGCGCTTCAAGGGCGCGGTGCGATACCCTACGAAATATGCAATCCGACCTATCATCCAGAGCAGCCCAAGGCCGGAAGCCCACGCGGCATTCCAGTAGATCGCGAACAGCCACATCGACGGCATTAAGATAGGAAACCATTCCACCGCGTTGGCATGTGCCCGGATGGTTCGTTCAAGGAGCGGGTCGCCGGTCATTGCGGGCGCCAGTATGCCAGGCTTCTTGTGGGTTCTCGCGACCGTCACCGCCATTCCGAATATCATCAAGCTACAAAACAGCGTCACGAGAGCTACCGGGTAAAGCCGTTCCATGTTTGCCTCCTCTCATGGTCGGGACAGTAGGCAAGCAAAGGTTATCGGCAAGGGCAAGGCGCAGGCAGATCTTTCCTGACAGCCAGCGCCAATAAGAGCGGGGTTGTCAGTTACATAATTGCCCTTTTTGTTAATCATCCGAAAACGATGGGCAAGTTGGAATGCCATCAGCGTTCCTTCCGTGGAGGCGGTGATGGCCATCGACATACCGCCGTGACCGGCCTGCTGCCGAAAGGTGGCGGCATTTTGTTGCGCGATTGACACGCTGCCCGGCGGAAGGCAAAGAGTGACACATTATTGGCAAAGGGGAATGTCGATGAAGAAAATCTATCAGAAGCCCGTTTTCACGAAGCGTGAGCGACTGTCGTCAGTGACGGCTTCGCCCAGCTCATCCGGGATTATCGATTAACCAAGAGAGTTACAGTTTTGGAAAGCCCGCTGCCGAAAGGTGGCGGGCTTTTTGCTTTCTCCAGGAAACGACAGCCGATTCCGCAAGTCGGCTCCGTCAACCTCAATTTCAAGTTCGGCAGACGCAACTGCCTGTGGGACCGCGTGCAGGGCACGGTTAGCGGACCAGTGCCGAAGGCCTGAAGAAAGACAAGGCGGAATGGTTAGCCCGGCCTTGTCGGACGGGTGCGAAGAAATGCATCGCCATGCGAAGCTGCTGGACTGCCCGGAGGAGAAGTAATGCCCGTGGTAAAAAGGCCCCCCCTGAAGCGCGAGAACAGGCTCTGCACTCGCGATCTAGACCATCAGGCTTAATTGCTGGATTCCTGTTGTGCCGGTAGCGTAATCGGGCTGGGGTGTCCAGCACTGGCCGGCACGGCGTGTCCAACCCCAAATTCGCAACCGTGCCGGTCTGTTGCACCAATGGGAATGAATGTCTCGGGCTTCGACCTTGCCCCCCCCCTTCCGCGCAAGAATTGTCTGCATTGCCGCCATCAGCTCTTCGTCCCACTGGTCAGGTTTCCCTAACGGTCGAAGGTAAGCCAGCGCTGGCCCGCCGAGTCGCGTTACCCCGCCACCCCCCGCACACTCTCCCGCTCCACCAGCGGACACTCCAGCTTCGTGATCGGATACCGCCCCCGTCCAGGCGCCGCCGGCGCTTCCAGCTGTTCGATCGCCCATTGGCCCATCGCCATGTGCGGCAGGATCGAGGTCGTAAGCGGCGGGAACAGATGCCTGGCGATTTCCTCGTCGTCGTAGCCGACCACGGAAATGTCTTGCGGAATGTGCAGGCCGGCTTCCTTCAGCGCTTCGTAGCAGCCGATCGCGGTGCGGTCGTTCTGGCAGAAGATGGCGGTGGGCTTGTCCCTGAGCGCCAGCAGCTTGACGGTTGCGGCATAGCCGGCGCTGGCCGACCAGTCGCCCTCGACCACCAGCTCGGGATCGAACGGAATGTCGGCCGTGGCGAGCGCGCGGCGGTAGCCCTTCAGCCGGTCCTGTGCCGCCTGCATCCACGGCTCGCCGGTGATGGTGGCGATGCGGCGGTGGCCGTGGCTGATCAAATGGCGGGTCGAGCTCTGGCCGCCGGCGATCTCGCTCGGCACCACGGCAGGGAAGGCGTAGTCCGCCGTGTAGCAGTTGAGCAGGATCACCGGGATGTCGAGGCCGTAGAGATAGTCGGGCGCTGTGATCTCGCGGGTGAAGATGGTCATGTAGATCAGCGCCGAAATGCCCCGCTTGGTCAGCGCTGAAATGGCGCGCGGCTCCATGACGGAATCGCCCAGCGTCTGCGCCACCAGAAGCACGTTGCCGGCATTCCACGAGGCCTGGCGCGCGCCCTCGATGGCGACCACGGCTTCAGGGCTGGTGGCGAGCTGGTCGACGGCAAAGCCGATCACCCCGTCCAGCCCTTCGAAGGCGGGCCCCTCGAAGGCAGGCAATGCCGGGTGAAGCGCCTCGAAAGCGGGCGCGGTGTAGCCAAGCGTCCGTGCGGCCTCGATCACCCGTTCGCGGGTCTGCTGCGACAGCTTGATCCCTGGCGAATTGTTGAGCACGAAGGACACGGTCGCCTGCGAGCAGCCGGCGGCCCTGGCGATATCGATCATGGTGACGCGGCCCTTGGCGCCCTTGGCCGGCGCCTTGCGCCGCCTCGCCGTGTCGCTGGCCCGATCCGTCGTCTCGCTCATGGTAAATCCCAGTCTGGCTGGCCGGTCAGGCCGGCAAGGTGGCGTGACGCCGTCGATTTATCGGAATAACATCAAGCTCGTTTATAACTATTAGTATGCCGGAGGTCCATCCGCCACGCATCTCCATACAAGCTAAAGCTCAATTAACAAAAGGCCTGGGCAGCGGCCCAGCGGTGAGGGCGGCATGCCGGCGGGCACACCGCGAAACCGCTGGCATTGGCTCGGAACTAATACTGTTTACTAATACAAAAATGCGCTGTACCGTCAATCGTCGCATCCGGCCGGTCACGTCCGGGGCGGCGGGAGAGTACGAAAAATGGCCCGGTGGCGAGCGGATACTATCTCCGCAAGCCTTGTCTCGGATATGTGATATGTCAGACAAATCGGACTATTTACGAATGAGGGATGAGTCTCTAAGGTCGCTGTCGTGGCTGGAACGACGCCATTCTTTCGGTGCCGGGAACCCCTTTGAGGAGGAGGGCGTCCACGCTGCAAACGGCAAATCAGGTCAGTGCAAGATCGGCCGGTCCAACGACTGAGCCAAACGGGAGGTTGAACATGAAATCCTTGATACGCAATGCATCCGTAGCCGCGACCGCGCTGCTGCTTGGCCTGTCGGCCACGGCAATCGCGCGCGCCGACGACAAGCCGACGCTGGCCTTCGTCGTCAACGGCGCTTCCGATTTCTGGAAGGCCGCCGAAGCCGGCGTCAAGAAGGCGCAGGGCGAACTGCCCGACTATACGCTCGAGCTCAAATATCCCGAACAGTCCTCGGTCGCCATCCAGCAGCGGCTGATGGACGATCTGGTGACGGCCGGCGTCAAGGGCATCATGGTCTCGGCCGTCGATCCCAAGACCTCGACCGATGGGTTGAATAAGATCGCCTCGGAAACCGCGCTGTTCACCACCGACTCGGACGCGCCGCAGACCAAGCGCGTCGCCTATATCGGCTCGTCCAACGTCGATGCCGGCAAGCAGGCGGCCGAAATCGCCAAGAAGGCGATGCCCAATGGCGGCAAGTGCCTCGGCTTCGTCGGCCTGCTCGGCGCCGACAATGCCAAGGAGCGCATCCAGGGCATGAAGGACGGCCTGGCCGGCACCAAGATCGAGCTGATCGACGTGCGCGGCGACGACATCGACCAGGCGCGCGCCAAAAAGAACGTCGAGGACGCGCTGGTCGCCAGCCCCGACGTCACCTGCATGGTCGGCTTCTACTCCTACAACACGCCGCGCATCTATGAAGCGCTGCGCGATGCCGGCAAGCTCGGCTCGATCACCGTCGTCGGCTTCGATGACGATCCGATCACGCTGGGCGGCGTCAAGGAAGGCACCATTGCTGCCACCGTCGTGCAGCAGCCCTTCGAATGGGCCTATCAGGGCATGAAGCTGATGGCTGCCTATCTCAAGGGCGACAAGTCGGGCATCCCGGAAGGCAACCTCATCATCATCCCGACCAAGATCATCGGCAAGGATGACGTCGACGCCTACGCCGCCAATCTGAAGGCGATGGCCGGAAACTAAGACTTGAAGCAGTTCAGCCGGCTCAACGTCGCTTGGGCCGGCTGCTCGCATTGACGAACACCGCGAGGATCGTCAGTCTGCCAAAAGCCAAGAGCATGATCCCGAAAAGTGGAAGCCGGTTCTCGGAAAAGATCATGCCCAGAAATTGGCCCGCCAATCGCTGTCAGGCATGATGAATTATTCCGACACATCCATTGCTGCATCCGTGACCGCCCCGTTCCTCAGCCTTGAGAACGTGCGCAAGACCTATCCGGGCGTCGTCGCGCTCGACGGCTTCTCCATGGAGGTCAGGCCGGGCGAGGTCATCGGCCTTGTCGGCGAAAACGGCGCCGGCAAATCGACGTTGATGAAGATCCTCGGCGGCGTCACCAGGCCCGACAGCGGCACGATCACCGTCGACGGCACCGCGCATGACAGGCTCTCCGTCGAAGCCAGCCTGGGATCGGGCATCGCCTTCGTCCACCAGGAACTCAATTTGTTCGAAAATCTGGACGTCGCCGCCAACATCTTCTTCGGCCGCGAACCTTTGCGCGCCGGGCCGCTCAAGCTCGTCGACCGCGCAAAGCTGCGCACCATGGTGGCGCCGCTTTTGAAGCGCGTCGGCGCCAATTTTTCCGCCGACACGCCGGTTGCGACCCTGTCGCTGGCGCAGCAGCAGATGGTCGAGATCGCCAAGGCGCTGTCGATCGAGGCGCGGCTGGTCATCCTCGACGAGCCGACATCCAGCCTGCCGCTCGCCGAGACCGACAAATTGCTCGACGTCATCAAGGCGCTGAAGGCCGACGGCATCAGCGTCATCTTCATTTCGCACCGCCTGCACGAGGTCGAACGCGTCGCCGACCGCGTCGTGGTGCTGCGCGACGGCATGCTGGCCGGCACCTTGCCGAAGAGCGATATCGGCCATGACCAGATGGTCAAGCTGATGATCGGCCGCATGCTGAAGGAGCGCGAAAAGGCCTCGGAAGCGGCGCGTGCGCCCGGCGCCGTAGCACTTGCGGCCAAGGCCATCCGCACCCCTGCCTATCCCGGCCGCCCGGTCGATCTCGACGTCAGGCGCGGTGAAATCCTCGGCCTCGCCGGTCTTGTCGGTTCCGGCCGCACCGAGCTGGCGCGGGTGTTCTTCGGCATCGATTCGAAGCTTGGCGGCGCGCTGGAACTCGACGGCAAGCCGCTTGCGCTGGCTTCCGCGGCCGACGCCGTCGCGCACGGCATCTTCCTGGTGCCGGAAGACCGCAAGCTCACCGGTATCCTGCTCGACCTGTCGATCGCTCAGAACATTTCGCTGCCCAATCTGCCCGCGCATGCGCGCCGCTCCCTGGTGTCCTCAAGCGCCGAGACCTCCACCGCCGAGAAGCAGAAGAAAGATCTCGGCATCAAGGCGCCTTCGGTGCAGACGCGCACCGGCACGCTGTCGGGCGGCAATCAGCAGAAGGTCGTGCTCGGCAAGTGGCTGGCCATGAACCCCAAGGTGATGATCCTCGACGAGCCGACGCGCGGCATCGACATTGGCGCCAAGGCGGAAATCTACGGCCTGATGCGCGCATTGGCCGATGCCGGCGTCGCCGTGCTGATGATCTCGTCGGACATGGAAGAGGTGATCGGCGTGTCCGACCGCATCGCCGTCATGCATGAGGGCCAAATCTCCGGCATTCTCGACAAGGACCGGTTCAGCCAGGAAAACGTGCTGCTGCTGGCGGTGGGCAAGCAGCCGAAGTAGTTTTGCCGGGGTCGCGCAAGCGCGATCTGCTCAGGCATTGGGGAGACGACGATGAGCAAGAAAGATCTCGGCCTGCTGATCCTGATCCTGGTGGTCGGGGCGATCGTGGCGATCATCAATCCGCGCTTCCTGCTGCCGATCAACCTCGCCAACACCTCGAACCTGATCGGCCTGTTCGGCATCCTGTCGATCGGCCAGGCCTTCGTCATCATCACCGGCGGCATCGAATTGTCGGTCGGCTCGGTGGTCGCGCTGCTTGGAACGCTCTTCATCGACTTCATCGCCGTGCGCGAGGTGGGCTGGCCGCTGGCCTTCGTGCTGATCCTGTTCCTCGGCGCCATCATAGGCCTGGTGCATGGCTGGCTGATCACAAGGCTCAAGCTGCAGCCTTTCGTCGTCACTTTGTGCGGCCTGTTGATCTACCGCGGTGTCGCCCGCTTCTACACCGCCGACGGCACGGCGGGTTTTGCGTTCGGCCAGAATTTTCCCGAGCTCGAATTCCTGACGGCCGGACGCTCCTA
This sequence comes from Mesorhizobium sp. WSM1497, assembly GCF_001672455.2. Lineage (NCBI taxonomy): Bacteria > Pseudomonadati > Pseudomonadota > Alphaproteobacteria > Hyphomicrobiales > Phyllobacteriaceae > Mesorhizobium > Mesorhizobium sp. WSM1497. The sequence goes on along the minus strand of NZ_CP021070.1, from coordinate 549,747 downwards.
TGGCGTGCCGAACAGTTTCATCGCGCTGATCGTTATTTCGATCGTCATGTGGGTGGTGCTGCATCGCTCGGTGTTCGGCCGCTATCTCTACGCCATCGGCAAGAACGAGGAGGCGGCGAAATATTCGGGCATCCGCACCGGCCGTGTCGTCATCGCCGCCTATGTCATCTGCGGTGTGCTGACGGCGCTGTCGGCGATCTATTTCGCCATGTACACGCGCTCGATCTCGCCGGCCAGCCACGGCCAGTTCTACGAACTCTACGCCATCGCCGCCGCCGTGCTCGGCGGCTTCTCGCTGCGCGGCGGCGAAGGCTCGCTGATCGGCGTCATCCTCGGCACGGTGCTGCTGCAGGAGCTGCAGAATCTCGTCAACCTGCTCGGCATCCCGTCCTCGCTCAACTTCGCGGTGATGGGCGGCGTCATCCTCATCGGCGTGCTGGTCGACCAGCAATGGGGCGTGTTCCGGGAACGGCGGCTGATGGTCGACGCCACCCGCAAGGGCGTGGCGGGCCAGGCTGCGGAATAGCTAGCCTAGATCAGGCCCGACATGTCGGAAAAGGCCATCGCCTTGCGCAGCACCTCGGCGAAGCGTTCGCCGGCGGCTTCGCGCGGGCCGCTGTTGTCGATCGAGGTGACGCCGGGCCCGGACAGAGTGACATTGGCGCTGCGTGCCAGCCGCGCCAGCACTTCGCCGCGGGACTCCCGGCCGCGCATCGCCAGACGCTCGGCCAGCACTTCAGGCGAGGCAGTGATCTCGACGACGGCCAGGTTGGCATAGCGTTCGCGCAAGGAGGGGATGATCGCGCGCGACACATTGGCGACAGCGACACGGCCATTGGCGACAGACCAGTCGACATCGGCGGGGATGCCGTAGCGCAAGCCGTGTGCTTCCCAGGAAATGGCGAAGGCGCCATCGGCTTCGGCTTCGGCGAAGGCAGCGTCGGCCAGCGTGTCGTGATCCTCGCTTGCGGCATCGCTCGGCCTGGTGATGACCCGGCGGACGAACTCCAGCCGCGTTTCGTCGGCAAAATGGTTGCGGGCGTAGCCGATCACCGTGTCCTTGCCGGCGCCGCTTGGGCCGACGACGGCGACGAAAACGCCATCGCGGATCGGAAACGTCTCGGCCGAAAGTTCCCGCTCGATCAGTGCCGACACCATCATGCCACCCGGCGTCCCTGCCGCCACACGGTGCGCACGACCGGAACATGGTCGTCGACGCGCACCCGTACCAGATCGGCGCGGCGGCCCTGCTCGATGACGCCGCGGTCGGTCAGGCCAACCGCATCGGCCGGGTTCTTCGAGACCATGGCGACGGCCTGCGGCAGGGAAATGCCTTCGACGACATCGCCGAGGAAGAACGCCGACTGGATCAGGCTGAAGGGAATGTAGTCGGACGACAGGATGTCGAGCAGGCCGTCGCTGGCCAGCGTACGGGCCGAGACATTGCCCGAATGCGAGGCGCCGCGCATAACGTTTGGCGCGCCCATCAGCACACCCATCCCGGCCTCTTTCGAGGCCCTGGCGGCCTCTTCCGTGGTCGGGAATTCGGCGACCCGCACGCCCTGCTCGATCGCTTCGTCGACATGGCCCGATGTGGCGTCGTCGTGGCTGGCCAGCACGATGCCGCGCTCCTGGCAGGCGGCGGCGATCACCGCCCGGTTCGGCGCCGAATTGCGCGCCGATTCGGCCATCCGCTTTTCGCAGAACACCTTGAAGTCGCGATCGGTCAGCTTCAGCTTGCGCTGGTAATAGTAGGCATAGGTTTCGAGATTGACGAACTGGCGCTGGCCTGGCGCATGGTCCATCAGCGATGCCAGCTTAACCCGCTCGTCGCCGTCGAAATTGGCGAAAGCCCTGAGGCAGTCGGGTGCCGAAACCTCGCAGCGCAGGTGGATGAAATGGTCGGCGCGCAGACGGTCCTGCTTCACACTGTCCTCGATCGCGTCGGCCAGCTTGCGGATGTCGGCCGATGTCAGGTCGGCGTCTTCGTCCATGCCGACGCGCAAGGCGTCCAGCACGGTGGTGATGCCGGCGGTTGCCACCTGCGCGTCATGGGCGAGCACGGCGGCGATCGGATTCCAGCGCACCTTGGGCCGCGGCGCGTAATGGCCTTCGAGATGGTCGGTGTGCAACTCGACCAGCCCGGGAATAATATAGTCGCCGCCCATATCCTCGCCGATGCGGCCAGAGCCAAGGCTTGCGCCGGCTTCGATGCCGGCGATAAAGCCGTCGCGCAGCACCAGCGAACCTTCGACGATCTCGTCGGCAAGCACGATGCGGGCATTGTGGAGAACAGTCTCGGCGGTCATTTCAGGCAGTCCTTCAGGCGGTTTTTCTGGCCGGGCGGCGCCCGAGCGCGTGATGCGAGAGCACCATGAACGGCGCACCCGGTTCGGTTTCGACAAATAAGGTCAGCGCATCCACCAGCACCTTCTGTTGCAGCACTTCCGCGAACAGGCTGTCGATCGCTGCGCGCAAACGCGGGCTCTCCTGTGACCCCGCCCGGCCGGAGAGCGTCATGTGGAAGCGAAAGGTTTCGAAGACATAGGGGTAGCCCCATTGGCAGAGATTGCGGAACTCGGCCGGCTTCAGCGAATCCGGGCTGCGCCGCTCGATTTCCGCCTCGCTCAGCGGTGCGCGAAACCGGTCGAAGTCGCGCACCACGTCATCGGCGAACCGGTTGAGCGCAGGCACTGGCCCTTCCGGCACCAGTGCGAAGAAGCCGTCGATCTGGCTGACCACGAGACGGGGGATGGTCACCACCGGCGTCACCTCGGCAAAAAGGTCGAGTGCGGCGCGCAGCGAGACTTCCGTCTCGTTGGCAGCCAGGCGGAACGGTGCTTTCAGCGTCGCATGGAAACCATATCGGCGCGCCGAAGCGGTGTGGAAAGCGACTTCCGCCGCCGACAGGTCGGCCACCGCTTCGACCGGCCTCGTCGCGGCGCCAAACGGGTCGCGGCCCAGCCAGTCGGCGGCGATCCGCGCCAGTGGCTCGTCCTGCCGGGGAGTGAAATAGAGGGCGTAGCGCATGGAAAGTCCTTGTCAGCTTCGCTGCCATAGGTGATTTCCATGACGAATTGACGAAGCCTTGCTGGCTTTCAGGTAACAAAACGCTGCGGCGGGGTCATTAGCCGACGATTTTTTCGTGCTGGACCAGGGAGCGAGTGCTCACGCAGCGACCGATCAGGCCTTCATCAGCCATTCATGCTCGGGCGCATTGTGGAACTTCCACGTCCGCTTCGGTCCTGCCATGACGTTGAGATAATAGAGGTCGTAGCCATGGCAGGCGGCGCAGGGGTGATAACCCCTGGGTACCAGCACGACATCGCCATCCTCGATCGCCATTGCTTCGTCGAGCGCGCGATGACCGTTCTTGTCGGCGTCGGTGTAGACGCGCTGGAAGGCAAAGCCCTGCGGCGGGTTGAGGCGGTGATAGTAAGTTTCCTCGAGGTAGGATTCAGCGGGCAGATTGTCCTGGTCGTGCTTGTGCGGCGGATAGCTCGACGTATGCCCCCCGGGCGTGATGACCTCGACCACCAGCAGCGAATCGGCCGGCTTGCCCTCCGGCAATATGTTGGTGACATAGCGCGTGTTGGTGCCCTTGCCGCGCACCTCCTGGCCGAGATCGTCCGGTCCGATGACGCGAACCGGCAGGCGGCCGCCAAGGCCCGGCGCCGAGCAGACCGCGAGTTCCAGTTCGGTGTCCGCGGTCACCGACCAGTCCGAACCCTCAGGCACGTAGACCGACCACGGCTTGCCCTCGAAGGGCGACATGCGCTCGCCGAGCAGGCCGAGCTCCTTGCCGCCGGCTGAAGCCTTGCCCTTGCCGGTGACGAACACCAGGCAGACTTCGCGATCCTCCGTCTTGCCGGAGGCGCTCTCGCCCGGCTTCAGCCGATGCAGGTCGAAACCGACATAGGTCCAGCCGGCGCTTTTCGGCGTCACATGGGCGACGCGACCGTGGCCCTTGTCGGCTTTGACGAGCAGCTTCGACATTTTTGTCTCTCCTATCGCAAATCTTCGAGATCGGCCGAAGCCTCTCAACTTCGTCACCCTAGGGCGTAGCAGGAGCGAAGCTCCGTCGCGGAGACCCTAGGATGACGAAGTTAGAAGCACTGGAAGCTAACCGCCGACGCATGCGATCAGTCACTCCTTCGGCTCGGGCCCGACCGGAGGCCTCGCCTCGTCAGCAGGCTTGTAGAGATAAAAAAACTGCCAGACGGCGTAGCCGGCGAAGCCGAGCGCGATCATGCCCCAGAACGGCGTGCCGGTGGCGAACTCGATGATCGACCAGATGACGCAGACCGCGACGACGGCGACACGCCGCCACAAAGGCCGGAAGAAGGGGTGTTCGGAATCTTTCATCGGGCCAATCTACAGCAATCGGCCTCGCCGGGAACCCGTCGCACCAGCCATTAGGAGACTAGACATTTGGAAAGCCTTGCGTCTCGACCGTGTATCCGGCCGCCGTCATGACGCGCATCAATTCCTTGTAGCCCACTTGCGCCATCCTGAGCGGCGGGTTCTTCTTCGGGTCCTGCTCGGCCTCGACCACGAACCAGCCCTCATAGCCATGGTCGGCGAAGCGCTGCACGATGGCGCCGAAGTCCAGCGAACCGTCGCCCGGCACGGTGAAGGCGCCGAGCGCCACGGCGTCGAGGAAGGATTGTTTGGTGCGATCGAGCTTTTCAATCACCCCCATGCGGACGTCCTTCACATGCACATGGCTGATCCGGGTATGGTGGTTGTCGATGGCGCGCAGCACGTCGCCGCCGGCGAATGCCAGATGGCCTGCATCGAGCAGCAGCGGAATGCCGGCTCCGGAATAGCGCATGAAGGCATCGAGTTCCGGCTCGGTCTCGACCACCGCCGCCATGTGGTGGTGGTAGGACAGCGGCATGCCTTGTTCGGCGCACCATTCGCCAAATTCGGTCAGGCGCTTCGCATAGGCTTTCATCTCGTCGTCCGACAGCTTCGGCTTGGTCGCCAGCGGCTTCGAGCGGTCGCCCTGGATCGAACGGCCAACCTCGCCATAGACGATGCAAGGCGCGTTCACCGCCTTGAACAGGTCGATCATCGGCTGGATGCGATCCTTGTTGGCCATCTCCCCATCGACCAGCGTGCCCGAGAACCAGCCGCCGCACAGCGTGACGTCGGCGGCCTTCAGGATAGGCAGCATGATTTCGGGGTCATTGGGAAAACGCCGGCCCATCTCCATGCCGGTGAAGCCGGCCGAGCGCGACTGGCGCAGACATTCTTCCAGCGACACGTCATCGCTGAGCTCCGCAAGATCGTCGTTCCACCACGCAATGGGGGACATGCCCAGTTTGGCTTTCAAGTCGTCACTCCGGTCCTAAAACAGTTTCTTGCTCGTTGGCGCCGCCCCTCATCTGCCTGCCGGCATCTTCTCCCCGTGTAGAGGTGGGGAGAAGGAGGAGCTTCGGCGCCTCTATCAATCGCCGATGGTCTGCATCTGCCGCTTTTCGTCATACGCCTTGCGCGCCGCGTTGACCTGCGGCCGCACTGATACTTCCGGCACCGCCACATCCCACCAGTGACCGCCGGCATCGGTGGAAACCAGCGGGTCGGTGTCGATGACGAGCACCGTGGTGCGCGTATTCTTCCTGGCCTGTGCCAGCGCGTTTTCCAGCCCGGCGATCGACGGCACTTTCTCGGCAATCGCCCCCATGCTCGCCGCATGCGCGGCGAAGTCGATGTCGGGCAGAACCTCGTGGCGCGAGTCCTTCAGCAGATTGTTGAAGTTGGCGCCGCCGGTCGCCATCTGCAGCCGGTTGATGCAGCCATAGCCGCGGTTGTCGAGCAGCACGATGGTCAGCTTGAGGCCGAGCATCACCGAGGTGGCGATCTCCGAATTCATCATCAGGTAGGAGCCGTCGCCGATCATGACGACGATCTCCTCGCCGGGCTTCGCCATCTTGGCGCCGAGCCCGCCGGCAATCTCGTAGCCCATGGTCGAGAAGCCGTATTCGCCATGGTACGAGCCGGGCGCGCCCGCCTGCCAAAGCTTGTGCAATTCGCCCGGCAACCCGCCGGAGGCATTCAGCAGCGTCACACCGGAGCCCATGGCGCGCTGCACCGCGCCGATCACCTGCGCATCGGACGGATAGGCGGCATTGGTCGACGCCGTCACCTTGGCCGCCTCGACCGCCCAGGCCTTCTTGCCGGAGGACGCATTGTCGGTCCAGCTTGCCGGCGCCTCCCAACCCTTCAGCGCAGCACCGAGTTCCCCCAGGCCCTCGGCCGCATCGGCCACCAGTGGCAGGGCGCGGTGCTTGCCGGCATCGAAGGGCTGCACGTTGAGCCCGATGATGGTCTTGCCCGAATTCTTGAACAGCGCCCACGAACCGGTGGTGAAATCCTGCAGGCGCGTGCCGATGGCCAGCACGACATCGGCTTCCTCAGCCAGCCGGTTGGCGGCAGAAGTGCCGGTGACGCCGACCGCCGCCATGTTGAGCGGGTGGTCGTCCGGCAGCGAGGATTTGCCGCCTTGCGTCTCGCAGACAGGAATGCCGGCGCCCTCGGCGAATTTCGCCAGTTCGTCCGACGCCTGCGAATAGAGGACGCCACCGCCGGCGATCACCAACGGCTTTTTTGCACCCTTGAGCGCGGCGACCGCGGCCGCCAGTTCCTGGCGATCCGGGCGCGGCCGGCGCTGGTGCCAGACCCGCTCCGCGAAAAAACTCTCGGGATAGTCATAGGCCTCGGCCTGGACGTCCTGGCAGAGCGACAGCGTCACCGGGCCGCATTCGGCCGGATCGGTCAGCACGGCCATGGCACGGCTCAGCGCAGGAATGATCTGCTCCGGCCGGGTGATGCGGTCGAAATAGCGCGAAACCGGACGGAAGCAGTCGTTGACCGTCGCCGTGCCGTCGGAAAAATCCTCGGCCTGCTGCAGCACCGGGTCGGGGATGCGGTTGGCGAAGACATCGCCTGGCAAAAACAGGACGGGCAACCTGTTTACATGGGCGAGCGCCGCCGCCGTCACCATGTTGAGCGCGCCGGGGCCGATCGAGGACGTCGCGGCCATGAAGCGGCGGCGGAAATTGGCCTTGGCGTAGGCGATTGCCGCATGCGCCATCGCCTGTTCGTTGTGGGCGCGAAAGGTCGGCAGTTCGTCGCGCACCTGATAGAGCGCCTCGCCGATGCCGGCGACATTGCCGTGGCCGAAGATCGCCCAGACGCCGCCGAAGATCGGGACTTTGCTACCGTCGATCTCAGTCATCTGGCGCGACAGGAAGCGGGTCAGCGCCTGCGCCATCGTCAGGCGGATTGTCTTGCTCATGGTGTTTTCCTCCGCAGTCCTATTCCGCGCCTTCTTATGCCGCCTTGCGGCCGCGCGCGGCAAGCCACGCATCCGTCAACTGTTCGAAGCGCTGCGCCATGTCGGCGATCGCCTCGTCATCCGACATCCTGCCGGCCAGCCATTGTTCGGCCGCATGGACGAAGATGGTGCGGCCGACGGCAAAACCCTTGACGATGGGTGCCTTGGCGGTGGCGGCGAACGCCGCTTCCAGCTCGTCCTGCGGCGCTTCCAGGCCCAGCAGCACGACGCCGCGGCACCAGGGGTCGTGCTTCAGGATCACGGCCTCGATCTTCGCCCAGGCGCCGCTCGACGCCTGCGGCTCGAGCTTCCACCAGTCCGGCTTGATGCCGAGCGCATAGAGTTCCTCCAGCGCGCGCGGGATCGTCGTGTCGTCGAGCTTGCCATGCTTGCCGGCGATGATCTCGATGAGAAGTTCCCTGCCGACCTTCCGCGCGCCTTCGAACAGCGCGCGCAACTTCTGCTGCTGTTCTTCCTTGAGCGCGGCCGGATCGTCGGGATGATAGAAGCACAGGCACTTGATGCAGTGGTCGACCGGCCACTCGGTGAGCTGCGAGCCGATGTCCTGCGAGAATTCGAAGCGCAGCGGCCGCGAACCCGGCAGTTCCACCGGCCGCCCGAGCCAGGCGAAGGAATGCCTGGCGAATTCGAACATCGCCTTGCGGCCGTGTTTCTCGTCGATCAGCATGCCGTAGCCGTCGCGGCCGGCGGCAACCTTCGCCGCCGCCTTGACCGCCAGCACCTTGAAATCCTGGATGCGTGCGGGATCGGCACCGGCCTTCGCCGCCACATCCTCGAGCTGCACGCGGTGGTCGCAGGCGAGCGCCATCATCGAGGGAATGTCGCGCCGGCGCGTCGTTGCCCAATGGATGTGGTTGATCGCCTCGTCCTTGCGCAACGCCAGATGCCTGCTGCCGTTCTTGAGGAAGAACCGCAGCTCCTCGAAGGTCGGATATTCCGGCGCGCAGAGCAGCCGCGACACGGCGAAGGCGCCGCAGGCATTGGCCCAGGTCGCCGCCGTCGCATGGTCTTCGCCGCCCAGCCAGCCGCGCAGGAAGCCCGACATGAAGGCGTCGCCGGCGCCGAGCACATTATAGATCTCGATCGGAAACCCCTTGCCGACGACGCCGTCCTCGAGATCGTGGCTGATCGGTCCGTCATAGACGATGCAGCCCATCGCGCCGCGCTTCAGGACGATGGTGGCGGACGACAGCGAGCGGATCGTCTTCAAGGCGCCCAGGCAATCATCGGCGCCCGACGCGATCATGATCTCTTCCTCGGTGCCGACGATGAGGTCGCAGTCGGGCAGCACCGTCTTCAGCTGCGCCGAGACCCGGTCCGATTTCACATAGCGCTCGAACCCTTCGGCATGGCCGGCGAGACCCCACAGGTTCGGCCGGTAGTCGATGTCGAACACCACCTTGCCGCCCTTGGCCTTCATGATGCGGATCGCCTTGCGCTGCGCGGCATCGCTGTTGGGCCTGGAAAAATGCGTGCCGGTGACGACGATCGAGCGCGCCGAGGCGATGAAGGCCTCATCGATGTCTTCCGGCGCCAGCGCCATGTCGGCGCAGTCCGAGCGATAGAAGATCATCGGCGAGACGCCTTCGTCCTCGACCGACAGCAGCACCAGTGCGGTTAGCCGCTCCTTGTCGGTCTTGAGCCCGTCGACATTGACGCCTTCACGCGTCAGCTGCTCGCGGATGAAGCGGCCCATCTGCTCGTCGCCGACGCGGGTGAGCAGCGCCGAGCGCAGGCCGAGCCTGGCGGTGCCGACCGAGATGTTGGCCGGGCAGCCGCCGACCGACTTGGCGAAGGAGGTGATGTCCTCCAGCCGCGAGCCGATCTGCTGGCCGTAAAGGTCGACGGAAGCGCGACCGATGGTGATCACGTCGAGCGGCGCGTATTCAGCGTCCACGGCTTCGCTCATTGGAACCTCCCGTCGGCCTTGTTGTGTTGGGGTACACGCGCGAGCGGCAGCGTGGCGCCGGGAATATGAAATAATAATTCCAATCGATAGTCAATATGGAATGAGTATTCCTTCGGTGAAAAGTACCTTTTCGGCGGTGGATCAGGCCTTGCGCTTCCTGCCCGTGTCGCGCCGCTTCTCGCCGACGCCGACGGTCAGCGCCATGGCCAGCGCCATCGTCGCCGACAGCGACCGGAAGCCGGCGAAATCCGCCTCGGCAACCTCGAACCAGACCTTGGCGAACTGGGCGAGCGGCGAAAACGAGCTGTCGGTGATGGCGACGATCGGCACGCCCTGTTCCGAGATGCTGCGCGCCTCCTCGATGGTGGCGGGCGCGTAGGGCGAGAAGGAGATGGCGATGACGGCATCCGCCGGCGTGGCGAAGCCGATCATCTCGGCATTCAGCCCGGCCGCCGATTCGATCAGCTGGTTGCGGATCTTCAGCTTGCCCAGTGCATAGGCGATGTAGGACGCCACGGGATAGGAGCGCCGCTTGGCCAGCACATAGATGGTTTCCGCCTTTGCCAGCAGGGAAATAGCGTCTTCCAGATGCGCTTCGTCCAGCGTGCGCGAGATATCGTTGAGCGAGGTCGAGGCGGCGGCGACGAAGCCGTCGAAGATCGCCCGGTGGCCGGCGCCTCCCTCAGCCTTGACGCGCAGCGCCTGCAGCCTTTCGTCATAGGATGAGTTGCGCTCGCGCAGCCGCTCGCGAAACACCTGCTGCAGGCTGGTGAAACCATCGAAGCCAAGCTGCTGGGCAAATCGGATCAGGGTCGAAGGCTGCACGCCCGCCGAAGCGGCGATGCTGGCGGCGGTGCCGAAGGCGATATCGTCGGGATTGTCGAGCGCATGGGCAGCGATCTGGGCGATGCGTTTCGGCAGGCTTTCGCGTCGCTCCAGGATGGTGGTGCGCAGCGTCTCGAAATCGCGAGGTACCCGTTCGTCCATCGTCGCTCTGTCCAGGCTCATGCGTGAAGCGTCCTCTGTGCCTCATCATAGCGAGCCTGCGCAAGAACACCATAAAAAATGAGGCAGACATTCCATTTCAAGAGAAAATGGACTAATTCATCCACGCAGCGCTTCAAGCAGTGGAGAAACGGAAAATGGTCGGCGTCGGTCTCATCGGTACGGGTTTCATGGGCAAGTGTCACGCCATCGCATGGAGTGCCGTCAGCGCCGTCTTTCCCGACGTGGCCAAGCCACGGCTGGTCCACCTCGGCGAGGTCAATGAAGAGCTTGCCCGGCGCAAGGCGGGCGAGTTCGGTTTCGCCAAGGCGTCGGGCGACTGGCGCGCCGTCGTCAACGATCCCGAAGTCGACATCGTCTCGCTGACCACGCCCAATCAGTTCCATCCGGAAATGGCCATCGCGGTTCTTCAGGCCGGCAAGCATCTGTGGTGCGAAAAGCCGATGGCGCCGAGCTTTGCCGAGGCCGAGGCGATGGCGGCGGCGGCGAAAAAGTCCGGCAAGGTCGCCGCGCTTGGCTACAACTACATCCAAAGCCCGGCCATCCGTCACATCGGCGCGCTGCTGGAAGAGAAGATCATCGGCGAGGTCAACCATCTGCGCATCGAGATGGACGAGGATTTCATGGCCGACCCGGAGGCGCTGTTCTTCTGGAAGCACGAAGCCGCGTCAGGCTATGGCGCGCTCGACGATTTCGCCGTGCATCCGCTGTCGCTGGTCTCAGCCCTGTTCGGCCGCGTCGCCAGTGTCATCTGCGACATGGCCAAACCCTATGCCGACCGCAAGCTGGCCAGTGGCGGCCGTCGCGCGGTGGAGACCTACGACATCGCCAGCGTGCTGATGCATCTGGAAAACGGCATTGCCGGCACGCTGCTGGTCAACCGCTCGGCCTGGGGCCGCAAGGGCCGCATAGCCGTCCAGATATTCGGCTCGAAGGGGTCGATCCTGTTCGACCAGGAACGATCGAACGAATTCCAGCTCTACCTCACATCAGATCGGCCGACCGAACAGGGCTACCGCACCATCCTGGTGGCGCCGCACCACAAGCCCTATGACCTCTTCGTGCCGGCGCCAGGCCATGGCCTCGGCTTCAACGACCTCAAGATCATCGAGTGCCACGAACTGCTGACGCGGCTTGAGGGCAGGCCGGCGCGGCTCATCGAGTTTGCCGAAGGGCTGGAGATCGAGCGCACCGTGCATGCGATGGCGCGTTCGTTCGAGGAAAAGCGCTGGGTGGACGTACGGTGATATAAGCCCGCTCAGACGACCGTGGCAGCGACGTTCGTCTCCCATCCATTCACCCAGACCTGCCGCAAGCGGTCGCCTTCGCCCTTGAAGCGTAACCCGGTCGCCTGGCAATCCGCGATCCGGTCGCTGCGGAAATTGCGGATCGCCTGGCGCAGCTCGCACCAGGCGACGATGTTGGCGGTTTCGGCGTAGTAGATCAGCGCGATCGGGCGGATGAGGCGCTCGGAGGCGCGGCCCATTTCGTCTCGATAGGAGAGGTCGAGCTTCTCCTCGTCGCGGATGGCGCGTCGCACCAGCGCCAGGTCGATCGCGCCGGTCGAGGGCGCGGCGAACCCCCACGCATGCAGCGCATTGGCGTCGAATACCTGGCGCAAGGGCGGCGGCACCGCGCCGGCGATCTTGGCGCTGACGCGCTTGGCCGCCTGCTTGAGCTCGCTGTCGCCGGTGCGCTCCAGCAGCGCCAGCGACAGGACGATCGCCTCCATCTCCTCGATCGAGAACATCAGCGGCGGCAGGTCGAAGCCGGGACGCAGGATGTAGCCGATGCCGCGCCCGCCCTCGATCGGCACGCGCATCGCCTGCAGGGCGGCAATGTCGCGATAGATCGAGCGCACCGTCACCTCCAGCCGCCCGGCGATCGTCGCTGCCGTCACCGGCTGCCGCGCCAGCCGCAGGATCTGGATGATCTCGAACAGGCGCGACGCCTTGCGCATTTTTCTCGCCCGGTTTCCATCACAACTGACACACCATCGTCAGTTGGGCTGACCTATAGGAGCGCCTATCGAATTGAAAATCAACAGGTTCCGCTGCGGTTTGGGGGAGCGAGGCGGCAGGCAACTGACATGGGCTATGCGGAAAATCTCTGGCTTTTCTTTATCCTGCTGTTCGGCATCATCGCCGTTCCGGGCATGGATATGCTCTTCGTGCTTGCCAATGCACTGACCGGCGGCCGCGACCGAGGCCTTGCCGCGACCGGCGGCATCATGGTCGGCGGCATGGTGCACACGCTGAACGGCGCCATCGGCGTCGGCCTGCTGATGCATTTCGTGCCGATCCTGTTCAAGCCGCTGCTGCTTGCCGGCGCCGCCTACATGGCCTTCATAGGCATCACGCTGATGCGCAGTTCCATCACTGTCGGTCAGGAGGGGCCTGCCGGCAGCCGTTCCGCGTGGAAGGCGTTTCGCCAGGGGTTTGTGACCTGCCTGATCAACCCGAAGGCATACCTGTTCGTGCTTGCCGTCTACCCGCAGTTCCTGAAACCGGACTACGGTCCGATCTGGATGCAGGCGACGGTCATGGGGCTGCTGACCGTGGTGACGCAGGCTGCGATCTATGGCGGGCTGGCTATCACGGCCGGCCGCAGCCGCAACCTTCTGATCGCCAATCCGCGGGCGACCATTTTTGCCGGCCGGGCGGCCGGACTGCTGCTCTTTGCCGTGTCGGTGTTCACGGCATGGGAAGGATTAAGGGCGGCGTAATCCCGGTCACCGCCGCCCACTTCCCTATGCCCTGTCAGGCAGCTCCCTGCCGGTTGTCGATCATGGCGCGGCGTGCCGAGCGGCGCCACTCGACGGCGCCGGCAAGGCCGTGCAGCACCGTCTCGGTGGTCGCCCAGTCGATGCAGCCATCGGTGATGCTCTGGCCATAGACCAGCGGCTTGCCCGGCACCACGTCCTGCCGGCCGGCGACGAGATTGCTCTCGATCATCAGGCCGATGATGCGCTCGTCGCCTGCCGCGACCTGGCCGGCGACATCTGCCGCCACCTTGGGCTGGTTCTCGGGCTTCTTGGCCGAGTTGGCGTGGCTGACATCAATCATCAGACGGGGCGCAATGCCGATGCGGGCGAGTTCCACAGCGGCGGCTTCGACGCTCGCCGCGTCATAGTTGGGCTGAACGCCGCCGCGCAGGATAACGTGGCAGTCCTCATTGCCCGTGGTCGTGGCGATGCCGCTGCGCCCGCCCTTGGTCACCGCCATGAAATGATGCGGCTGCGCGGCGGATTTCACCGCCTCGGCGGCTATGCGCAGATTGCCGTCGGTGCCGTTCTTGAAGCCGACCGGGCAGGAGAGGCCCGAGGCCAGTTCGCGGTGGATCTGGCTCTCGGTCGTGCGCGCGCCGATCGCGCCCCAGGCAACGAGGTCGGCAATGTATTGCGGGGTGGTCATGTCGAGGAATTCGGTCGCCGCCGGCAGGCCGAGATTGTTGACGGCCGACAGCACATTGCGTGCCATCCGCAGCCCCTTGTCGATGTTGAAGCTGCCGTCGAGGTCGGGATCGTTGATGAGGCCTTTCCAGCCGACCGTCGTGCGCGGCTTTTCGAAATAGACCCGCATCACGATCTCCAGCCGGTCCGACAGGCTCTCGCGCAGCGCCGCCAGACGGCTGGCGTAGTCGACGGCCGCGACCGGATCGTGGATCGAACACGGGCCGACGATGACGAGCAGCCGGTCGTCGGTCCCGTTCAAGATGGCATGGGTTGCGTTGCGCGATGCGCTGACGGTGCGCGTCGCCGTCAAAGTGCGCGGTATCTCCCGCATCACCTCGTCCGGTGTGCTCAGTTCTCGGATTTCCTTGACCCGGAGGTCGTCTGTGGTGGTCAACACGGCTTTCTGCTCCTGTCGAGAGCATGATGCCGAAAAGTGTGAAGCGGTTTTCGGACGACATCATGCTCCTCTTTGATTTAGAGGGAACCTGCCGGCTGAAAACAAAAAAGCCGCCAGGTATGGCGGCTGTTCGGATCTTGTTGCTGCAATCTTCAGATCGAGCGCAATCCTCCCGCCGCCAGCGAGCTCCTAAAGTACCAATATGTGGCGGTCAGGTTGATCATGAGGCTCATATAGTCGATGCGGAGGCACTTGTCACGTGCCCTGATGCGGAGACAATTCGGGATGGCCGAAGCACCCAAACTTCGTCATCCCTGGGCGGAGCAGGAGCGAAGCTCCGTCGCGGAGACCCTGGGATCCATTCCGTGACTTTGGCCGAATGGTGCAGCGGAGCAGAATTCCGCACCGCAGCAACGCTCAGAAGTCGCGGCATGGATCCTCGGGTCTGCGCTGCTTCGCTACGCTCCTTGCTCCGCCCGTGGATGACGAAGTGATGGGCGTTTGAGACTCGCCGGCGTTACTCCGGTGACGCCCCCGCAATGCTTTGATCGTAGTCGACCAGCGACCCGGTCATGACACCGGACTGTGGGCTGACCATGTAGCTGATCAGACGGGCAAGCTGGTCCGGCTTGACCAACTGGCCCATCGGCTGCGTCGCTTCGGCCTTCGCCAGCCAGTCGTCCGGCGCGTCGTGCCACTTCTTCTGCACGATGTCCTCACCTTCCGTGTCCATCCAGCCGGGCAGCACCGCATTGCAGCGGATGCGGTTGTAGCGATAGGCATTGGCGACATTCTTGGTCAGTGTCATCAGCGCGCCCTTGCTGGTCGAATAGGGCGTCAGGAACGACTGGCCGGTATGCGCCGACATCGACAGCACGTTGACGATCGAGCCGGGTGCCTTCTTCTCAAGGAGATGCGCCACCACGCCCTGCATCAGGAAGAACGGGCCGCGCACATTGGTATCGAAAATCGTATCGAACAACTCTTCGGAGGTTTCGACCAGTGAACCGCGCGCCGAAGTGGCGGCGGCGTTGACCAGAGCGTTGACGGTGCCGAAATGCGAGATCGCGGTGGCGACCGCGCGCTTGCAGTCCGCCACTTTTGACACATCGGCGCTGATGAAAATGGCATCGACGCCTGCTTTCTTGAAATGGGCGACAGCCTTGTCGCCCTTCTCCTGCGAGCGGCCGATGAGCGCCAGTGCCCGGCAGCCCTCGTCGGCCAGCGCTTCGGCAACGGCAAAGCCGATCCCCTGGGCGCCGCCGGTGACGATGGCGCGTGTCTGTGAATTGCGATCGGCTGATGCGCTCATCGCTCTGCTCCTGTGGTTTTTCCTAAGGGTTCTCTTACTTGTCGAGACGGACGGTCTTGCCGGTCGTTGCTGATTTCAGCGCTGCGTCGGCCAGTTTCAGCGCCACCAGTCCGTCCGCGCCGCTCGGCGCGGCCTTCTTGCCTAATGTCGCTGCGGCGATGAAAGCAGCGATCTCATTGGCATAGGCGTCGAGATAGCGGGTCATGAAGAAGTCGTGCAGCGGCGGGCGGGTATAGCCCTTCTCGTTGGCCAGCTCGATCGACACCGGGCGCTGGTTCTCGGCCGCGACCATGCCTTTCGAGCCATGCACCTCGATGCGCTGGTCGTAGCCATAGGTGGCGCGGCGCGAGTTGGAGATGACGGCCTGCTTGCCGGAAGCGGTTTCGAGGATGACACTGACGCTATCGAAATCGCCGGCATCACCAATCTTCTTGTCGACCAGCACCGAGGCATGGGCGCTGACCGCCACGACCTCTTCGCCGAGCAGGAAGCGCGCCATGTCGAAATCATGGATGGTCATGTCGCGAAAAATGCCGCCCGAACGCTTGATGTAGTCGATCGGCGGCGCGCCGGGATCGCGCGAGGTGATGGTGACCATCTCGACGGTGCCGATGGCGCCGTCGTCGATCGCCTTGCGCACGGCGGCGAAGTGTGGATCGAAGCGCCTGTTGAAGCCGACCATCAGCGTCGCCTTGGTCTTCTCGACCACGGCCAGGCATTTCTCGACGCGCTTGACGTCGAGGTCGATCGGCTTCTCGCAGAAGATCGCCTTGCCGGCCTTGGCGAAGCGCTCGATCAGATCGGCATGGGTGTCGGTCGGCGTGCAGATGATGACGGCGTCGATATCTCCGGCTTTCTCGATGTCCTCGATGCTGCGCACCTCGGCGCCATAGGCGCTGGCCAGTTCGGTCGCCGCCTTCTCGAACGCATCGGCAACCGCAACCAGTTTGGCCTGCGGATTGGAGCCGACGGCACGGGCGTGGACCTTGCCGATGCGGCCGGCACCGAGGAGAGCGAAGCGAACGGTCATGGGTATTTCCTCTGGGGAATGGGTTGGAGAGAGTTGTCCGCACCTTGCTTTTGGGGAAAGGTGGCAAGGCTATTTTTCGAGCGCGCCAGAAAACAGGATGACCATCCTGTTTTAGGCCGCGAGTTCCGCCTCCCCGGTCTTGGCGCCGGTGATGTAGGAGACGATATCGTTTCCGTCGGTGTTCTCCTTGCGCAGATTGGCGACGATGCGGCCGCGCCGGAACACGACGATACGGTCGCAGAGATCGAACACCTGGCGCATATTGTGGCTGATCAGGATCAGCGGCTCGCCATTGTCCTTCAGCGTACGCACGATGTTTTCGACCTGGGCGGTCTCCTGCACGCCAAGGGCGGCGGTAGGCTCGTCCATGATGATCAGCTTGGAGGCGAAGGTCGCGGTCCGGGCGATCGCCACGCACTGGCGCTGACCGCCTGACATGTGGCGGATGGTGTTGGACAGATTGGGGATCTTCACCGCCGTGCGGACCAATGCCGCCTCGGTTGCCTTGCGCATGTATTTGCGGTCGAGGATCGAGAACGGGCCGAGGTTGAACAAAACCTTCTCGCGGCCGAGGAACAGGTTCGACGGCACGTCGAGATCGTCGGCCAGCGCCAGATTCTGGAACACGGTCTCGATGCCCGCCGTGCGGGCCTCGATCGGCCCGGCAAAATTCACTTCCTTGCCGTCGAACCAGATCTGGCCGCTGGTGCGCTGCTCGACGCCGGTGATCTGGCGCACGAAGGTCGATTTGCCGGCGCCGTTGTCGCCCATGATGGCGACATGCTCGCCCTTGCGCAGCTCGAAATTCGCGCCTTCCAGCGCATGCACGCCGCCATAGCGCTTGGTCAGGTTTTCGGTCTTCAGGACGATGTCTGACATGGTCATGCCCTCATTGCCCGCAGGCGTTGGCGCCACTGGTCGAGAACCACCGCACCGACGATGATCACGCCCTTGACCATCTCCTGGTAGTAGGCGTCGAGGCGCAGGAAGGTGAAGCCGGAGATGATGACGCCGAAGATCAGCGAGCCGATCACCGTGCCGATGATCGAGCCGCGGCCGCCCGACAGCGAGACCCCGCCGATGACCGCCATGGCGATGGCGTCGAGTTCGTACATCACGCCCATGCCGGACTGCGCGGTCAGGTTCTTGGAGCTCAGCACCACGGCGGCGAGCGCGGCGAGAATGCCGGCGATGACGTAGACCAGGATCTTGTGGTTGGCGATCTTGATGCCGGACATGCGCGCGGCGTCCTCGTTGGAGCCGATCGCGTAACAGTGCTTGCCGTACCTCGTATAGGTCATGATCAGCTGGAACAGGATGGCCAGCGACAGGAAGATGACGACCGGCATCAGGCCTTTGCCGATGCTGGCGAAACTCTCGGTGGGAAACGAGATCGGCTGGCCCTTGGACCACCATTTGGCGATACCGCGCGCGGTCACCATCATGCCGAGCGTGGCGATGAACGGCGGAATGCGCGTGTAGGCGATCAGCGCGCCATTGACCAGGCCGGCGAAGAGGCCGCAGGCGATCGCCACCAGCAGCGGCACGATGACAGGCAGGTCGGTCCAGCCCTGCGCCAGGAACATCGCCTTGGGATTGGGGTTGCCGTTGACCGTCGCCACCTGGGCGAAGCTCATGGCGATCATGGCGGTCGCGCCGACGATCGAGCCCGAGGACAGGTCGATGCCGCCGGTGATGATGACCTGTGTCACGCCGATGGCGATGATGCCGACGATCGACACCTGCAGGATGATGATCTGCAGGCGCGCTTCGTTGAAGATGCCGCCGACATCGCTGCGTGTGTTGAACAGGAAGCTGTCGCCGAGAAAGATGCGGCCGATCAGTTCGAAGATGACGACGAGAATGACCAGGGCCAGGAAAACATTGAACTCGGCCGGCCATGTGCGCTTCTTCGCATCATAACCGACGCCGCCGACGCCATGAGATGTCTGTGCCACGTATTCTGTCCTCCATCAGCCGCGGTCGCCCTCGCGCCGTGCCGGCGCTGAGGGAGAGAGGGGAGCGGCGCTGTCTTGATCGAGAGCGCCGCTCCGTATCGAACCGCTGGCGGCTCAGTTCTTCTTCAGGAACTTGTCGATGTTGGCTGGCGTCACCAGCTGGAAGGGCACGTAGACCTTGTGCTCGACCTTCTCGCCCTTGGAGAGCTTGAGCGCCGCATCGAGAGCGCCGGCGCCCTGGCCGGCCGCGTCCTGGAACACAGTTACGTCGAGGTCGCCCGCCTGCATGGCCGCCAGCGCGTCCTGGGTGGCATCGACGCCGCCGACGACAACCGCCTTCATGTCGATGTTGCCGGCCTTCATCGCCTGGATGGCGCCGATGGCGCTTTCGTCATTGTTGGCGATGACGCCATCGAACGGCTTGCCGGTCGAAAGCCAGTTGGTCATCAGGTTCTGCGCCTCGTCGCGGTTCCAGTTCGACGTCTGCTTGTCGATGATCTTGATGAAGCTGCAATCCGGCGTCGCGATCACATCGTCGATGTCCTTGGTGCGCTGCACGGCGGCCTGGTTGGAAAGCTCGCCCATGATCACATAGACATTGGCTTCCTTCTTGCCGGCTTCCTTGAACAGGCGGCAGACTTCCTTGGTCTCGAGCGTGCCGGAATCGGCTTCGTTCGAGGCGACGAAGGCCTGGTTGTCGGGCAGCGTGTCGACATTGACCGGCTCGCGGTTGACATAGACCAGCGGGATCTTGGCTGCGGCGGCGGCATCCGACATCGCCTGCGTGGCCGAAGTGTCGACCGGGTTGACGATGATGGCGTCGACGCCCGAAGCGGCGAAGTTCTTGATCTGGTCAAGCTGCTTGGCAACGTCGTTCTGCGCGTCCTCGACCTGCAGCTCGACGCCGCTCATGCCCTTGGCCTGCTCGATCATGCCGTTGCGCAGCACGGTCAGGAAGTTGTCGTCGAACTTGGCCATCGACACGCCAACCTTGGCGGCCAGGGCGGATGAACTCATCAGCGCCGCGAAGGCGACGCCTAAAATCAATTTCTTCATTGTGTTTCTCCTCCACATATTGGTGTCCGGTTTCACCGATTTATCCGGAATCCCCGATCTCCCCGGGGAATCTCTCCCTGATGTCATTTCTATTCCGGGTGACGCTTGCCGTTGGCTGGAACGTCAAACCCTCTGTTTGAAACAGATATTCCGGAACGAAAGAACCAAAATATACAGATGATGAAATATTTATTCCATTTCACATCGGGGCGTCAAGGGCGATTCCGCGGCCTGCGGGCCGATTTACGCATCGCTCTGATGGATTCTATCATTTGCCTCGGCGCCTTGCGCGGCGGCTGGCTAGATGTTTTCCGGCAGATAGATGTCGAAGGGCAGAAAGGTCTGGCCCGGAGCGTTGGCGGCGCCGGTTTCGATGGCATGCGCCATCAGGTCGACGAGCTCACGGCATAAAGCGGCGAGCGGGGTCGAGATCACCATGGTGAGGATGTTGTCGGCGAGCGCCGCGCGCGACTCTGCGTTGATCTCGTTGCAGACGACCACCGGCATGGTCGCGGGCTTCGCTGCCCGCAGCGCCGAGACCGCGCCTTCCATGCCACCGCCGGCGACGTAGCAGCCGGCAAGATCCGGATAGCGCGCCAGAAGATCGATCATCGCGTCATGGGTCACCTGGTTGGCTTCCAGATTGACCAGCGTTTCAAGCACGCTGAACTCCGGCGCATGCTCGCGGAAGAAGGAGCGAAAGCCGATCTCGCGCAGCTCATGGCCGTGGAAGCGGTGGCTGCCGACGAAGAGGGCGACCTTGCCGGGCCGCTTGGCTGCCTTGGAGATCATCCATGCGGCGGTGCGCCCGACCTTGCGGTTGTCGAGGCCGATATAGCCCTCCCGGATGCCGGCGGCAAAGTCGGACAGCACCGAAAAGACCGGCTGTCCTCTCGCCTTCAAGGTTTCCACGACCGCTGTCAGGGTCGGATGGTCCGGACCGACAACGGCGATGGCCCTCGATTTCGCCGCCAGCCTGCGCATCTGCAAGGCGATCTCGTCGGGAGCCAGGGAGCTGGCGAAATCGATGCTCGCAACGCCGCGGAAGCGCTGCGATTGCGAGATGGCCAGTTCGAGTTCCCGCGCGAAGTCACCGTAGAAGGCATCGTTGCCCCGCAGCAGCAGGAAGCCCAGGCGGTACTCCGGCAACTCCTGGCGCATGCGCTGCTTGATAAGGCCGGCAGCGTGATAGCCGATGTCGGTAGCGGTCTCGTAGACGCGGCGCGCTGTCTCTTCGCGCACCGGCAGCCGGTTGTTCAGCACGCGGTCGACGGTGGCGACACTGACGCCCGAGATGCGCGCCAGATCGGATATTGTCGGCCGCTTCACCATGCTTGCCTCGTCGGGTTTGCTCGAGCCCTTCGTACATCATCCTGATGGGAAATGATAGAAACTATCTTTATGATGTTGAGTCTATCATTAGTCGGCGTTACTTTGACGCCCGAAGCCAAGGGATTTCATGGCATTCGCTCTGGCGGATGCCTTTGCCGAGGGAGGCAATCATGTCCACTGCGCCGTCCCGGCGTGACTACAGCCTGATCGGCCGCGACGCCAAGCTCGCCGTCGAGACCGGCCTGTCGGCGGCCGAGTGGTATCACACCGACATACCGCGCAAGCAGATGAAGGAGCTGATGCAGCGCTCCGACGGGCCGGCGATCCGCGATACGGCGATCTGGTTCGCCGCCCTGATCGTCAGCGGCGCCGGCGGCGCCTGGCTCTGGGGCACATGGTGGTGCGTGCCGTTCTTCTTCGTCTATGGCGTGCTCTACGGCTCCTCGACGGATTCACGCTGGCACGAATGCGGTCACGGCACCGCCTTCCGCACGCAATGGATGAACGATGCGGTCTATCAGATCGCCTGCTTCATGATCATGCGCAATCCGGTGACCTGGCGCTGGAGCCACACGCGCCACCACACCGACACCGTCATCGTCGGCCGCGACCCGGAAATCTCGGTGATGCGGCCGCCGGATCTGGTTCGCGCCATGCTGGGCTTCGTCGGCGTGCTCGACGCCTGGCATGCGATGAGCGATATGCTGCGCAACGCCGCCGGCACCGTCAGCGCCGCCGAAAAGACCTTCATTCCAGAACAGGAACAGCCCAAGGCGATCCGCGTCGCCCGCATCTGGACGGCGATCTATGCCGCCACCGTCGGGCTGGCGCTCTACACCGGTTCGTTCCTGCCGCTGATGCTGGTCGGCCTGCCCAGGCTCTACGGCGCCTGGCACCATGTCATGGTCGGGCTGCTGCAGCATGGCGGCCTGGCCGACAATGTCACCGACCACAGGCTCAACAGCCGCACCGTCTACATGAACCCGATCAGCCGGTTCATCTACTGGAACATGAACTACCATGTCGAGCATCACATGTTTCCGATGGTGCCCTATCATGCGCTGCCGAGGCTGCACGAACTGATCAAGCACGATCTGCCGGAACCGACACCGTCGATCCTGGCCGGCTACCGCGAGATGATCCCGGTCTTCCTGCGCCAGCTGCGCAACGAGGACTATTTCCTCAAGCGCGAGCTGCCGCCGACCGCACGGCCATATCGCGAGGAATTCCACAACGACACTATCGCCGCCGCGGCGGAATGATCGTGCTTCCATCCGATCCAGACTGTTTATTTAACGCAATTCCGGACGGAAAACCGCTGCGCACTTTTTTGCTTTTGGGAGGACTTGAATGAGCGACTGGGTCGAGGCCTGCGCCACCGGCGACATAGACGAGGAGGATGTGATGCGCTTCGACCATGGCGGCCGCACCTTCGCCATCTATCGCAGCCCCGACGACGAGTTCTTCGCCACCGACGGCCTTTGCACGCATGAAAAGGTGCACCTGGCCGACGGGCTGGTGATGGATGACATCATCGAATGCCCCAAGCACAATGGGCGCTTCAACTACAAGACGGGTGACGCCCGCGGCGCCCCGGTCTGCATCAATCTCAAGACCTATCCGGTCAAGGTCGATGCCGGCAAAGTCCTGATCCAGATCGGATGACTGACATGGCGGGGGGGATGCTCATCATCGGCGCCGGCGAATGCGGCGGGCGGGCGGCATTGGCGCTGCGCGACCTCGATTATCAGGGGCCGGTGACGCTGGTCGGCGACGAGCCGCATCTGCCCTATGAGCGCCCGCCTCTGTCCAAGGAGGCGATGGCCAGCGATGCGCCCGAGATCAAGGCGATCGCCAGCGACGCAATTCTGGCCGAGAAATCGATCCGGCATGTCCATTCCGTCCAGGCCGTCGCGATCGATCGCGCGGCGCATACTGTGCGCCTGTCGGACGGATCGGTCCTGCCTTACGACAAGCTCCTGCTGGCAACCGGTTCGACGCCGCGCAAGCTGCCGATGCCGGGCCTGGGCCCGCGCTGCGTCTATCTCAGAACCTTCGCTGATGCGCTCGCCATTCGCGCGCATCTCACCCCCGGCAACCGTATCGCCATCATTGGCGGCGGCTTTATCGGCCTCGAACTCGCCGCCGCGGCCCGCAAGCTCGGTGCCGCGGTCACCGTCATCGAGGCTCAGCCTCGCATCCTGATGCGCGGCGTGCCGGCGGAGATCGCGGAAATCATCCATGAGGCGCATGTCGCCGAGGGCGTCGACATCCTGTGCGGCGACGGCATCGCGTCCATCGCCGACGATGGCAACGAGGTGCGCGTCACACTTGCCGGCGGCCGGGAGATATCAGCCGACCTCGCGATCATCGGCATCGGCGCCGTGCCGGTGACCTGGCTTGCGGCCGAAGCGGGGCTCACGATCGACAATGGCATTGCAGTCGATGCCGAGCTGCGCAGCAGCGATCCCGACATCTTTGCCGCCGGCGATTGCTGCTCGTTTCCGCTCGCCGTCTATGGCGGCCGCCGGGTGCGGCTGGAAGCCTGGCGCAACGCCCAGGAACAGGGCGCGCTGGCGGCCAGGAACATGCTCGGCGCCGGCGAGGCGCATGCGGCGGTGCCGTGGTTCTGGTCGGATCAATATGGTCTGTCCCTGCAGATCGCCGGGCTCTCCGACGAGGGCAAAAACACCGTGCGCCGCGATCTCGGCGACGGCGCCTTCATCCTCTTCCATTTGGCTGAAGACGGCAGGCTGGTCGCGGCCAGCGGCATCGGCCCCGGCAACGCGGTCGCCCGCGACATCAGGCTGGCCGAAATGCTGATCGCCAAGCGCGCCAAGCCGGCGCCGGAAGCGCTGGGATCACAGGACGTGAAGCTGAAGTCGTTGTTGGCGGCCTGAGTCTTTGTGCGACCTTATAGAGGTCGGCGCTGCCCCTCATCTGCCTGCCGGCATCTTCTCCCCGTAAACGGCTACGGCATGCACACATTTCCAAGCAACTGGTCTTTGGCGATGGGGTGCATGGCAACTTGTCTTATGCGGCGCTGGTCGACCCCCACTCCGTCTCGGCTTCGCCGAGCCACCTCTCCCCCGATCGACGGGGTAGAGGAAAGGCGCCAAGCTTTTGCCGTCGACGCTCGTCCAGCAACGCTCCTTTCCTTTCCCTCCGGAGGGGGGAAAGGTGGCGCTGCGAAGCAGCGACGGATTGGGGGAACCACGTGACAATCAGGCCTCGGGCGGATCAGTCACGCCAGTCACAGAAGATATGTGCATCCCGTAGCCGCGAACGGGGAGAAGGACGCTTTCGCCCGGGGATTTCGCCAATCACCAACGTTGCGAGAAGAGCGCTGTCGTTGATGCCAGCTACTTTCTCCCCGTCACTATACGGGGAGAAATGCCCGGCAGGGCAATGAGGGGCGGCGCAGGCGCCAGAAGATGAGGCGTTTTCGGCCTCAAAGCTTGAAGTCAGCGCGCGCTAAAACAGCGCCTTCAGCTCCGGCAGTTTGTCGTTCACCAGCCAACCATAATAATTCTCTTCCGGCAGCTTTTCGGGCTCACCGGCGGCGCGGCGCCTGTCGTTCTCCGCCTTCAGGGCATAAGCGCGCTGCTCCGGATTGCCGACATTGTAGAGCGTGGCGGTCAGCCCGGGATTGCCCGAAATGTCGAAGCCGGCAATGCTTTTATAGGCATCGATCGATTTCCTGATCGTCGCGGCGACGTAGGGCAGCGTCAGGTCGGGATCCATGATGGTCTTGTAGACCGAATTGGGATCGCCGACGTCGAGCTTGGGCAGGCCCGAAACCTTGTGCACCAGATCGCTCATCTGCAGGGCGGTCAGCGGATTGAGCTGGCCGAGGCCGAAGGTCTGGCCGGCATAATAAGGCTGGAAGAAGGTGGCGCCGAAGCGGTCGTCGGGAAAGCTCGTCCCGCCGACCGACTTGCCGCGAAACGAACGGTTCCACACCTGTTCGCGGCATTCCCACAGATCGTAGCTGTCGGACATCCCCGCGCATTTCTTGAATTCCGGCCGCTGGACGAAATCGGTGATGTCCTCGCCGTCATAGGCGAAGGACAGCTTGCTGGAGAGATAGGAGATCGCCTTGACATAGTAGGTCTGCAGCCGGTCATAAGCATCGACATTGTAGGTGTGCTCGCCGACGATGGCGCCGACGATGTGCAGGGGATCGATGCCGTAGGCGGCCGCCGCCTTCCTGATCTTGCCGCGCAAATCGGCGTCGTTCTGCAGCAGGGCATAGACCTTGCGGTACTTCGCCTGGAAGCTGGTGTTGGTCGCCTGCGTGCGCCGGCTGGAGGCGCCGGGAATGTCGGGCTGCACGGCATTGCGATTTCCCGGCGGCACCAATGTCGCTGCCTCGGCGGCGAACAGCGTCGCCGCCAGCGTCAAGCCGAGAATGACCAGGATCAGTTTTTTCATGCACCCGCCGCCCAAGCAATTCCAGGAAAAGTGTGAAACGGTTTTCCGGAATTGCGTCAACCAAGAGATCGAGAATTGCCGCGCAAACTAGGTAAAGCTCTTGGTCGAGTCGAGAGCGCCCCTTCACCCGGCAGGACGAAAGGTGGCCAGATGGTACCATCTGGCCACACATGATTTTGCTTGCCGGAAAATGTTGCCTGGACCGGCGCCGGAACGTTTCGGCGCCGTCGTTTAAAGGATGAACCGCGACAGGTCGGTATTCCTGGACAGATCGCCGACATGCTTTTCGACATAGGCGGCGTCGATAGTGACGCTCGTTCCGTTGCGGTCGGGCGCATCGTAGGAGATTTCGTCCAGCACCCGCTCCATCACCGTCTGCAGGCGCCTGGCGCCTATGTTCTCGACGCTGGCGTTGAGATCGACGGCGATGCCGGCGAGCGAATCGATGGCGTCTTCGGTGAAGGTCAACTCGACGCCCTCGGTCTTCATCAGAGCGATATACTGCTTGATCAGGCTGGCCTCGGTCTCGGTCAGGATGCGCACGAAATCGTCCTTCTCCAGCGCCCGCAGTTCGACGCGGATCGGCAGGCGGCCCTGCAATTCCGGCAACAGGTCGGACGGCTTCGAGACGTGGAAGGCGCCGGAGGCGATGAACAGGATGTGATCCGTCTTCAACGGTCCGTATTTGGTCGCCACCGTGGTGCCTTCGACCAGCGGCAGCAGGTCGCGCTGCACGCCTTCGCGCGAGGGCCCGCCGGAAATGTCCGATCTCGCCGCGATCTTGTCGATCTCGTCGAGGAAGACGATGCCGTCGTTTTCCGCGGCATCGAGCGCCCGGCGCACCACCTCGTCCTGATCAAGCAGCTTGTCGGACTCGTCATTGACCAGCAGGTCGTAGGACTCCTTCACCGTCGTCTTGCGCATCTTGATTTTCTTGCCGCCCATCGCCTTCGACAGCATGTCGTTGATGTTCAGCACGCCGATATTGGCGCCCGGCATGCCGGGGATTTCAAATCCGGGCATGCCGCCGCTGCCGGTGTCGGCAACCTCAACCTCGATTTCCTTGTCGTCGAGCTCGCCGTCGCGCAGCTTCTTGCGGAAACTGTCGCGGGTGGCCGGGCTCGCCGTCTTGCCGACCAGTGCTTCCAGCACACGTTCCTCGGCGTTGATGTGGGCGCGCGCCTTGACGTCCTCACGCATCTTCTCGCGCACCAGGCCGATGGCGATCTCGACCAGGTCGCGGATGATCTGCTCGACATCGCGGCCGACATAGCCGACTTCGGTGAACTTGGTCGCCTCGACCTTGACGAAGGGCGCACCGGCCAGCCGCGCCAGGCGGCGCGAGATTTCCGTCTTGCCGACGCCGGTCGGCCCGATCATCAGGATGTTCTTGGGCATCACCTCTTCGCGCATCTGGCCTTCCAGCTGCTGGCGGCGCCAGCGGTTGCGCAAGGCAATGGCCACGGCGCGCTTGGCGTCCTTCTGGCCGATGATGAAGCGGTCGAGTTCCGAAACGATTTCGCGGGGAGAAAATGTGCTCATATCACTAAATTCCACTTTGCCACTGCTTGATGGCCTCGAACGGATGCAGCAGCATGATCACGTTGAGTGTCAGATTGTCCCGGATGAGGTAGCCGGTGCCGAGTTCGAAGATGATGGCGAGGCTGACGATCACCCATATAGGTAGCCTTCGCGCCATCACAAATCCCAGCACCATGGCCAGTGTGTCCGACACCGAATTGATGATGCTGTCGCCATAGTAATCGAGCGAAATGGTGCCGGCGCGGTAGCGGTCGATGATGAACGGGCTGTTTTCCAGCAGCTCCCAGCCGCCCTCGATGAAGGCGGCGAACGCCAGCCTCAGGCCGATCGGCGAACGCGGGAACAGGAACCGCGCCAGCGCATAGAACAGGAAGCCGTGGATGATGTGCGAGAAGGTGTACCAGTCCGAAATGTGCTGGGAATTCTCCGAACTGTTCACCACGCCATGCCAGAGCTTGACGTAGCCGCAGGTGCAGATCGGCGTCCGCCCCATGCCGTAGAGCGCCCCGGCCTGGAAGATGACCAGGGCAAGCACCAGCAGAAGCCCCATCCGCCAGCTGTCTTCGTAGGCCGAATAGCTGTTTTCCGTGGCCGGTGTCGTCATCGGTTCATTCCCCCTCGTTTCGCGTCGCCGTCTCGATCATCACAAAGCCCTGTCACGCCTTCAGCGGCGGCAGCCGGCGGATCACGGCCGCCGGCAAGGTGGGGTTGACCACAATCCGCCGGATACGCTGCCAGCCGGCCCCGAACAGAATAATCAGCGCGCCAACAACGACCAGGATCAAGGCAAAGGCGGGATGCCCGTCGAATCGGAGGCGGAATTCACCAGATAATAGATGCCCAGCGAGCCGAAGTAAGCCAATGTAGAAACCAGAAGCGAACGGCGGTCTATGGCCAGCGCGACATAGAGGAAGCCAAGGATCAGAATCGTCAGCATGATGGTTGCATTGGCATCCGGCGCGATATGTCCGAATACGACGTTTTGGCCGGTTGCCATGATAAAGAGCGGATGCACCAGCATCGGCGCCGAGACGACATGCAGCCAGAAAGCGCAATCGGACCAGATCTTGCGTCGATCCCTGTCGTAAATGTCAAAAGCGACACCCGTTGCGAACACGATCAGGCCGCAGATCAGCGGCATGTAAAGGGCCGCGCGAAGCAATTCGGGAACGTCCTCGAGGCGCGGCGGCGCAATCGCGCCGGTTGTCACACTGTCATACAGGATTATCGCCGTTTGCAGGAAGGCAAGCAGTGTGAAGGCGATGGCGATGGTCCCGGCAATGATGGGGACGCGAAAGCGCCGGAAATAGATCGCCGCCGCGATTATTCCTCCGCCCAGGAACAGATATCCGGCCCGGGACGCCGTCTGGCGCAACGCCAATAGCTGCCAGATGGTTTCCGGCTTGCGTATGCCGAAGCTGGCCTCCACTTGCAGCGCCAGAGCGGCCAGAATGGCGGCCATGAAAATCAGGGCAAGCACGGACGACGATAGTTTCATCCGGTGCTGACGCGTGACGATTTCGGCGAGCCCCCAGGCGAAAACCGCGAGGATGCCGGCGATCCAGAATGTCTGGCCTGGAAGCAAGGTGGTGAGGACAAAGAAGAAGCCGGCGCTGAGCAGAACGGTTCCCACGGTGACGAACAGATCGTTGCCGCCGCCGACCAGCCGCAGGTTTTCCTCGTCACCCTCGTCATCGGCGCGCCTGGCCTCGGGGGCGAGAGCGACCGCGCGTTCCATGGCCTCCAACTGATCGCGCAAGGTCTGCGAGATCAAACCTTTCGCGACTGCCTTGTCGAGGGTTTCGGCGCTGATCAATTGGGCTCCTGCGTCGCGTCGCGCGCCATCATCAGGGCTGGCCCGTACTCCGATGTTCTGGTGTCAAAGGCAACAAAGCCGGCCTTTTCGTAGGCGCGGATCGCCCTGACATTGGCGGGATCCGGGTCGATGATGACGCGCGGAACACCTTCCTCGAAAAGCTGTTCGACGAATTGGCGCACGATCGCCGAGCCATGGCCACGCCCGACCAGCTCCGGCACGCCGATCGACACGTCGATGCCGAGCGTGCCGAACGGCTGGTCGGCGTAGGGGTGGTCGTCTTCCAGATGCGGGTCGTAGCTCTGCAGATAGGCGATCGGCTTGCCGTCGAGCTCGACGATCAGCGGCTCGACGGAAATCGAGTCGATATGATCGCGAATCCCGGCGATTTCCGTCTCCGGATCGTCCCACCACTCTGCAACATGCGGCTGGGCAAGCCAGCCGACGATCATCGGCAGGTCTTTCTCCGTCACCGGCCGAAAATCATAGGCCACCACCTCTTCAGGCGGCATCGAGCGTTTCGACGACGAAATTGTTGTTGGTGTAGACGCAGATGTCGGATGCGATCTGCATCGCCTTGCGGGCGATCTCCTCGGCATCCTTGTCGCTGTCCATCAGCGCGCGGGCCGCGGCCAGCGCGTAATTGCCGCCCGAACCGATGGCCATGACGCCGAATTCGGGCTCGAGCACGTCGCCGGTGCCGGTCAGCGCCAGCGAGACTGACTTGTCTGCCACCAGCATCATCGCTTCCAGCCGGCGCAGATAGCGGTCGGTGCGCCAGTCCTTGGCGAGCTCGACGCAGGCGCGCGTCAGCTGGTCGGGATATTGTTCGAGCTTGGCCTCGAGCCGCTCCAAAAGCGTGAAGGCGTCGGCGGTGGCGCCGGCGAAACCGGCAATCACATTGCCGCCCTTGCCGATGCGGCGCACCTTCTTGGCGTTGCCCTTCATGATGGTCTGGCCAAGGCTGACCTGGCCGTCGCCGGCGATCACCACCTTGTTGCCCTTGCGCACCGTCACGATGGTCGTGGCGTGCATGGTCAGTTCATTGGACATTTCTTGGGCTCCGAGCAGCGCCATCCCGATAAGGCGATTGGCGCGGTACGAGTAACTTTGATCGGCCATATGTATGCATGGGGCCGGTGATTGCAAATCGCTCTCTGGCAAGGCCGATACCGCTGCCAGAGGCAACTGGCAATCGCCGGATCATGCTGCTAGAAGGCTTTCGTTTTCAAGCCTGCGAGCGCTTGAAGCCTCTGAGCCGGTCACGATGTGAACCTCTGGACAAGGATAGAGTGATGCCGCCCCGTTCCGCCGAAGCGAGCCGTAAGACCAAGGAAACCGACATCTCCGTGTCGGTCCATGTCGACGGTTCCGGCAAGTCGGATATCGCTACGGGCGTCGGCTTCTTCGATCATATGCTGGACCAGCTGTCGCGCCATTCCCTGATCGACATGACGGTCAGGGCCAAGGGCGACCTGCATATCGACGATCACCACACGGTCGAGGACACCGGCATCGCGCTCGGCCAGGCCTTGACCAAGGCGCTCGGCGAGCGGCGCGGCATCATGCGCTATGCCTCGATCGACCTTGCCATGGACGAGACGCTGACGCGCGCCGCGATCGATGTGTCCGGCCGTCCCTTCCTAGTCTGGAACGTTTCCTTCTCGTCGCCGAAGATCGGCACCTTCGACACCGAACTGGTGCGCGAGTTCTTCCAGGCGCTGGCGCAAAATGCCGGCATTACGCTGCATGTCACCAACCACTATGGCGCCAACAACCATCACATCGCCGAGACCTGCTTCAAGGCGGTGGCGCGCGCGCTGCGCGCTGCTCTCGAACGCGATCCGCGCCAGCCGGATGCGGTTCCCTCCACCAAGGGATCGTTGAAGGGATAAGGCCATGGCCACCTACGTCGTGATGGAACCGCCAGGCCGCAGCGAAAAGGCTGATGCGACGGCCTTTGTCCGCGATGGCTTCACCTGGCTGGGCCTCCTGGTGCCGCCGCTATGGTTCGCCTGGCATCGGCTGTGGATCGAAGCAGCACTTACCTTCGTCGTCATGGGCCTGCTTTCGATGCTGGGCCAGAAGCTCGGCCTTGGTGTGGCCGGGTCGCTGCTGTCGTTGTTGGTTTCGCTCTATGTCGGCCTGGAAGGGCAAGGCCTGCGCATCGCGGCACTTCGCCGGCGTGGTTGGCACGAGTGGGGCGCGGTCGAAGCCGGTTGGCTCGACGATGCCGACACACGCTATGCGCTGGAGGCGGAAGCGCTTGCCGATGAGGTTGTGCCGGCGCCGCGCATGGTCCCCGATGCTGCCCTCGCGCGGCCAGCGCAGCCGGGCATTGCGCTGGGGCTGACCCACATACCGGGAAGAAACTGACATGATTCCGGGAAGAAGCTGATATGCGGGTTGCGATCATCGACTACGGCTCGGGCAATCTGCGCTCGGCCACCAAGGCTTTCGAGCGCGCCGCGCGCGAAGCCGGCATCGCGGCGCAGATCGACCTGACGGCCGATGCCGAGCGGGTGCGCACGGCCGATCGCATCGTCCTGCCCGGCGTCGGCGCCTATGCCGATTGCGCGGCCGGCCTGCAGGCCGTCGAAGGCATGCGGGAAGCCGTCGAGGATGTCGCGATCGTCAAGGGCCGGCCTTTCCTCGGCATCTGCGTCGGCATGCAACTGATGTCGCAGCGCGGCCTTGAAAAGACAATTACCGAGGGCTTCGGCTGGATATCGGGCGACGTCAAGGAGATCATGCCTTCCGATCCGGCGCTGAAGATCCCGCAGATCGGCTGGAACACGATCGAACTCAAACGCCAGCATCCACTGTTTGCCGGCATTCCCACCGGGACCAACGGGCTGCACGCCTATTTCGTGCACTCCTACCACCTCGATGCGCGCAAGCCGGACGAAGTGCTGGCGGTCGCCGATTATGGCGGCCCGGTGACGGCGGCCGTCGCCCGCGACAATCTCGTCGGCACGCAATTCCACCCGGAAAAGAGCCAGGCGCTGGGCCTCGCCCTGATCACCAATTTCCTGCGCTGGAGGCCCTAGAGCATGATCCCGAAAAGTGGACCCCGGTTTTCTCGGACAAACGGTCCCGTTTGTCCCGAGATCATGCTCAAGCAAAGGGGAAACCGATGAGCAAGAAGGGCTACTGGATGGCGATGGTCGAGGTGACCGATCCGGAAAACTATCCGCTATACATTGCCGCCAACAAAGCGGCTTTCGACAAATATGGCGCAAAATTCCTGACCCGCGGCGGTCAGTCGTCGAGCCCGGAAGGGTCGTCGGGCAATCGCCATGTCATCATCGAGTTCGAGAGCTACGCGGTCGCACTCGCCTGCTTCCATTCGCCCGAATACCAGGCGGCGCTGAAGTTCCGACGTCTCTATTCGACATCGCATTTCGCCATTGTGGAAGGCGCCTGAACGGATGATCCTTTTCCCCGCCATCGATCTCAAGGACGGCCAGTGCGTGCGCCTGAAGCACGGCGACATGGCCACCGCGACCATCTACAACGATGATCCTGCAGCGCAGGCGCGGGCCTTCGAGCAACAGGGCTTCGAATGGCTGCATGTCGTCGACCTCAACGGCGCTTTCCAGGGCCAGAGCGTCAACAGCGCGGCGGTCGGCGCCATCCTCAAGGCGACGAAGAACCCTGTGCAGCTCGGCGGCGGCATCCGCACGCTGGCGCAGATCGAGGACTGGCTCGATCGCGGGCTGGCCCGTGTCATCCTCGGCACGGTGGCGGTGCGTGACCCGGACCTGGTCAGACAGGCCTGCAAGGCGTTTCCGGGCAAGGTCGCCGTCGGCATCGACGCCAAGGGCGGCAAGGTCGCCGTCGAGGGCTGGGCCGAGGCGTCGAGCCTCGGCGTCGTCGAACTGGCGAGGAAATTCGAGGGCGCCGGAGTCGCCGCCATCATCTACACCGATATCGACCGCGACGGCGTTTTGACCGGCATCAACTGGGACGCCACCATCGATCTCGCCGATGCCGTATCGATCCCGGTCATCGCGTCGGGCGGCCTCGCCTCGATCGCCGACATCGTGCGCATGACCATGCCCGATGCGCAAAAGCTCGAAGGGGCGATCTCCGGGCGCGCGCTCTATGACGGCCGCATCGATCCGGCCGAGGCCCTGGCGATCCTGCAGGGCAGGGCGGAGACGCGGACGTGAAAATCTCCATCATCCTGGCCTCCTACGACAGCGGTCATTACCATGGCGGCATGGGCCAGGGCCCGGACGCACTGATATCAGGCGGGCTCGTCGACGCGCTGACCATGGCCGGCCATGACGTTACGGTGGAAGACATCGGCAGGGTCGGAGACATCCAGGAGCGCGAGATCGCCACCGGCTTTGCTGTCTGCAACGCGGTTGCGACCGAGGTTCGCCTTGCCCGTGACGCCGTTCGGTTTCCCATCGTCCTTGCGGGAAACTGCCTGACATCAGCCGGTGCGGTCGCCGGCGAGGACGCCGATGCGATCATCTGGGCCGACCAGCATGGCGACCTCAACACGCCCGAGACATCGGCATACGGGTTTCTCGACGGCATGGCGCTGGCGACGGTGCTTGGCCTGTGCTGGAGGCCAATGGCGTCGGCCATTCCCGGCTTCAAGCCGATCGATCCGTCGCGTTGCGTGCTCGTCAACGCCCGCGATCTCGATCCGGACGAGCAGCGGCTGCTGGAGACATTGCCGATCGTGCGGACGGAATGCTCCGGGGTGGCACAGGCGACCGAAAGACTGAAGATCGCCGGCGCCAAACGCGTGCACATGCACCTCGACATGGACGTGCATGATCCCCGCGAGTTGCAGGCCAACCGCTATATCACTTCGGGCGGCCCGAGCCCGGAGCAGTTGCGCGACGCCACTTGCGCCATGGCGCTTGCGGTGCCGGTCGTCGGCATCACCGTCTCCGCCTACGACCCGGCTTTCGACGCGCAGGCCGATGTTCCGCCGCTGGTCGGCCAGTTGCTGAACGATCTCATCGCCACGATAGAGGGCCGCTGATGCTGAAAGCCCGTGTCATCCCCTGTCTCGACGTCAAGAACGGCCGTGTCGTCAAGGGCGTCAACTTCGTCGATCTCGTCGACGCCGGCGATCCGGTCGAGGCGGCCAAGGCCTATGACGCGGCCGGCGCCGACGAGCTTTGCTTCCTCGACATCACTGCTTCGTCGGACAATCGCGAAACCATCTTCGACGTCATCGCACGCACCGCCGAACAATGCTTCATGCCGCTGACCGTCGGCGGCGGCGTGCGCCAGGTCGCCGACATCAGGAAGCTGCTCTTGGCCGGCGCGGACAAGGTGTCGATCAACACGGCGGCGGTGAAGAACCCGGATTTCGTTGCCGAGGCCGCCGACAAGTTCGGCAACCAGTGCATCGTCGTCGCCATCGACGCCAAGAAAGTGTCCGCCACCGGTGAGGCCGACCGCTGGGAAATCTTCACCCATGGCGGGCGCGAAAAGACCGGCATCGACGCGGTCGAGTTCGCGCGGAAAATGGTCGATCGCGGCGCCGGCGAGATCCTGCTGACCTCGATGGATCGCGACGGCACCAAGGC
Organism: Mesorhizobium sp. WSM1497; assembly: GCF_001672455.2. Classification (NCBI taxonomy): domain Bacteria; kingdom Pseudomonadati; phylum Pseudomonadota; class Alphaproteobacteria; order Hyphomicrobiales; family Phyllobacteriaceae; genus Mesorhizobium; species Mesorhizobium sp. WSM1497. The sequence goes on along the minus strand of NZ_CP021070.1, from coordinate 515,578 downwards.
CGGCTACGACATCGCGCTGACCCGCGCGATATCAGACGCCGTGCGTGCGCCGGTCATCGCTTCCGGCGGCGTCGGCACGCTCGACCACATGGTCGAAGGCATTCGCGACGGCCATGCCGGTGCGGTGCTGGCCGCGTCCATCTTCCATTTCGGTACCTACACGATAGCGCAGGCCAAGGCGCATATGGCCGCCGCAGGGCTGCCGATGCGGCTGGACTCTGTGAATAATCGGCCCTAAAGCATGATCCCGAAAAGTGGGAACCGGTTTTCGGAAAAGATCATGCCTAAACAAGCAGATAGATGGCGCCATGGCTGAGTTTTCGCTGTCAGATCTTGAAGAAACCATCAGGGAACGCGCCCATTCCGGCGACCCGGACTCGTGGACGGCAAAACTGTTCGCGCGCGGCATCGACAAGGCGGCGCAGAAACTCGGCGAGGAAGCAGTCGAGACGGTGATTGCCGCCGTCAAGGGCGACAAACAGGCCCTCGTTTCGGAAAGTGCCGATCTTATATATCATTGGCTCGTCGTTCTCGGCCTCTCGGGGGTTTCGCTGAGCGACGTGCTCAAGGAGCTCGAAGGCCGCACCCGGCGTTCGGGCATCGCCGAGAAGGCGTCACGGCCCAAGGGCTGACCGCGAGGAAGGGCAGGTATCTCGATGGATCAGCTCGCGCCGACCGAGAAGTATTCCCCGTTTCGCTTCTTCTCCGCCGAGCAATGGTCGCAATTCCGCGCCGACACGCCGCTGACGCTGAGCGCGGACGAATTCCGCCGCCTGCGCTCGCTCAACGATCCGGTCGATCTCGAAGAGGTCACGCGCATCTATCTGTCGCTGTCGCGGCTGTTGTCGGCTCATGTCGAAGCGAGCCAGCTGCTGTTCCGGCAACGCCAGGCCTTCTTCAACGCGGTCGACGTGGTCAAGACGCCCTTCATCATCGGCATCGCCGGTTCCGTCGCGGTCGGCAAATCGACCACCGCACGCGTGCTGAAGGAGCTTTTGGCGCGCTGGCCGTCGAGCCCCAAGGTCGATCTCATCACCACCGACGGCTTCCTGCTGCCCAACGAGGTCCTGCGCCGCGAGAACCTGATGGAGCGCAAGGGTTTTCCAGACAGCTACGATGTCGGCGCGCTGCTGCGCTTCCTGTCGGGCATCAAGTCGGCGCTGCCCGATGTCCGCGCGCCGGTCTATTCGCACCTCACCTATGACGTCATTCCCGGCGAGTTCGTCACCATCGACCGGCCCGACATATTGATCTTCGAAGGCATCAATGTCCTGCAGCCCGGCAAGCTGCCGCAGGACGGCAAGATCGTGCCTTTCCTGTCGGACTTCTTCGACTTCGCCATCTACATCGATGCCGACGAGAAGCTGATCCACAACTGGTACATTTCCCGCTTCATGCGGCTGCGTGAGACCGCCTTCCGCAATCCGGACTCCTTCTTTCACCGCTACTCGCAGCTGTCGGAGGGTTCGGCGCGCGCCATCGCCGAAGGCCTGTGGACCAACATCAATTTGAAGAATCTGCGCGAGAACATCCTGCCGACGCGGGCCCGCGCCGACTTGATCCTGCGCAAGGGGGCCGACCACCTGATCGAGGAAGTGGCGCTCAGGAAGCTGTGACGGCCGGCTTCGTCACCCGTCGCAATGTCAGATTGATCCGCCCACCGTTTTTCAGCAGCGCCGAGGTCGAGGGATAGATCCGACCGACGCCGTGAAAGCACAGCCGCCCCTCGCCGCCGAGCACCACGACGTCACCGCTTTGCAGCCTGAACGACTTGGTGGCGCCATCACGCGTGGTCTGGCCAACCCGGAACAGGCAGTCGTCGCCGAGCGAGACGGAGACGACCGGCGCCGAAAAGTCGGCCTCGTCGCGGTCCTGATGCAGGCCCATCTTCGCATCCGCCGTGTAGAAATTGATCAGGCACGCTTCCGGCGGATGCGGATAGCCCGAGACCTCGCGCCACAGGTCGAGCAGCGCATCCGGAATTGGCGGCCAAGGCGCCCCGGTTAGCGGATGCGCCGGCTGGTAACGATAGCCGTGCTCCTTGTCGGTGACCCAGCCCAGCGGCCCGCAATTGGTCATGCGCACGCTCATCTCCTTGCCGGTGCGCGGCATGGCCGGCACGAACAGCGGCGCCTGCTGCACGATCCGTCTCACCTCGTCGACCAGTTCTTCCTGCACGGTGCGTGACAGGTAGGCCGGCATGTGGCGGACGCCTTTGGGCAGAACGAGCACGGATTCGATCACCTTTTGGATGGTTCGGAACCGTAAAATGTCACGATCAAATGAAAACGGCGACCCGAAAGCCGCCGCTCTTGTCGAATTGGCAGTCGCCGATCAGGCGAGGTCGGGGATGCGCAGCACCTGGCCCGGATAGATCTTGTCGGGATGGGTCAGCATCGGCTTGTTGGCCTCGAATATGACCGTGTTCTTGACGCCTTGGCCCTTGCCGTAGCTTTTCTCGGCGATCTTCCAGAGATTGTCGCCCTTCTTCACGGTGTAAAAGGTGGGCTCCTTGGCCGGGGCGGCGGCCGTGCCAGGTGCTGGCGCGACCTGTAATTCGTCCGCCTGCACCTTGGAGACGCCGAGCGTGTTGCCGACGGCGATGACCGCCTTCTCGAAGATCGACTGGTCCTTGACCACACCCTTCAGCACTGCCGTATCGCCGTTGACGACGACCTCGACGCCATCGGTGCCGAGCTTGTGCGAATCGAGCTCCTTCTTGAGTGTGTCGGCCGTGGGTGCGGCTTCGTCGTCACCGCCGATGCCCAGTTTCTTGCCGACACTCTTGACGAAATCGAACACGCCCATCGTTGGTCTCCATTGCTGTGGTGGGTGATCGCAGCTTGCCATCTGCAACCCAGAATTGGAAGCCACCCGCGCGTTGCAGCTTCGCGGTGCTTAATCGTTCTCCACCCGGCCGCGCAGTTTCTTGATCGTGCCGCGCCCGGCCTTGCTCTTCAGCCGCCGTTCCACGGCACCTTTCGACGGCCGCGTCTTCTTGCGCGGCGGCGGTGGCGGCTCGGCGGCCTTGGCGACCAATGCCGTCAGCCGTGCCCGCGCATCCGCCCGGTTCTGTTCCTGGGTGCGGAAGCGGCCCGCTTCGATGACGATGACGCCGTCCTTGGTGGCACGCTGGCCGGCAAGCTTGATCGTCCGCTCGCGCACGCGCTCCGACAGACCCGCTGCGTTGGCGGCGTCGAAGCGCAGTTGCACCGCCGTCGCCACCTTGTTGACGTTCTGGCCGCCGGGACCGGACGAGCGGATGAAATCCTCGTGCAGGTCGCGCGGATGGATCACCGCATCGCCTGATATGAAGATATTGTCGTCGCTCGCCATGCCGCAGTCATGGCGCGGCGGATCGAAAAAGAAAAGGCCCGATCGAAGCCGGGCCTTTCAACGAAAGCTGAACCCCGTAGCGCGATTACTCCGCCGCTTCCTGCATGCGCGGCGCCGCACCCAGCACCACGGCATCGACATGGCTTTCGAATTTCTCGAAATTGATGGCGAACATGCCGACCAGCCTTGCCGCCTGCCGGTCATAGCCGGCCTTGTCGGCCCAGGTGGAGCGCGGGTCGAGAATGGCGCTGTCGACGCCTCGAACCGCCACCGGCACCTCGAAACCGAAATGAGGGTCGGTGCGGAACTCGGCCGTCTTGAGCGAGCCGTCGAGTGCGGCGGCAAGCAAGGCACGCGTCGCCTTGATCGGCATGCGCTTGCCGGTGCCGTAGGCGCCGCCGGTCCAGCCGGTGTTGACCAGCCAGCAATCGGCGCCGTGGCGGGCAATCAGCTCGCGCAGCAAATTGCCGTATTCCGATGGATGGCGCGGCATGAACGGTGCGCCGAAACAGGTCGAAAACGTCGCTTCGGGCTCGGTCACGCCCTTTTCGGTTCCGGCCACCTTGGCGGTGTAGCCGGAGAGGAAATGATACATCGCCTGCGCCGGGGTCAGCCGCGCGATCGGCGGCATCACGCCGAACGCATCGGCGGTCAGCATGATGATGTTCCTCGGATGGTTGGCGCGGCCGGTCTTGCTGGCGTTGGGAATGAAATCCAGCGGGTAGGCGCAGCGTGTGTTTTCGGTCAGCCTTCCGTCGTTGAAATCCGGCACGCCATCAGCGTCGAGCACGACATTTTCCAGCACCGTGCCGAAGCGCTGCGTGGTGGCGAAGATTTCCGGCTCGGCTTCCGCCGACAGCTTGATCGTCTTGGCGTAGCAGCCGCCTTCGAAATTGAAGATGCCGTGGGGTCCCCAGCCATGCTCGTCGTCGCCGATCAGCGTGCGCGAGGGATCGGCCGAGAGTGTCGTCTTGCCGGTGCCCGACAGGCCGAAGAAGATGGCGGCGTCGCCGGACGTACCCTCGTTGGCCGAGCAATGCATCGGCATCACGCCTTTCGCCGGCAGCAGATAGTTGAGCATGGTGAACACCGACTTCTTCATCTCGCCGGCATAGGAGGTGCCGCCGATCAGCACGACCTTGCGCGTGAGATCCACGGCGATCACCGTTTCGGTGCGGCTGCCGTGGCGGGCGGGATCGGCGCGGAAGGACGGCAGGTCGATGATCGTCATGTCAGGCACGAAATGCTTGAGCTCGGCGGCATCGGGACGAATGAGCAGATTGCGGATGAACAGCGAGTGCCAGGCAAATTCGGTGACCACCCTGGTCGGCAGCTTCAGCTCCGCATCGGCGCCGCCGATCAGGTCCTGGACGTATAGATCCTTGTCCGCGGCATGCGCCTGGAAATCAGCGAGCAGCGTGTCGAACTGGGCTTGTGAAATTGCCTTGTTGTTGTCCCACCAGACGTGCGGTTCGGTGTCACTGTTGCGGACGACAAACTTGTCCTTGGGCGAGCGGCCGGTGTGCTGGCCTGTTTCGGCGACCAGCGCGCCATGTGCCGTCAAGCGGGCTTCGCCGCGCCGGATCGAGTCCTCATAAAGAGCAGCCGCACCGAAATTATAGCGCACCACGCCGGTGGTTTTCAGGCCGATATGATCGATCGCGCAGGCGGAATTGCGTTTGCCGACTTCCGACATCGAGTGTCCCTCTTGGATTTGCCGCATCTTTGCCGGCACCTTCCCGGCACGCCCACTACGCGGGCTGAGATGGTCAGAACCAGAAAAGCCAAATGATATCAAATCATTAATCGATTTAAATATTTTGAAAGTTGTTTAAATCGTTTATATGTGCAAAAAGTTTCGCGGTTGCCCAAAGGATTGGCGATGTACGTTCGTCCAATCGATGTCGAGGTAGGATTGTGGCCGCCGGCATGCCGCGCGTGACAGCGGACAAGGCCTATGCCACATTTTGTACCTAATTTGTCCTGCAAAAGCCCCTTCTCTACGACAGAAGGGACAGCTCATGAGGGAGCCGCTTGAAATGGCAACAATCGCGCTTGTCGATGATGACCGCAACATTCTGACATCGGTGTCGATCGCCCTGGAATCCGAGGGGTATCGCGTCGAGACCTACACGGATGGTGCGTCGGCGCTGGAAGGCCTGGCGGCACGCCCGCCGAACCTTGCCATCCTCGACATCAAGATGCCGCGCATGGACGGCATGGAACTGCTGCGCCGGATGCGCCAGAAGTCCGACCTGCCGGTGATCTTCCTGACCTCCAAGGACGACGAGATCGACGAATTGTTCGGCCTCAAGATGGGCGCTGACGATTTCATCCGCAAACCCTTCTCACAGCGCCTGCTGGTCGAGCGCGTGCGCGCCGTGCTGCGCCGCGCCAGTGCCCGCGAGGCCGCCGCCAAGACACCCAGCCAGCAGGCCCGCTCTCTCGAGCGCGGCCAGCTCGTCATGGACCAGGAGCGCCACACCTGCACCTGGAAGGGCGAGCCGGTGACGCTCACCGTCACCGAGTTCCTGATCCTGCATTCGCTGGCGCAGCGTCCCGGTGTCGTAAAAAGCCGTGATGCGCTGATGGATTCGGCTTATGATGAACAGGTCTATGTCGACGACCGCACCATCGACAGCCACATCAAGCGGCTGCGCAAGAAGTTCAAGGCCGTCGACGACGACTTCGAGATGATCGAAACCCTTTACGGAGTCGGATACCGGTTCCGCGAAGCATAAGTAGCAGGGCCTGCTATTCGATGGCAGTGGAAGCACAGCGAACAAGACCGGCGGGCGCCTCCAGGCGGCCGTCGCGGATCATGCCGTCCTTCGTCTCGAAGATCACGGTGCCGATGCGCCGCTTCCTTGGCCATCACATCTTTTCCAGCCTGACGCGGCGTATCCTGTTCCTCAACCTTGCCGGCCTCGCCGTGCTGGTGACCGGCATCCTCTATCTCAACACCTTCCGCGACGGGCTGATCGACGCCCGCGTCGAAAGCCTGATGACCCAGGGCGAGATCATCGCCGGCGCCATCGCCGCTTCGGCGACGGTCGAGACGGATTCGATCAGCATCGACCCGGAAAAGCTGCTTGAACTGCAGGCCGGCGAAAGCCTAGGGCCGGGCTCCGACCAGCTCGACAATCTCGATTTCCCGATCAACCCGGAGCGTGTCGCCCCGGTGCTGCGAAGGCTGATCTCGCCGACCAGAACCCGCGCCCGCATCTATGACCGCGACGCCAATCTGCTGCTCGATTCGCGCCACCTCTATTCGCGTGGCCAGATCCTGCGCTACGACCTGCCGCCGGTCGAGGAAGAAGAGCCCGATCTGGTCGAGCGCATCCAGAAATTCGTCTTCGACTTCTTCCGCAACACCGAGCTGCCGGTCTATCACGAGCAGCCGGGCGGCAATGGTGCCGCTTTCCCGGAAGTGGTCAAGGCGCTCACCGGCAGCCCTTCGACCATCGTGCGCGTCAGCGAGCAGGGCGAGCAGATCGTTTCGGTGGCGGTGCCGATCCAGCGCTTTCGTGCCGTCCTGGGCGTGCTGATGCTGTCGACCGAAGGCGGCGACATCGACAAGATCGTCGCCGCCGAGCGCAAGGCGATCCTGCGCGTCTTCGGCATCGCGGCCCTTGTCACCGCCATCCTGTCGATGCTGCTCGCCTCGACCATCGCCAATCCGCTGCGCCGGCTGTCGGCGGCGGCGGTGCGAGTGCGGCGCGGCGTCAAGAGCCGTGAGGAGATCCCCGACTTTTCCGACCGCCAGGACGAGATCGGCAATCTGTCGATCGCCATACGCGACATGACCAACGCGCTCTACGCCCGGATCGAGGCGATCGAAAGCTTCGCGGCCGATGTCTCGCACGAGCTGAAAAACCCGCTGACGTCGCTGCGCAGCGCGGTGGAGACCTTGCCGCTGGCCAAGAACGACGATTCGCGCGGCCGGCTGATGGATATCATCCAGCACGATGTCAGGCGGCTGGACCGGCTCATCACCGATATTTCCGACGCATCGCGCCTGGACGCGGAACTCGCGCGTGAAGATGCGGGAACGGTCGACCTGAAGAAATTCATCACCGATCTGGTCGCCGTTTCGCGCGAAGCGACGCGCAACAAGAAGGCGGTCGAGATCGAGTTCAAGGCCGCCAAACTGCCGCAGGGCGTCAAAGGCTATGTCGTCGTCGGCCATGATCTGCGCATCGGCCAGGTCATCACCAATTTGATCGAGAACGCCCGTTCCTTCGTTCCCGAGGATCATGGCCACATCAGCCTGTCGCTGGCGCGTGCCGGCAAGTTCAACATCGTCACCGTCGACGACAATGGCCCCGGCATCCGGGCCGACAACATCGACCGCATCTTCGAGCGCTTCTACACGGATCGGCCGGCCGGCGAGGCCTTCGGCCAGAATTCGGGCCTTGGCCTGTCGATATCCAGGCAAATCGTCGAGGCCCATGGCGGCACGCTCACCGCCGAGAACATCCCTGGCACCAAACCCGGCGAGATCAAGGGCGCGCGTTTTGTGGTGACGTTGCCGGCCGAAGGCTGAGAGCATGAATTCCAACCACGCCTGGTCCAGCCGTGCAGCCTGAAAACATTCACGCGACAATGGTTTTGATCGGCGAGCGCGGCATTCTCGTCACCGGAGCCTCCGGCTCGGGCAAGACGGCGCTGGCGCTGGCGCTCATCGATCATTGTCGCCAGCGCGGATCGTTCGCGCGGCTCGTCGGTGACGATCAGCTCTTTGTCGAGGCGCATGCCGGGCGGCTGCTGTGCCGCGCTCCCGCCGCCATAGAAGGCCTCGTCGAGGTGCCTGGGCTCGGCCCCCGGCCTCTGCCATTCGAGCCGGCAGGCCTCGTCGACCTGCATGTCCACCTGGTGCCGGCCGATGAAGCGCCGCGCTTCCAGGAGGATGCCGCAAGCAGCATCGTGGGTTGTCTGGTGCCACAGGTCGATGTGGTCGAACGCAATATCCCGGCGGCCTTACCGGTCGTGATGGCGCGGCTGTCGATCGCGCCTTTTCTATGATCCGCTCCGGGTTTTTTGCTGCAATGCGTCAAAATGGCATGCGCCTGCGCAATTTTGGGCTTGTCAACGGGCCGCGCGTCGACAAGATAGCGCTCCCGCCGCCTGGATTGGCTGGCGAGCATAAAATGCGCCTGTGAAGCGGCGATGACGGGAGCCACCAAAGAATGATCGGACTCGTGCTTGTAACGCACGGTCAACTGGCCACCGAGTTCCGACATGCCGTCGAACATGTCGTCGGGCCACAAGACAATTTCGAAACCGTGGCGATCGGTGCCGACGACGATATGGAGCAGCGTCGGCGCGACATTGTCGACGCGGTTGCCCGGGTCGACACCGGGGCGGGCGTCATCGTGCTGACCGACATGTTCGGCGGCACGCCCTCCAATCTTGCCATCTCGGTGATGGAGTCCGGCCGCACCGAGGTGATCGCCGGCATGAATCTGCCGATGCTGATCAAGCTCTCCTCGATCCGCAAGGGCGACAACATGGCGGCCGCCCTTGATGAGGCCCAGGCCGCCGGTCGCAAATACATCAATGTTGCCAGCCAGCTCCTGAGCAGCAAATGACCGCGCTGTCCCCGGAAAAAGATCAGATAGTCCGGGATTTTCCCATCATCAACCAGCGCGGCCTTCATGCGCGCGCTTCGGCGAAGTTCGTCCAGCTGGCCAGCGGCTTCGATGCCTCGGTGCATGTCGAGAAGGATGGCGTCAAGGTTGGCGGCACCTCGATCATGGGCCTGATGATGCTGGCGGCAAGCCCCGGCTATTCGATCCGCGTCACCGCCAGCGGGCCGGAGGCCCAGCAGGTCATCGACGCCCTGGAGCAACTGGTGGCGTCCCGCTTCGGCGAGGAATGCTGATCTGGTAGAGCGCCCATATGCACCCGCGAGACATGCAGGGATAAAGATTTCTTTATATCCCATTGTCGTCTTCACGCCGATCTGCTAGTCAGGCCGGCAATTCGCGCCCTTGGACGCGCCGACCGGCGCGGGCGCATCCGCAACCATTCGCAGCATAACAATTCGGAGCACTGCCATGACGGGTAGCAAGGACTATGTGGTCGCCGACATCTCGCTTGCCGGCTGGGGCCGCAAGGAACTCGAGATCGCCGAAACCGAAATGCCGGGCCTGATGGCCTGCCGTGAGGAATTCGGCCCCAAGCAGCCGCTCAAGGGTGCGCGCATCACCGGCTCGCTGCACATGACCATCCAGACGGCGGTGCTGATCGAGACGCTGAAGGCGCTTGGCGCCGATATCCGCTGGGCCTCCTGCAACATCTTCTCGACCCAGGACCATGCGGCCGCGGCCATCGCCGAGGCCGGCATCCCGGTGTTTGCCGTCAAGGGCGAGTCGCTGGAGGAGTATTGGGACTACACCGACAAGATCTTCCAGTGGGCCGATGGCGGCCTCTCCAACATGATCCTCGATGATGGCGGCGACGCCACCATGTACATCCTGATCGGCGCCCGCGCCGAGGCCGGCGAGGACGTGCTGTCCAACCCGCAGAGCGAGGAAGAGGAATATTTCTACGCCCAGGTCAAGAAGCGCCTGAAGGCTTCGCCCGGCTTCTTCACCAAGCAGAAGGCGGCGATCCGCGGCGTCACCGAAGAGACGACCACCGGCGTCAACCGGCTCTACCAGCTGCAGAAGAAGGGCCTGCTGCCCTTCCCTGCCATCAACGTCAACGACTCGGTCACCAAGTCGAAGTTCGACAACAAGTATGGCTGCAAGGAATCGCTGGTCGACGGCATCCGCCGCGGCACCGACACGATGATGGCCGGCAAGGTCGCTGTCGTGTGCGGTTATGGCGACGTCGGCAAGGGCTCGTCGGCCTCGCTCAAGGGCGCCGGCGCCCGCGTCAAGGTCACCGAGGTCGATCCGATCTGCGCCCTGCAGGCGGCGATGGACGGTTTTGAAGTCGTCACGCTGGAAGATGCGGCGCCCACCGCCGACATCGTCATCACCACCACCGGCAACAAGGATGTCGTCACCCTCGACCATATGCGCTCGATGAAGGACATGGTCATCGTCGGCAACATCGGCCATTTCGACAATGAGATCCAGGTCGCCGCGCTGCGCAATTTGAAATGGACCAACGTCAAGCCGCAGGTCGATATGATCACCTTCGCGGACGGCAAGCGGATGATCCTTTTGTCGGAAGGACGGCTGCTCAATCTCGGCAACGCCACCGGCCACCCGAGCTTCGTCATGTCGGCATCCTTCACCAACCAAGTGCTGGCGCAGATCGAGCTCTACACCAAGCCCGGCCAGTACGAGAACCAGGTCTATGTCCTGCCCAAGCATCTCGACGAAAAGGTCGCGCGCCTGCATCTCGACAAGCTCGGCGCCCGCCTGACCGAACTGTCGGGTGAACAGGCCGCCTATATCGGCGTCACGCCGCAGGGTCCGTTCAAGCCGGAACACTACCGCTATTAACCAAAGCTAAAATTACTACCAGATATTGAGGCCGGGCGATTGACTTTTCGCCCGGCCTTATTTTTGCGCGCCATCAGCCTTCACGCCGATTCGGCGAGGGGTTATTGTCAGGTGATTCGGCGATGCTTCCAGCCCGAGAGGGTCAAGAGAGGCACGCATCAGGGCGGTCTTGCATTCAGGCGGCGGAGAGGACCAAGACATGCCGGGGCAACACCCGCACAGAGCGGGACGGGCCGTTTCCGGCGGCCATGACGATTCGGGGATTGCTGGCTCCGCCCTGGAAGGGGGGAGCCTGTCCTGGCGCGCCCGCGCGTCGACATTCCTTGCCACCTCCGCGCTCGCGGGGCCCTTGGCCGGCGCCGCCGCGCATGCCGAGACCGCTGTTGCCAGCGTCGCCGGACTGTCGGTGAGCGCCATTGATGTCATGCAGCTTGCAGTGTTCGTCGGCGTGACGGGTGCCGCACTGATATCGGCCATCGTTCTCATCCGCGAAAGAGCCCGCACCTCGGCGGAGAATGTCGAACTCAGGAGCCGCCTCGCCGACATCAACGCGGCGCTCCGCCGTTCCGAGGCGCTGCTCAATCTGCGCGACCAGCGCGTCGTCGTCTGGGCTGCGGAAAACAAGAAGCCCGAGCTCATCGGCACATTGCCCGTCGAAAGCGGCGCTCCCGAGGATAGGGCCGCTTTTCTTGCTTTCGGCCGCTGGCTGATGCCGCGTTCGGCGGCGGCACTCGAACATGCCGTCGCGGGATTGCGCGAAAAGGCCAAACCCTTCGACCTGGTCGTCGAATCGCAGGCCGGTGCGCCGCTCGAAGTGCATGGCCGCAAGAGTGCCGCGCATGTGCTCGTGCGTTTCGTCTCGCTCTCGGAGACGCAGCGCAGCCAGGCCAGGCTGAAGATCGAGAACCAGCGGCTGGCCGCCGACCACGACACGATGATCGGCCTGCTCGACGCGCTGAACATGCCGGCGTGGCTCCGCAGCGAGGATGGCGGGCTGAGGTGGGTCAACCGCGCCTATGCCGATGCCGTCGAAGCCGAAAATGCCGAAGCCGCGGTTCGGGAGAAGAAAGAGTTCCTCGGCGGCCAGGCGCGCGATGCGATTGCCGCCCAGCACAGGACGCATCCGGTTTTCGAGCAGTCGCTGTCCACCGTGATCGAAGGCGATCGCCGTGTGTTCGCGGTCACCGATTTCGCCGGCAGCGATGGCTCGGCCGGCCTTGCCTGCGACACCAGTGCCATCGAAGCCGTTCGCGGCGAATACGAACGGACGGTGCGAAGCCACGCCGACACGCTCGACCAGCTCAACACGGCGGTCGCCATTTTCGACACCGACGAGAAGCTGCGGTTCTTCAACCAGGCCTTCCAGAAGCTTTGGGGCCTGGATGCAGGCTTCCTGCACAGCGCTCCAGACAATGCCTTGCTGCTCGACCGGCTGCGCAGCGAAGGCAAGATCGCCGAACAGCCTGAATGGCGCCGCTGGAAGGAAGGCCTGCTCGGCGCCTATCGCGCTGTGGAATCCCAGGAACATTGGTGGCATCTGCCGGATGGCAAGACCATCCGCGTCGTCGCCAACCCCCAGCCCAAGGGCGGCGTGACCTGGGTGTTCGAGAACCTGACCGAGAAGATGGACCTCGAGAGCCGCTACCAGACAGCGGTGCGGGTCCAGGGCGAGACGCTCGACAATCTTGCCGAAGGCGTAGCGGTGTTCGGACCCGACGGCAGGCTCCGGCTGTCGAATCCTGCCTTTGCCACGCTCTGGGGATTGAGCGGCGAAGCGGCCAAGCCCAGCGTCCATGTTTCCACCATCCGCGACCTTTGCGACCGGCAGGCGGCGGACAGCCCCTGGCCCGGCTTTGTTGCCGCCGTCACCGGCTTCGACGACGAGCGCCGCGACCGCCACGGACAGACCGAGCTCAACAACGGCAACGTGTTGAGTTACGCCATGATCCCGCTGCCCAACGGGCAGGTGATGATGACCTTCGTCGACGTCACCGACAGCGTCCATGTCGAGCGGGCGCTGAAGGACAAGAACGAGGCGCTGCAAAAATCCGACCAGCTCAAGAACGAATTCGTCCAGCATGTTTCCTATGAACTGCGCTCGCCGCTGACCAACATCATCGGCTTCACCGAACTCCTGTCACAGCCCACGACCGGTCCGCTGACGCAGAAGCAGCGGGAATATGTCGAGCATGTCAGCTCCTCCTCCGCGGTCCTGCTCACCATCGTCAACGACATACTCGACCTGGCGACGGTGGACGCCGGCATCATGCAGCTCGATATTTCCGAGGTGCAGGTCGATCGCACCATCGCCGCTGCGGCCGAACTGGTGGCCGACCGGCTGGAAGAGCATTCGATCAGGCTCGAGGTCGAAGCAGCCTCGGCGCCGAAGACGTTTCACGGCGATGAGGTCCGCGTCCGCCAGATCCTCTACAATCTGCTCAGCAACGCCGCCAATTACGCCCCGGAAGCCAGCACCATACGGCTCACTTGCCGCCATCTGGCGGACGGGGTGGAATTCTCGGTTCATGACGACGGTCCCGGCATGCCGCCCGATGTGCTCGATTCGGTGTTCCGCCGTTTCGAGCCGCGCGCCAATGGCGGCCGCCGGCGCGGCGCCGGCCTCGGCCTGTCGATCGTCAAGAGCTTCGTCGAGCTGCATGGCGGCAGCGTTCGCATCGAAACCGGCAAGGACAAGGGCACGACCGTCATCTGCACCTTTCCAGACATGCCGGGCATCCGTGCCGCGGCCGAGTAGCGCGTTCGATGACCGGATTGGTGCTGGAGCGATTACTCGCCGACGAGACCCAGACAGCGCGGCTGGGCGAAGATCTGGCGCTGTCGCTGCGCCCAGGCGACGTGCTTGCCCTGAAGGGCGATCTGGGCGCCGGCAAGTCGACGCTGGCGCGGGCCTTGATCAGGACCTTGGCCGACGATGCCGGCCTCGACGTTCCGAGCCCGACCTTCACGCTGGTGCAGAGCTACGACACCCGCATTCCGGTGCATCATTTCGATCTCTACCGCCTGTCCTCGGCCGACGAGATCGATGAGCTTGGGTTCGACGAAGCCTTGGCGCAAGGTGCTGCTTTGGTCGAATGGCCGGAGCGGGCGGAAGCCCATCTGCCGAAAACCACGGTCCTGATCGAGCTCGTCCAGCATGGCGACGGCCGGCTGGCACGATTGTCGGGGCAGGGACCTGCCTTCGATCGGGCCGCACGGTCGCTGGCCATGCGCGACTTTCTCGTGAGCGCCGGCTGGGCGCAAGCGCAGCGCCGCCATTTCATTGGCGATGCTTCTGCCCGCTCTTACGAGATCGTTTCGCTGCCGGGCCAAAAGCCGCAAGTGCTGATGAACTCGCCACGGCTGGTGCTCGGCCCGCCGGTCCGCGACGGCAAGCCCTATGCCGAGATCGCCCACACCGCCCAGTCGGTTTCCGCTTTCGTCGCCATCGACCGCGCCTTGAAGGCAGGCGGCGTCAGCGTTCCGGAAATCCATGCCGAGGACCAGGAGCAGGGATTCCTGCTACTCGAACATCTTGGCTCGGAAGGGTTCCTCGGCAGCGATGGCCAGCCGCTGCCCGAGCGCTGCGCGGCGGCGGCCGAGCTGCTGGCCATGATGCATGGCAGGACCTGGCCGCAGCGCCTGGAAACAGGGCATGGCGGCTTCCACGATGTCCCGCCTTTCGACCGCGAGGCCATGATGATCGAGGCCGATCTGCTGGTCGACTGGTACGTGCCGGCAATAACGGGCAGCACGGCAAGCGGTGCCTTGCGCGCCGGCTACCACAAGCAATGGGGCGCGCTCCTCGACCGGCTGCACGGCCGCGAATATACGCTGATGCTGCGCGACTTTCATTCGCCCAACATCATCTGGCGCGGCGACCGTTCAGGGCATGATCGGCTGGGCATCGTCGATTTCCAGGACGCGCTGATCGGCCCGTCCGCCTATGACGTCGCCTCGCTGGCCATGGACGCGCGTGTTACGATGTCGCCCGAGATCGAGAGAAAGACGCTGGATGCCTATGTCGCGGCGCGCCACGCAGCCGGTGCTTTCGACGAGGCAAGCTTCCTGGAATCCTACGCCATCATGGCGGCGCAACGAAATTCCAAGATCCTCGGCATCTTCGTCCGCCTCGAAAAGCGCGACGGCAAGCCCTATTATCTAAAACACCTGCCGCGCATTCGCGATTATCTGCGCCGGGCCTTGTCTCATCCGGCGCTGGCAAGCCTGCGCGAGTTCTACGATGCCCACGGTTTGCTGGAGGAGCGAGCGCTGTGACAGCAGGACCGGACACCGCCATCGTACTTGCCGCCGGCCTTGGCAAACGCATGCGGCCGATTACCGACACCATTCCCAAGCCGCTGGTCAGGATTGCCGGCAAGACGTTGCTCGACTGGAGCCTCGACAGCCTGGCTGCCGCCGGTGTCGCGAAGGCCGTGGTCAACATCCACTATTTTCCCGAACAGATCCTCGCCCATGTCGCCGCGCGCCGCGC
Source organism: Mesorhizobium sp. WSM1497 (assembly GCF_001672455.2). NCBI lineage: Bacteria > Pseudomonadati > Pseudomonadota > Alphaproteobacteria > Hyphomicrobiales > Phyllobacteriaceae > Mesorhizobium > Mesorhizobium sp. WSM1497. Next base: position 500,290 of record NZ_CP021070.1, on the reverse strand, counting down.
GCCAAAAATCGTCATTTCCGACGAGAGCGAACAACTGCTCGATTCGGCCGGCGGCATCGTCAAGGCGCTGCCGGAACTGGGCGAGCGACCCTTCTACATCCTCAATGCCGACACCTTCTGGATCGATGACGGTCCTCTCAATCTCCAGCGCCTCGCCCTTGCATGGGACGCGGCGAAAATGGATATTCTGCTGATGCTGGCGGATCTCCAACAGGCGACCGGACACTGCGGCAGCACCGATTTCCTGGTGGCGCCGGATGGCGGCTTGCGGCGTTCAAAGGGGGATCCGGCGGGGCTGATCTATGCCGGCGCGGCGATCGTCCATCCGCGCGTGTTCAAGGGCGCACCGACCGGGCCGCACTCGCTCAACGCCTATTTCGATTCCGCCATCGCCGCAGGGCGCCTGTTCGGCATGCCCATGCATGGCCACTGGATCACCGTCGGCACGCCCGATGCCGTACCGCTCGCGGAAGCGGCGGTCGCCGGTGCGCTCATCGAGTCGCAATGAGCGGCTCCAGCCGCGTTTTCTCGATCCCGCCCGGAGCGCCGTTTCTGCCGACGCTTGCCGAGGCGCTGCTTGCCGGTCGTCTTGTTCCGGGGTTTCGATTCGACGGCGACCCGCTCGCTTTGGTCGATGTCACCATCTATGTGCCGACACGCCGTGCCGCGCGTGCCTTGCGGGGTGTCTTCGTCGACAGCCTGGCGGCACGCGGCGGCGGCGGCTCGGCGATCCTGCCGGTCATCCGGCCACTCGGCGAATTCGACGAGGATGAGGCTGCGTTCGAGACCGAGGCATCGGCGGCCATCGATCTGGCGCCGCCGATTTCGGCAACCGAACGCCTGTTGCTGCTGACGCCGCTGGTGCGCGCCTGGAAACGCCGGCTGCCGGCACATGTCGCCGCCCTTTTCGCCGAGGAGATCGTCATCCCGGCTTCCACCGCCGACGCGATCTGGCTGGCGCGCGATCTCGCCCGGCTGATGGACGAGATCGAGACGGAAGGCACCGACTGGGCCAAGCTCACCGATCTGGTGACCGGCAATCTCGCCGGATGGTGGCAGGTGACGCTCGAATTCCTCGGCATCGTCACCGAAGCCTGGCCGAAATTCCTCGCGGAAAGCGACCGCTCCAATCCGGCCGCGCATCGCAGCGCGCTGATCCGCGCCGAGGCGGCGCGGCTGCAGCGCAATCCGCCCGCCGGCCCGGTCATCGCCGCAGGCTCGACCGGCTCGATACCAGCGACGGCCGAATTGCTTGCCGCGATCGCGCGCCTGCCCGGCGGCGCCATCGTGCTGCCGGGTCTCGACCGAACGCTGGACGAAGCGTCGTTCCAGGCGATTGCCGCGCCTGGCGCGCGTCCAGCCGTACTCGGCCACCCGCAATATGGCTTGGCCAGGCTGATCGGCAAGATCGGCGTATTGCGCGGCGACGTCGAGGAGATTGGCGTGGCCGAACCGCGACGTGCGCTTCGCGCTGCCCTTGTCGGCGAAGCGCTGCGGCCGGCCGAAACCACCGAACTCTGGGCCGAGACACGTGCCGGTTTCCCGGCGTCCGACATTGCCGGCGCCTTCGCCGAGGTGACCTTGCTCGAAGCCGCCAGCGAACGTGATGAGGCCGTCGCCATCGCCGTCGCGCTCAAGCGCGCGGTCGAACAGCCCGGCCAAAGGGCGGCTCTCGTCACCGGCGACCGCGCATTGGCGCGGCGCGTCTCGATCGAGCTCCAGCGCTTCGGCGTCGTTGCCGACGATTCCGGTGGCACACCGCTCGCCAACACCCCGGCGGCCAGCCTGCTCAGGCTGGCGCTCGAGGCACTGTTCCGGCCAGGCGATCCGGTTGGCCTGCTGTCGCTGCTCAAGCATCCGCTGCTCGGCCTCGGCCTCGAACGGGCCGATGTGCGCCACGCGGCGGAGCTGATCGAACTGGTGGCGTTGCGCGGCGGGACCGGCCGCCCCGACATCGTTTCGCTACCGGAACTGTTCGAAGCCCGCCTCACCGGCTTGGGCGGCGGCAGCCGGCAGCCCTTCTGGTTTTCCCGGCTGACCGTGCGCTCTATCGAAACTGCGCGGAATTTGCTCGAACGTCTCAAGCAGGCGCTGGCGCCGCTCGCAGCCTTCCGAGGCCGGGATGACGCCGACCTTGCCGCGCTTGTCAGGGCCAGTGTCGTGACACTCGAAAATCTCGGGCGCTCCGCCGACGGGGGTCTTGGCGAGATCTATGCCGGTGACGCCGGCGAGAAGCTTGCCGAACTGCTGCGCGGGCTGGTCGCGGCTTCGGCTTCGCTGTCCTTCGCGGCGACCGAGTGGCCCGACATCATGGCGGCGCTGATCGCGCCTGAAACGGTCAAGCCGGCACAAGGCACCGACCGGAACATCGCCATCTGGGGCGCGCTGGAAGCCCGGTTGCAGACCGTCGACACGCTGGTCATCGGCGGGCTCAACGAGGGCGTATGGCCGCGCAAGCCAGAGAGCGACCGCTTCATGTCGCGGCTGATGAAGACCGGCATCGACCTCGAGCCGCCCGAGCGGCGTATCGGCCTTGCCGCGCATGATTTCCAGATAGCCATGGGCGCCGGGAAGGTGGTGCTGTCCCGCTCGGCACGTGCCGGCGATGCACCCGCCGTGCCGTCGCGCTGGCTTCGGCGGCTGCTGACCTTCATCGGCAGCGACCAGGCAGCGGAGCTGCGACGGCGTGGCGATGAGCTGCTCGCCTGGGCGCGCGCGCTGGATGCCGGCCCAAGGCAGGATTTCGCGCCACGGCCGCAGCCGAAGCCGCCGCCGTCGGTGCGCCCGACGCATTTCTCGGTCACCGAGATCGAGACCCTGCGCCGTGATCCCTACGCCGTCTATGCAAGACGCATCCTCGGCCTGATGCCGCTCGATCCGGTCATTCGCGATCCTGGTGCGGCCGAGCGCGGCACGCTGTTTCACGCCATCCTGCACCTGTTCTCAGGCAGCGTCGCCGATCCGCGCGCTCCCGATGCGCTTGCCGGCCTCATCGCCGCCGGCCGCGCCTGCTTTGCCGAAGCCGCCCTTCCGGCCGATGTCGAGGCGGTGTGGTGGCCGCGCTTCGAGAAACTCGCCGCCAACATCATCGAGTGGGAGCGCACGCGCGCTGATGCTGTGACAAGGCGCCATGCCGAGGAGCGCGCCGGAAAGACCGTTGTCGGCCAATCCGGCGTGACGCTGTCCGGCTACGCCGACCGCGTCGACCTTCTGGCCGGCGGCATGGCCGACATACTGGACTACAAGACCGGCTCCTCGCCGTCCAAGGCGCAGGCGCACACACTGCTTGCGCCGCAACTGGCGCTGGAGGGCGCGCTGCTCAGGCGCGGCGCCTTCAAGGATTTGGGCGTGCGTGAGCCCTCTCAACTGGCTTTCATCAGGCTGAAGCCGAATGGCGAGGTGTTCGAGGAATCCATCCTCGAACACAACCGCCAGCCGCGAACCGCGACCGATCTTGCCGAAGAGGCTTGGGCACGGCTGGAAAAGCTGCTGATCCACTATGCGGACCCTGCGACCGGGTATCTGTCGCGCGCGCTGCCGTTCCGCGAAGGCGAGACGGATGGCGACTACGACCATCTTGCCCGCGTGCTCGAATGGTCGGCAGGCGGCGATGCCGGCGACGAGGGAGGGGAGGCATGAAGAAGGCCTATCCCATTCCCAGCGACACCGCGACCAGCCAGGCCCGCGCCGCCGACCCCGGCAATTCCGCCTGGGTGTCGGCCAATGCCGGCTCCGGCAAGACCCATGTGCTGGCCCAGCGCGTCATCCGGCTGCTGCTGCGCGGCACCGATCCGTCGAAGATCCTGTGCCTGACCTATACGCGCGCCGCCGCCGCCAACATGTCGAACCGGGTCTTTTCGACACTGTCGGAGTGGACGACGCTTGGTGACGTGGATCTGACGGCAAAGGTCGAGGCGCTGGAGAGGCGCCGGCCCGATCTCGAGACCATGCGCCGGGCGCGGCGCCTGTTCGCCGAGGCGCTGGAAACGCCCGGCGGGCTGAAGATCCAGACCATCCACGCCTTCTGCGAATCGGTGCTGCACCAGTTCCCGCTGGAGGCCAACATCCCGGCCCATTTCGAGATGCTCGACGGCCAGATGGAGGCATCGCTGTTTGCCGCGGCGCGCCGCGAGATGATTTCGGGCACGTCCGCCGGTGACAGGGATCTGGCCGAGGCTTTTGCCTCCATTCTCGATCGGGGCGGCGAAGCCGGGCTCGACGCCTTGCTGGGTGAGATTGTGCGCAAGCGCGACGGCTTGCGCCATTTCATCGACGCGGTCGGGCGCGATGGCACGCACTTCCAGGCCCTGTTCGACGAATTCCATTTCCATCCAGGCCAGACAGCCGAGGGCATAGCCGCTTCGGTATGGCCGTTGCCGGGCTTCCTGCCCGACTATTTTGCCGGCTTCGCCCACGCCGCCGAGGCCACCGACGCCAGATCGGTGCTGAACAACATCCTGCCCTATGCGCGGCAGGCCTTTGCCGAGGGCGATCCCATTCGCCGCCTGCAACTGCTCGCGCGAGCCTTCCTCAAGACCGATGGCGACGCTTACGACCCGGCAAAGGCCTTCAAGAAGGCCCTGGTCGACCGGTTGCCGGATCTGGCGGAGCGTTATCTCTCGGCCGCCAACGCCATAGTCGAAACCACCGATCGGCTGGCCCTGTTCCGGATGCTTGAAGGCACGGCTGCCGCGCTGACCATCGCCGACTGGCTGATCGCCCGCTACGAAATGCTGAAGCGCAGCCGCGGCTTCCTCGATTTCAACGACCTGATCACCCGCACCGTCAACCTGCTGGCGCGGCCGGACGCCGGCCCCTGGGTGCAGTACAAGCTCGACCAGGGCATCGACCACATCCTGCTCGACGAGGCGCAGGACACCAGTCCGGACCAATGGGAAGTGGTGAAACGGCTGGCGGAGGAATTCTTTGCCGGCTTTGGCGCACGCGACAGGGTCCATCGCACGGTGTTCGCCGTCGGCGACGAGAAGCAGTCGATCTATTCGTTCCAGGGTGCGGCCCCGGACTCCTTCGCCGACAGCCGGCTGTTGTTTGCCGGACGAGTGCGTGACGCCGAGGCGTCCTTCGCCGATCTCAAGCTGACCTGGTCGTTCCGCTCGACCGACGATGTTCTGACCGCGGTCGACCGCGTCTTCGCCGATCCAGCCGTGCGGCGCGGCATCAGTCATGATCCCGATCCGCTTCGCCACCAGGCGATCCGCACCGACGCGCCGGGCTATGTCGAGGTGTGGCCGTCGGTCGGCGCCGATGTTGTCGATGAGCCCGACGACTGGACGCAAGCCATCGACCATGCCCACGCGCCGGCGGTGCGCGTGGCCGAGAACGTCGCCGCCACCATCGCCGGCTGGATCGGCAGTGGCGAAATCATCGAAGGCCGCGGCAAGCGGCTGCGGCCGGGCGATGTGCTGGTGCTGGTGCGCAAGCGCGATCGCTTCGTCCATGCCCTGACCCGCGCACTCAAACGCCGCGACATTCCGGTTGCCGGCGCCGACCGGTTGAGCCTGCCCGGGCACATCGCGGTCAAGGACCTGATCGCGCTCGGTCACCTCCTCATCCAGCCGCAGGACGATTTGTCGCTTGCCGCCGTGTTGCGCAGCCCGATCTTCGATCTGCCGGAAGAGGCGCTTTTCACGCTCGCCGCGCAGAGGCCGGCCGGCCTGTCATTGATCGCATCGCTGCGACAGCACGCCGGCGAAAGCGAGAGACTGGCGAAGATCGTCGCCCAGGTCGACATCTGGACGAACGAAGCCGCGTTTAAGCCGGTGTTCGAATTCTACGCCGCCCTGCTGGCGCGCGATGGCGTGCGCCGCAAGATGATCGCGCGGCTCGGGCCCGAAGCCGGCGATATTCTCGACGAGTTCCTCAGCTTCTGCCTTGCCGAGGAGCGAACCGGCCTGCCGGGGCTCGAAGCCTTCCTGTCGACACTGGAAAACGCCGGTCCCGAGATCAAGCGCGAGATGGACCAGACCCGCGACGAGATCCGGGTCATGACCGTGCACGCCGCCAAGGGCTTGGAAGCGCCCGTCGTGTTCCTGGTCGATGGCGGTTCCGCGCCGTTCAGCGACCAGCATTTGCCGCGCCTGATGCCCTTCGATGGCTCCGGCGCGAACTGGGACGGCAAGGGCTATCTCTGGCGTTCGGCCAGCGAGGTCGCCAACGGTTTTTCGAAAGCGGCGGCCTCAAGGGCACGAGAACTCGCCGACGACGAATACCGCCGGCTGCTCTATGTCGGCATGACCCGTGCCGAGGACCGGCTGATCGTCTGCGGCTATCATGGCAAGCGGGCGCCGAACGCCGGCACCTGGCACTCGATCGTCAGCCGCGCGCTGATCGGTGCGCCGGAGAGCGAGCAGCGTGCGCATCCCGCCGGCGGCGAGCCGGTGCACCGTTTCCATGTCACCAAGCTGCCCCCCGTCGCGCCAAGTTCCGCCGATCAGGTACGGCAGGCCGACGCTTTCGGGCCTTTGCCGGCGACGCTGTTCCGGCCCTTGCCGCCCTTCGAGGATCTGCCGCGTCCGTTGTCGCCATCGGGCGCCTCGGCGCTGATCGACGAAGGCAAGCAAGCCGTTGTCGACAAGGCGTCGCCGGTGCTCGACGCCGATGCCGAGCCCGGCCTTGCCGTGCTGCGTGGGCTCGCCCTCCACAAACTGCTGCAGATGCTGCCCGGTATTGCCGAGCCCGAACGTGCGGGAGCGGCAGAACGCTATCTCTTGCGAACTGGTGCGGACTGGCCGCCATCAGAGCGTGAAAAGGCCCTGGCGTCGGTCACATCGATCCTTGCCGATCCCGGCTTCGGTCAGCTGTTTGCGCCATCGTCGCGTGCCGAGGTTGCGATCATGGGCAGCTTGGAGGTCAAGGGCAAGAAGCGCTCGATTTCCGGCAAGATCGACCGGCTGGCGGTAACGCCGGACACGGTATCGATTGTCGACTACAAGACCAACCGGCCGGCGCCCGCCACTCTGGCCGAGGTGCCGCCGGCCTATGTCCTGCAGTTGGCGCTCTACCGCGCGCTGTTGCAGCCGCTCTATCCCGGCCGCACGGTCAAGGCGGCCTTGCTGTTCACCGAGGCGCCGCGGCTGATCGAACTGCCTGCCAGCGCCATGGACGACGCCCTTGCTCGACTCACGGGAGCGTGACACAACACCTGCTTGAAGAAGGGCGCGATCACCACCACATTTGGTGGGACAAAAACTTTCAAAAGGATTTTTCCATATGGCAACCGTGAAGGTCGACAAGAGCAACTTCCAGGCTGACGTGCTTGACGCCAACGTACCGGTCGTCGTCGATTTCTGGGCGGAATGGTGCGGTCCCTGCAAGATGATTGCGCCGGCGCTCGAAGATATCGCCACCGAACTTGGCGCCAAGGTCAAGATCGCCAAGCTCAACATCGACGAGAATCCGGAGCTTGCCGCCCAGTTCGGCGTGCGCTCGATCCCGACGCTGATGATCTTCAAGGGCGGCGAAATGGCCGACATGAAGGTCGGTGCCGCGCCGAAGACCGCGCTGTCGCACTGGATCAATGGCAACCTCGCCTGACCCATCTGAAATTCCTGATATCAAGCCCGGCCTCGCGCCGGGCTTTTTGTTGGCGTCATCGGTGCGTGGCTCTGGCCCTCGCGTCCGGGCACTCCATGTCATCTGCTCGAGGCAGACAGGAGAACCCCATGACCGGATCCGCCAAGGCCACCGTCTTCATCGACAACGAGCGTGTCATCGTCACCGAATACCGCTTCGCGCCGGGCGAGAACACCGGCTGGCATCGCCACGGCCACGACTACGTCGTCGTGCCGCTGATGGACGGCAAGGTGAAGCTGTTGACCAAGGACGGCGAATCCTTCGCCGAGATGAAGAAGGGCGCGCCCTATTTCCGCAAGGAGGGCGTAGAGCACGACGTCATCAACGCCAATGAAGGCGAATACGCCTTTATCGAGATCGAGCTGAAGTAACGTCGCCTATCAATGCGCTGGAAATCCACCGCGTGATGGCACGCCATCAACTGCCACCTTGATGGCAGCAGTGGATCGGCCTATATCCGTTCTAAAAGGGAGTTCGAAATGGCCGAACCACAACTCTCAGTCCGAAGCGCAAAAGCACGCGACCTGGCTCATAGACTTGCTCGTCGTGAAAATCGTTCGATAGCCGATGTGGTCGAACGTGCGCTCGAATCCTACGAAATTCGTGAAGCTGGCCGTGAACCTGCTTCCACCTTCTATGCCAGCTTGACTGCAGACCATGGCGCCGACATCGATCTGGAAAAGATCATTCGCGAAGGCCGCCAGGTTCATTCGGGACTTGAGCTTTGATTTTCGTCGATACCAACGTGATTTCGGAGAGTCTGAAGAAGGCGCCGGACCAAGCTGTCCTGGCATGGCTTGTCCGCAATGACGCTGAACTGGCCCTTCCCACAGTGACGATTGCTGAAATCGCCTTCGGCATCCAAAAAATACGGCCTGATGAGCGTGCCGATCGGCTGGAGCAGGGACTTTCCCGGTGGCGCCATCGATTTGCCGGCCGGATTTTTGGACTGACTGAAGATGCTGCCTTGGCTTACGGCGAGATCATGGGGGCCGCGACACGCCAAGGTCGCGGTATGTCAGCCCCCGATGGCATGATTGCGGCGATAGCGCGCGTGAACGGTGGCCGGCTGGCAACGCGCAATCTCAGCGACTTTGGCACCACCAGCCTTGATCTGATCTCACCGTGGGATTTCTGAAGGTCGAAAGCCAAGGTTCGGCCTCAGCCGCCGCAGCCACCCAAGGCATGAATAGTCGCCTGCTTCAGGTCGGCGGGGTGCCGTTCTCGGCCAGCACCGCTCCGGTCAGATACAACGAACCGCTGATCAGGATGCGTGGCGACGGGCCGTCCCAGGTGTCGCGCAGCAGCATCAGCGCGCTGGCGACGGAACTCACCGGCTCGGCGGTCAGCCCGGCTTCCGTTGCGCGGATCGCCAGTTCGTCGTTCGGCACGCCGGCCTCGCTGAGGCTCACCGGCACCGTGTAGACATGCCGGGCGAGGCCCTTGAAGGCACGGAAATAGCCGCTCTGGTCCTTGGTGTTGATCATGCCCGAGATGAGGAACAGCGGACGCGGGTTCTTCTCTTCCTGCTCGGCCAGCGCTTCGGCAACCACCACGCCGGCGCCCGGATTGTGGCCACCGTCGAGCCAGATATCGGCGCCCTTGGGTGCCAGTTCGGCCAGCCGGCCCTGCACGAGCTTCTGCATGCGGCCGGGCCAGGCGACATTGACCATCGCCTTTTCGGCGGCGCGATGGCTGATCTCGAAACCGGCCGCTTTGACCGCGGCGATCGCCGCCGCCGCATTGGCGAACTGGTGGCGGCCGGGCAGCCTGGGCGGTGGCAGGTCCATCAAGCCGTCTTCGTCCTGGTAGACCATGCGGCCGTTCTCCTCGAAGGCAAGGAAGTCCTGGCCGTAGACGAAGGTGGGGCATTCAAGCCGCTCGGCGGTTTCGATCAGCACCTGCAGCGCCGTCTCGCTTTCCTGCGCGCCGATGACCACCGGACAGCCGGGCTTGATGATACCGGCCTTTTCGGCCGCGATCAGTTCGACACGGTCGCCGAGATAGGCCTCATGGTCGAGCGACACCGGCATGATTACCGACACGGCCGGCTCCTTGACGACATTGGTCGCGTCGAAGCGGCCGCCGAGCCCGACCTCGATGATGGCGGCGTCGGCCTGGTGTTCGGAAAACAACAGGAAGGTGACGGCGGTGAGGATCTCGAAGACGGTGATCTTCTCGCCTTCATTGGCCCTGGCGGCACGGGCAATGGCATCGGCGAAAACCCTGTCCTCGACCAGCCTGCCGCCGCCATCGGCGGCCAGCCGGTAACGCTCATGCCAGTTGACCAGATGCGGCGAGGTATGGACATGGACGCGGTAGTCCGCAGCCTCGAGCAGGGCGCGTGAAAAGGCTGCGCACGAACCTTTGCCGTTGGTGCCGGCGATGTGGATGACCGGGGGCAGCCGGTCCTGCGGATTGTCAAGCCGCTCCAGCAGCCGCGAAATGCGGTCGAGCGAAAGGTCGAAGCCTTTCGGATGAAGCGCCATCAGGGCTTCGATTTCGCGGTCGGCGGCAAGCGTCGTCATGGTGGAATCCTAGCGCATGAGCCTGAAAACCAGAATCGGTTTCGGATGGCCATGGCAATCAAAGGCTACAGCGCGCCGAAGCCCTCGTGCAATCGCGGTCGCGGCGCTTCGTGTCGCTTCAGGCTTGCGGCCGAGCTTCCGCGGCAACCACCGCCGGCGGCAGGATTTCCGGCTCCAGCGTTTTTTGCTCTTCCGGCAGCTTGAGCAGCATCTTGAGCAGGCGCGCGATCGTTTCACGCATTTCCAGCCTGGATACGACCATGTCGACCATGCCGTGCTCCATCAGATATTCGGAGCGCTGGAAGCCATCGGGCAGTTTCTCGCGGATCGTCTGTTCGATGACGCGCGGTCCGGCAAAGCCGATCAGCGCGCCGGGCTCGGCGATGTGCACGTCGCCCAGCATGGCGTAGGAGGCGGTCACGCCGCCCGTGGTCGGGTTGGTCAAAACGACGATGTAGGGCAGGCCGGCTTCCTTCAGCCGGTCGACACCGACCGTTGTCCTCGGCAGTTGCATCAGGGACAAAATACCTTCCTGCATGCGGGCGCCGCCGGAAGCGGCAAACAGGATCAGCGGCCGCTTGCGCTGCAGGGCCACTTCGAAGCCGTGCACGATGGCGTCGCCGGCGGCCATGCCGAGCGAACCGCCCATGAAGGCGAAGTCCTGCACCGTAACCACAACCGGCAGACCCTCGACGGTGCCCAGCGCATTGATGATCGCGTCCTCAAGGCCGGTCTTGGCCTTGGCGTCCTTCAACCGGTCGACATAGCGCTTCTCGTCGCGGAATTTCAGCGGATCCTGCATCACCTTCGGGTTGTCCAGGGTCTCGTATTTGCCGCCATCGAAGAAGAATTTCAGCCGCTCCTTGGCCGAGATCTTCATGTGATGACCGGACGAGGGAATGACGAACTGGTTCGATTCCAGGTCCTTGTGGAACACCATCTCGCCGGTCTCCGGATCCTTGATCCAGAGATTCTCGGGCATGTCGGTGCGCCGGCCGAGCATCGAATTGATCTTCGGGCGAACGTAATTGGTGATCCAGTTCATCGCTTCGGCTCCTGTCCTGACGAAGAGTTGCTAATGCATGTCGCCCAAAAGTGGGAACCGGTTCTGGGATAACGGCATGCACAAGACCTGACGTAGGGAAACTATTCGGCAGCAGCAAGGCGGGCCGAGCGCACGCCTTGCGCTAGGCCGCTGACCAGCGTGGCGACGGCCTCGGCCGGATCGGCGGTCTTCTCGCCCTTCGGCCCCAGCACATTGGCCACCGCATTGACGATCGCGGTGCCGACGACGACGCCGTCGGCATTGGCGCCGATCACCCGGGCCTGCTCGGCGGTCTTGACGCCGAAGCCGACGCAGACCGGCAGGTCGGTGTGGCCCTTGATGCGCTTGACCGCCGCCGCCACCTTGCCGGTGTCGGCCAGCGCCGAGCCGGTGATGCCGGTCATCGACACGTAATAGACGAAGCCCGACGTGTTCTGCAGCACCTTGGGCAGGCGTTTGTCGTCGGTCGTCGGCGTCGCCAGCCGGATGAAGTTGATGCCGGCTTTCAATGCCGGAATGCACAGTTCCTCGTCCATCTCCGGGGGCAGGTCGACGACGATCAGCCCGTCGATGCCGCTGGCGATCGCGTCCTTGAGGAAGCGGTCGACGCCATAGATGTAGATCGGATTGTAGTAGCCCATCAGCACGATCGGCGTTTCATTGTCGCCAGCGCGGAAGTCGGCCGCCATCTTCAGCGTCTTGGCCAGCGTCTGGCCGCCTTTCAGCGCCCGCAAGCCCGCCGCCTGGATCGCCGGGCCGTCGGCCATCGGATCGGAGAACGGCATGCCGAGCTCGATGATATCGGAACCTGCGCCCGGCAACGCCTTCATGATCGACAAAGAGGTATCGTAGTCGGGGTCGCCGCCCATGAAATAGGTGACGAGCGCCGGGCGGCCTTCGGTCCTGAGCTTCGCCATGCGGCGGTCGATGCGGGTGGCCATGATCAGATCTCCATGCCCAGCATGCTGGCCACCGTGTGCACGTCCTTGTCGCCACGGCCGGACAGGTTGACGATGACGATCTGATCCTTGTCCATGGCAGGCACGATCTTCACCGCATGCGCGATGGCGTGCGCCGATTCCAGCGCCGGGATGATGCCTTCGACGCGCGTCGTCAGCTTGAAAGCCTCCAGCGCCTCGTCATCGAGGATCGGCACGTATTCGACCCGGCCTGAATCGCGCAGCCAGGAATGCTCCGGCCCGACGCCGGGATAGTCGAGGCCGGCCGAGATCGAATGGCCGTCCATGATCTGGCCGTCGGAATTCTGCAGGAGATAGGTGCGGTTGCCATGCAGCACGCCCGGCGCGCCGGCATTCATCGAGGCGCAATGCTCGATGCCGTCGAGACCGCGACCGCCGGCTTCGATGCCGATGATGCGGACCTCCTTGTCGTCGAGGAAGGGATGGAACAGGCCGATGGCGTTCGAACCACCGCCGACAGCGGCGATGATGGTGTCGGGCAGCCGGCCTTCCTGCTCGAGGATCTGTGCCCGCGCCTCGATGCCGATCACCGACTGGAAGTCGCGCACCAGCTCCGGATAGGGATGCGGGCCGGCGGCGGTGCCGATCAGGTAATAGGTGTCCTCGACATTGGTGACCCAGTCGCGCAACGCCTCGTTCATGGCGTCCTTCAGCGTGCCGTGGCCGGCGGTCACCGGGCGCACTTCGGCGCCGAGCAGCTTCATGCGGAAGACGTTCGGGCTTTGCCGGGCAACGTCTGTGGCGCCCATGTAGACGACGCAGGGAAAGCCGAAGCGGGCCGCAACCGTGGCCGAGGCCACGCCGTGCTGGCCGGCGCCGGTCTCGGCGATGATGCGCTTCTTGCCCATGCGCTTGGCCAGCAGGATCTGGCCGAGGCAGTTGTTGATCTTGTGCGAACCGGTGTGGTTCAAATCCTCCCGCTTGAAGTAGACCTTCGCGCCGCCCGCGAGGCCCCTGGCCGAGGAAACCTCACGAAGATGCTTCGTGAGGCCTTCGGCGAAATAAAGCTTCGACGGCCGTCCGGCATAGTGGGTCGACAGGTCAGTCAGCTCAGCCCTGAAATCCGCATCGTTCTTGACCTCGTTCCAGTGCCGCTCCAGATCGAGGATCAGCGGCATTAGCGTTTCGGCAACGAAACGACCGCCGAAAATGCCGAACATGCCCTGTTCGTCGGGCCCGGTGCGGAAGGAATTGGGTGTCGCCGGCTTGTTCATCGCCGATCTCCTGGCATCTTGACTATGAGGCATGTCCTTGTCGGAAAACCGGTTCCCACTTTTCCGGGACATGCTCTGGTTTGAGGCACCACTAGGCTGCGCGGGTGTTCCGCGCGGCCCTGACGGCCCGGAAAAACTGTTCGATCAGCGCCGGATCCTTGACGCCCGGTGCGCTTTCCACGCCTGAAGAAATGTCGATTCCAGGCGGGTTGGCAAGCCGAAGGGCATCGCCGATATTGGCGGCGTTGAGCCCACCGGAAAGCATGTAATCGACGCCGCCGTCAAGGCCGGCGAGAATGCGCCAGTCGAAGGCAACACCATTGCCGCCCGGCAGTTCGGAGCCTTTCGGCGGCTTGGCGTCGAACAGGAACCGGTCGGCTATGCCGATGAATGGCTTCATTCGTTCGAGATCGGCGGCCTCGCTGAGCGGCAGCGCCTTCATCACCGGCAGGCCATAGCGGGCTTTGACCTCGGCGACGCGCTCGGGCGTTTCCGCGCCGTGCAGCTGCAGCATGTCGGGCTGCATTTTGGCAACGATTTCATCCAGGAAGGCGTCGCCGGCATCGACGGTGACGGCAACCGCCATCGCCTTGCCGCGCGCGGCCTCGCGCAGACGGCCAGCCTCGGCAGGTTCGACATAGCGCGGGCTTTTGGCGAAGAAGATAAACCCGACATGGTTGGCGCCGCCAGCCAGCGCCGCGGCCATTGCCGCGTCGGTCTTCAAGCCGCAGATTTTGATGTCGAGTGCCATGGCGCGGGAATTGGCATGAAAAGCGATAAGAGTCGAGAAAAAGCATGCTGTTTGCCGGCACGGCCAAAGGCGCTACCTATGGATGGACAGGACGCAAGGCGGGAGCACGATCATGGCCGACAGAACCGTAGCCGAACTCAGGCAGAAGATTGCGCAGGCGCGCGAGGTCATCGCGCACCTGATCGACAAGGCCGCCTTCAATGGCGCCGAGGCGCACCGCGCGCTCGACTATTTCGGCGGCGATGAGTTCGACGGCAATTTCCTGCCGTGGCCGCATCATGGCGATGAGGGGTTGCGGCCCGAAGACTTGAACGCCGCCAACGACGATTGAGCGATCTACTCGAACATGATCGCCTGCAGCGCACCGCCATTGCGCTTCAGCCAGTCCTTGCAGCGATCGGTGTCGGGGCAGAGCTTTTCGCACAGTTTCCAGAATTTCGGGCCGTGGTTCATCTCCTTGAGATGCGCCACTTCATGCGCGACGAGATAGTTGATGACCGGCGACGGCGCCATCATGATGCGCCAGGAAAAGGACAGATTGCCTTCGGAGGTGCATGACCCCCAGCGGCTTGACGTGTCCTTGAAGCGGATCGCCTTGGCGCGCTTGCCAAGCGCCTCGGTGTGCTTGGCCACCAGCTTCTCGATTTCCTTCTTGGCCTCGCGCTTGAGGAAATCGGCGAGGCGGCGCGGCAGATGAATGCGGTCGCCATGCACGATCAAGAGCGGACCACGTTCGTCGCGCGACACGGTGACGGTGCCGCGCTTTGACGGTTCATGGACGATGCGGTGCGGCACGCCGCGCACCGGGATCCTGATGCCGGGCCGCACCTGCGGCCGCGTCGGCACCTTGGCCAGTCGCTGCTCCAGCCAGTCCTGATGCCGCTCGAGGAACCTGTCCACTTCGCCGCGGCGCAGGCCTGGCGGCACGGTGATGCGCAGGCCCTGGCCGCCTGAATCGATACGCAGCGTCATTCGGCGCGCCCTGGCGCTCTCGACGATCTTGAGCGGCAGCGTGCGACCGGCGACGCAATATTCGCGCTCCACGACAGGCGTGGGCTTGGGCTTTGTCAGATTGCGAAAGAAGCCGAGAGTCATGGCGGGACGATACGCGATTCGAGAAAAACGACTAGAACAAAAAAGAAACGGCGCCGCTCGCGCGACGCCGTTTTTCACGATGTGACCAGTCGCCGGATCTCAGTCGTCAAGCAGGTTCGAACCCTTGCCACGCTTGGTGGTCGTCGTTCCGGTGCTCGGATCGGTCTTCGTCGGCGCCGTCGACTTGTTGCGGTTGGCCATGAAGCGGTCGAACTCGTCCTGGTCCTTGGCGCGGCGCAATTCGCGGGCGTATTCGTCGAACTGGGTCAGCATCTCGTCGAGCTTGCGGCGCTCTTCGTTCAGCCGCTCAAGTTCCTTTTCGCGCCAGTCGTCGAAAGCGACGTTGCCGGTGCGGGCGGAACCATTGCCCCAGCGCGCGGCCTTGTCGGAACCGCGGCGGCAACCGGCGAAGATGCCGTCGGTCGCGCGGTTGACGTCACGCTTGAAGCCATCGAGGCGGTCGCCCCAGATGATGTAGGCGAGCATGGCGAAGCCGAGTGGCCAGAACACCATGAAACCCACAACCATCAACGCGATGGTTGCCGGCGTCCAGGCCGGACGGATCAATGCGGATGTGTTCATTTTCTCCCATTCCTTCGGTTGGAGACAGCCAAACCCGGCTGCGTGGAATCGAAATGGGAAGAGAAAAACGGCGATTCAAGACAATGTCCGCCAAATCCGGACAAGCATCTGAAATGTTTATCGCTTTTTGATCATATCGAGGAAAAGCACGACCAGCCCGGCAATCAGGCCCCAGAATGCGGCGCCAACGCCGAACAGCGTCAGACCCGACGCGGTGACGACAAAGGTGACGGTGGCGGCCATGCGATCCGCCTCTTCCTTCAGCGCGATAGAAAGCGCGTTGGCGAGCGACGCCATCAGCGCCAGGCCCGCCACCAGTACGATCAGGCTCTGTGGCAGCACCGCGAAGATCGCCACCAGCGAAGCGCCGAAAATCGCAAAGATGAGATAGGCGAGCGCATAGAACGGCCCGGTCTTCCAGCGCTCGGCGGGGTCGGGGTGGACGTCCGGCCCGGTGCAGATCGCGGCCGAGATCGCCGCCAGATTGGTGGTCGAGCCGCCGAACGGCGCCGACAGCAGCGAAAACAGGCCGGTGACGCCGATCAGCGGGCCGGGCTCCGGATGGTAGCCGGCGGCGCGCAGCACGGCGAGGCCGGACAGGTTCTGGGAAGCCATGGTGACGAGATAGAGCGGCAGTGCCAGCCCGATCACCGCCTTGGCGGTGAAATCAGGCGCAATCAGCGTCAGCGTCGACAGTTCCGGTGTCGGCAGGCCGCCGACACGGCCGGTGAGGAAAGCGGCAAGGCCACCGCCGATCAGCACCGCCAGCACCGACAGCGCCGGGTTGAACAGGCGGATGACGAAGAAGGCTGCAATCAGCGGCAGGATCAGCCACGGGTCGATGGGAATGGTCTTCACCGCATTGAGCGCGAAGGTGACGACGATACCGGCCAGCATGCCCGAGGCGACGGAAGGCGGTATTCTCGAGATCAGCTTCGTCAGGGGCCGAAACAGCCCGGTGGCGATCAGAAGGACGCCGGTGACGATGAAGGCGGCGACGGCCTCACCCATCGAAAAGCCGCTCGATGCCGCGATCAGCGCCAGGCCCGGCGTCGACCAGGCGGTGATGACTGGCATTTTCGTGCGCCATGACAGCCACAGGCTCTCGATCGCCATGGCCAGGCAGATCGTCGTCACCCAGCTTGCCGTCTCGATCTGCGTCGCGCCGACTGCGTTGGCGGCGGCGATGACGATGGCCAGCGTGCCGCCGAAGCCGACGATCGCCGCGACGAAGGCGGATATCGGAATGGAAAGGCGCATCAGTTTCCCCTCTGCGCCATCGCATCGACGGCCCGCACCAGCATGTCGAGATCCTGCGGTCGCGACAGGCGATGGTCGCCGTCAGGGATCAGCGACAGGGTCACGTCGTCGGCGGGCAGCAGGCTGACCAGCTTCAGTGCATGGCTTGCCGGCACATCCGCATCGGCCAGGCCCTGCAGGATATGCACCGGGCAATGGGTGTCGATCGGGCCTGTCATTGTCAGGTTGTCGCGCCCGTCCTCGATCAGGGCGCGGGTGTAGATGTAGGGTTCCGTGGAATAGTCCGACGGCTCTTCGAAGAAACCTTTTTTGGCGAGATCGCGCTTCTGCGCCTTGGTCAGCACCGGTTCGATCAGTTCAGCGGTAAAATCCGGTGCCGGCGCCAGCAGGACCAGGCCGGCGACGTTGCTGTCATCAGCCTTGCGCAATTCCTGCACCATGCGCAGCGCGATCCAGGCGCCCATCGAGGAGCCGACCAGGATCTGTTTGCCCTTGGTGAAATGCCGGAACACGGCAAGGCTTTGTGCAAGCCATGTCGAAATCGTGCCGTCGGCAAAGGCGCCGCCGGATTCGCCATGGCCGGAATAATCGTGGCGCAGAAAGGCGCGGCCTTCTTTTGCCGCCCAGTCCGACAGCGTCTGCGCCTTCGCGCCCAGCATGTCCGACTTGTAGCCGCCGAGCCAGACGATGCCGGGCGCAGAGCCAGCAGTATGGCGCACCGCGATGCGCGATCCATCGACATCCATAAAGACGGGGGGCGTTGCGGTCATGGCTTTTTCCTCAGGCCCTCTTCTGGCGCGGGATTCTTGTGGCACGGTCGGTGGCGTGGCGAAAAGTGCTCACTATGTTCTTTGTTTGGTGCAGGGCAGCGATCAGGGTGATTTTCTGTCAATGCTGTGCTATTGACTCCGCCCGCGCGCTCACCACATTGGCGCGTCCATGCATCAACACTGACAAATCCTGAACGAAACGGCCAAGGAGACCACGACCATTCGCAGACCTTTCAAAGCAGCGGCGCCGACCAAGGATGGCCCGCGCTCCAACCGTGACATCCGGGTTCCCCGGGTCCAGCTTATCGACGCCGAAGGCCAGAACCGCGGCGATGTTTCCATCAACGACGCATTGCTGCTGGCCGAAGAGGCCGGGCTCGATCTCGTCGAGATATCGCCCAACGCGGTGCCCCCCGTCGTCAAGATCCTTGATCTCGGCAAGTTGAAATACGCCAACCAGAAGAAGGCGGCCGAGGCGCGCAAGAACCAGAAGGTCATCGAGATCAAGGAGATCAAGATGCGCCCGAACATCGACAGCCATGACTACGAGACCAAGATGAAGGCGGTTCGCCGCTTCTTCGAGGAAGGCGACAAGGTCAAGCTGACGCTGCGGTTCCGTGGCCGCGAGATGGCGCATATGGAACTCGGCATGCAGCTTCTGAACAAGGTCCGCGAGGAAGTGGCGACGATTGCCAAGGTCGAAGCGGAACCGAAGCTCGAAGGCCGCCAGATGATGATGGTGCTGTCGCCGCGCTAAGATCTGCATCGGCGCGTATCTAGGATCACGATGACGTCAGGCTTGGCCATCGCGCTTAAATCCGCCTGAATCACATCGCAAGGCGTCCCGGCGATCGGCGGGACGCCTTCTTCTTGTTCAGACGCTGCGATCGCCGGCAAAATTCCTGACGATCGGATTCACTATGGTCGATGAAGTCAAGGTTTCGGACGTGGACTTCAAACACGGGCTGGGCAATTACCAGCATATGCGCCGGATAGTGCTTGCCGTTCTCGTGGTCGTGCTGTTTGCAGCATTGCTATTTGGCCAATCGACGTTTCCGCCCGACACAGCCGTGCACGAGACGATCGAAATGTTCGGCGTGCTGCTGATTTTCCTCGGCATCGTGGGCCGCCTTTGGGCGACACTCTACATAGGCGGGCGCAAATCGTCCGAGGTGGTGACTGGCGGGCCTTACTCGATCACTCGCAACCCGCTCTATGTGTTCTCGACCGTAGCCGCAGCCGGTGTCGGCGCGCAGATCGGTTCGTTCTCCGGTATCATCCTCTTCGGGCTTTTGTGCGCGGGGGCGTTCCATATCGTCATCCTGCGCGAGGAGAAGTTCCTCAAGGAAGCGCTCGGCGCGCCGTATCAGGCCTATCTGGCGCGGGTGCCGCGCTTCTTCCCAAAACTGTCGCTCTACCAGGAGGGCGATACCGGAAACTTCAAGCCGCGCCTGCTGTTGACCACGCTGCTCGACGGCCTGGTGTTTCTGATCGCGCTGCCGGCCTTCGAATTGATCGACGGCGCCCAGCTGTCAGGCATGTTGCCGGTCTGGTTCACGCTGCCCTGACGAGGACACAGCGCCGCATCTCCACAGGTGTTGCGCGCGGGCCGTCTTTGACGTATAGCACCGCCGTTCAAGAAAACCGCCCGGCAGGGCATGCCGTGGCGGTTTCATTTGCTTTTCGGGCTTTGGTCGGCCTGAAGCGAACAAGAAGCGCGATAGTGCGCCAACAATACGGAGTAGCAAAATGCCCAAGATGAAGACCAAATCGGCCGCCAAGAAGCGGTTCAAGATCACAGGTACGGGTAAAGTCCTGTCGGCTGCGGCCGGCAAGCGTCACGGCATGATCAAGCGTTCCAACAAGTTCATTCGAAATGCCCGCGGCACGATGGTTCTGGCTGAACCGGATGGCAAGAAGGTCATCAAGAATTTTCTGCCGAACGGCCTCTAAGGCATTCGGTCCGGACACGCATTTGTTTTACGCAATTCCGAACGGAAAACCGCAAGGCACTTTTCCTGGAATTGCTTTTAAGGAGATCATGACATGGCACGCGTAAAAAGAGGCGTCACTTCGCACGCCAAGCACAAGAAGGTCCTGAAAGCCGCGAAAGGCTTCTACGGCCGCCGCAAGAACACCATCCGCATCGCCAAGCAGGCGGTGGAAAAGTCGCTGCAATACGCTTACCGCGACCGCAAGAACCGCAAGCGCTCCTTCCGCGCGCTGTGGATCCAGCGTATCAACGCCGCGACCCACGAGCATGGCCTGACCTATGGCCGCTTCATCGACGGCCTCAACAAGTCGGGCATCGAGATCGATCGCAAGATCCTGTCGGACATGGCCATCCACGAGCCGCAGGCTTTCGCGGCCCTGGTCGCCAAGGCCAAGGTGGCGCTCGAATATCTGAAGAACACCACGCCGAACGCTTTTGAAAGCGCTGTCGCCTAAGACCAGCGCTTCCCAAGCATTCGCAATTCTGATTTGGGGAACCCGCGCTGGCACGGCTGGCGCGGGTTTTTCTTTTGCCTGATCCTTGGAGTGATTTCACTTTAGGAGTGACTTTCACTTTGAGGCCGACCTCCCAACGCAGCGAGTTTGA
Source organism: Mesorhizobium sp. WSM1497 (assembly GCF_001672455.2). Lineage (NCBI taxonomy): Bacteria > Pseudomonadati > Pseudomonadota > Alphaproteobacteria > Hyphomicrobiales > Phyllobacteriaceae > Mesorhizobium > Mesorhizobium sp. WSM1497. The sequence goes on along the minus strand of NZ_CP021070.1, from coordinate 479,873 downwards.
CCGTGAACGACGCAACCACTGGCCTGGATACGCTTGAAAACTCACTTCTGGCCGAGATCGCCTCGGCCGCCGATGAGCCGGCCATCGAGGCCGTGCGCATCGCTGCTTTCGGTAAGAAGGGCAGCGTGTCCGAGATGCTGAAGACACTTGGCGCCATGACCGCCGAGGAGCGCCAGATCAAAGGCCCGGCCATCAACGGCCTCAAGAACCGCGTCACCGACGCGCTGACTGCCCGCAAGGCTGAGCTCAAGGATGTGGCGATCACCACCCGCCTCGCCGCCGAAAAGGTCGACGTGACGTTGCCGGTGCGGCAGTCGCCGGCCGAGCGCGGCCGTATCCATCCGATCAGCCAGGTCATCGACGAGATTGCCGCGATCTTCGGCGACCTCGGGTTTTCCATCGCGGAAGGTCCCGACATCGAGACCGACTATTACAATTTCACCGCGCTGAATTTCCCCGAAGGCCATCCGGCGCGCGAGATGCACGACACCTTCTTCTTCCAGCCGGACGAGAAGGGCGAGCGCAAGCTTTTGCGCACGCACACTTCGCCGGTGCAGATCCGCACCATGGAAACGAAGAAGCCGCCGATCCGCATCGTCATTCCTGGCAAGACGTACCGGCAGGATTCGGACGCCACCCACTCGCCGATGTTCCATCAGGTCGAGGGGCTGGTGATCGACAAGACGGCCAACGTTGCCAACATGAAATGGGTGCTGGAGGAGTTCTGCAAGGCCTTCTTCGAGGTGCCGCAGGTCAAGATGCGCTTCCGGCCGTCCTTCTTCCCGTTCACCGAGCCAAGCCTCGAGGTTGACATCCAGTGCGATCGCTCGCGGCCCGGCGAAGTGCGCTTCGGCGAAGGCTCCGATTGGATGGAGATCCTCGGCTGTGGCATGGTGCATCCCAACGTGCTGCGCCATGGCGGTCTCGATCCGGACGAATATCAGGGTTTTGCCTGGGGCATGGGCATCGACCGCATCGCCATGCTGAAATACGGCATGCCGGACCTGCGCGCCTTCTTCGATGCAGACGTGCGCTGGCTGTCGCATTACGGCTTCCGGCCGCTCGACATGCCGACTTTGTTCGGAGGCCTGAGCGCATGACAGCGCCCTATGCCGGCGGCTGCCGCTGCGGCGCCGTGCGGTTCGAGGCCTCTGCCGAACCGCATCACGTCAGCTACTGCCATTGGGGCGATTGCCGGCGGGCCAGCGGCGCGCCGGTGTCGGCCTTTGTCGGCTTCCTGGTCGATCAGGTCGCGTTCACCGGCAAGGCGCTGAAGATGTATGAGAACGGCCCGGTGACGCGCTCTTTCTGCGGCACCTGCGGCTCACCCATCGCCTATGTCGACGAGCGGCTGGAAGAAGACATCTACTTCATGCTCGGCGCCATGGACATGCCGGCCGATTTCCAGCCGACGCTGCATGCCCATATCGGCGAGCAGCTTGCCTTCCTGCATATGTCCGACGACCTGCCGAGACATCTGAAATCAAGCGTCAAAAGACCAGACGGAACAGTCCCATGAAATTCACCCTCTCCTGGCTCAAGGACCACCTCGAGACCGACGCCACGCTCGACGAGATCGTCGAGCGGCTGACTTCGATCGGTCTCGAAGTCGAGCATGTCGACGACAAGTCGAGCCTGAAACCATTCGTCATCGCCAGGGTGCTGACGGCCGTTCAGCATCCCGATGCCGACCGGCTGCGCGTGCTGACCGTCGACACCGGCGACGGCAAGCCTCCGGTGCAGGTCGTTTGCGGCGCGCCAAACGCTCGCGCGGGCCTGATCGGCGCCTTTGCCGCGCCCGGCACCTATGTGCCCGGCATCGACGTAACGCTGACGGTCGGCAAGATCAGGGGCGTCGAAAGCCACGGCATGATGTGTTCCGAGCGCGAGCTGGAGCTGTCCGACGAACACAATGGCATCATCGACCTGCCTGAGGATGCGCCGGTCGGCACCAGCTTCGCCGCCTATGCGCACATCGACGATCCGGTCATCGAGATCAACTTGACGCCGAACCGGCCGGATGCCACCAGCGTCTACGGCATCGCCAGGGATCTGGCGGCGAGCGGGCTTGGCCGCCTCGTCGGCGGCGCCATCATGCCGCATGTCGGCAATGGCATGTGTCCGATCAAGGTGACGATCGAAGCGCCGGAGCTTTGCCCCGGCTTCGCGCTCAACTTGGTCAAGGGCGTCAAGAATGGACCCTCGCCAAAATGGCTGCAGCAGCGGCTGATCGCCATTGGGCTGAGACCCATCAGCGCACTGGTCGACATCACCAACTACGTCACCTTCGACCGCGGCCGCCCGCTGCATGTGTTCGACGCCAGCAAGGTTGCCGGCAATCTCGTCGTGCGCCGCGCGCGCGATGGTGAAAAGGTGCAGGCGCTCGACGGCCGCGAATACACGCTGACGCCGGAAATGTGCGTCATCGCAGATGACAACGGCGTCGAGTCGATCGCCGGCGTCATGGGCGGCGAGCATTCGGGCTGCGACGAGAACACCTCAGATGTGCTGATCGAATCCGCCCTTTGGGATCCGATCACCACGGCGCGCACCGGCCGCACGCTCGGCATCATTACCGACGCGCGCTACCGTTTCGAGCGCGGCGTCGACCCCGAATTCATGGTTCCGGGCGTCGAACTGGCGACGAAACTGGTGCTCGATTTCTGCGGCGGCACGCCGACCGAAATGGAGGTCGTCGGTTATGCCGGTCACACGCCGAAGATCGTTTCCTTCCCGCTTTCGGAAGTGAAGCGGCTGACCGGCATCGAAGTTCCCAGCGCGGAAAGCCTCGACATCCTGTCGCGCCTCGGCTTCAAGCCGGAGGGCTCGGGCGATGTCGTCGATGTCGCCGTGCCGTCCTGGCGCCCCGACGTCGATGGCAAGGCAGACCTGGTCGAGGAGGTCATGCGCATCCACGGTGTCGACAACATCGCGCCGCAGCCGCTCGGTGCGCATGACGCGGTCAATGCAAAGATCCTCACCACGCTGCAGGTCCGTACCCGCACGGCCAAGCGCGCGCTTGCCGTGCGCGGCATGATGGAAGCCGTTACCTGGTCGTTCATTCCGGCCAAGCACGCCGAGCTGTTCGGCGGCGGCCAGACCGCGCTGAAGCTCGCCAACCCGATCGCCGCCGACATGTCCGACATGCGGCCCTCGCTGCTGCCGGGGCTGATCGCGGCTGCCCAGCGCAACGCCGACAAGGGTATTGGCGACGTGGCGCTGTTCGAAGTGTCGGGCACTTATGAGGGCGACGGCGCCGACCAGCAGCGGCGCGTCGCCGCCGGCGTGCGTCGCGGCACCGCCAAGCTCGACGGTTCCGGCCGCAACTGGGCCGGCAATTCCGGCCCGGTCGGCGTGTTCGACGCCAAGGCCGATGCGATCGCCGCACTTGAAGCCTGCGGTGCGCCTGTCGACCGGCTGCAGATCGAGGCCGGCGGCCCGGCCTGGTATCATCCCGGCCGTTCCGGCACGATCAAGCTCGGCCCGAAAACCGTACTCGGCACTTTCGGTGAATTCCATCCGAAGACGCTGGAGGGCCTCGATGTTTCCGGCCCGCTGTGCGGCTTTGAAGTCTTCGTCGATGGCGTGCCTGAACCGAAGGCCAAGCCGACGAAAACCAAGCCGAAACTGGAACTGTCGCCCTTCCAGGCGGTCAAGCGCGATTTCGCTTTCGTCGTCGACAAGGCGGTCGAGGCCGGCACGCTGGTGCGCGCAGCGCTCGCCGCCGACAAGAAGCTCATCACCGCCGTCTCGGTCTTCGATATTTTCGAAGGCGCTTCGCTGGGCGAGGGCAAAAAATCGATTGCCATCGAAGTGTCGATCCAGCCGGTCGAAAAGACGCTCACCGACGAGGATTTCGAGGCACTGGCCAAGCGCATCATCGAGAATGTCGGCAAGCAGACCGGGGGCGTTCTGCGGGGCTAAAAAACTTGCGAGCAGATGGCGAATCGCCCTCCAAAGGGCGATGGACCATCTGCGGTATTCCGGCCTTCCCCTTGAAGAACAGCGCGCGGCGTTTCTCGCCATCGTGTCTGCCGACCCGCTGTTATGCGACGCGGTGGCGCGGGCTCGCACGCTCGACCTGCCGGACTGGCTGGTGGTATCCGGCGCTCTCTACAACAGCATCTGGAACCACCTGACCGGCAAACCGTCGGGCTACGGCATCAAGGATGTTGATCTTTTCTACTTCGATGACAGCGACCTGTCCTATGAGGCCGAGGACGCGGTGATCCGCCGGGCGGAGAAGCATTTCGAGGGGCTGGCGTTGCCGGTCGAGGTGCGCAACCAGGCGCGGGTGCATCTGTGGTATCCGCAGAAGTTCGGACGGCCGTGCCCGCGCTATTCGAGCGCCCGCGAATCCGTCAGCCATTTTGCCTCGAAGACGCACGCCGTCGGGGTTCGATACGACGCTGACGGGCAGCTCGAGATCGTGGCACCGTTTGGTCTTGACGACATTTTCTCGTTTCGCATCACGCCGAACCGGGTGATGGACAATCAGCGCACGCATGAGGCGAAGGGTAAGCGTGCAAGGGAGAATTGGCCGGAGATTAGTGTCGAGCCTTGGTAAAAATGTCGGCAGGGCAGAGGGGGGGCGCTTCACGTCAGCGTCCCCACCTTCTGCACCGCGCTGCGTACGAAAAAGGGGCGCGCGGCGCCCCTTCCGATTACTCACCAGTTTTCAACCATTGACCAGCGTCAGCTCCTTCTCCGCATAGCGCCTACCGACCACCTTGTCGGGCGACAGCGCGTCACCAATCGCCTGCACCTCGACCGCGCTCAGCGCGATCCCGGCAGCCGCCGCATTCTGCTTCAGATGGCGTATCCTTCTCGCGCCGGGGATCGGCACGATGAAATCGCCCTGGTGCAGCACCCAGGCCAGCGCCAGTTGGGCCGAAGTTACCCCCTTTTCAGCTGCCAGCTTTTCCAGCGTCGCGATGACAGCGGCGTTGGCTTCCATCGCCTCGGCCTGGAAGCGCGGCAAGGTCCGGCGCCAGTCGTCGTCGCTCAGCGCCTCGGGCTTGGCGATCGTGCCGGTCAGCAGGCCACGGCCGAGCGGGCTGTAGGGAACAAAACCGATGCCGAGTTCGCGGCAGACGGCGAACACCTCGTCTTCCGGGTCGCGGCTCCACAGCGAATATTCGCTCTGCACGGCAGCAATTGGATGCACGGCATGGGCCCGGCGGATGGTCGCCGCACTCGCCTCCGACAGGCCGAGCGCGCGCACCTTGCCCTCGCGCACCAACTCGGCCATGGCACCGACCGTGTCCTCGATCGGCACGTTGGGGTCGACACGGTGCTGGTAGTAGAGGTCGATCACATCCGTGCCCAGCCGCTTCAGCGACGCCTCGGCGACCGCCTTGACGTGCTCGGGGCGGCTGTCGACGCCGGCCATGCGGTCGAGGCCTGTACCTTCCTCCAAAATCCTGAAGCCGAATTTTGTCGCGATCGTCACCTTGTCACGCGCGGACTTCAGCGCCTTGCCGAGCAGGATCTCGTTCTCGAACGGGCCATAGACCTCCGCCGTGTCGAAGAAATTGACGCCGATATCGATGGCGCGGTGCAGCGTGGCGATTGCGTCGGCTTCCGCCTGGCCGCCATAGGCGAAGCTCATGCCCATGCAGCCGAGGCCGACGGGATAGACGTTCAATTCAGTTCCTAGCTTGCGGGTTTGCATAACGCGTCTCCTTGTTGCGATGCGGCAGAAATAGCGCCTTGCCTTGTGTTCGATAATCGGCTCTCATTTGCACGGGCTGTTCTAAAAGATAGATCAATGAATCGCGCGCATCTTTCCCAACTGGCCGTGCTGGCAACCGTTGCCCAATGCGGCAGCTTTCGCGGCGCGGCCAGGGAATTGGCCATCGCGCCTTCGGCGGTCAGCCATGCGGTGTCCAGCCTAGAGGCGCGGCTTGGCGTTCGGCTGCTGGCGCGCAGCACACGCAGCGTCGCGCCGACCGAAGAAGGTGCGCAGTTGCTGGAACGGCTGCGACCGGCGCTGTCGGAGATCGATCTGGCGCTGGAGACGGCAATCGAGACGCGCGACCGGCCGGCCGGCAATCTGCGCCTGACCGTGCCGCGCACCGCAGCCCATTTGGCGCTGACGCCACGGTTGGGCGCCTTTGCGTCGACCTATCCCGATATCGTGCTGGAGATCGTCATCGAGGACCGTTTCACCGACGTGGTGGAAGGGGGCTTCGATGCTGGCGTCAGGCTAGGCGAGAGCCTGCAGCGCGACATGATCGCGGTGCGCATCGGGCCGGACCTTCGCGGCGCGGTGGTCGGCGCCCCGGTCTATTTCGAGGTCAACCCCAAGCCGCGTCACCCGCGCGACCTGGCTGACCACCGCTGCATCCGCTTCCGCTTCTCCAGCGGCATCCTCTACCGCTGGGAGTTCGAGAAAGGCCGCGAGGCGATCGAGATGGCGGTGGAGGGACCGCTGATCCTCGACGAGGACCATTTGATCGCCCAGGCGGCGGTCGACGGCGCTGGGCTCGCCTTCGTCTTTGAGGATTATGTCCGCGCGCCGCTCGCCGACGGCAGGCTGATCCGTGTGCTGGAGGACTGGTGCCCCTCCTTCGACGGCTTCTTCGTCTATTATCCGAGCCGCCGGCAAATGCGCCCGGCGCTCCGGGCGTTTGTCGATTTCTTCAAGGTGAGTGGATAGAGCGGGCTCGCCCCTCCCCTTGTGGCCCTCCGGAGGGCCCTGATGGGAGTCCGAAGGACGGGCGAGATCGGCGGCTCGCCCCGGTAGGTCGGCTGAGGGACGGGGTGGGTAGCGCCCTACCAGACCCCCACCCGCTTCGCAAAAGCCGCTTCGCGGCATTTGCTGCGCGACCCTCCCCACAAGGGGGAGGGTGAAGCGCGCTGGAAGAAAGCCGAACCAACATTCGTTCACTCCCCATGCAAACATCGATCACCAACAGCGCCACCCGCTATGGCTGGGGCGCGATCCTTCTCCACTGGCTGATTGCGCTCGTTTTCATCGGCCAGTTCGGGCTCGGCTTCGTCATGGTGCGGCTGACCAGCCAGCGCACCGCCTTCGAGCTGATCCAACTGCACAAATCCTTCGGCTTCCTGCTGCTCGGGCTTGTGTTGCTGCGCATCGCCTGGCGCCTTGGCAATGCAACGCCGGCGCTGCCGCGCTCGGTCGGAACCCTGGAGCGTCGAGCAGCACCGTTGGCCCATCTTGCGCTCTACGCGTTTCAGCTTGCCTTGCCCTTGTCCGGCTGGGCGCTGGTGTCGGTCTCGATGCTGGAGATCCCCAGCCTGCCGTTCAACCTGTTCGTCATGCCGAACCTGCCGCTGGCCGAATCGGATGGTGCCGAGAGCTTCTGGGCGGCGGCACATTGGTATCTCGCCTATGCCGGCATGACGCTTGTGACTCTCCACGTCGCGGCGGCGCTGCGGCATCATTTCCAGCTCAGGGATGGCGTGCTCACGCGCATGGTCACGCCTTCGTCAAATTCGGAATAGAGCGAGCGGTTCATTCGTTCATGGAGTGAGGGCGCAAGAAATGCGCTGCCTCCAACAAGGAACATCCCCATGTACACGCGCATCCTCGGATTTGCGGCGGTCGCCGCTTGCCTTGCCATGCCTGTTTCTGCGGCCGTCGCGCTGGGTGACGCCGCCGGCAGCTATTCGATCAGCCCGGCCAGCTCCAGCATCCGCTTCTCCATCGGCAAGGTCGGCGGCGGCGGCCTCAATGGCACCTTCGCCCGCTTCAAGGGCTCGATCCGCATCGACAACAGCGATGTCGGGCGCTCAGCTGTCAATTTCACCATTTTTCCCGAAAGCGTCGGCACCGGCCAGGGCCGTATCGATGCCTTCCTGCGCTCCGACGCGGTGTTTGATGCCGCCAACAGCCCGGAAATCCAGTTCCGCTCTACCAGCGTGACCCGAACCAGCGACACCACGGCTCTGGTCAGCGGCCGGCTGACGGCGCGCGGCAAGACGTTCCCGGAAAAATTCACGGCCGAGCTCGGCGGTCTCAAGGCCGGCATGATCAAATTCCATGTCACCGGCAAGGTGCTGAGGTCGCGCTACGGCATGGATGTCGGCACGCCGATCTATTCCAACATCGTCGACTTCGACATGACGCTGACCGGCAAAAGGGGCTGACCTCGTCATTGGCTTTTCCGGCGATTTCGGGCAAACCTCGTCGCCTGTAATCGTGATGGAGAAGCCTGATGTTCCGATGGGGTGTGTTGTCGACGGCCAAGATCGGCCGCGAGCATTTGTTGCCGGCGATGGTCGAGGCGGAGAATAGCGTGCTGTCGGCGATCGCCAGCCGCGATCTGTCGAAGGCCAAGGCGCTGGCCGACCGCTTCGGTGCACGCCATGCCTTCGGCTCCTATGAGGAACTGCTCGCCTCGAAAGAAGTAGACGGCGTCTACATCCCGCTGCCGACCTCGCAGCATGTCGAGTGGTCGGCCAAGGCCATCGAAGCCGGCAAGCATGTGCTGGTCGAAAAGCCGCTGGCGCTCGACGCCAAGGACATCCTGCCGCTGATCAAGCTGCGCGACCAGAAAAAGGTGCTGGTCTGCGAAGCCTTCATGGTCATCTACCACCCGCAATGGATCAAGGTGCGCGAGCTCATCGCCAGCGGCGCCATCGGCCGGCTGCGCCATGTGCAGGGCGCGTTCTCCTACTACAACGTCGACCCCAGCAACATGCGCAACCAGCTCGACCTCGGCGGCGGCGCGCTGCCCGACATCGGCGTTTACCCGACCGTGTCGACGCGCTTTTCCACCGGCAAGGAGCCGCTGCGCGTGCAGGCGACGATCGAGCGCGACAAGACATTCGGCACCGACATCTACTCCTCGATCCGTGCCGATTTCGGTGACTTCGAGCTGTCGTTCTATCTGTCGACGCAGATGGCGGCGCGCCAGGTGATGGTGTTCCACGGCGAGAAGGGTTTCATCGAGTTGTTCTCGCCTTTCAATGCCGGGCTCTACGACCACCACCGCGTGGAACTGCACAACCAGAACCACACCGAGGCGCAGGTTTTCCGCTTTCCCGGCACGCAGCAGTACCGGCTGGAGGTCGAGACCTTCGCGCGCGCGGCACAGGGCGGCAAGGAGCGCGTCTTCACGCTGGAGGAATCGGTGCTCAACCAGAAAGTCATCGACGCCATCTTCCGCGCCGGCGGCAAAGAAGGCTGGGAGACCGTCTGAATTCCTCGCATTGAAATAGCCGGCTAATTCTGGGAGGAAAAATGGCTGACGATGCGGACGTGATCATTGTCGGCGCCGGCCTTGCAGGGCTGGTTGCCGCCGCCGAGCTTGCCGAGGCCGGCAAGAAAATCATCATCGTCGACCAGGAGCCGGAGCAGTCGCTCGGCGGCCAGGCATTCTGGTCGTTCGGCGGCCTTTTCCTCGTCGATTCGCCCGAGCAGCGGCGCATGCGCATCCGCGATTCGCATGACCTGGCGCTGGAAGACTGGTTGGGCACCGCGGCTTTCGATCGGCCCGAGGATTTCTGGCCGCGCAAATGGGCGGAAGCCTATGTCGGCTTTGCCGCCGGCGAAAAACGCTCCTGGCTGATACAGCGCGGCCTGAAATTCTTTCCCGTGGTCGGCTGGGCCGAGCGAGGCGGCGGCAATGCCATCGGCCACGGCAATTCGGTGCCGCGCTTCCACATCACCTGGGGCACGGGCCCCGGCGTTCTCGAACCCTTCGTACAGCGCGTGCGCGAGGCGCAGAAGCGCGGACTGATCAGTTTCAAATTCCGCCATCGGGTCGATGAATTGACCCGCACGGGTGCGACTGTCGACGGGGTGCGCGGCGACATCCTGCAACCGAGTACCGCCGAGCGCGGCCACAAGAGTTCGCGCGAAATATCAGGAGATTTCGAGCTTCGCGCGCAAGCCGTGATCGTCGCTTCCGGCGGCATCGGCGCCAACCATCAGCTTGTACGGGAAAACTGGCCGCAGCGGCTGGGCGCGGCGCCCAAGCGCATGATCACCGGCGTGCCCGACCACGTCGACGGCCGCATGCTGGCGATCACGGAACGGGCCGGCGGTTCGATCATCAACCGCGACCGCATGTGGCACTATGTCGAGGGCATCAAGAACTGGGCGCCGATCTGGACCGACCATGCGATACGCATCCTGCCCGGCCCATCATCGCTGTGGCTCGATGCGCGCGGCAAGCGCCTGCCGGTGCCGCTCTATCCCGGCTTCGACACTCTGGGCACGCTCTCCCACATCATGAGCACCGGCTTCGACTATTCCTGGTTCATCCTGACCAAGAAGATCATCCAGAAGGAGTTCGCGCTGTCGGGCTCCGAGCAGAACCCCGATCTGACCGGCAAGAGCTGGCGCCAGGTGCTCGGCCGCGCCACATCGGGCATTCCGGGCCCCGTCAAGGCGTTCATGGAAAAGGGCGAGGACTTCATCGTCGAGGCCGATTTGCCGGCGCTGGTCGCGCGCATGAACGCGCTGGCCGGCGGCGAGGCGCTGCTTGAGGTGACTCAAGTCGAGCGCGAGATCCGCGCCCGCGATAGGCAGCTCGACAACCCTTTCTCCAAGGATATGCAGATCACCGCTCTGCGTGGCGCCCGCGCCTATCTCGGCGACCGGCTGATCCGCACGGCCAAGCCGCACAAGATGCTCGATCCGGCAAATGGCCCGCTGATCGCGGTGCGGCTCAACATCTTGACCCGCAAGACGCTGGGCGGCCTGCAGACCGATCTCGACAGCCGCGTGCTGGGGGCAGATGGGCAGCCGGTCGCCGGGCTGTATGCCGTCGGCGAAGCCGCCGGTTTCGGCGGCGGCGGCGTGCATGGCTATGCGGCGCTCGAAGGCACCTTCCTCGGCGGCTGCATCTTTTCCGGCCGCAGCGCCGGCCGGGCAGCGGCTGCCTCGGTGGCGTGAAGGGGCGCCACTTGGTCCTCAGAGTTTGGCCGCGATCACCAGCGCCAGCCGCCCCGTCCAAGCGCGGTCACCGCATCGACGATCCGGGTGAAGCTGGTGCGGGCGCGGCCAACCGTGTGCCGGGCTCTGAGATAGCCGTGAACCAATCCCGGCTCCTCGAACCACGTCGCGTGGCCACCTGCCGTGATGATCAGGTCGCGATAGGTCTCGCCATCCGATGACAGCGGGTCGCATTCGGCGGTGATCAGCACTGTCGGCGGCAAGTTGGAGAAATCGGTGTCGGCAAGCGGGGCCAGCGTCGCATCGCCGCTACGGTCTTGCCCTTCAGTGCGAATGTGCTTGTAGAATTCGAGATCGCGCACGGTCAGCATCGGCGCTTCGGCGTGCTTGACATAGGAGCCTTTCGAGCGGTTTCCGCCGAGGCCGGGATAGATCAGCACCTGGCCGACCGGCCTTTTCGAATGGCCGCGCGTGGCGTGACTGACGGCGGCGCAGAGATTGCCGCCGGCGCTGTCGCCGCAGAGCACGATAGGATGATCGCGATTGGCGGCGGCCCATTCGAAGGCGCTCATGGCATCGTCAAAGGCGGCTGGATGCAAATGTTCCGGCGCCAGCCGGTAATCTACGGAGACCACCTCATAGCCTGTGCGCGAGCACAGCTCCGCGCAAACATCGTCGTGGCTGTCCAGCCCACCAAGGATGAAGCCACCGCCATGGACATAGAGCACCGTCACGGCTGCCTGAAGTGTGCTTCGGTAGATGCGGATCGGGATGTCATGCGTCGGCGTTGCAATGGCGGAGGTTTCGACAGCGACGCCCTCGGGGTAGCCGGCAAAGAATTCCCGGCACATGCGGTCGTAAATCTCGCGCTGCTGCACGATCGTGTAGTCGATCGTATCGGGCGGGTAATAGGAATTGGTGCGCTCGATGAAGGCCCAGGTCTCGGCGTCGATGAGCTTGATGTAGTCGGTCATGGGTGCTGGAGAGGCGGCCAAGGCTGAGCCTGGGCGCCCCCCTCTGTCCTGCCGGACATCTCCCCCTCAAGGGGGGAGATCGGATGTTGCGAAGGCTTTCGCCAACCTTCTGCGTCGCAAGAAGACTGCAGAGATCGAAGCTGCCAATCTCCCCCCTTGAGGGGGAGATGTCCGGCAGGACAGAGGGGGGTGAGCGCCGTCATTTCGGCAACAATCCTTACTTCCCCTTCCACACCGGCTCACGCTTCTCCGCAAAAGCCCGAAAACCCTCCATATTGTCCTCGGAGCCATAGAGCGCATCGACCGTCGGCAATTGCCGGCGGGTCACCTTGTTCATGGCGTCCTGGAAGGTCAGCGCCTCGGCCACGCGCGCCGTCTCCTTGATCGCGGCAAACACCAGCGGTGGGCCGCCTGCGAGCAGCCGGGCGATCTCCCAGACGCGATCTTCCAGCTTTTCCTTGGGCAGCACTTCGTTGACCAAGCCCCAGCGATGCGCTTCAGCGACATCCATCCAGCGGCCGGTGAGCAGAAGGTCCATGGCGACATGGTAGGGGATGCGCTTCGGCAGCTTGATCGTCGCCGCGTCGGCCAGCGTGCCGGCTCGGATCTCGGGCAGCGCGAAGGAGGAATGATCGGAGGCGTAGATGAGGTCGCAGGACAGCGCCAGCTCGAAGCCGCCGCCGACCGCCATGCCGTTGACACACGCGATGATCGGCTTGTTGAGGTCGCGCAGCTCCTGCAGGCCGGCAAAGCCGCCGACGCCATAGTCGCCGTCGACCGCATCGCCGCCGGCAGCTGCTTTGAGGTCCCAGCCCGCGCAGAAGAACTTGTCGCCAGCGGTCTTGACGATGGCGACGCGCAATTCCGGATCGTCTCGGAACGCCTTGAAGGTCTCGCCCATCAGCCGCGAGGTCTTCAGGTCGATGGCGTTGGCCTTGGGCCGGTCGAGGGTGACTTCGAGGATGGTGCCCTCGCGGCGGGTCGAAATGACGTCAGACATTCTTGTTCTCTCCCAGCACCAGCAGCGCGTCGGCGATCCAGGCGCCCTTGCCCTCTGCACAGACGATCAGCGGGTTGATGTCCAGTTCTTCGATCTCACCGGCATTCTGCTGCACGAAGGCGGCAATGCCAGAGATAGCATCGATGGCAGCCGCGACATCGGCCTTCGGCCGGCCGCGATAGCCTTCGAGCAGCGGGAACAGTTTCAGGCCGCGCAGCGCCGCCTCGATATCGTCGCGGGTCGCCGGCAGCATCAGCGTGACGCTGTCGCGCAACAGCTCGACCAGCACGCCACCAGTGCCGAGCGTCATCACCGCGCCGAACATCGGATCGCGGGTGAAGCCGACGATGAGTTCGGCAACACCGTCGCGCACCATGCGCTCGACATAGAGCCCGGTGCCGAGCGGCAACAGGTCATGCGCTGCGGTGCTGACGGATTCGGCATCCCTGAGATTGAGCCTGACAGCGCCAACTTCGGATTTGTGGGTGACGCCGAGCGCCTTCAACGCGACGGGAAAGCCGAGCGCCATGGACGAAATCACCGCTTCGACGGCATTGGCGGCGCGCTCGCCCTTCGGCACCGGCAGGCCGGCTTTGATCAGCCGTGACTTCGCCTCGGCTTCGTCGGGCGTGACGTGGTCCCCGCCAGAGGCGCCGGAGGCCGACGTGTCGATCGGCTGCGCCTGCGGTTCAGCCCAAGCCCAGCCGATGAAGGCTGCTGCGCCGGCTGCATCCATCGCTTCCGAAATGCCGAACAACGGCACCATGCCGCGCGCCATCAGTTCGGCGGTGTATTCCTCCGGCAGGTTCTCCGGCAGCGAGGAGACGATCGCACCATGCGCCTTGTTGGTCTTGAGCGCCGATTCGAAAGCGCGCAACGTCGCCCACCAGTCGGTGACCGAGCAGCGGTCGGGTCGCGGAAAATCGAGCACCAGCATGTTGAGGTCGAAACCGCCCGACACCATGGCGGTGAAGGTGGCGGTCATCGCCGGCTCGTTGTTCCAGATGAAGGTGTGATAGTCCAAGGGATTGGCGACCGCGACCAGCGGCCCGAGCGTCGATTTGACATGGGCGCGATGGCTGTCGGTCAGCACAGGGAAATTGACCCAGCGGCCTTCGGCGCTGTCGGCCATGACGGAGGCCTCGCCGCCGGAGCAGCTCATCGACGACAGCCTATAGCCGGGCAAAGGTCCGGTGATGTGCAGCAGCTTCAGCGCCTCGATGAAGGCGGGGATTGAATCGACACGCGCAATGCCGAGCCGCCGCAGGAACGCACCCGAGGCCGCGTCCGAGCCGGCGAGCGACGCGGTATGCGAGACAGTCGCTTGCCTGGCCTGTTCGGAACGGCCGACCTTCATGGCGATGATCGGCTTCTTCAGCTCGCGGGCTCGTGCCGCCAGCCGTTCGAAGCCGGCTACCGAATCGAAGGCCTCGATGTGCAGGCCGAGCGACGTGACGCGCTCATCCTCGATCAGGCCGAGCGCCATTTCGGATAGGCCGGTCTGCGCCTGGTTGCCGGCGGTCATCAGGAAGGCGATCGGCAGCCCGCGCTTCTGCATGGTCATGTTGATGGCGATGTTGGAGGACTGGGTGATGATGGCGACGCCCTTGCCGCCCTCGGCCAGTCTTATGCCGCCATGCTGGTCGGGCCACAGCAGCGCGCCGTCGGCATAATTGATCAGGCCGTAGCAATTCGGCCCGATGATCGGCATCTGGCCGGCCGCCGCGACCAGCTCGGCCTGCAGCCGCTCGCCATCATCGTCATAGGCCTCGGTTTCGAGGAAGCCGGCGGCAAAGCAGACGGCGCCGCCGGCGCCGCGTTCGGCCAGCGCCTTGATCACCTCGATGGTCAAATGCCGGTTGACGCCGACAAAGGCAGCATCCGGCGCGCCGGGCAGGTCAGCCACCGAACGATAGGCCTTGCGACCGGCAACCTCGTCCTTGGTCGGATGCACCGGCCAGATCTCGCCGGCAAAACCCATCTTGATCGATTGCGCGACGACGGCTGCAGCCTGCGCACCGCCGAAGACGGCGATCGATTTAGGCCGCAGGAGACGCTCCAGTTTATGCATATGTTATGCCCCGAACGGGCGCAGCAGCGCCCTTGAAATGATGTGGCGCTGGATCTCGGATGTGCCTTCCCAGATGCGCTCGACGCGCGCGTCGCGCCAGATGCGCTCCAGCGGCAGATCGTCCATCAGCCCCATGCCGCCATGGATCTGGATCGCTTCATCGGCGACGTATGCGAGCATTTCGGTGGCTTTCAGCTTGGCCATGGCCATGTCCTGGTCGGTGACGGTGCCCTGATCGTACTTCCAGCCGGCTTCGAACACCATCAGGTCGGCGGCCTTCAATTCGGTCGCCATGTCGGCAAGCTTGAACGATACGCCCTGGAACTTGCCGATCTGCTGGCCGAACTGCTGGCGTTGCGCGGCGTATTCGACGGCATGGCCAAGCGCACGCTCGGCGCGGCCGAGGCAGGTGGCGCCGACCTGCAGCCGGGTGGCGCCGAGCCAGGAATTGGCGACGTCGAACCCCTTATGGACTTCGCCTAACACTTGGGCTCCGGGTAGCCGGCAATCGTCGAATTCGAGGATGGCGTTGGTGTAGCCGCGATGCGAGACGTTGCGGTAGCCGTCGCGCACCGTAAAGCCCTTGGTGCCCTTGTCGACGAAGAAGGCGGTGATCTTCTTGCGTTTTCCGCGCGGCGAATCCTCTTCGCCGGAAGCCATGAACACGATGGCGAAGTCGGCGAGGTCGGCGTGGGAGATAAAATGCTTGGTGCCGTTCAGCACCCAGTCGTCACCGTCCTGCACGGCGGTTGCCTTCATGCCACGCAAATCGGAGCCGGCGCCCGGCTCGGTCATCGCCAGGCAGTCCCATTTCTCACCACGGATGCAGGGGAACAGATATTTCTCGCGTTGCTCGGGCGTGCCGGCCAGGAGGATGTTGGAGGGGCGCGCCACGCAGGTCCAGTGCAGCGCGTAATTGGCGCGGCCGAGTTCCTTCTCGTAGAGCAGCCAGGTCACCGTATCGAGGCCCGCTCCGCCGACATCTGCCGGCATGTTGGCGGCATAGAGCCCGGCCTCGATCGCCTTTACCTTGATCTCTTCGATCAGGTCGCGGCGCAGCACGCCGGTGCGCTCGACCTCGCGCTCATGCGGGTAAAGCTCGTTCTCGACGAACGCGCGCGTCGTCTCGACGATGAGCTTCTGTTCCTCCGACAGCCCGAAATCCATGCTCTCAGCCTTTCTTCTTGCCGGTCTTTTTCTTCGGCTTTTCGGCTTTCTTGACCGGTTTCAAGGCTTTGGCCTTCTCGGCCGCCTTGGAGGCCATGGGCTTCTTCGCCGCCAGCTTGGCCAGCTGCCTGGTATAGTCCTTATGCAGCGCGCCGGCGCCCCAGCCCTTGCCTTTGTTTTGTTTCGACAGCGCATCCATGATGGCGACCAGATTGTCGTCGCGGATCTTTTCCAGTTCGCGGATCGACAGCCCATGCGCCTGTTCGTCCGACTGCGTGGCGATCAGGTCGACCAGTTCGTCGTTGAACTCAGGCACGTCCATCAGCTTGGTCCATGGCCATTTCAGGCACGGCCCGAACTGCGCCATGAAGTGGCGCATGCCGGCCTCGCCGCCGGCGACGCGATAGACCTGGAACATGCCCATCTGCGCCCAGCGCAGGCCGAAGCCGTAGCGCATGATGTCGTCGAGTTCCTCGACCGTGCAGATGCCGTCCTTGATCAGCCACAGCGCCTCGCGCCATGCCGCTTCGAGCAGGCGGTCACCGACGAAGGCCTCGATCTCCTTGCGGATGACGACAGGCTTCATGCCGATCGAGGCATACATCTCCTTGGCGACCTCGATCGCCTCGGGAAAGGTCTGCTCGCCACCGACGATCTCCACCAGCGGCAGGAGATAGACCGGGTTGAACGGATGGCCGACGACCAGCCGCTCCGGATGCTTCTTCATCGCCACCTGCATGTCGGTCGGCTTGATACCGGAAGTCGAGGAGCCGACAATCGCGTTGGCCGGCGCGTGAGCGTCGATCTCGGCCAGCACGCGGTGTTTCAGGTCGAGCCGCTCCGGCACGCTCTCCTGGATGAAATCGGCATCGGCGACCGCTTCGGCGATGGTCTTGGCGAAGGTCAGCTTGCCCTCTTTCGGCAGGCCGCCGGGCACCATCTGCTTGTAGGCGCGGCGCGCGCCCTTCATCACTTCGCCGACCTTGCGCGACGCCTCGGGATCGGGATCGAAGATCGACACGTCGATGCCGTTGAGCAGCAGGCGCGCCACCCAGCCGGCGCCGATCACACCGCCACCGATGGCGGCTGCCTTGTTGATGATGCTCATGCTGAAGCTCCGGTTCTTGTCGCGGCGGTTGCGGGATCGATGAGGGGCACGCGCTCGCCGGCTCGGATCACCGAGGGATCGTAGGCCTTGCGGGCAAAGACTTCGAGCACGAAGGGCCGGAAGAATTCCATCGACAGCGTGTCATAGTCGGGGTCGAAGCTGGGCTGGTCCCAGCGTTCGCAAAACTGGTCGCAATCGTCGAAATAAGCATGGCCGGCAAAGCGGTCGCGGGCGTGGCGGTTGCCGCCGAGATGATGGGCATAATAGAGCCGCTGGAAGTCGCCATGCTTTTCCACCACCCAAGTGCATTGCTCGCGCACGAAAGGTTTCAGGATCGAAGCGGCATATTCGTCGTGATTGTAAGGCGCATAGATGTCGCCGATGTCGTGCAGCAGCGCGCAAGCGATCCAGTCGGTGTCTGCGCCGTCGCGCCAGGCACGTGTCGCTGCCTGCAGCGAATGGCCGAGCCGGGTGATCTTGTAGCCGGAAAGACCCGCGTCGAGCTGCACCAGCGCGTCGAGCAGCCGCTCGCCGGTCCTGGCCGCATAGTCGATTTCATGCGCGGTCAGGAACTCGTAGTCGTCCCGGTCGCCATCCTTCATCGCGGTGAATTTTACGGTAGTCATGCCGACCCTCCCGACGAATAATTTATGCCGCGATCGGCGCCCGCTTGGTGAGGTTGAGCTTCTGCCGTACCTCTTCCGGTCCAAGGATTCTGGCGCCGAGATTGGTGACGATGCTGGCGGCGCGCTCGACCAGCTGTGCGTTGGTGGCCAGCACGCCCTTGTCGAGCCACAGATTGTCCTCCAGCCCGACGCGGACATTGCCGCCGGCCAGCACCGCCGCCGCGGCATAGGCCATCTGATTGCGGCCGATGGCGAAGGCCGACCAGTTCCAGGTCGACGGCACATTGTTGACCATGGCCATGAAGGTGTTGAGGTCGTCAGGCGCACCCCACGGCACGCCCATGCAAAGCTGCACCAGCGCATCCGGGTTGAGCACCTTTTCCTCGACCAACTGCTTGGCGAACCACAGATGGCCGGTGTCGAAAGCCTCGATCTCCGGCTTGACGCCGAGCGCCGTCATCATGCCGCCCATGGCGCGCAGCATGCCGGGCGTGTTGGTCATGACATAGTCGGCCTCGGCGAAATTCATGGTGCCGCAGTCGAGCGTGCAGATTTCCGGCAGGCATTGGCGCACATGTTCCATGCGGTTGGTGGCACCGCCCATGTCGGTGCCTTTTTCGTTGAGCGGCAGCGGCGCTTCCGGCGATCCGAACACCATGTCGCCGCCCATGCCGGCGGTCAGGTTCAGGATGACGTCGACTTCTGCCGCGCGGATGCGCTCGGTCACTTCGCGGTAGAGATGCACGTCGCGCCTCGGCCTACCGGTCTCGGGATCGCGCACATGGCAATGCACGATGGCGGCGCCCGCCTTGGCCGCATCGATGGCGGAATCCGCGATCTGCTTGGGCGAGCGCGGCACATGCGGGCTGCGGTCCTGCGACCCGCCGGACCCGGTCACGGCACAGGTAATGAAGACCTCACGGTTCATCGCAAGCGGCATGGAACTCTCCTCCGAAAGAAATAGACCTCAACAATGCCCGACTTGCCGGAAACTGTTTTGCGTTTTACGAAGCTTCCATGACGAAAAGCGAAAAACCAACGATCTTTCGCGCCGAGCGCTCGCCGCTCAAGGTGACGCTGCTGGTATTTTCCGGTTCGTCGATCATGTGCGTCGCATCCGCCGTCGATCCACTGCGCGCGGCCAACCGCATCTCCGGCGAGACCCTGTTCGATTTCAAGCTGGTCTCGGTGACCGGCGAGGCTCCAGTCACCACTTGCGGCCTGCCGGTGGCGGTCGGCGGCCGCTTCGATGCGGGCGAGTCGACCGACGTTCTTGTCGTCGTCGCCGGCTTCGGCACCCAGAACTATGCGACATCGGCTCTGTTATCCGGCCTGCGCCGGGCCGCACGGACAGCACGCGCTTGCGGCGGTGTCGAAGCCGGCACCTGGCTGGTGGCGCGCGCCGGCCTGCTGGAAGGACGCAGCGCCACCACCCACTGGGAGGACATGGAGGACTTTTCCTCGGCATTCCCCGGCGTCGATGTCCGCCCTGACCGCTATGTCATCGACGGGCCGGTGTTCACCTCGGGCGGCGCGTCGCCGACCTTCGACCTGATGCTGCATCTCATCCGCACGAGGCTCGGCATGGCCGTCGCGCTCGATGTCGCCAGCGTCTTCATCTACGACCAGGCGCGCGCCGCCACCGACGCACAGCCGCTGGTCTCGCTCGGCCGGCTCGATGGCTACGATCCGCGGCTGGCGCAAGCGATCCGGCTGATGGAAGCGCATGTCGACCAGCCGCTGACCATTGAAGCGGTGGCCAAGCGCGCCGGCGTGACGGCACGGACGCTGGAGAGCATCTTTCGCAAATCGATCGGCGAGACACCGGGCGCCTATTATCTCAGGCTGCGCCTGGGCGCCGCGCGCCGGCTGGTGGTCGATACAAGGATCGCCATGGCCGATATTGCCGGGCGGACCGGATTCTCATCCGCCGCGGCGTTTTCAAGAGCGTTTTCAAGGGCTTTCGGCGAAGCGCCGGTCAGGCTGCGCCGGGGCTGACTATGATAGAATCAGGCAGCGTTCTGACGGTCGCTGCCGCCGTCGATCTGCGAGCGCATTTGCTTGGCAAGATGGGTCTCGAAACGGCTGGCCACAGCGCGATCCCATTCGTTCGAGCGGCGCGTGCCGTCCTTCGGATGCGGCATTGCCATCAGCCGGTCGATGATCGATCCAGCCTCGCCAGGTGAGAGCAGGGCGTCGATTTCACGTTCGTTCTGCATATCGGTTCGCCTCCTTCTTCCTCTCCCGCCACGAGCCACTCTTATACGAGATTCGTGACGGCAGTTTGAAGGCAAGAGCGAGGTCATTGAAGGGCGTCGAAGGGCAAAACCATGTCGCTGGACCGGGCCATGCGCAAAGCTGTTCCTGCGCCCAGGCAGGTCAGGTCAACGAGAAATCTATTGTTGGATTGCGCAATTCCCAAGGCAAAGCGCTGTACGCTTTTCCCGGGGAAACCGTTACCCACTTTTCCTGGAATTGCTCAAAGCCGCTTTTCGAACAGCACCGTGGTGAAGCCACTGTCCCATTCGTCATCGGGATAGCGGCTTTTCTCGATATAGCCGACCGCTTTGTAGAGTGCTTGTGCGGGCAGGTTGAACGTGTCGGTCTCCAGCCGCGCCTGCGCCAATCCGGCCGCACTGACCGCCTGTTCGGCATGGGAAAGCAGCTTGCGGCCGACACCTTGGCCTTGACGGGATGCCATCACGTGCAGGGTCTCGATGAAATCCGCGCGCCAATGGATCAAGCCGGCGACCTCGCCATCGATCTCGGCAACGGCGAATTCAGGCCAGCTCTGGTCGACATAGCGCCCGCCAATATCCGTCTCGACATAGCGTTGCGCGGCTGCTTCGGTGATGTTCGGCAGCCAGGTGCCTTCGAAGGTTTCCTGCAGCACCTGCTTCAGCGCCGGAATATCGCTCGCCTGCGCCGGGCGCACGATGATTCGATCCTCTGCCATTTCCGTCTCCTGCCAATGCATGTCGCCCAAAGTGCACAGCGATTTGGGACGACGACATGCCGCCGCACGGGTCCTCTTTCGGTGACACGTGTAGCGTCCTGGTCTCACGCAGGCTGCCGAAGATCTGTGCGATCCTCGGCAGCTTGTCGCGAAGTGGGCTGACTAGCAGATGGCGATGGCGGCGGCTTTCAGCCAGTGGCGCCGGATGTCGGTCCAAAGATGAAGCGGCGCTCGCCCTACACGTAGCGGTTGACGATGTTTTCCAGCAGTTCCTGGCGGCCGGACCTCGGCTGCGGCTCGATCTTCTTCTTGACGACACGCTCGGCGATATCCTCAAGCGTGCGCTTGCCGGCAAGCATCGCCTTGCCCTCGGCCGTGTTCCAGCCGGCATAGCGTTCGGCCAGCGGCGCCGACAGTGCCTTGTCCTCGACCATGCGCGCCGCAGCTTTCAGGCCGCGAGCGCAAGAGTCCATGCCGCCGATATGGCCGATCAGCAGGTCCTGCGGATCGAGCGACTGGCGGCGCAGCTTGGCGTCGAAATTGGTGCCGCCGGTCTTGAAGCCGCCAGCCTGCAGGACTTGGTAGTAGGCCAGTGCCATTTCCGGTACGTTGTTGGGGAACTGGTCGGTGTCCCAGCCCGACTGGTAGTCGTTGCGATTCATATCGATCGAACCGAAAATGCCGAGCGCATTGGCCAGAGCCAGTTCGTGCTCGAAGGAATGGCCGGCCAGGATGGCGTGGCCCTGCTCGATATTGACCTTGACCTCCTTCTCCAGCCCGAAGCGCTTGAGGAAGCCGTAGACCGTGGCGACATCGTAATCGTACTGATGCTTGGTTGGCTCCTGCGGCTTCGGCTCGATCAGGATCGTGCCCTTGAAGCCGATCTTGTGCTTGTAGTCGACGACCATGCTGAGGAACCGGCCGGCCTGTTCCTGCTCGCGCGCAAGGTCGGTGTTGAGCAGGGTCTCATAGCCTTCGCGCCCGCCCCACAGCACGTAGTTTTCGCCCTTCAGCCGCTTGGTGACGTCGATACAGCTTTTTACCGTCGCCGCCGCGTAGGCAAAGACATCCGGATCGGGATTGGTGGCCGCGCCCGACATGAAGCGGCGGTTGGAGAACAGATTGGCGGTGCCCCAAAGCAGCTTGACGCCGGTCTGCTTCATCTTGCCCGCGAAGTAGTCGGCGATCTCATCGAGGCGCGCCGCACTCTCGGAAAAATCCTTGCCTTCCGGCCGTACATCGGCGTCGTGGAAGCAGAAGTAGGGCGCGCCGAGCAACGAGAACATCTCGAAGGCGACGTCTGCTTTCAGTTTTGCCAGCTCCATCGTGTCGACGCCGCCGGCCTTGGGAAACCACGGCCGGTCGAAAGTCTGGCCGCCGAACGGATCGCCACCCGGCCAGGCAAAGGAGTGCCAGTAGGCTACGGCGAAGCGCAGATGATCTTCCAGCCGCTTGCCGGCGACGACCTCATCGGGATTGTAGAACCTATAGGCCAGCGGATTGGTCGAATCCGGCCCTTCATATTTGATCTTCTGGATGTCGCCGAAAAATCCACTGCTCATGATTTCTGTCCTCTCACAAAGTTCTGACGCCATTACCTCAGGCGTAATTGGTTTCACGCCGGCGCTGGTTGAAAAGGGTCATGTCAAAGCCACCAAACGAAGGAGACAGACCATGACCGACCTCACCAAGATCGCTGAAAACTACATCACCGCCTGGAACGAAAGCGATGCCGGCCGCCGGGCCGAATTGCTCAAGGCGACCTTCACGGAAGACGTCAGCTACCGCGATCCGCTCATGCAGGGTGATGGCCATGAAGGCGTCGCGGCTCTGATCGACGGCGTGCAGCAGCGCTTTGCCGGTTTCCGGTTCTCGCTGAAGGGTACGCCGGACGGTTTTGCCGACAAGATCCGCTTCTCGTGGAATCTCGGACCTGAGGGGACGCCTTCGGTGATCGAAGGTACCGACATCGGAATCATCGAGAACGGCCGCCTCAAGAGCGTCACCGGTTTTCTCGACAAGGTGCCGGCGCAGTGAGCCGGACAGCCGCGGCGTGGGCGAAAGACCGCTCACGCCGTGGCGACCCTGATTGCCGGGTACAGCGCCCGGTAGCGCTGATAGGCATCGGCATAGGCGCCGCCGAGCGCCGCATCCGGTTCGATAGTTGCGTCCGTCTTCGGGGCCGTACAGATTTCGAGCGGATCGGCACCCGTCGCCGCGATCAGGCCGAGCCGCGCAGCACCAAAGGCGGCGCCGAAATCGCCGTCGGCGGGAATGTCGACAGGCAGTTGAAGCGCGGTGGCAATCGCCTTCAACCAGTAACGCGAGCGCGAGCCGCCGCCGATCGCCGTCACCCGCGTCAAGTTCGTGCCGGCCTTGGCCAGCGCTTCGAGGCTGTCGCGGAAGGCAAAGGCTACACCCTCCAGCACGGCCTGGGTCAGCACGGCACGGCTCGATTGATGCGCCAGCCCGGTGAACGCGCCGCGAATGGCGGAATCATTGTAGGGCGTGCGCTCACCCGAGAGGTATGGCAGGAAGGACACGCCGCTCGGCGCCTTCAATGTGTCGCCGAGCTCAGTGGTCAACTCGCCGGCGCTCTTCCCGGTGATTTCCGACAGCCAGTTGAGCGAATCGGTTGCCGACAGGATGACCCCCATCTGGTGCCAGGTGTTCGGAAGCGCGTGGCAGAAGGTGTGAACCGCGCTAGCCGGGTTGGGCAGGTAGGAAGCGTTGGCGGCAAACAGCACACCCGACGTGCCGAGCGAAACAAAAGCGTGGCCGGCGCCAACCGTGCCCATGCCGCAGGCCGAGGCCGCGTTGTCGCCGGCGCCACCGGCGATCGGAATGCCGGCCTGGACGCCCCACTTCGATGCCAATTCGCTGCGCAATGCGCCTGCCTTTTGCGTACCCTCGACCAGCGACGGCATCTGCTTTTCATCGAGCGATGTCGCCGCGAGCAAATCCGCACTCCAGCGCCGCTTGCCGACATCGAGCCAGGACGTGCCGGCAGAATCCGACATTTCCGAAATGTGCTCGCCCGAAAGCCAGAGCCGCAGGAAATCCTTGGGCAGCAGCACTTTTGCGACCTTGGCGAAGACAGCGGGCTCGTTGTTCTTCACCCAGGCCAGTTTCGGCGCGGTGAAACCGGGAAAGACGATGTTGCCGGTCAGGGCGCGGAAACGCGGATCGGCATCGAGGACGGCGGCCTCGGCATGGCTGCGCGTGTCGTTCCACAGGATGCAGGGGCGCAGCACCTTGTCGGCGGCGTCAAGCAGCGTGGCGCCATGCATCTGGCCGGACAGGCCAATGCCCTTGACTGCCGCGAGTTCATGCGGATGGGAGGATTTGAGCTCGGCGATTGCGTCTTCGCAGGCCCGGATCCAGTGCTCGGGATTCTGTTCCGACCAGCCGGGGTGCGGCCGTGAAACATCAAGCGAACCATGGCCGGAACCGATGACGGTTTGCCCGGCATCGATCAGCAGCGCCTTGACGCCCGACGTCCCGAGATCGAGGCCCAGATACATGTCTTCCTCCCACGCCAGTTAATTTTTTCGGGTCTCGAAAAAATCTGGCTTGGCCAGTTTCTAAAACAAGATCCGCTTCGGGTCAATTCTCCGACAAATCGGCGGCGCGTCGCACAAACAGCGCTGACAGCGGACTGTCGGGCCGCGCCATCGAACGCTCCGCCGTGAGCGCCTTGGCCAGCGCACCCTCACCGGCGCGCAAGGCCGCCTCGATCAGCGTCAGGTCGATGACGTCGCGCTGGGCGTGGCTGCCACCGAAACGATGTGCGATCGCCCGGATCGGCCGGATCAGGCGCGCGGTCTCGGCGTAGCTGCCCTCACCGAATGCCTTGATGGCGAGCGTCAGCGGATGGCCGACATCCCGCGTGAAAGCCGCATTGTCGTCGCTGCCACGCATGGCCTCGCGCTGAGCCTCGAGCAAGGCGAGGGCCGGCGCATCTAACCCGGCACCCACGAAGGCCATCATCGCGTGGGCGTCGTTGAAGGCATAAAGGCCCGCTCCCGCCTTGCCCCAGTTGGCGGCGAGCGCCGCCCAGCGGTCGCCGACATCGACGCCGCCGAGGTGGAGCCGCCACAGGATTGCCGAGGCATCGACCATGTTGAGCGCCATCGTCGATTGCACGCTGTAGATAGGGCCGTCATAGAGGGCCCGCACCGCGTCGGTCTCGCCGAGATCATAGTGGAACAGCGCCAGGTGCCACCAATTGTGGACCTGCAGGAAGCTCTCCCGTGTCCACGCTTCCGGATTGGCGCGCATCCAGGCAATGCCATCCCTTTGCCGGCTTTGCATCTCCATGACATGGGCGACGGCGTGCTGCGCCCAGCCGTCGCGCGGCTCGATGTCGACTGCCTCGCGGCCAAGCTGCTCGGCCCTGACATAGTCACCCATTTCCTCCAGCCCGAAAGCCTGCATGCCGAGCATGGCGTGGTAGCCGGGCATGCCGCTTTGCCACGAAGGCAGGGCACGAGCGATGCGGTCGCGCAGCATGCGGGCATTGCCGGTGAAGAAATCGATCTGGTGGCCGACCTGCAGCGCCAGCCCGTCGCGCGGGGTCTCGATGGTGATGTCCTCGAGAACGCGGCTGGCCTCATGCCAGCGCCCGCTGGCGAGATGGCCAAGGGCCGAGACATGCGCCCGCTCGCGCGTGGTCGCGGCAAGCGGCAGTGCGGCCTCATGGCAAGCCTTGGCCACGGCCGTCGCCTCCCGCTCGGTGGCGAGGCCGAAGAGATATCCCTTGAAGACATGGGCCATGACGAAGCCGGGATCTTCCGCGATGGCCCGGTCGACGGAGGCTACGGGATCGCCGATGAAGCACTGCAGTTCACGCACTGCCTGGTTGTAAGGCGTGAATCCCGCCTCCGTCGCGCCTGAAAGTGCCAGGCCGAATGCGTCCCTGATTGCCATGCGATGTCCTTTATCGACCCGTGACAGGCCCTTGATCCTTCGGCCCAAACCGATCCTAAAGCATAGGCCACGGACACGCCAACCGTGCGCTACGCCAGACCTTTCAGTAGTCTTTGCAGTTTAGCAACCATGCGGGGCAGATTAGGCTTTGTAAAATTGAATGAATTGTGTCTTCATTGCGGCGGCTGGCGGGGGCTGGAAATCGCGAATCGAGAGGGGACGCGATGCGGCATGTGAAGAACTCGCTTCCGAACAGTCGTTCGGCGGATGCGCAGGTGACAATTGCTTCGCAATGGCGAAAGCCGCATCCGTTACATCCGTGGCTTATTAGCATCCTCTCAACTACAGCTTTTGCGTTGCTGCCCAACTCCGCCGCGTTTGCCGCATGCGTGCTGGCTCCATCCGCCGGAAACACCGTCTACACCTGTGACAGCGGCGACTCAGGCGGCAGCCTCACCGATCTCGACGGCGACAACACGCTGAATTTTCCCGCCGGCGGCACCGGGCAGATATCAGGCAATGTGACCTTTGGCGTCGGCACGGACCGCATCGACATGCAGTCAGGCACCATAACCGGCACCGTCGATCAGGGTGGCGGCACGGATTTCTTCAAAATTGGCGCGGGCACCGTCACCGGCAATGTCCAGCAGGGCGCCGGCATCGACGACTTCAACATGAGCGGCGGCCAGATCGGCTCGCTCAACCAGGGCGACGGCCTCGACACCTTCACCATGACCGGCGGACGCATCGTCGATTTCTTCGACGATGGCGACCACGCCGTGATGACCGGTGGCCGCATCGGCCGGGTCAACATGAAGCTCGATCAGAACTATTTCAACATGTCAGGCGGCACCATCGACCGCAACCTCGTCACTGGCTTCGACAAGGACACGATCATCCTGTCGGGCGGCACCATCGGCGGCAACATCAGCGTCAGCGGCGGCAATGACAGCGTCACGGTCACCGGCGGCACGGTCGGTGGCGATATATTGATGAGCTTTGGCGCCGACAATTTCGTCTGGAACGGTGGCGGCATCGTCTATGGTTCCGTCGATCTCGGCGGCGATAACGACACCGCCAGGCTCAGCAACCTCACCAACGCCAATCTCGGTGCCACGGATGCCATATCAGGTGGTGCCGGCACCGATGCGCTGACCCTGGACAACGTCAAACTGGATGGCGTCAGCCGGCTCCAGAACTGGGAAAGCATCGACGCCACCAATGACACCCAGCTGACGATGGACAGCAATCTGGTGCTCGGCGACAGCGGCACCGGCACGGGTTCGCTCAGTGTCGATGCCGCAAGCACGCTCTATGGCGGCGGCTTCAATGCGGCGATCCAGGCGTTTACGGCAGGCCAGCTGGCTCAGGTCACCAATGCCGGCCGCATCGACCTGACCAATGGCAGCACCGGCGCCACCGACAGCCTGACGATTTCGGGCAATTATGTCGGCCTGGGTGGCCTGCTGCTTATCCAGACCGAGCTCGGTGACGATTCCTCCGCATCCGACAAGTTGGTCCTGTCGAGCGGAACGGCTTCCGGTTCGACCGGCATCTCCGTGGTCAATCTCGGCGGCGCGGGGGCTGCGACCACGCAGGACGGCATCATGGTCATCCAGGCAATCAACGGCGCCACCTCGGGCGCCACGACATTCGCGCTCGACGCCCCGGTCGCCGCCGGGGCCTTTGAATATTATCTGTTCAAGGGCGGCGTCAGCGCCGGCAGCGAGGAGAACTGGTACCTGCGCTCGACGCTGAACACGCCGGCCCCGCCGGCCGCAGCCCCGCCGGCGCTGGAGCCTGCTCCGCCGCCGGCACCTGAGCCGCCGGCGGCCGAACCGCCGCCGCCGCCGCCCATCGACCCTGCGCCGCCGCCTCCGCCGGAATCCACCCCCGGCGATCCCGATCCGGTTGATCCGGCGCCGCCGGTCGTGCCGACCGATCCGCCGCCCGCGACACCACCGGCACCACCACCGGCACCAGTGGCGGATCCGCCCCCGCCGCCGCCGGTGGTGCCAACTGAGGTGCCCGACCTGCCGACACCGGCGGCGGGCGAGGAAATCCTGCTCTATCGCATCGAGGTTCCGGTCTATTCGGCCTTGCCGCCGGTCGCCGAACATCTGGCGATGACGACGCTCGGCACATTCCACGAACGGCGCGGCGAGCAGAGCCTGTTGTCGAACACCGAGCTGTCGCCGGTCTGGGGCCGCATCTTCGGTCAGGACAGCAAGATGGCCTATTCAGGAACGGTATCGCCGTCCTTTGACGGCACCCTGTTCGGCCTCCAGGCGGGCTTCGATCTGTTCGGCCGCGAAACCGCGTCGGGCCAGACCGATCGCGCCGGCCTGTTCGTCGCCTATGCCAGCATGAATGGCGACGTGCGCGGCCAGGCGCTGGGCAGGGACAATCTGTCCGTCGGCAGCATGGATATCAACGGCACCAGTATCGGCGGCTACTGGACCCGGATCGGTCAGGGTGGCTGGTACCTGGACGGCGTCCTCATGGCCACCTTCTTCGGCGGCAACGCAACATCGTCGCGCGACATTGGCATCGACGTCGGCGGGACCGGCGTCACCGCTTCGCTGGAAGGCGGCTATCCCATCGCGCTGGCGCAAGGCTGGACGCTTGAACCGCAGGCGCAACTGGTCTGGCAGCAATTGTCGCTCGACGATGCGTCGGACCGCTTTGCTTCGGTTTCCTTCGATACGGACGGCAGCGTGACCGGCCGGCTCGGCGCACGGCTGCAAGGCGAAACAGCGATCAATGGCATGGCGCTGCAGCCGTATCTCAAGGCCAACATCTGGCACGATTTCGGCGGCACCAGCCATGTCAATTTCGACACCACCGACATCTCGACCGAGGGCAGATCGACCTCGTTCGAGTTCGGCGGCGGCGTGATTGCCAAGGTGACGGACAAGGTCAGCATCTTCGCCACCGGCGACTACACCACCAATCTCGGTGGCGACAAGCGTCGGATCCTCGAAGGCAATCTGGGCTTCAGCGTCAAATGGTAAGGCCGGTCATGATCCCGAAAACCAGTTTCGGGATCATGATCAAAAAGACAGCTTAATTGCTGGAACGCATCGCCATCGTGGCGATGCCGGCGCCGACCAGCAGCGTGCCGCCGGTGCGGTTGAAGATGCGGATCGCCTTGGGATTGCGCACCACGTTGCGTGCGCGTGCCGCGATCAGCGCATAGCCGAAGGCATTGGCGAAGGCGAGCGCCAGGAAGGTCGTCTCGAAGATCAGCATCTGCGTCCAGAAATCGGCGTGCCGGTCGAGGAACTGCGGCAGGAAAGCAACGAAGAACGTGATGCTTTTCGGGTTGAGCGCGGTGACCAGCCAGGCGTGCGCCATCATCTTGGCCGAGGAGACCGCGTCGGTGCGCGGTTCGGCCTTCAACGCGCCGCCGGCGCGAAACAGTTTCACGCCAAGATAGATCAGATAACCGGCGCCGATCAGCTTCAGGATGGTGAAGACGGTCGCCGAGGCCGCCAGCAGCGCGCCGATACCCAGCATCGACAACGTCATCGCAGTGAAATCCCCCAACGCCACGCCGACGGCCATCGGCAGAGCGGTACGCCAGCCCTGGCCCAGCGCATAGGACACGACGAGAAGGATGGTCGGTCCCGGAATGATGAGAAGGATCGTCGATGCGGCAGCGAAGGCGGCCCAGTTTTCGAAGGACATGCTCGTCTCCTTTGAGCTTAAAGAAGAGGATAAATCCTTAGGCCCGGGAGAATGTAAAGAGGCGATTTCCCTAACTGCGCCTGCGGCAGATCGGTGTCAGTTCGCGCCGCTCAGCGTGCTCACGATATCGGCCAGGCTGACATTGGCACCGAGAACGGTAGCCGCCGCGACAATGGCAGCGGCAAAAAGCTTGATGTCGGTTTTTAAGGTCTTGCACATGGAGGCCCCTCGCTGATGGTTCGAGGAGTAGGAGACGCCGGCGCCGGGAATATGACTCGACCGAGGTCTTTTTGTGCAGCAGCCTGCGCTCAAGTTCAGGCAAGAAGGTCGAACATCGTCAAGGCCATGCGCAAATGCAGGCTGTGCAAGGTCTTCACGCTTTATCAACTATGAATGAGGAAAATGCCCGCTATCCGGCCGGACCGTGCTTCCCGCCGACAGCGTAGGGTCTGGGTATATGCGTGAGTTGCCGCAAGGTCTGACGCCGCCGCGAAATGGCGACGCAATCGAAACCGATCATCATCTTTCCCGCCGCGCCATCCTGTCCGGGGCAGGGGCGCTTGCGCTGCTGAGCGCCGCCGGTTGCTCGACCTCGGGCGGCGGCCTGCCGGCGCTCGAGCTCGACGACGTCACCACGGGTTCCGTGCGGCCGATCCGGCCAAGCATCAGCGTCGACAAGAACGTCACCAGCCCCGGGGTCATGTATGCCGGGCTGACCGACGGCGGCTTCAACGTGCCGGAAGTGCCATATCTGAAGGTCAAGCCGGAATTCCGCCGCCAGATCGTCGTCGACACGACAGGCGAGGCGCCCGGCACCATCGTCGTCCATCTCAAGGAGCGCATGCTCTATCTGGTCCAGCCGGGTGGCGATGCCATTCGCTACGGCGTCGGCATCGGCAAGGACGGTTTCCGCTGGTCCGGCCGCGCCAACATCCAGTACGGCAGGGAATGGCCGACCTGGACGCCGCCGCCGGAGATGATCGCCCGCAAGCCTGAACTGGTGAAATGGCAGGCCGGACAGCCCGGCGGCCTCACCAATCCGCTCGGCGCGCGTGCCCTCTACATCTACCAGGACGGCAAGGACACCGGCTATCGCATCCACGGCTCGCCCGAATGGTGGAGCATCGGGCAAGCGATGTCGTCGGGCTGCGTGCGCCTGATCAACCAGGACATCATCGACCTCTACAGCCGCGTCTCCAAGAAAAATCCGGTCGTCGTCGTCTGACGCTTATGCGGCGTGTTGGCGCCGCTCGAAACTCCCGTTGCGCGATGCGGCAAGACAGGCCAAGGTGCCTTGAAAACCATCGCGCCGGGAGAAATCAAGCATGGCTGGAACGTTTGTCATCGCGCAGGGCGGCGGCCCAACCGCCGTCATCAACCAGACGGTTGTCGGGGCGACGCTGGAGATCCGCAAGCGGCATCCCGGTGCCAAGGTGCTGGGCTCGATCCATGGCGTGCGCGGCATCCGTGACGGCAATTATGTCGACCTTTCCGCCATTCCGGAAGACCGCCTGCGGCTGATTGCCGGCACGCCGAGCGCCGCCCTCGGCTCGACGCGCGACAAGCCCGACGCCACCTATTGCGATGTCATCCTCAACGGCCTGAAGAAGGCCGGCGCCGACGCCTTCATCTATATCGGCGGCAACGACACGTCGGGTACCCAGCAGATCCTGACCGACGCCGCCGGCGGCTCAATTGCCTTTGTTCATGCGCCAAAAACCATCGACAATGATCTCGAGGAAAACGACCACACGCCGGGCTTCATTTCGGCGGCCGAGTTCGTCGCCGGCGCCTTCCTGTCCGTCGATCTCGATTTTCGCGCGCTGCCCGGCATCTATGTCGGCATCGTCATGGGCCGGCATGCGGGCTTCCTGACCGCGGCTGCCGCTGCCTGGCAGCTCGACTCCGACAGCGGCCCTCATCTCGTCTACGTGCCCGAGCGGCCGTTCTCGGCCGCTGGCTTCATCGACGACGTGCGTGCCACGCTCGATCGCCACAAGCGCTGCATCGTCGCCGTTTCGGAAGGCGTCAGCACCGCCGACGGCAAGGCATTGGTCGAAAGCCTGGTGCCGCCGGACAAGCTTGAGCGCGACGCGCATGGCAACGTCAAGCTGTCGGGCAGCGATCTGCCGGCCGCACTCGAGCGCGCGTTGGCGGAAGGCCTGCCCGGCAAGCGTGCCCGCGTCGACGCGCTCGGCTACATGCCGCGCGGCTATATCGGCGCCATCAGCGCGGTCGACGCGCAGGAGGCTTTCGATGCTGGCGCTTTCGCCGTCACCGTCGCCGAACAGGGCGGCGGCTCGGTGGCGCTGCAATATGACGGCACCAGAACGGTGCTGAAGAAAGTGCCGCTCAAGAACGTCGCCGGCAAGACCCGCCACATGCCTGACCATTTCATGAAGCCCGACGTCAATCAGCTGTCGGATGCCGGCATGGCCTATCTCAAGCGGCTGGTGCCGGAAAAGTACAAGGTCGGGAAGCCCTTCGTCTGATGCCGGGCTCACACCTGATGCCCGGCTCACTTCGTATGCCGGACTCACACTTGATGCCGAGCTGGTTCAGCAGGAGCGTGGTCGACGGCAAGACGACGATGCTGACCGAGCCCTTCGTGCATGCCTATGTTCGGGCCAATATCTGGCATCTGCGCGGTCGCGATGCCGACCTGCTCGTCGACACCGGTATGGGCATCTGTCCGCTGGCGCCGCAGATCGAGACGCCGCAGGGCAAGCCGTTGCTGGTCGTTGCCACCCACATCCATCTCGACCACGTCGGCTCGCTGCATGAATTCCCGTTGCGGGCCGGGCCAAGAATGAGCGCGGCTCGGTTCGAGACCATGGATGAGGCCGCGACTTACGCCTACATGTTCCACGACCTCGAGGGTGCCGTCTCGAAACTGCCGGCGCCCGGATGGAAGTCGGCCCACTACAGGATCCCGCCCGCGCCGTTGACGCGAACCCTGGACGAGGGCGATGTCGTCGATCTTGGCGACCGGCAATTTCGCGTGCTGCATTTGCCGGGCCATTCACCGGATTCGATCGCGCTGTTCGACGAGGCCGACGGACTGTTCTTCAGCGGCGATGCCATCTACGACGCCATGCTGATAGACGACCTGCCGGATTCCGACCGGGCCGCCTATATCAGTACGATGCGGCGCCTGCTCGACCTGCCGATCCGTATCGGTCATGGAGGACACGGACCGAGCTTCGACGGCAAGCGCATGCGCGAGATTGCTACGGCCTATCTCGGACGAACCGCCGGTGGCTGAGGCTCCAGCGAGGCAGCAAGGCGTGACCCGACGACTTTGTGACCCTGCCGCCGTGCGGATATTAAATCTTCGTAAGGTCGCCCGAAAACCCTAAATCGGGCCAATCCGCGCCCTAGATGCAAGGCCGTCGATCCGGTTGGCTGCCATGTAGGCGAGACGGGCAATTGCAACCTCGACACGCCGATGACCGATTTCCCGCATGGGAGGCCACGGCGCTGGATCAACTCTCGCCCGGACAAACGACCATGTCAGATATCCTTCGTAGGCATCGCGTCGCGGCCTTGCTGGGCGCTGCGCTGATCATATCCCCCTTCGTCATGTCTTTCGCCCAAAGCGCGGGCAACACCGTTCCGACGACCCAGACACCTGTCGCCGGCATCACAGCGCCCAATGGCTCGTTCGCACCCATCGTGGCCGCCGACAAGCCGGCGGTGGTGACGGTCACCACCGTCATGAAGGCACAGCCTGAAACGATGAGCGATGCCTCTCCTTTCGACGGCGGCTCGCCTTTCGACGACTATTTCCGCCAGTTCTTCGGTGACCAGGGCATGCCGACGCCCAAGACGCCGCCGCAACAGCAACCGCAGCGCGCCGAGGCGCTGGGTTCCGGCTTCATCGTCGCCTCCGACGGCACCATCGTCACCAACAATCACGTCATCGATGGGGCCTCTTCGATCAAGGTGACGCTCGACGACGGCACCGAACTTCCGGCCAAGCTCATCGGCCGCGATGCCAAGAACGATCTCGCCGTGCTGAAGATCAAGTCGGACAAACCCCTGCCGACCGTCAAATGGGGCGATTCCGACAAGCTTATGCCAGGCGACCAGGTGCTGGCCTTCGGCAACCCGTTCGGCATCGGCACCACCGTCACGGCAGGTATCGTCTCGGCGCGCGGCCGTGACCTGCATAGCGGGCCGTTCGACGATTTCATCCAGATCGACGCGCCGATCAACCACGGCAATTCCGGCGGCCCGCTGGTGGATGTCGCGGGCAATGTCGTCGGCATCAACACGGCGATCTATTCGCCCAATGGCGGCAGCGTCGGCGTCGGCTTTGCCATTCCGTCGGACCAGGCCCAGAAGGTGGTGGCCAAGCTGATGAAGGGCGGCTCCATCCAGTACGGCTATCTCGGCGTTCAGATCCAGGAGGTGACACCGGATGTCGCGAGCGCCATCGGGCTCGACCATCCCGGCGGCGCGCTGGTTTCAGAGGTCAATGACGGCTCGCCGGCGGCCAAGGCCGGCATCGAGACGGGTGACGTCATCACCAGCTTTGCCGGGCAGGAGGTAAAGGACCCCAAGGACCTGTCGCGGGCGGTCGCCGATGTCGCGCCGGGCGCCACGGAAACGGTCGATGTCTGGCGCAAAGGCAAGCCGATGCGGATTTCCGTCGATGTCGGCCAGAACAGCGCCGATGCGAAGACCGCGTCGCTGGATGACGGGTCCGACACGCCCAGTGCCGGGCGCGCTCCGGCGATAGGGCTCGGCTTGATGGATATAACGCCCGACATTCGCCAGCAGATGAACCTAGCCGGCAAGCAGCACGGCGCGGTGGTTGCCAGCGTCAATCCCGACAAAGCCGCCGCCGCTTCCGGAATACAGGCCGGCGACATCATCGTTGCCGTCAATCAGGTGCCGGTTAAGAACGCCAGGCAGGTAACCCAGGCAATCGCGCAAGCCGGCAAGTCTGGCCGCAAGTCGGTGCTGTTGCTGGTCGAGCGTGGCGACGCTCAGATCTACATCGCGGTGCCTTTTGCCAATGGCTGAGTAATGGCCTTGACGTGAACGGGACCGGCAGGGTTCGTCGGCGACGATCCCCTCCGGCCTCCGCCCGTCAAGATTTTGGTTGCCCGCCACGACATCTTCGAGAACATTGCATCAGGCTGATGTCGGCCCGATGCAGGAGATTGCCGCGATGGTCACCCGAGGTTTCTCTTCAGGACGGCGCCCGCCAACCGATGACGATGCCCGCATCCCGCCCGGCCAATATCTGGAACAGGGTTTTCCGGTGCTGTCGGCCGGTCCGACGCCGCGCGTGCGCACCGAGGATTGGTTTTTCACGCTGAAACATGGGCCACGGCCGATCAAGAAATGGAACTGGGCCGAGTTCAACGCGCTGCCGTTGACCAAGATGACGCGCGATATCCATTGCGTGACCGCATGGACCAAGTTCGACACGCCGTGGCAGGGCGTGCTGGTCGACGATATCCTTGCCGACGCGGGTGTGGAGCCGCCGACCGGCTTCACGCTGGCGCACGCGTTCGACGGTTACACCACCAATGTGCCGGTCAAGGATCTCACCGCCGGCAAGGCCATGGTCGCGCTGCTCTACGAAGGCAAGCCGATCACGCCGGATCATGGCGGCCCGGCAAGGCTGCTGGTGCCGCATCTCTATTTCTGGAAGTCGGCCAAATGGCTGAACGGCCTGCAATTCACCACGCGCGACGAGCCCGGTTTCTGGGAATTGCGCGGCTACCATATCTATGGCGACCCATGGCGCGAGCAACGCTACACGGACGATCCATGAGCGATACGGCGGCAGTGCAGTCGCCCTGGCAAACAGCCGGCATCGTCCGCATAGAAAAGCGCACGCCGCGTGTCACCAGCTTCTTTTTTCAGCCGTCTCGGCCCTTCGCCTATCGCGCCGGGCAGCATGTCGACGTCAGGCTTACGGCGCCGGATGGCTATCAGGCGCGCCGCTCCTATTCCATCGCCTCCGCGCCCGAAACGAATGGCGCAATCGAACTGGCGATCGAAAAACTCGACGATGGCGAGGTTTCGCCCTTCTTCCACGAAGTCGCGGCAATTGGCGACGAAATCGAACTGCGCGGGCCGCTTGGCGGGCATTTCGTCTGGCCGAAGGATGAGAGTGGGCCGCTTGTGATGGTCGGCGGCGGTTCGGGCGTCGTGCCCTTGATGTCGATGATCCGCCACCGCGCCGCACGGAATTCAGCGGTGCCCGTCGTCCTGGTCTTTTCGGTCCGGGTCTGGGACGAAGTGATCTTTCGTGACGAGCTGATCGCCCTCGACGAGCGTCAGGACGGCTTCGAGCTGGTGCTGACACTGACCCGCGAAGCCGCACGCCGCCCGGCCGACTATGCGCGGCGGGTGGACGTCGCGATGATGGCGCAAGCCATGGCGCGGCTGCCCGAGCCGCCCGGTCTCGCCTTCGTCTGCGGCTCCAATGCCTTCGTTTCCGCGGCAGCCCAGGCGCTGATCGATGCCGGCGTTGCAGCCGAAATCATCCGCACCGAACGCTACGGAGTTTGAGCGGACGCCGCCTTGCGAGAAAGGTTCGTCGGATTCGCCTTCAGCCGATCGGCAAGAAACCCGCCGACAGCAACTGGAAAGGCAAGGCGCCATAGGCGGCCACCGTGGCCGCGTCGTTCCACTCGCGAAACTGTCGCGATGGTCGCGCCTCGAGCGTCAAGGCAACTCGCGCGCCGTCGAGCGTCACCTTGCCGCGAAAATGCAGCACGCGTTCCCTGCCGGATCGGCTGATAGCCACGGCACGCAGGCGAGCGATATGCTCGCCACCGTCATTGATCTCCATTTCGATGCGGCGCCGGACCGGCGGAACGCCGATCCTGACGGTGATGTCGAGCATCATGTCGCCGGTCGTTTGCGGACAGGCGATGGCCTGCGAAAACACCAGAGGCGCCGATGCGGCTTGCGGCTTGCCCGCGGCCGGTCTCCCGCGCCAGGGTTTGGCGGGCGGCTCCTGCTGCAACCGGCCCTTCTTCCGCTTCAGGCGCAACTGCTTGGCAAGGCCGCGCGACAGCCAGACCAGACCGCCGAAATCCGTGCGCGGCTTGGCTTGCAGAACCGACGACCAACGCGACAGGCCAGCCCGGTCGGCCATCTCGAAGATTCTGGCCATTGTCCGTTCCGGCACCGGAATGCCGATCTCGAACGCCAGATAGGATAACGCCACCGCCGCTGGAACCGCCAGGCCGCGTCTTCCGACGATGTCGAGGAACATCCCCCAATCGACGTCTTCGGCATGGATGGCGACCGCGCAGTCGACAAGCCAATCGCTGTGGGTGTGGGCGTCGAGGCCGCCATGGGCGATGGCCAGTGCCATGCGATCGGCCGGCGATGGCACGAAGACCGCGACGCCGCTGAATTGTGCCGGGACCGCCCGTTGCCAGATCGCCAGGTCGTCTTCCGCGCTCGTCTGCGACCCATCATAGCCGAGCTGGTGCAGGTCGATGTCGCCGAAACGGCCCTTGAAGAAATTCATCGACCGCAGCGACGCCAACCGGGTTCGCAGATATTGCGCGCTGACGCCCGAGGCGATCTGCCAGTCGCGGTCGCGCAAGATGTCGAAGACGGCAGCCATGTCGCGCGGGCGCACCAGTATGTCGATGTCATGCGCCACCCGACCACGCTGCGCCGACGCGTTCAAGGCAATGCGGCTGGCGCCCTTGATCAGCATGATGTCGGCGCCGCCGTCGGCCATCGCCTTCAGCGCCGGCTCGGCCTCGCGCATCGCCATGCGCGACTTCGTCCACAGCATCTTCTGCAGGCCGACGAGGCGCGGGTGGGCGGTATGCCCGGCCAGTTTTCTGCCGAACCTGTCGGAGATGGCGGCGAGCAGACGATGTTCTCGAAACGAGACGAGGTCGATGTCGTTCTCGTCGAGCCAGCGCGCGGCGCAGGCAGCGGCTGCGTCCTCATCGGAGAGCAGCGCCGCCTTCAGCAACAGGT
Organism: Mesorhizobium sp. WSM1497; assembly: GCF_001672455.2. Lineage (NCBI taxonomy): Bacteria > Pseudomonadati > Pseudomonadota > Alphaproteobacteria > Hyphomicrobiales > Phyllobacteriaceae > Mesorhizobium > Mesorhizobium sp. WSM1497. Next base: position 442,508 of record NZ_CP021070.1, on the reverse strand, counting down.
CCAACTGGCCGGTGGGCCACGACCAGCCATAGTCCGGGAAGCGGCGGCTGATGCGGCGAACAGGCCTGGCGTTCAACTGGAGCCCGCCTTGTTCTGGGCCCGCCGCTGCATGGCGAGCCTTGCGACCTGGATATAGCCCCGGTCGCGTGCCGGATCGCGGCCGTAGGAAAGGCTGCCCGGACGGATGCGGCGCAATGCAAGCACGTCGTCGAGCATGGCAAGTACAAAGCCTGCCTCACGAACCCGGGCGATCCAGTCGATCATCTCGCCGCGACCGCCTGGTGGATCGATGATGGGACCGACGCTCTGCACCACCTCCTGGCGGATCATCATCGTCGTGCGCGACCAGCCCGCTCCACTGGCCGCATCGGGCAAATCGGGGCTGTCGCCGCGAAACGTCCGCCAATGCGTAAAGACGCCCGCTGTCCCGGGATGACGGTCGAGATAGGCCAGCTGCTTTTCGATCTTGTCCGCCAACCATAAATCGTCGGCATCGAGCGTCGCGATGAGCGGCGTCGAGAGTGCCGCAATGCCACGGGTCGTTGCGCTGCCGGGTCCGGTATTGTCCTGTCGCAGCACCGTCACCGGCAGGTTCATCGCATCGATCACCGCGGCCGAATCATCGGTCGAACCGTCGTCGACCACGACGATGGCCTCCGCCTTTGCCGTCTGGGCCAGAACGGAGTTCAGGGCCGCGCCTATGGTGGCGGCCGCGTTGAAAGCCGGAATGACGACGCCGTAGCCTGCCATCAAAGGAACCGCCACTGCGCGAGATCCTTGAAGTCGAAGATCCCCTCCACCCGGCGCAAGCTGGGATCGGCCTTGCGACGCTTCATCGACTTGTGAATGGCGCGCATGAACTCGCGAAAGGGCACATCGGCTTCCTTGGTCATGTTGCCGGGATGACGCCTGTAATAGAGAGCCACCGTATCGGGCATAACGTATTTTGCCTGGCTCTCAAAGATACGCAACAGATAGTCGGTGTCCTCGGCCTGTTTGAAATCCTCGTCGAAACCACCGGTGCGCTCGATGAGGTCTCGCGCGAAGATCCCGGCGGACAGGTGGATCCCCCGCACGGTGATGGAGTGGCTGTCGGCGGCCGGTTCCAGTGTCTCGCCATCTATCTTGTCGACCAGCGTCATGCGCGAATAGGTCAGCTCGAGGCCAGGATCCTCTTCGAAGCAGGCGAGATCCGCCTTGAAGCGGCCTATCGGGGAGATGTCGTCCGAATCGAGAAACGACACCAGACGCGTCTGCGGCAGCAACTGCTTCAGCCCGGCATTGCGCGCCTTGGTGACCCCGCCATTGATCTGCTGGAAAAGACGAATGCATGGGGCCTCGTCGATCAACGACCGTACGACGGCTGCCGAGCCATCGGTCGACCCGTCGTCGATGACGATGATGTCGAGATCGATGTCTTCGCGCTGCCTGAGCAACGAGCGCAGCGCCAGGCCAACGAATTGTTCGCGATTGTAGACCGGCATGATGACGCTCAGCCTCATCGGCGTCTCCAGCAGCGTTGCGGGCTTGGCTGATCCGAGCCGATTGTGTCGAGCATCATGGCATCCGCCAATCGGCGGGACTCTTCAATTCGAAGATGCCCTGGACCTCTCGCCGTGACGGATCGGCCTTGCGCCGCCGCATCGACTTGTGGATTGCACGCAAGTGGTTGCGGACCCTGCCGCTATGTTCCTTGGTGACATTTCCGGCGTGGCGTCGGCGTCGGTAGTAGATCGCGACGGTGTTCGGCAATTCGTAGCGCGGACCGGTTTCGAAGACTCGCAACAGATAATCCGTGTCCTCGGACTGCTCAAAGTCCTCGTCGAAATGGCCGATGCGATCGACAAGCGCTCGACTGAAGAGAGCGGTGCTCAGCGAAATTCCGCGAAGCGTCATGGTACAGCAGTCCGCCTTCGGCTCGAGCTTCTCGTCGTCGATCCGGTCGACCAGCGTCATCAGCGAATAGGTTAGCTCAAGCCCGGAGGTAGCCTCGAAGCGGGCGAGATCGGCCTTGAACCGTCCGGCCAGCGAGATGTCGTCAGAATCCAGGAATGACACGAACTCCGCATCCGGCGGCAGGTGCCGCAGCCCGGCGTTGCGCGCCCTGGCCACGCCCATGTTCGATTGCTGGAAGAGTCGGATGCAGGGGTTTTCGCGCATCATCGAGCGTACGGCCTCAGCAGAGCCGTCGGTCGAACCGTCGTCGATGACGATGATGTCGAGATCGGCGGCGTCCCGCTGCCGCACCAGCGAGCGCAATGCCGAAACGACATAGCGCTCACGGTTGTAGACGGGCATTATCACGCTCAGTTTCACGAAGCGCCCCGCACAAGAAAGTCCGCAATCGTGCCGGCTATCTCCTGTGGCTGCGTCCCCAGCGACAGACGATAGCACGGCAGCAGGCGGGTCAGGTCGCTGAAGAAGCGAAAGCCGCTCTCCCGCTCGCCCGGCATCTGCGCTATGCCGGACGGCGCCAAGGCAATCATGGCATCCCTGCGCGACACCGGCACGATCGAACTTGCCCCGCCTCCGCCGATATGTGGCACCACCAGCGCAACGATGTCCAGAGTTTCGGGCACCGGCCGTGGCGCAATGTCGTCAATGTGAAAAGCATGCTTGCCTTGCCAGTTGAGCGGACCGTGCGCCTTCAGCCGGTGCTTCAGCCCAAGTCGCGCGAATCCCTGGGGATCCTGCTTGAGTGTTGAAAACAACGGGCGGGCAGTCACGCCGTTGGAGAGGTCGACCAGCACATAATCGTCGCCGACGCTGTCCAGCCCGTGGAGGAGGCCGGCGGCGACGGTCCCGGATTTCCCGGCGCCGCCCGCGCCGGCCAGCAGTACGCCCCTGCCTTTGGTGCCGAGCGTCCCCGCATGGGCCAGCCGCATGCCACGTGCCGCATATTCCCAATGGAGGAAGGGGCGCAGCGGCGCTCCCGGCTCCCACGGTGGAAAGGCATCGGCCGAGGCCATCAATTGCACGCCAACGCGACGTTGCGGATCATAGAACTGCCAGAAATCCAGGTCATGGAAATGGTTGCCGCGCAATCCGGCTTCCGCCAGCCTTGTGGCGAAGCCATGCTGTGTGAAGGGTCCTTGGCCCCATCTGGCCGGTGCCGCGATGCCGTCAATGCCGGGATGTGCGACGAAGATGCGGCAGAGGTCGGCAGGCGCTCGGTTGTCCGGAGCCGTGACAAAGCCATGAGCGAAGGCATCCGCCAACGCGCCGGCACTCACAAGCGCGGTCAACTCCAGATGCGGCAAGCCCACCTTGCAGGTCAGTGGATAATGCGCGGCGCTGCTCTGCGCTTGCGCCAGGACATGACGTGCGTAGTCAGTCAGGTTTTCGAGAGTGACGTTTGGCATGGTCTGCCTGTTCCGGAGCTGTCCGGCAACGAGAGCCTGGCGGGCGCCTCAGTTGGCCTGCTTCACCGCGGGCCAGCCGAGGGGCTCCTCGACCTCGTGGATGGGATCGACGACAATGAGGTCGGCAAGGTCGTCATGGATGTCGACCTTGAGGGGCTCGCCGGCAGCGGCGAGCTGAGCCAGCAATTCGCTGGGAACCGGTCTTGCCACGCCATCGGTTGCGGCCGCCAGCAAACCGAATTCGAGCAATTGTGAAACAAAGCCGTCAATCGCGGCGGCATCGAGGGCGCCAATTCCGGTCGCGGCGCCGACCAGTTCGGAGGCAGGCACGCCGGACGACAGTGCATCCCAAAGCCTGCTGCCTGAATCAGAGAAGCCGAAATATTTACCGGTGGTCAGGTCGAGAACGACGGCTTCGCCATCGAAGGATTCAAAGACGATATCCTTGCTGGCAATGGCATATACGCCGGATTGTCGCATGTTTGCTCCCCGCCGAAGCAGGCCGCGGAGATGATCTTCGGGCCCTACGGTCAACCCCACCGTTGCAGGCGTCTAACCATTTGCAGGGTTTTTGGCAAGATGGCTTAGGCCCGGGCGAGCGCAGCTGCAGGCCGCGCGGGCATGGACAGTCTCTGACCGTGCCTGCCGGTCACGCCTCGATTTCAAGCGCTGAAAGCGGCTTCGAGCAACAGGCGAGGATAAAGCCGTCCTCGATTTCGTGATCGAGGATGCCGCCATTGTGGCTCATCTCGACGTCGCCCGCGACCTTCCTCACCTTGCAGGTGCCGCACAGGCCGAACTCGCAGGCGGCGGGAATCCGCACCCCCGAGGCGCGTGCCGTCTGCAGCACCGTCTGGCCGGCGACGCATTCGGCATCGACATCGGAATGCGAGAACCGGATCGGTGTCACGGCCTCCACGGTGGCAGCGGCGCCGTCTTCCGCCGGCGGCGAGAACGGCGCCGGGATCTCCTCCACGGCAGGCGCGGCAAAGCTTTCCTGATGGTATTTCGCCATGTCGAAGCCGGCGGCGTCCAGCATGCCGCGCACGGCGCGCATGAAAGGATCGGGGCCGCAGCAGAAAATCTCGCGCTCGCGGAAATCGGGCGCCAGCAATGGCAGCCGGATCGCGTCGATGCGGCCCATATGGCCGAACCAGCCCTCGCGGCTCGACCGCTCCTCGATCATGAAGCCGAGCGACAGCCCAGGCATGCGGCTGCCGAGCAGTTCGAGCTCCTTGCGGAAAATGATCTCTTCCGGGCGGCGCGCGCAGTTGACGAAGCCGACATCGGTCCATGGGGCGCAGTCGTTCAGCCAGCGCAGCATCGACATCATCGGCGTCACGCCGGAACCGGCCGAAATGAACAGATATTTGGCGGCCGGGTGGCTGTGCAGCGAGAAGTCGCCGGTCGGCCCATAGGCCTTGACGTGCGAACCGGGCGTCAGATGGTCGAACATCCAGCGCGTACCGGTGCTGCCCGCCTGCGCCTTGACCGTCACCGCGATCGAGAACGGCCGCGACGGCGAGGACGACAGCGTGTAGGTGCGCATCAGCGGCCCGTCCGATGTCGGCAGTTCCAGAGTCACGAACTGCCCCGGTTTGTAGCGGAACCAGGTCTGGTTGTCGGAGCGGAAGGTGAAGGTCTTCACGTCAGGCGCTTCGTCGCTGACGCCGATCACTTCCAGCACCTGCAGCCTGTCGTTCCAGGGCGTCATCTGGTCGAGATGGCGATAGAGGCCAAGGTCCGTCATCGCATTCATCCTCTTGTCCCCTGGGCTAGGCGACGCTGCGCAGGGCCGGCCGGCCGCCTTCGGCAAGGCGCGGCCCGATGAACGACGCGTACCACTCGACGAACTGGATCACGCCGCCCTCATGCAGCTCCGAATAGGGGCCTGGTTCATAGGCCGGCGACAGGATGCCGAAGGCGTTTTCCTCGACGATGCGGCGGTCCTGGTCGTTGGTCTCGGTCCAGACATGGGTGAGCTCAGCGAGGTCGTAGTCGACGCCTTCGACCGCATCCTTGTGGACGAGCCATTTCGTGGTCACCGCGGTTTCCGTGGCACTGATCGGCAGCACGCGGAAGGTAACGGCGTGGTCGCCGAGGATATGGTTCCAGGTCGTCGGATAGTGATAGAGCAGCAAGGAGCCGATGCGGTCGGTTGAAACGCTGTCGGACAGGTTCTTCTGGACCGCCCGTTTTCCCGTCATGGTGTAGCTGACGGCATCGCGCAGCAGCGGCGCGCGGGTGGCGCGGTACTGCCCTGCCGGATCGATGCGGAATTTGCTCGGCAAGCCTGATGCCTCGCATCTGGCCCAGTGTGCGACCATTTCAGGGTCGCTGTCGGCGCCATGGACGCCGGTTACGGTTGGAGCCTCGGGGAAGGTCTTGCACAACTCGGGATGATTGGCGGCGCAGTGGTAGCACTCGCGGTTGTTTTCCCAGACCAGCTTCCAGTTGCCCTTCTCGACGATCGTGCTCTCGAAGGCGATCTTTGCTTCACGCAGCCGGTGCGGCAAAAGATAGGGTTCGATCATCGCCCGCATCGGCGCGAAATCTGCCGGTTCCTTGGCCAGGCAGATGAAGATGTAGCCGCCGACGCTCTCGCAGGCGACCGGCTTCAGGCCGAAATCACTCTTGTCGAAACCGTCGGCCATCTGGCGGGCAAACAGCAGGCGGCCGTCCAGCTCGTAGGTCCACTGATGATACGGGCAGACGAGCTTTGCCGCGGTACCCTTCTCCGTGTTGCACACGCGGCTGCCGCGATGGCGGCAGGAATTGTGGAAGGCGTTGATCTTGCCGTGCTGGTCGCGGACAAGGACGACCGGATAATCGCCGACCTGCACGGTGATGTAGCTGCCCGGCTTCGGCAGTTCGCAATCATGGCCGATGAACAGCCAGTCGCGATACCAGATCAGCTCCATGTCGAGCTTGAAGTAGTCCGGATCGGTGTAGAAGGGCTGCTCCAGCGAAAAGCCTTGCCGGCGCCCCTTCAGGAGCCTCAGCATGTCGTTGCGGATATCCATGTCCTGTCCTCGTTCCTAAGGACTGAACTGGTGGTGACGGAGGAAGGATTGAAACACAGGCCGGCTGTGTGCCGGACATGCGCTATCCACCTCTTGACCGCCCACCGCGATCAGTCGAGTCTAAAAATCTCGGGCTGGTTTCCGGGCTCTGGAGTTGTCCTTGCGGACCATCGCGACACCTTCCCAGGCGGTTGCCCAGTGGTCTCCCGTTGCGACTTGAACTCCACCACCGTTGCGGGGGCAGCGCCGGATTCTGACCGGCTTCCCAATTCTCCGCCTCGTCGTCACGAAGCGGCACCTGAGATGGTATGATCTAACCACGATCGCGGGCGCGCCGTCGGCATGAAAACGACATCGTATCCATGCGGCGCGACACGGCATGCGAAACGCTACTGCAGATCGTCGCGGGCCGAGATCCCACCTCCCGGGCGGCCATTTGCCGGCTGCGATCTTCGCGAATCCGACCCTTCGCGGGGGTCAAAAAAGGTTAACGGTTTCGAAAAGTGACTATTAGCTTGCTCTAAAATCGAACCGAACGGTTCGTTTCTGTTGACGGTGCGTGCAGGACGGTGTGAACGCTGGGCCTCTGAAACAGTCAGTGATCCATCAGGTGGATACACCTAACGCACTGATGTGAAGAAGAAAAATGCATCCGTAGATTCCGTTGGCACAATTTCAAGGTGTGGATTCATGGTCCACACGGAACAACTTCGTGATTGGAAAAGACGACCTTGCCCTCCCACATCGGGGCTGTCCGAACGACGCGATTTCATTTCCAAGACACGCCGCTAGACGGACGGAAAAAGACGATACTGGAGTACCAAAAATGAAAAAGATCATTCTCACTGCCGCAGCCCTTCTGGCCATTTCCGGCAGCGCCTTCGCTGGTAGCGACCACTACGGTTCGAACGCCGCGGCAGCCACTGCTGTCGACAGCTCGTACACCGCTTCGACCAAGAAGTCGGAACCGGCTGCTCAGGCGCCTGCCCAGGGTGCTGACCGCAACCTCTTCGGCAACAACTAACAGCCGATTCCCAGTTTTCCGGTCGACGGCGGGCTCGCCCGCCGCCCTGGCGAAATTCAGACATTCAGGAGTATTCAAGATGAACAAGATCCTCATTGCTGCCGCCGCCGTTCTGGCCATCACCGGCAGCGCTTTCGCGGGCAGCGACAACTACGGTTCGAACGGCCCGAACCAGCCTGCCGCCGCTGTGGACCAGTCGTACACGGCTTCCACCAAGACCTCGGAACCGGCTGCCCAGACGCCCGCTCAGGGCAGCGACCGTAACCTCTTCGGTCGCTAACAACCAATTTCGCAACCGACGGCAGCTGTGTCTGCCGTCCTGGCGAAATCCAGAATTCAGGAGACTAAAATGAACAAGATCCTTATTGCTGCCGCCGCCGTTCTGGCCATCACCGGCAGTGCCTTCGCCGGCAGCGACAACTTTGGCTCCAATGGTGCCAATCAGCCTGCCGCCACGACTTCGGTCGACAGCACGCGCACCTCTTCGGTACGCAACACCGGTTCGCCGGTTTACAAGCTGCTGAACTCGTCGGGTGACACCACCCAGAAGTCTGCTCCGCAAGGTGCCGACCGCAACCTCTTCGGCAACAACTAACAACCGAAGTCGATCTCCAAGTCAAAGAGCGGCGGGCCCGGCCCGCCGCTCTTTTTTGTGCCTGACACGGTAATTGCGGTTAAGCCGCCTTTGCTTCCACTTCATGCAACGCGAAAGAACGTCCATCCGCGTCGAAGATATGCAGGTCCTCGCCATTGGCGCTCAGCCGCAATGTCGAGCCGCGCTTGACCTCGACATTGCCGGGCAGCTTGGTCACCAGCGGCAGATCGGCGCGGCCGATGTCGACATAGACAAGCTGCACCTCGCCGAGTTGCTCGACATAGTCGACCGTCCCCTCGAACAGATAGTCCGCGCCGCTGGCGATGATCAGGTCCTCCGGCCGCACGCCAAAGCTCACCGCGGCGCCCTTTGCCGAAGCCGGCGTCGCAATCGGCACGGTCGCCTTGCGTCCGCCGACATGGCTGACGACGGTCGGGTTTCCGGTCTTTTCGATGGTCGCCGGCAGGATGTTCATGGCCGGCGAGCCGATGAACTGGGCAACGAACAGATTGCCGGGCTTCTTGTAGAGGTCCATCGGCGTGCCGACCTGCTCGATATGGCCGTCCTTGAGCACCACGATGCGGTCGGCCAGCGTCATCGCCTCGACCTGGTCGTGGGTAACGTAGATCATGGTCGTGTTGGGCATCGATTCCTTGAGCTTGGCGATCTCGATGCGGGTGGCGACGCGCAGCGCGGCGTCGAGGTTCGAAAGCGGCTCGTCGAACAGGAACACCTTCGGATTGCGCACGATGGCGCGGCCGATGGCGACGCGCTGGCGCTGGCCACCCGACATCGCCTTGGGCAGCCGGTCGAGATATTTGGTCAGCTGCAGGATCTCGGCGGCCTGGCGCACGCGGCGGTCGATCTCGGCCTTGTTCTCTTTGCCGATCTTCATCGAGAACGCCATGTTGTCGTAGACGGTCATGTGCGGGTACAGCGCGTAGGACTGGAACACCATGGCGATGCCCCGCTTCGACGGCGGCACGTCGTTCACCACTTCGCCGGCTATTCTGAGTTCGCCGGAGGTGATTTCCTCGAGCCCGGCGATCGACCTCAGCAATGTCGACTTGCCGCAGCCCGACGGGCCGACGAAGACGATGAACTCGCCCGACTTAATATCGAGGTCGATGCCGTGGAGAATGTTCAGATTGCCGTAGGACTTCTTCACTTGTCTTAGCGTGACATCGGCCATTGGTTTCCTCCAGTGATTGGAAATTCAGTCGAGACGCCCGAACCAGGCGCCGTAGCCGCCAAGCTCGATGGAACCGCTGCTCGCCTGCCCCGAAAATCCGTGCCCGGGCAGAGGTTGCAGCGATCGGCCGCCAAGGTCAACCTTGGCCCGCCCGGCTCCCAGATTGAAGACGCAGACGATCTGCTCGTTGCCTGCGCGGCGCGTGAAGGCGACGGTATCTCCCTCACTTTCGATGAAGGTGATGTCGCCCTTGGCCAGCGCCGGATGGGCACGCCGGAAGCTGAGAAAGCGCCGGTAGTGCTCGAGCAGCGAAGCCTCGTCGCCCTGCTGGACATTGACCGCTTGCGCCAAATGCTTGGCCGGCACCGGCAGCCAGGGTTTTGCCTGGGAGAAGCCGCCATTCTTGGCGCCGCCGTCCCACACCATCGGTGTGCGGCAGCCGTCGCGGCCCTTGAATTCAGGCCAGAAGCGGATGCCGTAGGGATCCTGCAAATCCTCGAACCGAAGGTCGGCCTCGCCGAGCCCAAGTTCCTCACCCTGATAGATGCAGACCGAACCGCGCAAGGACATCAGCAGCGCCGAGATGACCTTGAGGTAGGCGGTCGGGTCGGGCTCATTGGCGGCCCAGCGCGAGGCCGGGCGCATTACATCGTGGTTGGAGAAGGCCCAGCACGACCAGCCATCGCTGGCGACCTTGCCGAAGGATTCCAGCACCGAGCGGACCTTGCCCGCGCTGATCTTTTCCGGCGCCAGGAAATCGAAGGAGTAGCACATGTGCACGCGCTTGCCGCCGGCGGTGTAGGCGGCCACCACTTCAAGCCCACGCTGCGAATCGCCGACCTCCCCGACCGCTGCCGTTGCCGGATATTCATCGAGCAGGGCACGGAACCGTTCGAGGAAGCCGAGATTCTCGGGCCGGCTCTTGTCGTAGAGATGGTCCTGGTAGTTGTAGGGGTTGACCGCCGGCGCGGTCTGGTCGTTGCGCTCTTCCGGCGGCAGCGGCGGGTTGTTTTCCAAGCCCTGGCTGTGGAAGTAGAAATTGATGGTGTCGAGCCGGAAACCATCGACGCCGCGCTCCAGCCAGAAGCGGGTGACGTCGAGCAACGCGTCCTGGACCTCGTGGTTGTGGAAGTTGAGGTCGGGCTGCTCGGCCAGAAAATTGTGCATGTAATATTGCTGGCGGCTGGTGTCCCATTGCCAGGCCGAGCCGCCGAAGATCGACAGCCAGTTGTTGGGCGGCGTGCCGTCCGGCCTGGCGTCTGCCCAGACGTACCAGTCGGCTTTCGGGTTGCTGCGGCTCGACCGGCTTTCCTTGAACCACGGGTGGTTGTCGGCGGTGTGCGACAGCACCTCGTCGATCATCACCTTCAAGCCCAGCCTGTGTGCCTCGGCGGTCAGCGCGTCGAAGTCGGCCAGCGTGCCGAACATCGGATCGACGTCGCAGTAATCCGACACGTCATAGCCGAAATCCTTCATCGGCGACTTGAAGAACGGCGAAATCCAGATGGCGTCCGCACCGAGTGCCGCGATGTAGGGTAGCCGCCCGATGATGCCCTTAAGGTCACCGATGCCGTCGCCGTTCGAGTCCTGGTAGCTGCGCGGATAAATCTGGTAGATCACCGCGCCCCGCCACCAGTCGCGATCGATAGCGAGGTCAGGCTTCGAGCTGGCCTTCAAAGCGGATTGCATCGTCTCAGCCTCCTTTCACCGAGCCGGCAAGCAGCCCGCGGACAAAATAGCGCTGCAGCGAGAAGAACACGATCAGCGGCACGATGATGGTCACGAAAGCCGATGTCGTCAGAATCTCCCAGTCGCCGCCGCGTGAGCCCAACAGGGCGTTGAGCTTGGCGGTCAGCACGATCTGGTCTGCCTCCGTACCGAGGAAAACCATCGCCACCAGCAGATCGTTCCATACCCACAGGAATTGGAAGATGGCAAACGAAGCCAGCACCGGAAACGACAGCGGCAAGACGATCTTGACGAAGATCTCGAAATCGCTGGCGCCGTCGATGCGCGCCGATTCCATGATTTCGCGCGGCAGGCCGGCAATGTAGCTGCGCAGCAGGTAGATGGCGAAGGGCAGGCCGAAGCCGGTATGCGCCAGCCAGATGCCGAGATAGGTCTTCGACGGCATGCCGAAGAAAGCGCCGACGCCGTTGTAGAGCTTCAACAGCGGGATCAGCGACATCTGCAACGGCACCACCAGCAAGCCGATGATGACCGCGATCAGCAGCGCCCGGCCGGGAAACCGCATCCAGGCCAGCGCATAAGCGGCAAAGGCGGCGATCAGGATCGGGATGACGGTCGCCGGAATGGTGACGGTCAGGGAATTCATGAAAGACCGTCCGATGCCTTCGGAAAACAGCACGGTTTTGTAATTATCGGTGGTGAATTTCGGCGGCGCCGACGAAGCATAATAGACGCGCTGGCCACGATCGCCTTCGAACGCTTTCGGGGACTGCATGACGAAGCTGCCGTCGGCATTGAGCTGCAAGGTCACGCCGTCGCCGAGATCGGCTGTGGTGCCGGCGGGATACTGCGTCGGTGCCGCCGATTTGACCCCGAAGGCGCTGATGTCGCGCTTGGCGCCGTCGCCGAAGATATTGCCCTCGAGGACGAACTTGCCGGCCTTCTCGACTTGCGCCGAGGCGGGCGGCAGCCGGCCGGCTTCCGTCTGTGTGGAACTGGCGAACGAGTTCCACCAGCCCGAGGCGATGATCTGGTTCTTGTCGCGCAGCGACGAAACCAGGATGCCAAGGGTCGGTATGGTCCAGATCGCGACGAAGATGAGCACGGCGATGTGGACGCCGAAGCGGCTGGCGAAGGAATTTCCGGTCGCGACGGCCATCTCAATGTCCTCCCGTCTCTTTGTTCGCCTGGCGGATGTTCCAGACCATGATCGGAATGACCGCAATCATGATGATGATGGCGATGGTGGCGCCGCGGCCGAAATCGCCGCCGCCGCGGAACATCCAGTCGAACATCAGATTGGCCAGCACCTGGCTGTTCCACTGGCCGTTGGTCATGGTCAGCACGATGTCGAATACTTTGAGCACCAGAATGGTGATCGTGGTCCAGACCACGGCGATGGTGCCCCAGATCTGCGGCACCATGATCTTCCAGAAGATCTGGAACGGATTGGCGCCGTCGATGACGGCGGCTTCCAGCGTTTCCTCGGGGATGCCGCGCAGGGCGGAAGACAGGATGACCATGGCAAAGCCGGTCTGGATCCAGATCAGGATGATCATCAGGAAGAAATTGTTCCAGAACGGCAGCGATATCCAGACCTGCGGCTGGCCGCCGAAATGCTGGATGATGGCGTTGAGGATGCCGATCTGCGTCTGGCCTTCGCCGCGATACTCGTAGATGAATTTCCAGATCACGCTGGCGCCGACGAAGGAGATCGCCAATGGCAGGAAGATCAGGCTCTTGGCGATCGTGCCCCACCAGATCTTGTCGGTGAGCACGGCGATGATCAGCCCGAGGAAGGTGCAGGCAGCCGGCACCACCGCCAGCCAGACGATGTTGTTGAGGATCGAGTTGCGGAACTCGCGATCGCCGAACGCCCATTCATAGTTCGCCAGACCGACGAAACTGATGCCGCCGCGATCGAGGAACGACAGCCGCAGCGTCTCGACCACCGGATAGATCAGGTAAATGGTGAGGATGATCATCGCCGGGCCGACGAACAGCCATGGCCGGACCAACCCTTGCCGGCGCAGATTGTCGATGGCCGCGGCACCGGCGACGCCGCGTGACGGGAATATCAGGTCGACCAGTCTGTTGGCGCCCCAGAAATAGGCGACGCAACCGCCGACCCCGACGATGATGACGAAAATGGCCGAGAAAATCTGAGCCGCCATGGGTCCCTCTCCCCCTGCGCATGACCCGACAAGGAATGACCTTGGTGACGGGGACCAGGCGCCGATTCAGTTGTTTGGAGCGCGTCATCGGCGGCTTGCGCACATTACCGATCGCGCTTCATGTCAATGCGCTCATGACGAAAGGCTGCGGCACGGGCCGCCGTCGGATCCGGGCCGGTACGGCCCGGATCCAGTGCGAGAATGGTTGGTCGTCTAGTGCCGGCCGCTACTTGATCGCGTCCCAGCTCTTCTGGATGTCGGTGGCGACGTCCTGTGCGGACTTGCCGCCGACCAGATCGATCATGCCGGTCCAGAAGGCGCCGGCGCCGATCTTGCCCGGCATCAGGTCGGAACCGTCGAAGCGGAAGGTCGAGGCATTGGCGAGGATTTCGCCCTGTTTCTTCAGCGCGTCGCTGGCATAGGCATCCTTGTTGACCGACTTGAGCGGCGTCACGAAGCCGCCCTCGGCCATCCAGATCTCGTGGGCGAGCGGCATCTTCAGGAATTCGATGAACGCGCGCGCACTCTTGCTGTCCTTGGTGATCATCGCCAGCGTACCGGCGCCGAGCACGGGCGTGCCCAGTTCAGGCTTGGCGGCATAGGGCGGGAAGTAGAAGAAGTCCGCGTCCTGGCCGACCTTGGTACCTTCCGGGAAGAAGGTCGGGATGAACGATGCCTGGTGGTGCAGGTAGCATTTCGGCGGCACCGAAAAGAGGCCCTTCGGGCTGTCGCGGAAATCGGTCGCCGCAACCGCCTTGGCGCCGCCGTCGACCATCTTGTCGTCGGTCGCGATCTTGCCGAAAATGTCGATGGCACTGACCACCGCCGGATCGTTGAACGGGATCTCGTTCTTCACCCATTTGTCGTAGACCTCCGGAGGCTGGGTGCGCAGCATCAGGTCTTCGACCCAGTCGGTTGCCGGCCAGCCGGTGGCACCGCCGGAGCCGAGGCCGATGCACCACGGCTTGCCGCCATCGGCGATGATCTTCTTTTCGAGATCGGCGAGTTCTTCCTGGGTCTTCGGCACCTTGTAGCCGGCTTCCTCGAAATTATCCGGCGAGTACCAGACCAGCGACTTCACGTCGGCCTTGTAAGGGAAGGCGAAGAAGCCCGGCTTGCCGTCCTTGTCCTTGAAGGTGCCGAGATCGACCCATGACTGGCCGGCGCCGTAATTGTCCTTGACCCATTTGGCGGTGTCGTCACCGAGCGGCGTCAAAAGGCCCTTCGACGCCAGGTCCTGGATGAGGCCCGGCTGCGGCAGCACGGCGATGTTGGGCGGGCTGCCGGCCTGCGTGTCGATGACGATCTGCTGCTCGTAATTCTCCGAGGAGGAGTATTTGATCTCGACGCCGGTGGCTTCCGAGAAATAGTCGAGAACGCCGCGCACCAGGCCTTCGTCCTCGCCGCGCCACGGTCCGAAGATCGACAGCGTCTCACCCTTGAGGTCGACTTTCTTGAGCTCTTCGTAGTTCGCCCAGTTGAAGCGCTTGTCTTCGCCGGGCTTGAACTTCAGTTCGGCCTGCGCGGGCGCGTTCAGGGCGAACGTGGCAAACGCAGCACCCAGCAAAAGCATTTTCTTCATCGGTATTCCTCCCAGTGGGTCTCACACACCGGACGGAACCTCCATTCCGCCCGCCGACGCCGCAGGACTGTGACTCAGTCGGAAAGGAACCGCAACCTTTCGAAGAGTCTTCCAAAGCGCTTTGGCTTTTTCGATCACGCCATTGAATCGCGGGGAAGTCAAGAGGCTGGCGAATCAATCGATTTAGGTTCGCGCATTTGCGCCCTAAAAGTGCGTCGCAGCACGCTATTATGGCAGTGCAGCAGCAATTTTTGTTTCAAACATGCCCAAACCGCGTCTATGGTTGGGCTTCGTATGGCTCGGCCCCGATGGCACTTGGGTCGATTCAATTTAAAAGCGCTTTGAGGGAATGGAGACTTTCGTGAACCTCAAGCAGCTCGCCCACATGCTGGCACTTTCGCAAACCACGGTAAGCCGCGCGCTGAACGGCTATCCCGAGGTCAACGAGGAGACGCGCAGGCGTGTCATGGATGCCGCCAAGCGCCATGGCTATCGGCCCAACCCGAGCGCGCGCCGGCTGGCGACCGGCAAGACCGGCATGATCGGCTATGTCCTGCCGACCGGTGCGTCCGTCGACATCGATCCGCATTTCGTCGAGTTCCTGTCCGGCCTTGGCGACTATGCTCGCTCGCACGAGCTCGACCTTGTGCTGTCGCCGGCCGACGCCGACGACCAGGAGACGACCTACCGGCGCATCGTCGCCAACCGGCAGGTCGACGCTGTTTATATCTCCTCTCCAAGGCCCGCTGACCGGCGCGTGGCGCTGGTCAACACGCTCGGCATTCCCTTCATCGTCCATGGCCGCAGTGAGGGCTTCGATTTCGACTATGCCTTCACCGACATCGACAATGAGGGCGCCTTCCACGAAGCGGCCAGGCTGCTGATCCAGCTCGGTCATCGGCGGCTGGCGCTGATCAACGGTGACGACCGCGAGACCTTCGCCATCCATCGCGAACGCGGCGTGCGCCGGGCACTCGCCGCGAGCGGACTGACATTGAGCGAACGCCATGTCTGCTCGGTCGATATGACCGAGGAGAACGGCTATCGCGCCACCAGGCGTTTGCTGGAAGGGGACGATGCGCCGACGGCGATCGCCTGCTCCAGCCTGATCATGGCGCTGGGCGTCGTGCGTGCGGTGCGCGACCTCGGCTTGAGCATTCCGGGCGACGTCTCGCTGATCGCCCATGACGATGTCTTCCCCTGGCTGAGACCGGAGAATTTCTCGGTGCCGCTGTCGACGACGCGTTCATCGATCCGTCTCGCCGGCGCCCGTGTCGCCGAGCGGCTGGCGGCACGGATTTCAGGACTGGAGGAGGGCGCGCGAGGCGAGGTCTGGCCGGTCGACCTGGTGGTGAGAGGGTCAGTCGCCGGTGCGCCGGCGTAGCTGGAGATCAAATCCATGTGCTCTGCGGGATCGAGTTGAGACGCGACACTCACGCCGCATCAATCTCGCCCGACGCCGGCAGTAGGGAGACCACCGCAAGGGGGCCGGATTCCGATATCTCACGCCGCGGATTTGAGGTGGTCGATGAAGGCGCGCAGCTTCGGCAGGACTTGGCGCTTGCCGGGATGATACAGGAAGACGCCCGGCGTCGTGGCGGCGATGCCGTCCAGCACCGGTTCCAGTTTACCTTCGGCTATCGGAGCTTCAGCGATTGGTCGAGGCGTCTGCGCCAGCCCGACGCCCCGCATCGCGGCCCCGAGCAATGTCGGATAATCGTGCGCTATCAGCGGGCCTGAGAGCATCGCCTCGATCGCCTCGTTGCCGTCGACGAAAGCCCAGGGCGCTATGGCGCCATTCGAACGGCGCAAGCGCAGGCAGGCGTGGTTGCGCAGATCGTCGACGCGTTCGGGGCGGCCGTGGCGTTTGAGATAGTCAGGGCTGCCGACGACCACGAACGAAAACGATGGGGTTAGCCGCACCGCGACCATGTCGACCGCAATGAACTGGCCGAGACGGATGCCGGCATCGAACCCGCCGGCCGCGAGATCGACCATCTCGTCGCTCGCGGCGATCTCCAGTTCGATCTCGGGGTAAGCCCGGCAGAACGACGCGATCATCGGCTCCAGGATCAACGGCACGACAGCGCGGGGCACGGACAGGCGCAGCAGACCGGTCGGCCGTTGGCCGATGTCACGCACGGCCTCGCCGGCCGCGACGAGTTCTTCGAAAGCAGGGCCGGCACGATCGAGGAACCGCTGGCCAGGCTCGGTCAAGCCGACGCTCCGTGTCGTGCGGACGAACAGCGCCGCACCCATGCGTGCCTCCAGCGCGCGCACCGCCTGGCTCACGGCGGACGGTGTCACGCCGAGTTGCGCTGCGGCGCGGCGGAAGTTGCGGTGCCTGGCGACAGCCAGGAACGCCTCGATGCCCTCCAGCGCACCATGTCGGACTGTGTAGTTCTGCTTCATAGGTTGTTGTTATTACGCCGGGTAGTCGAATTATGGAAGTGGGCCTAGGTATGAGCTGAACCTAGGAGACATCATGCGATGACCGATGAACTTGAAGGGGTACGCGACCATTATCGCGCGACGGGCCTGACCGAGCGGCTGAAGACGGTGTTGGCTGCCCTCGGCCCGGAGGACCAGCTCCTCACGCCCCAACAATTGGGCGTTCTCGACCAGTTTCACACCCGTGGGCTAGCTGCCACCGCCGAGCTTGCCCAATTGGCGGGGATCGCTGCCGGCATGTCGATACTGGACGTCGGCTCGGGCGTCGGTGGGCCGGCGCGCTTTCTGGCTGCGACCTATGGCTGCCGGGTTACTGGCGTGGATCTCAGCGAGCCTTTCGTGGATGCCGCGCGCTATCTGACCGAGCGCACGGGACAGAGCGGGCAGCTGTCGTTCCAGACCGCCAGCGCATTGGAGCTCCCATTCGACGATGGCCGTTTCGACGCGGTGCTGTTGCAGCACGTGGCGATGAACATCTCTGACCGGACGCTGCTCTACAGCGAGATTCGGCGCGTGCTGAAGCCAGGCGGCAGGTTTGCCACATACGACGTCGTGTTGTCTGGAGGCGAGCCGCACTATCCGCTTCCCTGGGCGAGAACGCCGGCGACGAGCTTTCTCCTAACAGCCGGTGCGACGCGCGAGGCGATCGAACCGGCCAGCTTCCGCATGCTGGCATGGCAAGACGACACCGATGCCGCCAAGGCGTGGTTCGCACAGTTGCGCGCGTCGGGGCCGCCGCCTTCGCCCAATCTCGGCGTGGTGATGGGACCGGACTTCGCTGAGCTTGCGGCCAACCTCGGACGAAATCTTATGCAAGGTCGGCTCGGTATCCTGACCGCAGTGTTCGAGGCCGCATGAACCAGTTGCCGAGGGAGGCCAGATGTCAACCGAGATCGTGTTCCAAATCCATCTTGTTCTGGGCTATGTCGCGTGGCTGCTTTGCTTCGGTTTATACGGTTTGCCGTGGCTCAGGTCGATGGACCGGGTCGCGGCGCAGCGCGCTGTTGCCACTCTGCACAGCTTCCGCTTCTTCGGGCTGGTCTTCCTCGTTCCGGGTGTCGTCAGCCCCGATTTGCCTGCCGGCTTTGCCGTGTTTGCTGCCTACGGCGACCTTGCAACAGGAGTGCTGGCCATGCTGGCGCTGCTCACGGCAAGGATACCTCGGCTCTTCTGGGCGCTCGTCGTCGCCTTCAATCTGGTCGGGGCGGTTGATCTGATCGTAGACTATTACCACGCCATCCAGGTCGGCCTCCCCCAGCGTGCGGGCGAACTGGGCGCCACCTACGCGATCCCGATCATCTACGTGCCGCTGCTGATGATCACGCACATCGTCGCGTTCTATTTTCTGGTGCGTCCTCCGCAAGCCGCGGCTTGGACTGTCGCAGACTAGTCCTTTGCCGCCGCCGCCTTGATGTCCAGCAGGCCGTAGCCGAAATCATTGTCGCGTCCCTTGGGGCCGAGATCCCTGGCCGTTGCCGCGAGCGCCTTTTCGATGTCGTCGGCCGAGCGATCGGGCGCGGCATGGATGAGATTGGCGATGGCGCCGCTCACGATCGCCGCGGCAAACGAGGTGCCTGTGACCACATCCGAGCCGGCGCCGCTCGGCGCCACCATCTCGACGCCGGGTGCCGAGATGAAGACATAGGCGCCGCGATTGGCCTGCGGCATCAGCCCGTCCTTGGCATCGGTGGCGGTCACCGCGATGACACCATCGAAGGCGGCCGGATAGCCATAGGGCGCCTTCGGCCCGTTGTTACCGGCTGCGGCGACCAGCACCATGCCGAGCGCGCGGGCATTGCGGCAGGCGACGCCGAGCAAATCGTTCTTCGGCCCGACAAAGCTCATATTGATGATGCGCACGTCCTGTTCCGCCGCCCAGTCGAGCGCCGACAGGATGACGTCCATGGTCGACTTGCCGCCCTCGAAGGCGCGGGCGTGATAGATTTTTGCGCCCGGTGCCATGCCTTCCAGCGCGCCGACGCCGGCGATCAGCCCGTCGATCGACGTGCCGTGATCGCGCTTTTCGATCGGCACGTCGGGCATGGCGTCGAACTGCCCGGCAATGACGCCCGAGAGCGCCGGGTTGGTGTCGTCGATGCCGGTGTCGATCACCGCGATGCGGACGTTTTCTCCGCTGGCCTGCTTGGAATCGAGTGCAATGCGGTCGAACGCATAGTTGACGATGCCGGCGGCCTGCTGCAGCGAATAGACGTGATTGGGCTCGCGCCGCTGGGTGCGGCCGTCGGCGGCCAGTTGCGCCAGCACGACGCCGACGGGCCGGCCGTCGGGAATGCCGAAGCGCACCAGTGTGGTGCCAAGCAGGCGCGACTGGCGCTGCGAGCGCACCTGCAGGCCGAAGGAGGCGGCGATCTGCTGGACAGCGCCGGCATCGCCGTCGACGGTCACCAGCACCTCGTCGGGCACGAAATCGCCAACCACCGCGCGCGGCGGCTGAACGGCAATGAGATCGGTCGGCGAGACGATCGGGCCACCGGGCGGGGGGCCGGCTTGAGTATCGGCCGGCGGCGTCGCCGGTTCGGGCCGTGGCGTCGGCACAGGGGTCGGGGGCGCCGCCGGGTTGGGAAACAGGTCGACGATCAGGGCCGGCAGGAACACCGCGCCGGATTGCGCCGCATCCGATCCGCCCTCTGTGTCGCTGCCATCCTTGGCGCTGTCGGCGCCTGCCGCATTGGTCCCGTCGCGGCAGTCGATTTTCGTCTGGTCGGGATTGGGATCGTTGGTCTGCGCCGACGCGGGCACGGCGACGATTGTCATCGCCGCCGCAAGCATTGCCGCAAATCGAATGACCGCCTCAGCCGCCATCAACCGGTTTCCTTCCCTCGATCACAGTCTCCGTGAAAGCCTGGGCGGCAACAAGGCCGATTTGCCTGGTGTAGTCGGCTGCGTTGGCAGCCGGGATGCCAAGCCGGAACACGCCGTCGGCGGTCGGTCCGCCGACGATCTTCAGCCCGTTGCTGCCGAGGAAGGCGGAAATGTCCGACATCTTCGCATCCGGCTTGAACTTGACCAGGGCGTACGGCATTTTCGCCAGATCGTCTTGCGCGCCGGCAATCTCGAAATCATTGCCCTTTCCGCCGGGTTCGACAAACGACTGCACCATGACCAGCGCCAGCAGAACCGCGGCTGCCGCCCAGGCGACGCCGACCGGCACCGCCATGAAGCGGCCCCAGGCCTGCGCCAGCCAGGACGATCCTGCCGGCTTGCGCGCAGGCCCGGCCTCGGCGTCGAGTGCCTTGGCAAAGCGGCTGAGCGCATCGGCCGGCGGCCGGATTGCTTCGTTGGCGGCCGTGGCGCCGGAGAATTCGGCTTCAGCTTCGCCAAGGGCGGCAAGTGCGGCCGGATCGCTGGCCAGCCATTCCTCGACCGCTTCCAGGTCGGAACCTTCCAGCGAGCCGTTCAGGTAGAACGGCAGCAGCGTTTCCATTTCGTCGCGGCGCGACATCTTTTCAGCGGCGCTCATGGCCACCCCCTGTCGTAACCGGCGGCCTTGAGAGCCTCGCCGAGTTTCTTGCGGGCGTAGAACATCCGGGTCTTGACGGTGGCGACCGGAATGTCGAGCACCTCGCTGATCTCGCTCACCGACTGCCCGTGATAATAGGCAAGATCGATGACGACGCGATGCTCTTCCGGCAAGGCGTCGACGAAGCGCCGCAGGGCGGCCGCCTTGTCTTCCTTCATGGTGACGACTTCCGGCGTGTCGGCGCCGTCGGGCACCGCGGCGGCGGCCTCGTCGTCGATCCAGTCTTCCTTCTTCTTGCGCAGAAAGGACAGCGCCTTGAAACGGGCAATGCCGAGCAGCCATGTCGAGACTTCGGAACGCCCTTCGAAGCCGGGCGCCTGGCGCCACAACTCGAGGAAGACTTCGTTGGCGATATCGTCGGCCATCATTTCCGATCCCGTCTGGCGCGCCACGAAGCGGTAGACCCGCGCGTGGTGACGCATGAACAGGAGCCGCACGGCGGCTCGGTCGCCCTTCGCGACCCGGTCGACGAGCGCGCGATCGGTCTCCGTCGCTGCCGTCATGGCCGGTCGAGCCGCCTGGCTCCTGTCTGCTCTGTCGCTGATCGGCCCAAAAAGGTTCATCCTCCGCCAAGGAATTTTGCGGAGGCTAACCGAAGAGCGCGGAGGTTGCCAGAGGTGCGCCTCTTCCTTCTCCCACAAGGGCAGAAGGGAAGAGCTTCGCGGACCGCTTCTCACTCCAAGAAAGACTTCGCCTTCATCGTCGCGGGCACGGGAACACCCAGTCGGCTCAGCACCGTCGGCGCCAGCTGCAGCTGGTCGAGTAGTGTGTCCGCATCCGGCCCTTTGCCTTGTCCAAAATAATACAGCGCGAAATCCTGCATCTCGTCGTCATGGCCGCCGTGATGGCCACGATCGGTCTGGCCGTGATCGGCGGTCACGATCACCTCATAGCCGGCTTCGATCCAGCGCGGCAGGAAGGCGGCCAGCATGCCGTCCATCGCATAGACGGCATGGTCCATCTCGTGGCAGTCGTGGCCGAAGCGGTGTCCCATCGAATCCAGCGTGCAGGTGTGCAGGATGCCGTAGTCAATGCCATGGCGTTTCGTCAGCATGGTCAGCGTCGCGAACAGGTCGACATCGCTCGGCGTCATCTGGTTGCGGAGATTGTAACCGGTCATGGTGTGGAAGCGGCCATGCGTGATCGGCCCGCCTGGCTCGTCGAATTCCATGCCCTCGACCAGGTCGAACGGGTAGGCGCGGAAGAATTCCGACCAGTAGGAATGGGTCACCGCCCCCGTCTTGCCGCCTGCCTTGCTGACCTCGGAGAAGATATCGGGCTGCTCGACGCGGAAACGGTTCTCATTGGAGAGAATCCCGTGCACCTGCGGCGAAACCCCGGTGTGGATCGAGGCATAGCAGCAGGCCGAGGTCGACGGCAGCACCGAGCGCATCTTCCAGACGCGCGCCTCGCCCGATTGCACCCAGCCTTCGAGATTGCCCATTAGCCGGCGCCAGTTCCGGTAAGGCACGCCATCGAGGATGATCAGCAGAAGCTTGGATTTGAGCGCCACGGGCTGCTCCATGCGGTTGGCGGTTGAAACGGGAACGCCGTGTGCCGTCCCGGGCACACGGCGTTCTGATAGATGAAATCGGACGATCAGAGTCTGCTCAAGCGTTGAGCCAGCACTCGGCAAGCGCGTAGCCGTCCATCATTTCGCCGATAGGGCTCTTGGCATAGCCGCCGATCTTGTTGGTGGCGGCCGCGTCGATGAACTGATTGAAGAAGGGCACGATCAGCCCACCTTCGTCACGCATCATCACTGCCATATCGTGGTAGATCGCCTGGCGCTTGGCCTGGTCGAGCTCGCCGCGCGCGGTAAACAGCATCTTGTCGAATTCCGGCCGCTTGAAGCGCGTGTCGTTCCAGTCGGCGGTCGAGACATAGCCGGTGGAATACATCTGGTCCTGCGTGGCGCGTCCGCCCCAGTAGGAGAGCGAGAAGGGCTGCTTGTTCCAGACCTCCGACCAGTAGCCGTCGCCGGGTTCGCGCTTGATCTCGATCTTGATGCCGGCTTTGGCGCAGGACTGCTGATAGAGCTGTGCGGCATCGACGGCGCCCGGGAAGGCGACGTCCGAGGTGCGCAGCACGATCGAGCCGCTGTGGCCTGATTTCTTGTAGGCTGCCGCCGCCTTGTCCGGATCGAACTTGCGCTGTTCGATATCGGCGGAAAACAGCGGATAGGCCTCGTTGATCGGGAAGTCGTTACCCACCGAGCCATAGCCGCGCAGGATCTTTTCCAGCATCTCGTCGCGGTCCATGGCTAGCTTCAGCGCCATGCGCAGATCATTGCTGTCGAAAGGTGCGGTGTCGCAGAACATGTTGAACGGATAGTAGCCCTTGCCCGAGACATTCTCGATGGAAACGCCCGCGATGCGCTTGACCAGATCGACGACCTTGGGTTCGACGCGGTTGATCATGTGCACCTGGCCGCCTTGCAAGGCTGCAAGCCGTGCGGTCGCATCATTGATGACGATGATCTCGACCTGGTCGGCGTGGCCGGCCTTGTCGCCAAGCCAGTAATTGGCGAAACGCTCGCCGCCATGGCGCACGCCTGGCTGGTTGACGCTAACCTTGTAGGGTCCGGCGCTGATGCCGGCATTCGGATCGTCCTTGCCGCCATTCGGCTGGATGACGAGATGGTAGTCGGCCATCAGATAAGGGAAGTCGGCATCGGCGTCGCCGAGCGTGACGATGACTTCCTTGCCGCTCGCCTTGACGCCCTTGATGTTCTTGAGGATGCCGAGTGCTCCGGACTTGGACTTCTCGTCCGCATGGCGCTCGATGGTGGCGGCAACGTCCTCCGCGCCGACCGTCTTGCCATTGTGGAACTCGATGCCATCGCGGATCTTGATCGTCCATGTCTTGGCGTCGGCTGAGGCGCCAATCTCTTCGGCAATCAGGTTGACCAGCTTGTTGTCCGGTGTGAGGCGCACAAGATACTCGCCCCAAAGCTTGCCGAAGCTGAAGGTTACCTGGCTGAGATTCAGCGCCGGATCGAGGCTATTGGTGGATTCCCCGCCCTGCAGGCCAGCCTTGATGATACCGCCCTTCACCGCCGTCTGGGCAAATGCCTTGCCGGCCAGCGCCGGCATCATGGCCGCCGATACGCCGAGCGCGGCGGCGCGCCCAAGAAAGGCACGGCGCGATATCCGGCCGTGACCGGCGAGTTCGGCGAGATAATCGAGTTCAGTTTTCATGTCCTACCCCTGTTTAAAAGTCGTGCGAGCGGCGCTCGTCCCGAAGGACGTGTGGCGCTCTAGTGTTGCATCCGGATGACGGTCGCTGACGCCCCTATGTGGCAGCTTGGTCTGACACAATTTCCAGGGGAAGCGCCTGCCTTTTTCTTCCGGCAGTATTGGTTCCCAGTTTTCCCGGAATTGCTTTAGTTCCCCGCGCTGGCCATGCGCCGTCCCTTGATTGCCTTTTCCAGCCAGCCGATTTCCATCTCTGGAACCGAGGAGAGCAGCAGGTCGGTGTAGGCGTCGAAGGGCGGGCTCAGCACCTTGCCCTTGGGGCCGTAACGCACCACCTCGCCGCGATACATAACCGCGATTGAATCGGCGATCGACTTCACCGTGGCAAGGTCATGCGTGATGAACAGATAGGCGACGTTCTCTTCCTTCTGCAGCTCCAGCAGCAGCTCGAGGATGCCGTGTGCCACCAGCGGATCGAGCGCCGAGGTCACCTCGTCGCAGATGATCAGCTTCGGCTTGGCGGCAAGCGACCGGGCGATGCAGACACGCTGTTTCTGGCCGCCGGAAAGCTCGGCCGGGTAGCGGTCGGAAAATCCCTTGCCCATCTCGATCTTGTCGAGCAGTTCGGCAACGCGTCTGTCGCGCTCACGGCCGCGCATGCCGAAATAAAACTCCAGCGGCCGGCCGATGATGGTGCCGACGGTCTGACGCGGGTTCATCGCCACATCGGCCATCTGGTAGATCATCTGCAACTGGCGCAGATCCTCCTTCGGCCGGTCGGCCAGCCTGTTGGCCAGCGCGCGTCCGTCGAAGGTGACGGTACCCTGTTCGGGTGGCAAAAGTCCCGTGATGGCGCGCGCCAGCGTCGACTTGCCGGAGCCGGACTCGCCGACCACGGCCAGCGTCTGGCCCGGATAGATGTCGACGGATACGTCCTTCAGCACCTTGATATGGCTGCGGCCATAGGCGGCGGTGACGTTCTTCACCGACAGGAACGGCGACGTGCCGGGCTTCTGCTCCTGGTGTTCGATCTCATGCACCGAGACCAGCGCGTTGGTGTATTCCTGGCGCGGCTCCTTGATGATCTGCCTTGTGCCGCCCCATTCGACCAGCCTCCCATGGCGCAGCACCATGATCTCGTCGGAGACCTGGGCGACGACGGCAAGGTCGTGCGTGATGTAGAGCGCAGCGACATGGGTGTCGCGGATGGCGTCCTTGATCGCCGCCAGCACGTCGATCTGCGTCGTCACGTCGAGCGCCGTTGTCGGCTCGTCAAAGACGATCAGGTCCGGCTCGGAGCACAGGGCCATCGCCGTCATCACACGCTGCAACTGGCCGCCCGAAACCTGGTGCGGAAAACGCTCGCCGATGGTTTCAGGGTTCGGCAGGCTGAGCTTCTTGAACAGCGCAACCGCGCGCTTCTCGGCCTCGGCGCGTGTCGCGGTGCCGTGCAGCAGGGTGGCTTCCACCACCTGGTCCATCAGTCTGTGCGCCGGGTTGAAGGCCGCTGCCGCCGACTGCGCGACATAGCAGACCTCGCGGCCGCGTAATTTGCGGAAGCCGTCCTTGCCGCCCTTGAGGATGTCGCGGCCGTTCAGGATCACCTCGCCGCCTGTGATGCGCACGCCGCCGCGGCCGTAGCCCATCGACGACAGGCCGATAGTCGACTTGCCGGCGCCGGATTCGCCGATCAGGCCGAGCACCTTGCCCTTCTCGAGCGTCAGTGAGACATCGTGCACCAGCACGATGTCCTTCGGCGGTTCACCGGGCGGGAAGACGGTAGCCTCGATGCGCAGATTGCGGATGTCGAGCAGCAGGCCTGACTTCGGTTGCCCGAGCTTCGCTTTGGTGTCGGCCATCACCCGCGTCCTCCCTTGAGGCTTGTCGTCCGGTTGAGCACCCAGTCGGCAACCAGGTTGACGGAAATCGCCAGCAGCGCGATCGCCCCCGCTGGGATGAGTGCGGCCGCGATGCCGAACACGATGCCGTCTTTGTTTTCCTTGACCATGCCGCCCCAGTCGGCGTCCGGTGGCTGCACGCCAAGGCCGAGGAACGACAGCGTCGACAGGAACAGCACCGCGTAGATGAAGCGCAGACCGAGTTCGGAAACCAGCGGCGACAATGCGTTGGGGAGAATCTCGCGGAAGATGATCCAGCCGCTGCCCTCACCGCGCAGTTTCGCCGCTTCGACATAGTCCATGACGTTGATGTCGACGGCGACCGCGCGCGACAGGCGATAGACGCGGGTCGAATCCAGAATGCCCATCACCAGGATCAGCGTCACCAGATTGGTCGGCAGCACCGACAGCACGACGAGACCCATGATCAGCGTCGGGATCGACATCAAGAGATCGACGAGGCGCGACAGCAGCGTGTCGAACCAGCCGCCGAACACGGCCGCCGAGAAGCCGAGAATGGCGCCGAGCGAAAACGACAGCGCGGTGGCCAGCACCGCGATGAACAAAGTGATGCGGGCGCCGTAGATCATGCGCGACAGCAGGTCTCGGCCGAGATTGTCGGTGCCCAGCAAATGGGCAGCCGACATCGGTTCCCAGACGTCGCCGACGATTTCGCCATTGCCGTGCGGCGCGATCCAGGGGGCGAAGACCGCCGCCAGCACGAACAATGCCGTCAGCACGATGCCGATCAGCGCGGGGATGGGGATGCGTTTGATATCGAGCATATCCGCCCCTTATTTCGGATGTCTGAGACGCGGATTGGCGACGATCGCCGCTATGTCCGCAATGATGTTCAGGCTGATATAGACGGCGGCGAAGATCAGGCCGACCGCCTGCACCACCGGCACGTCTCGCTTGGTGACGTGGTCGACCAGATACTGTCCCATGCCCGGATAGACGAAGATCACCTCGACCACGACGACGCCAACGATCAAGTAGGCGAGGTTGAGCATGACGACATTGATGATCGGCGCGATGGCATTGGGGAAGGCGTGCTTGCGGATGACGTTGAAGGCCGACAGGCCCTTCAATTCCGCCGTCTCGACATAGGCCGACTGCATGACATTGAGGATCGCCGCGCGTGTCATGCGCATCATGTGGGCGAGCACGACCAGCGTCAGCGCCGTCGCCGGCAAGGCGATCGCCTGCATCCGTTCGCCAAAAGGCATGCCGTCATAGACGGTCGAAATGCCGGGGAATATCTGCCATTTCACGGCGAAGAAATAGACCAGCACATAGCCGATGAAGAATTCGGGAAACGAGGTCGAGGCCAGCGCCAGCCCGGAGATCAGCTTGTCGACCCAGCCATTGCGGTAGCGTACCGCGATCAGGCCGAGGATGATCGCCAGCGGCACGGCGACGATCGCCGCCCAGAAGGCGAGGAACAGCGTGTTCCACAGCCGTCCCTTGATCGACGTGGCGATGTCCTGCCCGCTCGACATGGCCGTGCCGAGATCGCCGGTCAGCACGCCGCCCAGCCAATGAAAATACCTGAGATAGGCTGGCTGGTTGAGTCCGAGCTGCTCGCGCAGATTGGCAAGCGACTCCGGCGTCGCCGACTGTCCGAGAATGGCTTGCGCGACGTCGCCGGGCAGGATCTGGGTGCCGGCGAAGATCAGGACCGAAACGGCCAACAAGAGCAGAATGCCCAGCGCAACGCGCTGGGCCACCAGTTTCAAGATGGGTGAGGACATATCCGCAAGGCCAAGCTCAGGCTTCGAGCCAGCACTTCGCCAGCGCGTACCCGTTCATCAGCTCCTGATGCGGATCGTCGACCCAGCCGCCGACCTTGGCGCCGGTAGCGTCGATGAACTGGTTGAACATCGGCAGGATCAGGCCGCCCTCGTCTCGTACCAGGACAGCCATGTCATGATACATCTGCTTGCGCTTGGTCTCGTCGAGCTCGGCGCGCGCCGCCAGCACCATCTTGTCGAAATCAGGACGCTTGAAACGCGTGTCGTTCCAGTCGGCGGTCGACAGATAAGCGGTGGAGTACATCTGGTCCTGGGTCGAGCGGCCGCCCCAGTAGGACGCGCAGAAGGGCTGCTTGTTCCAGACCTCGTTCCAATAGCCGTCGCCGGGCTCACGCTTCAGCTCGATCTGAATGCCGGCCTTGGCCGCGCTCTGCTGGAACAACTGCGATGCATCGACGGCGCCCGGGAAAGCGACGTCCGAGGTCCGCAGCAGGACCGCGCCGTCGTGGCCGGACTTCTTGAAGTGGAACTTGGCCTTGTCGGGATCGTACTTGCGCTGCTCGATCTCGGTAAACAGCGGATAGGACGCATTGATCGGGAAGTCGTTGCCGAGCGAACCGTAGCCGCGCAGGATCTTGTCCAGCATTTCCTCGCGGTCGATGGCCAGCTTCAGTGCCATGCGCAAATCGGCGTTGTCGAACGGCGCCGTGTTGCAATGCATGATGAACACGTAGTGGCCAGGACCCGCGTGGTTGCGGATGGTGACGCCCGGCAGGCGCTTGATCAGGTCGACGATCTTCGGCTCGACGCGGTTGATCACGTTGACCTGGCCGCCCTGCAGGGCGGCCGTGCGCGCTGTCGCATCGTTGATGACGATGATCTCGATCTGGTCGGCATGGCCCATCTTGTCGCCCTGCCAGTAATTGGCGAAACGCTCGCCGCCATGGCGCACACCGGGCTCATTGGTCGTGACCTTGTAAGGACCGGCCGAGATGCCTGCGTCAGCCTTGTCCTTGCCGCCATTTGGTTGGACGATCAGGTGATAGTCGCTGAGCAAATAGGGCAGATCGGCATTGGCCTCCTTCAGCGTCAGCACGACTTCCTTGCCGCTGGCCTTGATGGTCTCGATACCTTTCATGTAGCCGAGCGCGCCGGATTTCGACTTCTCGTCGGAATGGCGCTCAAGTGTGGCGGCCACGTCCTCGGCGGTCACTGTCTTGCCGTTGTGGAATTCGACGCCGTCGCGGATCTTCAGCGTCCACACCTTGGCGTCGTCCGACGAGCCGATCTCCTCGGCGATGCGGTTCTCGAGCTTGCCTTCCGGCGAAAGCTCGACAATCAATTCGCCCCACATCTTGCCGAAGGCGAACGGCACCTGAGTCATGAACAGTGCCGGATCAAGGCTGTTGGTGGATTCGCCGCCGACAAGTCCGGCCTTCAGTGTGCCGCCCTTGACCGGGCCTGCCGCGCGTGCAGCGCTTGAAAGCAGCGAGTTGGCGAAGGGCGCGGAGATACCGAGCGCCGCCGCCCGGCCGAGAAAATCACGACGGCTCAGTTTGCCCGACGCGACACGCAGGCTAAGAAATTCCAGTTCGTTCGACATTTTGAGTTCCTCACTCTGTTGGTTCGACTCTGCGGTCGTTTTTCTTGTTTCTTGTGAGGAGAATAATGACCGCAAGGGAAAGCGGTAAGCAAGACCGAATGCGACATGCCGTGGCGTAAATCGTACGTCGCAATTGGACCAATCAAATCGGCATTCAAAGAAGCGCGCGCGGCACCTTCTCCTCGAAATTGCGCTCGAAGACCAGGGTTTCGTCCTCATAGGCCTCGATTCTGGCGCTGACGATGAAGTTTTGCGCATCCGATCGCATTTCGGCTGTCGTTTCGGTGCGTACTGACCATCCGTTTCGCGACAGGGTCTGCGTCCAGTGCGTCTTCCCCGAGGCCGACAGCGGATCGTCGGGATGGATCGTCCAGGTCTCGCGGGCGATGCTGCCATTGGCGAGGCCATGGGCGAGATCGCGCACCTCGCCGAAATCGTCAACAATGGAAAGCGTCACCATTCCGGTCTTCTCATCACGATCGACATGGCGCTCTGAATTGGCGGCGCGGATCGTCTCTGTTGCCCAGGGGGTGGCACCTTCCGGCTCGGCGAACGTTACTTCGTCGCCTGTCGCCAGCGGCCGCAGCGGCAAATTGAGCGTCGCCGTCGACAAGGTGAGCTGGACCGGCTCCGGCGACGGCCAGATGGCAGGCCAATAGGCGTTCGAAACGGCAACACGCAGCCGGTGGCCGGCCGGCAAACGATAGGCGCATTGATCGAGCACGACGCGCACCGAGACGGTTTCGCCCGGCACCAGCGCCTCGGGGAATTCGTGCGAATTGCGGTGCGTCAGATTGAGCACGCCATAGGAGATCAACTCCGAGGCGCCGTCGGGATGCACATCGCAAAGCCGGACCGCGATGTTGGCCTGCGGACGATCAGAGGACAGCCGCAGCTCGACCTCCGGCGCTCCGACGATGTCGATCGGCTCGCTGAGTTCCGGCTGGTCGAAACACACCGACAGGGCATCGTCGGGGCGCTGGTCGCCGGGCAGTTCGGGACCGAAAGTGAAGGGAAAATACTCGCCGCCGGCCAGGCCGCAGCTTTGCGGAGAGGCGATGATGGCGGGTTTTTCCGTTGAGGGGATCAGATCGACCGTTTGCATCTTGATGGTTGGCGAGGGCCATTCCTGCTCCGCCACCCAACGGCCGGGACGCTCGGGGTGCCAGCGCGCCGGACGCACGCTGTCCATGACATAGGCGCGGTAGGCCGGGTCCGCCTCGACGCCGGTGTCGACACCCTTCAGCCAGCGGTCCCACCAGCGCAAGGCCTCCTGCAGGAAGCCGATGGCAGGCTTGGGCCCGGCGTAGTGCGGGTATTTGTGGATCCATGGCCCGACGATGCCCTTGACCGGGGCTTGGATGTTGGTAGCCAGATGCGAGACGGTGTTGCGGTAGCCGTCATGCCAGCCCCCGATCGACAGCACGGCGGCTTTGACGGCGGAAAAATCCTCGCAGATCGAGCCACGCTTCCAGTAGGCATCACGGTGCTGGTGTTTCAGCCACAGCGGCGCCAGGAAGGATTGGTTCTCCAGCCGGGTCAGCCACAGATCGCGCCACCGGTTGTCGCCGGCCAAAAGCGGATCCGGCGGCCGTGACGAGTAGGACAGCATGGTCGAGGCCCAGCCGAAATTCTCGATCAGCAGGCAGCCGCCCTTGTAGTGGATGTCGTCGGCATAGCGGTCGACGGTCGAGCACAGGCTGATCACCGCTTTCAGCGCCGGCGGCCGCTTGGCCGCCACCTGCAGGCAGTTGAAGCCGCCCCAGGAAATGCCCATCATGCCGACATTGCCGTTGCACCAGGGCTGGCTTGCCGCCCAGGCGATGACGTCGCAGGCGTCCTGCAATTCCTGCTCGGAATATTCGTCGTCCATCAGCCCTTCGGAATCGCCATTGCCGCGCATGTCGACACGGATCGAGGCATAGCCGTGGCCGGCGAAATAAGGATGCGTCAGTTGATCGCGAAAGATGGTGCCGTCGCGCTTGCGGTAGGGCAGATGCTCTAGGATGACAGGCACCGGATCGTCGCCCGCATCCTCCGGCATCCACACCCGCGCCGACAGGCGGCAGCCATCCGGCATGACGATGCCCATGTCTGGGAATTCGACGATTTTGCGGGCAAATTCGGTGACGGTTTTCATGGCATGCTCCAGGATTGCCAGATGATGGAGCCTGCCGTGCCGCGTCGTGGGCCAGCCAACGAATTCGGCTGGTCAATCCGCGTCAGTTCAGCGGGATATCGTTATCGTCCTTGTTCGCCTGATAGATGTTGGACAATTCATCGTAGCGCGCCGAAATCGCGCCGATACGTGTCTCCAGCCGTCGCCGCTCTGCCTCGGGCAACGCTCGCACCAGCCTGCGGATAGAAAAGCTCTTCCAGTAGGCATTCTCGGCATTGTAGCCGCCGGGATCGAGGGTGAAGACTTCTTTCAGGATCTTCAGGTCGTGCGGGATGGCGAAGCTGTCGCGCGAATCCTCGTGGCTGAACAGATAGTAGAAATTGTCGAAGCCGGTCCAGGTAATCGCCGACAGGCACAGCGAGCAGGGTTCGTGCGTGGCGATGAAGATGGCGTCTTTCGTATCGACGCGCTCAGCCCTGGGCATTTCGTAGAAACGCTTCAGGCAGTGGACCTCGCCATGCCAGAGCGGGTTTTCCATCTCGTTGTTGGTTTCAGCCAGCACCAGCGAACGGTCGTCCTTGCGCAGGATCGCCGCGCCGAACAGCTTGTTGCCATAGGTAACGCCCTCGGCCGTCTTCGGCACGATGTCGTGCTCGATCACATCGAGCAGGCGGTCGATCAGTGAAATATCGGTCACAGGAGGCTCTCGTTGGGCAAGTGGATCTCGTAGGCGTGCGAGAAATGGAACTCTTCGAGATTGGAGCCATCGCCGCCACGGTCGACGATCAGGAAGTCCTGAGCCTCGCCGAGCGGCGTCAGCACGCCATGCCAGAGATTGCGCCGGTAATTGATGCCTTGTCCGGGTGCGGTGATGAAGGCATGCGGCTCGCCCGGCCCCTGCTCCCCGTCATGGCAGACGACGACTAGGAAGGGGCGCGGCGAGAGCGGGATGAAGGCCTGGCTGCCGAAGGGATGGCGCTCGACCATGCTCAATTTCAGGGGCAATTCGTAGGGCGTGCCGCGCACCATCGAGATCAGCACGCGGGCGTTCGGACCGGTTGCTTCGGCGGTAGCCAGATCATGATGGCGCTCGGCCCTGCCGCCATTGATCGGGTAGTGGTTGTCGCCGCCCATGTCGATGACATCGCCGAAGGGGGCAAAGCCCTCGCGGGTCAGCGGCCGCGCGACGATACGGGTCACAGCGCGCGCCTTGCGATGCCGGCGCCGCCGAGCTTGGCGTGCCGGTTGACATCCTTGTAGAGCAGATAGCGGAATTTACCCGGGCCACCGGCATAGCAGGCCTGCGGGCAGAAGGCGCGCAGCCACATATAGTCGCCGGCCTCGACCTCGACCCAGTCCTGGTTGAGGCGGTAGACGGCCTTACCCTCCAGCACATAGAGACCGTGCTCCATGACATGGGTCTCGGCGAAGGGAATGACCGCGCCGGGTTCCAGCGTGACAATGGTCATGTGCATGTCGTGGCGCAAATCTGCCGGATCGACGAACCGCGTCGTCGCCCAGCGGCCTTCGGTGCCGGGCATCGGCGTTGGCGCGATCTCCTGCTCATTGGTGAAGAAGGCTTCCGGCACATCGAGACCGTCGACCACCTCGTAAGCCTTGCGAATCCAGTGGAAGCGCACGGCGGCCCTGCTTTCGTTGCGAACCGTCCAGCCGCTGGCCGGCGGCAGGAAGGCAAAGCCGCCGGGCCGCAACACATGCGTCTTGCCGGCAAGCAGAACCGTCAGTTCGCCTTCGACCACGAACAGAGCGCCTTCGGCGCCGGCATCGGGTTCCGGCCGATCGCTGCCGCCGCCGGGCGCGACCTCGACAATGTATTGCGAGAACGTCTCGGCAAAACCCGATAGCGGTCGCGACAAGATCCAGACGCGGGTTTCGTCCCAGAACGGCAACGCACTGGTCACGATGTCCTGCATCACACCCCGGGGAATGACGGCATAGGCCTCGGTGAAGACGGCGCGGCCGGTCAGAAGCTCGTTCTGGCCGGAATGGCCGCCATGTGGCGCGTAATAGGTTCGCTCGGGCATCCTGATCGTATCCATGGTTTCAAACCTATTGCGGAAGCATGTCCTTGAGGCGGAGCAGCGCGATGCGCTCGACCTGTTTGCAGGCGGTCTCGAATTCGACGCCGCGGCTGTTGCCGATGCGCGCCTCGAACTCCGCCAGGATTTCCTCCTTCGTCTTGCCCTTCACCGCGATGATGAAAGGGAAGCCGAAGGTGGTGACGTAGGCGGCGTTGAGCTTGGAAAACAGTTCGCGCTCCTTGTCGGTCAGCGCGTCGAGGCCGGCCGAGGCCTGTTCCCTGGTCGATTCCGCCGTCAGCCGTTTGGCCTTGGCCAGCTTGCCGGCAAGGTCGGGATGGGCGTTGAGCACCGAAAGCCGTTCGGTTTCGCTGGCGGAGCGGAAGATACGGCAAAGCGCATTGTGCAGGCCGCCCGAAGTGTCATGCGCCGGGCCTAGTTCCAGTTCGTAGGCGCGTTCGGCGATCCAGGGCGAATGCTCGAACACGCCGCCGAAAGTGTGGACGAAGGTCTCGAATTCCATCTTCGATGGACGGAGTGCCGCCGGTTGATAAGGATTGACCTCTTGCCAGTGCTTGGCGATGTCGATGCGCCTCGCCAGCCAGACCTTGTCGTGCGACTTCACATAGTCGACGAAGCGCTTCAGCGCCGCCACCCGGCCCGGCCGCCCGACGAGGCGGCAGTGCAGGCCGATGTTCATCATGCGTGGCCGGCCGGCCTTGCCCTCGGCATAGAGCGTATCGAAGCTGTCCTTCAAATAGGCAAAGAACTGGTCGCCCGAGTTGAAACCTTGCGGCGTGGCGAACCGCATGTCGTTGGCGTCGAGCGTATAGGGGATGATGAGCTGCGCGCCGCCCTCATGCTCGAACCAGTACGGCAGCTCGTCGTCATAGGTGTCCGACACATAGTCGAAGCCGCCTTCTTCCGCCACAATCCGCACCGTGTTGATCGATGTGCGACCCGTATACCAGCCGGTCGGGCGCGCGCCGGTCACTTCGTAGTGCAGCTTGATCGCCGCCTCGAGGTCGCGGCGCTCATCCTCGGCGCTGTGGTCGCGGTAGTCGATCCATCTTAAGCCGTGCGAAGCGATCTCCCAGCCGGCGTCCTGCATGGCCGCTACCTGATCCGGCGAACGGGCGAGCGCTGTGGCGACGCCGTAGCAGGTGATCGGCACTTGCGACTCGGTGAACAGCCGGAGCAGCCGCCAGAAGCCGGCGCGGGCGCCGTATTCGTAGATGGATTCCATGTTCCAGTGGCGTTGACCCACCCAGGGTGCCGCGCCGACGATTTCCGACAGGAAGGCTTCGGACGCCTTGTCGCCATGCAACACGCAGTTTTCGCCACCTTCCTCGTAATTGACGACGAACTGCACGGCGACATGTGCACCGCCAGGCCATTTCGGGTCCGGCGGATTGGCTCCGTAGCCACGCATGTCTCTGCTGTAACGCATCGTCCCTCCCGCCGGGCACGGCCCGAAGTATGATCAGAATATCGAAAGGGTGCTTCTCGCATTCCCCCGAAAATTTTTGAAAGTGTTTTTGTCGCACTCCGCTCGACCGGGACTTATGCATCGCCTTTAATTGGCGCACAATTCACTGTTGATACTTGACCGTACCGGGCCAATTCGCTCGTACCGGAAATGGGAGGCGGCCAATGGCAGAAACGTCGAAAGCCGACGGCGGGCGTCTGACGACCCATGTCCTCGACACGGCGACCGGCAAGCCTGCGGCGGGACTGTCGATCGCGCTCTATCACCTCGAGGGCAAGGAGCGGACACATCTGAAGACCGTTCTCACCAATGCCGACGGCCGTTGCGACAAGCCGCTGCTCGCCGGCGCGGAATTCCGCACCGGCGAATACGAACTGGTCTTCGCCGCCGGCGACTATTTGCGCCAGCAGGGGTTGAGCCTGCCGAAACCGGCCTTTCTCGATGTGATACCGATCCGCTTCGGCATGGCCGAGCCTGTGCATTATCATGTGCCACTGCTGGTCTCGCCCTACGGTTACTCGACCTACAGGGGGAGCTGAGGCATGACCAAAATTAGCATCCGCAACGAAATCCGCTTCATTCTCAATGGCAGGGATGTGGCGCTTTCGTCGGTGGCACCCGACGCGACCTTGCTCGACTGGCTGCGGCTCGACCGTTCGCTGCGCGGCACCAAGGAAGGGTGTGCCGAGGGAGACTGCGGTGCCTGCACCGTGCTGGTCGGCAAGCTGTCGGAGGGCGGCTTGGTCTATGAAAGCGTCAATGCCTGCATCCGCTTCCTCGGCTCGCTCGACGGCACCCATGTCGTGACGGTCGAGCATCTGCGCGGTTCACCCGGCCAGTTGCATCCGGTGCAGCAGGCGATGGTCGATTTCCACGGCTCGCAATGCGGCTTCTGCACGCCCGGCTTCGTCATGTCGCTCTATGGCTTGTGGATGAAGTCGCCTGATCCCTCGAACGCGGATGTCGAAAAGGCTTTGCAAGGCAATCTCTGCCGCTGCACCGGCTACGAGGCGATCATGCGCGCCGCGCAGGCCATCTCCAGCTACGGCAAGGCGGCAAAGGACCCGCTGGCCACGGAACGCAAGGCGATCACCGCGAGGCTCGAGGCCATGCGTGACGGCGCCCGGGTCGAGATCGGAACCGGCAAGGCGCGGCTGGTCGTGCCGGCCGATGTCGACGATTTCGCCGCCGTGCTGGACAAGGAACCCGGCGCTACCATCGTGGCCGGCTCGACCGATGTCGGCCTGTGGGTGACCAAGCACATGCGCGATATTTCACCGGCCATTTTCATCGGCGATCTCGACGGGCTTTGCACCATCTCGGAAGACAAGGGCGTCATTTCGATCGGCGCCGGCGTCACCTACACTGACGCCTTCGCGACATTGGCGAAGCGCATCCCGGCGTTGGGGCCATTGTTCGATCGCATCGGCGGCGAACAGGTGCGCAACATGGGCACCATCGGCGGCAACATCGCCAACGGCTCGCCGATCGGAGATACGCCACCGCCATTGATCGCACTTGGCGCAAGTCTCACCTTGCGCAAGGGCAAGAAGCAGCGGACGATCCCGTTGGAAACCTTCTTCATCGCCTACGGCAAACAGGATCGGCAGCCGGGTGAATTCGTCGAGGCCGTGCATGTGCCGGTGCCGGCCAAGGAAACGAAGTTTGCCGTCTACAAGATCACCAAGCGTCGCGACGAGGACATTACCGCGGCCCTTGGCGCGTTTTTCCTGGATCTGGCCAAGGACGGAACGGTGGCCGACATTTGCATCGCCTATGGCGGCATGGCAGCGACACCTAAACGGGCCCTCGGTGTCGAGCAGGCCCTGCTCGGCAAACCCTGGACGGAGGCCACGGTCGAGGCGGCCATGGCCGAATACGCCAAGGATTTCACGCCGCTGACCGATATGCGGGCAAGCGCCGAATATCGGGCGCTGGCGGCAAAGAACCTGCTGTTGCGTTTCTTTGCCGAGACCAGCGGCACCAAGGCGCCATTCCAGGTCTCACGGCACGAGGCGGCGTGATGCATATCAGCGCCAGCAAACCAATAGCGTCCTTCTCCCCGTTCACGGAGAGAAGATGCCGGCAGGCAGATGAGGGGCGGCGCCGTCGTCGATCGGTATCTGCAAACCAGTCACGGTCAGCGTCGCCCCTCATCCGACCCTTCGGGCCACCTTCTCCCCGTGAGCGGGGAGAAGGGAAAAGAGGCATTCGATGAACAAGCACGCTGCCCCCAACCTCAAGGCTGAAAAGATCGCTGGCGGCGTCGCCACCGATCAGCGCCACGATTCCGCGCACAAACATGTCAGCGGTACCGCCGTCTACATCGACGACATGCCGGAACCATCAGGCACGCTGCATGGCTGCCTAGGGCTTTCCGGTGCCACGCATGCCACCATCACCAGCATGGATCTTTCGGCGGTGCGTAGAGCGCCCGGTGTGGTCGACGTGTTGACGGCCAGTGACGTGCCGGGCGAAAACGACATTTCGCCGACCGGCCGCCACGACGAGCCGGTGCTTGCCGACGGCAAGGTGCAATTCTACGGCCAGCCTATCTTCTGCGTTATTGCGCAAACTCGCGAGCAGGCGCGCCGCGCCACAAGATTGGCAAAGGTCGAATACAAGGAATTGCCTTTCGTCACCGACATCGGCGCGCTCGATCCGAAGAAGGACAAGCTCGTCACGCCGCCTCTCACCCTGAAGCGCGGCGATGCCGCTACGGCGATCCGTCAGGCGCCGCGCCGGCTAAAGGGAAGAATGCGCATCGGCGGCCAGGAACACTTCTACCTCGAAGGCCATATCGCCATGGCCGTTCCTGGCGAGGATCAGGACGTCACCATCTATTCCTCGACCCAGCATCCAAGCGAAGTCCAGCACATGGTCAGCCATGCGCTGGGCGTGCCGAGCAATGCCGTCACGGTGGAAATCCGCCGCATGGGCGGCGGCTTCGGCGGCAAGGAAACGCAGGGCAACCAGTTTGCCGCATTGGCCGCGATCGCCGCGAAGAAGCACCACCGCGCCGTGAAGATCCGGCCCGACCGCGACGACGACATGATCGCCACCGGAAAGCGTCATGATTTCCTCGTCGATTACGAGGTCGGCTTCGATGATGAGGGCAACATCCTCGGCGTCGATTTCATGTTCGCGGCGCGCTGCGGTTTTTCGTCGGATCTGTCCGGCCCGGTAACCGATCGCGCGCTGTTCCACTGCGACAACACTTATTTCTGGCCGGCGGTGCATGCGCAGTCGGCGCCGCTCTACACCAACACCGTGTCGAACACCGCCTTTCGGGGGTTCGGCGGCCCGCAAGGCATGGTCGGCGCCGAGCGCGTCATCGACGAGGTGGCCTTTGCCGTTGGCAAGGATCCGCTCGAAATCCGCAAGAAGAATTTCTACGGCACCAGTAGCGAGGGGGGCCGCAACATCACGCCCTACCACCAGACGGTTGAGGATAACATCATCCAGCGCATCGTCGCCGAGCTGGAGCAAAGCGCGAGCTATGCGCGGCGGCGGCGTGAAATATCGGCCTTCAATGCCAACAGCCGTTTCATCAAGCGGGGCCTCGCTCTGACGCCGGTCAAATTCGGCATCTCGTTCACCGCCACGCATTACAATCAAGCCGGCGCGCTGGTGCATGTCTACACCGACGGTTCGGTGCACCTGAACCATGGCGGAACCGAGATGGGGCAGGGCCTCTACGTCAAGGTGGCGCAGGTGGTGGCGGAAGAGTTCCAGATCGATCTCGACCAGGTGAAGATCACCGCGACAACGACCGGCAAGGTGCCGAACACTTCGGCTACGGCAGCGTCGTCCGGCTCCGACCTCAACGGCATGGCGGCGCAGAATGGCGCGCGCCAGATCAAGGATCGGCTGACCGATTTCGCCGCCGAAAAATATCAGGTGCCGCGTGATCAGGTGCTGTTCCTGCCCAACCGGGTGCGCATCGGCAACCAGGAAATCGCCTTCGCCGACCTCGTCAAGCAGGCCTATATGGCCCGCATTCACCTGTCGGCGGCTGGTTTCTACAAGACGCCGAAAATCCACTGGAACCGCGACAAGGGCGAGGGCCACCCCTTCTATTATTTCGCCTATGGCGCCTCGTGCTCGGAAGTCTCGGTCGACACGCTGACCGGCGAATACATGGTCGAGCGTACCGATATTCTCCATGACTGTGGCCGCTCGCTGAACCGGGCGATCGATATCGGCCAGATCGAAGGCGGCTTCATCCAGGGCATGGGCTGGCTGACGACGGAAGAACTGTGGTGGGACGCCAAGGGCCGGCTGCGCACGCATGCACCGTCGACCTACAAGATCCCGCTCGCCTCCGACCGGCCGAAGATCTTCAATGTCACCTTGGCCGACTGGCCGGAAGCCGGCGAGCCAACCATCCACCGCTCCAAGGCGGTCGGCGAGCCGCCGTTCCCGCTCGGCATGTCGGTGCTGCATGCGCTATCGGACGCGGTGGCCAGTGTCGCCGACAACAGGATCTGCCCGCGCCTCGATGCTCCGGCGACCCCGGAGCGGGTTCTGATGGCGATCGAGCGGCTGAAGAAAGAGGCCGGCGCCTGAATCCGGCCCCAGGGTCGGCAATGCGTGCAATCCGGGCCGAAAAAACCTATATTTCCCATTCGGGAACGTGAACCATGAACTCGAAAGTGCAAAGCCTGAAAGCCTTTCTCGCCAGCGCCGGTCGGGTTGCCGTGGTCGAAGTGGCCGGAACAAAAGGCTCGACGCCACGCGAGAAGGGCGCCTTCATGCTCGTCTCACCGACGGCGATCTTTGGCACCATCGGCGGCGGTCAGCTCGAATATATGGCGATCGACAAGGCCAGGCAGATGTTGGGCAAAGAAGCCCGCATCGAGGTTGACGAAGTCTGCGCCACCCTAGACGTCCCGCTGGGTCCCGAGATCGGCCAATGCTGCGGCGGGCGCGTCGAAGTCTTGATCCGGCTCGTCGATGCTACGCTTGCCGGCGACTTGGTTGCGGCCGCCGAAGCCGAAGAGGCGCACCTGCCGTACGTCTACATCTTCGGTGGCGGCCATGTCGGCCAGGCGCTGGCATCGGCGATCGCACTTCTTCCCGTGCACGGCGTCGTCATCGAGACGCGGGCCGAAGCACTGGAAGGCATGCCCGAAACCATCGAGACACGGCTGACAGCTATGCCGGAAGCGATGGTGCGGAATGCCCCCGCCGGCGCCGCCTTCGCCATCCTGACCCACGATCATGCGCTGGATTTCCTGATCGTCGCGGAAGCGCTGAAACGCGGTGACACCGCCTATGTCGGCATGATCGGCTCGAAGACGAAGAAAGCGACGTTCAGGACCTGGTTCCTGAAATCGGCGGACGGCAGCCAGGCCGAGTTTGCCCGCCTCGTCTCGCCAATTGGCGGCGACACCGTCAAGGACAAGCGCCCTCAGGTCATCGCGGCGCTGGCTGCGGCCGAGATCATGACGGCGTTGGTCAATCACAACGCAGCCTTTAATGCCGACCATCAAATTCCGCATGGCAGGGTGATGGCAGGCTAAGCTGCGCCGCAGCTAAACCGGCCGTTTCAAACCCAGATGGTCGCGCAGCGTGCGGCCCTGGTATTCCGTCCGGAACAGGCCGCGCCGCTGCAACTCCGGCACGACGAGCGTGGCAAAGGCATCGAGTTCCCCGGGGAAATATGAGGGCATGACGTTGAAACCGTCGGCCGCGCCACCCTCGAACCGCGCCTGCAGTTCGTCGGCGACTTGGGCCGCTGTGCCGACGATGCGCCAATGGCCCCGCGCGCCGGCAAAATGCCGGGCGAGCTGGCGGATGGAGAGGCCGTCGCGGCGCGATTGCTCGATGACCAGCGCTTGCCTGCTCTTCATCCCCTCGCTCTCCGGCAGTTCCGGCAGTGGCCCATCGATCGGATAGCGCCACAGATCGGAGATGCTGAGATAGCTGGACAGCAGCGCCACGCCGACATCGTCGGGGATCAGCTCCTGCAATTCCTCGTATTTTTCACGGGCCTCCGCTTCGGTCTCCGCCACCACCGGTGCGACGCCCGGCATGATCTTGATGTCGTCCGGCTCGCGCCCATAGGCCGCCAGACGTCCTTTGAGATCGTCATAGAAGGCCTTGGCTTCCTCGAAGGTCTGCGCCCCCGTGAACACCACATCGGCGGTGCGGGCGGCAAGGTCGCGGCCGACATCCGAGGCGCCGGCCTGAACCATCACCGGCGCGCCCTGCGGCGCGCGCGGCAGGTCGAGCGGATCGCGAACCGAAAAGCTCTGGCCGTTATGGCCGGAAGCCTTGCCGTGCCACAGGCCGGTCACCACCTCGGCGAACTCGCGCGCCCGTTCGTAGCGGTCAGCATGGGGCTTGAGGCCCGTCGCGCCGAAATTGGCTGCTTCGATGGGGCTGGCCGAGGTGACCAGATTCCAGCCGGCCCGGCCGCCGCTCAGATGGTCGATCGATAGGAAGGTTCGTGCCAGCCCATAGGGCTCGCTGTAGCTTGTCGACGCTGTCGAGACGAGGCCGATGCGGCTGGTCTGGACGGCGAGCGCCGAGAGCAGGCTGATCGGCTCGAAACCGATCGAGCGCGACGTCTGGCTGGCAATGCCGATATTGGCTTCACGCAGGCCGGCGGCGTCCTCGCAGAACACCATGTCGAATTTTGCCGTCTCCGCCGTGCGCGCCAACGCGATATAATGGTCAATGTCGATGCCTGCGGTGACGTGTGCCTTGGGATGGCGCCAGGCGGCGATGTGATGACCTGTCGCCCACAGAAAGGCGCCGAGCTTCATCTGGCGAGCGGTCATCGGTCACCTCCGCCGGCAAGCCCGAGATGCGAGCGCAACGTTTTTCCGCGATAGCTTTCTCGAACCAGGCCACGCCGCCGCAGTTCCGGCAGAACCAAGCCGACGAAATCGTCGAGCGCAGAAAGCTGTGCCGGCATCAGGATGTTGAACCCGTCGCAGCCTCTCGCCCGGAATTCCTTTTCCAGCCTCTCGGCGACGGCAGCCGGCTTACTATCGGCGATAAGCGCGACGTTCGTCAGCACTTTCACAGCATCGGGAGTGCGTCCGCACGCCGTGACACGGCGCCTGATATCGTCATAGCGTTCGGTCGCGCCCTCCACCAGTCCGCCGTCCAGCAGGATGACATCGGCGGTGCGAGTGGCAATATCGAAGTCGGATTCCTGCAGGCCCGACAAGACGAGCACTGGCGTATCCTGCGGCGACCGGGCGACGTTCAGCGGTCCGCGCACGGAAAAGAATTCGCCCTTGTGCTCTAGCAGGTGCATCTTTTCGAGGTCGTGGAAGCGGCCGCCGCGCTGGTCGAACAGAAGCGCGTCCGCATCCCAGCCCTGCCACAGACCTTGCACGATGCCGATATATTCCTCACTGCGACGGCGGAAATCGTTAGGCGAAAATCCTTCGGGCCGGCTGAAATTGGCTGCTTCCCGTGGCGCTTGCGTCATGGTTGCGTTCCAGCCACTGCGGCCGTGGCTGATAACGTCGAGCGAAGCGAAACGGCGTGCCAGATTGTAGGGTTGGTGGGCAATTGTCGAGGCAGCGGCAACCAGGCCGATCCTGCTTGTGACGGTCGCCAGAGCGGCCAGCAAGGTCGTCGCTTCGAAGGGCATCCGTTTGTTCGCGGCTTCGCTTTCGGACGCTGGCACGGCATCGGCAAGCAGCACCATGTCCAGCCCGGCTGCTTCAGCCTTTTGCACGAAACCAG
Organism: Mesorhizobium sp. WSM1497; assembly: GCF_001672455.2. Taxonomy (NCBI): domain Bacteria; kingdom Pseudomonadati; phylum Pseudomonadota; class Alphaproteobacteria; order Hyphomicrobiales; family Phyllobacteriaceae; genus Mesorhizobium; species Mesorhizobium sp. WSM1497. The sequence goes on along the minus strand of NZ_CP021070.1, from coordinate 400,066 downwards.
CCAGGCGGCTGAATTCCAACCCAGTCTCGAGGGATGGATCGGCGAGCGAAACGGCAAGATGCATTGTGGCGCCGTTGTCCATCGAGGGTTCCTATGAGATGAAATGCCACCCGAACTATGTTCGCCCCATCCTGGGATGGCAACCGCCGGCGCTGGGCCAAACCGCCGCTCACCTACCGGCCAGTCCCTATTTGCCGGCCAGCCTTTATTTGCCAGCAAGAAGATCGTTGATCAGCCGCTGGCAGCGCTCGGCCATGAAGTCGAGCAGCAGCCGCACTTTTGGGTCCTGCAGCTTCTTGTGCGGATAGACGGCGGCGAACTGCACCGGTGTCGGTGGCGTGCTGGGCAGGATCACCTTCAGCCGCCGGTCGCGGATGAATGGCTCGACCTCGAAGCGCGGCTTGTTGATGATGCCGCGGCCTGAAAGCGCCCAGCCGGTGAGCACGTCGCCATCGTCGGTGTCGTAGGGCCCGTGTACCTCGAATTTCTGCGGGCCGGTGGGGGTCTGCAGCGTCCACACATATTCGCGCGCGCCGGAATAACGCAGCATCAGGCAGTCGTGCTTCTTGCCGATCAGCTCCTGCGGCTCCAACGGTTCGCCGCGCGCTTCGAGATATTTCGGCGCCGCCACCAGCACGCGCTCGCATTCCATGATGCCGCGCATCCTGAGGCTGGAATCCTCGATGATGCCGAGCCGGAAGGCGACGTCGATGCCTTCCTTCATGATGTCGACATTGTGGTCCGAGAGCCTGAGCCGCACCTCGATATCAGGGTATTTGTCGTGGAAATCGGGGATGCCCGAAGCGACCAGCCGGCGGCCGAGGCCGAGCGGTGCCGTGACGCGGATGGTGCCGCGCGGCTGGCCGGAAAGGGCAGAGACCGCCGCTTCCGCCTCGGTGATTGCCTCCAGCACCTGCTTGGCGCCCCCGTAAAAAACCGTGCCATGCTCGGTCGGCATCAATTGCCGTGTGGTGCGGTTGAACAGCCGCACGCCAAGGTGCTTCTCCAGTTCCTTGATGCGGTTGGAAGCGACCGCCGGCGAAATGCGCATGTCGCGCCCGGCCGCCGACAGATTGCCGAGTTCAACGACGCGAACGAAGACGGCGATGTTGTCGAGATAGGCCATGCGGAGCACCTTCGCCGGTTTGCAGGATCAACCTAGTATTTTCCATTTTTTTTTGAAAGTCCTCGTGCGCCTCGCCTCTTTCCGTTTGCGCTCCAGCCCGTAAAGTCACCCAATCGGCAGGGACGATTTCAATGATGGATTTCGCGATTTTCTGGGATTGGCTGAGTTTTGCCGTGCGCTGGCTGCATGTCGTCACCGGCATCGCCTGGATCGGCTCGTCGTTCTATTTCGTCGCGCTCGATCTCGGCCTGCGCCAGCGTCCCGGCATGCCCGTCGGCGCCTTCGGCGAGGAATGGCAGGTGCATGGCGGCGGCTTTTATCACATCCAGAAATATCTGGTGGCGCCGGCCGAAATGCCGGAACACTTGACCTGGTTCAAATGGGAATCCTACGCCACCTGGCTTTCCGGCTTCGCCATGCTGTGCGTCGTCTATTATGCCGGGGCCGATCTGTTCCTGATCGATCCGAACGTGCTGCCGATGTCGGTGCCGGTCGGCATCCTGCTGTCTCTGGCAACGATCGGCGTCGGCTGGGTGGTCTACGATCTGCTGTGCCGCTCGCCGCTGGGCAAAAGCGACACCGGCCTGATGCTGGTGCTCTATTGCGTGCTGGTGTTCATCGCCTGGGGACTGACCCACCTGTTCACCGGCCGTGCCGCCTTCCTGCATCTGGGCGCCATCACCGCCACGATCATGTCGGCCAATGTCTTCATGGTCATCATCCCCAACCAGAAGATCGTCGTCGCCGACCTCATCGCCGGCCGCAAGCCCGACCCGAAATACGGCAAGATCGCCAAGCAGCGCTCTCTCCATAACAATTACCTGACGCTGCCGGTGCTGTTCCTGATGCTGTCGAACCACTATCCGCTGGCGTTCGGCACTGAGTTCAACTGGGTCATCGCCTCGCTGGTGTTCATCATCGGCGTGCTGATCCGGCACTATTTCAACTCGGTCCATGCGCGCAAGGGCAATCCGACCTGGACCTGGATGGCGGCACTCGTCCTGTTCATCGTCATCATTTGGCTGTCGACCGCGCCGAAGGTGCTGACCGGCGAACCCAAGGAATCCGCGTCGGCGCAAATCTATGTCGCTTCAGCGCATTTCCCGGCAGTGCGCGACACCGTGCTCGGCCGCTGTTCGATGTGCCACGCGGCGGAGCCGGTGTATGAGGGCATCTATCATGCGCCCAAGGGCGTGATGCTCGACACCGATGCCGACATCGCCAACCACGCCCGCGAAATCTATCTGCAGGCCGGCCGCAGCCACGCCATGCCGCCCGCCAACGTCTCTCAGATCACCGACAAGGAACGGGCGCTGCTGATGGCCTGGTTCGAAGGCGCAGGGAAATAGCATGAATTCGACACTTCTGCGCGGCCGCACGCTGTCCTTTGTGCGCTGGCCGCAAACTCTCGAAGACCATTCCGCCTGGCGCTACGAGGAGGATGGCGGACTGCTGATCCGTGACGGCAGGATCGTCGCCGCGGGTACTTATGCCGATGTTGAAAAGCAAGCCGACGAGACGGTGAAAAGGATCGACCACCGGCCGCATCTGCTGCTGCCCGGCTTCATAGATGCCCATGCGCATTTTCCGCAGATGCAGATCATCGCCTCCTACGGCGCCGAACTGCTCGACTGGCTGAACACCTACACTTTTCCGGAAGAAACGAAGTTCGCCAACGCCCAGCACGGCCGCCGCATCGCGCGGCTGTTCCTCGACGAAATGGTGCGCCACGGCACCACGACGGTCGCCGCCTACTGCTCGGTGCACAAGGCCTCGGCCGAAGCCTTCTTCGCAGAATCGCATGACCGCAACATGCTCAACATCGCCGGCAAGGTGATGATGGATCGCAATGCGCCCGACGGCGTGCTCGACACCCCGCAATCCGGCTATGACGACACAAAGGCGCTGATCAAGGAGTGGCACGGCAAGGGCCGCCAGCACTACGCCATCACGCCGCGCTTCGCCATCACCTCGTCGCCGGAGCAGATGGAGATGGCGGGCGTGTTGTGCCGCGAACATCCCGGCCTGCACATGCAGACGCATCTGTCGGAAAACCACGCCGAGATCGCTTTCACGCAGGAACTCTACCCGTGGGCGCGCGACTACACCGACGTCTACGAGCATTACGGGCTGTTAGGCAAAAAGAGCCTGTTCGGCCACTGCATCCATTTGACGGAGCGCGAAGCGGACGCGCTTTCGGACTCGGGCTCGGTGGCGGTGTTCTGCCCGACCTCGAACCTTTTCCTCGGCTCCGGCCTCTTCGATTATCAGCGCTTTCGCCGACGCGACAAGCCGATCCGCATCGCCGCCGCCACCGATGTCGGCGGCGGCACCAACTACTCCATGCTGCGCACCATGGACGAAGGCTACAAGGTGATCGCGCTGAATGGCGAAAAGCTCAACCCGTTCCAGTCCTTCTGGCAGACGACGCGCGGCAATGCCGAGGCGCTGTCGGTGGTGGAAAAGATAGGCACGCTGGACGCGGGCACCGACGCCGACATCGTCGTGCTGGACGCCAGGGCAACGCCGGGAATGCGACTCAGGATGGAGACGGTCGAGACGCTGGCGCAGGAACTCTTTCTCCTGCAGACGCTGGGCGACGACCGCTCCGTCCGCGAAGTTTATGTGGCGGGGCGGCCAGCCAAGGCTGACATGAGCGCGGGGTAAGACCCCCTCACCCGGATTGCCAACCGAATTGCGAAGGCAATTCGGGGCAATCCGGCCTCTCCCCGAGGGGAGAGGAGGAAGCCGAGGCCCGTGCTCGTCTCTTCTCCCCTCGGGAGAAGGTGGCCACGCCACGGAAGCTTGACCGAGCGGAGCTTGTCGTACACACGACGTGTGACGATTTCGGAGAAAGAAAATGGCCGTTGCTGACGACATCGCTCTGATCAAGAGACAGGAAGAGACCCTTGTCTTCGCGACCTTCGACGAGGCCGTCGCTTTCAAAATCGGCTCCGCCATTCGCGATCGTGCAATCGCCGAAGATCTACCCATCATAGTCGACATCAGGCTGTGGGACCGGCCGCTGTTCTACGCCGCGCTGCCGGGCTCGAACGCTTCCAATCCCGACTGGGCGCGGCGCAAGATCAATGTGGTCAAACGGTTCCTGAGAAGCACCTATCGCATGGTGTTGGAACAGCAGCGCCCCGACCGCACCTTCAAGATTGGTGAAGGGCTGGATATTGCCGACTACGTGCTGGCCGGCGGTGGCTTTCCGGTGACCGCCAAGGGCACCGGCGTCATTGGCGTCATCGCCGTTTCCGGACTGCCGGAGCGCGAGGATCACGGCGTCGTCGTCGATGCGCTGTGCGATCATTTGGGCGTCGACAAGCGCGGCTTGGCATTGCCTCGGGAAGCCGAATGACCGTGCTCGACCCCAAATCGTTCCTCGTCTCCATCTTCAACGCCGCCGTCGCCGCCGCCGATCCGGAACGAACCATCAGGGATCATCTGCCGGCCAAGCCCAAGGGCCGTACCATCGTCATCGGCGCGGGCAAAGGCTCGGCGCAGATGGCGGCAGCCTTCGAGAAAGTGTGGGACGCCCCCATCGAAGGGCTGGTCGTCACCCGCTATGGCTATGGCGCGACCTGCGAGCGCATCGAGATCATCGAGGCGGCGCACCCGGTGCCGGACGCTGCCGGCCTTGAAGCCTCGCGCCGGCTGCTGGCGAAGGTGCAAGGGCTGACGGCGGACGATCTGGTGGTGGCGCTGATTTCCGGCGGCGGCTCGGCGCTATTGCCGTCGCCGGCCGGCAGCTTGACGCTGGCCGACGAGATCGCCGTCAATGAGGCGCTGCTCGCCTCGGGTGCGCCGATCGCGGCGATGAACACTATCCGCAAGCACCTTTCCACCATCAAGGGCGGCAGGCTGGCGGCGGCCGCATGGCCGGCCAGGGTGGTGTCGCTGATCGTCTCCGATATTCCCGGCGATAATCCGGCAATGGTCGCCTCCGGCCCAACCGTACCGGATACAGGCAGCCGCGCCGACGCGCTGGCCTCGATATCGGCCTATGGCATGAAACTGCCGGCCTCGGTGATGGCGCATATCAATTCGTCGGCCGCCGATGCGCCAAGCCCGGATGACGAGCGCTTTTTGCGCAACGAGGTGCATCTGATCGCTTCGGCCGGGGTATCGCTGGAAGCCGCCGCTGCGGAAGCGAAACGGCAAGGCGTCGAGGCGGTTATCCTCTCCGATGCCATCGAAGGCGAAGCGCGCGAGGTTGGCGGTGTCCACGCCGCGATCGCGCGTGAAGTGGCGACCCGCAACAGGCCTTTCTCGAAGCCGGTGCTGATCCTGTCGGGCGGCGAGACAACCGTGACGCTGCGCGCAAAAGGCAAGGGCGGCCGCAATTCGGAATTCCTGCTCGCCTTCGCCATCGGCATCAATGGCGTCGACGGTATCAATGCGCTGGCCGCCGATACTGACGGCATCGACGGTTCGGAAGACAATGCCGGTGCCTTTGCCGATGCTTCGACCGTGTCGCGCATGCGCGCTGCCGGGGTGGACGCCAAGGCTATGCTTGCCGGCAACAATGCCTGGACGGCCTTCAACGCGGTTGACGATCTCTTCGTACCCGGCCCGACCGGTACGAATGTCAACGATCTCAGGGCAATTCTGATCAGGTAGCCGCAGCAATTCCAGGAAGGTTTTCCGTCCGGAATCGCGCAAAACAGACCAATCAGGCGGCCATCAGCCGCTTCACCAGCTTCATATCCTGCAGGAACCGTTCGCGTTCAGCCTCCTTGTCCGCGGGTTCGCGGATGCGCAGGATGAAGGAGGGATGGATGGTGATGAACACGCGCAATCCGTCCTCGCGCTCGATCACTTGTCCGCGCATCTTTGTCACCGGAATCGCCTTGCCGAGCAGCGACATCGCCGCTGTCGCGCCGAGTGCCACGGCGAGGTTCGGCTTGATCAGCTCGAATTCTTGGTCGATCCACCAGCGGCAGGCCTGAATCTCACCGGAATTCGGTTTGGAGTGGATGCGGCGCTTGCCGCGCGGCTCGAACTTGAAGTGCTTGACCGCGTTGGTGACATAGACCTTTTGCCGGTCGACACCGGCATCGTCCAGGATCGCATCGAACACCTTGCCGGCCGGACCCACGAAAGGTTTGCCGGCGAGGTCCTCCTGATCCCCCGGCTGTTCGCCGACGAAGATCACCTTGGCATTGTCAGGGCCTTCACCGAAGACGGTCTGCGTCGCGTCGCGCCACAGCGGGCAGCGGCGGCAGCCTTTCGCTGCCTCGCGCAATTCCGGAATCGTGCTTGCATCATCTTCCGGTGCTTCGACGGGCTGCTTCGGCCAATGCCGTGCCTGCACCTTTGCGTGGTGCGGCGCGGGTGTTGTCGGCATCTTCGCAATCATGTCCTTGGCGGCCTTGTCCGCTCCTGCGATCATGTCTGGAATGAGCGAGGCCTCGGGAAGGTTCCGCCAATATTTCTTCGGCATCTCCTTCTGCATGGCTTTCACCTTCAATCGCGCCGGGTTGAAGATGTTCTCGAAATAGGTGCGCCAGAGCGCCTCGGTATCGTCCTGATCAGGCGCATCGCCCTTGGCCGCGCCCGGCCCGATCGCCAGCCTTTCGCCATCCCAGTCGGCAGAGGCATAAGGGGTCAGGATCGTCCAGCGCATGCCGGTGAAACGTCTGACGAAGAAATCGGCGTTGCGCTCGACGATGAAATGATCCGGCTCGAACCAGGCGACATAGCGCTCATCGGCACCGTCGCCGATTTTCCGGAAACGTACGAAGGCGTGCATCTTGTGGCTGTCGCGCCGCACCGCCTTCTCCATGGCCTCGAGCCGCCTGGTGTCGGAATCCGACGCGATTTCCAGCAGTTTAGCCTCGTCGCGCAATCGCCACAGCATTCGGTAGAGAAAGGCAAACCGGCCGGGATCGGAATGGCAGAACGCCGTTTCGGCATGCCCGAGGAAGTCGCGCGGCACGACGAGTTGCGCGCCCGCAGGCACTTCAGGCAATTGTGCCTGATCAGAGCCTGGCGCGACATGCCAGTCGACGTCCTCGGGCCTGACCTCATTCAAGGCCAGCCGCCGTGCCGCGTCACGCCAGCCCGCAAAATCCGTCTCGCTGTCGAGCCGAACTCTGTATCTGGCGAGATCGAGTTCCGCCGGCCGCATGATCAGAACAACGACAACTGTTCGCAGGAGGAGGCAATCTTTTCGCGCAGGCCGGCCTTGTCGGTCAGCGCGCCAGGTGACCAGCCTTCGGCGATGATGAACGGCCTGAGCTTGGCGATCGACTGGCAGATCCGTCCGACGTCCTCGAGCCGCATGCGCCGGTGCCGACGCGTCTCCAAAATCTTCGCCACCACCTTGGTGCCGAGGCCCGGCACCCGCAGCAGCGCTTCGCGGTCGGCGCGATTGATGTCGACGGGAAACTGCCCCCGGTTGCGCAGTGCCCAGCCCAGCTTCGGGTCGATGGCGAGATCGAGCATGCCGTCGCTGCTGCCGGCGAGGATTTCCGGTTGCGAAAAGCCGTAAAACCGCATCAGCCAGTCGGCCTGATAAAGCCGGTGCTCACGCATCAGAGGCGGCTTCTGCAGGGGCAGCGACGACGACGAATCCGGAATCGGACTGAAGGCCGAGTAATAGACCCGCCGCAGATGGTAGCTGCCATAGAGCCGGGCGCTCGTGTGCAATATGCCGTCGTCGGATGTCTTGTCGGCGCCGATGATCATCTGCGTCGACTGGCCGCCCGGCGCAAAGCGTTCGCGCTTTTTGGTCTTCAAAGTCGGCTCGGCCTTCTCCTCCATCTTCTGGCGCAGCCTGGCCATGGAAAGCCGGATTGTCTCCGGCTTCTTCTCGGGCGCCAGCCGCTTCACACCCTCGTCGGTCGGCAGTTCGACATTGATCGACAGCCGGTCGGCATAGAGACCGGCCTGCTCGACCAGTTCGGCCGAGCTTTCCGGGATGGTCTTCAAATGGATGTAACCGGAGAATTTCTCCTCCAGGCGCAGCCGGCGCGCCACCTCGACCATCTCCCCCATGGTCTCGTCCGGCGAGCGAACGACACCCGAGGACAGGAACAGGCCTTCTATGTAGTTGCGCCGGTAGAAATCCATGGTCAGCTTCACCACCTCGTCGATGCCAAAGCGGGCTCGCCGCACGTTGGACGACGAACGGTTGATGCAGTAGCTGCAATCATAGATGCAGAAATTGGTCAGCAGGATTTTCAGCAGCGAAATGCAGCGGCCGTCCGGCGCGTAGGAATGGCAGATGCCCATGCCCTCGGTGGAGCCGATGCCGCCTGATTCCAGCGAGTCCTTTTTCGCCGCACCCGATGAGGCGCAGGACGCATCGTATTTGGCGGCATCGGAGAGGACAGCCAGTTTTTCACGGACGGTGAGTGCGCTCATCCGTTCATGATATGTTCTTATCCGCCCTTATGCCACCTCATTTGATGGAAACGGCGAAAAAGTGATCGCCCGCCCGGCCCTCAGACTTCGTGCAGATAGAGGTGGTAATCCAGTTCGCTGACCGTGCGTGCCACGCGCAGGTATTCGGACTGTTTGATCGCCACGAAGGTCCGGTGCAGGTCCTCGCCGAGCGCGTTCTTCAGGAAGCTGGACGCCCGGGCCGATTCGATCGCGGCGCGCCAGTCGACAGGCATGGTTGTGCGCGTGACCGCTGCCTCATAGCCGTTGCCGGTCGTTTCGGGCCCCGGATCGAGCCCTTCATCCATGCCCTTGATGATGCCGGCGAGCACGGTTGCGGCGATCAGATAGGGGTTGGCGTCGACGCCCGACGGCCGGTGCTCGATGCGCCGGTTCTTGGCGTCGCCGGCCGGCACACGCAGCGCCACCGATCGGTTGTTGACGCCCCATGTCGGCGCCACCGGCGCATAGGATTGCGAGACGAAGCGCCGCCAGGAATTGGCGTGCGGCGCAAACACCAGCATCGATTCCGCCATGGTCTGGATCAGGCCGCCGAGCCCTTGCAGCAGCGGCAGTGACCAGCTCTCGCCGCCGGCTTCGGCAAAGACGTTTCGTCCGGCTCTGTCCTGCAGCGAAACATGGAAATGCATGCCCGAGCCGGCGTATTTCTCGATCGGCTTGGCCATGAAGCAGGCGGTGACGCCGTGGCGGCGCGCCTGCGCCCGCACCAGCCGCTTCAGCATGACCAGGTCGTCGGCCGCCCGCATCACATCCTTGCGGTAGTTCAGCGTCAATTCGTACTGGCCGGGCGCATATTCGGAAATGACCGTCTCGGCCGGAATGCCTTGCGCCTTGGCTGCGGCATAGATGTCGGAGAACAGCGGCTCCATGCCGTGCAGATGGTCGACGGAATAGACTTCCGTCTTGCCCGAGACGCGGCCGTCGAGCACGGCGCGCGCCGGCTGCACCTTGCCGTCGGCATCGCGCTCATTGGCCAGCAGGAAGAATTCAAGTTCGAAGGCGCCGGCCGGATAGAGGCCCTTGGCCGCCAGGATGTCGACTTGCCGAGCCAACGCCAGCCGCGGATCCGACGACATCGGCCGGCCGTCGAGCATGTACATCGCCATCAGCAGCTGGCCACGCGGCGGGCTCGTGCCGTAGAGCGGCACCAGCGTACCGGGGATCGGCCATGCCCTGAGATCGCCGTCGCCGGTCGTCCAGATCAACCCGGTCTCGTGCACATCCTCGCCGGTGATGTCGAGGCCCAGGATCGAGATCGGCATATGGCGGCCGCCCTCGAAGATGCTCTTCAGCTCATGCCGGCGCACGATCTTGCCGCGGCCGACGCCATTGGCGTCGGTCAGCACGATATCGAAGGCTTCGATCTCGGGATGGGCGTCGAGAAAGGCTTGCGCCTCGGCGGATGTCGAGCCCGAAGGTGAGGTCATCATGGCATTGGGATGGTCCATCGCCGCTTGTCTCATGCCGCAAGCTTTGCCGCAACCGCGCCGAAGGCGGTGATCAGCCGGTTGACCTGGGTCGCAGTGGTCGCCGGCGAGATCAGCATCATGTTGTGGAAGGGTGCGATCAGCACGCCGCGATTGACCAGCGCGACATGGATGGCGGCCTCCAGTTCCGGCGCATGCGCCACTTCCGCCTCGGCGCCATTGCGCAGCGGACCGGGCGCGCAGATGAACTCGACGCGGGCGCCGACACGGGAAACATGCCAGGGCAGGCGATAGCGATCGATCACGCCGGTCAACCCGGCATCGAGCCGCCGCGCTAGGTGATCCATGCGGTCATAATTTTCCGGCGTCATTACCTCTTCAAGCGCGGCGCGCATCGCTGCGAACTGCAGCGGGTTGGCCGAGAGCGTCGTGCCCATGCCGGAATAGCCCGGCTCCTTGGTCCTGTTGTAGTCCGCGTAGCGCGAGGCGACGTCGTCGCTCATGCCCCAGACACTGGCCGGCACGCCGCCGGCGATCGGCTTGCCCAGGACGAAGAAGTCCGGGTCGAGACCATATTTCCTCGTGTAGCCGCCGGGGCCGGTCGAGATCGTGTGCGTCTCGTCGATCAGAAGCAGTGTGCCGGCTTGGCGTGTCAGTTTGCGCAGGGCGTCATGGTAGCCCGGATCGGCAAGCACCATGCAGGAGTTGGTCAGCACCGGTTCGGCGATGACGCAGGCGACGTCCTTATCCCCAAGCGCGGCTTCGAGTGCAGAGATATCGTTGAACTCGATGACTTTGGCCGTACGGGTCAGGTCGCGGAATTCCCCCGCCAATCCCGGCCGGTTGACGGGCTTGCCGTCGATCAGCCGCACCATCGTCTCGTCGACCGAGCCATGGTAGCAGCCGTTGAAGACAAGGATCTTCTCCCGGCCGGTGACGGCTCGGGCGACGCGCAGCGCAAAGCGGTTGGCATCGGTCGCCGTCGTCGCGATCTGCCAGAACGGCAGGCCGAAGCGCTGCTGCAGCAGCGGCCCGATGGCCAGCGCGTCTTCCGAGGGCAGCATATAAGTCAGGCCGCGTCCGGCCTGGCGGCGGATGGCGCGCGCCACCGGCGGCGGCGAATGGCCGAACATCGAGCCGGTGTCGCCAAGGCAGAAATCATCGAGCTTGTTTCCGTCAATGTCGGTGATTGTGGCGCCCTTGGCGCTGTCGACCAGGATCGGAAACGGCGTCGGCCAGTCGTTCATCCAGTGCATCGGCACGCCGCCGAAGAAGCCGGGCAGGCCGTTGCCGACCTTTACCTGAGATTGCGGCCGCGCCTTGCGGAAGGCTGCCCCCTCGGTCTCGCGCAGATCGGCAATGCGGTCGCGGCCGATGCCGCCGATGGACGTCTTGGACATATCGCTGTGCATGAAAACCCCTCTGGTCGATTCCTCTTAGCCAATCCGTGTCTGCATCCGCAATTGGCCGCGCATCTGTCCTGCGTTGGCTCAGCCTTTGGCGGCGGCGCTTGACCGTGCTGCCGAAGTCGGCGCCAATATGAGCGGGAATTGAGGGGGGAGGGGTAATGAGGACGGTCATCTGTGTGGCGATGCACCTGTCGTCGGCGAGCGCGGCCTTCGCCTCGGGCGGCATCTGGTGCTCCACCGACGACGCGGCGGCGACATTCGAGGTCGAGGCCGGCGTCACCAGAGGCATGGGCGGGCCGACCTTCAATTTTCGCGGCAACCTCGAAATTCTGAGCCGGCCTGCCAGCGACAGCCTGCGCAAGACCGTGTTTGAGGATTCCAACCTGACGCAGTACTGGCTCGACGGCAAGGAATTGCGGCTGAACATCTATCGTGAGCACGAGGCCGCGCAAAAGATCAACTCGGTCGAACTGACGATCCTGACCAGGACCAGCGACGAAGGCGTCTACGACGGGAGCTATACGCTCTCCATCTACGACGCCGCGGCGGATACGGACCAGGACGGCAAACCGGTTGAAATCAGCGGCAAAGTGTCGTGCGGAGCGGAGTGAGCGGGGTCAGGCCGTGATGTCGATGACGCCGCAGTCGCCTGCCGCGCTGCCAAAGGCGACGCGGCGTTCTTCCTTGTCCCACATCATCGAGGTGATGGCGCCCTTGCCCGGTCGCCGCAACAGCACTTCCTTGGCGTCGGCAAAACGCACCGCCATCACCATGCCGTCATCATAGCCGACGGCGACGACATCCTGGCTCGGGTGACAGGCGACAGCCGTCACCATGGCGTTGCCGCGCGTGCCGAGTTCCAGCGGTGCCTTGCCCATCGGCCCGTCCTTGCCGGAAAACGGCCAGACGATCGCCGCCGGCGCGCCGGAACTCGCCAGCCACTTGCCCTTCACGCTCCACGACAGGCTTTTGACCTTGCCGGGATAGCCGGTCATGCGCATGTGCTTGCCGTCGGCGAGCTTCCACCCGTGCAATGCGTTTTCTTGCATGGTGGTGACGAGGAAGGCGCCATCCGGCGAGAAGGTGATACCGGTATGGGCGCCGGCCCATTCGAGTTCCACCGGCTTGCCCTCGGCGGCCGGGAAATGCAGCGTCGCGCCATTGTAGCGGGCGACGCCGAAGCGCATGCCCTTGGGCGAGAAGGCCAGCCCCTCCACCGAACGCGGATGGACGAATTCCCTGGTCTTGCCGTCGGCGAAGCGCACGAAGGCAGTCTTGCCTGAGGCATAGGCGATGGCGCCTTGCGGCCCGGCGGCAACGCTGGTGATCCACTTCCTGGCCGCGCTTGCCAATTCCGTGGCCTCGCCGCCCGTTTTCACGGCAAACACCTTGCCGTCCTCGCCGCCGGTGATCAGCCGGTCATTGGCCGCATCATGGAAGGCGGCGAGCAGCCCGTCATTGGCCTGAACCGTCTTGTGGCCATGGTCGAGCCGATGGATGGCGCCGTCGGCCATCGCGAAATGCGGCACGTCGCCGAGAAAGACGGCGGCGATGCAATGGCCTTCGAGGTCTAGGGGGGCGACTGTGGGCATCAGGGAACCATTCCAATGAAGTTTGTTGCCATCCCCGGGAAGTCGCCAGCGCGGCCAGGTGTGGCGCCAACCTTCTCCCCTTGTGGGAGAAGGTGGATCGGCGCGCAGCGCCGAGACGGTTGAGGGGTGTTGGACGGATCGCCGTCGGTGCTCAGCTGGAGCACCCCTCATCCGACCGAGCTTCGCACGGCCACCTTCTCCCACAAGGGGAGAAGGACAGAAGGGGCAGCGCTAGCGTTATAAGGCTTGGAAATCAAGCCGCCTGGCAGGCGTCAAAACTCTTCTTCAGCCGCTCGGCGTCGAGTTCCCTGCCGATGAACACCAGCCGGCTCTCGTGCTTTTCGCCGACTTTCCAGGCGCGCTGGTGGTCGCCTTCGATGATCATGTGCACGCCCTGGATGACATAGCGCTCGTCGTCGCCCTTGAGCGCGATGATGCCTTTCAGCCGCAGGATGTTGGGGCCTTCCATCTGGGTGATCTTCTCGATCCAGGGGAAGAATTTCTTCGGGTCCATCTCGCCGCCGCGCAGCGACACCGATTGCACCGTCACGTCATGAATGTCGGAAGCATGCGCATGATGGTGGTGCCCGTCATGATCATGGTGGTGGTGGTCGTGGTCATGGTCATGATGATCGTGATCGTCATGCGCCTCGAGGAAGTGCGGATCGTTTTCCAGTGCCCGGGACAGATCGAAAGCGCCGCGGTCGAGTACTTCGGTCAGGTCGACGCCGGCGCGGGTGGTACGATGGATCTTTGCCGCCGGGTTGATGGCGCGGATCGTTGCCTCGACCTTGGCGAGTTCTTCTGACGTGACGAGGTCGGTCTTGTTGAGCACGACGACGTCGGCGAAGGCGATCTGGTCCTCGGCTTCCCTGGAATCCTTGAGCCGCAACGGCAGGTGCTTGGCGTCGACCAGCGCCACCACCGCGTCAAGCCTGGTCTTGGAGCGCACATCGTCGTCCATGAAGAAGGTCTGCGCCACCGGCACCGGATCGGCGAGCCCGGTGGTCTCGACGACGATGGCGTCGAAGCGGCCGGGGCGGCGCATCAGGCCCTCGACGACACGGATCAGGTCGCCGCGCACCGTGCAGCAGATGCAGCCATTGTTCATCTCGTAGATTTCCTCGTCGGATTCCACGATCAGATCGTTGTCGATGCCGATTTCACCGAACTCGTTGACGATGACGGCGTAGCGCTTGCCGTGGTTTTCCGACAGGATGCGGTTGAGCAGCGTGGTCTTGCCGGCGCCGAGATAGCCGGTGAGAACGGTTACGGGGATTTGCGTCTGTGCATCGCTCATGGCTTGCCTCGAAAGTGCTGGGCCGCGAAAGATCCGGCCCTCAAAAGGGATTGTCGGTTCCATATAGGATGTGTGCCGGGCTTTTGCACGGGGCAAACCGATGGGCCAAACCGGCTTGCTACAATACCGGATTTTGACTGGCGAAAGCCGCTGTGATTGCCTAGCTCGGGATGCGGAAGGTCAATTTGAGAGGCAAGATATGTCCGGCAAGCCATCCTCCTTCTCATTGAGCCGGCGCCAGGCGCTCGGGTTGATCGCGGTCACCGCCGGAGGTGGTGCCTTCCTGCCGGCCTCGGCAATGGCCGCTCAATCTTCGGCTGCCCAGGCTTCACCCTATGCCGGACTGGCCTTGTTCGAAAACGGCGCCGGTGTCTGCACCATTACGCCTGAAGTGACCGAGGGACCGTTCTATTTCGACCCGAAACTCGAACGTGCCGATGTCACCGACGGCAAGAAAGGTATTGCCCTTGACGTCCGGCTGCAGGTTGTCGACGTGGACTGCCGCCCACTTGCCGGCGCCCGCGTCGATATCTGGCATTGCGACGCGCAGGGCGCCTATTCCGGCTATTCCAGACAGGGTGACGGCCGCGACGTCGACACGTCGGGCCAGACCTTCCTGCGTGGTTGGCAGAAAACCGATGCAAGCGGCATCGTCTCCTTCGCCACGATCTATCCCGGCTGGTATCGCGGCCGCACCACCCACATCCATTTCAAGGTCTTCCCTGACGACAGGTCGGTGATGACCGGCCAGTTGTTTTTCCCCGACAGCCTCAGCGAGCAGATCTTCACCTCTGTCGCGCCCTACAATGACCGGCCCGGCAAGCGCGACACTTCAAATGCCGATGACGGCATCGCCAGGCGGGCCGGATCGCAATCGCAGGCTGCGCTGCGCGAGTTGGAGGATGCCTATCAGGCGCTGATGATCGTGGCGGTGAAGTCCGGCTGAGCGGCGGTCACTCCACTACCACCACCCTGCTCGCGACGAAAACTCCGGCTGGGAATTCGTTTGTCATCTAACTGAAATAAACATCTGGCATTAGCCACGGCGGACACCACAATGCTTGCCGGCAAAGCTGTTTGAAGCACCGGAATCTTTTTGATCGTCGATTGCCAACCGGCCGGCTGCCTCTATGCTGCCCGCACCGGTACGGCCGAAGAGGGAAGACCATGGCCAAGGCGGACAAGACTGCGACAATGAGCCGGCTGCATTCCGCGGCAAGGCTGGCAAGGACGGCGCTGGCTGCCCGGCTTCTGGCGCACGGGTTCTATGCCGGCCAGGACCAGATCATGCTGGCGCTCGACCGTGAGGACGGCCAGACGCCGGGCAATCTTGCCGGACGTCTCGGCGTGCGCCCGCCGACGATCACCAAGACCATCAACCGGCTGCAGGCCCAGGGTTTCCTGGAGAAGCGCGCTTCTGAAGCCGATGCCCGCCAGGCCCATATCTTCCTCACCGATACAGGCCGCGACATCATCCACGCCATCGAGAAATCGGTGAAGAAGACCGAAAAGCAGGCGCTGAAGGGCCTCGACAAGAAGGACCAGAAGTCGCTGTTCAAACTGCTTGCCCGCATCGAGGCCAACCTCTCGAACGAGGAACTGGTGCTCATCGACGACGACGCCGAGTCGGACGACTGACCGGCGGATTGTCGCGGCAGGCGATCAAGCCGCCGCGGCAGAGCCCTGGATCAGCGATGACCAGCGTCCCGGTGTCATGCCGAACGCCTTCTTGAACTGCCTGATGAAATGGCTCTGGTCGCTGAAGCCGGCTTCGACCGCGATCTGCGCCAACGGTTCGCCGGCGGCGATCATCCGCCGCGCACGCTGAAGCCGGCGCATCACCAGGAAGCGATGCGGACTGGTCGAGAACGCCGCGCGGAAATGCCGTGACAAGGCATAGCGGTCGAGCCCGGTTATCGCTTCCAGTTCGCCGGAGCGCACCGGCCGGGTCAGGTTTTCCGTGAGATAGTCGCGCGCCAGTGCAGCCGCCCGCCACGCCGTCCGTGTCATCGGCTTTGCCGGCTGGCCGCCGTGCCGGGTCAGGCTTTGCATCAGTTGGACCAGGAAGTCGTCGACGAACAGGTCGTCGAGTTCCTGCTCCAGCGGCCCCAGAGCCGAAAGCAGCGTTGCGCAAAAGGCCGCGTCCGTCACCACGCCATCCCTCACAAAAGGCAGCGAAGCGCCGCCGAGGCAGTCGAGCATCAGCGACGGCTCCAAATAGAGCATTCGGTAGCGCAGGCCGTCCTCGGTGCCGGCGCCGCCGTCATGCAGTTCGTCGGGGTGTAGCACGATGATCTGGCCTGGAAGGCTGTGACGCGCAGCACCAAGATAGCGAAACGTCTGCACACCGTGCAGCGTTACCCCGATCGCATAGGTGTCGTGGCGATGCAGGTCGAACGCGCTGCCATGGAAGCGTGCCTCGATCCGCTCCATGCCTGCGGGATCGGGGGCGGAGATAATACGGTTTTCCGCCGCATCGATGCACAAACGTCCAAGACCCTCGAAGGCCTGGCTGTCTAGATCGTGCGACATCGTCTCCGTAAGCCTCGCATTGGGGCACAAACCGAATGGCCAATGTCTCATGTTCGATACGAAATTTGCAATCGTGCTCAGGGAAGATCTGCCGGTCTGGCAGAAACTCAACGTCACCGCCTTCCTGACCAGCGGCATTGTCGCCCAGTTTCGCGACATCATCGGCGAACCCTATCGCGACCGCGCCGGCAATCTCTACAACCCGCTGTCGATCCAGCCGGTCATCGTTTTGTCCGCCGACCAGGCCACGCTGGGCACGATCCACCGGCGCACATTGGAGCGCGGCGTGACCACCTCGCTCTATGTCGAGGAGATGTTTTCGACCGGCTTTGACGCGGCCAACCGGGCCGTCTTCGCCGAATTTGCGCCTGAAGACGCCAAGGCGGTCGGGATCGCGCTTCGCGCCGACAAGAAGCTGGTCGACAAGATCACAAAGGGCGCCCGTATGCACCCGTAGCTTCAGAGGCATCGACTAAGCCTGCCGCCGACACTTGTTGTGCCAGCCGGCTTTGGCGTGGCGACAGCCGACAATTGGCTTGCCGGGAGCCGGCAATTCCCGCAAAGGTGGGTCCAGCCCAGCTCCCACCCGGCCTGCAAGTGAGTGCTCCCCAAAGACATGTAGAAAGCGCGACGCCCCCGGTGGCGATCCTGTGCATGCTTTCCACTTACGTCTGCTTCACCTTCCTCGACACATCAAGCAAATACCTCGTCCTCGCCGGCGTTTCCGTGCTGGTCGTTGCCTGGGTGCGCTTTGCCGTGCATGTCATCCTGGTCGGCACCCTGTTGCGCGGCTGGCGCCAACCCATGCGGTTTCGCCCGGTCAACCTGCCTGCGCATATCCTGCGCGGGGCTTTCCTGTTCGGATCGACCATATTCAATGTCCTGGCGCTCAAATCCCTGCAACTGGCCGAGACAACCTCGATCTATTTCTTTGGGCCGATGGTGATCACGGCGCTGGCCGGTCCGCTGCTTGGCGAGTGGGCGGGCTGGCGGCGCTGGCTGGCCATCCTGGCGGCCTTTGCCGGCGTCCTCATCATCACCCGACCGGGCGTCGGCGTGTTCGGCATCGGACATCTCTTCGCGCTCGGCTCGATGCTGTCGAACTGCTTCTACGTCATCATGACGCGCCGCATGTCGGCGACCGAGACATCGGAGAGCCTCATCCTGTTTTCGGCGCTGGCGCCGGCGCTGCTGCTGTTGCCCCTGCTGCCGTTTTCGTTTTCCCTGCCGCATGACGGCTGGCACTGGTTCGTGCTGCTGATGCTCGGCGTGTTCGGCGGCGTCGGTCACTGGCTGCTCGTCCAGGCCTACCGGCTGGCGACGACCACGGCTTTGGCGCCCTATCCCTATTCGCAGATGGTGTGGATGATCATTTCCGGATGGATCGTCTTCAAGCAGTTTCCCGACCGCTGGACGCTGGTCGGCGCCGCCATCATCGTCGCCAGCGGCCTCTACATCGTCCATCGCGAGCATAGGCTTCGGCTGCGGAGCCGCGCGGCCTCGGACGTCGAGGCCGAGGCGTTGGCAAAAAAACTTTGATTTGCCCCCGATCGGTGGCATAACGCCGCCTTTAAACAGTTTAGGTCTGGAAAGTCAGATCCGGGGAGCACACGTCGCTGGCACAAAAAATCAAGCTTTCGACGATCGCGGATGCGCTCGGCGTGTCCACGGCCACGGTCTCGCTGGCGCTGCGCGACAGCCCTCTTGTTGCCGGGACCACCCGTGACCGCATCAAGGAACATGCCCGCGCCATCGGCTATATCTACAACCGACGCGCCGCCAGCCTGCGCACCTCGCGTTCCGGCATTGTCGGCGTCGTCGTGCACGACATCATGAACCCGTTCTTCGCCGAGATCCTGCGCTCGATCGAAAGCGAGCTCGACCGCAGCCGGCAAACCTTCATCCTGTCCAACCACTATGATCAGCTCGAAAAGCAGCGCACTTTCATCGATACGCTTTTGCAGCTCGGCGCCGACGGCGTCATCATGTCGCCGGCGATCGGCACGCCGGCTTCCGACATCGTGATGGCCGAGGAGAACGGCCTGCCGGCTGTGCTGATCGCGCGCACCGTCGAGGGTGCCGACGTGCCGGTCTTTCGCGGCGACGACTCTTATGGAACAGGCCTCGCCACCAACCACCTGATCTCGCTCGGCCACAAGCGCATCGCCATGATCGGCGGCACCGACCAGACCTCGACCGGCCGTGACCGCTACCAAGGCTATATCAACGCGATGGAGGCGGCCGGGCTGGAAGTCAGGCCGTCCTGGCGCATCGCCGGGCCGCGCACCAAGCAGGCCGGCTTCGAGGCCGCCGGACAGTTCCTGGCGCTGAAGGACAGGCCGACGGCAGCCTGCTGCTGGAACGACCTCGTCGCCATCGGCCTGATGAACGGCATTGCCCGCGCCGGCCTGGTGCCGGGCGTCGACATCTCGGTCACCGGCTATGACGACCTCGAAGAGGCGGCGATCGCGACGCCGGCGCTGACCACAGTCTGGAACGGCCAGCGCGAGGTTGGCCGCCGCGCCGCCAGCGCGCTGCTCGACAAGCTCAACGGGCAGACGGTGCGACCCTCGCAGGAATTGATCAAGCCGGAACTGCATGTGCGTCAGTCGACCGGCAAGCCGGTGGAGCGTGCATGACCAAGGCCGAACAGTTGCAGACCGTCGCCATCCTGGTGCCGGGCGATTTCAACGACCACGCGGTTGACCGCATCAACCGCACGTTCAGGCGTGTCAGAATTGAACGCGCCGATCCGGCGCTCGTCACCGACGAGATGCGCAGTGATGCGCGCGGCATCGCTTCGTTCGCCGGCATCAACGCGGCGATGATGGATGCATTGCCCAACCTCGAACTCATCGCTTCCTTCGGCGTCGGCTATGATTCGGTCGATGTCGGTCATGCGGCGGCGAAAAACATCATGGTCACCAACACGCCCGACGTGTTGACCGAGGAGGTCGCCGACACCACGATCGGGCTGTTGATCAACACCATCCGCGACCTGCCGCGCGCCGAGACCTGGCTGCGCGACGGCAGCTGGGTGCGCAAGGGCAACTATCCGCTGAGCCGGCTGACCTTGCGCGGGCGCAGTGTGGGTATTTTCGGCATGGGCCGCATCGGGCAGGCCATTGCCCGGCGTCTGGAAGCCTTTGGCTTGCCGGTCGCCTACCACAACCGGCGCCGTGTCGAAGGTCTTTCCTACCACTATCATGCGACCCTGAAAGGGCTTGCCGAAGCCGTGGATACGCTGATTTCGGTCGCGCCGGGGGGCGCCTCGACGGAGAAGGCGGTCAATGCCGAGATACTGTCGGCGCTTGGCGCCAACGGCGTCTTCGTCAACATCGGCCGTGGCAGCACGGTCGATGAGGCAGCGCTTGCGGCAGCCCTTGCCAACGGCACCATCGCCGCTGCCGGCCTCGACGTCTTTGCCGACGAACCGAACGTGCCCAAGGCGCTGCTCGACGCGCCCAACGCCTCGCTGCTGCCGCATGTCGGCTCGGCCTCGGACCATACACGCCGCGCCATGGCGGATCTGTGCGTCGACAATCTGGTGTCCTGGTTCACCGAGCGCCGGCCGCTGACGCCGGTGCCTGAGACGGCGCATGTGAAGGCTAGAAACTGATCGGTGGCTGCCACATTTATTAACGTCAGCTTAACCCTTTGGAATCATTGTTCAACCTGTCCGTGTATGTGGATGAAGAATGATGAAAGCACTTTCCGCATTGATCGCTGCCGCAGCGCTGTTTGGTGGCATTCAGCTGTTTCATGGCGGCAGCCGGGAAAGCGTAGCCAACGAGGCCGCCCCGTCCAACAGCTACAGGCTGGTCGCCAATGGCGATGAGGCGGTCTGTGCAGTCAGCCGCGGGGCCGAAATTTCGGACGGTTTGTCGTTGCTCACCGTTGCTCCCAAATGCCGTCGGCTCTTGCCGGGCATAGAACAGGCGAAGTTCTGGCGCGAGCAAAACGATGGCACCGTTGCCTTCAGCGCCAATGGCACCGATCAAATCGTCACCTTCGCGGCTGCCGATGGCGACGGCTACGAATCCTATGCCCCGGCGCTGCCGCTGCTGTCGCTGGCGGCCACCCGTGATAAAAAATCCGGCGAGTGATTATTCCGCTGCGGCCCGCGCGCCCGCCTTCGCTGCGGCGTGCAGCCGAACCGCATCGCCGAAGGCACGGAATATTTTCACCGAATTGCTGTCCGACTTGACCCAGTATTCCGGGTGCCATTGCACGCCGACGGCGAAGGCGCGGGCGTCCCGCACCGAAACCGCCTCGACCGTGCCGTCGGTGGCGACGGCCTCGACCTGCAGCTTCGAGCCGAGCCGGTCGATCGCCTGGCGGTGCAACGAATTGACCTTGATGTCGCCGGCACCGAACACACCGGCCAGGCAACTGTCAGGTTTGATCGAAATGGTCTGGTGGATGGCGAAGCGTTCGTCCTGCTTCTCGCTCACCGGCGCGCGGTGATCGAGCGAACCCTCGCGCTCCTGGATCTCGGTGCCGAGCGTGCCGCCCAACGCCACGTTCAGTTCCTGGATGCCGCGGCAGATGGCGAGCAGCGGCACGCCGCGTTCGATCGCCCGGCGGATCAGCGGCAGCGTCGTGGCGTCGCGCGCCGGATCATAGGGGCCATTGGCTTCACTGGCGTCGCCGCCATAAAGCGAGGGATGCACATTGGATTTCGAGCCGGTGACCATGACGCCGTCGACCGACGACAGGAGTTCGTCGAAATCGAGCCGGTCGCCGAACGATGGCACCAGCACCGGGAACACGCCGGCGCCGGTGATCGCCGCTTCCAGATATTGTTGTGGGGCGGCGTGCCAGGTGTAGTTGTCGAACTGGCGGACGTCGGTCGATATGGCGACGAGCGGCTGATGCATTTTGGCTCTATGTTCCATCGGGGCAAGGGATACCTGCCTTCAAAATAGGCGATCCCACGTTATTTTTCCATGCCAAGTTTCGGCGTGTCGCATGGGCCACGAAACGGCCTGTTAGACTATAGTTGCAGTGCAGCCGGGCTTCGCCGTCAAATCGGGCCGGCCTGCTGGACTCGACTTCTTGCCTGTGTATTGTCTCGAACGAACCGACACGGAAACCGAGGATTTTCTGACGTCGGCCTGTTGATCCAAAAGGGAGGAACTTCATGGATCGTCGTTCATTCATTCGCAAGGCCGGTGTCACCGGCGTCGGTGCCGCGGCGGCGGCGGCCACGCTGGCGGCGCCTGCAATCGCCCAGTCCAATCCCAAGGTGACATGGCGGCTGGCGTCGTCCTTCCCGAAGTCGCTCGACACCATCTATGGCGGCGCCGAGGTGTTCTCGAAGATGCTGTCGGAAGCCACCGACGGCAATTTCCAGATCCAGGTTTTTGCTGCCGGTGAGCTGGTGCCTGGCCTGCAGGCCGCCGACGCCACCACGGCCGGCACGGTCGAGGCCTGCCATACGGTGGCATATTATTACTGGGGCAAGGACCCGACATGGGCGCTCGGTGCGGCGGTTCCCTTTTCGCTCAACGCACGCGGCATGAATGCCTGGCATTACCATGGCGGCGGCATCGACCTGTTCAACGAGTTTCTCGCCACGCAGGGCCTTTTCGGCCTGCCGGGCGGCAACACCGGCGTGCAGATGGGTGGCTGGTTCCGAAAGGAAATCAACACGGTGGCCGACCTTTCCGGCCTCAAGATGCGAATCGGCGGTTTTGCCGGCAAGGTGGTGCAGAAACTCGGCGTCGTGCCGCAGCAGATCGCCGGTGGCGACATCTATCCGGCGTTGGAAAAAGGCACCATCGACGCGGCCGAATGGGTCGGTCCCTATGACGACGAGAAGCTCGGCTTCTACAAGGTGGCGCCCTATTATTACTATCCCGGCTGGTGGGAGGGCGGCCCGACCGTCCACCTGATGTTCAACAAGGCGAAGTACGAAGAGCTTTCGCCAACGTACAAGTCGCTGCTGCACACTGCCGCGCAGGCGGCCGACGCCAACATGCTGCAGAAATACGATTATCTGAACCCTGCGGCGGTGAAGCGGCTGGTGGCCGGCGGCGCGAAACTGCGCCCGTTCAGCCAGGAGATCATGGCCGCCTGCTTCGAAAAGGCCAACGAGGTCTATACCGAAATGGAAGCCTCCAACGCCCCGTTCAAGAAGATCTGGGAATCGATCAAGGGCTTCCGCAAGGAGCATTATCTCTGGGCACAGGTGGCCGAATACAATTACGACACCTTCATGATGGTCCAGCAGCGCAACGGCAAGCTGTAGCCGGCCGGACTTCTGCTCAAAAGCTCTCTGGGCGGACCCCGCTCAGAGAGCTTTTCTGTATATGCCGGGAGGCGAAGCCGGCGGTTCAGCCGCGGCGCGGCACCACCAGAACCTTGACCTCGCCGGGCGCCGGCGGATTGGCGATCACCGCTGGCGCTTCTTCAAGCGACACCTGCCTGGAGATCAGCCTGTCGATCTCGACCGCACCGGAAGCGATGAGTTCGGCGGCGCGGCGATGGGTGTAGGGATTGAGGAAGGAACCGAGCACCTTCAGTTCCCGGAACAACAGGTCGAACGGCTCGAATTCCGCTTTCATGCCTTGCGGCGTCACGCCGACAATGACGACCGTGCCGCCGGCTCGGGCCAGCCGCATGGACTGCTCGACGGTCTCTCGCACGCCGGCGCATTCGAAGACGACGTCGACGCCACCTGGCGCCAGACCGGCCGGTCCGGCGATCGCATCGATGACATCGGTGGCTGTCGGATCGATCGTCGCTGTCGCGCCGAGGTCCTCGGCGAGGGCGCGCCGCGAAGCCTGCCTGGTCGACAGGATGATGGTCGTGGCTCCCGCCAGTCTTGCCAGCTGCACGGTGAGCAGGCCGATCACGCCGCCGCCAAGCACGACCACCGACCTGCCCGGTTTGATACCGGCCAGGTCGACGCCATGCAGGCAACAGCCGAGCGGCTCGCAGAAGGCACCGTGCAGGGGGTTCAGGCCTGCAGGCAGGACGAAAGCCTGTTTCTGCGGCAAGGCAAGATAGTCGGCAAAGCCGCCGTCGCGATGAATGCCGATCGCGCACAGATTGGTGCAGAGATTGACTTGTCCCGCGTGACAGTGCGCGCAGCGCCCACAGGCTATGTTGGGGTCGCCGGTAACACGATCGCCGATGGCAAAACCCGAGACCGATTTTCCGATCGCCTCGACGATGCCGGAAAACTCATGGCCGGGCGTCACCGGTGGCGTGCAAGGAAATTCACCGTGAAACAGATGCCGGTCCGTGCCGCAGACGCCGCAGGCTTCGATGCGCACCAGTAGCTCATCCGCACCGATGTCAGGCATGTCGACGTCGCGCAGCGTGATGTCGCCCACTGCTTGCAGCCGCACCGCTTTCATGGTCTTGACCATGCCGGTTCAGTTGAAGCTTGGCGGTTGCGACAGGTCAGGCTGCGGCGCTGCCGGCTTTGCCGGTGTCGGATCGCCGAAACTGGGCGGTTGCGAAAGGTCAGGGGCGGCCGGCGCCGTGGCGCCACCAGCGGGCGCCGCTCCATCCGCCGGCGGCGTGCCCAGCGGCGACAGGCCGGGCACCTCCGGTACCTTGTAGTCGATGGTGCCCGGATCGACGGTCGTTCCCTTGTAGTGCATCACCATTTGCGGGAAGGCGATGGTCAGCCCGATCATGATCACCTGGATGCAGACAAAGGGCACCGCGCCCCAATAGATCTGGCCGGTGGTCACCGGCGCGATTTGTTTGCCGGTGAGACGATCGAGATAGGGCACGCGCGCGGCCACCGAACGCAGATAGAACAGCGCGAAGCCGAAGGGCGGGTGCATGAAGCTGGTCTGCATGTTGACGCCCAGGAGCACGCCGAACCAGATCAGGTCGATACCGAGCTTGTCGGCGGCGGGCGCCAGCAGCGGTACGATGATGAACGCCAGTTCGAAGAAATCGAGGAAGAAGGCGAGGAAGAAGACGAGCACGTTGACGCCGATCAGGAAGCCGACCTCGCCGCCCGGCAGCGACGTCAAAAGGTGCTCGACCCAGATGTGGCCGTTGACGCCGTAGAAGGTCAGCGAGAACACCCGTGCGCCGATCAGGATGAACAGCACGAAGGACGACAGCCTTGTCGTCGAGGCCAGTGCCTGCTTAACGACGTCAAGCGACAAGCGCCCCTTGGCCGCCGCCATGAACAAGGCGCCGACCGAGCCCATGGCGCCGCCTTCGGTCGGCGTGGCGATGCCCAGGAAGATGGTGCCCAGCACCAGGAAGATCAGCGCCAGTGGCGGGATCAGCACGATGATCACCTGCTGCGCGAGCCTGGACATCATGTTGAAGTTCAGGCGCTTGTCGGCAATGGCGACGATGTAGATGAACAGCACCCCGGCAGTCGCGCCAAGAATGTCGGCATTGTCGCCATGCGCCGGCGCCAGGTAACGATACGCCGCGTAGGAAACCGCCGATGTGACCAGCAAAGCCACCAGCAGCGACATCACGCCATGGCCAAGTGTACGGGCCTCGAGCGGCAGCGCCGGCATCGAGTTCGGCCGGATGATCGACATGATCAGGATATAGGACATATAGAGGCCGGTAAGCACGAGGCCCGGGATCAACGCGCCCGCGTACATATCGCCGACCGAGCGGCCGAGCTGGTCGGCAAGCACGATCAGCACCAGCGACGGCG
The DNA here is from genome assembly GCF_001672455.2 of Mesorhizobium sp. WSM1497. NCBI lineage: Bacteria > Pseudomonadati > Pseudomonadota > Alphaproteobacteria > Hyphomicrobiales > Phyllobacteriaceae > Mesorhizobium > Mesorhizobium sp. WSM1497. The sequence continues at coordinate 374,614 of NZ_CP021070.1, read as the reverse complement.
GGATGATCTGGGCAAGCGTGCCGGAGGCGGCAATGACACCGGATGCGAGCCGGCGGTCATAGCCATAGCGCAGCATGATCGGCAGCGAGATCAGGCCCATGGCGATGACGGAAGCCGCCACCACGCCGGTGGTCGCCGCCAAAAGCGCGCCCACGAAGATCACCGCATAGGCGAGGCCGCCGCGGATTGGCCCGAACAGCTGGCCGATCGTGTCGAGCAGGTCTTCGGCCATGCCCGATCGCTCGAGCACGATGCCCATGAAGGTGAAGAACGGGATGGCCAGCAGCGTGTCGTTCGACATCACCCGGCTGCCGTAGAAATTATCCGGCAATGCGTGCAGGAGCGGCCAGGCGAGGTTGATCGATCCTCCGGAATAGGGAGACAGCAGCACGCCGATGAAGAAGAACATCAAGCCGTTGGCGGCCAAGGAAAAAGCGACGGGGTAGCCGATCAGCAGGAAGATGATCAGCGAAGCGAACATGATCGGCGCCATGTTCTGCGCGATGAACTCCATCACGAACGCACCTCGTCGGCCAGCGCCTTGGCTTCGAGTTCGGCCTGCTCATGCACCGATATGAAGGGATTGGGGTCGTCCATGTCTCCGCGCATGATGGCGATCTTCTTGATGATCTCGGAGATGCCCTGCAGCGCCAGCAGGAAAAACCCGACGAGCAGGATGGCCTTGGCGGGCCAGATGATCAGGCCGCCGGAATTGTTGGACATCTCGCCGCTGCGAAACGACAGCGACACATAAGGAACGAAATAGATCACCATCAGCGTCACGAACGGCATCAGAAAAAAGACATGCCCGAAAAGGTCGATCCAGTGCTGCACGCGGCGTGGAAACAGGCCGTAGACGACGTCGATGCGGATATGTTCGTTCTGCTTCAGCGTATAGGCGGCGGCCAGCATGAAGGCGGCGCCGAACAGATACCATTGCAGCTCGAGCCAAGCGTTCGAGGATATGTCGAACACCTTGCGGATAATGGCGTTGGCGGCGCTCACCAGGATCGCCAGCAGGATCAGCCACGATATCCATTTGCCGATGAACTCGTTGGCGCGATCAATAGTCCTGGATAGAGCGAGAAGCCCTGCCATGCATTCCTCCCTTGTACCGGAGGCGTGCCGGCTTCCCCCTTTTTGTCCGTCACGCCACGTGGTCCAACGGTATGCCGCGCGTGGACTGACGGGTCAACAAGGATAGAGGCAGCGAATATCATCGCATCGCAGACAGTGCCCAATACCGGCGATCTGCCCTCGCGTCATGCAACCAAAGTCTGACGTTTTCAGGCGATTTTGCCGGTGTCGCGGCCGGCGCCGATCAGGATCAGCGTCGTGACCAGGAACAGGTACATCCACGCGTCGCGCCACTCGACCGGGAAGTAGCCGGCCCACAGCGATTCGGCCATGCCGAAGACGGCCGCGCCGAGCGCCGCGCGCGGTGGCGAGAGATAGCCGCCGACCGCCGTCACGAACAGGATCTTCAGTCCGTAGACGAGGCCCGAGCCGAAGCTGACATTGCCGTAATAGAGCCCGGCCATGACACCGGCCAGCGCGGCGCAGAAGCCGCCGAACAGCACCGCGTGCCGGAACACCGCGCGTACGTCGACGCCGCACATCGCGGCAGCCTTGGGGTCGTCGGAGACGGCGCGCCAGCACCGTCCGAAGCTCGACCGGGCAAAAGCCCAGCTTGCCAGCGCGATTGCCGCCACCACCACGGCGCAGTCGATAAGCTGGATGAGCGTCAGCGTTGCCTTGAAGGTCGCGCCCTGCGCGAAAACGATGGGCTCCGCCAGCATCGGCGGCAGCCACAGATCATGCGTGTCGGCGGCGATGCGGCTCGCTTCGGACAGCAGCAGCAGGATGCCGAGCGTCGTCACCACGATTGCATTGGGCGTGCGGTCGGCCAACGGTTCGAAGACACTGCGCGACAGCACGTGGCTGATCAGCGCGGCATAGAGGAACGCAGCGACGACGCCGAGCGCCACCGCCGCCAGCAGCGTCAGCCACAGCACCTGATAGCCGAAGGCCGCGGTCAGGATCATGGTCTGGCCGCAAAAGGCGAACAACGCGCCATAGGCGAGATTGGTGCGGTGCAGGATGCCGTTGGTCAGCACATAGCCAAAGGCGAGCAACGCATACAGCGCGCCCGAATGCAGCCCGTTCAGCACCTGCTGGAAGAAATAGAGCATGCAAAACCTCGAAGCATGCCGCCCAAAAATGCGAAGCGGTCCTGGCCAACAGCATGCTCAAAAGGCTGCGGAGACCACCGCATCCCGGAGTGAGGTTGCATCGCGGAATCTAACTTGTCAAATACGATTTATCGGTTAGATTTTCGCCATGACGGTATCATGGACCCCGCACCGCTTCACCGGCGGCCTGCTTGCGCTCGACACGGCGAACACCGTCGTGCTGCGCGGCGATCCGGAGCGGACGTTCGACCGCTTCGAAGATCCGGCCGAGATTGCCCGCTTCGCCGACGCGGCGAGCCGCTTTCGCGCCGCCGAGCTTGGCGAAAGGCCGCTGGCGGTATCCTCAGCGGCGGCGATCGCACCCGTCGTGCTGTCGATCCGCGAGGCCACGGACCGGCTGTTTCGTGGAGCGGTGTCGAAGGGTGCGGTCGCCACCGCTGATCTGCCCGGATTCCTGAGCGCCTGCGCCGAGGGTCTTGCCGGCAGCCGGACCGAGATCGGTGCGCCGGGAAGGCCGTTCGGTGATCCCCTGACGCCGATCGCCTTCGAGGCGGCGCTGGCGGTTTCGGCGCTATCGCTTCTGCGCGACGATACCGTCGCAAGGCTCAGGATCTGTCCCAACTGCACCTGGCTGTTCGTGGACAGAAGCCGCAATTCCAGCCGCCTATGGTGCGACATGGCGGTGTGCGGCAACCGTCAGAAGGCAAGCCGTCACTATCGCCGTCGTCGCATGGCGGAAAATGAGGTCAAGAATGCGTAGCGGCCTTTCCCGTTCGATCCTTGTTGGCGCGGCGCTCATCGTGGCCGTTGCGCTCGGCGCCTGCCGCGACACCGGCGACGCCGAAGGCAAGCTGTTCGAGATTTCCGGCAAGATATTCGTTTTCAACTACCGCCTCGCCAGGGCGACTTATGTGGTGACCCTGCGGCCGCTGAAGCCGATGGGAGAGGGCCAGGTGGCGGTCGCCAGCTTCCAGGATCCCGCCGGCGGCGCACCTCTGGTGGTCGAGCAGAAGGTCTGGCCGAAGCTCGACAAGGTGACGCTGGAGAGCCCGGCACTGACCTGCGTCGTCAAGAACAAGCCCTATGCGATTGCCATCAGCATCAAGGGCGCCGACGGCGCGGTCCTGCAGAAGATCGACACCACGCTGATGTCGACGGAAGACCAGTCGATCCTGCCCGACCGGCCGCTGGTCATCGACCAGCTCTACACCGCCAATCCCGATCTCGTCGGCCATCCCGACGGCAAGCTGCCGGGCGAGCCGAAGCCAGATTGCTCGAAAGGCGGCTGACGCGTCGCGGCCGCCCGCGCCGCAGCTGTAATGTTCATGCGCCGGGCAATGTCCGCGGATCGGTTTCATACCCGATTCAGGATGGCCGCGGACTGTTCGTTGCGCGTTGCCTGGCATCTGCGATTTTGTTTGACCTGCCTTGCAAGGGGAGAAAGGATGCGTCATCCGACCCCGACGTTGGCTGCCTGCCCCGCGTGGCCTCCGCAGAGGAAATGCCTGATGACGCTGCACGACGTCGCGCTCGACGACAAGTTCGATCTCGCAAAGGAGCGCATCTTCCTGTCCGGCGCGCAGGCGGTCATTCGCATGCTCTTGATGCAGCGCGAGCGCGACCGTCGCGCCGGCTTGAACACGGCCGGCTTCGTCTCCGGCTATCGCGGTTCGCCGCTCGGCGGCCTCGACATGCAGCTGTGGAAGGCGAAGAAACAGCTCGCCCAGGCTGACATCGTCTTCCAGCCGGGTCTCAACGAGGAGCTTGCCGCCACCGCCTGCTGGGGGGCGCAGCAGACGGAGCTGCTGGGCGAGGGCACTCATGACGGCGTCTTTTCGGTCTGGTACGGCAAGGGACCGGGCGTCGACCGCTCAGGCGATGTGTTCCGCCACGCCAACCTCGCCGGATCGTCGAAGCATGGCGGCGTGCTTGCGCTGATGGGCGACGACCATATGGCCGAATCCTCGACCAATGCGCACGCCACCGAATTCCTGTTCGTCGACACGATGGTGCCGATCCTCAACCCGGCCGGTGTCCAGGAGATCATCGACTACGGGCTCTACGGCTTCGCCATGTCGCGCTTTGCCGGCACGTGGGCGGCGATCAAATGCGTCAAGGACAACATCGAATCGACCGCCTCGGTCGATGCCGCGCTCGAGCGGCTGAACATCGTCGTGCCGGAGTTCGACATGCCGCCTGGCGGTCTCAACATCCGCCACGAGATCGACATGCTCGGCCAGGAGGAGCGGCTGCATGAACACAAGCGCGCCGCGGCCTCCGCCTTCATCCTTGCCAATGGGCTGAACCGCATCGTCTATTCGGGCGGCCGCAATCCGAAGATCGGCATCATCACGCTCGGCAAGAGCTATCTCGACGTTCGCCAGGCGCTGGAGGATATCGGCATCGACGAAGCGGCCGCCAACCGCATCGGGGTGCGGCTGTTCAAGGTCGGCTGCCCCTGGCCGCTCGACCTGCATCACATCGCCGGTTTCGCCCGCGGCCTCGACACCATCGTCGTCGTCGAGGAGAAGCGCTCGCTGATCGAGGTACAGTTGCGCGAAAGCCTTTATGGCACTGCCACCCAACCGGTCATTGTCGGCAAGAAGGACGAGCGCGGCGACTGGCTGTTTCCGGCCAAAGGCGCGCTCGATCCCAACGAGATCGCCATCGCGCTTGGCGAGAGGATCGTCAGGACCATCGGCCCGTCCGAAGAGATTTCGGCGCGGGTGGCAAAACTGCGCCAGTTCCAGGCAATGCTCACCGAGGCCACCGACATCGGCTCGCGCACGCCGTTCTTCTGTTCCGGTTGCCCGCACAATTCGTCCACCAAGGTGCCGGACGGCTCGATCGCCGCGGCCGGCATCGGCTGCCACTTCATGGCGCTGTGGATGGACCGCAACACAGTCGGCTTCACGGCCATGGGCGGCGAGGGCGCGCAATGGGTCGGCCAGGCGCCGTTCTCCAAGCGCGAGCACATCTTCCAGAATCTTGGCGACGGCACCTACAACCATTCCGGTACGCTGGCGATCCGCTTCGCGCTGTCGAGCGATGCCAACATCACCTACAAGATCCTCTACAACGACGCGGTCGCCATGACCGGCGGCCAGCCGCACGAAGGCGGCCTGACCGTCGATATGATTGCCAGGCAGGTGCGGGCCGAGGGTGTCGACCGCATTGCCATCGTCACGGATGAGCCGGACAAATATGCTGGCAAAGCCGAATTCCCGGCCGGCGCCACTATCCATCACCGCGACGACCTCGATCTCGTCCAGCGCGAGCTGCGCGACGTCAAGGGCGTTTCGGTCTTGCTCTACGACCAGACCTGCGCCGCCGAAAAACGCCGCCGCCGCAAGCGCGGCACATTCCCCGATCCCGACAAGCGCGTCTTCATCAACGAACTGGTCTGCGAAGGCTGCGGCGATTGCGGCGTACAGTCGAACTGCGTCTCGATCCAGCCGGTCGAGACCGAATTCGGCCGCAAGCGCAAGATCGACCAGTCGAGCTGCAACAAGGATTTCTCCTGCGTCAACGGCTTCTGCCCGTCCTTCGTCACTGTGCACGGCGCCAAGATCCGTAAGGCCGAGGGCCTGGCCGGCAAGGCCGATCCGCTGGAAGGCGTGCCCGTGCCGGCGCAATTCCCGCTTGGCGAGCAGGGCTGGGCGGCGATCATCGACGGCGTCGGCGGCACCGGCGTCGTCACCGTCGGTGCGGTGCTAGGCATGGCGGCGCATCTTGAGGACAAGGGCTGCGGCATGATCGACATGGCCGGCCTCGCCCAGAAGGGCGGCTCGGTGTTCACCCATGTCCGCATCGCTCGTACCCCCGACGACATCCATGCAATCCGCGTTTCGGCGGGGAAGGCCGATCTCGTGCTTGGCTGCGATCTCGTCGTGTCGGGCGCCAAGAAGGTGCTGACCGCGGTGCGCGAGGGCCACACCATCTTCGTCGCCAACACCGCCGAGATCATGCCCGGCGAATTCGCCCGCTCGGCCGATTTTTCGTTGCCGATAGAGCGGCTGAAAAAGGCGATCCGCGCGGCTGCGGGCGACGACAAGGCACATTTCTTCGATGCCACCCGCACTGCCACGGCACTTTTCGGCAATTCGCTCGGCGCCAACATGTTCATGCTTGGCTTTGCCTTCCAGCACAGCGGCCTGCCGCTGTCGGCCGAGGCGGTCGAGAAGGCGATCGAGCTCAATGGCGAAGCCGTGGCGATGAACATCGCCGCCTTCCGCTGGGGCCGTCGCGCTGCCCATCAGCCGGATTTCGTGCGCGGGCTGGTTGCCCAGCCGGGTCCGACCGCGGCTGGAAAGGCAGGCCAGACGGATATCGCCGAGACGCTGGACGACATCATTGCCCGCCGCGTCGCCTTCCTGACCGCCTATCAGAACGCCGCCTATGGCAGGCGTTATGCCGGAAAACTGGCCGCGTTGCGCGCCGCCGAAGCGAAGGCCGTGCCTGGTTCGACCGCGGTGTCGCAGGCTGCCGCCAGGAACCTGTTCAAGCTGATGGCGATCAAGGACGAATACGAGGTGGCGCGTCTTTACACGGACGGCTCTTTCGCCGCCGAACTGGGCAAGCAGTTCCAGAGCTACGAAAGGCTTGAATTCCATCTCGCTCCGCCGATCATGGGCCGTCGCGGCAATGACGGAAGCCCGCGGAAATCGAGCTTCGGCCCGTGGATGATGAAGGGTTTTCGCGTGCTGGCGGCGATGAAGGGCCTGCGCGGCACCGCCTTCGACCTGTTCGGCTACACCGCCGAACGGCGCATGGAGCGGCAGCTGCTGGCGCGGTACGAGGCGGATCTGGAGCTCATCGCCGGATCGTTGGCCCCAGCCAGGGTCGATGCGGCGGTTGCGCTGGCCTCGGTGCCTGCCCTCATCCGCGGCTATGGCCACGTCCGTCAAGCCAGCGCGCAAAAGGCCGCCGGCGAGCGCCAAAGGCTGCTCGAACGCCTGTCGAGTACGCCGGCGCGGCCCGAACTTCAGGCCGCCGAATGATCGATACGCCTTGTTTACCTGAACGACAGTTTCCTTGCTTTCCGCTGCGTCACCCGGCTTGACGGCAGGAGCGCGAGGGTCTCTCTAAATCTTTCTTAAGGCGGATGTGGCACTGCTTGGCTCCCCAGGGTTGGGATTCAGGCGTTGAATCTGCGAAAAAAGAACGAGATCCCGGTCGACGTCTATATTCCGTTCGTGGAAACCCTGTTTCGCGACGGGCTGACGCTTTCGATCGGCATTCTCGCGCAGACTTTCCTGATCGGCCTGGTCTGGTGGAAGAGCGGCGATCCGCGGTATTTGCTGGTCGCGATCTCGATGGTTCTCGTCGGTGTGTTCCGCATGAGAAACTTTCGAAAATACAACAGCATGCCGTCGCCGACGACCTGGGAAGAGGCGCACAAGCGTGAGAATGACTACATTCTCTATGGCTCCCTGCATGGCTTGACGCTTGGCGCTTTCTGCCTGCTCGGCATCTATTTCGCGCGCGATGGTTTCGCCGAAATCGCCTCCGTTTGCCTGACGCTCGCGACGGCGACCTCCATCGCCGGCCGCAACTACGGCTCGCCGCGCATGGTCACCATCCTGACCATTGCCTTGACCTGGCCGATCTCGCTTGGCTTCCTGCTGCGCGGCGACATCTACCATGTCCTCCTCGGGCTCCTGTCGGCGCCGTTCCTGTTCGCCATCCGGAAATTCGCCAACACCGTACGCGATGTGCTTTTTGCGGCCGTCTCGGAAGAGAAGAAGGCCAACCGCATTGCCCAGCGCTTCAACCGGGCGCTCAACACCATGTCGCACGGCCTTGTCATGCTCGGTCCGGACGGCCGCGTCGCGGTGGCCAATGCCGAGGCCGCGCATCTGATGTCGCTCAAGTCGCCCGACGCGCTGCTCGGACGGTCGATCCACGGTCTGTTGATGCGCGGTGTCGCCGGCGGCATGCTGGCGCCCAAGGATTGCCGCTACATCGAGGCGCAGCTGACGCGTGCCCTGCGTGAGGGTCGCGACCGCAAGGTGCTGGTTTCCCTCGCCAACGGCCAGCATTACGAGTTCTCGGCTCGCGAAGGCAGCCAGGAACTGGGCGTCATCACCTTCGAGGACGTCACCGCCCGTGTCGAGGCGGAAGACAAGATCCGCTTCATGGCACGCTACGACAATCTCACCGGCCTGCCCAACCGGGCCTATTTCCATGAATTGGTGGGCGAGGCCATGGCGTCCGGCGATCGCGACCGTCTCTGCGGCCTTGCGGTGCTCGATCTCGACGATTTCAAGAGCGTCAACGACACGCTTGGCCATCCGATCGGCGACGGCTTGATCTATGCCGTTGCCGAGCGGCTTGGCGCCATTGCCAAGCAAGATATCACGGTCAGCCGTTTCGGTGGCGACGAGTTCATGATCTTCTTCGACCGCGTCGAGGATGAGAGCCATCTGACCAGCCAGCTCGACGAGATTTTCGCCGGCCTGCAAGGGGAAGTCGACGTCGCCGGTCACGGGCTGCGCATTCAGGCCAGCGGCGGCGCGGTGCTGTCACGGGTCAAGGATACCGATGTCGACGCCATGATCGTGAAGGCGGACCTGGCGCTCTACAAGGCCAAGGAACTCGGCAAGAACAGCTGGCGATTGTTCGAAGCTTCGATGGATGCCGCCTTCCGCAACCGTCAGCTGATGAAGGCGGATCTGCGCACCGCGGTAGAGGGCAAGAGCCTGCGGGTGGTCTATCAGCCGATCGTGGCGATGAGCACCATGCGTATCGCCAGTTGCGAGGCGCTGTGCCGGTGGGATCATCCAGATCTCGGGCCAATCTCGCCCAGCATCTTCATTCCACTGGCCGAGGAAATGGGCATCATTTCCGAGATCAGCACCTTCGTGCTGCAGGCAGCCTGCGCCGAATGCGCCAAATGGCCCGACCAGACCAGCGTCTCGGTCAATCTCTCGGCCAAGGATTTCCGCAGCCGCGATGTCATCCAGAAGGTTCGCGATGCGTTGGCCGGCTCCGGCCTCGCCGCCAGTAGGCTCGAGATCGAGGTCACCGAAACGGCGCTGCTCGATGACAAGTCGCTGACGCGCCAGTATATTGAGGAGCTGAAGCAGCTTGGCGTGCGCATCGCGCTCGACGATTTCGGCACCGGCTATTCGAGCCTGAGCTACCTGCACAAGCTGCCGCTCGACAAGATCAAGATCGACCGCTCTTTCCTGATGGACGTCACCCAGAATCCCCGTTCGCTCGAGCTGCTCAAGGGTATCGTCAACCTGTCGCGGCCGCTGGGGCTTTCGGTGACCGTCGAAGGGGTCGAGACCTTCGAGCAGCTCAAGATCCTGGCGCTGCAGGTCAAGCCTGATCTTGTCCAGGGGTTCCTGTTCGGTTCGGCGCTCAGCGCTTCCGGTATCGAGACGATGTCGAACACGGTATGGCCCTTCGCCAAGGATATCAGGACCGCCAAAAAGGCGGTACGCCGCTGATTTGAGGCGCCTGGCGCATGGTGTCCAGGCACTGAGAGCCCATCCCTGTTTCCATCAGGATTGAACAGGCGCCCAGGCTTTAGGCATTCACTGCATTCGAGGTTTCTTTGCACATCGCGGGCCATGCCAGAATTTCAGCCGCTTCCCGTCATGTTCGAGATACGCTCTTTCCCCGTCGCGACGCAGAAAACGAAGAAAACCACCAATTTTAGTTTTATTTTAGCAATCGTTAACCTTAATGACTGGTAAACGGGCTGCTTCCTGTTTTCATCTTTTACATCCCAAGACCCTGTCGTAGTGTCGGATCGCGGCGGCAATGTACGGGGATTGAGTTGATGATTGTGCAGTTGAGTTCGCTTCGTCCGGTGACGGGCGAGGACGGCAAGGACGCCGCCGACACCATGTCCAGCTTCGCCCGCAACGTTTCGGCGATGCTTGAGCGGACAGAATACCGCCGCTGCGACAAGGGCGAAGATCTCGAGGACATCTACCGCCTGCGCTACAAGTCATATCGCTCGAACGATATGGTGCCCGACAACGAAAACCATACCATTCACGATGAGCTCGACGAGGCACCGAATGTGTACCGCTTCGGGGTCTATATCGACCAGGAACTCGTCAGCACGCTGCGTATCCATCACGTCACCTTGGCGACGCCGATGTCGCCTTCCACCAAGGCCTTTGGCGACATCGTCATGCCGATGCTTCGTGACGGGCTGAGCTTCATCTGTCCCAGCCGGTTTGCGTCCGATCCCGAATGGTCGCGCGTCTACCCGCAGATTCCCTACCTGACGCTGCGGCTGGCCGGCATGGCGTGCTTCCATTTCAACGCGCCCTACTGCCTGTCGACCATTCGCGAGGATCACGCCGGCTTCTACAAGCGTATCTACTACTCGGAGAAGATCAGCGAGTCGCGCGCCTATCCGGGCGTTTTCAACAAGGTCGTGCTCTACCGCGCCGACGTCAACGCAATCCGCGAGCGGTCCTTCTCACGGTTCCCATTCTTCCGCTCGACGCCAATGGAGCAGCGCATGCTGTTCGATACGCCGCATGTCGGGGAACTCGCGCCGCTGACCATCCTGCCGACGGCAAAATACTATCACGAAGCCGCCTGATACGGCAGGGATCCACACGATTTTGCAGGGCCGACAGGAGCCTTTTGGCGACTTCGGCGTTCTGGGTGAGGCCACGAGCAGCGCTCCGGGTCGATCTGAGGTTTTTGAGGGAACCCGCTATGACCATTTCCACACTTGCGCTAACCCCGCTCATCTCGCTGATCGCCGGCGTGCTGATCCTGGCCATGCCAAGGCTGTTGAACTACATCGTCGCGCTCTATCTGATCGTCGTCGGGTTGCTCGGGCTATTTCCGCATCTAGCCGGCTGAGGCGCCGGCTTAGGCCACGCAAGCGTCCGCCCTTCGGAGTTCCGCATCAAGCATCAGAATCCAGCGATCGGACTCCGTCGCGGCGTCGACTGCTGGCTTCAATCTTTCTTTGAGGCAGTTGTCGGTTGTTGTGCGGCAATAGCGCCATTGCTCTCGGCGCGGCTTTTCGCTATGTGCCTGAAAGATGTCTTCGAAGGGGTATTCCTATGGCTGATCACTCGCCGACTGGTCCTGTCGAACTGGGCGCGAAGATGGACTATGCCGAGCATGACCGCACCTATGCGGGCTTCCTCGCGCTGGCCAAGTACGGCTCGCTGTTTTGTGGCGCCCTGCTCCTGGCGATGGCCTTCGGCTTCTTCGCGGGCGGCTTCTTCTCGGCGACCATTCTGTTCGTGCTGATTCTGGCTGTCGGCGCCTTTATCCTCCGATAGATTTTTCCGACATCTTGTCCACGGCGCCGCCGCGAGGCCGGCCGGCGTCTTGCGGGAAATAGCTTCCGGCCGAAAGGATCATGCGGTGGGACAGACGGTTTTCATCCCTCGTGAGCTCGATGCCAACGAGCCGCGCGTCGCGGCTTCGCCCGATACGGTGAAACGGCTGGCGGCGTTGGGCTTCGGCGTCGTCGTCGAGGCCGGTGCCGGTCTGAAATCGCGCATCATCGATGCCGACTATGCGAGCGCCGGCGCTGCTATCGGCAAGGCTTCCGATGTCGCCAAGGCCGATGTGGTGCTGAAGGTGCGCCGGCCTGGTGATGCCGAGCTGAAGAGCTACAAGCCCGGCGCGGCTGTGATCGCCATCATGGACCCCTACGGCAACGATGCCGCCGTGGCAGCTCTTGCCAAGGCCGGCGTCACCGCTTTCTCGATGGAATTCATGCCCCGGATCACCCGCGCGCAGTCGATGGACGTTTTGTCCTCGCAGGCCAATTTGGCCGGCTATCAGGCGGTGATCGACGGGGCTTCGGAATATGACCGCGCCTTGCCGATGATGATGACGGCGGCCGGCACGGTGCCGGCGGCGAAGGTCTTCATCATGGGCGTTGGCGTCGCCGGCCTGCAGGCGATCGCCACCGCGCGCCGGCTTGGTGCGGTTGTCACCGCCACCGACGTTCGCCCCGCCGCCAAGGAACAGGTCGCCTCGCTCGGCGCCAAGTTCCTCGCGGTCGAGGACGAGGAATTCAAGGCGGCCGAAACGGCCGGCGGCTACGCCAAGGAAATGTCGAAGGAATATCAGGCCAAACAGGCGGCACTCACATCAGAGCACATCGCCAAGCAGGATATCGTCATCACCACGGCGCTCATTCCCGGCCGGCCGGCGCCCAAGCTGGTCTCGGCGGCGATGGTCGCTTCGATGAAGCCGGGCTCGGTGATCGTCGACCTCGCGGTCGAGCGCGGCGGCAATGTCGAGGGCGCCGAAGCCGGCAAGGTGGTCACCACCGCCAACAACGTCAAGATTGTCGGCCATCTCAATGTGCCAGGCCGCATCGCGGCGTCGGCCTCGCTGCTTTATGCCAGGAACCTGTTCGCCTTTCTCGAGACGCTGGTCGACAAGACGACCAAGACGCTTGCCATCAATCGCGACGACGATCTGGTCAAGGCAACGATGCTGACCGATGGCGGCAAGGTGGTTCATCCGGCTTTCGTGAAAGCCGACCAGCAGCCGGCAAAGGGCCAATATGTCGAGCCGGCCGCGATCCCGGCCAAGACCATGGTCGCCGATGCTTCGCCCAAGAAAGCCGCGCCCAAGAAGGCGGCCGCACCCAAGTCGCCCTCGTCGAAGCCGAAAGGGATCGCGTGATGGACCAGACCCTGCAGAAAGCCCTCGACCAGCTCGACCAGGCCTCCGCCGCCGTCCGGCTGGCGGTGCACAATCTGGCGACCGCGCCCGGCGGCACTGACGCAGCCGGTGATGCCGCGCATGCGCTCTCCGGCGGCGCCATCGATCCCTTCGTCTTCCGCTTCGCCATCTTCGTCCTGGCGATCTTCGTCGGCTACTACGTCGTCTGGTCGGTGACCCCCGCACTGCATACGCCGCTGATGGCCGTCACCAATGCCATCTCCTCGGTCATCGTCGTCGGCGCGCTGCTTGCCGTCGGCATCGCCGCCTCCGGCATTGCCGCGGGCTTCGGCTTTGTCGCGCTGATGCTGGTTTCGGTCAACATCTTCGGCGGCTTCCTCGTCACCCAGCGCATGCTGGCCATGTACAAGAAGAAGGACAAGTAGAGCGCCATGAACGCCAACTTCGCGTCCTTCCTCTACCTCGTCTCCGGTGTCCTGTTCATCATGGCGCTGCGCGGCCTGTCGCATCCGACCACCAGCCGCCAGGGCAATCTCTACGGCATGATCGGCATGGGTATTGCCATCGCCACCACACTGGCTCTGGCGACCCCGTCCGCCGGTCGCTTCGGCCTGATCGTGCTCGGCCTTGCCATTGGCGGCGGCATCGGCGCCGTTACCGCGCGCCGCATCGCCATGACCTCGATGCCGCAGCTGGTCGCTGCCTTCCACTCGCTGGTCGGCCTCGCCGCCGTCATGGTGGCGGCTGCCGCGATCTATGCCCCGGAAAGCTTCGGCATCGGCACGGATGGCGACATTCATGCCCAGGCCCTGATCGAGATGAGCCTTGGCGTCGCCATCGGCGCCATCACCTTCACCGGCTCGGTCATCGCTTTCCTCAAGCTCGATGGCCGCATGTCCGGCAAGCCGATCATGATCGGCGCACGCCACTTCATCAACGCCGCACTTGCCATCGCGCTCGTCGTGCTGATCGTGTTGCTGGTCACCACCGAGTCCAAGCTGGTCTTCTGGCTGATCGTTGCCGCCTCGCTGGTGCTCGGTATCCTGCTGATCATCCCGATCGGCGGCGCCGACATGCCGGTCGTCGTCTCGATGCTGAATTCCTATTCCGGCTGGGCGGCGGCGGCGCTGGGCTTCACGCTCGGCAATCTGGCGCTGATCATCACCGGCGCGCTGGTCGGCTCATCCGGCGCGATCCTGTCCTACATCATGTGCAAGGGCATGAACCGAAGCTTCATCTCGGTCATTCTCGGCGGCTTCGGTGGGGAGACGGCAGCGGCCGCCGATGACGGCATCGAACGCACGGTCAAGCAGGGTTCTGCCGACGATGCCGCCTACCTCATGATGAACGCCCAGAAAGTCATCATCGTGCCGGGCTACGGCATGGCGGTTGCCCAGGCGCAGCATGCGCTGCGCGAAATGGCCGACAAGCTCAAGGCCAATGGCGTCGACGTGAAGTACGCCATCCACCCGGTCGCCGGCCGCATGCCCGGCCACATGAACGTGCTGCTCGCCGAAGCCAATGTGCCCTACGACGAGGTGTTCGAGCTTGAGGACATCAACTCGGAGTTCGCGCAAGCCGACGTTGCCTATGTCATCGGCGCCAACGACGTCACCAACCCGTCCGCGCGCGACGACAAGTCCTCACCCATCTACGGCATGCCGATCCTCGATGTCGACAAGGCGCGCACCTGCCTGTTCGTCAAGCGCTCGCTCGGTTCCGGCTATGCCGGTATCGACAACACGCTGTTCTACAAGGACGGCACCATGATGCTGCTCGGCGACGCCAAGAAGATGACCGAAGAGATCGTCAAAGCCATGGATCACTGATCCGGGATAAGCGCCGGGACACGCCAAGAATCGCCCGGCTTCGCGCCGGGCTTTTTCTTGGCAGGCTTTCTTGGCTTGACGGCGATTTCGGCGCTACGATGACGAATTCCCGCCTCGACGGCGGGATTGTCGTCGACGGAGACGTTGGTGCCTGACCCGATCGCATCGCCGCCCGCCGGGAAAGCGCCGCGCAAGCCTGGCCAGGCGGTGGTGATCGTGCATGGCATGGGCGAACAGCGGCCGATGGATACGCTGCGAGGCTTTGTCCAGGCTGTCTGGAGCCATGACCCCAACCGCGCGCCGTTTTATGCCCATGTCGCCGATCCGGCCGACCCCGCCGGCGCGAAGATTAACCAGAGCTGGATCACTCCCGACAGCCGGACCAATTCGTACGAACTTCGCCGCATCACCACGCCCTACGATGTCGATGGCCGCCGCACCGACTTCTACGAGCTTTACTGGGCCGACATCACGCAGGGCACGACGCGAGGCCGGCTTGCCGCCTGGGTGACAAATCTGCTGTGGCGCAAGCCCGCCGACATACCGCCGGACGCCCGAAAGCTCTATCTGGTCACTCTGGTTGCCGTCATCATCGTCCTGGTCGCGACGCTCGCGCTTGCGACGTCGGTTTGGCAGCAGCAGATTTCGTGGACCGTCGGCGTCCTCGTCACCATCCTGGCCTCGTTCGTCATCTGGTCGGTGGACCGTTTTGGCCTTCCCTATTTCGGCGATGTCGCGGCCTATGTGCGCGCTGAAGCGGCCACGGTAGAGAAGCGGGCGCTGATCCGCGACCGCGGCCTGAAGCTGCTGAAGCGTCTGATGATGGACGATACCTACGATCGCATCGTGCTGGTCTCGCACAGCCTCGGCTCGATGATCGCCTATGACCTGTTGCAGATCCTGTGGTCCGATTTCAGGCCCCGAAAACTGGAGGCCATCCGCGACAAGGCGAAACTGAAAGCTATCCACGCCATCGACAAGGCGACGCTTGTTGCCGACGGCTCGGCATGGCCCGGCAGCCTTGACGACCTTGCCGGGTTCCGGCGCGATCAGTGGGAGCTCTATCGCCAACTGCGCACCAGGGACGACAGCCATCGGCCTTGGAAGATCAGCGATTTCGTCACGCTTGGTAGCCCGCTGACCCACAGCGAATTTCTGGTGACGCACAATCTCGCCGAATTCAGACGCGGCACCGCCGAACGTCTGTTCTCGGCATGTCCGCCGATTGCCGAGGGAGCGGCGGCCGGTGGCACCGTGCTTTATCAGGAAGGGCGCAACCGTTCTTCCGGCAAGCCGCAGCGGGCGGTGCATCATGGCGCGGTGTTTGCTGCGACGCGCTGGACCAATATCTTCGACCGCGGCAATGGTTGGCTGACGGGCGATCCGATCTCAGGGCCGATGGCGGAGAATTTCGGCCCGGGCGTGGAGAACGTTCAGGTCGAGCTGCGCGGTTCCCTCGGCCGTGTCTTCACCCACACGCTGTACTGGTCGTTGGCGGCGACCGGTAGCGAGGTTGCCGCCGGCGATCAGCCGCGCTCGCATCTCGCCGTGCTGCGCGACGCTGTCGACCTCGGTCGCAAACTGGAGCCGAGCCAAGCCGAAGTGCCGGCGATTCCTCCCCGAAAATAAGAACGGATTTCAGCGAACGGGGCCAAGGCAGCGCCGCTCGACAACTTCAAAGCAAAGCTGCTCCGGGCGGCCCGGAGTGGCTTTGTTGCAAGTGCAGTTCAACGGTTGGTGATAAAAACCGCTTCCTCATCGTCGCGCTGCCTGCCGCCAAGGGCCGCGGCAGCACTGGCGATAAAGGCGCCGATGGCCAGCGAGAGCGCACCAAGCAAGGCAAACGTCGCGCTGGCCTTCCTGGCTGTGTCGGCGGCCTGCTGCGCCTTGACCTTGGCGTCCTGGGCCTTGGCGAGGACGGCATCCACCCGGGTCCTGGCGTCTGCTTCCGAAAGCCCCGTGCGAACGGCGACCAGCTGCGACAGATAGGTTTTGTCGTCTGCGGAAACCTCGCCTGCCGCGGCGCCGGCGATCAGGATGCGCGAAGCCTGCCCAACCGCGGCCGCATCGCTGTCCGGATTGGCGGCCGCGAGCTTGCCCGGATCAGCCGGACGGAACAGTGAATCCACCAGGTAGGATGTCGCATTGTCGGCCGACGCGCTGCCGGCATTGGCCGAAGCCCCCGCCGATGCGCCCATGGCCGCACCAGACGCGATGGTGGACACCGCCTGCACGCCCGAGCCTATGGCAGCGGAAAGCGCGGAGCCAAGCACGCCGACGACGAGCAGTGTGGCCAACGCCCAGGCAAGAAAGCCATGGGCGGTATCACGGAAATACACCTCGTCCGTGTGGATGCCGACCCATTTGGTGCGCAGGCGTCCGGCAAGGTAGCCGCCGACACCCGAGGACAGCCATTGCACGATGATCAGCCAGACGGCGGTGGATGCCGCGAAAGTGGTGACAGATGCGCCGGATCCCGACCAGGGCGACACCATGCTCAATCCAAGCCCGGAGCCCAGCAGCATGAGGATGAAGGTCAGCGTTGAGGCCGCGAAGGCACCGGCGATGATCGGTCCCCAACTGACGGCGGTGGAGGAGGATTCTGTTGAAGTGGAAACGTCGACAGCCGATAGGGTGGACTGCATAAGTGCCCCCTATCGTACGAACAGCATGATCAGAATGATGATCGGGATCGGTATGCCGAGCAACCAGAGCAAAATGCCGCGTCCCATGGAAGCCTCCTGTTAGAAATTGTGATCGATATTGTCACAATGTCTCGCAGGGACTTCCGTTCCGGCGCGTTGCAAAATTGATTTTGTTGCCGCCGGTGGAACAATTGGCGCGCCGCAGCGCGCCAATTCAGATTTAACGTTCAGATCAGATATCCAGATTAGCGACCGACAGCGCGTTGTCCTGGATGAACTCGCGCCTGGGCTCGACCTCGTCGCCCATCAGCCGCGAAAACAGCGAATCCGCATCGGTCGCGTCATTGACCTTGACCTGCAGCAGCGAGCGCACGTTCGGATCGAGCGTGGTTTCCCACAGCTGTTCGGCGTTCATCTCGCCGAGACCCTTGTAACGCTGCATCGTCAGGCCCTTGCGACCGGTCGCAAAGACCGCATTGAGCATCGCCAGCGGCCCCGAGATGGTTTCGGAGACATCCTTGCGGCGCAGCACCGGCGGCGACCCGTAGACCTCGCTGAGGCGCTGTGCGTAGCGGTCGAGCTGGCGTGCGTCGGCCGAATTGATCAGCGCCAGGTCGAGATGCGCATATTCCTTGACGCTGCGCACCGTGCGCTCGAACACATAGCCGCCCACGCCTTCATTCGAGGTCGACATGCGGCCGGTCCAGCCGCGCTCGGTGTCCTCGGCAATGATGTCGAGGCGTTTTGCAATCCGCTCCGCCATGTCGTTGGCGCGGCCGAGATCGGCGAACACGTCCGGGTTGAGCCCACCGGCGATCGCCGCCTGCTCGACGACGCCTCTGTTGTAGCGCGTGTGCAGGCCGTTGATCAGCTGGCGCACCGCCAGCGCGTCATCGATGGCGCCACGCAGGTCCTGCCCGATGCGAACCTCGCCCGAGCCGAGCGTAAGCGATGCTTCCTCCAGTCCCGAGCCGATCAGGAACTCCTCGAACGCGCTCTCGTCCTTGATGTATTGCGAGCTCTTGCCGCGCGTCACCTTGTAGAGCGGCGGCTGGGCGATGTAGAGATGGCCGCGCTCGATCAGCTCCGGCATCTGCCGGAAGAAGAAGGTGAGCAGCAAGGTTCTGATATGGGCGCCGTCGACGTCGGCGTCGGTCATCAGGATGATCTTGTGGTAGCGCAGCTTGTCGGCGTTGAACTCGTCCTTGCCGATCGAGGTGCCGAGCGCCGTGATCAACGTGCCGATCATGTCGGAGCCGAGCATGCGGTCGAAGCGCGCCCGCTCGACATTGAGGATCTTGCCGCGCAACGGCAGGATCGCCTGGTTCTGGCGCGAACGCCCACCCTTGGCGGAGCCGCCGGCGGAATCACCCTCGACGATGAAGATTTCGGATTTCGCCGGGTCGCGTTCCTGGCAGTCGGCCAGTTTGCCGGGCAGGGAGGTGACGCCGAGCGAACTCTTGCGGGTGATATCGCGCGCCTTGCGCGCCGCTTCGCGCGCCGCCGCCGCCTGGATCACCTTGTCGACGACCACCTTGCCTTCGCTCGGGTGTTCTTCCAGCCAGGTGCCAAGCGCTTCGTTGACCAGGCCTTCGACGACAGGACGGACTTCCGACGAGACCAGCTTGTCCTTGGTCTGCGAGGAGAATTTCGGGTCGGGAACCTTGACCGACAGCACCGCCGTCAGACCTTCGCGGCAATCGTCGCCGATCAGCGAGACCTTTTCCTTCTTGGTCAGCCCAGAGGATTCGCCATAGCCGGTGATCTGACGCGTCAGCGCGCCGCGGAAGCCGGCCAGATGCGTGCCGCCATCGCGCTGCGGGATGTTGTTGGTGAAGGCCAGCACGTTCTCGTGGTAGCTGTCGTTCCACCACATCGCCACTTCGACGGTGATCCCGTCGCGCTCCGCCCGGATGGCGATCGGCTTGTCGATCAGCGGTTTCTTGACGCGATCGAGATATTTGACGAATTCTTCGAGGCCTCCATCGTAGTGCAGTTCATGGCGCACGACATCGGCGTGACGGGCATCGGTCAAAATGATGCGCACGCCGGAATTGAGGAAGGCAAGCTCGCGCAGCCGGTGTTCCAGCGTGCCGAAGTCGAACTCGACCATGGTGAAGGTCTCGGCCGAGGGGAAGAAGGTGATCTGGCTGCCGCTGCGGCCCTCATAGGTGCCCGGCTGCTTGTCCTGCTCATAGGTGCCGGTCGCCTTCAGAGGTGCGTCGGCATTGCCATGCGTGAAACTCATCTCGAAGATCTGGCCGTTGCGGCGGATCTTCAGCTTTAGCCACGCCGACAGCGCGTTGACCACCGAGACGCCGACGCCATGCAGGCCGCCCGAGACCTTGTAGGAATTCTGGTCGAACTTGCCGCCGGCATGCAGCTGCGTCATGATCACTTCGGCCGCCGAAATGCCTTCTCCGGTGTGGATATCGGTCGGAATTCCGCGGCCATTGTCGATCACAGTGACCGAACCATCGGGGTTGAGCGTCACGGTGACGAGGTCGGCGTGACCGGCCAGCGCCTCGTCGATGGCGTTGTCGACCACTTCATAGACCATGTGATGCAGGCCCGAGCCGTCGTCTGTATCACCGATATACATTCCGGGGCGTTTGCGGACAGCGTCCAACCCCTTCAAAACCTTGATGGAATCGGCGCCGTATTCGGCTTCAGCGCCGTTGTTGTTGTCGATCTGATCGCTCATGAAAACCTGTTGTCTGGATGCCGCCTGCACAGCGCGAAAAATCCGCGCCGAATCGCGCCTCTGATATCGACTAGATATAGGCGCAAAAGGCGGTTTTTCCAAGGTTTGCAGGCATTTCACTGGGAATGGCCGGTTGCCAATGGCGGGCCTCCGCCGGCCCCCATTTCACTTCGGCCAGCGGGTCCTTGAGAAACCTTGATCATGAACTTGTATCTCGGCGCCAGCCGCCTGCTGCGGTCGCGCGCCGGCGTCATGTCGGGCGGGCGGCCGGATCAGGCGGTGGTCGTCGTTGGCGATGACCAGGGCCAAGCGCCACCACTGCGGTGGCGGTGGTGAGCATAGGCAGCAAGGCAAACAGCAAGCGCAAATCGAACTGCCCCCCAGCTCGTTCCTGTGCACGACCACCTCTCTATGGCAGCAAACCGGGGTTTCTTGCGGAAGACCAGCGTTTTCAGCCTGCCCGCATCGGCTTCAAAGCCTCGCTCCAGCGCAGCAGCTCGTCGAGCATGGTTTTGGCTCCGCCCTGCACCTGTTCGCTGGCGTTGAAAGCGCCATTTTCGTCGAGCAGTTTCTGGTACATCGGCAGCGCGACGCCTTCCGGGATCGGCATGACACCTACCGAGGTCAGCAGCGGCTTCAGCGCTTGCGCCGCGCGTAGGCCGCCGGAGACGCCGCCATAGCTGAAAATGGCGGCTGCCTTGTACTTCCATTCGCGCGAGAGATAGTCGATCGCGTTGACGATCGCCGGCGCCACGAAATAATTGTATTCCGGCGCCACGAAGACGAAGGCATCGGCGGCATCGATCGCCTTGGACCAGGCTTTGGTATGATCGTTCTGGTAGTTGCCAAGCCTTGGATGGTGCGGTTCGTCCAGCACCGGAAGCTTGAACGCATCGATGTCGGTCAGTACAGGCTCGAATTTCCCGTGCTCGCGCGCGAACCTCTCCAGCCACTCGGCAAAAATCGGTCCGGCGCGGCCTGGCCGCGTGCTGCCGATGATGATGTTCAACTGGTGCTTCAAGCTGGGCTCCTGCGGTGGCGGTATCCATTGGTGACTGCCACCTAGGGCATGCCGCTCGGGGCAACAAGAAGGCACCTCGCGGTAACCGGTCACATTCCGGAGAGTAGGGCCTTGCCGTTCGGTCACATGGACGCCTGCTTTGCGGCCCACTACATTGGGTCATCAGCGGAGCACAGCATGGACATCCAGCCCGCCCCCTTCATTCCCCCGGCGCCGAAGCCGCGCACGACGCCGCCCTCGACGTTGGAGATGATCCGCATCGTCTACCGCAACCCGCTCGAATTGTGGGGTGAGCATACCTACAACGAGCCGTGGATCTCTGCGAACGGCGTTGGCGGACATCTGATCGTCGCCAATGATCCCGCCCTGATCCGGCATGTGCTGGTCGACAACGCCAGGAACTACAAGATGGCGACGGTGCGCCAGAAGATACTGCGGCCGATCCTGCGCGACGGCCTGCTCACCGCCGAGGGCGAGGTCTGGAAGCGGTCGCGCAAGGCGATGGCGCCGGTGTTCACGCCGCGCCACATCTTCGGCTTCGCCCAGCCGATGCTGAGGCGCACGCAGGACTTCGTCACCCGTTACGAAGACGGCGGCACGTCTGACATCGCCCATGACATGACGCTGCTCACTTATGACATCCTGGCCGAGACGCTGTTTTCCGGCGAGATATCAGGCGAGCCCGGCAGTTTCGCCAACGAGATCGACCGCCTGTTCGAGACCATGGGTCGCGTCGATCCGCTCGACCTGTTGCGCGCGCCCGACTGGCTGCCGAGGCTGACCCGCATCCGTGGCCGCAAGACCATGGCCTATTTCCGCAAGATCGTCACCGACACGGTCAAGATGCGCGAAGCGAAATTCAAGCGCGATCCCGATGCCGTGCCGCAGGATTTCCTGACACTGCTGCTCAAGGCCGAGGGACCCGACGGACTGACGCGGGCCGAGGTCGAGGACAACATCATCACCTTCATCGGCGCCGGCCATGAGACGACGGCGCGTGCGCTCGGCTGGACGCTCTATTGCCTAGCTGAATCACCTTGGGAGCGCAACCGGGTCGAGCAGGAGATCGACCAGGTGCTGGAGCGCGAGCCCGATCCGACGAAATGGCTCGATGCCATGCCGTTCACGCGCGCGGCTTTCGACGAAGCGCTCAGGCTCTATCCGCCAGCGCCGTCGATCAACCGCGAGCCGATCGAACCGGAAATGTGGAAGGATCTTCATATCCCCAAGCAAGCCGCGGTGCTGGTGATGCCTTGGGTCGTGCATCGCCACAGGAAACTGTGGGACCGGCCGGATGCCTTCCTGCCGGAGCGCTTCCACCCGGGAAATCGCGAAAAGATCGACCGCTTCCAGTATCTGCCGTTTGGCGCCGGCCCACGCGTCTGCATCGGCGCCAGCTTCGCCATGCAGGAGGCGATCATCGCGCTGGCGATCATGCTGTCGCGCTTCCGCTTCGACACCACCGCCGAAACGAAACCCTGGCCGGTACAGAAACTGACCACGCAGCCGCAAGGCGGTCTGCCGATGCAGGTCACGCCGCGTTAGGTATGACACCTTCAGGCAGTTGCGCCGGATTAGGCCGCGGGCTTGCGTTGCTGGAACTGGCCGGCGGCGCGGTAGCGCCAGAGATAGCTGGGCAGGATCGTCGCGATCGACTGCGGCTGGATGCCTAGCCCCGCAAGCGTCCTGTTGGTCTGGTTGGCGGCGTCCGAAACGATGTTGTGCTCGCGCAGCTGCATCACCTGGTCCTTGGTCAGCAGCGGGTTGGGCAGGAGACCGAGGATCGAGGCCTGGATGTTGGCCACCCACCACGGAACCGGCACCAGCAGCCGCTTGCGCTCGATCACGTCGAGCAGCTCTTCCATACACTGCTTGAAGGTGAGCACCTTCGGTCCGCCGAGTTCATAGATCTGGCCGCCATCCACCTTGCCGTCGACCGAGCGCGCCACCGCTTCGGCCACGTCGCCGACATAGACCGGCTGAAACTTGGTCTGGCCGCCGCCGATCAGCGGCAGCACCGGCGAATAGCGCGCCATGTTGGCGAAGCGGTTGAAGAAGCCGTCTTCGGGTCCGAAATTGATCGACGGCCGGAAGATCACGGCGTCCTTGATCGTCTCCAGCACAGCCTTTTCGCCAAGCGCCTTGGTGCGCGCGTAGTCTGATTCGGAGTCCAGATCGGCGCCAAGCGCAGAAATGTGGGTCAGGCCGGCGCCGACCGAGCGCGCGGCCTCGGCCACTGCGCGGGCGCCGAACTCGTGCACGGCGGAGAATTTCTGCCGGCCGCTCTCATGCAGGATGGCGACCAGATTGACGACATGGTCGGCGCCTTGCACGGCGCGGTCTACCGACCAGCGCACGCGCACATTGGCCTGGACCGGCTGGATCTGGCCGACATTGCCGAGCGGCTGCAAATGGCCGGCGAGATCGGGCCGCCGGCAGGCGACCCTGATGCGATAGCCGCGCTTGGCCAACGCGCGCACGACATGGCGGCCGACAAAGCCTGACCCGCCAAAGACGACGACGAGCTTTGGGGTCTGCAGGATTTCGGTCATGGCTGGCTCCGGCGCTCGCAGGCTTGGCTGAAGCCGTTTCATAATCCGTTTCGTGCCAAAGGCAAAGGGCGACGCGTCGTCGCTATCAGCCTGTCAGAACGCTTTGCCGATACGGTTGTCGACCGAATGGCGGTTGCCGCCGCGAATGACGAAGAAGAGCAGGATCGCTGCCCACAGCAGCGACTTTTCCGCACCCGAATAGCCTTGGCCCATGGTAACCCAGTGGAACCAGACCGTGACCAGCAGCACGAACAGGCCGGCAAAGGCGGCCGGCCGCGTCAAAAACCCGATGGCGATGAAGATGCCGCCAAAGAATTCAGTGCAGGCCAGAAGCAACGACCACAACGCGCCCGGATAGAAGCCGAGACCCTCGACCATCTCGGCAGCGCCGAAAGGATTGGTGATCTTCTGCGAACCGTGGATGGCGAGAAACCCGCCGGCGACGACGCGAAGAACGGTTTCGGCACCATCGTGCAGGGCCGCGTAAAACCTGCCAAGGACCGGGATGACAAGGGCGTTGCGGGGATTGTCCGTGCTTGCCGACATTGTAGCTCCTCTGTTTTGCTCAATCAGCGCAAACGGCCGATCAGGTTGGTCGAAGTCAAATAAACAAAAGTTGACCAAAACGAGAATGTTTTACCATCGTTCGATCAAAACGCAGAAAACCCCGCCGAAGCGGGGTTTTCCGGGTGACATCCATGCGAAGCCAGGGGCCGACGGCGCGGCCTGACCTGAGACGGTATCAGGAGGGCGTGAAGCAAGTACGCCCACCCCAGCCCTGAACATCCGACATGGTGCCACCAACCTTCTTGCAGGCGGCGACGAAATCAGCGCTGCAATTGGCGAATTTTGCATGGCCGTTCTTGCAGTAGTGGTCTTCGGTGGCCCCGCCGCTCGGGGCAGCGATGACACCCGGGCTGGACGGCTTGACCGGTGCGGCCTTCAGGGTGGCTGCCTGTGTGGCGCCCATGAACGAGCCGAGCAGAAGGACGGCGGTCAGCATGGTGATCTTGGTGTTGGTCATGGCAATTTCCTTTGATTTGGGTTGAGTTTTCCGAAGCGCGAAGGACCGGCCTTCGCGTGATGCAGGCTTTCGATTTCGGTTTGCTGCTTCCCTCGGTGTGGATCGGGCAAGCTCGCCTTGCCCTGGACAAAGCTGGGTCGCAGCAAGGCGCGGAAAGGTTCAGCGACGCGCAAAGAAAATCGCACTGCGCCGCGCCTGCGGCGGGCGAATTCCAGATAACTAATTGATATTTAATAGATGTTCAGGAAGAATAGCGTGCGGCGAATTCGGAAATGCGCTGCACCACGGCCTTCGATGCGGTAATGCCGCGCGCTTGCGCCTTCTCGGCGGCCTCTGCGCGGGCACGACCGGGCACATGTACGCCGAAGCGCCGCCGCAGCCGGTCAAGCTGGTCCTTCATTCGTTGCTCGAAATCTGGATCGAGCAGCTTGGGTTCGATAGCAAGCACGAACAGTCCCGTGCCGGGGCTGTCCGGCCCGCCGCTGAACCATGGCGCGTCGAGCGACCAGTTGGCGCCCGACAGGCCCGCCGCCAGCACCTCGACCATCAGCGCGATGTTGGCGCCGCGCTGACCGCCGAAGGCGAGCATTGCACCCTTCATGGCGGCGGCGGGATCGGTGGTCGAATTGCCGCTGGCGTCCAGTGCCCAGCCTTCCGGGATTGTCTTGCCGTCCTCGGCCGCTTTGCGGATGTTGACGAAAGCGGTGGCGCTCGACGACTGGTCGATGACCAGCGGCGCCCCGTCGGCGGCAGGCGCGGCAAACGACATCGGGTTGGTGCAGTAGACCGGCTTGACCGAGCCCGAGCCGGCAAGCACGGCCGGGCCGTTGGTGGCTGCGAACGACACCAGTCCTTGTGCTGCCAGCCTTCCGGTGAAATAGCCGAGCGCGCCGCATGTATAGGCGTTCTTCTGCGAGAAGATGGCGACACCGAACAGCTTTGCCGCCTTGGCGAGGTCGTCGATGGTGCGGTCGAAGCCGGTATGCGCCAGCCCGCCGCGTGCATCGGAGAGATAGACTGCCAGCGCCGGCCGGGTGATCACCGGGTCGGCATTGCCGTCGATGCGTCCGGCTTCCAGCGCCTCGAGATAGTCGATGAAATGCGACAGACCGACCGAGGAAAGCCCTTCGGCCTCGGCTGATATGATCGAAGCAGTGAGCGATTGCGCCGCTTCCTCATTGGCGCCGGCGCCAAGTGCCGCCATCCGGCACAGTCCTTTTGCCTGGTCGAGACTGAGTTGCATCATGGCCGTCCTAGGGGAGTAGGGGAGTAGGGGAGTAAGGAAATAGGGGAGTACGGGACAGTGGGCAGTGAATAGCGAATGGGGATGGAAATGTGAATGTGGATAGTGGCCTGATACTCCCCTACTCCCCTACTCCCCTACTCCCCTACTCCCCTACTCCCCTCTAACCAATCTTGTTCGGGATTCTGGCCTCTATCCTGCTGAAGGCGAAGACCAGAATGCCGGTTATCGTCATGTAGATCAGCGCCAGCAGCAGCAAGGGCTCGTAGGTGAGGTAGGTGTCCTGCCGTACTTTGGACGAAACGGCGAAGATGTCGATGACGCTGATCGTCGCCACCAGCGGCGTCGACTTCAATTGCAGCACGGTCTCGCCGGTCAGCGTCGGCAGCGCCCGGTAGATGGCTTGCGGCAGCCAGATCCGCCGGAACGCCTTCCAGCGGCTCATGCCGAAGGCGCGGGCGGCTTCGAGTTGCCCCTTGGGCACGCCGGCGAAGGCGCCGCGCATCACCTCGCCCTCATAACCGGCGAACGACAGGGTCAGCGCCAGCACGCCATAGGGCCAGGCTTGCCGCAGATATGGCCACATCCAGGATTCGCGGATCCACGGATATTGCGGGAACAGCGAACCCAGGCCGTAATAGAGCAGCCAGAGCTGGATCAGCAGCGGCGTGCCCCGGATCACCGTGCAGAACACCTTGGCGGGTGCGGCGAACCAGAACGAGCCGGCAGCCTGCGCCAGGCCAAGCGGGACGGCCAGCAGGAAGCCCAGCACGCAGGTGACGGCCAGGATCCACAGCGAGCGCCAGAGGCCGATCAAGCCCATTTCATAATATTGCGGCAGCCAGTCCCAGCGCATGAAAAAGGCGGCCGACAGAACCAGGCCGAGTGCGATCAGGATCAGCACGATGCGGTGCGGCTGCAGCCACAGCGACGTTCGCGCGACGACGTCGATGATGGTCGCCTCGTTGGCCATCAGCGCGCCTCCTTGAGCGAAGGCATGCCGCGCCGCGACCAGGTCTCGACACGGCCGATGACAAGGTTGGAGAACAGCGACAAAAGCAGATAGAGCACGCCCGCCGCGAAAAAGAAGGTGAAATAGGCCTTGGTGACGCCCGCTGCCTGCCGCGTTGCCAGCGCCAGCTCATAGAAGCCGACAACAGCCAATAGCGCGGTGTCCTTGGTGGCGATCAGCCAGAGATTGGCGAGGCCCGGAATAGCGAAGGGCAGCATTGACGGCAAGGTGATGCGCCGCAACATCAGGCCCGGAGACATTCCATAGGCGCGGGCGGCTTCGATCTGGCCCTGCGGAATGGCCAGGATCGCGCCGCGTATCACCTCTGTCGAATAGGCGCCCTGGACGAAGCCGAGCACGGCGATGCCGGCGGCAAGGCCGCTCACGTCGACGCGCTGATAACCCATGGCCGTCAGCGCCTGATTGATCAGGTCGGTGCCGGCGTAATAGAGCAGCAGGATCAGCACCAGTTCGGGCACGGCGCGCACGATGGTGGTGTAAACCGCCAGGAGATCGCGCACCACCGGCCCGCCATAAAGCTTGCCATAGGCGCCGCCGGTGCCGATCAGAAGGCCGAGGCACGTGGCGCCCAGCGCGATCTCGATCGAATGCAGCAGCCCAACCAGAAGCGCCCCGCCCCAGCCTGGCGGGTAGGGCGAGAGAAGCTCGGTGATGCCGGCCGCGGAGGCCGAAAGAAGTGCGTCGATCAGCGTCGCCCCCGAAGTGCTGACTAACCGCCGACGGTTGCGTCGGCGGCAAACATGCCTGGGAAAGATCGAGCAGGTGGGGCATGGCGCGACGCCACACCCCACAGCTCATACGAGGATCGTCAGTTCGACTGCGCGCCGCCGCCGCCGTAAATGTCGAAATCGAAGTATTTCTTCGAGATCTCGTCATATTTGCCGTTGGCGCGGATCGCCTTGATGCCGGCGTTGATTTTGCCCTTCAGTTCGGTGTCTTCCTTGCGCACGCCGGCGCCGACGCCCGGTCCGAGCACTTCGTCATCGGGAGCGACCATGCCCTTCAGGTCGCAGCAGGCTTTGCCCTGGTCGGATTTGAGGAATTCGCCAAGCGCGATGGAATCGGCCTGCACCGCGTCGAGACGGCCGGCGGCCAGATCGTTGTTGGCCTCGTCCTGGGTCTGGTATTCCTTGATCTCGGAGGCTGTGCTGCCAAAGTGCTTCTTGGCGTAGACAGCGTGCACCGTCGACACTTGCACGCCGACGATCTTGCCCTTGAGGTCGTCCGGAGCGGAGCCGAATTTCTGGTCCTTCGGGCCGATGATCGCGGTCGGCGTGTTATAGTACTTGTCCGAGAAATCGATCGTCTTCGCGCGTTCGGCGGTGATCGACATCGAGGAGACGATGAGGTCGATCTTCTTGGTCGTCAGAGCCGGGATGATGCCGTCCCAGGCAACCGGGGTGATGACGCAATCGAGCTTCTCCTCGGCGCAGACGGCGTCGATGAAGTCGATCTCCCAGCCGACCCATTTGCCCGAAGCATCGGGCGAGGTGAAGGGCGGATAAGGCTCGGCGGCGACGCCGATCTTGACCGGATCGGCCTTGGCCACGCCCATGGCGGCGACGCCGAGCAGCAGCGCTGCGGCAAATGTCTTCAGAACGGTCTTCATTTCATGACTCCCAGTTTGTTGTTGGTTCCCGGTTTTCTTCCGTCCCGGCTTGCCTAGCCGATGTTGCGGATGAACTGCTTCAGCCTTTCGGATTTCGGTGCGCCGAAGATCTGCTCCGGCGGCCCTTCTTCCTCGACCAGCCCGTTGTAGAGGTAGACGACATGGGTCGCGACCTCGCGGGCGAACTTCATCTCGTGGGTGACCAGCACCATGGTGCGGCCTTCGCGCGCCAGGTCGCCGATCACCTTCAGCACCTCGCCGACCAGTTCGGGATCGAGCGCGGAGGTGGGCTCGTCGAACAGCATGACGCGCGGATTGATGGCCAGCGCCCGGGCGATCGCGGCGCGCTGCTGCTGGCCGCCCGACAGATAGGCCGGATAGACGTCGCGCTTTTCAGCCAGACCGACACGGGCGAGCAGCTTCTCGGCCTCGCCGATCGCCACATCGCGCTTGACGCCAAGCACATGCACCGGAACCTCGATGACGTTTTCGATCAGCGTCATGTGGCTCCACAGGTTGAAGTTTTGGAACACCATGCCGAGCTTGGAGCGGATGCGCTCGATCTGCTTGCGGTCGGCCGGAATGGTGTGGCCGTGGCTGTCGGCCTTGAGCTTGATCTCCTCGCCATTGACCCGAATGATGCCGCTGGTCGGGTTTTCCAGGCAGTTGATGCAGCGCAGCAGGGTCGATTTGCCGGAGCCCGAGCCGCCGATGATGGCGATGACCTCGCCGTCGCGCGCCGACAGCGAGACGCCCTTCAGCACATGCAGCTCACCGAACTTCTTGTGCAGGTTCTCGACATGGATGGCTTCGGCGGCGCCGTCCTGCGCCTTGCCGGATCGGACTGCGGCAGCTTCCACCACGCTCACCGGGTGACCTCTATCGGGTCGGCTGCGGTTCGTCGAACGTGTATCCGGCTAATCAACATATACGCTGTACTGCCCCGCTCCAGACTTCAGCATGGACCCAACGGAGAGAGCCCGTCAATCCTGCATATTACGGCACTTGCGAGCTTGTTGTGCAAGTGTATAAATAGCCTTCCATGAAATTTTCTCGATTTTTTTCAGCGAAAAAGGACTTCGATGAGCGCTTTCGGATCACAGTCCATGGCGGCGCCGCTGCGCCGCGTGCTGATGCGGTCGGCGGCCAACGCCATGCGCAATGCCGACAGGGTTGCCTGGCACTATGGCCCGGGATTCAATCCGGCGAAAGCGGCATCGCAGCACGCGCTCCTTGCTGAACTGGTGGCGGCTTCCGGTGCCGAAATCGAATGGATCGAGGACACGGCGGATGGACTTTCGGACTCGGTGTTCACGCACGACCCGTCGCTGATGACCGATCGCGGCGCGCTGATTCTGTCCATGGGCAAGCCGTTGCGCGCCAGGGAGCCCTCGCTGCATGAGGAAACCTACCGAAGGCTGGGCATTCCAATCCTGGGCCGCGTCGAGGTTCCTGGCCAGGTCGAAGGCGGTGATTGCGTATGGCTCGATGCCCGTACGCTGGTGATCGGGCGCGGTGTCCGCTCCAACCAGGAAGGCATCCAGCAGGTTTCCAACCTGCTGACGCCGCTGGGCGTTTCCGTCTACGGCTTTGATCTTCCGCTGTGGCAAGGCGAAGAAGCGTGCCTGCATCTGATGTCGGTGATCAGCCCGCTGGCCGACGACCTCGCATTGGTCCATTCACCGCTTTTGCCGGCCCCATTCTATCAGATGCTGAAGGCGCGTAACATCCGGCTGGTCGAAGGCGACGCCGAAGAGTTCGCGGCTTCCAACGGCCTTAGCCTGAACGTGCTGCCGACCAGCCCACACAAGATCATTGCCGTCGCAGGCTTTCCAAAGACCAAAGCCGCGATGGAAGCCGCCGGCTGCACGGTCGAAATCTTCGAGGCGGATGCGCTCTGCATCGCCTGCGAGGGCGGGCCGACATGCCTGACGCGACCGATCCTGCGCCAATGAATATGCCATCCCGCCGCAGGTTCCGTCGCGAGGGCGAGGAGCGGCGGCGGCAGGATCTGATCGAGGCCACTCTGGACAGCGTGGCGGAACATGGCCTGCAGGGCGCCACCTTGCGCACCATCGCATTGCGTGCCGGCGTCACCGCCGGGCTGATCCGGCACTATTTTCCCGGCAAGGAAGAATTGCTGCAGGAAGCCTATGCAGCGCTGATGGGCCGCATGACCGAGCAGGCGAAAGCGGCTTTGGTCATGGAGAATGCCTCGCCTCGCCAGCGCCTTGCGGCTTTCGTCACCGCCAACCTCAATGCGCCGATTATCGACGCGCGGGTGTTTTCGCTCTGGGCAACCTTCATCGGCCGCGCCAGAGCGGATCCGACCCTGGCCCACGCCCACCGCGAAGGCTACCTTGGTTTTCGCAATGAGGTGGAAGCGGTTGTGGCCGAGGTGCTCGCCGCCGAACGGCGCAAATCGGACGCAAGCCAATTGCGCCACCATGCCATCGCGATTAATGCGATCATCGACGGACTCTGGATCGAAGGCTGCCTGGCCGGCGAGATGTTCTCGCCCGGCGAATTGGCGGCGATCGGCATCAAGGCCGTCGAGGCCGAACTAGGCCTCGCGCCGGAAGGGGAGGAAAACCAATGACGACACTCGGCGAAGCGCTCATTTCGCTGCTCGAAGCCCATGGCGTCGACACGGTCTTCGGGATTCCCGGCGTCCACACGGTAGAACTCTACCGCGGGCTAGCGCGCTCCAAGATCCGCCACGTCACACCGCGTCACGAACAGGGCGCCGGCTTCATGGCCGATGGCTACGCACGCGCCAGCGGCAGACCGGGCGTCGCCTTCGTCATCACCGGACCGGGGCTGACCAACACCATCACCGCCATGGGGCAGGCACGCGCCGATTCGGTGCCGATGCTGGTGATCTCAGGCGTCAACGCCACGCCGACGCTGGGCAAGGGGCTGGGCCATCTGCACGAATTGCCGGATCAGCGCGGCATGATGGAGAAGGTGGCGCTGTTTTCGCAGCGCGTTACCGAGGCTGGCGAATTGCCCGGCGCGCTGGCGCAGGCCTTCGCCCTGTTTTCATCGGCCCGGCCCGGTCCGGTACATATCGAGATCCCGACCGACGTCATGGTCAAGCCGGCGGATGGCATCGCTGCCATGTTGAGCAATGTGACGCCGCCCGTGCCGGAAGGTGTCGCAATTGCCAACGCGGCCAAACTCATCAGTGCAGCGCGCCGCCCGCTGATCCTGGTCGGCGGCGGCGCCAAACGCGCCGAAGCGCCACTGCGGCGTCTGGCCGAACGGCTGGGGGCGCCGGTCGTCCAGACCACCAATGCGCGCGGCCTGCTGCATGGTCATCCGCTTTGCGTGCCGGCCAGTCCCAGCCTGAAGACAGTACGGGCGCTGATGGCCGACGCCGACCTGGTCATTGCCGCCGGCACCGAATTCGGCCCGACCGACTATGACGGCTACAGCGATGGCGGCTTCGTCCTGCCCGCCAACCTGATCCGCATCGATATCGGCGCGGACCAGCTTGCCCGCCGCCCGGCGACGGTTTCGATCCAGGCCGATTGCGCCGAGGCGCTCGAAGCACTGCTTCTGGAAACCCGCCATGTCCGGGCAAGCGAGGGCGGTTCGTCGCGCGCCGCTACTACACGCAAAGCAGCCTTTGCCGAGCTCAATCCGACACTGCAGGGGCAGGTGCGCGCCGTCGAGATGATCCGCGACGCTTTGCCGGGCGCGCTCATCGTCGGCGATTCGACGCAGCCGATCTATGCGGCCAACCTCTATTACGACCATGATCGGCCAGGCGGTTGGTTCAATGCCGCCACCGGCTTCGGCGCGCTTGGCTACGGCCCGCCGGCCGCAATTGGCGCGGCCCTTGCGATACCCGATGCGCCGGTCGTCTGCCTCACGGGTGACGGCGGCTTCCAGTTCACGCTGCCGGAACTGGGCGCCGCGCTCGACGCGCGGGTACCGGTCATCTTCGTCGTCTGGAACAACAGAGGCTACCGCGAGATCGAAACCTCGATGCTCGATGTCGGCGTCGAGCCGGTCGGCGTATCGCCGGCGCCGCCGGATTTCTGCAAGCTGGCCGAGGCCTATGGCATCGGCGCCGAACGGCTTGCTGATATCGATGCTCTCGCGGACGCGCTGAAGCGCGCCCGGGCCACCGGACTGCCGCGCGTCATCGAAATCACAGTTGACTGAAGCGCGGGTTTCCCGTTTTGGCGGACCACGGCTGAAGTGTCGGACGCATGCAAAGACGCGACAACTGCCATGTCGAGATGTCAATTGAGTGATGGCGCAAAAGGCGCGACGCTTCGCGTCGGCGGCACAGAAACGACCTAACGATAAAAAAATGACAGGAGCGTCCAAGATGACGGAAACACTTGAAGGCAAGCATATCGTCGTGACTGGTGGGACCGGTGCGCTCGGCGGTGCGGTTGTCGGCAAACTGCTGAGCGACGGCGCGATCTGCCATGTGCCCAATGCTCATGCCGCCGCCCCTACGCATTTCCCCTTTACCTCGCATGACCGTGTCCAGCTGGTGCACAACGTCGATCTCTCGGACCCCGCGAAGGTCGAAGCGTTCTATAGCCAGGTTCCGGGCCTTTGGGGCTCGATCCATCTGGCTGGCGGCTTCACCTCGGCGCCTGTTGAAAAGATCGAGTCGGCGTCCTTTGCCGAGATGATGGACACCAATGCGCGCACCGCCTTCCTGTGCTGCCGCGCCGCGATCCGCTCGATGCTGTCGTCGGACACGGCGGGCCGCATCGTCAACGTCACCGCGCGCGCCGGGCTCGATCCGCGGCGCGGCGCCGGCATGGTCGCTTACGCCGCCAGCAAGGCGGCGGTGGCAGCCATGACGGTGGCGATGGCCGAAGAGCTGAAGCACAAGGGCATCCTGGTCAATGCCGTGGCGCCGTCGACGCTAGATACGCCGGCAAACCGCGCCGATATGCCGGATGCCGATGTCACAAGATGGGTCAGCCTCGAAGCCGCCGCCGAGGCCATCGCCTATCTCGCCTCGCCGGCCAATCAGGCGATGAGCGGCACGCTGGTGCCGCTTTACGGCAGGGCGTAACTTTCCAACCTTTACCTAGGTCAAAGAAAAACCCCGCCGGATCGCTCCGGCGGGGTTTTGTTTTGGAGCCTGTGCGAAGGCTTCGCGGTGCGAAGACTTAGCTGCCCTGCTTCTTCAGCGCGGCACCCAGGATGTCGCCCAGCGAAGCGCCGGAGTCGGTCGAGCCGTACTGAGCGACCGCTTCCTTCTCTTCGGCGATTTCCAGCGCCTTGATCGAGACCTGCAGCTTGCGGGTCTTCTTGTCGAAGGCGATGACGCGGGCATCGACTTTCTGGCCGACGGTGAAGCGCTCGGGGCGCTGCTCGTCGCGGTCACGGCTCAGGTCGGAGCGCTTGATGAAGGTTTCGATGCCGCTGTCGACCAGCCGCACTTCCAGACCGCCATCCTTGACGCCGATGACTTCGCAGGTAACGACCGCGTTCTTGCGCAGTTCGCCTGAAGTCGCCGCTTCGCCGACCGTATCCTTGGCCAGCTGCTTGATGCCGAGCGAGATGCGCTCCTTGTCGATGTCGACGTCGAGCACCTGCGCCTTGACCATGTCGCCGCGATTGTACTCTTCGATGACCTGCTCGCCCGGACGGGTCCAGTCGAGGTCGGAAAGGTGCACCATGCCGTCCACGTCGCCTTCGAGGCCGATGAACAGGCCGAACTCGGTCTTGTTCTTGACCTCGCCCTCGACCTGGCTGCCGACCGGATGGCTAGAGGCGAAAGCCTGCCACGGATTCTCGAGCGTCTGCTTGAGGCCGAGCGAGATGCGGCGCTTGGCCGGATCGACTTCGAGCACCACCACGTCGACTTCCTGGGTCGTCGACAGGATCTTGCCGGGATGCACGTTCTTCTTCGTCCACGACATTTCCGAAACGTGGATGAGACCCTCGATGCCCGGCTCCAGCTCGACGAACGCGCCGTAGTCGGTGATGTTGGTGACGGTGCCCTTGATCTTCTTGCCGATCGGGAACTTGGTGCCGATCTCGGACCACGGATCGCTCTCGAGCTGCTTCATGCCGAGCGAGATACGGTGGGTTTCCTGGTTGATGCGGATGATCTGCACCTTGACCGTCTGACCGATGTTGAGGATTTCGGTCGGATGGTTGACGCGGCGCCATGCCATGTCGGTGACATGCAGCAGGCCGTCGATGCCGCCGAGGTCGACGAACGCACCGTAATCGGTGATGTTCTTGACGACGCCTTCGACAACCTGGCCTTCTTCGAGGTTCTGCACGATTTCCGAACGCTGTTCGGCGCGGCTCTCTTCGAGCACGGTACGGCGAGACACCACGATGTTGCCGCGGCGGCGATCCATCTTGAGGATCTCGAAGGGCTGCGGGTTGTGCATCAGCGGGGAGACGTCGCGGATCGGGCGGATATCGACCTGGCTGCGCGGCAGGAAGGCCACGGCGCCGTCGAGGTCGACCGTGAAGCCGCCCTTGACCTGGTTGAAGATAACGCCTTCGACGCGCTCACCCTTGGTGAACTTCTCTTCGAGGCGGACCCAGCTCTCTTCGCGACGGGCCTTCTCACGGGAAAGCATTGCTTCGCCAAGCGCGTTTTCAATGCGCTCGACATAGACTTCGACGGTGTCACCAACCTTGAGGGTAGTGTCCTTGCCCTTGACGCCGAATTCCTTCAGCGGCACGCGGCCTTCGACCTTGAGGCCGACGTCGATGATGGCCATGTCCTTTTCGATCGCCGTGATCGTGCCCTTGACGACCTGGCCTTCGCCGGAGTGACCGGTGGTGAATGATTCTTCGAGCAGGCTCGCGAAATCATCGCGAGTGGGATTTGCAGCTGACATTGTTTCTCCTGGAGTGCCCCGCATCTGGAAGCGGGACGGGCGCCGTGGGTTAGCGTTGCGTTGGCCTGCCGGCGTTCCGGGCTACAAAAGCCCTGGGCCGCTCTTTAAGCGGCAATTCCGGCGCATGAAGAATGCTGGCAGGCTGGTTCGTGCCCGATATGGGTATTTTCTTCGCCTCCGACAACGGAAAGACGAGGGAAAAACCCGGATCAGACCTAGTCTCTCTTGGCCAAGACGTCATCGATGATCGCCATGGCTGCAAGAAACGCGGCTTCTATAGCCATTTCGCTGGTATCAAGCAAGTGCGCGTCGGCGGCCGGCTTCAAAGGTGAGTCGGCACGGCCCATGTCGCGCTGGTCGCGGCGCATGATATCGGCGAGGATCTCGGTAAAATCAGCGGTCCCGCCGATGCTCTCGATCTCGGCCAGCCGGCGCTGTGCCCGCACCTCGGCGCTCGCCGTCACATAGAGTTTGATGTCGGCGTCGGGGCACACCACGGTGCCGATGTCGCGCCCGTCGAGCACCGCACCCGGCGGCGTCTTGGCGAAGTCGCGCTGCTTTTCGACGAGGATGCGCCGCACGGTCGGGTACACCGCGACCTTGGAGGCCGCCTCGCCGACCGCATGCGCCGACAAGACCGTCCGGTCGAGCTTTGCCAGATCGACCTGGCGGGCAGCGGTTTCAGCCGCCGAGACATTGTCGAGCGGCAGCGCGTGCTGGATGAGCGCATAGGCCACGGCACGGTAGGTGAGGCCGGTGTCGAGCAGGTTGAGGCGGTAGTGGTCGGCCAGCCGGCGGGCGAGGGTGCCCTTGCCGGCGCCGGCGGGGCCGTCGATGGCGATGGTGAAGACGTGTGTCATTGGCAGACCGCCGAAAGGGTTGGGCGCTGGCCTGCCAACGTACCAAGGCTATTGGTTGCCACGACCGTCACCCGATCTCCGCGCCCAGCGCCGTCATCAGCCCCATGAACTCCGGAAAGCTGGTCGCGATCATGGCGGCGTCGTCAATGGTCACCGGCTTTTCCGTCGCCAGCCCCATGACCAGAAAGCTCATGGCGATGCGGTGGTCGAGATGGGTCTGCACGGTGGTGTCCTTGCCGTTGGGATGGCCGCCAAGGCCCTTGCCGCCCGGTTTGCCGCGCACGGCAAGCGAAGCTTCGCCCTCGGTGCAGTCGACGCCGTTGAGCGTCAGCCCGTTGGCGACGGCCGACAGCCGGTCGGATTCCTTCACCCGCAGCTCCTCCAGCCCCTGCATCAGCGTTTCGCCCTCGGCGAAGCTCGCAGCGACCGCCAGCACCGGATACTCGTCGATCATCGACGGCGCCCGCTCGGGCGGCACGATGACGCCCTTGAGCTCGGAGTAACGTACCCGCAGGTCGGCGACATCCTCGCCGCCGGCATTGCGCCGGTTGAGGATGTCGATGTTGCCGCCCATCTCCTGCAGCGTCAAAAGCAGGCCGGTGCGGGTCGGGTTCATCAGTACGTTTTCGATCGTGATTTCCGAACCTGGCACGATCAGCGCGGCCACCAGCGGGAAGCCGGCCGAGGACGGGTCGCCCGGCACGGCGATGGTCTGGCCGGTCAGCTTGCCCTGGCCTTCGATGAAGATGTGGCGCACGCCACGCTCGTCGGTTTCGACCGACAGATTGGCGCCAAACCCCTTCAGCATCTTTTCGGTGTGGTCGCGTGTCATCACCGGCTCGATCACGGTGGTGATGCCGGGCGTGTTGAGGCCGGCGAGCAGCACTGCGGACTTCACCTGCGCCGAGGCCATCGGCACGCGATAGGTGATCGGTGCGGCATGCTTGGGTCCATGCAGTGTGATCGGCATGCGGTCGCCCGGCGTCGCCTTCAGCACCTGCACGCCCATCTGGCGCAAAGGTTCCAGCACACGGCCCATCGGCCGGCCCGACAGCGAGGCATCGCCGATGAAGGTGGTCTCCATGTCATAGGTGCCAACAAGGCCCATGGTCAGCCGCGAGCCGGTGCCGGCATTGCCGAAATCGAGCGGGCCTTCCGGCTGCAGCAGCGCGCCGTTGCCGGTGCCGCGGATCACCCACTCGTCGCCGTTCTTCTCGATATGCGCGCCCATTGCCTTCATGGCCGCGCCCGTGCGCATCACGTCCTCGCCTTCGAGCAGGCCGGTGATGCGGGTCTCGCCGGAGGCGAGGCCGCCGAACATGAAGGAACGGTGCGAGATCGACTTGTCGCCCGGCACGCGCGCGATGCCGGAAAGGGCTGGGGATTGGCGGGCGGTGGCCGGCTTGGGGGCGGCGGCGTGAGACATGGAATTTCCCTGGACGGAATGCCGGCGGGCCGGCGCTTTTCATTTGTTGCGGCGGTCTCGTACCACGGTGGGCCGAAATGGTCATCCCCATGGTCGTCACTTCACGCGAGGCCTTTCAATGCATGGTTTTGTGACGCCGGCTTTTCGCTTTGACAGCGCTGCAAACTGTGGTTAAGGGGACCACTCTTTTATTGACGAGGCTTGCCGTGGCAAAAACCGAACTTGGCACAAAACGTATCGACCCGGAGACGGGCCGAAAATTCTACGACCTGAACAAGGACCCGATCGTCTCGCCCTACACCGGCAAGACCTATCCGCGTTCCTATTTCGAGGAAGGCAAGATTGCCGCTCTCGAGGAGGAAGAGGAAGTGGCCGAGAAGGAAGTGGACGCCGAGGAAGAAGAAGGCGTTGAGGTCGTCTCGCTCGAAGAGGCTGATGAGGACGTCAAGGGCGACGACCTGCCGGATCTTGGCGACGACGAGGACGACGTTGATCTCGGCGACGACGAGGACGACACCTTCCTCGCCGACGAAGAGGAAGAAGATGACGACGTTGCCGACATGATCGGCGTCGGCGACGACGACGACGAGGTCTGATCGGCGTTGAAAGCGGGCGTTTGCGGGCTTTCGTGGCCTGTGAAGAAAAAGCGGCTCTCGAAGGCTTGATATCTGAGAAGGGCGGGGTTAGAAGCCGCCTGCACTAACGGCGCGGTCTCCAACCCGCGCCGGATCTCTTCGCCGGAAACGGCGCCGGTTGACTGCCGGAAGTGGGGCCATAGCTCAGTTGGGAGAGCGCTTGAATGGCATTCAAGAGGTCGTCGGTTCGATCCCGATTGGCTCCACCAAACAGTCCCTCTGCAATTCGCAGCCTGTGCCGCACTGCGGTCATCTGCGTTTGATGGTCAATTCAGGCAATGCCGCTGAAAGCCCCTCGATCAAACGGAACGAACGAGCCATTTCTCGAGAGCAACTGCTCGCCGGACAAAGTCTTCACTATTCCTGGAGCGCTTGGAGTCTGAAAGCCAGCCCGATCACCACTCGGCGAAGGAACCGTCCTTGTGGCGCCAGACCGGGTTGCGCCAGCGGTGGCCTTCCCTGGCGCGTTCCTTGACATAATCCTCGTCGATCTCGACACCCAGGCCCGGGCCGTCGGGAATGGCGACATAACCATCCTCGTAGCGGAAGACATCCTTGTTGGCGGCATAGTCGAGCAGGTCGTTGGCGGCGTTGTAGTGGATGCCGAGGCTCTGCTCCTGGATGAAGCAGTTGTAGCTGACCGCGTCGAGCTGCAGGCACGCGGCAAGCGCGATCGGCCCGAGCGGGCAATGCGGCGCGACCGCGACATCATAGGCTTCCGCCATCGCCGCGATCTTGCGGCATTCTGTGATGCCGCCGGCATGCGACAGGTCGGGCTGGATGATGTCGACGACGCCTTCCTCGAACACCGACTTGAAGTCCCAGCGGCTATAGAGCCGCTCGCCGAGCGCGATCGGTGTCGAGCCAAGCGCGGCGATCTCCTTCAGCGCCTCGCGGTTTTCGCTGAGCACCGGCTCCTCGATGAACATCAGCCTGTAAGGTTCCAGCTCCTTGACCAGGGCGCGCGCCATCGGCCGGTGCACGCGGCCGTGGAAATCGACAGCGATGCCGATGTTGGGCCCGACGGCCTCGCGCACCATGGCGACGCGTTCGACAGCGGCGTCGATCTTGTCATGGCTGTCGACGATCTGCAGTTCTTCGGTACCGTTCATCTTGAGCGCCAGGAAACCGCGCGCAACCATTTCCCTGGCGCCGGCCGCGACCTCCGCCGGGCGGTCGCCGCCGATCCAGGAATAGACCTTGATCGAGTCGCGCAGCTTGCCGCCGAGCAGTTCGTGCACGGGCACGCCGAGCGCCTTGCCCTTGATGTCCCACAGTGCCTGGTCGATGCCGGCAATGGCGCTCATCAGGATCGGGCCGCCGCGGTAGAAACCGCCGCGGTGCATCACCGTCCAGTGGTCCTCGATCAGGCGCGGATCCTTGCCGATGAGATAATCGCCAAGCTCCTTGACCGCCGCCTCGACGGTCAGCGCCCGGCCTTCGACCACCGGCTCGCCCCAGCCGGTGACGCCGGCATCGGTTTCGATCTTCAGGAACAGCCAGCGCGGCGGAACGATGTAGGTGGTGAGCGAGATGATTTTCATGCGCAGTCTCAGTTGCTCTTGAGTTTCTTGGCGCTGACGAGGTCGCGCGCCGCGAGGTCGAGGATCTTGTTTGCCGCGCCACGCGCGGCATCGGCATTGCGCATACGCAGCGCCTCGACCACCTCGCGGTGCGCCGCCACGGCCTCCATGCGCCGGTCGAGCGAAATCACCGCCGTCGCCTCCAGCGAGAATTTCAGCCCGGTGTCGATGAGATTACCGATCTGGCGAAAGATCGGGTTGTGGCTCGCGGCATAGACGATCTGGTGGAAAGCGATGTCGCTGCGCGAGAAGGCGGCGAGATCCTCGCCGGCGCCGGCCATGCCGCGCCAGGTGGCTTCGAGATCGGCGATCTCCTGCAGCGTCGCGCGCGTGGCGGCGAGTTCGGCAACCAGCGGCTCGATGGCCCGGCGAGTCTCAAGAATGGCGTCGAAGAGCTTGTCGTCCAGTGCATGCGGCGCGTGCCAGGCCAGCACCTGCGGGTCGATGATGTTCCAGTCGTCCTCGTTGCAGACGATCGTGCCGACGCGTGGCCGCGACAGCACCAGCCCTTTTGCCGCCAACACTTTCAGGGCCTCACGGATGACGGTGCGGCTGACGCTGTATTCGACGCCGAGCTCGTTTTCGGTCGGCAGTGAGGAGCCGGCCGGATAGCGCCCGGAAAAGATGTCCGAGGCAATCGCCTTGGTCACGTCGGGCATGACGCGCGGGCGGCGAGTGGTTGTGTCGCCTTGCGGTTTCTTCAAAGTCCCGGTCACCTCAGCCCTCCTCCAAGGCGGCGAACCGCTGGTTTCGCACAACCGGTCCGGCCTTAACGGATGCGGATCAATTGCGCCAGCGATCGCTGGTCAGAGCATGTACATTAATTATCATACCAGATCAATTGACGAGTATGATAAAAGCGATTAGAGACTCCGGCATCCGGGCTGAGCGCCCGGTCTATCGCTGGGAGGTAATCATGCGACTTTTGAAGACCGCGCTCGTCGCGGGCGCGCTTGCCGTGCTGTCCGTCACGACCATCGCTGCATATGCTCAGGACACCAAAATCGGCTTCATCGTCAAACAGCCCGAGGAGCCGTGGTTCCAGGACGAATGGAAGTTCGCTGATCAGGCCGCCAAGGAAAAGGGCTTCACCCTGGTCAAGATCGGCGCCGAAGACGGTGAGAAGCTGATGTCGGCCATCGACAATCTCGGCGCGCAGGGCGCGCAGGGTTTCATCGTCTGCACGCCCGACGTGAAGCTCGGCCCCGGCATCGTCGCCAAGGCCGCCGCCAACAATCTCAAGCTGATGACTGTCGATGACCGCCTGGTCGGCGCCGACGGCAAGGCGCTGGAAGACGTGCCGCATATGGGCATCTCGGCAACCAAGTTCGGCGAGGCGGTTGGCCAGGCGATCGTCGACGAGATGAAGGCGCGCGGCTGGAAGGCCGACGAGGTCGGCGCCATCCGCGTCTCTTACGACCAACTGCCGACCGCGGTCGACCGCGTCGA
This sequence comes from Mesorhizobium sp. WSM1497, assembly GCF_001672455.2. Taxonomy (NCBI): domain Bacteria; kingdom Pseudomonadati; phylum Pseudomonadota; class Alphaproteobacteria; order Hyphomicrobiales; family Phyllobacteriaceae; genus Mesorhizobium; species Mesorhizobium sp. WSM1497. The sequence continues at coordinate 333,326 of NZ_CP021070.1, read as the reverse complement.
AGGCGCCATCTCGGTGCTCAAGGCAAACGGCTTCAAGGCCGAGAACATTTTTGACGCCCCTCAGGCCAAGACCGATACGGAAGCTGCCCTCAATGCGGCGACCGTCGTGCTCAACGCCCATGCCGAGATCAAGAAGTGGGTTTCTTTCGGCCTCAACGACGAAGCGGTGCTGGGTGCGGTGCGTGCCTCCGAAAGCGTCGGCATCCCCGCTGATAGCGTGATCGGCGTTGGCATTGGCGGCGCGGATTCGGCGATCAACGAGTTCAAGAAGCCGACGGCCACCGGCTTCGTCGGCACCGTGATCATCTCGCCGAAGCGTCATGGCTACGAAACGGCGCTCAACATGTATGACTGGGTTGCCAGCAACAAGGAGCCGGAGAAGTTGATCCTGACTTCCGGTGCACTCGCCAAGCGCGACGACTACCAGAAGGTCCGCCAGGGCCTCGGCATCGAATAATCCTCCCTGTACAAACAGGCGGCGGCTCATCCCGCCGCCTGTTTGCCATTCCACAAGAGGATCGCTGCCCGTGTCCTTTCTCGACTTCTCGCACATCACCAAGACCTATCCGGGCGTCAAGGCGCTGTCGGACGTCTCGTTCGGCGTCGACAAAGGCGCCGTGCACGGCCTGATGGGCGAGAACGGCGCCGGCAAATCCACCCTGATCAAGATACTGTCCGGCGACCAGCATGCCGATCAGGGCGAGATCCGCATCGACGGCAGGGTTCAGGCCTATACGTCGACCCGGGATGCCTTCGACAATGGCGTCATCGTCATTCATCAGGAACTGCAGCTGGTTCCTGAACTCACCGTTGCCGAAAATCTCAGCCTCGGTCGTTTCCCTGCCAACGCCGGCATCATCGCCGGCCGCCGGATGCTGGACGACGTCGGCGCCAAGCTGAAATCGGCCGGCATCGACATCGACATGCGCCGCAAGGTCAAGACGCTGTCCATCGGCGAACGCCAGATGGTCGAGATCGCCAAGGCGATCATGCTCGACGCACGCGTTATCGCGCTGGACGAACCGACCTCGTCGCTGTCCTCGCGCGAAAGCGAAATCCTGTTTGCCCTGATCGACCGCCTGCGCGGCGAGGGCAAGGTCATCATCTACGTCTCGCACAGGCTCGACGAAGTGTTCCGGCTCTGCGACAGCCTGACCGTGCTGCGCGACGGCAAGCTGGCGGCGCACCATGCGTCGCTGAAAGGCGTCACCCGCGACCAGGTCGTCGCCGAAATGGTCGGCCGCGAGATTTCGGATATCTGGGGTTTTCGCGCACGAAAAACGGGCGATGTCCGCCTGAAGGTCGACGCTCTCAGCGGCCCCAAACTGAAGACGCCGGCCAGTTTCGAGGCGAGGGCAGGCGAGATCGTCGGCTTCTTCGGCCTGATCGGCGCCGGGCGCTCGGAACTGATGCGTCTGGTCTATGGCGCCGATCCGCGCTCGGGCGGCACCATCACCGTCGACGGCAAGCTGGTCCCTGCCACCGATCCGCGTGGTACGATCCGGGCCGGCATCGTGCTGTGTTCGGAGGATCGCAAGCATGACGGCATCATCCAGGGCCGCTCGGTCGAGGAGAACATCAACATCTCGTCGCGGCGCCATCACACGCGCTTCGGTGTTTTGAACCGCGCCAGCGAGATCGCCACCGCCGAAACCTTCATCAAGAAGCTCAAGGTGCGCACGCCGTCGCGCAAGCAGGACATCATCAATCTCTCCGGCGGCAACCAGCAGAAGGTCATTCTTGGCCGCTGGCTGTCCGAACAAGGGGTGCGGGTTCTCATTGTCGACGAGCCGACGCGCGGCATCGACGTCGGTGCCAAATCGGAAATCTATGAACTGCTCTACCAGCTTGCGCAGGACGGCATGGCGATCGTTGTCGTCTCGTCCGAACTGCCGGAGGTGATGGGCATCTGCGATCGCATTCTGGTGATGTGCGGCGGCCGCGTCAGTGCTGAACTTACCCGCGACCAGTTCGCCGAAAGGGCGATCCTGGCCGCCGCTCTCCCCGATCAGAAAACCCCCGACGCGATCGCATCTTGAGGACTTTTGGCATGACCGACCAGTTGAAAAAAATCCTGCTCGGCGAACAGGGCCTCGTCGTCATCTTTGTCGTCGCCTTCGCGCTGGTGTCGCTCTTGGTGCCGAATTTCCTCACCGACCGCAATATGCTCGGCCTGCTGCAGTCGGTGGTCACCGTCGGTATCGTCGCCTGCACCATGATGTTCTGCCTTGCCGCACGCGACTTCGACCTGTCGGTCGGCTCCATCGTCGCCTTTGCCGGCATGGTCGCTGTGATGGCGTCGAATTACACCGGCTCGATCCTGCTTGGCCTCTTGGCGGCAATTGCCAGCGGCGCCTTCGTCGGCTTCATCAACGGCATCGTCATCGCCAAATTCCGCATCAACGCGCTGATCACGACGCTGGCCACCATGCAGATCGTGCGCGGGTTTGCGCTGATTGCGTCCGACGGCCGCGCCGTCGGCATCAACAGCCCGGATTTCTACCAGCTCGCGCTGTCCAAACTGCTCGGCATTCCGACGCCGGTCTGGGTGCTCGCCATCCTGTTTTGCATCTTCGGTTTCGTCCTCAACCGCACCGTCTTCGGCAAGAACACATTGGCCATCGGCGGCAATCCGGAGGCTTCGCGCCTTGCCGGCGTCAATGTCGACCGGACGCGCATCTGGATTTTTGCGCTGCAAGGCGTCGTCTGCGGCATCGCCGGCATCCTGCTGGCGTCGCGCATCACCTCGGGCCAGCCCAACGCGGCGGTCGGACTGGAACTCTCGGTCATCTCGGCCTGCGTGCTCGGCGGCGTCTCGCTTGCCGGCGGCCGCGCCACCATGTCGGGCGTCATCGTCGGCGTGTTGATCATGGGCATCGCCGAGAACGCCATGAACCTGCTCAACATCCCGGCCTTTTACCAGTACATCGTGCGCGGCGTTATTTTGCTCCTGGCCGTGCTGCTCGACAATCTGCGCTCGTCGGCTTTGGGCCGGCGTTGAGTCGGGGCAGGGCATGTCGGCTGGAATACTACTGGAAAGCAATCGGCTGTGCGTCGAGATCAGCCCCTCTGGCAGCGCAATCGTCAACGGCCATACGGCCGACGGGGTGCCATTCCTGCGTCCCTACCAAGGCGAGGCCGAGTTCGACGTTGTGCACTGCGCTTGCTTTCCGATGGTGCCGATCGGCAATCGCGTCGAGGGCAATGCGTTTTCCTGCGGCGGTCAAAACTTCACGCTGGCGCCCAACACGACTGATCCTTTCTATATTCACGGTGACGGCTGGCAGGCGAACTGGAAGGTCGAGGAGCATCGCGTCGACCGCCTCGATTTGGCCTTCGATCATCCGCGCCGCGTCGACTCGCCCTATGTCTACCATGCGCGACAGTCGTTCCGGCTCGCCGGCGCGCGGCTGGAACTCCGGCTTGCCGTCGAAAATACCGGCGTCATTCCACTGCCATTCGGCCTCGGTTTCCATCCATTCTTTCCGCGCACGCCGCGGACGACCTTGTTTGCGCCGGCCGAAACCTGGTGGACAGAGCGCGACGGGCACCTTCCAGCGTCCAGGAGCGCCATTGCCGACGATGTCGATTTCTCAACGCCGCGCCATTTGCCCGACCGTTGGCTGAACAATGGCTTCGAAGGGTGGAGCGGCATCGCGCGCATCATCTGGCCGGAGCATTGTCTGGGGATCGACATCGAGGCGGACGCGGAGCTCGACCGCTACATGCTCTTTGCGCCGGACACGGACCGAAGCTTCTTCTGCCTGGAGCCGATGAGCCATACCCCAAATGCGTTGAAGCATTTCGATGCCGACCCAATGGGGATCAAGGTACTTTCCCCCGGCGAGGTTCTCAGAGCAAGATTCGCAATGACCGTCTTCGACTGGAGCGACAACCATGGCTGAGCGCCTTTCCGGCAAACGCATCTTCCTGACCGGCGCCGCGCAAGGCATCGGGCTGGCGATCGCCGAGGCCTGCCTTGCCGAAGGCGCAAGACTGTTCCTGGTCGACCGCGACGGCGCACTGCTGGACAAGACCGTCGCGGGCCTCGCCGTGCCGCGCGGCCATGTCGGGCATGCGGCAGCCGACATCAGCGACGGTGCCGCGATTGCCGCTGTCGTCAGCCAAGCGGCCGCCGAAATCGGCCCCATCAACGCGCTGATCAACAATGCCGGGGTCAATGTGTTCTCGACGCCGCTCGAGGCGACCGAGGAGGAATGGAACCGCAACTTCGACGTCAACGTCAAGGGCGCCTGGAATTGCAGCAAGGCGGTGTTGCCGGGCATGATCGCGAGCGGCGGCGGCGCCATCCTCAACATCGCCTCGACGCACAGCTTCACCATCATCCCACACACCTTTCCCTATCCGGTCGCCAAGCACGCGCTGCTCGGCCTGACCAAATCGCTGGCGCTCGAATATGCGGTGCAAGGCGTGCGCGTGAACGCGCTGGCGCCCGGCTATGTCGAAACCCAGAAGGCGATCGACTACTGGAACAGCTTTGCCGATCCGGCCACAGCACGCGCCAACACCATGGCGCTACATCCTGGCGGCCGCATCGCCACGGCGCGCGAGATTGCGCTGGCTGCGGTATTCATGATTTCCGACGAGTGCCCGTTCATGAATGCGGCCACGCTCGTCATAGATGGTGGGCTGAGCCAGCTCCAGCATCCAGCCTGAATTCCGGGAAATCATGACCAAGAGACGATCGCAGCACTGGTTCGGCGGGCAGGGCAAGGACGCCTTCATTCACCGCAGCTGGATGAAGAACAACGGCCTGCCCGACGATGCCTTCGACGGCCGCCCGGTGATCGGCATCTGCAACACCTTCTCCGAATTCACGCCTTGCCACGTGCATTTCCGTGGCCTGATCGAGCACATCAAGGCGGGCGTGCTGGAAGCCGGCGGCCTGCCGCTGGAATTCCCGGTCTTCTCCTGCGGCGAATCCAATCTGCGCCCGACGGCGATGCTGTTCCGCAATCTCGCCTCGATGGATGTCGAGGAAGCGATCCGCGGCAATCCGATGGACGGTGTCGTGCTGATGGCAGGCTGCGACAAGACCACCCCGTCGCTGGTCATGGGCGCGGCCTCCTGCGACCTGCCGTCGATCGTCATTTCCGGCGGGCCGATGCTCAATGGCCGTTTCCAGGGCCGCGAGATAGGTTCCGGCACCGATGTCTGGAAATTCTCCGAGGATGTCCGCGCCGGCGTGATGAGCGAGCAGGATTTCGCTAATGCCGAGAGTGCCATGTCACGCTCGCCGGGTCATTGCATGACCATGGGCACGGCCTCGACCATGGCCTCGATGGTCGAAGCGCTCGGCCTGGCGCTGCCGGGCAACGCTGCCTATCCGGCGGTCGACGCGCGCCGCAGTCGCATCGCCCGCATGACGGGGCGGCGCATCGTCGAGATGGTCAATGAGAATCTCCGCCCGTCCGCCATCCTCAAGAAAGAAGCTTTCGCCAACGCCATCCGTGTCAATGGTGCCATCGGCGGCTCGACCAATGCGGTCGTGCATCTGCTGGCGATTGCCGGCCGCGTCGGCACCGAACTGACACTGGACGATTGGGATCGGTATGGCCGCGATGTACCGACCATCCTCGACCTGATGCCGTCAGGCCGCTTCCTGATGGAGGACTTCTGCTACGCAGGCGGCATTCCGGCGGTCATGAAGGAGATCGGCGATCTGCTCGATCTCGACGTGCTGACCGTCACCGGCAAGACCGTGCGCGACAACATCCGTGACGCTGAAAATTACAATCCCGAGGTGATCCGCCCGCGCGACAAGGCGCTTACTCCCAATGGCGGTATCGCGGTGCTGCGTGGCAATCTGGCGCCCGACGGCGCCATCATCAAGCCGTCAGCCGCGTCACCGGCCCTGATGAAGCATCGCGGCCGCGCCGTCGCCTTCGAGGACATCGACGACTACAAGGCGCGCGTCGACGATCCCGCGCTCGACGTCGACGAAGCGTCGATCATGGTGCTGAAGAATTGCGGGCCCAAGGGCTATCCGGGGATGGCCGAGGTCGGTAACATGGCGCTGCCCCGGAAGCTGCTGAAGCAGGGTGTCCGCGACATGATCCGCATCTCCGATGCCCGCATGTCCGGCACCGCCTTCGGCACCGTCGTGCTGCATGCCGCACCCGAAGCCGCCATCGGCGGCCCGCTGGCGCTGGTCAGGAGCGGCGACTTCATCGAGCTCGACGTCGAAGCAAGGAAGCTGCATCTCGACGTGTCGGCACAGGAGTTGGCGCGGCGTCGTGAATCCTGGCTACCGCCCGTCCCGGCGATGCGCGGCGGCTATCAGGGCCTCTACGTCGACCGTGTCCTGCAGGCGGACCGCGGCGCCGATCTCGACTTTCTCGTCGGATGCCGTGGCCACGCCATTCCACGCGAAAGCCATTGAGGCCGACCAGCATGCCTAATTTCCGGCCTGACGATTTCCACGGCATTCACGCCATTCTCTACGCGCTCTTTGACGCGAACGAACAACTGGACCGCGCGGCGATGCGTCGGCAGGTCGAGATCTGCCTGGCGACGGGCGTGCACGGCATGGCGGCGCTCGGCCTGGCGACGGAAGTCGCCAAGCTGACCGAGGCCGAGCGCCGGACGATCATGGACTGGACGGCGGAAGATACGGCTGGAAAAGTGCCGCTTGCCTTCACCATCTTCGGCGCTTCGGTGGCTGAGCAGGTGGCACAGCTTCGCCATGCTGAAAGCGTGGGAGCGGATTGGGTGATCCTGCAGCCGCCGCCGGTCGGATCCTATGGTGCGCTGGAATACACCAGGTTCTTCGGCCACGTCGCCGAGGCAACCGACCTGCCGGTGGCGATCCAGAACGCGCCGGCGTTTTTCGGGCGCGGCCTGTCATCGGACGAGATCCGCGAACTTGTCACGCTTCATCCCAACATAAGGCTGATCAAGGGCGAAGGCCCGGTCACCGACATTGCCGGATTGATCGAACGCACCGAAAGCCGGATACCCGTTTTCAACGGACGCGGCGGCCTGGAACTGATCGACAATTTCCGCATCGGTTGCCGCGGCATGATCCTGGCGCCTGATGGCATCGACCTCGCCGTGCGCGCCTACAATGCGTTTCGGATCGGTGACGAAGCGACGGCCGAGGCCGAGTACGCAAGAATGCTGCCGGCAGCGGTCTTCGTCATGCAGGGCATCGAGAACCTGATCTGCTACGGCAAGCGGCTGTTCGGCGCCCGCGCAGGCATCCCGATACACGACCGGGCTCCGGCGATGCGGCCCAACGAGACCGGCGTGGCGATGGTGGCGCGCTTTGCGGCTGGCCTCGGTCGGTTGCCTGGCTGAACGGCAACTGCCCTTCAATAGGTCGTCCGCCCACCCGACAGGTCGAACGTGGAGGCGGTCGTGAAACTGTTCTCCTTGGAGACGAGCCAGGCGACCATCGCCGCGGCTTCGTCGACCTCCAGCAGGCGGCCGCGTGGAATGCGCGAGCGCATATATTCGATGTGCTCCGGCGTCAGCTGTTCGAGGATGCGCGTCTGTGCCGTGGCCGGCGAGATGCAGTTCACGGCGATGTCGTACTGCGCCAGTTCCTTGCCGAGCGACTTGGTCAAGCCGATGACCGCCGCCTTCGAGGCTGAATAGGCGGAGGCGTTGGGGTTGCCCTCCTTGCCGGCGACCGAAGCGATGTTGACGATCCGTCCGTAATTGCGCTCCTTCATTCCGGGAACCACGGCGCGATTGACGTAGAACGTACCGTTTACGTTGACGTCGATGACCTTCTTCCACGTCTCGATGTCGTAGACGTCGAGCGGGGCGGCAGGGCCGGCAATTCCGGCGGAATTGACCAGAATGGAAATCTTGCCGGCGCGATCTTCGGTCCTGGCGCGCGCCGCGTCCACCGACGTCCAATCTGCGACGTCCACGATCTCTGTCGTGGCAGCGTTGCCGAGTTCCTTCTTGGCGGTTTCGAGGCGGGCCTCATCGAGATCCCACAAGCTGACCGTCGCGCCGGAAGCGACGAAACGCCTGGCCATCGCGAAGCCGAGGCCCTGGGCGCCGCCGGTGACGACAGCGTGCTGGCCGTCAAGATCAATGCTGTTCATGTCGAGTGGTTCTTTCCGTTTGAGATTTTTCGTGGGTGCCCGCCGGCCTGTGCAGGCCGGCGATCGCTACATGGTCGCGCCAAGGCTCCATGGCACGAACTCGTTGTCGCCATAGCCGAGCGCTTCCGACCTGGTGCGCCCGCCGGAAGCGACGCGCAGGATCTCGGCAAAGATCTCCTCGCCCTTCTCGGCCAGCGAGACGCCGTCCAGTATGTCTCCGCAATTGATATCCATGTCCTCGCGCATCTGCTCGAAGATGAAGGTGTTGGAGGCAAGCTTGATCGAGGGCGTCGGCTTGCAGCCAAAGGCCGAACCGCGGCCGGTGGTGAAGCACAATATGTTGGCGCCGCCGGCGACCTGCCCGGTGGCCGAGACCGGGTCGTAGCCGGGCGTATCCATGAAGACGAGGCCGCGCTCGTTGATCGGCTCGGCATATTCCAGCACCGCCCGCAGATTGGTGGTGCCGCCCTTGGCGGAAGCGCCGAGCGATTTCTCCAGGATGGTCGTCAACCCACCCAGCTTGTTGCCGGGCGAAGGGTTGTTGTTCATCTCCATGTCGTGCCTGGCGGTATAATCCTCCCACCAGCGGATGCGTTCGATCAGCTTTTCGCCCACCGCGCGGCTCTCGGCGCGCAAGGCGAGGAGATGTTCGGCGCCATAGATCTCGGGCGTCTCCGAGAGCACCGCCGTACCGCCTTGCCCGACAAGCAGGTCCACCGCAGCACCTAGTGCCGGATTGGCGCTGATGCCGGAGTAACCGTCCGATCCGCCGCATTGCAGCGCAAGCACCAGTTCGGAGGCTGGTTGCGGCGTCCTTTCGGCGGCGTTCACCGTAGGCAGCATGTCGACGATCGCCTTCACGCCAGCCTCGACCGTCTTTCGCGTACCGCCGGTTTCCTGGATGGTCATCGTGCGGAAAATCGTGCTCTCCTTGATGTTGTACGACTGCATCCAGCGTGGGATCTGGAACGCTTCGCAGCCGAGTCCGACCATCAGCACGCCGCCGATATTGGGGTTCGTGGCAAAGCCCCATTGCGTCCTTTTCAACAGGTCGTAAGCGGGACCCTTGGTGTCGATGCCGCAGCCAGTGCCGTGGACGAGTGCGATGATACCGTCGACATTGGGATAGTCGCGCAGGATGCCAGACCGGTTGACCTCGTCGGTGATGAACCGGGCGACGCTGGCAGAGCAGTTCACCGAGGTCAGGACGGCAATGAAGTTGCGCGTGCCCACCTTGCCGCTCGGCCGGCGGTAACCCATGAAAGTAGCGCGCTCGGCCTCGGCAACGATCTCGGTTTGCCTGGTATTCGTGCCGAAGACGTAGTCGCGTTCGAAATTTCGCAGATACACATTGTGCTCGTGAACCCAGTCGCCGGCGACGATTGGTTCCCGCGCAAAACCGATGGTCTGGCCGTATTTCACGATCGGCTGGTCCGAGCCGATGTCGCGCAAGGCCATTTTGTGCCCGCGCGGTATGCGTGCCCTGGCAGCCACGTCACCGGCTTTTTCGCCGATCTTCAACGGATCGACCGCCAGAAGAATGTTGTCGGCCCCCGAAAGCTTGATGAACCGCGCCATGACCCAAACTCTGAAAAAGTTCTCCGCGACAGGAGGTCGAGAGACAAGAAATGATTTGGAATACTAATATAATAGAATGTCAGAGGTCAAGGCCGGAGACTGGATGAGGTCGTCATGAAAGACGGACCGGTCGCCACGTGGTTGGGGCATATCCGGGAAGCGACTGCCCGATAACGTTCTGGTCAATCGAGATGGAAGACCACTTCCATGGCCGCCCACCATTCGCCGTCGGCGCGTGTCGGCAGCGGCGTCTGCATGGGGCCGCACAGTTCCCACCATTTGCGCATGGCCGGCGACTCGCTCATCCGCGCTGCATCCCTGGCGAAGTCGCTGCCGTGATACTCCCAGCAGGCGAACAGAAGGTTCTCCGGTTCGCGCAGGAAGATCGAATAGTTGCGGATGTTGGCGCGGCTGATGACGTCGAGCACTTCGGGCCAGACGGCGGCGTGGACGCGCTTATAGTCCGCGATCGCCTCGGCTTTCAGGCCGATACAAAATCCCATTCTTTGCATGCTGGTTGCTCGCGGGGCTTCAGCCGAGAAGGTCGGCGGCGACTTCGAGCGTGTTGCGGAACGACGTCTCGAGATGATGTTCCATGGCCCGTGCCGCACCCTCGGCGTCGTGGCGCTTCAGCGCGTCGAAAATGGCCTCGTGCTGCTCGATCGTCTGTTCGCCATAACCCGGTCTTGGGATAGCGAGATAGCGCCCGCGGTCCATCTGGGCCTTCGAGATGTCGACGGCTCTCCAGATCATCGGCAGGCCGCAGATCTCGGCTATGGTGCGGTGGAAGACATCGTCGAGTTGTATCGCGGTGGCATATCTGCCGCGAGATATGGCAAGCCGGTGCGCCGCCATGTTGTCTTCCAGCAATTCGCTGGCTGCCGTCGTGAACTTGGCGGCCGCGCGTCGGGCGCTTTCCATCTCCAGTGCCCGCCGGATGACATAGGCTTCTTCCAGGTCGGCCCGGCTGATCGGAGCAACATAGGTGCCGGTCTGCGCCAGGATCTTGACCAGGCCCTCGTCGCTGATGCGCTTGACCGCTTCGCGAACGGGGGTGCGAGACACCCCCAGGGCCTCCGCGATGGCGACCTCGTTGATGACCTCTCCCGGCTTCAACTGCCCGACGACGATCAGGTTGCGGATCTTGTGGTAGATCTGATCGCGGAGCGGAAGAGCCCGATTGAGCGTCGAAGGATCCAGGTCCATTGCAAATCCGTGTCTTCGTTCACCAGAAATGGCCAGATAATACTAGAATGTCAATTGGAACGCATCCAATACAAGCGTGGGGGTCGGTGACGCACGACGTCATGACGACCCGCCGGAATCCAGCTTGCCAGAACTGTTATATTAGTGCAATAGTGAGGATGAACGATGGAAAATTCAGTCCGGGACTGAGGCCTGGATCTTCAACAGCGCAGGCCATTCAAGCTTGTTCGAAGAAGCCCGAACTGCGTTTGCAGCGCTATTATACTAACATATCGAAGGCCGATGTAGCGCACCGGCCGGCCGCCAGGAGGAACCTAGCCAGATATGACCGTCGCCGCCGATTGCGCCTTGGATATGCGAGGCATCAGCAAGAACTTTCCAGGCGTGAAGGCTCTGTCCAACGTCAATTTTGCCGTGAAATTCGGCACCGTTCATGCGGTCGTGGGTGAGAACGGCGCCGGCAAATCGACGCTCATGAAGATCCTCAACGGATCCTACGCGCCCACCAGCGGCACGATCAAAGTCGGTGGCGCCGAGGTGCGCATGCGCCGGCCCGCCGACGCCCAGGCGCTCGGCATCCGCATGGTGCACCAGGAAATCAATCTGGTCCCCGACCTGACCGTCGCCGAGAACGTCTATCTCGGCCGCATGCCCGGCAAATGGACCTTTCTGCGCAAGCGCGAGATGGTCAGGGCGGCGGCTGCCGTCCTCGACGAGCTCGGAGCGGCCATCAATCCGCGTGAACGGCTCGGCAACCTTTCTATCAGCCAGCAGCAGCTCGTCGAGATCGCCAAGGCCTATGCGGCGCAGCCGAGGATCATCGTGCTGGACGAGCCGACATCCAGCCTCAGCGAGCATGAGACGGCGGCGCTGTTCCGGATCCTGCGCAAGATGCGCGATGACGGCATCGCCATCGTCTACATCAGCCATCGGCTGAAGGAGGTGCTCGAAATCGCCGATGAGGTGACGGTGCTGCGCGATGGCTCAATGATCGAGACGCGTCCGATCAAGGGCATAAAGGCTGCCGATATGATCAGGCTGATGGTCGGTCGCGAAGTTAGCAATGTCTTCCCGAAAAGTCCGGCCGCGATAGGCAAGTCCGTGTTGCGCGTGGAGCATATCAGCGACGGACAGCGCTTCCGCGATGTCAGCTTCGAAGTGCGCGCCGGCGAGATACTGGGCTTGACCGGCTTGGTGGGCGCTGGCCGCACCGAGGTTGCCCGCGCAATCTTCGGCCTGTCGCGGCTTGTCGAGGGCACGGTCAGCGTCAACGGACGCGAGGTCTCGATCAACTCGCCATCCCAGGCGGTCAGGGCAGGCATTGCCTATGTTCCGGAAGATCGCAAGGGCGATGGCGTCGTGCCTGGAATGTCGGTCCGGGAAAACATCAGCCTGCCCATCCTGCGCCGCCTGACCCGTTTCGGGCGCATCAGCCGCAGCGCCGATCGCGCGCTTGCCCGGGATTCGGTCAAGCAGTTTTCGATTTCACCGCCCGACGGCGAACGGCGCATCAGCCTTCTGTCGGGCGGCAACCAGCAGAAGGCGGTCATCGCCAAATGGCTTGCCGCCAAACCTTCGGCCTTGATCCTCGACGAGCCGACGCGGGGCGTCGACGTCGGCGCCAAGGCCGAGATCCACCACATCATCGGCCAACTCGTCGCCGGCGGCATGGCGGTCGTGATGATCTCGTCGGAACTGCCCGAAATCCTCGGAGTCTGCGACCGCGTGGTGGTGATGCGCGATGGCTATGCCTCCGAGCCTCTCTTGCGCAGCGAATTGAGCGAGGAGCGCATCATGGCGCTGGCCACCGGGGAGGAGATGGCTTGAGCGAAGCGGCCATGGAGATCGGTGGCGTGAACCGCAACGACCGCTTTACGCGTGGCAGCAGGCTTGTCGATGTCCTGTCGAAGGCGGGGCTCGCCTTCGCCATCGTCGCCGTGATGCTCTACGGCTCCCTCGTCAGCCCCGCCTTCTTCACGTCAGGCAATTTGCTCAACGTCCTGACTTCGATGTCTATCGTTGGCATCGTCGTCGTCGGCATGACCTTCGTGCTCGTGGTCGGCGGCCTGGCCGACCTGTCGGTACCGGCCACCATCGCCTGCGGCGCCATCCTGTCGCTCGGGCTGCAGCCGATGATCGGGCCGCTGCCGGCGTTCCTGCTGGCGGTGGGTCTCGCGGGCCTCATAGGCCTGCTCAACGGGGGCCTGGTCGGATATGTCGGCATCAATCCCATCATTGCCACGCTCGGCGTTGGCACGATCGGACTGGGCATCGTCCAGGCAGCTGTCGGCGGGGTCATCGTCTATGGCAGCAATCCCGCCTCAGCCGAATTCGCCAAGGGCCGGCTGTTCGGCATTCCGGTCGTGGTGTTGATCTTCCTGGTCATCGCCCTTGTCGGCCATTTCGTCCTGTCCCGCTCCTTCTGGGGCAGATGGACGCTCGCCACCGGCGGCAATTACAGCGCCGCCGAGGCTAGTGCGGTTCCGGTGCGGGCCGTGAAGGCTGGCGCCTTCGTGATCACCGCACTGGCTTCCGGCATCAGCGGCGGCCTGCTCGGGCTGACGCTGCAGAGCGCGCGGCCGCTCATCGGCGGCGGCTACGAATTCAGCGCCATCACGGCGGTGGTGGTCGGCGGCGTGTCGATCGTCGGCGGCTTCGGATCGGTGCCGCGGGCCATTGCCGGCCTCATCTTCGTGCAACTGCTGACCAACGTCATGGTGCTCGACGGTGTGCGCACGCCAATCCAGGGTTTCGTGCTCGGCATCCTGATCGTCGGTGCCGTCGGCATGGATGCGGCGCTGCGCAAGCGGGGCGTGGCGTGATGCGTTTTCTTTCGCTTGTCTCGCAGCATCGCGTCGTCATCATTCTCGGCCTGACGCTCGTCATTTCCGCGCTGTTGGTCCCCGGCTACCTCTCGGCATCGACGCTCGGCCTCGGTCTCGACCGGGCGGCGACGATCGGCCTGATCGCGGTCGGCCTGACGGTGCTTTTGATATCGGGCCAGATCGACCTCTCCGGTGGCGCCGTGTTTGCCCTGGCCGGCATCGTATCGGTCATCCTGCAGCGAGAGATCGGCATCCTGCCCGCCGCGATCGCCGGCATCCTGGTCGGTACCCTGGCAGGCGCCATCAACGGCATGCTGGTCGTCGGCCTGAAGGTGAATTCGCTCGTGCTGACGCTCGCGACGATGCTGATCTTCCGCTCACTCGCGCACTGGATCACCAACAGCCAGCCGGTGACCGGAACCGACATCATGCTCTCCCTGGCGCTGGCCAAGATCTATCTCGATGTCTTCACCCTCCGCAGCGTGCTGTTCATCGCCCTGATCGTGCTGCTGCATTTCTGGCTGACGCGCACCATACCTGGGCGCAACGTCTTTGCGGTGGGGTCCAACCCGGCGGCTGCCAAGGAAAGCGGTATCGCCTCGGACCGTATCGTCTTTCTCGGCTTTGTCTTTGCCGGCACGCTTGCCGGCCTGGCGGGGGTTCTCCAGAGCCTCGTCACCAACACCGGCTCGCCTGTCTTCGGCTCGGAACTGACGGTCGCCGTCATTGCCGCGGTCGTTGTCGGCGGGACTCGTCTCGAAGGCGGCAAGGGATCCGCGCTCGGCACGCTCGGCGGCGTGCTGACGATCGGCTCGCTGACCATCGCGATGGAGTTCCAGTCCGTTCCCGCATACGTCCAGCAGGTCGTGTCCGGGCTTATCCTGATCCTGCTCGTCGTGCTCGATCGGGCCGTTACCACCAAGGGGAGGGCTCCGGGCACGCGCCCGGCGCTCGTTCGCGACAATCCAATCACTCAAGGAGGAACCACATGATTGGGAGGAAACACATGATTGACAAGAAAAGCATGCTTCACGTCGCCGCCATGGCGGCTGTGCTGGCATCGACGGGCTGGGCCAGCGCCAAGACGGTCTGCTACGTGACGGCAGCGGATTCGCATGCCTACGCGACGCCGGCCAACAAGGCGCTTCAGGCGCGCGCTGCGGAACTCGGCATCGAGATCCTGAGCCTCAGCCAGGATTTTGATGTCCAGAAAGGCACCGAGCAGCTCAACACCTGCGTTGCGCGCAAGGTCGATGGCATCATCCTGTGGCCGCTCGACCCGCAGGCATACATACCGGGGCTGGCGCGCGCGCAGCAGGCGAACATTCCGGCGATCCTCATCAATTCGCCGATGAGCGACGATGCCAAGCCGTTCATCAAGTCGTTCACCGGGCCTGATGTCTATGAGGAAGGCAAGCTGGCGGCGGACTCGCTGAGCAAGGCGCTGGGCGGCAAGGGCTCCGTCGTCATCATCGCCGGCCAGGCCGGCAACGGCACCACGATCGGCCGCGTCAGCGGATTTACCGACCGTCTCAAGGAAACCAATGCCGAGATCAACGTGCTCGACACGGTCAACGCCGACTTCGACCAGCAAAAGGCGCTGGTGGTGAGCCGCGATCTGATCACACGCTTCGGCGACCAGATCAGCGGTGTCTACGCCAATGACGACACGATGGCCCGCGGCTTCATCGACGCATGGAAAGAGGCGAACCCCTCCAAGGCCGCACCGCCGATCGTCGGCATCAATGGCCAGAAGGATGCGTTCGAATCGATCCGCACCAATGAGATGTACTCGACCATCGTCCAGTCGCCCGTCGAGGATGGCCGCCTGGCGATCAACACGATGGCCGAGATCATCGAGGGCAAGGAGGTCAAGGACCGGCTGCCGATCCCGCTGACAGTTGTCACCAAGGACAACGTCAACGCGGTCGAACCAGCGTTCTGATGCAGGAAGGCCGGCCCGCTGCACTCGGGTCGGCCTCGCCGCCGATTTCTTGGGGAGAGAAATTCTAATAGCGGCAACGGAATTGGAATAAACTAACTCTACAGAGTTTGTGGAATAAGCAATCTGCACTGGCGATCTGGTTTCCACCCGGACAGGACCACGCCATGCCTACCTTTTTGCGCTCGCCGTCAACCAAAGCAGGCATCTCCGGCCGCCTCCGTCAGGCGACGGGAGACAGGCCATGAGCAAGCACATTCCAGACCGTATCAAGGTGCTCTGGTTTCTGCCGACGCATGGCGACAGCCGCTATCTCGGCACGGCCGAGGGCGGCAGATCGGTCGATCTGCCCTATCTGACGCAAGTGGCGAAGGCGGCCGACACGCTCGGCTACTATGGCGTGCTGTTGCCGACCGGCCGCTCGTGCGAGGATTCCTGGGTGATCGCATCGGCTCTTGTGCCGATGACCGAACGCTTGCGTTTCCTTGTCGCCGTGCGGCCCGGTTTGCAGTCGCCGACGCTGGCCGCGCGCATGACTGCGACGCTGGACCGCATCTCAAATGGCCGCCTGCTGATCAACGTCGTCACCGGCGGCGATCCGCTGGAGAACAAGGGCGACGGCATTTTCCTGTCGCATGCCGAACGCTATGAGGTGACGCAGGAGTTCCTGCGCATATACAAGCGGGTGCTGAGCGGCGAGACGGTCGAGCATGACGGCAAGCATTTCCACATCGAGGACGGAAGGCTGCTGTTTCCGCCGGTGCAGACGCCTTACCCGCCGCTGTATTTCGGCGGTTCGTCCGATGCCGGGTCGACGGTGGCGGCGCAGGAGATCGACAAATATTTGACCTGGGGCGAGCCGCCTGCCGATGTCGACCGCAAGCTGGACAGGGTGCGTGAACTGGCGCAGAAGGCCGGCCGCAAGCTCTCTTTCGGCATTAGGCTGCATGTCATCGCCCGCGAAACCACCGAGGAGGCCTGGGCCGCTGCCGACAGGCTGATCAGCCGCCTCGACGACACGACGATCGCCTCGGCCCAAAAAGTCTTTGCGCGCATGGATTCGGTCGGGCAGGCGCGGATGAGCGCATTGCATGGCGGCGATCGTGCCAAGCTCGAGATCGCGCCCAATTTGTGGGCAGGCGTCGGCCTGGTGCGCGGCGGTGCCGGTACTGCCCTTGTCGGCGACCCCGACACGATCGCCGAGCGTATCGACGAGTACCGGCGCCTCGGCGTCGATACCTTCATCCTGTCCGGCTATCCGCATCTGGAAGAAGCCTATCGCTTCGGCGAACTGGTGCTGCCGAAACTGCCGACCGACCATCCGGTCAAAGCCGCCGGCTCGTCCGTCAACACCGGTCCGTTCGGCGAGACCATCGCCGGCGACCACCGGCCGAAATCGCTCGCCAGCGCCTCGTGAACGCGCTCCCTCCGGCCCGCCGGTTGCGCGTCGCCATCCTTGGCGGCGGCTTTTCCGGCGCGGCGGTGGCCTGGCATCTGGCGCGGGCACCTCAATCGGAGTGCCTGTCGATTTCCGTCATCGAGCCGCGACCAGCGCTCGGCGGCGGCCTGGCCTATTCCAGCGAGGAACCGTCGCACCGGGTCAATGTCCCCGCAGTCAGGATGAGCATGGCTCCCGATGATCCGCAGCATTTTGCACGCTGGTTGGCTGGCAGCGGAGAACTCGAACACGACCCGGATGCCATCTGGAAGAACGGCGACGCTTTTCCGCGCCGTCGCGTGTTCGGCCGCTACGTCGCCGAGCATCTGGCGCCGTATCTCGGTTCCGGCCTTGTCCATCATGTCGAAGGTTCCGCCACACGCGTGACACGCGATGCCAGTGGCGCGGGCTGGACCGTGCACACCTCTGCCGGACCGGTCGTCGCCGATATCCTCGTCCTGGCAGCGACGCATCCGCGGCCCGGAATTCCCAACGCGCTGGCCTCGCTGACGGAAGCGCCAGATTTCGTCGCCGATCCGTACGCTTCCGCCGCGCTTTCAGGGGTCGGGCCGGAGGCGTCGGTGCTGATCGTCGGCTCCGGGTTGACCTCGGCCGACATGGTCGCCGAACTCGACCGCCGTGGCCATCGCGGCCGTATCCTCGCGCTGTCGCGCCGCGGCCTGCGCTCGCGCGGCCACCCGGATATCAGGGGCGAGCCTTTTGGCGACTTTGCATCCGCGCCGGCCACGACGGCGCTCGGCCTGCTCAAGACCATTCGCGCGATGCTGGCGGCCGCGCGCGCCGCCAATGTCAACTGGCAGTCGGTCTTCGATCAGCTGCGCCTCCAGGGGCCGATGCTGTGGGCCGCACTTGCGCCGCCGGAGCGGGCAAGGCTGGTGCGCCAGCTGCGCGTGTTCTGGGACGTGCATCGCTTCAGGATCGCGCCGCAGGTCGCCGCCGTGCTCGACCGGCGTCATGCCGCCGGTACAGTCGACACCATTGCCGCCAGGCTTGTCGCGTCGAACGACGAGGACGGCAGCCTGGCTGTCAGCTTTCAACGGCGCGGGCAGACCCGGATCGAGACGATGCGCTTCGCTGCCGTCATCAACACCACCGGTCCGGCCCATGGGCAGGCGCTGCAGCTGAACCCGGCGCTAAGCTCGCTGGCGGAAGCCGGCTTGATCAGGACGGACCAATATGGGCTTGGCATCGAGACAGGTCTCGACAGCCGCGCGATCGGCCGGGACGGCGCGGCGGTCGCGACACTCCTGGTCGCCGGCCCGCTGGCACGAGGGACTTTCGGCGAGCTCATGGGTCTGCCGGAAGTCGCCCGCCATGCCCAGGCGGTCGCGGTTGAAATTGCCAAGCTGCTGGTAACGCTGCCGTCAGCGCAGGCCATCGGCCCCAATGCCACGCACCGTCCACACGTGGGCTGACACCTGCGGGCCGGGTTCGGCAGCGAAAATTGGTATTTCCGTCCCAAGAGCGCCCCAAAAACGGAAAATCCTTCTTTGTATATATATTCTATAAACATAATAAATATCGGAGCCGGCGCGACCGGAGCGATCAACGACACGGCCTGAATGGGAGACAGTTCATGGCACATGCAGAAGCCGATCCGATCAAATTCGCCTACTGGGTGCCGAATGTTTCGGGCGGCCTGGTGATTTCCAACATCGAGCAGCGCACCAACCATTCGGCCGAGTACAATCGCAAGCTGGCGCAGATCGCCGAGAAGGCCGGCTTCGACTACGCGCTCAGCCAGATACGTTTCACCGCCGGCTACGGCGCCGACGAACAGCATGAATCGGTGGCGTTCAGCCATGATCTGCTGGCGGCGACCACGACGCTCAAGGTCATCGCGGCGATCCTGCCAGGACCATGGAACCCGGCGCTGGCGGCCAAGCAGATCGCCACCATCAGCTACCTGACCAACGGCCGCGTCGCGATCAACCTTGTCTCCGGCTGGTTCCGCGGCGAGTTCCATGCCATCGGCGAGCATTGGCTCGACCATGACGAGCGCTACCGCCGCTCGGAGGAATTCATCCGTGCGCTGCGCGGAATATGGACTGAAGACAGCTTCACCTTCCGTGGCGATTTCTACCGCTTCAATGAGTATTCGCTGAAGCCGAAACCGCCGCAAGTACCCGAAATCTTCCAGGGCGGCTCGTCGCGCGCCGCGCGCGACATGGCAT
Source organism: Mesorhizobium sp. WSM1497 (assembly GCF_001672455.2). Classification (NCBI taxonomy): domain Bacteria; kingdom Pseudomonadati; phylum Pseudomonadota; class Alphaproteobacteria; order Hyphomicrobiales; family Phyllobacteriaceae; genus Mesorhizobium; species Mesorhizobium sp. WSM1497. The sequence goes on along the minus strand of NZ_CP021070.1, from coordinate 314,061 downwards.
CGCGCGTTTCGGACTGGTACTTCACCAACGGCAACACGCCGACCGAGATCGCCAAGCAGGTCGATGATATCAGAGTCAAGGCGAAGGCCAATAACCATTCCGTCAAAGTTGGCGTCAACGCCTTCGCGGTCGTTCGCGAGACCGAGGACGAGGCCAGGGCGGTGCTCGCCGAAATCATCGCCGAGGCCAATCCCGACGCGGTCAATGCTTTTGGCCATGAGGTCAAGAATGCCGGCAAGGCCTCGCCGGAAGGTGAGGGCAATTGGGCGAAATCATCCTTCGACGATCTGGTCCAGTACAATGACGGCTTCCGCTCGAACCTGATCGGCACCCCCAGGCAGGTCGCTCAACGCGTCGTCGACCTGAAGCGCGCGGGTGCGGATCTCATCCTGCTCGGTTTCCTGCACTTCCAGGAAGAGGTCGAGTATTTCGGCAAGCATGTCATCCCGCTCGTTCGCGAACTGGAAGACGCCGAGGCGGCGGCGTCGCTGGCGGCGGAATAGTCACCCCATAGGCACGCCGGACACGCGCCGGCCTGCACACATGAAGCTTGCCCGGCGCGCTGATCCGTCGGGCGGCAACAGGATTTTGCGCGCCTAATCGAGGACGATTGGAATGCCGTTGCCCAGTTATACGCTCGGAGTGATGGAGGCTTCCGCCTATGCACCGGAGGTCTTTGCGCGCGGCCTGCCGTCAGGCCCACGGCCGGAGCAGTCGTTCGAAAATGTCGCCAAGCCGGCAGGGGCCGTTGCCGGCGATGCCTCAGCATTGCTTTCGCTTCAGGGCATCAGCCTGTCGTTCGGCGGCGTCGTCGCACTCGCGGACGTCGACCTATCGGTCCGCCAAGGCGAGATCCGTGCCATCATCGGCCCGAATGGCGCCGGCAAGAGTTCGCTGATCAACGTCATCAGCGGCGTCTACCGGCCGGATCGCGGCCATGTCCAGCTCGACGGTACCTCCTATGCCCAGGTCCCGACGCAGCGGCTGGCCCATCTCGGCGTCGCCAGAACCTTCCAGAACCTTGCACTGTTCAAGGGCCTAAGCGTCCTCGACAATGTCGCCTCTGGCCTTGCCTACAAGGTTCGCTCCAACTTTGCCGGCCAGGTGCTCGGCATCGGCCGCTCGCGTGGCGAGCAGCGCGATTCACGCAGCCGTGCCGAACAGATCCTCGAATTCCTCCATCTCACCGCCATTCGCGACCGTCTTGTCGGCACCTTGCCTTACGGGCTGCAGAAGCGTGTCGAACTGGCCCGCGCGCTGGTGGCCGAGCCGCGCCTGCTTTTGCTCGACGAGCCGATGGCCGGCATGACAGCGAGCGAAAAGAGCGAGATGGCGTCTTTCGTCCGTGCCGCGCGCGATCGTTTCGCCACCACCGTGGTGTTGATCGAGCACGATGTCGGCGTCGTCATGGGTCTGTCCGATCGCATCGCCGTTCTCGACTACGGCCGCAAGATCGCCGACGCCACGCCCGATGAAGTCAGGAACGACCAACGCGTCATCGATGCCTATCTCGGCGTCGCCTCGGACAATGAGGACGGGGCAGGCATATGATCGCCGATTTCGACTACCAATTCTTCATCGAAGTGCTCGTCGGCGGCCTGCTCTCAGGCGTCATGTATTCGCTTGTCGCGATCGGCTTCGTGCTCATCTACAAGACCTCGGGCGTGCTCAATTTCGCGCAAGGCGCGATGCTGCTGTTTGCGGCACTCACCTTCGTCAGCCTCGTCGAGCGCGGTATTCCGTTCGCGCTGGCGCTGGCGGTCACCTTCGCCATCATGGTGGCGATGGGTGTCGCCATCGAGCGCACGGTGCTGCGGCCACTGACCAACAAGCCGCCGATCACACTGTTCATGGCGACGCTCGGCCTGTCCTACATCATCGAGGGCGCCGCCCAGCTGATCTGGGGCACGCAGGTCCATGGCCTCGATCTCGGCATCGAGGACGTGCCGCTGGAAATCGGCGGCGTGCTGATCAGCCAGTTCGACATTTTTGCCGCGGTGGTTGCCGCCGGCATGGTCCTCCTGCTGTCGCTGTTCTTCCGCTACACCCGCATCGGCCTCTCCTTCCGCGCCGTTGCCGACGACCAGTTCGCGGCCCTCGCGGTCGGCCTCAGGCTGCCCTTGATCTGGGCCACCGTGTGGGCTGCCGCCGGCCTTGTCGCCCTGGTGGCGGGACTGCTCTGGGGCGCACGCCTTGGCGTGCAGTTCTCGCTGTCGCTGGTGGTGCTCAAGGCGCTGCCGGTGCTGGTGCTCGGCGGCTTCGATTCCATCCTCGGCGCCATCGTCGGCGGGCTTCTGATCGGCGCCAGTGAGAAGCTCGCCGAGGTCTATATCGGCGATTATTTCGGCGGCGGCATCGAGAGCTGGTTTGCCTATGTCGTCGCGCTCGTCTTCCTGCTGATCCGCCCTTCCGGCCTGTTCGGCCAGAAGCTCGTTGAGAGGATCTGAACGATGACCGCGATAACAAGCGATTTCGTCGCCGCGCCGGTGCTGCCGAAATGGGTCGTACCGGTCCTGCTGCTCGCCTTCGCCTATGGTGTCGTGCCGCTGATCGGCTCAAGTTATCTGTTCGAGGCCATCCTGCTGCCGTTCCTGGCGCTCAGCCTCGCAGGCGTGGGCTTGAACATTCTCACCGGCTATGCCGGCCAGGTCTCGCTGGGCAGTGCCGCCTTCATGGCGGCGGGCGCCTTCGCCGCCTATAATTTCAACCTGCGCGTCGAGGGCCTGCCGCTGATCGGCAGCATCTTCCTGGCCGGCATCGTCGCCGCCGCGATCGGCATCGTTTTCGGCCTGCCCAGCCTGCGGCTGAGGGGTTTTTATCTCGCAGTATCGACGCTTGCCGCGCAGTTCTTCGTGCAATGGGCGCTGACCAAGTTCAGCTGGTTCTCCAACAACTCGGCGTCAGGCGTCATCGACGCGCCGAGACTGTCGATCTCAGGTTTCGCGCTCGACGGCGCCATCGGTCGCTATCTCTTTGCACTGACCATCGTCACCGTCCTGACCTTCCTCGCCCATCGGCTGGTCTCGTCGCAGACCGGGCGCAACTTCATCGCCATCCGCGACAATGAAACCGCCGCCCGCATCATCGGCATCCCGGTGCTGAAGACCAAGCTGCTGGCCTTCGCCATCTCGTCCTTCATCATCGGCGTTGCCGGCGTCATCTGGGCCTTCGCCTACCTGAGGACCGTCGAGCCGGACGGCTTCGATCTCGACCGGTCGTTCCAAATCCTGTTCATCATCATCATCGGCGGGCTGGCTTCGATCCGCGGCGCGTTTTTCGGCGCCGCCCTCATCGTGGTTTTCCCGCTCGCTCTGTCGCGCCTCGGCGGCTTCCTGCTCGGCGATCTCTTCGATTCGGGCGTGCTCGACATGAGCCAGCGCATCGTTCTGGGAGCGCTCATCATCCTGTTTCTGATCCTTGAACCCGACGGGCTGGTGGCGCTGTGGGACAGGGTCCGAAGACGGCTCCTGTTCGCCTGGCAGTCGACTTGAGCTGATGCATCCGAAAATGAACAAGGGGCCGAACAAGACGGCCCATACCGGGAGTACCTCGACCATGACTTTCCTCAGCACAATCAAGGCGGCGGCGTTGTCCGCGGCGATGATCGTGTCGGTGGCCTTGCCCGCCGCGCACGCCGACGAACAATATTTTCCGCTGCAGAGCTATCGCGTCGGGCCTTACGCGGCCGGCGGCACCGGCTTCTTCGGCGGCTTCATCGACTATCTCAACCTCATCAACATCCGTGACGGCGGCGTCAACGGCGTCAAGCTGACCTGGGACGAATGCGAGACCCAGTACGAGGTCGAGCGCGGCGTCGAATGCTATGAGCGGCAGAAGAGCCATGCCGGCGCCGCCGCCTGGAACCCGCTCTCGGTCGGCATCGCCTATGCCATGATCGACCGCATCACCGCCGACAAGGTGCCGCTGATCACCGTCAACCACGGCCGCACCGATTCCACCGACGGGCGTGTCTTCCCCTACGTCTTCCCGCTGCTGCTCAATCCCTACAGCGAGACATCAGGCATCGTGAACTACATCGCCTCCAAGGAAGGCGGCATCGACAAGCTGAAGGGCAAGAAGATCGTCGTGCTCTATCACGGCTCGCCCTACGGCAAGGAGACCATCCCGATCTATGAGCTGTTGGCGCAGAAATACGGCTTCACCGTGCAGCAGATCGAGGTGCCGCATCCCGGCAACGAGCAGCAGTCGCAGTGGCTGACCATCCGCCGCGCCAAGCCGGATTTCGTCGTCCTGCGCGGCTGGGGTGTGATGAACCCGGTGGCGCTGAAGACGGCGGTCAAGGTCGGCTATCCCGTCGATCACATCGTCGGCAATGTCTGGTCGAATTCTGAAGAGGATGTCATCCCTGCCGGTGACGCCGCCAAGGGTTACACCGCCATCACCACGCAGGCTTCCGGCAACTCCTACCCGGTGGTTCAGGAGATCGTGAAGACGGTCTACGGCGCCGGCAAGGGTAACCTTGAAGACAAGGCGCGCATCGGCTCGGTCTACCACAATCTCGGCATCGTCAACGGCATCCTCAATGTCGAGGCGATCCGGATCGCGCAGGAGAAGTTCGGCCACCGCACGCTGACCGGCGACGAGGTCCGCTGGGGCTTCGAGCATCTCAAGCTTGATCCGGCCAAGGTCGAGGCGCTCGGCGCCAAGGACCTGTTCCACTCGATCAATGTCAGCTGGGACAACCATGAAGGCGAAGGCTACGTGACCTTCCAGCAGTGGGACGGCAAGAAGTGGAACGTCGTCTCCGACTGGATCGCGCCGGACTGGGCGCTGCTGCGGCCAATCATCGAGAAGTCCGCCGAGGCCTACGCCGCCGAGAAGGGCATCAAGCTGCGCACCGCCGACGATGCCAATGCTGTGACCACCAACTGATCAGTCAGTGCCGGGCGTCGCGGACCAAGTTTCCGTGGCGCCCGACCTGTTCGGTTTTCGAACCGCGAAAGAACAGCCTATGCCGAACGATGACGTCATTCTTGCTGTGGACACGGTCCATGCCACCTACAACCACGCCATCACGGCGCTGCATGGCGTCAGTTTCGAGCTCAGGCGCGGCCAGATACTGGCATTGCTCGGTGCCAATGGCGCTGGCAAGACCACGACGCTGAAGGCCGTCTCCAACCTGCTGCCGGCCGAACGCGGCCAGGTCAATGCCGGCACCATCCGCTATGACGGCTCGGATGTCTCGCGCCGCAAACCGGGTGATCTGGTGCGCGCCGGGCTGGTTCAGGTGCTGGAAGGCCGCCACTGCTTCAAAAGCCTCACCGTCGAGGAGAATCTGATCGCCGGCGGCATCGGCCGCAGCGGCAGCCGCGCCGAGATCAACGGGGATCTCGAACGGATCTACGGCTATTTCCCGAGGCTTCGGGAAAAACGCCGGACATTGTCCGGCCTGACCTCCGGCGGCGAACAGCAGATGACCGCCATCGGCAGGGCGCTGATGTCGCGGCCGCGGCTGCTCGTCCTGGACGAACCGTCGATGGGGCTCGCGCCAATCATCGTCCAGGACATCTTCCAGAGCTTGAAAAAACTCAACCGCGAGACTGGCCTATCCATCCTGGTCGCCGAGCAGAACTCCGCAGTGGCGCTGCGATATGCCGACCATGCCACGGTGCTGGAGAACGGCGTTTCCGTTCTCGCCGGCGCGGCCCCCGAGCTTCGCCAGCGCGAGGACATCAGGGCCTTCTATCTCGGTCAATCGAACCCCGGGCAACAGGCGTCACCCGCCACCAAGCCCGCCCATCTCCACGCCGTTGCCTGAATCGAAATCCCAAGGAGCAGTGAAATGACCGTTTCGACCGTCAAGACCGACAAGGCTTCCGCCGCCGTGCCGCCAGTCGCAAGGCCGACCGCCCCGGCGCACATCATCAAGGACGACGCCGAGGCGATTGCGGTTGCCCATGCGCTCGCCGCCGAATTCGTCAAGGACTCCTCCCGGCGCGACCGTGAACGGATCTGGCCGGTCGCCGAACTCGATGCCTTTTCGCAAAGCGGCCTGTGGTCGATCAATGTACCCAAGGCATTCGGTGGGCCGGAGGTGTCCTATGCGACGCTGGCGAAGGTGATCGAGATCATCTCGGCGGCGGATTCCTCGATTGGCCAGGTTGCGCAGAATCATCTCGGTGTTGTAGCCGCCGTCCGCACCGTGTCCGACGCCGATCAGCAGAAGCTGCTGTTCGCCGAAGCGCTGAAGGGCACCCGGTTCGGCAACGCCTTTTCCGAGTTCGGTTCCAAGCGCGCCGCCGATTTCGAGACCCGCTTCACCGATGCCGGCGATCATGTGGTTGTCAGCGGCCGGAAATTCTATTCGTCCGGCGCGCTGCTCGCCCATCTGGTGCCGATCGTGGCGCTCGATGACGAGGGCCGCGCCTGGTATGCGATCGCCGACCGCGGCGCACCCGGCCTGACCGTCATCGACGACTGGTCGAGCTTCGGCCAGCGCACGACCCTGTCCGGCACCGTCATCATCGACAACGTCAAGGTGCCGAAGACGCATCTGGTACCCGGCTACAAGGGCTACGACAAACCGACCGCCGACGGCGCCATCTTCCAGATCATCCAGGTGGCCGTGGACACCGGCATCGCCCAGGCGGCGATCGACGAGACGGTCGATTTCGTCAGGACCAAAAGCCGCGCCTGGATCGACAGCGGCGTCGACAACGCCTGGGACGATCCCTACACTATTCAGGCCATCGGCGACCTGACGCTGCGCCTGCACGCGGCGCAGGCGCTGCTCGAAAAGGCCGGTCATGCAATCGACCGGGCAGTGGCCGAGCCGACAGCCGAGACGGTGGCGCACGCCCAGATCGTCACTGCTGAAGCCAAGATCTTGTCGACAGAGATCGCCATCGCCGCCACCAACAAGCTGTTCGAACTGGCAGGGACCCGCTCAACCCTGGCCGAGCACAATCTCGACCGGCATTGGCGCAACGCTCGCACGCACACGCTGCACGATCCGGTGCGCTGGAAATACTCGATCCTCGGCAAATATTTCCTCAACGGCGAAAACCCGCCGCTGCACGCCTGGAGCTGATTTTCCACCGGCGGGCTGGCGGCCTGCCACGTCAAACCTTCGACCATTCAAGAGGCCCACTGCCATGTCAAACCCAACAGTCGTCGGCTTTTCCGGCAACATCACCAGGCCGTCAAAGACGCGCGCCTTCGTCGATCTGGTCACCAGGGACATTGCCGCCAGCCACGGCCTGTCGGCGAGCACCTATGATATCGAGGACCTCGGCCCGACGCTGGGAACGGCGAAATGGGCCCGCGATCTCGACGGCCAGGCGCACGCGATCCTGGAACAAATCCTCGCCGCCGACGTGCTTGTCGTGGGCTCGCCGACCTACAAGGGCAGCTATACCGGCCTTTTCAAGCATTTCTTCGACCTGATCGATCCGGCGGCATTGCGGGGAAAGCCCATCGTGCTGACGGCGACCGGCGGTGGCGAGCGCCATGCCTTGATCGTCGAGCATCAGCTGCGGCCGCTGTTCGGCTTCTTCGAGGCCTTTGCGCTGCCCACCGCCGTCTACGCCACCGACAAGGATTTCACCGACGGCGTACTGCGCTCCGAGGCGATCCTTAAGCGTGCGGCGCAGGCGGTCGACGAGGTCGGCTTTGTGCTGGCCAATCGTTCGGCAGGCCGGATCGCCGCTGAATAGCCTGTCGTCAGCCAGATTGAACTGAACGAAATCCGTGAGGGCAGCGCCCCCGCTTACGCGCAATTTACGACCGACCGCTAAAACCGTTCCTGTCTGATTCGTCTGGGACAGGAACGTCATGAGCAAAGCCCTCACATCCTTCGCATTGGTCGCCGTGCTGACCGCCTTGCTCATGGCGTTGAGCCTGGCTGTCGCCAGGCACGGCTATCCCTATGGCGCGATCGGCGTCAGGCGCCTTGACGGCATTGCCGACGCCGGCGTGTTCATCCCGATTGCCGCCGTCTATTTCTTCAGCGCGATGCTGATGATGATCCTGCCGATAAGGGCGGCCGGTATCGTCCTGACCCATGCCGCCGATGCCCTTTTCTGGACCGTGATCGCACTGTTTGCGACCATCGTCGGCTGTATGGTCGCCAGATGGGCGTTCGGGCAGGGCAGCGCCGTGTGGACATTGCTGAACTGGCGGTTCCTGTTTGCCGCGGCGATCGTCGGTTGTCACTTTGTCATGAACGAGCTGCGCCGCAACGTGCTGCTGCGCAGCCTGTTCTTCGTCGTCTTTGCCGCTGCGACGCTGGCCTGCCTGTTCTGGTCGTTCACACTCTGACCAGCCGTAACCGGCTACTTCGCTGATCCTGCGGCGATGTTGCCGGCGGCAATTTCCATCCATGTCCAGAGATAGACGGCAAGACCGCGATCGACATGGATGCGCAGCTTGGCGTCATGGCGATAGACGACGGCGCTGATGTCGGCGAAGGACAGCGCTGCACTGGCGCTCGCTTGGCTGGGATCGAGCGTCGTTCCACGCGCGATGAAAGCGTCGAGCGCCGTGCCCTCGGCCTCGAACATTTGCAACCCGGCGCTGATCGCCGTCACCGCGAACCCGTCTGTGTGCCAGCCCGAGGCGATGGCAAGCGGGCTGTTCGAGACGACCAGCAGCCGGTCGCGCGCCAGTCGTGCCGCATAGCGGTCACCTTGTGCGGTGCCAAAGGCTCCGACACCAGTGCGGTCCACGCCAGATACTCGCGCCCATGCGTCGAGATCGCCGCTGACCAGCAACTGGGAGAGGTCGAGGACTGCTCGTATCGCAAGGCCCGGCGTGGCGATGACCGCGCCCTGCCAGTCCGGTGCAACGGACCATTTTTCCGCGAGATCACGCATGCAGCCGGTCTCCTGCCGGGTCGAAGGCGCAAGGGGCGGTAATTGTCGCCTTGCTGATCTTGCCGAGATGCTGGATGTCGATCGTCTCGCCGTGCCGCGTCGCGCCGCGCTCTATCAGCCCAAGCGCAACCGGGCGGCCAAGCGTCGGGCTCTGGTAGCTCGAGGTGACAAAGCCCTGGCTGCGCAATCTGCCGTCGATCCGTTTGATGCCATGCGCGCCGGTCGGCAGCGGTGCTTCGCCTTGCGGCACTGCCAGCCCGACAAGCTGCATGCGATTGTCACGCGACGCCTCCTCGGTGAACAATGAGCGGCGGCCGACGAACTCGGTCTTGCGTTTGGCCCGCGGACCGTGGACGCCGAGATCATGCGGCAATGTGGTGCCGTCGGTGTCCTTGCCGATGACGATAAAACCCTTTTCGGCACGCAGGATCATCAGCGCCTCCAGGCCGATGACGATGGCGTCGAGCGCCTGGCCGGCCTCGCGCAGATGCGCCCATAGCGGCTCGGCGTGGTCGGCCCGGATCGAAATCTCGTAGCTCCTGTCGCCGGTGAAACTGACGCGGGCGATGCGGACTTCGTCGCCGGCATAAGTGCCATGACCGATCGCCATATGCGGCAGGTCGGCATCGTCGAGCGAGAGGCCAAGATGCAGCTTTTCCAGCAGCTTGCGGGCATTTGGCCCCGAAACGGTCAGTGTCGCCATGTCCGGTGTGGCGTTGTGGATGTAAACGGCGCTGCGGCCAAAACGGTCCTGGCGCCATTCCTCCAGCCGCGCATGGACGGCGGCGACATGCGAGGACGAGCACGACACGATGAAGCGATGCTCGTCCAGCCGCACCAGCACGCCGTCGTCGAAGACCACGCCGTTCTCAGACAGCATGAAGCCATAGCGGCAGCGGCCCGGTTTCAATGTTGACATGGTGTTGTAGTAGAGGAAATCGACGAACGCCGCCGCCTGCGGCCCGATCACCTCGATCTTGCCGAGCGTCGAACCATCGAACAGCGCGACCGACTGGCGCGCACGTCGCGCCTCGTCCGCGATCGAACGTTCCGCGTCCGCGTTGCCGCCATAATGAGCAGGCCGCAGCCAGCCGCCATATTCCTGGAAGACAGCGCCGCTGGCGCGATGGACGTTTTCGAGCGGCAGCCGCCGTACCGGCGCCATCAATTCACCGACGCGCGCGCCGGCAAAGCTTGCCAGCGGCACCGGCGTGAACGGCGGCCGGTAGGTGGTGGTGCCGACCTCCGGCACCGTGCGGCCGGTAATCCCTGCCATCAGCGCCAGCCCGGGCAGGTTGGAGGTCTTGCCCTGGTCGGTCGCCATGCCGAGCGTGGTGTAGCGCTTCAGATGTTCGACCGAGACGAAGTTTTCGCGTGCGGCCAGCTCGACGTCCTTCACCGTCACGTCGTTCTGATAGTCGATCCAGATGCGGCCTTTCGAGCCCGGCATCGGCCAGGCCGGGAGAATGCCGTCCGTCGCCTCCGGCCCGGTGCTGCGTGGTGTTGCCGCGTTTTCCTTGCCGGCGAATGCCTTTTCCACGCCGGCAAACACCTCCGACAAGGAGACCGCGCCGGCTGCGGCGCCGACCACGGCGATACCGCCGACCGGTTCGCCCGGCAGGAAGGCCGCGCGCGCATCGCTCCAGGCGAGCTTGCCCTTGGCCTGGCCGAAGAGATGAATGGTCGGCGTCCAGCCGCCCGAGACCACAACGCAATCGGCATCGAACCTCGTGCCGTCGTCGAGCGTCACCCCGTCGACGCGCAGCTTGCCGCTGGCGGATGCGAGAGAACGCCCCTTGATCAGCCGGACATTGGCCGCCGCCGCAGGCGTGCCGTCACGCCGGATATCGACAAGCCTGACTTCGGCGCCGACCTCGGCAAGCGCCCCCGCCACCTCATAGGCGCTGTCATTGTTGGCTGCGACGATGATGCGGCGGCCGACCAGCACAGCGTGGCGCCGGAGATAGGCGAGCGCCGCATCCGCCGACATGATGCCCGGCAGGTCATTGTTGGCGAAGGGCAGCGGTCGCTCTATGGCGCCGGTCGCCAGCACGATCTGGCGCGGCCTGACGCGCCACAGCGTATCCGGCCGGCCGTCGAGATGACGCTGGTTCAGCCCGACCAGATTGTGGTCGTAAATGCCGAAGGCGGTGGTCGAAGGCAGGATGAGGTGACCGCCAGCGGCAAGCCCGGCAATCGTCTCCTTGACCCATACGGCCGCCGGCTTGCCGTCGATCTCCGCGGCACGATGGCCGAGCGATCCGCCGGGGCTCTGCTGGTCGTCGACCAGTGTGACGGTCAGGCCAGCACCGGACGCCAGTCTTGCCGCCGCCAGCCCTGCCGGCCCCGCGCCCACCACCAGCACGTCGCAATGATGGTTGATCTGGTCGGCCATGCCGGGCGAGGTCCAGTCGGCATCGACTGTGCCCAGCCCCGCCATGGCGCGGATGCGCGGCTCGAACCTGTGCCAGTCCGGCCACATGAAGGTCTTGTAGTAGAACGCGGCCGGGATGAAGCGCGCAAAACGGTCCAGGAAGGCGTTGCGGTCGGCCAGTGCGCTGGGCGTGGCGTTGACGCTTTTCGCCACCAGTCCGTCGCGCGCCGGCTCGGTCGTGGCGCGCGTGTTGGGCGTCGCCCGCGAGCCGCCGATATCGACCAGCGCATTTGGCTCCTCGACGCCGGCGCCCCATATGCCGCGCGGCCGGTGATATTTGAAGCTGCGGCCGACGACCGCGACGTCACCCGCCAGCAGCGCCGAGGCGATGGTGTCGCCGGCAAAGCCTTGCACGGTGGTGCCGTCGAAGCTGAAGCGGATCAGGCGCGAGCGGTCGATGGCGCTGCCGCCGGTGGCAAGGCGCGAGGCGGTCACGCGACGTGCTCCCCGCCGAGTGCGGCCGAGGACAGCACCTTGTGGGTGACGGTGTCGCGCTCCATGACGAAGAACTCGCCGCAGTTCATGTGAACCCAGATTTCGCGCGCCGTGCCTTTCGGGTTGGTGCGCAGATAGAGGTAATCAGCCCAGCGATCGATCGGCACATCGGCGCCATCCGGCCGCGCATTGCCGGCATCGCCGCCATAGTGGAATTCGGTTTCGTCGCGCGGGCCGCAGAATGGGCAAGGGAAAAGCTGCATAAAATCCTCAATCTTCGTCTTTATGCATGTCGTTCTCCCAAAACCGCTGCGCACTTTTGGGCGACATGTATCAGTGCGCGATGCCGGAGCCGGCCGCTTCGTCGATCAGGCGCCCGCTGGCGAAGCGATCAAGGTCGAACGGACGGCTGATGTGGTTGTGTTCGTCAGTCGCCAGCAGGTTCGCCAGCAGCGTGCCGCCTGCGGGAATGGCCTTGAAGCCGCCCGTGCCCCAGCCGCAATTGAGGAACAGGCCGGGCAGCGGCGAGGGGCCGATGATCGGCGAGGAATCCGGCACGACATCGACGATCCCAGCCCATTGCCGCATCAGCTTGAGCTGGCCGAAGATCGGGAACATCTCCAGCAGGCCGGCAATCACCCCCTCCAGCGTAGGCAGATTGCCGCGCTGCGCGTAGGAGGGGATGCGGTCGAGCCCGCCGCCGATGACGATCTCGCCCTTGTCCGACTGGCTGACATAGACGCCGCAGCCGGGCGACAGCACCACCGTGTCGAGGATTGGCTTGACCGGCTCGGAAACGCAGGCCTGCAGCGCATAGGAATTGATCGGCAGGCGGAAGCCGGCCTTGGCCGCCAGCACCGAAGAATGCCCGGCCACCGCCATGCCGATACGCTCGGCACGGATCGCGCCACGCGAGGTCTGGACGCCACGGCAGCGGCCGCCCTGGATGATGAAATCGGTGATCTCGCAGTTCTGGATGATGTCGACGCCGAGTCGGCTTGCGGCCCGCGCATAGCCCCAGGCGACCGCATCATGGCGTGCCGTTCCGGCCCTGCCTTGCCAGATACCGCCGAACACCGGGAAGCGTGCGTCCGGTGAAAAATTGTAGATCGGCGCCACCCGGCGCACATCGTCAGGCGAAAACAGCTCCGCATCGATGCCGTTGATCTGCATGGCGTTGACGGTGCGGGCGCCGATCTCCATCTCGCCGGTCGAGTGGCAGAGATTGACCATGCCGCGTTGCGACAGCATGACGTTGTAGTTGAGCTCTTTCGACAATCCCTCATAGAGCCGGTGCGCCAGCCCGTAGAGCTCGACGCTCTCCGGATAATAGTAGTTGGAGCGCACCACGGTGGTGTTGCGGCCGGTGTTGCCGCCGCCGATCCAGCCTTTTTCCAGCACCGCTACGCTGGTGATGTTGTGGTTCTTGGCCAGGTAATAGGCCGTTGCCAGCCCATGGCCGCCGCCACCGATGACGATCGCATCATAGGACAGTTTCGGCTCGGGCGAGCGCCACGCCGGTTGCCAGCCGGTTTGGCCGGCCAGGCCCTCCTTGAACAGCGAAAAGGCGGAATAGTGTGTGGTCATGACGTGCCGGACAGGCCTGATTTTCGGAAAGAAACGTGGATCATCGCATGGTCTTCCGCACCGACGTCACCCGTTCGATCGGTCATGCCCGCATCGCCTTGCCCAGTGGATCGTATGGCGACGAGGCGATGACGCGCGCACCTCTTTCGACGCCGACGATGTGGGTTGTCAACTGCGTATCGATATCAGCCACCTCGCGCTCGACCAGCGCCATGGCGAGGCTCTTGCCGACCGTATGGCCGTAGCCGCCCGAGGTGACGAAGCCAGCAAGCTTGCCTCTATACCAGACCGGCTCGTAACCGCTGGCATCGGCGTCCACCGCGTCGATTTCAAGCGTCACCAACGTGCGCCTCGATGAAGCCTTCAGCTCCTTCCGGGCCGCCTCGCGGCCGATGAAATCGCCCTTGTCGAAAGCGATCCAGCGGTCCATCCCGGTCTCATCGGGCGTATAGTCCTGCGTGAACTCGCGCGACCAGATACCAAAGCTCTTTTCGAGCCGCAGCGAATTGACCGCGCCGAAGCCGTATTCGGTGACGCCCAGATCGCTGCCTGCGGCAAGCAGCGCGCGGCGCAGGCCTGCGTGCTCATTGGCCTGGCAATGGATCTCGTAGCCGAGTTCGCCGATGACCGAGAGCCGCCCGACTTTGGCCCGCACCAGCCCGACATCCAATGTCTTGCAGGCTAGAAAGCCAAAGGCCTCGTGCGAAACGTCCTGATGTGTGAGGCGCTCAAGCAGCATTCGCGCATTGGGACCAGCCAGCGAGAAACCGACGACCGCGTCTGAAATGTCGCGGACGGTGACGCCGTCGCTCATATGCTGCTCGAACCAGCGCATATGCCACTGCCGCAGATAGTAGGATCCCATGATCCACCAGGAGCCATCGCCCCAGTTGAAGACGGTGAGGTCGCCCTTGAGCTTGCCGTTTTCGCCGAGCATAGGCGCGAGCTTGGCGCGACCCGGATTGGGCAGCGCACAGGCAAGCAGCCGGTCGAGCCAAGCTTCCGCCTGCGGCCCGGCGATTTCGTAGCGTGAGAAGGCAGTGATATCGAGCAGACCGACGCCCTCGCGCACCTTGCGGCACTCCTGTGCGACGATGTCGAAGGCGTTGGAGCGCTTCAGCGTCGGTGTCTCGACGAAGCCATGCGGCGCGAAATAGAGCGGCACTTCCATGCCCCATGAATTGCCCCAGCGCGCGCCGGCGGCATCCATCGCGTCATGCGCGCCGGCTGTCTTCAAGGGCCGCCCCGCCGGCAACTGCTCGTTGGGATAGCTCATGACAAAGCGGCGCGAATAGAACTGCCCGGTGGTCTGCCTGATGTATTCGCGGTTGGAGGCGAAATCGCCATAGCGGGCGATGTCCATGCCGTAGACATCGGCTTCCGGCTCGCCATGGATCATCCATTCGGCAAGCGACTTGCCGACCCCGCCGCCTTGCAGGAAACCGGCCATGACGCCGCACGCCACCCAGTAGTTGGGAACCCCGCGCACCGGGCCGACCAGCGGATTGCCGTCCGGCGAGAAGGTGAAGGCGCCGTTCACCCAGCGCTTGATGCCGGCATTCTCCAGGCAGGGGTATCGGCTGAAGCCGAGGGCCAACTCGTCGGCGATGCGGTCGGTGTCTTCCTGGATCAGTTCAATGCCGTAATCCCACGGCGCCCCATCCATGTTCCAGTGCTTGTGGTTGATCTCGTAGATGCCGAGCAGCAGGCCCTTCTGTTCCTGGCGCATGTAGGTGAAGCCTTCGAGATCGACGATCAGCGGCAATTCCTTGTCCAGCGCCTGGATTTCGGGCAGCGCCTCGGTGACGAGATAATGGTGCTCCATCGGCGACACCGGCAGGTCGATGCCGGCCATCCGGCCGACCTGCTTGGCCCACAGCCCGCCGGCATTGACGACGTGTTCGGCAATCACCGTGCCCTTCTCGGTGACCACGTCCCAGCCGCCGTCCGCGCGGCGGTTGAGTGCCAGCACGCGGTTGTGCTCGATGATATCGGCGCCGCGCAGCCTGGCTGCCTTGGCATAGGCGTGCACGACGCCCGAGGGATCGATATGGCCTTCGCGCGCGGCATAGAGTCCACCCAGCATGCCGTCGGTGTTGAGGATCGGGCAGCGCTGCTTGATCTCATCGACTCCGACCAGGTGGACATCGTCGATGCCCATGGTCTGGAAGATGCGGTAGGAAGCCTTGAGCCATTCCCAGCGCTCCGGCGCCGAGGCGACCGAGATGCCACCGGTCATGTGCATGCCGATGCTCTGGCCCGATTCCTTCTCGACCTCGGAGAGCAGGTCGATCGTGTAGGCCTGCAGGGCGGCGATGTTGGGATCGGCGTTCAGCGCATGGAACCCGCCGGCCGCATGCCAACTCGACCCTGCGGTCAGCACCTCGCGTTCGATCAGCGCGACGTCGCTCCAGCCGAACTTCGCCAGGTGATAGAGCACCGAGGCCCCAACCACGCCGCCGCCGATGACGATCGCCCGATATTGGGATTTCATCCTGTCGCACTCCACCCAGCCAGTGTGGCGTACCCTATCGGTATTGTACATATGTGTCTAGAGGATGGCGGACAGCGGAATGAGCGCCCGTGCGCCGCTCTGCGCCGATACGGCAGAGGGCTCCTCTGCTGCTGTCGGCAGCAACCGTGCTTGCCATTGGGCCGATGCGCGATGCGAAATCGTCAGGCCGCGGCGGCCGGGCCGTACTATCGGTTGCGCGAAAGCGTCTTCTCGACATAGCGCGAGAAGTCCTCGACATCCTCCGCCGGAGGCTCCTGGCCGGTGAAGCTGCGCAGATAACCGGCGACGTGAGGCAGGCGGCTGCTCATCGGCTCGTTGAGCTCAAGCGAGTAATAGCCGATCTGCATGAAATACAGCACGCGGGCCCGCACGAAGGCATCCTCCTCGTCGTAGCCGTGACGCATGAACATGTCGCGTATGGCGTTGACACGCTCCTCGTCGGCCTCGTCTAAGGCGCGCCTGATGGCGGGCGAACGACGGGCCCAGGCCCTGATCGCGAAATCCAGCTGGGGGTCGAACAGCCTTTCGTCCACCCAGCATTCGAAAATGCTCATCACCCCGCGTATGACGGTGGCGGAAGGCCGCCTGGCGCGTTCCACGATGAATTTGGTATTCGTCTGCCGCCAGTAATCCAGCAACTGATCGAGCAGATCCTGCCGGCTCTTGAAATACCAGTAGAAGCTGGAGCGCGACACATCGAGCTTCTGGCCAAGCGTCAGCACGCGGACGCGTTCGACTCCGTCAGAGATCAACGTTTCAAGCGCAAGCTTCAGCCAGTCTTCGCGAGTGGCCTTGATGTTGCCGGTGGCGCCGGCGCGCTGAATCGTCGTTTCGAGAGCTGCCATCGACACGACGCATGACATGCTGCCTCAGGCAAATCAAGGCTATGGACATAAGTGTACAGGATGAATCGGCCCAAGCCGATTGATGCACGATGGAGGTTGGCTGCATCGAGGCTCGATGGGGAATCGTCGTCGCCCGCCATCCGCGCGGCGCAGGCACGGGGATTTTTGTCGCGGCTGGCGGTTCACTGTTTGCTTTCCCGCGAGGCAATTGTCTGGCAAATACCAGTTCAGACAGATGCCCGCGCGGCCAACAAGCAGGAACACACGATATGACGCTGTTTCGAAAGAACCTCATCGATGGCGAGTGGGTCGGCGATGCCGGTTCGCGCAACATCAACCCCTCGGATACCGGCGACGTCGTCGGCGACTATGCCTCGGCGGGTGTCGAACAGGCCCAGCAGGCGATCGCCGCGGCCAAGGCAGCGTTCCCGGCTTGGTCCCGCTCCGGTCCGCTGGCGCGTCACGCGGTGTTGAAAAAGGCCTCCGACGAGATTCTGGCGCGCAAGGACGAGATCGGCCGCAACCTGGCGCGAGAGGAAGGCAAGACGCTGGCCGAAGGCATCGGCGAGACAATTCGCGCCGCCCAGATATTCGACTTCTTTGCCGGCGAAACGTTGCGTTTGACCGGAGAGGTCGTGCCGAGCGTGCGGCCGGGCGTCGGCGTCGAGATGACGCGCGAGGCGGTCGGCGTGGTCGGCATCATCACGCCGTGGAATTTTCCGATCGCTATTCCGGCCTGGAAGATCGCCCCGGCGCTGACACACGGCAACACCGTCGTCTTCAAGCCGGCGGAACTGGTTCCCGAGAGCGCCTGGACCATCGTCGACATCCTGCATCGCGCCGGCCTGCCGAAGGGCGTGCTCAATCTCGTCATGGGCAAGGGCTCGGTCGTCGGTCAGGCGATGCTCGACAGTCCCGATGTCAACGCCATCAGCTTCACCGGCTCGGTCGGCACCGGCAAGCGCGTCGCTGCGGCAAGCATCGAACACATGCGCAAGTTCCAGCTTGAAATGGGCGGCAAGAACCCGCTGGTCGTGCTCGACGATGCCGACCTCGCGATCGCCGTCGATTGCGCGCTCAATGGTGCCTTCTTCTCGACCGGCCAGCGCTGCACCGCCTCGTCCAGGCTGATTGTGGCTGACGGCATTCACGACCGCTTCGTCGACGCCCTCAAGGATCGCATGAGCAAACTGGTCATCGGCGATGCGCTCGACGCGCAGACCCAGATCGGTCCTGTCGTCGACGCGACGCAGCTGAAGCAGGACGAGGACTATATCGCCATCGGTGTCAGGGAAGGTGCCACGCTCGCCTTCGGTGGCGAGCGGCTCGACCGCAAGACGCCGGGCTTCTACCTGCAGCCGGCGTTGCTGACCGAGGCGACCAACGCCATGCGCAGTTCGCGCGAGGAGATTTTCGGGCCTGTCGCCAGCGTCATTCGCGTCAAGGACTATGACGAGGCGCTTTCCGTTGCCAACGACACGCCCTTCGGCTTGACCTCCGGCATCTGCACCTCGAGCCTCAAGCATGCCACGCACTTCAAGCGCAATTCGGAGGCCGGCATGGTGATGGTCAACCTGCCGACGGCGGGTGTCGATTTCCATGTTCCCTTCGGCGGCCGCAAGGGTTCGAGCTATGGGCCGCGCGAGCAGGGCCACTATGCGGCGGAGTTCTACACCACGGTAAAGACGGCCTATACATTCGCGGGCTGATCAGCCGTCGACCGATCAGCCGGGCTGATCGGTCACTGCCGACCACGCCGGCAACCCCGCCATGCACATCTGGATTGGAGCGGCGCGAAGGATGACAGTGCAGGACCTGACCTGGCTTAACCCGCCGCCGCACCATTCTTTCGACGGCGACAGCGTTCGTGTGCGCACCGGCAAGGAGACCGATTTCTGGCGCGAGACCTTCTACGGTTTCTGGCGCGACAATGGCCACTTCCTGCACCGGCCCGTCGAAGGCGATTTCACCGCCGAGGTCACCGTCAAAGGCGACTACGAGGTGCTTTATGATCAGGCGGGGCTGATGGTCCGGCTCAGCGAAACCCATTGGATCAAGGCCGGTATCGAGTACACCGACGGCCTTGCCTATTTCTCCGTCGTGGTCACCAACGACACGTCAGACTGGTCGCTGGTCGCCATTCATGCCGGTCCGGGCGGCGTCAGGATCCGGCTGACCCGTCACGCCGAAACGATCCGTGTCCAGTATCTCGATGCTTCCGACGGCCACTGGAAGCCTGTGCGGCTTGCCTACTTTCCGATCTCCAGGACGGTCGATGTCGGCATGATGTGCTGTTCGCCGCAACGCGAGGGCTTTGAGGTCACATTCTCCGGCTTTTCGGTGGGGCCGCCGATATCGCGGGAATTGCACGATTGAGACGTGCGGCCTTGCGCCGACCGCAAGCCCTTCGACTTTGTCATAATCAAGTCTGTAGATCGAGCCTCGCCGGCGGCTGCGCCTGTCGTAAGTTGGGTTCTCCGGAGCCGGAAGGGGTATTGCGGGGAAACTTTTGGCCTTTGTTCCGCTCAAGGCGAATATGTCGGGCAGCACGTTGCAACGGTATTGGCATCCGCGCTAGGAGTTGCCCATGGGCAGGTTGCGAAGGGCAGTCAAAAGAGCCGTCTATTCCAGGGCGCTGAGATTTCTTGGCGTTCCGCCCGTGCTGTGGTCGCAAGGGATCGGACATTTCTGCGATTTCGCCGGGCCGCGCTGGTATCGCAACGCGTCAACCGCATCGACACAGAGCGAGGCATTTTTCCGCCAGCATTACAGCGGCGCACATGGCATCGTCTGGCTGCGTCTGAGCACCTTGTCCAGGGATGCGCAAACCTGTGATCTCGACACGTTCGTCAGGATCGTGTTGCCGACGATCACGGCACCGTTCACGCTGCTGACGACCGATGGCGATGCTTCGGTGCCGTCGGATCTGGCGAAGGACACCGTCGACCAGCTTCTCGCCAACCCCTTCCTAGTCTCCTGGTACAGCCAGAATTGTGACGGCACTCACCCCAGGGTCAAGCCTTTCCCGATCGGGCTCGATCTTCACACGCCTCGGTCCTTCGCCACGCCGGAAGGGCTTGTGAAGCAACTGGAAATCATACGCGCCCGGCAGGATCATGTGGACCGCCGCCCGCCCAGACTGTTCTCTGATTTCAGCATCAGCAATGGCTCGAGACAGCGCCGGGAACTGCTTGATGCCCTGCGCGGATGTCCGCATGTCGATTTCCTGACGAAACGCGTCTCGCAGCGCTCGATCTGGCAACTGTACTCGCAATACCCGCTTGTGCTGTCCACCGAAGGCAACGGCCTGGACTGCCATAGGACATGGGAGTTGTTTTATCTCGGCTGCATCGTCGTCACCAAGACCTCGCCGCTCGACCCGCTCTATCAGGGTCTGCCGGTCATTATCGTCGACGACTGGCATGAGGTCAGGGACCCCGATGCGCCGAGGCGCTGGATAGAGCAGGCTAAGCATCTGACCGAGCGCGACCATGTTTGGGGACGCTTGCATCCGCAAACCTATCTCGAGCCCATTCGGCAAGAACTTCTGCACGCACTGACAGGGCAGCCACGAAATTGGAGTCGCGGTCGGCAGGGCCCGCAGGATCCGCGGAAATATAGAGCCGGCTAACCTCTGGATGGCACCGACGTTTGGCGGATATCCGAGATGGTCGACGGGGCTTTCGTCAAGCGCCGCATCGTCGCCGAATGTCCGACGCACCAGCTGCGGCAGGCTGCCGGAATGTCACCATCGCCTGGACCACGCCAACCAGCGGCCCGCCAGATGCTTCCATGATGAGGTGAGCCTTGTCCGCCGATAGGCGTCGCCGGCCATCTTTATGCCTAGCGCCTGCGTCGGGAAGGGATGGATGACGTCGGCCAGCGCACGCAATCCCATGCCCGATTTGATGGCCAGCGACACCGCATTGATCATCTCACCGGCATGGCTGGCGACGACCGTGGCGCCCAGGATGCGGTCGGACCCTTCCCTGACGTGGATTTTGACGAAACCCTCCTCCTCGCCGTCCATGACCGCCCGGGCGACATCGTGCATCAGCACCGTATAAGTCTTGACCGGGATGCCGTTCTGGCGCGCCTCCGCCGGATAGAGGCCGACATGGGCGATCTCGGGATCGGTGTAGGTGCACCACGGAATGACCAGCTCGCTCAGTTTCCTGCGTCCGAGAAACAGGGCATTGCGCACGACCATGCGAGCTGTGGCCTCGGCGGTGTGGGTGAATTTGTAGGCGAGGCAGACATCGCCCGCCGCATAGATGTGCGGATTTGTGGTGCGGAGATAATCGTCCACCTTGATACCGTCGGCATCGTATGCCACCCCGGCGTTTTCCAGGTCGAGGCCGTCGACATTGGGCGATCGGCCGATGCCGGTGATGATCTCGTCGACGGAAATCGTTGTCGTGATGTCGTCGCACTCCAGATCGGCGAGCTTCTTGCCGCCTTCCGTTCGCACCGCTACCACCTCGGTGTTGAGGCGAACCTCGACACCTTCGCGCGCCAGCGCGTCCGAAAGGATCTGGGCGGCGTCGCGTCCCTCGCCGGGCAGGAACATCGGTTCCCGTTGCGCCAGGATGACCTTGGCACCGAGCAGGCAGAAGGCCTGCGCCGCCTCGCAGCCGAGCGGTCCGCCGCCAATGACCAGAAGCCGCTTCGGGCACTCCGTGAGCTCGAACATGGTCTCGTTGCTGAGATAGCCGGCCTCGGCAAGGCCTGGAATCGTCGGCAGCCTCGGGCGCGCGCCTGTCGCGATCAGCGCCTTCCTGAAACGCAAGGTTTGTCCGGCGACCGTGACAGCGTCCGGTCCGGAAAACAGCGCTTCGCCGAAATAAAGGTCGATGCCTTCGGAAACCAGCCTATCGGCGGCATCCGCGCGGCTGATCCGCTGCCGGATCTGCCGCATCCGCGTCATGGCGCGCGGAAAGTCGACGTGAAGACGGTCCGGCATGTCGCCGCCGAAATTCAAGGCATCGCGCATGTCGGCATAAAGCCTTGCGGTGCGGATGATCGACTTGGACGGGATGCAACCGACATTGACGCAAGTTCCGCCGATCAGATTGCGCTCGATGAGCGCGACCTTTGCGCCGAGGCTGGCCGCTTCGTAGGCGGCAGTCAGCCCAGCCGGCCCGGCACCGATGACGACGAGGTTGTAGGGACCGTCCGGCTGCGGGTTCTTCCAGTGCGGCGGATGGGCGCTCGCGATCAGACTGATGTCGTTGCTGTCGACGGGGAAGGCGGTGATCCTGGTCCGGTCACGCGACATTGCCGCCACCTGACGCCGGGCTTGCCGGCTGAGACAGCCAGCCGCCATTGAATCCGGCCTTGTGCAGGCCGCGACGGATATGCTGATTGGACCGCATCAGCTTCCAGATCAGCCCTGACCGATGGTTCTCGATCATCATCACCACGATACCCTGATCCAGCCCATAGTGGCCTTCCGACACCCAGCCGTGCCTCCCGAATTTACGCCGGTTCGCCAATGTCGGATTGAAGCCGCTCGGCAGCCGGAAATTGTCGATCACCTCGGGGTAGCGATCACCGAGATGGCGCAGCGCCGCCAGGCAGATCTCCGGCGCGAAAGGCAGTGATGCCGGATAGGACCAAGGGGCGATCGTCCCGTCATCGGGCCCGAACGGAGCGCCGCGCGCGGCATAGCCGGAAAACCGCCGGCGCTGTCGCTCCACGCTGGTGCGGAAGCCGCCCGGCCCGTCGCCCGCCGAAAGTCCCCAAAGGTTCTCTTCATAGCCGTCATAGCCGTAAGGGTTGTGGCGCGCATAGTCGCGATGCAGATAGGTCGAGCGGCGGCTGTTTTCGAAATAGTCCGAGTTCTTCTCGCGCATGAAGGCGTCGCGGATGCCGGCGAAATCGATCCAGGCATGCGAGAACTGGTGCATGAACAATGGGCCGCCATACAGCACGTCGTAGCCGTAGATGTTTTCCCACTGATAGGTCGCCGTCCAGCCCTCGTAGCTGTTATCCGAGGTTGGACTGTCAGGCGAGGCCATCGACAGCACGTAGAGGATCGTCGCTTCGTTGTAGCCCTCCCAGCCATAGTGCAGAAAGCCGCTCTTTGGCTTCCAGCCTTGCCGCAGGGTCGGGCTTGAACCTTGTGCCCACCGCCAGTCGACGCGCCGGTAGAGCGCCTCGGCCAGTTGGCGGATTTCGGCTTCCTCGTCATCGTCACCGGAGAAATAAGCGCTCGCCACCAGCATGCCTGATATCAGCAACGCCGTATCCACCATCGACAGTTCGCAGCGCCAGACGCGCAGGCCGGTCCGCATATCGAGGAAATGGTAGTAAAAACCCTTATGGCCGGTGACGTCGTCGCTATTGCCTTGCCGGCTGGTCGAGAAGAAACGCAGCGCGGCCAGCGTCAGCTTCGCGGCGGCATCGCGCGTCATCCAACCGCGCTCGACGCCGATCGGATAGCTGGACAGCGCGAAGCCGACGACAGCGATGCTGGCCGGCGAATTTGGCCGCGATGTGTCGGCGACCAGTCCGTTTTCGGGGTTCACGTTATCGAGGAAATAATCGAAGGCGGCGCGCTGATAGCGGTCCAGAAGCTCATCGTCGGACAGTGCGGCAGATTCGGCTCTAAGCAAAAGTAGCAAACTCCCGCCTGACGGCTGCATTCCGTGTCATGGTTCCCGCTACCTTGTCGCGACTTGTCGATTCGAGGCGTCCAACTATACGCCCGCATGCTCCGTCCGTTGCACCGTCACGTGGAATTGAGATTCGTTCTGCCTCAGTAGGTGGCGCGGCCGCCGGAAACGTCGAACACGGCGGCCGTCGTGAACGAACACTCTTCCGAGGCGATCCAGCAGATCAGCGCCGCCACCTCGTCGACCTCGCCAAAGCGCGCCATCGGTATCTTGGACAGCATGAAGTCGATGTGCTCCTGGCTCATCTGCTTGAAGATCGCGGTGCGCACGGCCGCCGGCGTGACGCAATTGACCGTCACCCCGGTCTTGGCCAGTTCCTTGCCGAGCGACTTGGTCAGGCCGATTACCGCGGCCTTGGACGTGCTGTAGGCGGAGGCGTTGGGATTGCCTTCCTTGCCGGCGATCGAGGCGATGTTGACGATGCGGCCATAGTTGCGCTCGAGCATGTGCGGCACGAGCGCCTTGTTGCAGTAGAAGACGCCGTTGATGTTGATGTCGATGACCTTCTGCCAATCTTCCGCCGAATAGTTCCAGGTCGTCATGTTCGGCCCGGTGATCGCCGCGCTGGTGACCAGGATATCGACACCGCCAAGCGCTTCGAGTGTTGACCGGGCAGCGCGCTCCACGCCTGCGGCATCGGCAACGTCGATAGCGATGCCGTGAAGACTGGGGATGACGGCCTTGCCCTGTTCGATCTGGGCGGGATCGCGATCCCAGACCGAAACCCGTCCGCCTTCTTCGACAATCCTCTGCGCCACCGCCAGACCAATGCCCGATGCGCCACCGGTGATGACCGCCACCCGGTCGCTGAACCATCCTGCAAAATTCATCGGCATCCGATCTCCCCCCGTCACCCGAACCCGATGGACTGACAACGCGAGCGCCATGCCATCGGCGGCGACTGTGCTGCCCCCACCAGGCAAGTTCAAGCCGGCATGCAGCCCGATCGTCTGGGCCAATCCCGTGCCGGGATTACACGGGAATTCCCTCGAGTTGGTCGCCCAGTGCTTTCACCATCGCCACCAGCGCCGGTCCGATCTCGGCATGCGCGCGGTCCTCGGTGATGATCTCGCCGATGCCGCCGCAGGTGATGGCAACCAGCGGCGAGCCGTCACGCGGGCGGAACGGCACGCCGACTGCATGGATGTAGCTGTGCCAGGCGCCGAACGACGTCACATAGCCCTGGCGTGCATATTGGGCGATCGCATCGTCGATCGCCGCCGCGATCATCGCTGCCTTGTCCGGCTCCGCCTCCTGCAAAGCCCGTACAAGGCTGACGCGCTCCTCGGGTGAAAGGGCCGCCGCATAGGCCAGCCCCATCGATGTCTTCCAGATCGGCAGATAGGAGCCCGGGTTGAGCCGCAGCGTGACAAGGCTCTCCGACCGGCAATTGGCTAGATACACCATGTTGAGGCTGTCGCGCGTGCCGAGCGCCACCGCCGCCCCCGTCAAATCGGCCAGCGGCTGCATCAGCGGCCGGGCGACGTGCACGACGGCGCTTGAACTGAGCGCCGAATAGCCGAGCGCCACGGTAGCCGACCCCAGGCTGTAGCGGCCGAGATCCTTGTCGTACAGGAGGTAGCCGAGCGCGCTCAGCGTATAGGTGATGCGCGACACCGTGGCTTTGGGCAGGCCGGTGCGGGCAATGATGTCCTGGTTGCCGAGCGAGGCGTCGCCCGGCCGGAAGGCGCGCAGGATGCCGAGCCCGCGCACCAGCGACGACGAAAGTTGTGCGCCTTCGCCTTCAAGCTCCGTCTCGTCCCTGGTGGCTCGCTTGCGCACGCTGAGGTCTTTCTGGCGTCGTCGTCCGCCTGTCGGGCCGGTGACGTCGGCACTGTCGTCAAAAATGAAATTAAATTCCATTTATATTGACAGCGGCTTTCGCGGGCTGTCAATATGTTTCCGTCGATGGCATGTCCCAGCGCCTTGTGCCATCTTACGAAGCCCCTCCTTGTGAAGGTAGCCACGTGTCTCGCTATATTTTGCGCCGGCTTATCGCAATGCCGTTTCTGGTGCTCGGCATCGTCACCATCGCCTTCCTGATCACCACGGTGACCAAGGGGGATCCGCTGACCGCGATTGTCGCCGAACAGCAGATGAGCAACCCCGAAGTGGTGGCCGCCGCCAAGACGCGTTGGGGTCTCGATCGTCCTTTGCCGGAACGCTATATGATATATCTTGGTAATCTGCTGAGCGGCGATTTTGGCACCTCGTTCATCACCAAGCGCAATGTCGGCACCGACATTCTCTACCGCTTGCCGGCAACGCTCGAACTGGTTTTCGCCGCGATGATCTTCGGCACCACGCTCGGCATCGTGCTTGGTGTGCTGGCCGCCTATTTCCGCAACAGCCTGATCGACCATGGCGCGCGGCTGTTCGCCTTGTTCGGCTCTTCGCTGCCGGTGTTCTGGTCGGGGCTCGGCCTGTTGTTCATCTTCTCCGTCATGCTGAACTGGCTGCCGGGGCCGGGCAGGGTCGATGCCCGCTTGGCATTGCCGCCCGGCATCACCGGCTTCCTGACCATCGATTCGCTTCTGGCTGGCGACTGGACCGTCTTCAAGGACGCGCTCTGGCACCTGCTTCTGCCGGCCTTCGTCCTCGGCTGGACGGTTTCGGGCACCATATCGCGGCTGGTGCGCGCCAACATGCTTGATGTGATGAGCCGCGAGTTCGTGCTCACCGCGCGCGCCAAGGGGGCGAGCGAATTCCGCGTCGTCATCGTCCACGCGTTGCGCAACACCATGGTGCCGACCCTGACCGTCATCGGCTATTCCTTCGCCTATCTGATCACCGGCGCGGTGCTGACCGAGACCATCTTTTCCTGGCCGGGCATGGGATCCTATGCCGTCGAGGCAGCGCGTGCGCTCGATTTCCCGGCGATCATCGGCGTCACCATCGTCGGTGGTCTCGCCTTCCTGGTCACCAACCTCATCACTGACATCCTCTACGTGGTGGCCAATCCGCGCGTGAGGTTGAGCTGATGGCGGTCGTCGTCACCAAATCCCGCTCCTCGACGGTTCCCGAATGGCTGACCGCGCCATTGGTCATCGGCACGGTCGTCATCCTGTTCTGGCTGTTCATGACCGCCTTCGCCAACCTGGTCGTGCAGTTCGATCCGCTCGAAATGGTCGCACGCCGGCTTCAGGCGCCAAGCTGGGCGCATTGGCTGGGTACCGACGCACTCGGCCGCGATGTGCTGGCCCGCACTCTGCACGGGGCCGCGCATTCGCTGCCGATCGCGGTTCTGGTCGTCGTCTCTGCAGTGATCATAGGCTCGCTGCTCGGCGCCATTTCCGGCTTCGTCGGCGGATTGACCGGCGCGGCGATCATGCGGCTTGTCGACGTCACTCTGTCCTTTCCGCCGATGCTGCTGGCCATGGCCGTCGCGGCGTCGCTCGGACCAGGCCTCGGCAATGCCGCCATAGCCATGGTGCTCGTCTGGTGGCCCGTCTACGCCCGGCTGATGCGGGCGCAGGTATTGGAGGTGAAGGAGCGCGAGCATGTCGAGGCGGCAATCGCCGCCGGCGCCAGGCCGCGGCGCGTGCTGTTCACGCACATATTGCCGCTTTGCTGGACCCCGGTGCTGATCAGCGCAACCATGGATCTCGGCCAGGTCGTGCTGCTTGCCGCGTCGCTCAGCTTCATCGGCCTCGGCGCCACGCCGCCGACACCCGAATGGGGCTCGATGATCTCCGATGGCGCCGTTCATTTCTATCAATGGTGGATCGCCTTCGGTCCCGGCGTCGCCATCCTCACCATCGTGCTCGGCTTTAACTTCATAGGCGACGGCTTGCGCGACATTCTCGATCCAAGGTCGGACTAGGCGATGAGCGCACAGATTTCCTCAGCGCCACCGGGCGCAGTCGACAAGGTGGGCGAGCGCGAGCCGCTGCTGTCCATACGCGGTCTGCGGGTCGGATTCCGCAAGGCCGGCAGTCAGTTCGAAGCGGTTCGCGGGATCGACCTCGACGTCGCCAAGGGCGAAGTGGTCGGCATTGTCGGTGAGTCCGGCTCGGGCAAGTCCGTCGGCATGCTCGCCGCGCTCGGCCTCACGTCAAAGAACGCGGTGGTCACCGGCTCGGTCCGCTTCAACGGCGACGAACTGGTCGGCAAACCGGCGCGCGAGATGCGCAAGATCAGGGGCGCGCGCATCGCCATGATTTTTCAGGACCCGCTGTCCTCGCTCAATCCGGTGATGACCGTCGGCGCCCAGATTGCCGAGGCGGTCAGGCTGCATCAGCGCGTGACACGCAAACAGGCGATGACGCGCGCGGTCGAATTGCTCCATCTGGTGGCGATCCCGCAGCCGGAGCGCCGGGTCAACCAGTATCCGCATGAATTCTCCGGCGGCATGCGCCAACGCGCGGTGATCGCCATGGCCGTCGCCAACGATCCTGACCTGTTGATTGCCGACGAACCGACCACGGCGCTCGATGTCACGGTGCAGGCACAGATCCTGGCCGTGCTGCGCTCGCTGCAGGAACGGCTCGGCCTCGGCCTGGTGCTGATCACCCATGATCTCGGCGTCGTCGCCGGCCATGCCGACCGCGTCGCGGTCGTCTATTCCGGCCGTGTCGTCGAACAGGCAGGCGTATCCGAGCTGTTCGCCGATCCGCGCCATCCTTACACGCGTGGCCTGATCGCCTCGATCCCCAACCTCGAGGAAAGCCGCGAGCGGCTGTTCTCGATCGACGGTTCGCCGCCCGCACTTGGGCGCTTGCCGGGCGGCTGCGCCTTCCATCCGCGCTGCATTTATGCCGCGGCACGCTGCCGGACCGAGGACCCGCCTTTGCACGATGTCGGCGGCCGGTTCTCGGCCTGTCATTTCGCGACGACCTTGCCGCCCTTCCACAGTGCTGTGCTGGCGGCGGCGAGCCTGGACAGTGGAGACGTGGCCCCATGAGCGCAGCGGAGCAACTCCAGGCGGAAACCAAACCGGCGGCTGCGCTTTCTGTTCGCCATCTCGTCAAGGACTTTCCGGTTCGCGGCGGCCTCGTCTTCGACCGTGCCGTTGCCCATGTCCGTGCGGTCGCCGATGTCTCGTTCGACGTAGCACCAGGCGAAACGCTGGGTCTGGTCGGTGAATCCGGTTGCGGCAAGTCGACCCTCGGGCGCTGCCTGATGCGGCTGATCGAGCCGACCAGCGGCGAAAGCTGGTTCCGTGGCCAGAACCTGCTCGCGCTCAATCACGAAGACATGCGCCTGATGCGGCGCTACATCCAGCTCGTCTTCCAGGATCCCTACGGGTCGCTGCATCCGCGCATGCGCATTGCCGACAACATCGCCGAGCCGCTGCGCATGAGCGACATGTCGGCGGCCGACCGCCGCGCGCGCGTCGCCGAATTGCTCGAACTGGTGCGGCTCAATCCCGAGCATGGCAAGCGCTATCCGCACGAACTGTCCGGCGGCCAGCGCCAGCGCGTCGTCATTGCCCGCGCGCTGGCACTCAATCCGCAAGTGGTGATCCTCGACGAGCCGGTTTCGGCCCTCGACGTTTCGGTGCAGGCCGGCGTGCTCAATTTGCTCAAGGACATCCAGCAATCCTTCGGCACCTCCTATCTGTTCATCGCGCATGATCTGTCCGTCGTGCGCCACATCTCGCATCAGGTGGCGGTGATGTATCTCGGCAAGATCGTCGAGATCGCGCCGGCAGCCGAACTCTATTCGAGGGCGCTGCATCCCTACACCCAGGCGCTGCTGTCGGCGGTGCCGCTCGCCAATCCCGAGAAGGAGCGCAAGCGCGAGCGCATCGTGCTGAGCGGCGATGTGCCGAGCCCGCTCAACCCGCCATCCGGCTGCCGCTTCCGCACGCGCTGCTTCAAGGCGCAGGCGATCTGCGCTGCCGTCGAACCGCCGCTCGATCCGGCCGGTGGTTCGCATCGCGTCGCCTGCCATTTCCCGGAGCCGATCAACACTTTCAGGGCTGTCTGAGTGGCTTGCCGAATTCACCCGAAGGAATTTTGATCGTGACTGAGGACCATTCCGCGAATGCCGGTACGGCAGAACCCGCGCGCTTGCCGCTCGAAGGCATCAAGGTTCTCGATCTCTCGCGTGTGCTGGCCGGGCCGTGGGCAACGATGAGCCTTGCCGATCTCGGCGCCGAGATCTGGAAGATCGAGAACATCGACGGCGGCGACGACACCAGGGCGTGGTCGGTGCCGAGCTACAAGGGTGTCTCGACCTACTATCTCTGCGCCAATCGCGGCAAGCAGAGCATCGCGCTCGACATGAAAAGCCCGCAGGGGCTGGCCATCGTGCGCGAGCTGGCGGCCAAGGCCGACATCGTCGTCGAGAATTTCCGCTCCGGCACCGCCGACCGCCTCGGCGTCGGTTTCAAGGAGCTCAGCGCGTCAAATCCGCGGCTGATCTACTGTTCGATCTCCGGCTACGGCCAGACCGGGCCCGATGCCGGACGGCCCGGCTATGATTTCGTCATGCAGGCCGAAAGCGGCCTCATGGCCATCACCGGCGAGAGCAATGGCGAACCGATGCGTGTCGGCGTCGCCATCACCGATATCGTCTGCGGCATGGTCGCCACGCAGTCGATCCTGGCGGCGCTTTACGAGCGCGCGACGACCGGCAAGGGCCAGTTCCTCGACCTGTCGCTGATCGACTGCGCGCTCAGCCTGCTGATCAATGTCGGCAGCGGTTACCTTAACACCGGCCAAGAGGTCGCCCGCTACGGCAATGCCCATCCGACGGTCGTTCCCTATCAGATATTCGAAGCCTCCGATGGCAGCTTTGCGCTGGCGGTCGGCAATGACCGCCAGTTCGCGGCGCTGTGCGAGAAGGTCGTTGATCTGCCACATCTGGCTGGGGATGCGCGCTTCATCAAAGCAGGGGCGCGCGCCACCAACCGTGAGGCGCTGATCCCGCAACTAGCCGCCGTCTTCAGGACCAAGCCACGTGACCACTGGATGGCCACCTGTGCCGCCGCCAGCGTGCCGGCCGGCACGGTAAAATCGATACCGGAAGTCTTCGACAGTTCCAATGTGCGCGAGCGTGGCCTCGTCCAGACCTTGCCGCATCCGCATCTCGGCTCCGTCGCCATGGTGCGCCCGGCGCAGGGACTTGCCGCGCAGCTGACCGCGGACTTCACCGCGCCGCCGATGCTGGGCCAGGACACAGCTGCCGTGCTGGCCGACGTGCTCGGCTATAGCGCCGAGATCATCGACCAGCTGATCGGCACCGGCGCCATCGGCGTCTATACGCCGGCCGCCGAACCGATCCCCGCCTGATCTTCATGGAGCCTGACGGGCCTTCGTCTCGCATTTGCAGGTCGACTGAATGGTTCTTCAAGAGGGCGAAGAGCCGTCCCTTGTTTTGGCGCAATCCCCTGGAGAAAGCGCTATGCGCTTTTCCCGGGAAACCGCTTCACCTTTTCTGGCTCGGCCGGTTACTTCTGCTGGCCGTAATTCTTGTAGCGCCCGCGAATGGCGGGGATCTCGCTGCCCTCGATGAGCACCGGCGTGCCGGCGCTGCGCGCCAAAAGGTACTGCCGCGCCAGGGTTTCCAGCTTGATGGTGCGGATGAGCGCCGTGTCGAGATCGCCGCCGAAGGCGATCATGCCATGATTGGCGAGCAGGCAAGCCGTGCGGTCCTTGAGCGCGACGACGGCAACCTTGGCCAGTTCGCTTGACGCGAAAAGCGCATAGTCCGAGCAGCGCACATCATCGCCGCCGAAGCCCGCCACCATGTAGTGGAACAGTGGCAGCGGTTCACGCAGGCACGACAGCGCCACGCAATGGTCGGGATGGGCATGCACGACGGCGCCGGCCTCGGGAAACGCCTTGTAGATCTCGGCGTGCATCTCCCATTCGCTCGACGGCCGGAACGCAGCGTCCCAGGATCCATCGAGCTGCATCCCCACCATCTGCTCCGGCCGCAAGGCGCTTGTGGCTATTCCCGTCGGCGTGATCAGCATGCCGCCTGTCGTGCGCACGCTGATGTTTCCGGTGGTGCCGACATTCATCCCGCTGGCGTCCAGCGTCTGCGTCGCGGTGATCAGGCTCGTGCGTTCGATTTCGAGTTCCATCACGATGCTCTCCTTGCCGGTGGCCATGTGTCGATCACCGGCGCAATAGTGCTCGGCCGTGTCATGTCTTGCAGAACGTCGGTGAAGATATCGGGGCCGCCGAGCTTTCCCGATTTCAGCATCAGCGCCAGCGGATCGGAGGGCCGGCCGGGGAGGTGAGCGATGGCGCGCGACAGTCCGGGGCCCTCATAGGCGCCCATGGCGATCCGGTCGATGCCGAGCGCCTTCACCACCGAACCGGCGGTCTCGCCGCCGGCGACGACGAGCCGGCGGACGCCGAGTTCGCGCACCAGAATCTGGGCAATCCCGGCCAGGATCTCTTCCGCCCTTGCCGCCACCATATCGCGGCCGTGCGCCTGCTGCAGCGCTTCGACGGTCGCTTGCGGCGCTGTCGTAGCAATGGCGATCATCGCGCCGGGCAAATGCCGTTGGGCGAAGGTACGCGCTTCGGCCATGACATCGGCGCCGGCAAAGGCGCTGGCAAGGTCAACCGTCAGCAGTGGATTGTTTTGCGCAAAACGCTCGAGCTGTTCGATGGTGCGGTCGGCGACGCTGCCGGCCAGCACCGCTGCCGGCCCTTCGACGGCCGGCAGGCTGGCGGCAACGAGATCGCCTGAATCCAGCAGCCCATGCGTGAGCCAGGCCGGTGGCAGATGCGCGGCGACTGAGGAATTACCGGTCATCAGCGGCAGGTCGAAGGTGGCTTCCGCGATCGCCGCCAGATCGCGCTCGCGGATGGTGTCGGTGACCAGCAGCGTCTCGCCACGCGCGCTGTGTGCTCGTATAGCGCTTCGGATGGCTCCAGCGCCGGCATCGACGACGAGATAGGGCACCAGCCCGACCTTGCCCCTGCTCTGCGCCTGCAGCACGCGAACCAGATTGGAATCGGTCATCGGCGTCAGCGGATCGAAGCGCTTGGGCGACTCAGCAAGCAGCTGGGGACCGCCGAACATATGCCCCTGATAGACGGTGCGCCCAGTCTCACACAGCGCGGGGGCGAACAGTGTGACGCCGCCGCCAAGGCGCTCGAGCAGCGCTTCGGCGCAAGGACCGATATTGCCCGCGGGCGTCGAATCGAAGGTGGCGCAATATTTGAAGAAGATCTGCCGCGCGCCAGCTTCGACCAGTCGGTCCGCGGCCTCCAGCACCTGGCGCACCGCATCGCTGGCTGCGATGACGCGGGTCTTCAGCAGGATCACATGGGCAAGATTGCCTGATTGGATCGGCGCGTCCAGCCCGACCGTGCATCCTGTTGGAATGCCGCGCGCGACCAGCATCGACGCCAGCTCGGTGCCGCCGGTCAGATCGTCGGCAATGGCGCCGAACAGCAGGGAAGGCATCGACGCGGTCATGCGACCCGTCTCATGTCTGCCGGTTTCGGGGTGGCTTGTCTCATGTCGGTGGTCAGGCCATTCGTGGTATCATATACACAGCCCACGCGACGCAGGCGACGCCTGCGCTGTTGCAAGAACGGAGAGCGGATGTGACTGCTTCTATCGCGCCGATCGCGCGCGACAATCTGACGACGCGTGTCTATGAGGAGCTTCGCCGTGCCATGATGGAAGGCCGTTTCTGGCCGGGCCATCGCTTCAAGATCCGCGACCTTGCCGCCAGCCTTCAGGTGTCCGAGACGCCGGTGCGCGAGGCGCTGATGCAGTTGGTGCGCGAAAAAGGCCTGGAGATGGAGGCCGGCCGTTCGATCACCGTCGCCCAGCTGTCGCTGGCTCAGTATCTGGAACTGCGCAGCATCAGGCTGCATCTCGAAGGCATGGCGGGTGCCGCGGCAACGACGCGCATCGAGCCGCGCGAGATCGACCGTCTGGCGGCGGTGCATGAGAAACTCATTGCCAACGAGGACAATGGCCGCTGGTTCGAAGCCGTCCGCGACAATTGGGAATTCCATCACTCGATCTACCAGGCGGCGCAAATGCCGGAGCTGCTGGCCATCATCGAGGGAATCTGGCTGCGCAACGGACCGCTGGTGAACTACCAGTACCCGCACGCTCGGCCGATCTATGACGGCCGCCACCGGCATCTCGACATTCTTGAAGCGCTGCGGGCGCGCGACGAGAACGGTGTGCGCAAGGGCATTCAGCAGGACATGATCGAAGGCGGCCGCCTGCTGGTCAAGGTTCTCGAACGGCTGAACGACGGCGCGGTCACGCCGGAGGAACTGCGCCGCGCTGCGCAGAACGGCCGACTGGTGTCGGCCACCGGCTGAACAGTTTGTTCCTTTCCACCGCATTGGCGCCGGTCACGCCACCTGCGCCGCGGCGGCCATGCCCGCATCGGCAGCCTGCAGGGCGAGATCTATATCTTTTGCGGTGTGCGCAGCACTCAGGAACATGTTGTGCCGGGGATGGAAATAGGCGCCTTCGCGCAAGGCGGCCGAGCAGAAGGCGTTGGCCAGCTTGAATTCGGCATCGCCGTCGAACAGCACCATCGGCATCGACACCGGACCTGTCTGTCGCAGCGAAAGACCATGCTTCTTCGCTGCAGCATCGAGGCCTGAGCGCAGCCTGTCGCCGGCCTGTGTCATGTGGGTGACGGCGTCGGTGTCGCGCAGTGTGCTGATGGTGGCGATCGCCGCGGCCATTGCGACGGCGCCATACCAGAACGAACCCGTCACATAGACCTTGGTCGCGGCTTCGCGAAACCGGTCGGTGCCTGCGATGGCGGCCAGCGGATAGCCATTGGCGATCGCCTTCGAGAAGGCAGACAGGTCCGGCCGTACGCCGAGCGGCTCCCAGCTACCGGCGAGGTCGATGCGGAAGCCGGCGCGCACATCGTCGACGATCAATGCCGCATCGGCAGCGGTGGTGAGTTCGCGCGCCCGTTTGGCGAAGGCGGCGGTCGGCAGTTCCTGGTCGCGGGCGATGTCGTGCCGGAAGGCAGTGACGACGACAGCAGCGAGATCGTTGCCGGCCTGCTCGACGGCCGCTTCGAGGCTGGCGACGTCATTGTAGTCGAAATGGATCAGATGGGCGCGGTCCTCGGCGGTGACGCCGGCCAGCGATGGCGTGCACCACGGCACGGCGCCGTGATAGGAGCCGCGCGCGACCAGCACCTTGCGTCGGCCGGTGCCGGCGCGCGCGATCGTCACGCAGGCCGTGGTGGCGTCGGTGCCGTTCTTCTGCAGCATTGCCCAGTCGGCATGCGCGACCGTCTTGACCAGCAGTTCCGCCAGCTCGACCAGCACCTCGCCGGGGCCGTTCATCGCATCGCCGAGGCGACGCTGCCTCTCGGCCGCCGCCTCGACCGCCTGAT
The DNA here is from genome assembly GCF_001672455.2 of Mesorhizobium sp. WSM1497. Taxonomy (NCBI): domain Bacteria; kingdom Pseudomonadati; phylum Pseudomonadota; class Alphaproteobacteria; order Hyphomicrobiales; family Phyllobacteriaceae; genus Mesorhizobium; species Mesorhizobium sp. WSM1497. Next base: position 279,432 of record NZ_CP021070.1, on the reverse strand, counting down.
GATGGTGGCCGAGAATGTTGGGCCCCCAACTGCACATCAGGTCGATGTATTCGTGCCCGTCGACGTCCCAGACCCGGCAGCCGTCGGCGCGTTCGAAGAATTGTGGATAGGCGGAGCCGAGATAGCGCGTCGCCATGTGTCCCCACATGCCGCCCGGAATGACCGAGGCCGCACGCTCGCGCAGCAACTGGTCCTTGGAGTTGATCAGGGAAGGCATGACTAGGTCTCCGCTCATTGATATATCATATATTGAATTTGATGTTGGAAGAACAGGATTTGCTGGCCTTCCGGGATGGAGAACAGGGAGGCGACTGTCGCCTCCCCGTATTGTTTTGCTCAGTGGCTGAGTTCTGCCAGCGGCAGGTTGCAGCAGGCGCTGTAGCGCACGCCCTTGACGTCCGACTTGTAGGCCAGGATCAGGTTCGGGCTGATCAGCGGCAGGATGATCCTGTCCTTGATCATCTCCTCGCCGGCCTGGTGCCACAGCTTGGCGGCCTCGTCGCCGCTTGCCGCAAGGGCTGCCTTGTAGATATCCGCTTCCTTCGGGTTGAGCACCGACGGGTCGCGCTCCGCGCCGGCACGGCGCGACCAAGGGCTGCCCTTCGTCATGGCGAAATAGTCGATGTATTGCGAGGTGCCGTAATAGTCCGGCGCGTAGAACACCGCCGTCATTGGGATGCCGTCGCCATTGACGCGCTCGCGCCAATTGGCGAAGGGGATCGGCTGCAGGTCGAGCTTGATGTTGATCTTGGCCAGATCCTGCTGGACCTTCTGCATCAAGAGCGAGAGATCGACGCCGTAGACGTTCATGCCGGGGAACGCCGCCTCCATCTCGAAGCCGTCGGCATGTCCGGCCTTGGCCAGAAGTTCCTTTGCCTTGGCAACGTCATAGGGCTGCGCCTCGAAGCCCGAACCGCCGGGGAAGCCGAGCGGGATCGGCGCGCTGATCAGCTGACCCTCGGAGCCGATGGTGAAGTCGAGGATAGCAGGACGGTCGAGACCGAGCGAAATGGCCTCGCGCACTTCGGGCGTCAGCGGCACCTTGTTGGCCTTGGCGCCGGGCGACAGCGCCACATAGATGAAGTTGTAGGACGGCACGGTCTCGATCTTGACGTCGCTGCCGGTCATCGTCTTGGCCGTGTCCGGGTCGATCTGCATGGCGATATCGGCGGTGCCGCTCTGCAGCATCTGCGCCTGCGCCACCGCATCCTTGGTCTGGCGTATGACGACTTCGCTCAGCGCCGGCGCCGTGCGCCAGTACTTGTCGTTGCGCGCCAGCCGCAGTTCCGAATTGGGCTCATAGGATTTCAGCACGAACGGCGCGCTGCCGGCCGAATGGGCCAGGAACCAGGCCTCGGCATTGTCTGTCGTCGAAGCGTCCGCATCGGCCTTGGCGCCGGCTTCGGAAGCAACCTTGCTGTTGACGACCGCTGCGTAGGGCGCCGCCGCGATGTTGAGGAATTCGGAGCTCGGCGCGACCATCTTGACGACGACCGTATGCGCGTCCGGAGTCTCGATCGAGGCGACATTGTCCATCAGGAACGAGGCGCTGCCCTTGAGGTTCTTCAGCCGCTCCCAGGACCATTTGACGTCCTTGGCTTCGACAGGCGAACCGTCCGAGAATTTGGCGGCCGGGTCGAGCGTGAAGGTGAAGCTGCTCTGGTCGGCATTGCCTTCCCACTTCGAGGCGAGCAGCGGGATCAGCTTGTTGTCCTTGTCCAGCGTCAGCAGCGATTCGTAGACGCTGGAATTGTAGATCTGGCAGGTGTCGCAGAAGGCGCGGTGCGGATCGAGCGAATTGAGGTCGATGTTACGCGCGATGACCAGCGGCTTGCTGTCCTGCGCGAAGGTGGCAGGCGCCCAGAAGGCGCTGGTGGCCAGCAGCACGGCCGCCAGCATCGTCGCCCTGGTCTTGGCTCTTGGTAGGATCGTCATGTCCATTTCATTCTCCCATTTTCTTGTCAGATCTTTGTGGCAATGCGTTGCTCTATCCACCCACGGCAATGAGGGATGGAAGCGCGGCCTTGAGCTTATCAGCGCCGCCCAGTGCGGCGCGGTTGAGCGGGGCCGATACGACGGGAGCCGAGAGGCTTCCCGTCACATGCAGGATCTCGTGATCGAGATAGTCGAACACGCGATCCTGAATCTCTTGTGTCAGCCGTCCGCCAAGCGACAGTCCACGCTGCACCTGCTCGACGACGGCCACCCGGTTGGTCTTGCGGATCGAGGCCTCCACCGTCGGCCAGTCGAGCCCGGTCGGGTCGAGGCTGCGCAGGTCGATGATCTCGGCATCGACGCCGGTCTCCTCGACCACCTGCTTGGCGACGGCGACCATGCTGGCACTGGTGAGCAAGGTGCAGGCACTGCCCGGCCTGACGGTTTTCGCCTTGCCGAGTCGCACGCAATAATCGCGGTCATCCGCAGGCACAGGCCCTTCGCTCGGGAACAGTTCGACATGCTCGATGACGACGACCGGATCGTCGCATTTCAGCGCCGAATTCATCAGGCCGATATAGTCGAAGGGCGTCGTCGGGGCGACGATGCGCCAGCCGGGAAACAGCGCGAACAGGCCGGACGGATCGCCCGAATGCTGCGAGCCGTAGCCGGTGTGCGGCGAGACGCGCACCCTGACCACGATCGGCACCGCGAAGCCGCCGCCGAACATGTGGCGCACCTTGCTGACCGCGTTGAACAGCTGGTCGGCGGCAACCAGGCAGAAATCGCCGAACATGATCTCGACGATCGGCCGCAGGCCGCAAAGCGCTGCACCCAGCGCCACGCCGACAAAACCGTTCTCGGCGATGGGCATTGCCAGTACACGCTCCGGCCAGCGTTCCAGCGCACCCTTTGTGGCGCCCGAAACGCCGCCGCGCAGCCGGTGCACATCCTCGCCCATGATAATGATGCGCGAATCCTTTTCCATGGCGCGCGCAATCACCTCGGACGCGGCAACCATGAACTTGACCGGCCTGGTGTCGGCTGGCGGCATATCCTCGATCTCGAGGAAACGCTCGCCCTTCAGTTCGGAAAGATCACCGCGTATCTGATTGTCGACGCCGCCTGGGTCCGGCCACAGATGGTCGGGAATGCGCAGCGCGTTGCCACTCATTTCGGTGAGCGAATCGGCAGCGGTGTTGACCACCTCCATGACGCGCTGGTCGAGTGTGCCGAGGTCGGAAGCGTTCAAAATGCCCATCGTCTTCAGGCGAGCCGCCATCGTGACCAGCGGATCGCGCGCTTTCCAGGCGTCTTCCTCGGCCCGCGTGCGGTAGCCGAATTCGCTACCCGGGCGCGCGCCGCTCTGATGCAGGAAGCGGTAGCAAAGCGCCTCGACCAGCACCGGGCCACCGTCTTCCTCGATCGCCCGGCGCGCCTCGCGCATGGCATGGTGGACCGCCACCACATCCATGCCGTCGCATTCGATGCCGCGAAAGCCGAGCATAGGTCCGCGCGAGGCCAGCCGCGTCTCGCGCGTCTGTTCGTTGATGTGCGTCGAGACGGCATAGAGATTGTTTTCGGCGAAAAAGATCACCGGCAGCCGGTAGAGCGCGGCGATGTTCATCGCCTCATAGGCCGGCCCCGCCATCATCGTGCCGTCGCCGAAAAAGGCGACCGAGATGTTGCCGGTACCGAGCAGCTTGTCGGCCAGCGCATAGCCGGCCGCATGCGGCAGGTTGCCGCCAATGATCGCGCTGGTGCCAGGGATGCCGGAGGCATCGTCGCGCATATGCATCGAGCCGCCACGGCCGCCGCAATAGCCTGACTTGAGGCCCATGATCTCGGCCATCAGGCCGCGCACCGATCCCTGCATGTCCGGGTTGAAAGCGTCATGCAACGGGTCGAATCCGCCGGGCGTCTGCGCGTTGACAAGCTTGGCCAAGACCTGGTGATGGGCGCGGTGGGTGCCGTTGATGCGGTCGCCCGTACCGAGCACGGACATGGCGCCGACCGCCGTCGCCTCTTGTCCGATGCTGGCATGCGCCGGACCATGCACCAGCCCGGCATTGGCGAGATCGAGCACTTTTTCCTCGAAACGGCGGATGAGCAGCATCTGCTGATACCAGCGCACCAGGCTCGAAACCTCGGCGTCGTTCCAGTCCGAATCGTCGACGTCGAGCCGCAACCAGGGCGCCGATGGCTGGATCGATGTCTGCTGGACCATGTCAGCTATTTCCGTTCTGGTAGATGATATATCAAATATTTTCTCAGTCGATTGCGTCCGGGCACTTTTCCTGGGCACTGCACTGGCTTGCGGGCACCGCACAAATGGAATTAAATTTCATTTTCTGTGCGAAGCCGAGACTAAGCCGGGACGGCGGCGTTCCGCAAGAGGAATTTTGAAGCCAGTTTTCGAGCCATTCCGGCGACAAGCCCTGCACCAATTCACGGAGGGAGCGGCTCTGCAAATCAGGCATTCGGCTGGCGGATCGGCTGGGTAAGCGAGCGGCTAGCGATCGGCCTGATGCTGGAAGAACTGCAAAAACAATTCCCGCTCGGTGGTGATGTCGAGCTTCTCGTAGATGCGCCGGCGATGGTTCTTGACCGTGCCGACGGTGATGCCGAGGCGCTCGGCGATGTTGGCTGTCGGGTGGCCTGCGAGGATTAGCTGAACCAATTCCCGCTCGCGCAGCGACAGCTCCGGCCACAGACTGGCCGGGATCGTCGGCTCCTGCCGGGGCGAGGCGCCGGGGCCTGTCGGCGCCGACGTGCGGGAGAATTTGGTTCCGCGCGCCTTGATGTCGAGCGCATGCAGCGCCTCGAATACAGGCAACCGCTCATCCAGCAAAGCGATCTCGCTCTCCTTGAACGACGTGGTCGAGCGGTCGAGGAAGATGCCGAGGCACCAGTCGCCGCCATCGGCAAGCATGATGCCGACCTCGTCGCAGATCTCCGACTGCGCCAGGAAGCCGGCAATGTACTGGCCGCGTTTGGCCTCGTCGTCGGCGAGCCGTTTCAGCGGCATGATGCCCAGCCTGCGCTCGCGCCGCCACGAGGCATAGAACGGGTCGAACACGTAGTAATTGTGGAGATAGCGCCGGACCATCTCATCCGAGAAGCGCCGGTGCTTGATGAATTCGGGTGTCTGCGTCGCCGAATAGCGCGTCACCGTGACGAGGTCGTGGTCGATGTCGGCGCCGATCAGGTCGATCAGGCAGTCGACATGCCTGTCCGTGCCGATGGCGGCGATCGCTTTGGCGAGCGGCGCCCAGATATTGCCCATGCGCATGCCCTTTTCTCGGCGATGTCAGCCCAACCGTCATTGTGTCTTTAGGCATATGGCGCGAAGCCGCCCATCGAATCTAGCCTAGCGTCAACCTAGACCAGATCCCGAGGCGACCGTGACCCAACCCAATCTCACCGCCCCCATTGTCGGCAACCCAATCGTGATTGGCATCGACGCCGGCGGCACCATGACCGACACGATCCTTGTCGATCAGGACGGCCACTTCAAGATCGGCAAGTCGGCGACCACGCCGAAGAACGAAGCCGAGGGTTTTCTGGCCTCGGCCGAGGACGCGGCGGATGCCTGGGGCATCTCGCTGGAATCATTGTTTTCAGGCGTCAACGTCGTGCTCTATTCCGGCACCGGCATGCTGAACACGCTGTTGTCGCGCACCGGCCGCCGGCTCGGCCTGATTACCACCAAGGGCCTCGAGGACATGATCCTGATGGGCCGCGGTCTGCAGGCCTGGGCCGACTATTCCTATGCCGACCGGCTGCATGCGGTCACCCACCATCATCCCGATCCGCTGGTGCCGCGCCGCCGCACCCATGGCGTCACCGAGCGCATCGACCAGTTCGGCGACGTCGTGCTGCCGCTCTATGAGCACGAGGTTTCTGCAGCCGCAAAAAAACTGATCGCCGACAAGGTCGAAGCGATCTGCATCATGACCATCTTCTCGCACGTCAATCCGGTGCACGAGAAGCGCATCGCGGAAATCTGCCGCGAAGAGGTCGACAAGGCCGGCGCCGACATCATCGTCTACACCAGCCACGAGGTCCGCCCGGTCATCCGCGAGCAGTCGCGGCTGAACTCGGTCCTGATCGAGGCCTACGCCACCTCGCGCGGCCGCAAGCAGCTTAGGGGTATCGAGGACGTCTCGAAGAAATACGGCTTCAAATATGGCGTGCAGACGCTGCTCTCCTTCGGCGGCCTGACCTCGATCAACCATCCGCGCCTGCATGAAACCATGATCTCCGGCCCGATCGGCGGCATCCTCGGTGCTGCCTATGTCGGCAAGCTGATCGGCAATGATTCGCTGATCTGCTCGGACATGGGCGGCACCTCCTTCGACATGGGCGTCATCACGCGCGGCCAGACGCGGATCGAGAACGAGCCGCTGATGGATCGCTTCAAGCTCAACGTGCCGACGCTGCACCTCGATACGATCGGTGCCGGCGCCGGCATGATCCTCAAGGTCGATCCGCTGACCAAGAAAGTCTCGCTTGGACCGGAAAGCGCCGGCTCCGATCCAGGTCCGATTTGCTTCGCCAGGGGCGGCACCGAACCGACCATTGCCGATTGCGATGCGATTCTCGGCCGGCTCAACCCGCACTATTTCCTCGGCGGCAAGGTCGTGCTGCAGGTCGAAAAGGCCCGCCGCGCCTTCCAGGAGAAATGCTCCGACATCCTGGGCGTCGGGCTGGAGGAAGCCGCCGAAGGCATGATCGACATGCTGGAGGCCGACGCCAACAACGCGCTGCGCCGCGTCATTTCGGGCCAGGGCATCCATCCCTCCGAGTTCACGCTGCTGTCCTATGGCGGCTCCGGTCCGCTGCACCTGGCCGGCTGTTCCAGGGGCATCGGCTTCAAGGACATCATCACCTTCCAGTTTGCGGCCGCCTTCTCCGCCTTCGGCTGCACCACGGCTGATTTCATGCGCCGGCATTCGGTGTCGACGCAGCACGACATCCCGTCACGCGCCGATGAGGCGACGCTGGCCGCCTTCGGCGTCAAGGTCACCACGGTCTGGAACGACCTGACCAAGGCCGCGGTCGACGAGATGATCGCCGACGGCCATGCGCGCGACAAGATCAGGACCGTGCCGTTCCTGATGATGCGCTACACCGGCCAGCTCGAGGATGTCGAAGTCATGGCGCCGCTGGCTGAGGTCAACTCGGCCGACGACATGCGCAGGGTTATCGACGAGTTCGAGGCGGTCTACGCCAAGGTCAATCATCGCGTGTCGCGCTATGGCGAGGCCGGCTTCACCATCACCGAACTCGGGCTGATCGCCACCGCCGACAAGGTCAAACCGGTGCTGCTCAAGCGTCCGCTCGGCAAGTCGGATCCGGCTTCCGCGCACAAGGGCGTGCGCGAGGCCTATATCGGCGGACGCTGGCACAAGGCCAATCTCTACGAGATGGACCTGCTGCAGCCCGGTCACGAAGTCATCGGTCCGGCCATCATCGAACACCCCGCCACCACGCTCGTCGTTCATCCGCAGGACCGCGTCCATGTCGATGAATGGACGCTGCTGCACTACACCCACGCTTGAGAGGGCACCGCCATGTTGGACAAACCTGCTTCGGCCCTGCGCCTTCGCGAAAGACTGCTCGATTCCGAGCGGCTGATGGAAGAGACCGGCTGCTATGACGGCATCACGGAACTCACGCTGCGCAACCAGGATCCGCTGAAGTTCGAGACGCTGCACACCAAGCTGCGCGCCTATTGCGTCTCGGCTCGCGAAATGGCCCGCCGCATCTCGGCCTCGCCCGGCGTGCGCGAAGTCGGCGAGATGGTGGTCGCCATCTATACGCCCGAAGGCGACGCCATCGCGCTCTCCAACGGCATCATGGTGCATGTCCATACGATGAGCCGCTTCATCAAATGGATGATCAAGAACAATTACGAGGAAAACCCGAAAATCCGTGAAGGCGATATCTTCGCCAACAACGACGCCTTCATCGGCACCGTGCAGGTGCCTGATGTCATGGATGTGGTGCCGATCTTCCATGAAGGCACGCTGGTCGGCTGGGCCGGTGCCGTCTGCCACGAACTGGAAGCCGGCGGCATCACGCCGGGCGGCGATGTCTGCCTGGCGCAGGAGCGCTTCACCGAAGGCCTGTTCGTCTGCGCCGAGAAGATCGGCGAGAATGACGAGATCCGGCGCGACTACGTCATACGCTGCGAGCGCAATCTGCGCATGCCGATCTACTGGGTGCTCGACGAGAAGGCCAAGGTCGCCTCCTGCATCGACATGCGCGAAAGCGTCAAGCAGCTGATCTCCGAGATCGGCCTCGACTACTGGATGAAGGTGTCGAAGGAGTTCATCGAGGAAGGCCGTCGCGCCCAGCTCGCCCGCACCCGCCAGCTCACCGTGCCCGGCATCTACCGCGGCCACACGTTCTACGGCCATGTCACGGCGGGAAAGCCCGGCTTCCAGCTGCTCGGCGATCCCGACTGGCTCTACAACATCCCGATCGAGATGGAGATCACGTCAGACGGCAAGATCACCATGGACTTCGAGGGCACGCAGCCCTGGGGCTACCATTCGATGAACTGCACGCCGGCCGGCATGGATGGCGGCATGTTCGTGACGCTGACCCAGCACATGAATTTCGAAGGCCTGGTCAATGACGGTGCCTGGATGGCGACCGAACTGAAACTGCCGCACGGCACCTGGACCAACCCCGACAACGAGATGGTGGCCACCGCCACCTCATGGGCGCTGCTGCTGCCGGCCTACGGCGTTTTCCAGCGGCTTTTGTCGCGCAGTTTTGTCGCGCGCGGCTTCGTCGAGGAGGCCTTTGTCGGCCAGGTCAACAGCCCGATGATCGAGATGGGCGGCGAAAGCCAATACGGCACGCCGTTCGGCATGGCGCATTTCGAGTGCGCTGCCGCCGGGTCCGGGGCGCTCGCCATCAAGGACGGTCTCGACACCGCCTATGTCGGCTGGAACCCGGAATCCGACATGGGCAACATCGAGGTCTGGGAACAGTCGATGCCGATGGTCTATATCGGCCGTTCGATCGTGCCGAATTCCGGCGGCGCCGGCAAATATCGCGGTGGCTGTTCCTTCGTCTCGACCTGGCTGATCAACAAGACCTCACATCTGCGGCTCCACACCTCCGAGCACTCCTCGCGCGTGTTCGACAATGGCGGCATGTGCGGTGGTTATCCGGCGCCGACCTGCCAGAAGCATCGCGCGGTGCGCAACTCAGACATTCACGAACTGGCGGCAAAAGGCGAACCGCTGGCGCATTCGCCCGGCATCGACCCTGACGTCTCCGACTACGAGAAGAACATCGGCGGCGACCATGTCGTGGTCGAAGGCCCCTACATCACCTCGCCGCACAAATCCGGCGACATCTTCAGCCATTCCTACAATGGCGGTGGCGGCTATGGCGACGTGCTGGAGCGCGATCCGATCAAGACGGCATGGGATGTCGAGAACGGCTTTCTCACCCGTGAAGCGGCGGACCAGGTTTTCGGCATTGTGCTGAAGGACGATGAAGACGGTTATCCCGTCGCCGATATCGACGCCACGGTCGAACGCCGCGCCGCCATGCGCAAAGAGCGCCTGGCTAAGGCGATTCCGGTGGCGGATTGGATCGCCAAGGAGCGTGGCCGCGTCGGAAAGGCCGACTTCGCGCCCGAAGTGAAGAAAATGTACGCCAGCGCGATCAAGCTGTCGTCGCGCTTCACCAAGGAATTCAGCGATTTCTGGAACGTCGACGCCAAATCGATCTTCACGCCGGGAGCCAAGCCATGACCTCATACAGCAAGGAAGTTCTGGGCGATCTGGCCGCCGGCAAGCTGCCCTGGCCGCAGACAAGGCGCATCATGAGTGCCTACAAGGATGACGACCGTTTCTTCAAGATGGTTGCCGTCTATCAGGATCGTGTCGCCTGGAAGGACCCGATCCTGCTGCCGGTCTCGGACCATCTGTTCATCTGCCAGAGTGGCGATGAGCGCATTACCCGCTGCGAATGCGGCCACTCCTTCGGCGACTATCGGAAGAACTGGAAGCTCAGCGCCGTGATTAACGTGCGCAACACCGAGGAGGCTTTGCGCGAGATCTATCCCAACAGCGATCTCCCTGATCCCGAATGGATGGAAATCCGGGAGTTCATCTGCCCGGAGTGCGGGACGCTGCATGAGGTCGAGGCGGCGGCACCCGGTTATCCCATCGTGTATGATTTCGAACCCGACCTCGAAGGCTTTTATCGCGAATGGCTGGGCAGACCGCTTCAGGGGTCCTGAACGCTCGTCGATGGAGGCTGCGCCGCTGTGATTGCCAAATCCGGTCAGGACTGATTGCCTGCCCAAACGAAGCGGAGACCGTGCGCCATGAACAACCTTTCCGGCCGTAGCGCCATCGTGACCGGCGGTTTCTCGGGCATGGGCTTCGCCATTGCCACGGCTTTGGCCGAGGCTGGGGCCAATGTCGCCGTCGGCTCCTACATCGCGCCTGCCGGCGCCGACAGATCCGATGCCGCCTACTATCCGGCCGCCGACGAGATCGAGCGCGTGCGCTCGGCCCTTGCCGCTCATGGAACGAAAGTTCACGCCGCACACCTTGACGTTCGCGACAGCGACGTCACCAACCGTTTCGCGGCTGACGCCGAGACGGCCATCGGCCCCGCCGACATTCTGGTCAACGCCGCCGGCACCACCGCCGAGCAGCCGGTCTGCGGCCATTCCGACGCGCTTTGGGACAAGATCGTCGACACCAACCTGACCGGCGCCTTCCGCGTCACGCGTGCCGTGCTGCCGGGTATGATCGAGCGCGGCTGGGGCCGCATCGTCAACATTGGCTCGACGGCCGCCTTGGTCGGGTGGAAGGACAACCCGGCCTACTGCGCGTCCAAGGCCGGCCTGCTGGGTCTCACCCGCTGCGTGGCGCTGGAAGGGGCGGCGCATGGCGTCACCTGCGTTATGATCAGCCCGACCTGGGTCGAGACCGAACTGATGCGCCGCAATGTGGCGCAGGTCGTGGAGCGCGAAGGCAAGGGGCGCACGCCAGAGGAAGCGATGGCCGAGATCGCCAGGGGCAACCCGCAGCAGCGCCTGCTGCAGCCGCAGGAGATTGCCGCTCTGGCCGTCTTCCTGTGCTCCGATCTCGCCAAGGGCATCACCATGGAAAACATCCAGATCACCGGCGGAGCGCTTTGGTAGCGTCTCGGACACGCAACCGGCTGATCTCTCCGCAGATGCCTCGCTGTAAGACAAGGTGACCGGATTTGCCATTGAGCGCCGGGCGCAATAGGTTATATTGCACTGCACAATGGAGACGCCGTTTATTGCACGCCCATGTCTGCGAAGATTCCGGCCGGCTCATGGCTTGCCGGCCCTGGGTCGTGTCGGCGGGACTCTGAGATGAAGATTCCAAAGTCCCTGCTGATCGATCCCGAGAAGAATTCGGTCTATGGCGCCTTTGCCGTAGCCGTTTCGATCTGGGCGTTTTCTTATTCGGTCATCTTCGGCCAGATATTGATCCTGGCCTACTATGCGGTCTGGCTCCCGCTCATCCTGGTCGACTACCGGCGGTTTGTGAGGCATCTGTCCAGCGCCTGGCTGCCGCTGCTGTTTGCTGCCTATGTCTGCTTCTCGGTTTTCTGGTCGCAGGCTCCCGGCGTCACCGCAAGGACGTCGGTCCAGTACTTTTCCCATATTGCCTGCGCCTACGTAGCTGCGCGCACCGTCAGCGTGCGCACGCTGACCATAGGGGCGCTGATCGGGATATTCGTCGTCCTCATCTATTCGCTGAAGGTCGGGAATTATTCCGAGGACGTTCTTGACGGCACCGTCAACTTCGTCGGCGCCTTCGCCTCCAAGAACCAGATCGGCTTTGTCGGCTCGCTCGGCATCTATTTCTGCGTCGTCTTCCTTGCGTTCTACAGGCGCGGCCGGCTGAGCTTCATCCTGGCGGTGCCCGTCGTGCTGCTGTCGGCCTATGTCCTGGTCGCCTCGCATTCCGCCACCTCGATGGCCTCGATACCCGCGGTTCTGGCGCTGGTGGCGCTTCTTGCGATGAGCAAACTTCTGTCACGACGCTATCGCCGGGTCATCTTCCTGATCGGCGCCGGCCTGCTGGTCGTGACGGCCTTCGTCGCCTTGAATCTCGGGTTGATGGACTTCGTCCTCGGCCTCTTCGGCAAGGATTCGACGCTCACCGGGCGAACCTATCTGTGGGAGCAAGGCTGGAACACGGTCCAGAAATCGCCGATTCTCGGCGTCGGCTATGCCGCCTATTGGGTGCAGGGTTTCGCTGAAGCCGAGCGGCTGTGGAACGAATTCTACATCACCACCCGCACCGGCTTCCACTTCCACAACACCTATATCGAGGCCCTCGTCGAACTCGGCTTCGTCGGAGCGACGCTGGTGTCGCTGATCATGCTGCGCACGCTCTACGGCCACGTCTCGGCGGTGATCTTCAAGGCATGGCAGGCGGACTCGGTGATCCTTTTCGGCGTGATGGTCCTGCTGCTGATCCGCTCCTTCGTCGAGGTCGAGATACTCAACCCCTACATCATGGGTTCTTTCCTGATGTATTTCAGCTTCTTCAAGCTGGCGCGGCTGCCCGTTACCCGCAGGCGGCGGTCACCGGCTCTGGAGCCGGCTGACGCGGCCGGGGGCGAGACTGACTGGCCTCGGTATGCCGGCCAGCCGGCGGGCGCCGGTCCCTCATAAATTATCATCTCGCGGGCTGAAGGGAGCGGCCTTCCTTTTTGAGCAAGCATGTGCTCGGACGGGAAAGCGTCGATCCCGAGACGGCTATTATAGTTTCCGCAGGAGATGTTCAAACAACTGAGCCAGAGCCTCATCCCGGTTTGTCGGGTGAGGCTCTGGCTCGAAACACCGGATCTGTTGGAAGTTGGTCTACTGGCTGGCCAGCGGCGCCAGCTTGATCTTGATCACATCGCCAGGCAGCACCGGGGTTTCTTCCTTGGCGGCTATTTCGCTGGTCTTGCCGTCGACATTGCGCACCAGTGAATAGAGCAGGGTCGGCTGCTGATCATTTGTCATAGCGGCCGCCATCGCGGGATCGCTGGCCTGGGCTATCAGGCCTTTCTGCATGTTCACCTTCAACGCGGCCTCGTTCAGGTCGGTTTCGGTCTGCTGCCGGTCAGTGGCGAGACTTGAACTCAAGGTGTTCTGGGCATCGATAGCATCCTGCTTCGCCTTGCTGATCGCCTGCTTGGCGGTGAGGATGGCGGTTTCGTAGTCCAGGATCTTGCCCTGCAGGTCGGCAACCGACTGGCGCGAATCCAGCAGTCGGGCGTTGGCGATCAGGCCTTTCTGCGCCAGCGGGCCGATGCTGGCGAGCTGCTGCTGCGCCAAGTCGACCTGCTGCTGCTGGTTGACGATCTTCTTCTGCAGCGATTCGATCTCGGATTCCAAAACCCCTTTGAGATCGTCGAGCGCTTCAAGCTTCAGCTTCAGCGCCTTTTGGTCCGCTGTCAGGATCGTCATCTCGTCCGCCACGATGGCTGGCAGTCTCGGATCGCCCTCGACCTCCTTCGGCACGTCGAAACTCGCCTTTCCGGCCATATCCGCATCGATGCGGGCGCGCCTGACGATCAGTCGGATGCGCTGGTCGTCGGAGATGTCGAACATGCCCTTGGCGGTGACCAGGTCCTTGCCGAGCTGGGGGCCGTAGTCGGCGTTTCGCCGGATGCCTCCGGCGACGCTGATGGCCTTCAACACCGTCAGGTCGGGCACATAAGGAAACTGGCCGGGGTTCTGGACTTCGCCCGAAATGTAGAATGGCCGGAACTGCGCCATCTCGACCGAGGCTTCCGGTCTGTCTGACAAAGCGAGCTTTTTCTGCAAAGCCTCGCCGATCGCCGTTGCGATTTCGGACGTGGTCTTGCCGGAGGCCGGCAGTTCGCCGGCGAACGGCACCGACAGCGTGCCGGATGGACCGACCGTGTACTCGCCATTCACCGCCGACCAGTCACGGAATGTGCCTTCAACGGTCTGCCATTCGGCGACGCGGATGGTGAGCTTGTCCTGCGAGCCGAGGCGATAGTCGCCGGCGGCGGCGATGTGCGGGACGACGAGGGCCATGGCAAGGCATGTGGCCAGCAAACGCGCCCGCCGCAGGCGGCCGGAAACCGGGCCGCGAAAGGCTTCGAACAAATCTGTTTTCAACTCAACGTTCCGATCCGCTATAGCCCCATCGCCCGATGAGCTTGCGTCGAATGGGCCGACGCCAATGTCTGGCATTGGCCACCGGCCGGTCAGTAAGAACCGCGCGACATCCAGACGGCCGGGACGGTCTTGATGATGATGCGAACGTCCTCGAACAGCGACCAGTTCTCGACATAGTGACGGTCGAAGGCGACGCGGCTGTCATAGGACACATCGTTGCGGCCGCTGACCTGCCACAGGCCGGTCAGGCCCGGACGCGATTTCAGGTAGTAGACGGCGGATGTGCCATAGATCTCCAGTTCGTCGCGCACAACCGGACGCGGACCGACAAGGCTCATATCGCCCTGCAGGATGTTGATGATCTGCGGCAACTCATCGAGGCTGAGTTTCCTCAGCACCGCTCCAACGCGGGTGACGCGCGGGTCGTTCTTCAGCTTGCGGGTCGCGATCCATTCCGCGTTGGCGTCCGGGTTTGTGGCGAGGTAGGCTGCCAGCACCTTGTCGCCGTCCGGAACCATGGTGCGGAACTTCAGGCACGGAAAAATCCGTCCGCCCCGCCCGATTCGCCTGTGGCCGTAGAAAATCGAGCCGCCGTCGGAAAACTTGACGAGCAGCGCTATCATGACAAATAGCGGGCTGAGGGCGATCAAGCCAATCAGTGAACCGGTGATATCGAAGCTGCGTTTGAGCAGGCCGCCGATCGGCGGCGGAAAATCGATGTCAGCCTGCGAAAAGCTCGCGGTGGCCGACTTGGCAACGTCCCTCATGCCGTAAACTCCATGCGTTGAACGAATGGTTCACCACACGATACCCAAAAAATGTTGCAGCGCAACACACAATTTACCACCCCGTTGAAATAGTCACGTCATGAAATGACTAAATAATAAGCTTGCTATGCACAAATTTCGGCATATTTAGCACATTTGTGACAATAAATGGGCACGGCCGAAAAAATAGAGGCCTTTGTGGGGCGGTTTTTAGGCGGACCTACCTATTTGCCAAGGCGAGGTACAAATTAGTGCTTCATCATGCCGTGATGCTTGGTCAAAACCGTATAAAGTACTACTTAATATTGCCAATTTTACTAAAAAAATATCGACGAGAGGATATCGGCCTAGCTCCCGTTGCGTGCATTGCAACATGGCAGAGTCGATCGCAAAAGCTCGATCAAAAATAACCGAAGTTGCCCTTGCCGCCTATTGCTCGCCTTAATAGAATTGCAAATTATACCTGTCACGGTGACGACAGGTGGAAAAGGCCGGAAGCAACCGGTCGAGAGTGGGCGACCTTAACAAGCCCACATGACAAGGGACGGCGCTCGGGTGGGGCAATCGCGATAATACCCGAGCCGGTTTATGGGCTGTTGGGTATGGCACTTCCAAAATTCATCCTCGGGATGATTTTCGCTCTGGCGATCGTCGTCGGCTGGTCCTGGCTGGGCGGTGCGTCGATAGGCACGATATTGGTGCGTGTCATCATCTGCGCCGTGACCATTCAGGCCGGCTATTTCGTGCTCATCTACACCATGATCGCCAGGAGCGCGCCGACGCCTGCCGACATAGCTCGTGACGCCGAGCGCAAACTGAACGCACCCGAGGTCGCCGAAAGCGAGAAGCTGGGCGGTGCCAGGCGCGGCCTGCATTGATGCAGACTGCTCAAACGTGGCCCGGTTTGGCGGCAACGACATGCTTCGAGACAAAGGGACCAAAGCGCCGCGTGAATCCGTCTCGGCGCGACGCGTCTTGGTCGCCGGCTCACGCCACATCAGCGGGTTCGCTCTCCGACTGTTCCCCCAACAGCATCCTCGACAACCGGCTGCCGGTTTTTTCCTTCAGCCGCTGATATTGGCCGACCTCGACGATACGGCCGTTTTCCATCGCCACCACCCAGTCGGCGAAGGCGATCATCGACGGCCGGTGCGCGATGGTCAGGATCGTCATCGTACCGCGTAATCCATCGATCGACCTGGCGATCAGCGACTGGTTCTGCCAGTCGAGCGCGCTGGTCGCCTCGTCGAGGATGAGCAGCGACGGCTTGCGCAGCAGCGCGCGCGCGAGCGCGATGCGCTGACGTTCGCCGCCCGAGAGCCGCACGCCGCGATCGCCGACCACCGTCTCGAGCCTGAGGTCGAGCCGTTCGACAAACTCGCCGGCGTGCGCCTGACGCAGCGCGGCCCACAGATCGCCATCGCTGGCCCGTGGCGCGGCGAGGCGCAGGTTCGCCGCGATCGTGTCGTGCAGGAGGAACACGTCCTGCGGCACATAGGCCACCTGGTCGCGCCAGCGACGGCGATTGCTGGCATCGATCTCGACGCCATCGACAAGCATCTTGCCAGTGGTGGGCTCCAGCAGGCCAAGCAGCATGTCGGCGATCGTGCTCTTGCCCGATCCGGACGGCCCGATCAGGGCGGTGACCTTGCCGGCCGGCAGGCCGAAGGTGATGCCGCTCACCACCGCCTTGTCGACAGCATCTCCGTAGGCGAAGGACACGCCGCGAATATTCAATCCCGTATTGAGGGAGAGTGTCCCGGCGTCGGCGAACTCGGTATGGCCGGGTTCGCGTTCGGCGTCGAAACGTGCCTGCAGGCTGCGCATTGCCGTAAAGGCGGGCAGGTTGATCAGCACTTGCTGGGCCTGCGTCTGCATGTCCATGAAGCGCGGCGCGATACGCATGAAGACCAGGAGCAGGACGACGATCTCGGCCAGCGACAGGTTGAAGCGGACCAAAGCCACATAGATGAACAGGCTCAGGCCCACGACGCTCGCCACCTGGAATACAGCAGTGCCGATGGTGCTGTTGCGCACATAGTCGATGTTGTCGGCCTTCATCCTCTCAAGCGTCGACCGCAGCTGCGCGAAATAGCTGTCCTCGACGTTCAGGCTCTTGGCCACCTTGATGCCGCCGAGAAATTCCGAGACTGTCCGGTACTGATCCTGGCGATTGGCGGTCAGCACACGGCCGAAGGCAGTGGCCCGTGCCCGGAAGGGCCGCAGCGCCACGAACATCAGGATGCCGATGACCACGGCAAACAGCGTCATGACCGGCGAGATAAACACGGAAACCAGGAGATAGCCGGCCAGAAGAACGGCGATCTGCACCAGCATCAGCAGTGAGAAAGCCGCGCCCTGGACGCGGTCGATGTCGCCGGTCAGGGCATGATCGAGGTCGGAACTGCGCATGCGTGTAAAAACGCCCCAGCGCGCCTTGCCGATGCTTTCGAACAGGTTCATGCGAACGCGATTGATGAAATCGAACAGCAATTTGGCCATGTAGACCGACTTGAAGCGATTGAACGCCGCCTGCGCCGCAACAAGCCCGACCAGCGCGCAAAGCACGGTCGTCAGTTGCAGCGTGCCATCAGGCACCAGCCAGCGCACGAAATCATCATTGGGCAGCCGAACAGCGAAATCCTGGTCGGCACGTCCGACCAGATGCAGCAGCGGGACGAGCAGCAGGATCGAAATGCCCTCGGTCAGGCTGCCGAGGATGAGGAAGAACAGCGCCGTCCACGTTCGCCGGCCGCCGATCCGGGCAATGGTGGCGCCGAAGGCGGCAATTTCTCGAAACAGCGACAGGCGAAGGATTGGGGGATTCGACATGGTTGCGCTCACAACGGCCGGCTGCCAGCCGACAGATCCTTTTCGATCAGTTCCACGGCTTCGCCGATCCTGTCCAGGCCCGTCGGGACTTCCAGCCGGTACACGCCGATATGGTTGGCAATCCATGAACATTGCCGAAGATGCGCCGTCGCGAAGTCGCCGGGCAGGGCCGCGCGGCCGAAGCGCGTCACATAGGAGAATTTGATGATGGCCGGCAGGGCGGCAATGGCGGGCAAGGGCGTGATGTCAGCCCTTTCGCCGCGCTCGAGGATATAGATCCTGGTCGCCGGCACCTCGTCGCCCGAAAAGCTACCGTTCAGGCGATGCTGCATCTTGTCGATCGCCGGATGCACTTGCGGCCGCACTTCCGCTTCCCCAAGCGAGATCGCCGCCGCGGCGTCGGCCGCCAGCTTGATCTGCGGAAAGCCCGGAACGGTCATTGGCTCACTCGGATTGGCGAGGT
The DNA here is from genome assembly GCF_001672455.2 of Mesorhizobium sp. WSM1497. Taxonomy (NCBI): domain Bacteria; kingdom Pseudomonadati; phylum Pseudomonadota; class Alphaproteobacteria; order Hyphomicrobiales; family Phyllobacteriaceae; genus Mesorhizobium; species Mesorhizobium sp. WSM1497. Next base: position 261,269 of record NZ_CP021070.1, on the reverse strand, counting down.
CCAGCGCCACCACGTCATCGGTAAGCAGTCGATGCCCGGCCCGGATCATCGCACTTGCGGTCGTCGACTTGCCGGCTCCCTTGTCACCCATGAAGATGGCGCTCGTGCCGGCGGCGGCGATGGCACTGGCATGCAGGACAAGCAGGCCGCGCCGGTGCAAGAGCAGCGCCATGATCGGACCAAGCAGCGGAAACGCGAGCAGCGCGTCGTCGACGCCGGGCGCCGGTTCGATGTCGATACGGCTGGAATCGGTGATCAGGAACGCGCCCACGGCATGCCACGCCAGATATTGCCGGTCCGGCTCGAAGCGAAAGTCGGTCGCGGCTTCGGGCGAGGGCTTTGGCAGGTCGATCGCGCCGACGGCAATCACGACATCCGCCGCCCCCGGCGCCGCCGGCTGCAGTTCGGGCAACGTCACCTCCGACGCGATGGTCAGGCCGTAGGCCCGGTAGAAGCGGCGTTCTCGCTTGGCCCGGCCATGCGAAAAGGCATCATCATTGCATAGAGCGAGCGGCTCGTTGCGCGGCATCATGCGGGGCTCCCGCCATGCTGGAGCTGCCGCAGCCAGAGCGACAGCGAGGCCGAGCGCCAGACATATTGGACATCCAGGGGGGCTGCCTGATCGGGCTGGCGCAGCAGCCGCGCATAGGCAGCACTCACTTGAGGCAGATTGACGTAAGGCGCGATGCGGTTCGCATCCGAGACCAGCAGCTGTTCCAGGAGGTCGCGATGGTTGCGCAGCATGCCATTGACGAGATTGGCAGTGAAGTCGATCTTGTCGCGCCGCCACTGCACCGCCTCCGGCAATACGCCTTGCATGGCGCGGCGCAGCACATAGCGGCCAAAACCGTGGCTCAGCTTCTCCTCGCCCGGCAGCGCCAGGCAGAACTCGACCAGCGGCTTGTCCCAGAAGGGGTAGCGCGGCTCGACCCCGAAATTGGCGGCGGCCTTGTCGAGAACCTCGAAAGCATGCGGGACATAGCCGTTCGACAGGATCCAGCGATGGCTCAAGGCATCGCTGGCCTGGACGCCGGGCGGCATGTAGCCGGCCCGGTGAAACCGGTCGACAAGCTCGGTGCGCTTGGCCAGGTCCGGATTGATCAGGTCGCGCCAGCTTCGTGCGCGCGACACTTGCGCGGGCTTGCGAATCTTGTTCAGGGCACGGTTGGCCATATGCCTCAGCCTGGCGATGCGCCAGGCCGGCCCGTAGAGGGTCAGGAACTGGAGATAAAGGCCAAGCGTGCTGTCGCCATAGGTGTTGGATGCGCTGCGGACCTCGCGCCACAGATCCATCCATCGGCCGCCATTCGCAAGCTCGTGCAGGTGGCCGTGGCCTTGTGAAACGACCTCGTCGCCACCATGGCCGTCCAGCAGCACCTTGATGCCCTTGGCGCCGGCAGTCCGGTAGATGCCGCGGGTGAGCGTCAGGCCCGGCGCCAGGAACGTTCCTTCCTGTTCTTCCAGCACGCGCTCGAATTCGGCAAATGGGGCATAGTTGCCAACCGGGATCAGCGTCGCGTCGACCTTCTGCTGGTCGAGAACGGCATCGATGAAGGGCCGCTCGTCCATCGGCGAGCCCTTCTCGAAAATCAGCGAGAAGGTTGGCAGCCTCGGCTTGCGGGCGGCGGCATTCTGCAGGCCGGCGACACAGGCGATAGATGAGGAATCGAGGCCGCCGCTCAGCATTGCCCCGACCGCCGAGGTCCCTCGCATGCGGTTGCGCACCGATTGCGAGAACAGATGGGCGAATTCCTCCGATGCATCCGACCGCAAGGGCCGCGCCGACGGCTCGATCTGCCAGTATCGGCGCAGCATCACTTGTTGCGCGGTGACGGTTAGGCTGTGGCGGGCAGGCAGGCTGAATATATCGCTGTAGGGGGTCGACTGCGGGTCGTCGGGAAGCCCGGCCAGGAAGCCGGAGATCTGGCGCTCGCTGACACGTGCGCGGATACCCTCGACGCCCAGGATCGGACCGATCTCCGACGCAAAGGCAAAACGCCGGTCCGCCGCGTGGTAGTAGAACGGCTTGACGCCAAAATGATCGCGCGCGCAAAACAGCGATTGCCGCTCGTCATCCCAGATGGCGAAGGCGAAATCGCCTTGCAGATGCTCCGGGCAGGCTTCGCCCCAGCGCAGATAGGCCCGCATCAGCACGATCGCGTCGGCTACCGGCTGGTCGCGGATACCGAGCCTGGCCAGCAACTCGTCACGGTTGTCCAGCCGGCAATCGGCGGTGATGGCGAGCCGGCCCCCAGCCATCGTCAAAGGGCCCGGACCGACTTCATCCGATGTGTTGAGCCAGGCGTGGCCAAGGGCGATGCTGGTGTCCAGCCACCAAGAACTGCCGTCAGGACCACGATGGCGCATGCGCGCCAGCATTTGCTGAATGTCGGCCGCCGCGACCGCCGGTGCGTTTGCTCCGCGCAACAGGATTCCGGCGACGCCGCTCATCGGCTGCCGTGGTCGACGAGATGGGCGAAGCCGTCGATCGATCCGCCAAGCACGATATGGTTGTCGCTGACCAGCCAGGCATGTGCTTTCAACTGCTCGCCTGTGCCACGTTCGATGCCGATGCGTATCGTCGATTCATTGCCTTGGCCGGCGAGAATATACTGGCCGGAGAGCGCCTGGGTCAGGCACGTGGCGTAAGGGACGAAACGGGCCGCGGCGGCAACGCCCCAGGCGACACGCCGCAGTTCGCCCATTGAGGCGCACTGCCGCGCGTCGAGGCGCGTCACCAGGCTGCGTACACGATTGTAGGACAACAGCGTCAGCCCCAGCCGAACTGTCGCCACCACCAGCAGGCAATAGCCAAGGAAGATCATTTCCGAGCCACTCAGGGAGAAAATCCTGACCAGCCCGCGCCGGCTTCCTCCGCGCTTCGTCTGCTTGACGTTTGTTTCTCTCGCCGGTTCCTGCCGTAAAGCCGTGGCCCGCGAAGACAAGGCCCGCGAAACCAGGGCCCGTGAAACCAGGGACTTGTGCTGGACCGGCTTAGACAAGTGCCTCATGATGCCGTCTCGCAAGCCCATTATCGGCCAGGCCCTTCAGCAATGCGTCGACATCGGCCTGGCAGCGCGCCGGGTCGACATTGTAGCGCGCAAGCACGGCGCTGCGGATGTCGCCGATCGACCGGGGTTCCTGGATCAAATCCCAGATGAAGGCGCCGACGCCATTCAGGCTGTAGTAGACATTGGATTTGAGATTGAGCAGCGCCAAGCCATCTCCGAACTCGCAAGCCACGGCATCCTTGGTCGCGCACACGCTATCGTGGTCGCCCAGATCACGGTCGGATAGCTCCCCGTTCATCCCCAAACCTCGCTGACAAAACGCTGCGACATCTCCAGGTGGCGCAGGAGAAATCGGGAGGCTGGCCCCCCGACCCCTCTTACGTCTGCTTTTGAATCCAGAGTCCCAACATGTCACTCTGGAATCGGCTGTAGTTCTCAGGAGAACGTCAGGTCGCCAATCGGCGTATGCGCGGGGAACGATGCGTCGATCGCCGTGCTGCCGCCGCCGCCCTGGGTGATGGTCTCAATCGAACCATGGACCGTCAGGCTTGGCGTTTCATATTCATGCTTTTCAACATTCTGTTCCATTTTACTCTCCGATTTAGGACTGGAAACGGCCTGTCGAGTGCCGTCAGCACTTTTATGCTGCAATGCAATAGCTGCACGGCAGCATTTATGAGTCAAGACTGTTTTACTTTCTGTTAATCAATTACGGTTGCTGGCGTCGTCACATGAGCGGCATGCCTAAAACTTGTCATTTTTTAGCCGATTCCTTGTGCACGACGATCGCGCCTGTGCTGATTCTTTAAGCATTTGATTTTGCTTGCATAAGCCGTTTGCGTTGTGCCTATATTTAGGCCTCTCTAATGAAAAGAATTTCCATTTGAGAAATCGTCCGGAGATTGCCTAAGCCGACGTGGCAAGGGACATTTCAACCGCGGTTTTCACTGCTTTCCGATGCCACCTCGATAGACGCTTTGGTGGCAAAAATTCGCACTGCAGAAGGAAAGGCTTTACGGCATCGAGGTTTTTGGTGATGCTTGCTTCGCACTTGCAGCATAAGTGTCGGCGCGAAACGCTTTCTTGGGAGACTGTGCGCTAAATGGCCTTGCCGGATGGCTCATACGAACGATTGCGCGCCGCCGGCTGTGCCGGCGAGGTGGCCTATGTGCAGGCTTGCCTGCGATTGTTTTTCGCCGGCCCGGGCGCGGGCGACGTTTCGATGCGCCATCTTGACGGTGAAAAAATTGCCGAGATTGCCAGGCTGAACAAGGTCGCCGTCTTTGTCCTCAAGGCGCTTTCGCGCGCACCCGCGCTTCAGAGGCCAACTAAGCTTTTCCAATGGCTCGACACCTACCGCAGGAAAACGGTTTCGATGAACGCGTCCTGCATCATGGATTCGATGGCGATCCAGGACGTGCTGCGCGCCAGCGAGATCGATTTCGTTTTTCTGAAGGGTCCGTTCCAGCAGCAACTTCTCTACGACGACCATTTTATGAAGCCCTCGGGCGATGTCGACATCCTGGTTTCGCCGCTCGGATTTTTCAGGGCGCGTGATGCGCTTCGCAAAATCGGCTATGAGGTATCAGGCAAGTCGAGCTCCGTCTGGTGGGTCCGCTTCCTCGGCGAACAGCACATGACCCGGGACGACGGGCCGAGGTCGTCCACCGTCGATCTCCACTACCGCCTCCAGCAGCCCGGCTCGCCAAGCCCGCGCGACGCGGACGGGTTCCTGCGGCGCAAGCGACAGGTCGAAATCGCCGGTGCGACGGTGCCGTTCACCTCGGTGGCCGATACATTGCTTTTGTCCTGCATCAGCGTCGCCAAGGCACTTTTCAACCGGGAACCCTGCGCCGGATACGTCTGTGATATCGGCGCCAGCGCCGGCCGCCTCGACGAGGCGGATCAGCAGCGTTTGCTCGATGCCGCTACCGCGCAAGGTCTGGACGACACGCTGCTGCTTGGCCTGCGCGCCGCCGACGTGCTACTCGGCGGTGCCGGCACGCTGCTGTCGCAGCGCGCGACCAGGATCCTGCCGCGCATCGGCAATGAGGATCTGCTCAGCATGGTCATCGCGCCGTGGCTGCCGTCGCTGCGGTGGCCGCAGCGGCGAACGGTGCTTTGGGAACTGTGCGGCCGCGCGCCGGTCCGCTATCTGGCCGAAGCAGGCTGGGCGGCGTCCGCCGATATCAGCCGCCGCATCTTCGAGCGGCCGGCGAGTCGCTGAAGGTAAATTGGATGCTGATGGCAATTCTGTAGTGCATCGAACGAGTACGGGGCGAGGGCAAATCGATATTACCTGTACGAGAGGCAAATCCATGTCGATGACGAAATCCGAGGTCTGCGTGATCATCGCGGCAAAAAACGCCGCAGCGACAATCGCCGTCGCCATCGCATCCGCATTGCGCGAACCGGAAGTGGCGGAGGTCGTGGTCGTCGACGATGCCTCCACCGACGACACCGCCGGTGTCGCACGATCGGCCGATGATGGCAGCGGGCGGCTCTCCGTGATGCGCCTCGATGTCAATCGCGGCCCCTCCTTTGCCCGCAACGCAGCCATCGCCGGCTCGAAATCGCCGTTCATCAGCATTCTCGATGCCGACGATTTCTTCCTCGAAGGCCGGTTTCGCAACCTGTTTGCCGGCGCCGATTGGGATTTCGCCGCCGACAACATCATGCTGATCAGGGATGATGCGACGGGCGACGCGACGAAAATCGTCGCGCCGCAATTTGCCGCCGATCCGGAATTCCTCGATTTCGAGCGTTTCGTCGAAGGCAACATCTCCAGGCGCCGCGTGCAGAGGGGCGAACTGGGCTTTTTGAAGCCGGTGATCAGCCGTGCCTTCCTCGACCGCCATGGGTTGAGCTACGACGAGAGCCTGCGGCTGGGCGAGGACTATGAACTCTACGCCCGCGCGGTCGCATGCGGGGCGCGGTTCAAGGTCATTCGCTCCTGCGGCTACGGCGCCATCGTCCGCGCCGATTCCCTGAGCGGCCGCCACAAGACCCAGGACTTGAAGCGTTTGGCCGATGCGGATCTGGCGCTGCTGGCGATCGACAGCCTGCCGGAAGGCTCGAAGGCGGTGCTGCGGCGGCATGAACGGCACGTGCGCGACAAATATCGGCTGCGTAATTTCCTTGACGTCAAGGCCGAGCGGGGGCTGGGCTCGGCTGCGGCTTACGCCTTCGCCAGCTTGTCCAACCTCGTCCCCATCGTCCAGGGCGTGGCTTCCGACAAGCTCGAGGCGCTGTTTCGTCGTGTCGGCCTTGTGTCCAGCCAAAAGCCTGTGCCGCCGCTGCGCTTTCTGATGGCCGGAACCAGCACGGGCAAGGAACGCTGAGAGCGGTCCCGATGCAGCGATTTGTCCACTCGCGGCATGTCATCACGCAAACCATTTCGGCCGATTTATGAGTTTACGAATTGGGTGGTTGCCTCGCGGCTCCGACGATGGCAGTCTATGTTGCGGTGCAGCATAGTGGACGACCAGCCGAACTTGGCCCCCGATCGGATTGGTCTGATGTCTCTCCCTCAAAAGGAGCACGACAACGCAACACGAGTTTTTGAGCCCCGGCTGCGGGGATCGGCCAGAAGCCCGGCCCACAAGCCGGCGATGACGGGAACCTGAGTTCATGGCCTCGATATTCGGTTTCAGATCAAGGGATCCGGCCCGCGACCGTCAGGCCGATGTTTCACGTCTTGATCGTCTGGCAAAGCTGTTCGAGCAGATTGCGGCCGAGATCGAGGCCGAGAGAACCGGGCTTGAGAATCGCTACCGGACGACCTCGACCAACGCCGCCTTTCTGGTCGAAGCGATGGAAAACGGCTCTGCTTCCGACAAGCGGTCTTCGGAAGTCAGCGCCCTGACACAGTCGATCCTGAATTGCGAGCGCCGCATCGCGGCGCTGTCGCGCCAGGACGGCATGATGAAAGAGCTCCGTCATTCGCTGGATACGGTCTTTGACGAGGATGCCTCCTCGGCCGCCGCGGCGGAATTCGCCTGGCCGGCAGGCGCCGGCAGAGGTTGAACGTGAAGGCTCGGAACTGTTGCAACAGATTTGATGCAAGGCGGGAAGCAGAAGCAATCGAGAGGGTCACAAGGAAGGTCAAGGTTGGCCCGTGCAGGAGCGGTTCGAACGTCGACTTTGGGTTGGGGACACACAGCGCAAAGGTGAGTTTGGTATGAATTGGAATCCGAAACCTACGACGGCAATTGACGCACCGCCTCTCGCATATCGGACCGGACAAGCCGCCCGGCGGCTGGGGTCGCTCGGTGCGTTGCTGCTGGCTGCTCTTGGCGGTTTCCTGGCAACCCCTTCCCATGCCCAGGACATTCCGACATCGCCGTCCTTTGTCGATGATTTCAAAAGCTTCGACCGCACGCGCTGGTATGTTTCCGACGGCTGGAACAACGGCAGCCATCAGAATTGCACCTGGTCGAAAAATATGGTCGAACTGTCGAATGGTGTGCTGTCGCTCGGCTTCGAAAAGCAGACGCTGAAGGATCGCGACTACGTCTGCGGCGAGATCCAGACCAAGCAGCGCTTCGGCTATGGCACCTATGAGGCACGGCTGAAGACCGATACCGGCTCCGGCCTCAACGCCGCGTTCTTCACCTATATCGGTCCAAGCGACAAGCAGCCCTGGGACGAGATCGACTTCGAGGTCCTGACCAAGGACACCTCCAAGGTGCAGGTCAACGCCTATATCGCGGGCAAGGGCAAGAACGAGAAACTGGTCGACGTGCCGGGCGGCACGGAGAAGGCCTTCAACGACTACGCCTTCGTCTGGCAGAAGGACAGCTTGCGATGGTACGTCAACGGCCAACTGGTCAACACGATTACCGACCCGGCGAAGCTGCCCAGCCATGCACAGAAGATATTCTTCAGCTTTTGGGGCAGCGATACGATGAAGGGCTGGATGGGAGCGTTCGCGGATCCGGGCCGCAAGCTTTCCCTGCAGGTCGAGCGGGTCGCCTTCACGGCGCTCGGCGAACCCTGTCAATTTCCGGAATCGCTGGCATGCAGTGTAAAGTAGTTGGGAAAGTCGATTTGAACCGGCGGGGCCGAAAACGGTCCGCTGCCTTGCATGGGAATGAAACCGAATGAATTTGACGGTGTTTGGAATTGGCTATGTCGGCCTCGTGCAGGCGGCGGTGCTTGCCGAAGTCGGGCACCAGGTGGTGTGCGTCGACATCGACGCCGCCAAGGTCGAGCGGCTCAACCAGGGCCTGGTTCCCATTTTCGAACCCGGTTTGGAAAACCTCGTTAAGGAGAACCATGCCGCCGGCCGCATCAAGTTCACAACGGATGCCGCCGCCGCTGTTAGGCACGGCGAGATCCAGATGATCGCGGTCGGCACGCCGCCGGGCGAGGACGGCTCGGCCGACCTCAAATATGTGCTGGCAGTCGCCGAGACCATCGGCCGCGAAATGGACAAACCCAAGATCGTCGTCGGCAAGTCGACGGTGCCGGTCGGCACCTGCGAAAAGGTGAAGGCCAGGATCGCCGACACGCTGAAGAAAAGAGGCCGCGAGGACCTGGCTTTCGATGTCGCTTCAAATCCGGAATTCCTCAAGGAAGGGTCCGCGGTTGCCGACTGCATGAAGCCGGACCGCATCATCGTCGGCACCGACAGCGAGGACACCGAGGCTGTGATGCGCGAACTCTACGCGCCGTTCAATCGCAACCACGAGAAGATGATCGTGATGGACGTGCGCAGCGCAGAATTCACCAAATATGCCGCCAACTGCATGCTGGCGACCAAGATCAGCTTCATGAACGAGATGGCCAATCTGGCCGAACAACTCGGCGCCGACATCGAGGAGGTCCGCAAGGGCATCGGCAGCGATCCGCGCATCGGCTACCATTTCATCTATCCGGGCCTCGGCTATGGCGGCTCGTGCTTCCCGAAGGATGTGCGGGCGCTGATCAAGACCGCCGAAGGCGTCAAGTTCGACGCCAAGCTGCTGCGCGCCGTTGAGGAGCGCAACAACGCACAGAAATCGGTTCTCTTCGACAAGGTGGACCGCTATTTCAAGGGCAACCTCAAAGGCAGGACCTTTGCGCTCTGGGGTCTGGCCTTCAAGCCCAACACCGACGACATGCGTGAGGCGCCGGCGCGCGTCCTGATGGAGGCGCTCTGGAAGGCCGGCGCCAATGTGCAGGCCTATGATCCCGAGGCGATGCAGGAATGCCAGGCCATCTACGGGCTGCGCGACGACCTGCTTCTGTGCGGCACCAAGGAGGCGGCGCTTCGCGGCGCCGATGCGCTGCTGATCGCCACAGAATGGAAGAGCTTTCGCGCGCCGTCCTTCGACGCGGTGAAGGACGCGCTGACCACGCCGGTCATCTTCGACGGCCGCAACCTCTATGACCCCAAGGTCATCGCCCGCCACGGCATCGAATATCACTCGATCGGCAGAATGGCGGCATGAGACCGGGCCCTGGCAGCCGGATGCAAGACCGGTCCGCACACGGCCTGCGGGCGCTGGGGTTGAGCGCGTATTTCTGTGTGGAGTTGTAGCTGATGGTGCTGGACGTAAAGCCGGAGCAAATCACCAAGAATCATTTCGATCTCGTCGCGATCGGTTCCGGCTTCGGTTCGGCCTTCTTCCTGCATGAGTTCGCCAGGCGCCGAAAGGCGCGCATTCTGGTGCTGGAGTGGGGACGCCACAACACCCATGAATGGCAGCTCGAACAGAACGTCAACACCGACATCGAAGACGAGACGACCTACAAGACCAATTCCGACAAGCCGTGGAACTACACGATCGGACTGGGTGGCGGGACGAACTGCTGGTTCGCGCAGACGCCAAGATTTCATCCCAATGATTTCCGGCTGAAAAGCACCTACGGCATCGGCAATGACTGGCCGATCAGTTATGACGACGTCGAGCCGTTCTACTGCGACGCGGAAGACATCATGTCGATCTCCGGCGACCCCGACATGGCGGCGATGCTGCCCCGCTCGAAGCCGTTTCCGCAACCGCCGCATCGCATGTCGACACCGGACAGGATGATGAAGGCGGCGCAGCCCGACCAGCACTTCGTCATGCCAACCGCGCGGGCTCGCGTGCCGACCGCGCAGCGCAGCTCGTGCTGTGCCAATCTGCGTTGCTGGCTGTGCCCGGTCGACGCCAAATTCACCGTCAACAACGGGTTGATGCACGTCTTCGAGCATCCCGACATCTCGGTCTGCCTCGGTGCGGAAGTGCGCCGGCTCGATCACGTCGGCGGCGCTGTCCGTTCGGTCACGTTCAGCCATGACGGCAAGGAATACCAGGTCAGCGGCGATCTCTTTATTCTCGGCGCCAATGCCATCCAGAGCGCGGCGATCATGCTGCGATCCGGCCTGGGCGGCGAGTTTGTCGGCAGCGGCCTGCATGAATCCTACGGCTGGAATTTCGAGGTCTATCTCGACGGCGTCGACAATTTCGACGGCAGCACCATCACAACAGGCCTGAATTTCGGCCTCTATGATGGTCCTCACCGATCGGAGCATGCGGCGGCACTGGTCTATTTCGAGAACCGCTGGCAGCACGGAATGCGTGCCGAAAAGGGGCGGCTACGCCAGGCGCTGCCGTTGGTCGTGGTCACCGAGAACCTGCTCGACCCCGAGAACTACGTCACGCTTGACGCGGATGACAATGCCTTCGTCAGCTTCAAGGCGCCATCGGACTATGCGGTGAAGGGCATGGCGCGCGCTCTGGAGAAATTGCCTGACCTTCTGGCGCCGCTGCCGGTCGAAAAGCTCTTCGACCGCGGCATTCGGCCGACCGAATCGCACGTCCAGGGCACGCTGAGGATGGGGACCGGCCCGGCCGATTCTGTGGTCGACAGCGGCATGATCCACCATCAGCTCAGAAACCTGGTCGTCGTCGGCACCAGCACCTATCCGAGCTGCTCCTGCGCCAACCCGAGCCTGACCGCGGCAGCGCTGTCCTTGCGGGCGGCGAGCCGGATCGCGTGAAAGGAGGTATCGCATGATCGAGATTTCCAGACGCTCGGCCCTGGCCGTCTTGGCTGGCGGAGTGGTCTCGACAGGGGTCGCCTACGCCACCGTTTCCTCCTTCTCGGACGAGGATCTGGTGCGCGTCACGCTGGAAAAATACCTTGGCAAGTTGAACATCCGCATCGAGCATCTGCAGCAGTTCGTGCTGGCGTTCCGCGACCGGAATCCATGGAACTTTCCAAGCGAAAAACTGAGTGACGCCGTCACCCTGGTGGAGGAGCTCAAGCTGGGCGCCGCGCGTCGCTTGCTGCCCCGGCGGAAGCGGGAAGATCTGCTGCATTTCGACCGCTGGGTCGTCGCCGAATTCCATATGCTGACGGACTACGCCTGGCGCAGTTCGCCCAACGACCCGATCCGGTTTACCGGCTGGCAATCCTGTACCAATCCCTTCGCCAATCTGGAGCCGCCGAAACTTGCCTGACGTCGAAAGCGAGGCGGCGGCCTTTGCCTGTTGTCTCCGAGCAAGGAATACGAGATGCGACAAGGAGCCCGATCATGAAAGTTCTCTTTGCAGGCGGCAACGGCTACCCGCCCGAGTTCAGTGGCGGCGTTCAGTCGAGCACGCATCATCTGGCCGAACAGCTGATCGAGCACGGTCATGAAGCCGCTGTGCTCGCCGCCCTGTTCGGTGACGGTGTCTTCGGCTTCAAGGCGCGTGCCAAGATGAAGCTGTTGCGGCAGCCGGCGGTTGTCGACAGCTATCCCGGCTATCCGGTGGTGCGGGCCTGGTTTCCCTGGGAAGCGGCGGGTTATGCCGTCGACAGGCTGAAGCCCGATGTCGCCGTGGTCCAGTGTCACAAATCGGTTCCGATCGGCAAGGCGCTGCAGGCGGAGGGCGTGCCTCTGGTCGTTTATCTCCGCAATGTCGAGTTCCATGAACTGGGCGGCGATCTGCGCGAATTGCATTCGGCGCTTTACATTGCCAATTCGGATTTCACCGCGCGAACCTACAAAAAAGAATTCGGCATCGAGGCAGCAGTGATCCCGCCAACCATCAACCCGGCGCATTACTCGACGCCGACGACGGGCCAGTTCGTCACGCTGATCAACCCCTATGAGGAAAAGGGATTTGAGCTCGCGGTGCGGATTGCCGGCGCCTGCCGCGAAATTCCATTCCTGTTCGTCGAAAGCTGGAAGCTCGACGACGATCACCGGGCGCGGATCGAACAGACGATCGCTCCCTTGGGCAATGTCGTCCTGGAGAGCCGCACCAGCGACATGAAGACGGTCTATGGCCGCACGAAGATCCTGCTTGCTCCCAGCAAGTGGGAAGAGGCGTGGGGCCGCGTCGCTTCGGAGGCCCATTGCAGCGGAATCCCCGTTATCGGTTCGCGGCGCGGCGGTCTGCCCGAGGCTGTCGGCTCCGGTGGAGTGGTGCTGGATTACGATGCTCCGCTGGCCGATTGGGTCGCGGCCGTCAGGCGGCTGTGGAGCGACAACCAGGAATATGACCGGCTTTCCAGTCTCGCTCGCAGCTTCGCCGGGCGCCCGGAACTCGATCCCGATCGCCAGTTCATCACCTTCTTCTCGATACTGGACAGGGCCATGCAGCAGCGTGCGCGACAGGCGGCCTGACGACGCGCCTGAGCAGGTCAGGCCGGACGCTTGACCCGGCTTTTCAGCGTCTCGTAGCCGCGGGCGCCAAGCAGTGCGCGGGCAATGGTCTTGGCGGCGCTCTTGCGGCCCTCTTGCGACTTGATCTGCCGCAGCCTTGCCGGCAGGTTGCGGGCCGCCTGGCCAAGTGCCGGCAGCGACAGCGCGTCGGGGAAGCTGACCATATGCGTTTCGACGCACAGCACCGGCTTGCCTGACAGTTCGGTGATCTTCAGCGCCTGTTCGTGCTCGCTCTCGATGAACAGGATGGCATCGGACTTGCGGTAGAAATCGGCCTTGAAACTGCCATGCGCGCCGAGTCGTTGCCGTTCCGCCTTGCTCGGCAGATCGAGCATGATCAGCTGGTCGTATTTGATCTCATGCTTGGCGAGCCATGCCTCGGTGAGCGCGCGGTATTTCTCCAGCCGGCTGGTGACCAGCCAGCCGATCCTGTGGGTCGCGACATGGAGCGGCCGCGCTTCGCTGAGGAATTTCTCATAGGCCGGGCCGTCGTCGTTTTCCGCCTCTGTCGGGTCGAGGCACAGCACGCCGTCAATGTCGACGCAGCATTGCGCCAGGAATTTGTGATGCATGAAGTTCCACTGGAACATGCGCGGATGCGGCACGACCTCGAAGACGAGGTCGGTTTCCTGGTGCAGGGGCTCAAGGCCGAACACGGCGGCAAAGGTGAAGTCCGCCTCGATGCCCGCAGCCTGGATGCGGGCGCGTGCGTCGCGCATGGCGTTGCCGCCGGCGACGCTGTCGTCGATCACCAGCACCTTGCGCATCTCGGAAACCTTGCGGTCGAGAGCGGCACGGCGCTTGGTCACGCCTGATGTGTAGATTCGCCCAGCCAGGAAGCTGTCGAGATCGGTCATCGGGATGTTCGCGGCAAGGCTGACCAGCGTCGCTGCCAAAACGCCGCTTCTCGGCACACCGACGACCAGGTCGATGTCGCGCGGCAGCCGATGCAGGCCCCTGACGATGGCGTCGTTCATATCGGAGATCGATCGGTAGTGCATGGTTCAGACCTGGTCCTGGAGGAGATGTCCGTAGCAGTCGAAGACGCCCAAATTATTGCGCTTCGCGCGGCGCTGCCGCAGGCAGCCTTGCCGGCAGCATCTTGAGCGCCTCGCGCAAGGCTTCGCGGCCGGAGGCGAATGCCAGTGCGATGATGATCGTGATGAGGTAGGCGAACACGGCGCCGCTGGCCAGGGCGACGACATGCTGCTGCGGCAGCAGTGGCTTGACGAACCAGATCGCGGCCAGCGCCAGATGGGCGCCAAGCACGAACGGCGTTGCCGCGCGCAGCACATGATGCGCCTGCAGCGGTCCGCTCTTGCCGACATAGAGCCATAGGAAAGGCGTCCGCAGATATTCGCTGATCGCATAGGCAATCGCCACGCCCACCGCGCCATAGGGCAGGCCGAGCATGAAAGCCAGCACCGACGTCACGGCCGTTATGATGCCCCAGCGCATGAAATCGCCGGAGCGGCCCTGGCTGACGAAAAGCCACCCCGCCGGATTGTTGAGCGGCTGCAGCAGCCCGGCAAAGCCGAGCGCCAGGAAAATCGAGGCGCTTGCGCGCCATTGCTCGCCGAGCACGAAGGGGATCAGCACATCCGACATCGCGGTGGCGAAGGCGACACCGGGAAGCGCCACCAGCAGGATCAGCGGCATGACGCGCAGATAGGCGCTGCGGTAGCGATCCGGCTCGTCCTTCAGCCTGGAAAGTGCTGGAACCATCACCTTCGACAAGGGGTTGGTGATCTGGCTCAGCGGAAACAGAAGCAGCTTGTAGGCGCGGTCATAGAGGCCGAGCTGCGCCTCGCCCCAATATTTGCCGATCAGCACGTTGTCGAGGTTGCGGGCAAAGAAATTGGCGAAGTTGAAGCCGGTGATGCCGGCGCCGAAATTGATCAGCTCGCCGATGCCGGCGACCTTGCGCGGCAGGCCCGGACGCCAGCGCGAACTCGCCCAGTAGCAGAGCGTCGGCAGCACGGCACCGGTCAGCGTGCCGGCAAACAGGGCCCAATAGGAGCGATCGATGAAGGTCCAGGCGATCGACACGGCAAGCCCGGCGATGGCGCTGGCGACGTCGATGACGGCCAGCCGGCCGAACTGCATACGGCGCGTCAAGAGCGCCAGATGCTGGGCGCCAAGCCCATAGGCCATGATCTGCAGCCCGAACGCAGCCACCAGACCTGTCACGCGCGGCTCGCCGTAGAAGGCAGCAACCAGCGGCGCCGCACCTGCAAGCACGCAAGCCAGGATCGCGCTGACGGCGACATTGATCCAGAAGAGGTAGTTCACCTCCTCATGCCGGATGCCTGATTTCTGGATCGTTGCCTGGGTCAGGCCGAAATCCTGGAACAGTGCGATAAAGGCAAGCACCGGCGCGCACATCGCCACGACACCGAAATCCTGTGGCGACAACAACCGGGACAGGACGATAACCGACAGAATCTGTGTCGCGACCCGCACCGATTGCGCCATGGCCGTGACAACCGCGCCGCGCCCAACCGATTTGCGCAAGGAGCCTTCTGGCGGATCGAATGCATTGGCTTCCAAATTCAGGATTCCTGATTTTTTGCGTGGATTTTCGAGCCCGAAAATCCACGACCGCCGCCGACCACAAACTACGGCAATAATTTTGCAGTGCAACAGAAAACGTGGACCGCCGCACCAAAAATGTTGCGATGCAGCAAGACCTGTACTAGCATTCCCTTGGGTGGGCCAACAGCGGTCGAGTTTTTATGCTGCATGTCTTGTACCTAGTGCACGACGTTTCCGACCCGGCGGTGCGCCGGCGGATCACGATGCTCAGGGCAGGTGGGGCCCAGGTCACCTTGGCCGGCTTCCGTCGCACCGCGAATCCGATTGCGGATATCGAGGGACTGCGCCCGATCGACCTCGGCGGGACGCGTGACGGGCGATTCGGCCAACGCCTCGCGGCCGTAGCCAAAGCAGCCGTTTCGATAGGCTCGAAGCTGGGCGGAATGCCAAAGCCGGATGTCATCGTCGCGCGCAACCTGGAAATGCTGGCGCTTGCCCGCCGCGCCAGGTCAGCCTTCGGTGCATCGGTTCCGATCGTATACGAGTGCCTCGACATTCATCGGCTTGTGCTGCGCAACGATGTCCTGGGCAAGGCGCTGCGTGCCACCGAACGATTTCTGGCCAGGGATGTGAAGCTGCTGGTGACCAGTTCGCCTGCCTTCATCGCCAATTATTTCAAGCCGTTCGGCCAGGTCGCGGCACCCATCGAGCTGGTCGAAAACAAATATTTCGAGGCCGCGACGATTGTGCCCGGCGCTCCGGAGGCTGAAGAGAGCCTGGTCGGCCCGCCATGGCGGATCGGCTGGTTCGGCGCGCTGCGCTGCCGCCGCTCGCTCGAGCTGCTGGCTGATTTCTCCCGCCGCACGGAGGGCCGCTTCGAGATCGTGCTGCGCGGCCGTCCGGCTTTGTCGGAATTCTCTGACTTTCACGGCTTTGTCGAGGCCGAGCCATGGCTGTCGTTTCTCGGGCCCTACCGCAATCCGGAAGACATGGCGGCGATCTACAACGATGTCCATTTTTCCTGGGCGATCGATTTCTTCGAAGCGGGGCAGAACTCCGAATGGCTTCTGCCCAACCGGCTCTATGAGGGTTGCCGTTTCGGCGCGGTGCCGATCTCGATGGGCAATACCGAGACCGGGCGGTTCCTCAAGCAGCAGGATATCGGCGTGCTGTTGCCGCAGGCGTCGCCCGAAGCGCTCGAAGCCGCGCTAGGCAAGATGGAGGAGCATCGCTTCGCCAGGCTGAAGGGGCGTGTTCTGGCGCGCAACCCGAGGACCTGGAGCTACGATCGCAGCGATTGCCGTGCGCTTGTCGAGCGGCTGCGCAGCCTGACGGCCGTGCCCGGTTCGTTTGCCGCCGAGGCATTGGCATAGGATGGCAGGGGATGGACAAAGGCAAGATGGACAGAGGTTGATGACGCAGACGGAAAAACCCTCATCCAGCCTGATCGTTATCCCATGCCTGAACGAAGCCGCCCATATCGGTGCGCTGCTCGATCAATTGCGGCCCGCGGCCGCCCGGCTTGGCGCCCGAATCATCGTCGCCGACGGCGGCAGCACCGACGGCACGCTTTCCATCCTAGAGGACGTCATTGCCAGGGACCCGCGCGTTATCCTGCTCCACAACAAGCGGCGTATCCAGAGCGCGGCGATCAATCTCGCCGTCGGTACCTTCGGCGATGGTGCCGACTATCTCATCCGCATCGATGCGCATGGCGGTTATCCCGACGATTATTGCGACCGGCTGGTCGAGGAAGCCCTGGCTACATCGGCGGATTCGGTTGTCGTTTCGATGCTGACCAGCGGCAGCGGTGCCGTGCAGAAGGCGGCGGCCGCGGCGCAGAACTCCAAGCTCGGCACCGGCGGCTCGAAGCATAGGCATCTTTCGCAGGGACAGTGGATCGATCACGGCCATCATGCACTGATGCGGATATCGGCGTTCGGTGCCGTCGGCGGCTATGACGAAACGTTCAGCCACAACGAGGACGCCGAGCTCGATTATCGCTTGCGCAAGGCCGGCTACAAGATCTGGATGAGCGGCAAGACGCAGATGGTCTACTACCCGCGCGCCTCGCTCTCAGGCCTCTATTTCCAGTATCTCGGCTACGGTCGCGGGCGTGCCAAGAATGTGCTGAAGCATCGCGTCATCCCGAAGGTGAGGCAGATGGTGCCGCTGCTGGTGTTTCCGGTGGTGCTGCTGGCGGCCTTCTCCTTCGTGCACTGGCTGGCGGCGGTGCCGCTGCTGCTGTGGGCGTCGGTGTGCCTGGGCTACGGGCTGGTGACGGCTATCCGCCAGCGCAAGGCCGACGTTGCGCTGGCCGGTGTCTCGGCCATGGTCATGCATCTTGGCTGGTCGGTCGGCTTCTGGCTGCAGCTTCTCGGCCTCGGCTCGCGACGAGGAGTGGCCTGATGGCGGTGTCGGCAAAGAACCGCAGCATCGACATCGGCGTCTGCACGTTCCGCCGGCCGGAACTGGCCGACACGCTGCGCTCGCTCGACGCCATGGAGATGCCGGTGGGATTCGATGTCCGCATCGTCGTCGCCGACAATGACGACACCCCATCGGCCCGTGACCTGGTGGCGGCGCTGTCGCGGGAATTGACGGTGCCGATCCACTATCAGCACGCCCCGGCGCGCAACATCTCGATCGCCCGCAACGCCTGCCTCGATGCGAGCACCGCGGATTTCGTCGCCTTCATCGACGACGACGAGACGGCCACGACGCCATGGCTTGCCGAACTGGTCGCGATGGCGCAGCAAAGCGGTGCCGCCGCCGTGCTCGGCCCGGTCAGGGCGCGCTATCGCCCGGACGCGCCGGACTGGATGCGGCGCGGCGATTTCCATTCGACCTTGCCCGTCTGGGTGCGCGGCGAGATCCAGACCGGCTACACCTGCAACGTTCTGCTGCGGATGGGCTCGGACAGCCTGCGCGGCCGCCGCTTCAGCCTGGCGCGTGGCCAGACCGGCGGCGAGGACACCGAATTCTTCGACCAGATGCACAAGGCAGGCGGCCGCATCGCCTTCTCGCCCGAGGCGTGGGTCGACGAGGTGGTGCCGCGCTCCAGGGCGGCATTCGATTGGCTCGGCCGCCGCCGCTTCCGCGTCGGCCAGACGCATGGCCATCTCCTGGGCAGCAGCGCCAGCGGAATCGGTCTGGCCAAGCAGGTCGGCCTGGCCTCGGCAAAGGCCATCTATTGCTTCGCCTCGGCACTTCCGGTCGTCGTCAGTCCGGTACGCAGGAACCGCAGCCTGCTGCGCGGCATTATGCATGTTGGTGTCGTCAGCGGCCTCGTCGGCATCCGCGAAATCCGCCTCTATGGCCAGCCTTCGCCACAGGAGGGAGGCAAGCGTGCAGCCTGACGTCAGCTCTATTCCCGATGTTTCCTTCGTTATTGCCGCCTACAATGCCGAGACGACCCTTGATCGGGCGATCGCCAGCGCCATCGCCCAGAAGGGTGTCAGCGTCGAAATCATCGTCGTCGACGACAAGTCGCGCGATGCGACGCTCGATGTTGCGCGGGCCTATCCCGGGAATATCGTCCGTGTCATCGCCCTGCCAAGCAATCGCGGCCCGGGCGGCGCCAGGAATGCCGGCCTCGATGCCGCCCGCGGCAGATGGATCGCGGTTCTCGATTCCGACGACGCGGTCTTTCCCGGCCGGCTCGCCAAGATGATCGCGCGTGCCGAAAGCGCGGATGCCCAGATCGCCGTCGACAATCTGCAGGTCGTTCGCGAGGACGGCGTTATCGAGGACGCGATGTTTCCGCGGCAATATCTGGAAGGCTTGCGCGAGATTTCGCTGGCCACCTACATCGCCGGCAACGTCGTCTTCGAATCCAAGTTCAACCTCGGCTACCTCAAGCCGATCTTCCAGCGCGAGTTCCTGAACGAAAACCGGCTTCGCTATGACGAGAAGCTGAGGATCGGCGAAGACTACATCCTCTTTGCCGCCGCCCTGGCCAAGGGCGGAAAATGCGTCGTCGAGCCCGATATCGGCTATGCCTACCATATTCGCAGCGCCTCCATTTCGCGCGTGCTCGAGCTTCACCACGTCGAAGCCATGCGCAGGGCGGATGCCGTGTTCGCTCAAACCCATCGGATGGATGAGGCCGCGCAGGCCGCGTTCGCGCGGCGTGGCCGCAGCCTGCGCAAGGCGGCATCGTTTCTGTCACTGGTACAGCACATCAAGGCGCGGTCCCCGCTCAAGGCGATCCGGACTGCGCTCAGCGACCCGGCGGCGGTCAGGCATATGGGCATGCCGATCGCCGTGCGGTTGCGAAGAATGGCGGCACAATTTGCCGTCGGGGCGGGGAGGTGAAGATGCAGGCACATGGAGGGAATTTTCGTGGCCTGTGAACGGATTGAAGTCGATCTCCTCAGAAGGAATTTGCGATGAAGAAAATCAGGAAGGCCGTGATACCGGTGGCGGGGCTTGGAACGCGGTTCCTGCCGGCGACCAAGTCGATGCCGAAGGAAATGCTTCCCGTCGTCGACAGGCCCGTCGTCCAATATGCGGTGGACGAGGCCTTCGAGGCGGGCATCGAACACATCGTCTTCGTGACCGGTCGCAACAAGGCGGTGATCGAGGACTATTTCGACCTGCATCCGGAATTGATCGGCACCCTGGAGCAGACCGGCAAGAAGACCCAGCTGGAGGCGCTCGAAAGCATGCTGCCTGTGGCCGGCGCCACCAGCTTCATCCGCCAGCAATCCCCGCAAGGCCTCGGCCATGCCGTCTGGTGCGCGCGCGAGGTTATCGGCAACGAGCCCTTCGCCTTGCTGCTGCCGGACATGGTGTCCTTCGGCGGTCGCGGATGCCTCGCCGAAACCGTCGAGCTTTATGAGCGCACGGGCGGCAACGTGATCGCCGTCGAGCGTTGCGAACCCAGCGAGACCAACAAATACGGCATCGTCGGCCGTGGCGCCGAGATCGGCGGCGGTTTCGAGGTGACGGCCATGGTCGAGAAGCCGGCGCCGGCCAATGCGCCTTCGAACTTCTACATCAACGGCCGCTACATCCTGCAGCCCGAGATTTTCGCGCTCCTGGGCAATCAGCAGCGCGGCGCCGGCAACGAGATTCAACTGACGGATGCCATGGTTCGTCTGTCGAAGGATCAGCCGTTCTTCGCCCAACCTTTTCTCGGCCGCATGTTCGACTGTGGTTCCAAGGAAGGGTTCATCCAGGCCAACATCGCCTTCGCGCTGGCGCGCGACGACATGAAGGGTCCGGTTTTCGAGATGCTTCAGGAGTTCGTCCGGTCGCATGAACGCCAGGAAGAAGCCGCATAATGCCCATCTTTCGGGAGTATCGTCAGATGGCCGGCGAAGAGGGGCCGGCAGGTTCTCTCCGTCTGGCACGACGTTTGCATTGCTCTGGCGATGCTCCCGATCTTCGAGGCGCCTGCAAGCCAAGGCATGATCCCTGAAAGTGGGTCCCGGTTTCCGGAAAAGATCATGTTGAAACAGTAAGATAGAGCCAATTGCGATCAATCGGAATAGGACCGGCTCTAGAATTGGACCGAAGATGAATTATGCCAACTTTCCTCTCGACAAGAGGATGCCATTGCCGAATTCGGACGCAGGAGACGGCGAAGACTTCATCGATATCGAGCGGCTGCTTGGCATGGCCGCACGGCAGGCCAAGGTGGTTGCCGTGTGTGCCGTCATCGGTCTCTTCCTGGGCCTGCTCTATTTGCAGACAACGCCGCCCAAATATCAGTCGATCGCCAGCGTGCTGATCGACGAGGGCTTGAACAAGATCGTCGACGACATTTCGGCGACGTCGACAACCATGCAGACCGATTCCGCCATCCTGAGCCAGATCGAGATCCTGACCTCGACGCGGCTTGCCGCCGTGGTCGTCGACAAGCTGAAGCTCGACCAGAACGACACGTTCATGAATCCGCCCCAGTCGGCGCTTGCCCAAGGCATAGGCCTCATCCGCGGCCTGATCCAGTATGTCCGC
Source organism: Mesorhizobium sp. WSM1497 (assembly GCF_001672455.2). Taxonomy (NCBI): domain Bacteria; kingdom Pseudomonadati; phylum Pseudomonadota; class Alphaproteobacteria; order Hyphomicrobiales; family Phyllobacteriaceae; genus Mesorhizobium; species Mesorhizobium sp. WSM1497. The sequence continues at coordinate 240,134 of NZ_CP021070.1, read as the reverse complement.
CCCAGCTCTTCCATGCCGGGTGGCGCTGACTTCAGCAAGCTCGACCCGGCCGCCCGCGATGCGCTGATCGCCACGTCGCGCCGCGACTACGCGATCCTTAAGCTGCAGAACGAGATCCGGGCGGAACGCGTCGGCCGAAGCTACGTCATCGCGCTCGGCTATCAGGCGACGGATCCGGCCTTGGCAAACGCCATCACCAAGGCCTATGCCGATGCCTATCTCGCCGATCAGCTCGATGCCAGCTTCGATGCCACCGAGCGGGCTGCGGTCTGGCTGCAGGGCCGGTTGACGGAGCTGCGCCAGAGCTCGCAGGCAGCTTCGCTCGCGGTTGAGAAATTCAGGGCCGAACATGGGCTGGCCGCCAACAGCGATGGCCAGCTGATGAGCGACAAGCAGCTTTCCGACCTCAACGCCCAGCTTATCGTGGCGCAGGCCGACACCGCACGCGCCAGCGCCCGCTACCAGCAGTACAAGGCCATCGTCGACAGCGGCTCCGAAAACGCTTTCAAGGATGCCGCCATATCGAGCGACCAGCCAAGCAGCTCGGTCATATCGGCGCTCAAGACCCGCTACCTCACGGTGGCCAAGCGGCTGCAGGACGTCGAGGCGAATTTCGGCCCCGAGCACCCGCAGGCGGTGGCTCTCTCCAAGGAGAAGGCCGACATATCGACGCAGATTTTCGGCGAGCTGAAGCAGCTGACCGAAAGCTATCGCAACGAATATGAGGTGGCGCAGGCACGCGAGACCGCGCTCAGGGCCAACGTCGCGGCCGCGCAAGGCAAGAGTTCCGTCGACAACCAGACGCAAGTCAAGCTGCGTGAACTCGATCAGCAGGCGACGGCGCTCACCACGCTCTATCAGACATTCCTGGGTCGTTACGAGGAAGCCGCGCAGCAGCAGTCCTTCCCGGTCGGCAAGATCCGCATCATCTCCGACGCGTCGATGCCGATGACGGCCTCAAGCCCGCGCACCATCGTCGTGCTCGGACTTTCGCTGGTGCTTGGCCTGCTGATGGGCGCCGGCTTTGGTGGCCTGAACGAGTTCAACGAACGCTTCTTCAGGACCGGCGAGGACGTGCGCGACCGCGTCAACCTGAAATTCCTCGGCTACCTGCCGACGATCGGCGGCAAGCTCGGCAAGGAAGAAAAGCCGGGCGAGACCCAGGTGGACGCCAAGACCACCCAATCGCTGTCTTCAGCCGAAAAGCGGGCGCGCATGCGGGTCAGCATCGATTCTCCAGCCTCGATGTTCTCCGAAACGCTGCGCAGCGCCAAGATCGCCTTCGACGTCGTGATGGAAGGGCAAGGCAGCCGCGTCATCGGCATCATCTCGGTGCTTCCCGGCGAGGGCAAGTCGACGGTCGCGGCAAATCTCGCCGGCTTGCTTGCCGCCAATGGCTCCAAGACGCTGCTGATCGACGGCGACTTGCGCAATCCCGGCCTCAGCCGAGGCCTTGGCATGGAAACCGAGCAGGGCTTGATGGAAGCGGTGGTCGGCGGCCAGACCTGGCAGTCCGTCGGCAAGATCGACAGGCAGACGAAGCTGGCGATCATCCCGGCGGTGCTGCGCGGTCACTTCTCGCATACCAGCGAACTTCTCTCCTCGGCCGGCATGCGGCGCTTCATCGAGAACGCCAAGGAGACGTTCGAATACATCGTCGTCGATCTGCCGCCGCTCGGACCGGTGGTCGACGCCAAGGCCTTCGCGCCATTGGTCGACGGTTTTGTACTGGTCACCGAGTGGGGGCGCACCCCGCGCGCGATGGTCAGGTCGATGCTGGAATCCGAACCCTATGTCGCCAACAAGATCGTCGGCGCGGTGCTGAACAAGGTCGATTTGAAGAAACTGGCCAAATACGGCTCGTTCGGCGGTTCGGAAAAATTCTTCGATAAATATTCGAGCTACTATCTGGAAAAGTCGGAAGTGCGCGGCAAGGCGCCGGTCTGACGTCGACCGTTGCGCGAGTGGGTCCACTCTGAAGTGTATCGATCTTCAGGCCAGCACACCTGAATATCGTTGCGCGTCAGGAGAAGATCAGCCTGCCTTGCTTGTCGGCGATCCTGACGGCGGTCAGGCGTCCGCTCTGGAAGGCGGCCGTGTCGATGCCGAGCCGGCGCCCTTCGAGCTTCGGGACATCCACCGGCGTATGCCCGTGCACCACCCAGCGGTCGAGCAGGTGCGTTGCCTCGAAGAAGTCCGAACGGATGTTGATCAGGTCATGGTCGGTTTGCGCCGCAAGGTCGACGCCGGGCCTGATGCCGGCGTGGACAAACACGAACTTACGCGAACGGACCATGATCGGCAGCCCGCGCAGGAAGCTGACGTGATCGTCCGGAATGATCTCCCTTATGCGCCGGTCGATCTGCGCGCTGCTCCCGTAGAGGCTGGTGAGGCGCGCCGGATCGATGCCATAGGAAAACAGGGTTTGCAGGCCGCCCGTCGCCAGCCAGGGTTCGCGGGACAGATTTCCGTCGAGATAGTTCAGCATTGCCACTTCGTGGTTGCCCGCAAGACAAATGCGCTGAAATCCTTTCGGCGGCGGCGCCAGGAGGTGATCGAGCACCCGCGCCGACTGAAACCCCCGGTCGATGTAGTCCCCAAGCATGACGATGATCTTGCGGCTCTGGAAGCGCAGCGAATCGAGCAGGATCTTCTGCTCCAGCGCGCGGAGTTCCTTGTAGCAGCCATGCACGTCGCCGATCGCATAGACGACGGCGTCCTGCATGTCGATATCGAGGCGCGGACGCGCCGCGATGCGGGGTTTTCGCTGGAACAGGGTCACGTGCCGGGCGTCTCGAGGCAAGCTCTCATGCCGAAGGCATAAGTGCCTGTTATCATGCCCGAAACGAAGAATTCCGCAATCGTGGAAAATGTAGCTGCGCCGGGTCGGCACCGCCAATGCATGTCGCTCGGAAGTGAGCTCCGTTTTGGGAGAGCGATCCGTGGAACAAAGGCCTGGAGTGGGCCTGAATCCGCTCAGGCGCGACATGCTTTAGGTCGGCGGCTGGGCCGGTCTGCCGGACCGTCGTCAGGCTGCCTTAAGCCGATAACGGAAAACGGTATGGTCGAGCAGCAGCCGGATGCGTGGTTCGGCCTCGGTCGCCACTAGCCAGCTTGCCGCGATCATCGTCGCGCCGACGACCGCCATCGAGAACAGATGCGGCAGACCGGCGCGGACCAGGATGCCGAGCAGGGCCGCGCCGACGACATCGTGCAGCAGGTAGAGCGGATAGGTCATCAGCCCGATCCGACGCCAGCCGCTCCAGGAGAGGTCGAGCCGCAGCGACCACGCCATCAGCGCGATGCCTATGAGGAAGATGAGGATCGGCGGGGCGAAGGGCATATCACGCCCGACCTTCAGGATATGAACGTCGACCGAACTGGCGATCTGCAGCACACCACCGGCCAGGAACAGGGCGCAGAAGGCTAGGCGGGCGGCTGTCACCGCCTTGAAGCGCATCAGCCACAGCATGACGCCGGTGGCGAAGAACACGCCGTGATGCACCAGAAGCAGGTCGAGCGTGCGTGTTTCGGCAAGGTCGGCCCAGTCGAGCGGGTAGTAGAGGCACCAGAACAGCGCGCTGACCAGGCCGATGGCGAAGGGCCACAATTTCCATTAGATGGAAGCGGCCGAGCCGCAGCAAGGTCCAGACGACGGCATAGAAGGCGATCTCGATGCCGAGCGTCCAGTAGACGCTGTCCACCCATGGCGCGTAAGGGGCGAACAGGCCGGTGCGGACGAGCCTGACGACGGCATCGGTCGGCCAGCTGAGGCCGACGATCAAAAGCACCGCCGCAGTGACCGGCGCACAGATCCACACGGCCGGCGCCAGCCGTTTCACCCTGGCTTCGAAAAACCGCAGGGGTGTCGACCTTTCGGCGCTGAAGGCGATGACGAAGCCGCTGATGACGAAGAAGATCTGGACGCCGACCCAGCCGGATTCGACCCAGGCGCCTATTGCCGGCTGCGGGGGAACGCCGCCCGTGGCGCGCGCCGAAACACCGTCAGGATACGCCCACACCCAGAAGCCATAGTGGTAGACCATGACCATGACGGCGGCGAGAAAGCGCAGGATGTCGACGCCGCCAAATGTAATCTTCTGCTGAGCCATGCGACCTTTGTCGATGGCCCCCCGCGAACGACTTTAGGGTGCATTGCTGCGTCGCACAATAAAAGTATTGCTTGCCGATCGAAAAGGTCGTCCGCGGCCCACCTTCAGTGGCTCAAAGGCCGATCCCACGTTCCTTCAGCGCCGCAGTGATCTCGTCGAGGATGACCGGATCGTCGATGGTTGCCGGCATGGCCCATTCCTCCTTGTCGGCGATCTTCTGCATGATGCCGCGCAGGATCTTGCCCGATCGCGTCTTGGGCAGGCGCTTGATCGTCACCACCGTCTTGAAGGCGGCGACCGGGCCGATGCGTTCGCGCACCAGGCCGACCACCTCGTTCTCGATGGAGCCGATATCGCGGGTCACACCCGCATTCAGCACCACGAAGCCCAGCGGAACCTGGCCCTTCATGGCGTCGGCAATGCCGATGACCGCGCATTCGGCGACATCGGGATGGGCCGAAAGCACCTCTTCCATGGCGCCGGTTGACAGGCGGTGGCCGGCGACATTGATGATGTCATCGGTGCGGGCCATGACGTAGAGATAGCCGTCCTCGTCGACCATGCCGGCATCCGCCGTCTTGTAGAAGCCGGGGAACTCGTCGAGATAGGCTTGGCGGAACCGTTGATCGGCATTCCACAGCGTTGGCAGGCAGCCGGCCGGCAGCGGCAGTTTGATCACCACATTGCCCAGCGTGCCGCGCTGCACCTCATGGCCAGCATCGTCGAGAACGCGGATGTCGTAGCCGGGCATCGGCACGCCGGGCGAGCCGTATTTCACCGGCAGCAGGCCAAGGCCGGCGGGATTGATCGTCATCGGCGAGCCGGTCTCTGTCTGCCACCAATGGTCGACCACAGGCACATTCAGCTTCTGCTCCGCCCATTTGATGGTTTCCGGGTCGGCGCGCTCGCCGGCAAGAAACAGCGTGCGGAACTTCGAGAGGTCGTGTTTGGCAATGAACTCGCCCTTCGGGTCCTGCCCCTTGATGGCGCGGAATGCGGTCGGCGCGGTGAACAGCGCGACCACGCCATGCTCCGCTATCACCCGCCAGTAGGTGCCGGCATCGGGCGTGCCGACAGGCTTGCCCTCGAACAGGATGCTGGTGCAGCCATGCAGCAGCGGTCCGTAGACGATGTAGGAATGGCCGACCACCCAGCCGACATCGGATGCCGCCCAGAACACCTCGCCCGGCTTGACGCCGAACTCGTTTTCCATCGTCCATTTCAGCGCGACCATATGGCCGCCATTGTCGCGCACGATGCCCTTGGGCTGCCCGGTCGTGCCCGATGTGTAGATGATGTAGAGCGGATCGGTGGCAAGCACCGGAACGCAATCGACATTGGCGCCCGCTGCCCGTTCGCGGGCGACCGCATCGGCGTAGTCGATGTCGAAATGCTCCTTCAACTCGCATCGCAACTGGTCGCGCTGCAGGATCAGGCAGGCGTCCGGCTTGTGGCGGGAGATCTCGATCGCCTTGTCGAGCAACGGCTTGTAGGCAACGACGCGGCCTGGCTCCAGGCCACAGGATGCCGAAATGATCAGCTTCGGCCTGGCATCGTCGATGCGGGTGGCAAGCTCATGCGAGGCGAAGCCGCCGAAGACCACCGAATGCACCGCGCCGATGCGGGCGCAGGCGAGCATGGCGATGGCCGCCTCGGCCACCATCGGCATGTAGATGATGACGCGGTCACCCTTGCCGATGCTGCGGTTCTTCAGCACCGAAGTCAGCGCGACGACCTCGCGCTTCAGCTCGGCATAAGTGAACTTTTTCACGGTTCCGGCAATCGCACTGTCATGGATCAGCGCGATCTGGTCGGCGCGGCCGCCGGCGACGTGGCGGTCGATGGCATTGTAGCAGGTGTTGCAGGTGGCGCCGGTGAACCAGCGGCCATAGACACCGGCATTGGCGTCGAACACCTTGTCCCAGGGCGAATACCAGTCGATGGCGCCGGCCGCTTCCGCCCAGAATTGTTCCGGATCGCGTTTCCAGCCTTCATAGACCTCGTGATAGCGTGAAGCCATCCATACCTCCCCGGGAAATGTTTTTCTTCCTTCCAGATAGCGCGCTCTACCCTTGGCCGCAAATCCACGCCATTGTGACGACGGCATCGACCTGGCGCTTGGGGGCAAGCAGCTATGACATGCGAGACGGGACTGGGGTGGTGATGTCTGCTGCTGTTCGGATCATCGGGCGCTTTTCGCTATCGTCGGTCATGGGCGCCGTACTTGCTATGTCCACCGGAACCGCTGAAGCCGGCGATGCCGCGGCACGGCACATCATCGGCTTTTCGCCGGATGGCGCTTATTTCGCCTTCGAGCAATATGGAACGCTCGACGCCGGCGCCTCGGACTCCGGCTGGTCTGAGATCGACATCATCGATACCCGTACGGATCGGTTCGTTGGCGGTAAGCCGATCCTCGTCGTCGATGAGACGGAGGAGGCGACACTGACGCTGGAGCAGGCGAGGGCGCAGGCCGCCGCTCAGGCGGCGCCCATTCTCGCCCATTATGCAATCACATCCCCAGCCGAGCAGACAGCGTCCGACAAATTCACCTTTCCGGGTGAAATGGTTGCCTACAACGACATCTCCCGCCTCGAACAGGTGTCGCAGAAATGGCTGTCGCCGCTCCATGGCGAAACGGGCGTTTCGACCATCCAGCTCGACGAGATCCTGGCAGCCAGCACGAGCGATTGTTCGGCGAGTTTCGCAACGACGGAGCAGCGCGACACATCTGGCAAGGCACTCGGCTTCCGGCTGACGCTGCAAGGGCAGGACGGCAAGCCGTTCAAGATCCTGCACGAGGACAAGACCGTGCCGGGCTCAAGAAACTGCCCGACCTCCTACAGCCTGTCGGAATCCTACGAACTTACCCCGGCCGGCAAGCCGGCGGTGATCGTTGTGTTGGTGCAGCGTTTCAGCCAGGGTTTCGAGGGGCGCGATCGCCGCTTCCTCGCGGTGACCGGGGAGCCACGCTGAGAGGTCACGCCCAAGCGCCGGCGGCCGCTCTGTCTGAAGGTTGTTTCTAGATCGGCAGGGCCACAAGCATGAGGCCAATGCCGCCAGCGATCAAAATGGCTGTCGCCAGCGCTTTTCTATGACGTTCGAAGCTCGTCGGAGCTCGCTCCCAATTGTAACGCATACGCTATCTCCCCAATACCCAGGCAGGTTTTACCTTACTTAGGGGAAGAAATGCAACGTCCGCTGCCGGCAGCCCGCTGTTTGTCACGTTTCACCGATGACTATTTCTGGGCCGAATGCGGCCGGGAAGACGCAACCGAGCAGGTTCTAACGCGACTGGCGCGGAGAATCTGTCAGCAAGGCCGTTGGTCCGCGCACCGGGCTCCCGTGATCGGCTGATAGACAGCGCTCCACCTCCGCGCTATCTGATTTCCGGGATGAGCATGGCTTGGAGGGGGCGTGGTGGAAATAGTCTCTGGAACCGTTCTGCGGCTGGCCGAGGATGCCTCGGTGCAGCATGTGGGCGATGGCGCAGTCGTGCTTTTGGCGCGCAGCGGCCAGCTCTATACATGCAACGGCACGACCGAAGCCTTTCTCGACAAGGTGGACGGCGCGCGCAACCTCGACCAGATCGTCGACCTGCTTTGCGAGGAGTTCGAGGTCGACAAGGGGACGCTCGATCAGGACATGGCGGCACTGGCCACGGATCTGATCTCGGAAGGTATCCTCGCCGCGTCAGGTGCTTGATGGCTGACGGCCCGCTCCTGCGCGCTCTTTTTCGCTGCCATCTCTGGGCGAGCGCGCGGCTGATGCCGGTCCTTGTCACCAACCGGAGCTTCGAGGAGGTGCTCAAATGGGCGCCGCTCGCCTCGTCGACGCCCTATCGCGGTCTGGCGTCCGCCTACATCGTCGCGAGCGTCAACCGCACGGTCCGCCATCCCTGGCTGATGCGTGACCGCAGGTGCTTGAGGGAAGGTCTGCTCGGTCATCGTTTCCTGCGACTAGCCGGCTTCGATCCGGACCTGCGCTTCGGCGTCGATCCGCAGTCCATGCAAGCGCAGCGTCTATCGGCGCATTGCTGGGTCTGCCTCGACGGCAAGCCGGTGGTCAGCGACAAGCTTCCCGGCATGGTCGAGATCTATCGTCATCATGCCGATGCCGTAAAGGCGCGTCCCGCTTGACCAGACCTTCAGCCTGCTATGGCCTCAACGGCCTGATCCTTGGCATATCGGCCGAGCGCTCCGAGCTGTGGCAGGATTTCGACCGGATGCTGGGCAGCCTGCGCATAGAGGAACCCGTCGCGCCGGACTTTCGTCTTGAGATCACCGAGACAGACACGCTGGACGAGACACCCAATGGATCCCTGGTCTTCGATGGCGAGGTGCCGGAGGATGGTCCCTGCCGGATGATCGAGGATGGCGGCATTGTCCATCTGGTCTTTCCCGGGCGCCAAACCGTTGCGATCAATGGTGGGGAAAGTTGGGCCGAACTCCGGATTCGTACCGGTACGAAAGCCGCCTGGACGCCGTCGATGTTGGTTCTGGATGCCGCGCTCGACGCCGGTGGCCAGCATATGCTGCATACGGCCGGGCTGACCTTGCCTGACCGCGATGCGGTGGTGCTGATCCATGCGCCGAGCGGCACCGGCAAGACCACGACGTCGTTGGCGCTGGCAACACAGGGCTTTGGCCTCTGCTCCGACGACGCCATGATCCTGAATGTCGCTTCGGGCAAGGTCGTGGCCTGGGGCTTGCCGCGCGCCGTCAAGATCCACCGGAAGACTGCCGAAATGATCCCGCAGGTGGCGCCATGCCTTGGCCAGACGTGGGATCGCAACGGCGAACAGCCGGTCTCGTTAGAACGGTTAGAGGGTATCATCCGGGTGGAAAACGCATCCGCCCGGCCGGTGGCGGCGCTTCTGCATCTGGCGCGTTCCGCCGACGGCCAGACCCGGCTCGTCGCCATGGCCAGGACCGACGCGATGGTGGCGCTGGCAGTAGACAATGTCCGCACCGGCATGACCGGGCTGCTGCCGATGCAGAAGCGCAGGCTGGCGACCATCGCCGGGCTGGTCAATGCGGTGCCGACCTTCCAGCTCGAAGTAGGCGGGCGCCCCGCTGACGCGGCGGCGCTGATCCGCGCTACCCTGGATTGACGTCAAGTCAGGCTACTTGCGGCCTGGCCTTGGCCAATCTCTGAATCCACCGGAAGGCGTCGCGGCGCAGGCGCGAGCTCAGTCTGTCCCTGGAATTGACGCCAAGCAGCGTATTCGTTGTGATCAGCCGCCTGGCCAGCCGTATGGAGAGGTCGGGCTTGATGCGGCCGGCGAGTTCGAGCGCGCGGCTCTCGTCGAACAGCTGGCCGGTCACATTGAGCACGATTGCCAACTCCAGTTCGATGCCGGTCATGCGGGCAGCGTCGAACAGGCGTGCTTCCGCTTCGGGTGATTGCAGCGCCCGCACGCCTTGCAGCACGTCCACGCAAAGCTGCAGGCGGTGGAATTTGTGGCCGCCGGCGGCGTGCACGATGGCGATCGTTAGAAGAGCCGCCGGCGTGTCCGTGGCTTCGCCGTCGATGGCGCGCAATTCAGGGAAACCCAGCGACAGGCGCCGCCGCATGCCGGTGTCATGCACGAGGTCGCCATGCAGTTCGACCAGCAGGCTGGAATTCTCTTTTTCCAGCCATTTGAATTCCTGCAATTCGTAGGATTCGGCCTCGTTGCTGCCAAGCTCGAAGCCGCATGCCGCGATCACCTGGTTTGCCCTGGCCAGATTGGCGGGTTCGACCAGGATGTCGATGTCGGTGAAGGGCCTGTCGGCGACGTTGCGGTAGAGCTTTCGCGCGAAGACGGGTCCCTTGACGATCCGCGCCGGAATATTGTCCGCCGCCAGTCCCTTCATGATGCGGTCGCCATGATACTTCAACAGCATCGACTGGCCGGTGGCGATCGTTGCCTTCTGGCGCAGATCCTCCAGCTTGCCGTGCAGGTCGGCATCCGCTGGCAGCCGCGCGTCCCCGCTGAGCTTGCGCAACATAATCGGCAGCACGCCGTGAAACTCGGCATTGTCGAGCAGCGCCGTCAGCGTCTTTGCCGACAAATCTTCGCCGCCTGCCGCCGCCTCGGGGTCAGCGAAGCGCAGCAAGAGTCTTTCTTCGGCGGAAGTAAGCGGTGGCAGCATCAACCCAGCTAGCATTGCGAGCAAGTCAGGAATGGTTGCAGAAAAGCCTAATGTAAGCCAGCTTTTACATGCCCCAGCGCAGCGCCGCAGTGTGTACCGGCGCGTCCCAGAATGCGGTCGTCTCGTCGTCGAGCATGGTCAGCGTGATCGAGCAGCCGGCCATATCGAGCGAGGTGACGTAGGAGCCGACCAGCGAACGGGTCACCGTCACGCCATGCTTCTCGAAGATTAGCCGTGCGCTGTTGTACATCAGATAGAGTTCCATCAGCGGCGTGCCGCCGAAGCCGTTGACGAACAGCAGCGCCGGGCCTTTCGCTTTGTCGCCGAGATCGCCGAGGATCGCGGCGCAAATCTCCTGCGCGATCGCATCGGCGCTTTTCAGCGCATCGCGCCGGCGGCCGGGCTCGCCATGGATGCCGACGCCGAACTCCATCTCGCCGTCGCCGATATCGAAAGTCGGCTTGCCCGCTGCCGGCACGGTGCAACTGGTCAGCGCCACGCCCATCGAGCGGGTAGCAGCGTTGACGCGGTCGCCAAGCGCCTTCAGCGACGCCAGAGCCAGGCCATGTTCGGCCGCCGCGCCGACGATCTTTTCCACCACCAGCGTGCCGGCGACGCCACGCCGGCCCGTCGTATAAGAAGAATTCTCGACCGCGACATCGTCATTGGTCACGATCTGCTGGACGCCTTCCGACATTTCGGCCGCCATCTCGAAATTCATGACGTCGCCCTCATAGTTCTTGACGATGAACAGGCAGCCGGCGCCGGTGTCGACGGCCTCTGCCGCCGCCAGCATCTGGTCCGGTGTCGGCGAGGTGAATACCTGGCCGGGGCAGGCGGCGTCCAGCATGCCGTGACCGACAAAGCCGCTATGCAGCGGCTCGTGACCGGAACCGCCGCCGGAGATCAGCGCCACCTTGCCCGGCCGCAAGGTCTTTCGGCGGATGAATTTGTGCTCGTCGCCGAGCACGAGGATGTCGGCATGGGCGGCGACGAAGCCGTCGAGGCTTTCGGTCAGCACCGTGTCCACCGAATTGATAAACTTCTTCACGGCCGTCTCCTCCCGAAATAGGCCAGATAGCAAGTGATCAGCCACTCTTGCCGGTGATGCTGGTGATCTTTTGGATAAAATCGTTCACCGCCTTATCGAGCGCGGCGTTCTGCTTGTCGTCGCCGAAATCCGGCACGATCAGCGAGACATGCCGCGTCTTGCGCATGCCTGATGCGATCGACATCTTGCCTGGATGCGCCTGGTGATAGGCGGCGAGAAACTGGTCGCGCTCGGCCGGGCTGAAATGGCAGACGGAAAATATAGCCGGCAAATGTTTTGACGGAATCGGGATCGAATAGGCAGGACTGGAAATCTGCGTGACGAAGCTGCGGTGCTTGCCGAGCGCATCGGCCAGGCGCTGGCGCATACCGGACGGGCGCTGGTCGATAACCTGCGACAGGATCGTCTTGTAGGCGCGGATCGCCTCTTCGGAACCGGGTTCGGGTGTCCTGTCGACCATGCCGGCCGCGCCTAGACAGAAACGTCCGCGATGGCCGCCTTGGCCATGGCGAGTTGCGCCGGCGCGACGGAAAGATCGCGCAGGCCGGCCTCGATCAGTGACGGGATCGAGGCTGGATCGCCGGCTGCATCGCCGCACAGGCTGACCGGGATCTCTTCCCGCTGGCCAAACGCGGTCACGGCAGCGATCAGCCGCAGCACGGCCGGATGACGGACCGAATTGAGATGCGCCACGGCAGCGTTGTCGCGGGCGGCCGCCATGACATACTGGGTGAGATCATTGGAGCCGATCGAGAAGAAGGCGGCATCGGTAAAGGCTTCCGGTACGATCGCCACCGAAGGCACTTCGACCATGATGCCGAGCGGCGGCATGTTGTGTGCGACGCCGCGTGCGGCAAGTGCAGTCTGCTCTTCGGCGAACATCGCCGCTGCCTGTCGGTATTCCTCCACAATGGCGATCATAGGGAACATCACTTTCAGGCTGCCATGGACAGCGGCGCGCAGCAGCGCCCGGATCTGTACACGAAACACCTCGGGTCTTGCCAGCGACAGCCTGATCCCGCGCAGGCCGAGAAACGGATTGCTCTCCTCGACCGTAAAGCCGGGCACCGGCTTGTCGCCGCCGGCGTCAACGGTGCGGATCGTCACCGGTTTTTCACCGGCCCACTCCAGCACCTTGCGATAGGCGCGATACTGCGTCTGCTCATCCGGCAGCGTCTTGCCGAACAGGAATTCGGTGCGCATCAACCCGACTCCGTCGCAGGTCGTAATGTCGATGAGGTCGACATCGGACGGGTCGGCGATGTTCACCTGCACGCGCACCGCCGTGCCGGCCTTGGTCACCGCCGGTCGCGCCAGGAACGTCCCGGCCCGGTCGCTCCGCGCCCGGAATGATGAGGACGATTGGCGAAAAGCAGCGATTTCAGTCTTGGAGGGTGACAGCACAATGCCGCCATGTTCGGCGTCGAGCAGCGCTGTGCCGGTTAGACGAGCCAGCGAAGTGCCCAACCCGACAACCATCGGCACGCCGCGCGAACGCGCCAGCATGGCGACGTGGCTGGCGGTGCTGCCCGCCTTCAGTGCGATGCCGCCGCCGCGGCTCCAGTCGGTTTCGAGAAAACGCGTCGGCGCGATATCCCAGCCGTAGAGGATGGCGCCGGTTGGCGCCTGGACGTCGCCATCCTCGGACAGCGCCCGCAGCACCTGGTCCCTGATATCGCGTATGTCGGCGGCCCGTGCGCGGAAATAATCCTGGTCTGAAGCGTCGTAGCCGGCAATCTCGGTATCAAGTGCTTGCCGCCAGGCTTTGTCGGCTGGCAGGCCGGTGCGGATCGCGGCAAAGGCCGGGCTGCTCAGCGCATCGTCTTGCAGCATGGCGATCTGAAACTCGAGAATGTCGGCGGCATCGCCCTCGGCCATCTCGCTCAATGCGGTGAGACGGCTTGTCGCGACGGCGATTGCGGCTTCGAGCGCGGCCTTCTCGTCGTCGGCTGTTTTTTTGCCGACATAGGATACGACAGTCTGGTCGAGGTCGAACAGTGGCCCCTCGGCATAGCCGGCCGAGGCCGAAATGCCTTGCAGTCTAAGCGGTTCGGACATGGTCCGCGCCTTCGTCGAAATCGCGCCGCACCAGTTCGACCAACGCGTCGACGGCATCATTGGCGCCGTCACCGCTGGCCCTGATGTGCAGCACGGTGCCCTTCGGCGCCTTGGCCGCCATCACCTTGACGATGCTCTTGGCGTCGAACCATGGCCCGTTGGCGGCGAGCGCGATCTCCACCTCGGCGGCAAAACTCTTGGCCAGCTTGGTGAACTTCACCGAAGGACGCGCGTGCAGACCCACCTCGTGGGTGATCACAACGGTCGCTTCGGCGGATGCGGACATGTCTTTCAAAATTCCCGTTCGTTCACGACGGCGACAATTCATGTGCCGTCGCCACCACTTCCCGCAGCGAGGCGCCGCCGGAGGCCTCGGTCGCTGCCATCACCGCGCCTTCGACGATCGGCGCGTTGCAGACGATGATCTTGTGCGAGCGTGGCTCGCCGATCATCTCCACCGCCATTTCCGAGTTGGTCTCGGCGCCGCCGAGATCGACCAGAATGGCGACACCGGCTTCCGACCAGGCCTTGTCGATGGCGCCCATGATCGCCTCGACATTGGTGCCGAGCCCGCCATGGCCGTTTCCGCCGCACCATGCAAGCGGCACTTCGTCGCCCACCATCTGCCGCACCATGTCGGCCGTGCCCTCGGCAACCAGCGGCGAATGCGAGACGATGACGATGCCGACATTGCTCATGCGCTTTCCCCGAGGCTGTGCGCCACTGTGCGCACCAGCAGCGCGGTTGAGCGCGCGCCGGCGTCCATATGACCGATCGATCGGTCGCCCAGGAACGAGGCGCGGCCACGCAAGGCTTTCATAGGCAGGGTCGCGTCGGCCGCGGCGTCGGCGATATCGGCGATTTCAAGAGCTGTCTTTCCCTGCAGCAGCGCGTCATGCACCGGCTGCAGCACGTCGAGCATGGTTTTTTGTCCGATCTGCGATTTGCCGCGTGCTGCCACAGCTTCGATCGCCTTGCCGAACGCCGCCGTCAGATTGGCGCGATCGGGTTTCGCCGAAATCTCCTTGCCGAGTGCCAGGAACAGGGTGCCGAACAGCGGGCCGGAGGCGCCGCCGACCGTCATCACCAGCTTGGTGCCGATCGCCTTCAGGGCATCGGGCAGCGGTTTGGCCGAAAATGCTTCGGCTTCGGCGCGCACGGCCTCGAAGCCGCGCTTCATGTTCAGCCCGTGGTCGCCGTCGCCGATCGCCTGGTCGAGCGCCGTCAATTCCTCGGCGTTCGCGGCGATCGTATCCGCGGCGGCCGCGATCAGCCGGGCAAGGTTCAACGCCGCCATGTCACCCGCATTCCCGGTTTCCATCTTGCCGGCAGTATCGAAAGAACGGTCATTCGACAACTGGAGCATACGTCAGGCCGCTTCTTGCAATGCCGCGGCCGCCGCGAAGACTTCGGCCACCGCGTGAGCGCCGGGGTCGACCACACCTCGCAGCTTGTTGCCGACATAGGCCGACCGCCCGGCTTTTGCCTTGTCCATGGCCGCCGTGGCCTCGGCACCATGGCGGGCTGCTGTTGCCGCCTCCTCAAGGCCGTTCGCGTCGAGCGCTTTGAGCGCCGGCTCAAGCGCATCGACCATGGTTCTATCGCCAATTCTGGCGCCGCCATAAAAGGTCATCCGTTCAAGGCCGGCAAGCAGCGCCTGGGCCAGGCTCGCGCCGCCGCCCAGAGCCTGCGCCGCCGCCGTGAAGAAGATCGACAGCAGCACGCCGCTGGAGCCGCCCATCGACGCGCTCAGAATGTCGCCTATCGCGCCAAGGGTGGCTGCAGGCTCGGCAAGCGGTAGCGTGTCGAGCCGCTCGAGAACACTGCGCGCGCCGGTCGCCACCGTCGAACCGGTGTCGCCGTCGCCTGTTTTGGCGTCCAGTCCGTTCAAAGTCGCTTCGAGCGCGATCAGCCTTTCGCAGATGGTAACGAGAAGAGGCCGAGTCCGCGCATCCTGGCTGGGCTTGCGTGCCACGCTTTGTCCGGCCGCTTTCGCCATCGGCACGACGGCAGGTGAAACAACCGGCTTTGCCGGTATCCAGGCATGCGGGCCGACCGGCGCCTGCAAGGCGGTTTCGCGCGCCGCATCCAGCCGGATCAGCGACAGCGAGAAGCCGTTCATGTTGAGCGCCGTCATCAGCGGGCCCGGGCCGATCGTCAGCTTGATGGTTTTGGCCAACGGCGAGGCAAGCACCGCATTGGCGATAACGGACATTTCGAGCGGCGGCACGGAGCCGAGATTGTTGATCAGCAAGGCGTAGGTGGCCTTGGGATCAAGCCGCTTCGCAAGGCGCTCCGCCATGATCGCCACCAGCCTGTCGGCGCTCTGCACCGAAATCCGCTCGACGCCCGGCTCGCCGTGAATGCCAAGGCCGAGTTCGCCATCGTTCTCGCCAAATCTGTCTTCGTTCGGCTGGCCCGGGATCGAGCAGGACGACAGCGACATGCCGAGCGAAACGATGTCCTTGGCCGCCGCCCGTGCCGCTGCCGCGATTTCAGCCAGATCGTGGCCGGCTTCCGACAGGTGGCCTGATATCTTGTGCACGAACAAGGTGCCAGCAACGCCGCGCGGCTGGGTGATGTCAGGCAAAGCGATATCGTCGGCGACAATGACCATCTCGACACGAAACCCTTCGGCGCGCGCCTTCTCTGCCGCCAGGCCGAAATTGAGACGGTCGCCGGTGTAGTTCTTGACGATCAGCAGGCAGCCGGCCGGGCCGGTGACCGCGCGAATGGCCGCCAGCACCGCTTCGACGCTTGGCGAGGCAAAGATCTCGCCCGAAACCGCCGCCGTCAGCATGCCCCTGCCGACGAAGCCGGCATGTGAAGGCTCGTGCCCGGCCCCGCCGCCGGAGACGATACTGACTTTCGTCTTGTGCCAGTCGGCGCGCAGGACGACCTTGATCTCGGGATAGCCGTCGAGGCGCGCGAGTTCGCCGGAGCCAATGGTTCGTAGCAGGCCGTCCAGCGCCTCGGTGACGATCGTTTCCCTGCGATTGAAAAAGTGCTTCATCGATTCGTCCTGTACTGGCAAAGTCAAAACCGGTGCTGAATCACCGAAAACCGCTCACATCAATCGCTGTCCATCGGCGCCGAAATACAGCGGCGCCCGGTAGCGGATCACCACTTTGTCGCCCTGCGCCAGATCCGTGTCGGGATCGGTCAGCGTCACCAGTTTCCTGGTGCCTACCGTCACATGCAAATGGTTCTGGTCACCGAGATGCTCGACCCAGTCGACAACGCCGTCAGCATGGCCATTCGCGGCCTTCGCGATCGTCAGATGCTCGGTGCGCGCGCCGATCGTCTTGGTGCCGGCCGGTGCGCCGCCGTCAGGCAGCAGCCCGGTCGGCAGAAGATTGATCGCCGGCTGGCCGAGCCTCGCCGCGACATGCAGGTTTGCCGGCTCTGAATAGATGGTGCGCGGCGAGCCGATCTGCACCAGCACGCCCTCGGTGAGGATGCCGATGCGGTCTGCCATCGTCATCGCCTCGATCTGGTCGTGGGTGACGTAGAGCATGGTGGCGCCGAGCTCGGTCTGGATGCGCTTCAGCTCGAGCCGCAGATCCGCCCGCAGCTTGGCGTCGAGCGATGACAGCGGCTCGTCCATCAGATAGATCGAAGGCTTGCGCACCAGCGCGCGGCCGATGGCGACGCGCTGCATTTCGCCGCCCGAAAGCTTGGTCGAGCGGTTGGCGAGCTTGTGATGGATGCGCACCATCTTCGCCACCTCCTCGACCCGGCGGCGGATCTGGTCTTCCGGCATTTTCCGCGCCGGCGAGCGCAGCGGAAAGGCGAGATTGTCGAACACCGACAGATGCGGATAGAGCGAATATTGCTGGAAGACGAAGGCGGTGTCGCGCTCGGCCGGCGACAGCGTCGTGGCATTGTGTCCGCCGATCTCGATCGTGCCGCTGTCCGGCCGTTCCAACCCGGCGATGAGCCGCAGCGTCGTCGTCTTGCCGGCCCCGGTTGGCCCGAGCAGCACGACGAATTCACCATCTGCTATGTGCAGGTCGAGGCCGTCGACGGCGACATGGTCGCCGAAACTCTTGGTCACGTTCTTGATGTGCACCTCAGCCATGCTGGGCCCTCCGTTCCGAGGCGACATCGTGGATCGCGGTTCTCACCGCGCGGCCCGATCCCTTCTCGAACAGCGACAGCCGCGCGCTGCTCAGCGTCAGGCCGACATGGTCGCCGGTGGCGAGCCTGATTTCGGCCGGTACGCGTGCCTTGATGATGCCATCCGCCGTCTCCACCGCGACGATCTGCGTGGTGCCGAGATATTCGGTGCCGTAGATGGCGCCGCGCAATTTTGAGGCGTCGTCGAAGCGGATGTGTTCAGGGCGGATGCCGAGCGCCATGTCGCCAGGTGCGATGTCCTCGCGCACCTCCGGCACCGCGACCTTCGCGCCTTGCACGATGATCTCCCTGGCGCCCTTGGCGAGCCCGCCGCCAAATCCCAAAAAGTTCATCGGTGGCGAGCCGATGAAGTCGGCGACGAACATGGTCGCCGGGCGGTCATAGATTTCGCGCGGGCTTCCGAACTGCTCGATGACGCCATGGTTCATCACCGCGATCTTGTCGGCCATCGACATCGCTTCCATCTGGTCGTGCGTGACATAGACCGTCGTGGCATGGATGCGGTTGTGCAGTTCGCGCAGCTCGTGGACCATCAAATCGCGGAATTCGGTGTCAAGGGTTCCCAGCGGCTCATCCATCAGGAAGCATTTTGGCCGCCGCACGATGGCGCGGCCGAGCGCGACGCGCTGGCGGTCGCCGCCGGCAAGTCCGGAGACGGATTTGTTGAGCAGATGGTCGATGCGCAGCAGCTTCGCCGTTTCCTCGACCCGCGTGCGGATTTCGGCCGAAGGCATGCCTTGCGCCAGCAGCGGGAAGCCGATGTTCTTGCGCACATTCATGTGCGGGTAGAGCGCGAACAGCTGGAAGACGAAGGCGATGTCGCGCTCGCGGGCCCGCAGCATGGTGACGTCGTCGCCGCCGAGCAGGATCTGGCCGCCGGTCGGCAGCTCAAGCCCCGCGATCATGCGCAAGGTCGTCGTCTTGCCGCAGCCGGACGGGCCGAGCATGACGAAGAACTCGCCATCCTCGACGACGAAGTTGGAATCCTGCACGGCGACGAAATCGCCGAAAGCCTTTCTCAGGTGCTGGACACGGATTTCGGCCATGATTATTCCGGGAACTTGGAGACGATGATGAACATCACGGTGCCAGCGAGCATGGTGATGAAGGAGTAGGTGTAGAGCGACAGCGCGAAGGGCTGGAACAGCATCAGGAAGCCGATGGCGATCAGCGCTGTCGCGATGTTTTCCATCAGCCCGCGCCGTGCCCAGGCCGGCCAGCGCGATTTGCGGTTTCCAGGCTTGGTCAAGCTCATTTGCGCACCGCGCCGAAGGTGATGCCGCGCAGCAATTGCTTGCGAAGCAGGATGGTGAAAACCAGGATCGGCACCAGGAAGATCGTCGTGCCGGCCGCGACCGCCGGCCAGTCCTGGCCGCCTTCGCCGATGATGGTCGGGATGAAGGGCGGCGCGGTCTGCGCCGTGCCGGAGGTCAGGAGCGCTGCGAACGCATACTCGTTCCAGGCGAAGATCAGGCAGAAGATGGCGGTCGCCGCTATGCCGGTCGTCGCCTGCGGCAGCACGGTGCGCCAGAAGGCCTGCAGCCGCGTGTAGCCGTCGATCATTGCCGCTTCTTCATATTCGCGCGGGATCTCGTCGATGAAGCCCTTCAGCAGCCAGACAGCCAGCGACACATTGACCGCCGTGTAGAGCAGGATCATGCCGAGCGCGGTGTCCGACAGGCCAAGCTCGCGGTACATCAGGTAGATCGGAATGGCGACGGCGATCGGCGGCATGAAGCGGGTCGACAGGATGAAGAACAGGAGGTCGTCGGCGAGCGGCACCTTGAAGCGCGAGAAGCCGTAGGCCGACAGCGTGCCTAGGAACACGGCGCAGAAGGTCGAACCGAAGGCGATGATCAGCGAATTGACGAAGCGCGGCAGGAAATTGGACGGACCGGCGATCACCATGTTGCGCTTGCGCGTGGTCTCGTCGCAGAAGCCCGTCGCCGGGCCCAGCGAGTTGATGTATTCCGGCGTCTGCCGGGTCCGCGTCGTGAACAAATTGCAGTAGCCCTCGAGGCTGGGCTGGAACAGGATCTTGGGCGGATACGCGATTGAATCCGGCGGCGTCTTGAAGCTGGTGGCGAAGATCCACAGCAGCGGCACGATCGAGATCAGTGCGTAAAGCACGATGATCGTGCCGGCGATCCGTTTCGAGTTGCTGCTCGGTGCGACGACCGAATGGGCTGTGGTCAGGCTCATCTCTGCTTCACCTTGTTGAGCGCCTTGACGTAGATGTTGGCCAGGCCGAACACCGCCACGAAAAGGATGATGGCGAAGGCCGAGGAATAACCGGTGCGCCAGCTTTCGAAAGCCTGCCGCTTCAGCGTTATCGAGGCGACCTCGGTCGTCGAGCCCGGCCCGCCGCCGGTCAACAGATTGACCATGTCGAACATCTTGAAGTTCTCGATGCCGCGAAACAGCACAGCCAGCATGATGAAGGGCAGCGCCATCGGCAGCGTGATCGACCAGAACTGCCGCCAGTTCGAGGCGCGGTCGACCTCGGCCGCCTCGTAGATGTATTCGGGGATGGAGCGGAGGCCCGCGAGGCAGATCAGCATCACGTAGGGCGTCCACATCCAGGTATCGACGATGATGATCGACCAGGGCGCCAGCGACACGTTGGAGAGCATCTGAATATCGGTCGGCGGGATCCTCGTGACGAAGGAGATCGCATAGGCAAACAGGCCGATCTGCGGCTCATAGAGGAAGCGCCAGAAATTGCCGACTACCGCCGGCGACAGCATCATCGGCACCAGGATCAGCGTCGTCCAGAAAGCGTGGCCGCGGAACTTCCTGTCGATCAGCCAGGCCAGCGTGAAGCCGATCAGCGTCTGCAAAAGGATCGTCCAGAACACGAAATGCGCGGTCGTCTGCATGGCGATCCAGATGTCCTTGTCGCCGAGGATGCGCTGGTAGTTGGCAAGGCCGAGATTTTTCACCACCTCGTTCGGGCGGTTGGCCCGGTAGTTGGTGAACGACAGATAGATCGCCCAGAACAGCGGGAAGATGTTGATGGCCAGCAGCAACAGGATCGTCGGCGAGATGAACAGCCAGGCGAGGCCCTTGTCGCTGATGCCCCGGACCTTGCGGGCCAACGGTTCCGGGGTCGCCCGGGCAACGTTCTCCGCGGTCCGATTGAGCATGGTGAGTCCTGCTTCGGTCACTTGGTCGTCTCTGTCATGGAATTTATCTGAACTGCATCCCGTGCCAAGGGGCGGCACGGGATGCTTGGCTTAGCTCGGGAGGAGCTGGTTACATCTTGCCATCGTCCTGGAAGACCTGGGTCCAGTCCTTGACCAGGCCGTCGAGCGCATCCTTGGCCGAACCCTGGCCGGCGACGACATAGTCGTGGAAGCGTTTCTGCGAAGCCTGCAGCAGCGGGGCGTAGCTCGGCTCGGCCCAGAAGTCCTTCACGATTGCCATCGAGTCGAGGAAGGTCTGCGCATAGGGCTGGCTGGCCGGGAACTTCGGATCCTTGACCACCGCGTTGAGGCACGAATAGCCGCCGAGCGACCACCATTTGGCCTGCACGTCCTTGTTGGCGAACCACTTGATGTATTTCAGCGCCGCCTCCTGCTTGTCGGAATAGGACACCACGGAGATACCCTGGCCGCCGAGCTGGGCGAACTGCTCGCCGTCGGGACCCTTCGGGTTGACGAAGTAACCGATCTTGTCGCCGCCTACATTCTCGTCCTTCTGCAGGCCCGGCCATGTGAAGGCGAAGTTCATGTGCATCGCCACTTGGCCGGATTTGAAGGCATCGACGCCTTCGCCCATGTAGCTGTTCGAGGCACCGGGCGGCGTGCAGCAATCATAGAGCGCCTTGTAGAATTCCAGCCCCTTCACCGACTTGTCGGAGTTGACGAAGCCTTCCATCTCGTAGGGCTTCTTGGGGTTTTCGTATTGGAAGCCATAGCTGTAGAGCACGTCCATGGCGCCCATGGTAATGCCTTCGGAGCCGCGCTCGGTGTAGATCGAGGCGCCATAGACGGTCTTGCCGTCGATCTCGCGCTTCTGGAAGAACTCGGCGACCTGCTTCAACTGGTCGAAAGTGGTTGGCGGGCCGAGGTCCCAACCGTACTTCTCCTTGAATTCCTTCTGCAGCTCCGGCTTGGAGAACCAGTCCTTGCGGTAGGTCCAGCCGACGACGTCGCCCATGGCCGGCAGCGCCCAATAGTTCGGCGTGTTCTTCGGCCATTCCGAATAGCCGACGACGGTTGCCGGCACGAAGTCGTCCATGCTGATCTTCTCCTTGTCGAAGAAGTCGTTCAGCTTCACGTAGTGGCCGTTCTCGGCGGCGCCACCGATCCACTGGCTGTCGCCGATGATCAGGTCGCACAGTTTGCCGTGCGAGTTGAGCTCGTTGAGGAAACGGTCGGCATAGTTGGTCCACGGCACGAACTCGAATTTCATGCCGATGCCGGTTTCCTTGGTAAAATCCTTGGACAGTTCGACAAGCGCGTTGGCCGGGTCCCAGGCGGCCCAGCACAGCGTCAGGTCTTCAGCGTGCGCGACGTTCGCGACGGCTGTCGACGCCGTGATTGCCGAGGTCAGTCCCAACGCCAGTTTCAAGCTCGATTTCATGACTTCCTCCCATTTGCGAAACGCGCCCGGATGACGGTTTCAAAAAGCCCTCAACCCCTCTCCTCAGGGGCCCAAACATGGCTGCGCGGTTACACTGCAGATGTTTAGTAATTTGTTTAGTGATGCAATTTTTACTAAACAAGGCAAGCGAATTCGTTGCTGCGCCGCAGCATGCTTATGGCGATGTCTGAAAACGTTGGGAAAAGCGCGGGTCGCTGGCTGGCTTACCGAAGCTGTTCAGGCCGATTCTGACCGGGACGTGGGGCAACCTCGGCTTTCAATCTACCCTTCTGGTGCTCACCATCACCTTGCGGATCGCCGGCGCCGGCGGCAGCAGCGCGCGGATATCGGCGAACGGGAACGACGGTTCAAAACGGAAGGCTTCGGCCGATGAGCCTTGCGCGCCGTTGCACTGGCCGGCGCGAAAGGCGTTCTGTGTCCGCGCAATGTCGACGAAGCGGTCGGGATCCTGCGATTGATGCATGCGGATCGCCACGGCCTTGACGTCGGCATGGGCGGAAATGTCGACATAGTGCGTCGGCGAAAAACCGGTGCCGCCCATCGTGTCGGCATGCAGCACTGGGACGGCGAAAGACGCCGCGATACGAACGCCGTCCGACAGCGCGCGATGGTCTGCATGATAATCGTTGGGCGCATGCGTGATCACCAGATCCGGGCCGATTTGACCGATCAGTGCTTTCAGAGCTCCAATCAGCGCTGCATCGGCCACCAGCTCGCCGTCCGGGAAGTCGAGGAAGCGTGGCACTGCGCCTACCAGCGCGGCCGCGGCCGTTGCTTCGTCGCGACGGACACGAGCGAGAACAGCGGGATCACTTGTGCCGCCCCTAGCACCATCCGTGGCCATGGCAAAAGTGAGTTCTGCGCCTTGCGCGGCATAGGCGGCCATCGTACCGAACATGAAGATCTCGATGTCGTCCGGATGCGCACCGAGCGCCAGGATTTTCAAACCACTCTCTCCCCGGAATTGGAACAACGTGACGAACGGAATCCTGCTCGCCCTGATCGCCTACGCAAGCTATTCGGGTAGCGATGCCGTTGTCAAAAGCCTGGGCGGTCAGCTCACGATCTTCGAGATCGGCTTTTTCATAACCTTGTTCGCGGGCTTCTTCCTGTTCTTCACGCGGCCCGCGGGCGAACGCTGGCGCGATTTCTGGCGCACCAGAAGGCCATGGGCGGTGCAGGCGCGTGCCTGGGCGGGCATCGCTTCCGGCGTGCTCAGTGTCTACGCCTTCACCACCATTCCGCTGGCCGAGTCCTATGCGTTGATCTTCCTGGCGCCGCTCTGCGTCACCATCCTCTCCACGGTGATCCTCAAGGAGAAGGTCGGCCCCTGGCGCTGGCTGGCAGTGGTCGCCGGTTTCGCCGGTGTCATGCTGGTGGTGCGGCCGGGCTTTCGCGAGCTCAATCTCGGCCACCTTGCCGCCTTCGGTGTTGCCTTCCTCGCCGCCACCAGCGTCATCCTGATGCGCTCGCTGGCGCAGCAGGAAAAGCGCACCACCATGCTCGGCGTGCTGGTCGGCTACGGCCTGCTGTTCAACGGCATCGGTGCCGCCGCCACCTCGTTCACCGTTCCCGACGGCAAGCAGTTGCTGTGGTTGGCGGCGGCCGGTGCCTTCACAGCAGGTGGACAATTCCTTCAACTGCTGGCCATGAAATACGCGCCTGCCAACCGGGTCGCGCCGACGCATTATTCGCAGATCGCCTGGGCGGTGATCCTCGGCGCGTTGTTTTTCCAGGAATATCCGGACGGGCTGTCGCTGGTTGGCCTGGCGGTCGTTGGCGGCGCCGGCCTGTTGACCATGGTGCGTGAGGAAGCGCGGCTGGGGACCGTGCGCTGGAACCCGTTTTCGCGTACCCGGCTTTGAACCGACTCTGGTTGCGCCGTGGCCGTAACCGCTGATATGCGGGCGCCATGACCACAAAACCCCTGCCGGAGCTTCCTGTGTCCGTCGTGCTGCCGGCGCTGAGGGAAGCGCTTGGCGATGGCGACAGCGCCGTGCTGGTGGCGCCGCCCGGCGCTGGCAAGACCACGCTGGTGCCGCTGGCGCTGCTTGACGCGCCTTGGCTCGGCGCCGGCAAGATCATCCTGCTTGAACCGCGCCGCCTCGCCGCTCGCGCCGCCGCTCGCCGGATGGCTGAGTTGCTTGGTGAGGAACCCGGCGCCACCGTCGGCTACGCCATGCGCATGGAAAACCGCATTTCGGCAAAGACCAGGATCGTGGTCGTCACCGAAGGCGTGCTGGCGCGCATGATCCTCGACGATCCCGAACTGCCCGGTGTTTCGGCTGTCATTTTCGACGAATTCCACGAGCGTTCGCTCGACGGCGATTTCGGTCTCGCTCTGGCGCTCGACGTGCAGGGGGCGCTCAGGCCGGATCTGCGCTTGGCTGTGATGTCGGCGACGCTCGACGGCGCGCGCGTCGCCAAACTCATGTCGGGCGCGCCGGTCGTCGAAAGCGAGGGTCGCGCCTTTCCCGTCGATATCCGTTATGACGAACGGCCGGCCGGCATCGCCATCGAGGACGCGATGGCCAAGGCGATCCGCGCCGCTCTTGCCGACGAGAGCGGCAGCGTCCTTGCCTTCCTGCCCGGCCAGCGCGAGATCGAGCGCACCGCCGAACGGCTGGCCGGCAAGGTCGGCACCGATACCGACATCGTCCCGCTCTACGGCATGCTGGACGGCAAGGCGCAGGACGCGGCGATCAAGCCGGCAACATCGGGCCGCCGCAAGGTGGTGCTGGCCACCTCGATAGCCGAAACCTCGATCACCATCGACGGCGTGCGCGTCGTCATCGATTCCGGCCTGTCGCGGCTGCCGCGCTATGAGCCGGCCAGTGGCTTGACCCGACTGGAGACCGTGCGTGTCAGCAAGGCTTCCGCCGACCAGCGCGCCGGCCGTGCCGGGCGCACGCAGCCAGGCGTCGCCATCCGGCTGTGGCGGGCCGAGCAAACGGCTGCACTTCCTGCTTTCACGCCGCCGGAAATCCTTGAGGCCGATCTGTCCGGACTGCTGCTCGATTGTGCTGCCTTCGGCGTTGCCGATCCGTCAGCGCTTGCTTTTCTCGATCCGCCGCCTGTTCCGGCCCTCAATGAGGCAAGGGGGCTACTGCGCGCGCTGGATGCCATCGACCACACGGGGCGCCTGACGGAGGCGGGTGCAGCGATGCGCAAGCTCGCTCTGCCGGTGCGGTTGGCGCATATGGTTGCCGAGGCATCCCGGAGCGGCCATGCCTTCGAGGCGGCAATGTTCGCCGTGCTCCTCACCGAACGCGGCCTCGGTGGCGACGGCGCCGATCTGGAGCGGCGGCTGATGCGTTTTCGCGGGGAAAGATCTCCGCGCGCTGCCGCCGCCAAGCAACTCGCCGAAAGGCTGGCAAGGCAGGCTGGCGGGGCGAAGGGCAGCGAAGCTGCGGCGGGCGGTCCCCTGCTCGTCCACGCCTGGCCGGATCGGGTGGCGAAGGCGCGCGGCGAGCGCGGCCGTTTCGTGCTGGCCAACGGCTCCGGCGCCATGCTCGACGCCGCCGACCCGCTGGCGGGCGAGCCGTTTCTGGTCGTCGCCGACCTGCAGGGCAAGGCACAGAATGCGCGCATCACGGCGGCAGCGGCGATCGGCGAGGACGATGTCCGTGTCGCGTTGGCGGACAGGATCGAGGCGCGCCGTGAAACGAGCTTCGATCGGGACAAGCGCGCCGTGCGTGTGCGTGAAACCGTGCGCCTTGGCGCCATCACGCTCGCCGAGCGCATGCTGCCGCCGCCAACGGGGGCCGACGCCGACCGCGCCGTCCTCGATGCCGTGCGCCAGCACGGGCTGTCGCTGCTGACCTGGAGCAAGGAGGCGCAAACGCTGCGCCAGCGGCTTGGCTGGCTGCATCGCGGCCTGGGCGCGCCATGGCCAGATATGGCGGATGACGCCCTCGTCGAGCGCCTCGACGACTGGCTGCTGCCTTACCTCGCCGGCGCGGCATCGTTTGCCGCCATCGATGCGGGTGTTGTCTCGGCCGGACTGGCCAGCCTCGTGCCGCATGATCTGCAGCGCAGGATCGATACGCTGGCGCCAACCCATTTCGACGCTCCGTCCGGCAGCCATGTGCCTATCCGCTATGACAGCGAATGGCCGGTGCTGGCGGTTCGCGTGCAGGAACTGTTCGGGCTCGACCGGCATCCCGCCATCGCCAATGGCACTGTGCCGCTGACGCTCGAACTCCTGTCGCCGGCGCACCGGCCGATCCAGACGACGCGCGACCTGCCCGGCTTCTGGCGCGGCTCCTGGGCCGACGTACGCGCCGACATGCGCGGCCGCTATCCCAAGCATGTCTGGCCGGAAAACCCGCTGCTCGCCGCCGCCACCGCCAGGGCCAAGCCGCGCGGGACCTAGCCTTTGGAGCTTCGCGGCTGTAATTCATGGCCATGATCAACGTTTTGCGTTCGCCCGATTTCCAGCAGAGCCAGAGACTGCGCCTCAACACGCTAATCCGGTTGCGATGGCTTGCCATTGTCGGTCAGAGCCTGGCGGTGCTCGTCGTCGCCTATGGGCTGAAGTTTCCGCTGCCGGTCAGCCTCTGCTTTGCCCTGATCGCCTGTTCGGCCTGGATGAACCTGTTTCTCGCCTTTCGCTTTCCGGCGGCGCACCGGCTCACGCCGCTTGCGGCCTTCGGCATCCTCATCTTCGACAGCCTGCAGCTTGCCGGCCTGCTCTACATGACCGGCGGCCTCACCAATCCGTTCTCGCTGCTGATGACCGTGCCTGTCGTCATTTCGGCGACATCGCTGCCCCTGCGCCTGACTGCCATCCTCGGCGGGCTGGTCATGTCGGCGGCGACCTTTCTGGTCTTTGTCCATCTGCCGCTGCCCTGGCATGAGGATGCGCCGCTGGCCATGCCTTTTCTCTATGTCGCCGGCATGTGGATGGCGGTGCTGTCCTCGATCGCCTTCACCGCCATATATGCCTTCCGGGTGGCCGCCGAAGCCCGGCTTCTGGCCAATGCGCTCGCCGCAACAGAGCTGGTGCTGCAGCGCGAGCAGCACCTTTCGGCGCTCGACGGGCTGGCCGCCGCGGCCGCGCACGAGCTCGGCACGCCGCTCGCCACCATCGCGCTTGTCGCCAAGGAGATGGAAAAGGCGCTCGGCAAGGATCCGAAATACGGGGAAGACGTGACGCTGTTGCGTTCGCAGAGCGAGCGTTGCCGCGAGATTCTCAAGCGGCTGACCAGCCTGTCCTCGGAGGGTGAGGCGCATCTTTCGCGGCTGCCATTGACATCGCTGGTCGAGGAGGTCACCGCGCCGCACCGGGACTTCGGCATCTCGATCAAGCTTCGGCCCGGCGAACGCATCGGCCCCGAGCCGGTCGGGCAGCGCAATCCGGGCGTCATCTACGGCCTCGGCAACCTGGTCGAGAACGCGGTCGATTTCGCCCGCAAAAGCGTCACCGTGCGCTGGAGCTGGGACGAGGCCACCGTCACCTTCTCGATCGTCGATGACGGCCCCGGTTTTCCGGCCGAGATCATCGACCGCATCGGCGAGCCCTATATGTCGACGCGCCAGGGCAATGAAACCGGCGGTGGTCTGGGCCTCGGCCTGTTCATCGCCAAGACCCTGCTCGAACGCTCTGGTGCCGTGCTCGATTTCCGCAATTCGAGTGGCCTGGGCGAGGGCGCCATGGTCCAGATATCGTGGCCGCGTGGTGTGTTCCTCAATCCGGAAATCACTTCGGCCAGCATGTTCGACACTGCCTGAGAGCCTTGAAGGACCTCTAAAAATTGGACAAGGAGGCTCAGGAACTATATTTGCGTAAAATTAAGGCAGCAGGAATTTTGAGACTATGACAGGCGACGAGAATATTGGCGCAATGGTTGAAGGCGAGGACACCTCGCTGCTTGTCGTCGATGACGACAAGCCGTTCCTCACGCGTCTGGCCCGCGCCATGGAAGCCAGGGGCTTCGTGGTCGAGACGGCCGAGAGCGTCGAGGAGGCGGTTGCCAAGGCGCGCGCCAATCCGCCCGCCTACGCCGTGGTCGACATGCGGCTCGGCGACGGCAACGGCCTCGACGTGGTCGCGGCCATCCGCGAAAAGCGCGAGGATTCCCGTACCATCATCCTGACCGGCTATGGCAACATCGCCACCGCGGTGACCGCGGTGAAGCTCGGTGCGGTCGATTATCTCTCCAAGCCCGCCGACGCCGATGATATCTTCGCCGCACTCACCCGCACCGCCGGCGAGCGCGCGGCGCCGCCGGAAAACCCGATGTCGGCCGACCGCGTCCGATGGGAGCATATCCAGCGCGTCTATGAGATGTGCGAGCGCAACGTCTCCGAGACAGCGCGCCGGCTCAACATGCACCGTCGCACCTTGCAGCGCATACTGGCAAAGCGCGCGCCGCGTTAAGGCCACCGTTTGCCATCTTGCCGATTGAAACCCGCCGAAACAGGCGGCATGACGGAGGCGACATGCAGGATCTGAAGCAGCGGCCGATTTCCGTCTTCCGCGAATTTCTCGATAGCGAAGCGGCCGGCGGCATCATCCTGATGGCGGCGGCGGCGCTTGCCCTGATCGTCGCCAACTCGCCGCTCGCCGAAACCTATTTCTCCGTGCTCCACGCCTATCTCGGCCCGCTCAGCGTCTCGCACTGGGTCAATGACGGGCTGATGGCGGTGTTCTTCCTGCTCGTCGGGCTGGAGATCAAGCGCGAGATGCTGGACGGCCAGCTCTCCACCTGGCCTCGGCGCGTGCTGCCCGGCATCGCCGCCGCCGGCGGCATGCTGGTTCCGGCACTCGTCTATGTCGCCGTCAACCGCAACAATGCGGCCGCCCTGTCCGGCTGGGCGATCCCGACCGCCACCGACATAGCTTTTGCGCTCGGCGTGCTGTCGCTGCTCGGCAGCCGCGTGCCGGCTTCGCTGAAGGTGTTCCTCACAGCATTGGCCATCATCGACGACCTCGGTGCCGTCATCATCATCGCCATCTTCTACACCAGCGGCTTGTCGCTGGCTTATCTGGGTGCCGCCTTCGCAATCATTGCCGCGCTTGTCGTGCTCAACCGCATGCGGGTGATGACGCTTGTGCCCTATCTCGTTCTGGGCGTCGTCCTGTGGGTTCTGGTGCTGAAATCTGGCGTCCATGCAACGCTTGCCGGCGTGGCGCTGGCGCTGACCATCCCGCTTGAGCGCTCCGCCGGGATCGGTCACGATCTGGACCGTTCGCCGCTGCACCGGCTCGAGCACGGCCTGCACAAGATTGTGGCTTTCGTCGTCATCCCGATCTTCGGCTTTGCCAATGCCGGCGTTTCGCTCGCCGGCCTGAGCTTTGGCGCGCTGATCGAGCCGTTGACGCTGGGTGTCGCCGCCGGCCTGGTTGTCGGCAAGCTGGTCGGCGTGTTCGGCTCCTCGGCACTTGCCATCAGGCTCGGTCTTGCCGACCTACCCGCCAATGCCGGCTGGACGCACATGATCGGCATATCGCTGCTGTGCGGCATCGGCTTCACCATGAGCCTGTTCATCGGCCTGCTCGCCTTCGCCGGCGACGTGGCGCTGCAGGACGCGGTCAAGGTCGGCATCCTCGCCGGCTCCTTCATCGCCGCCATCCTGGGCGCTGCCGTGCTGCTCATGGCGTCCGCTAGGGGTGGCGTGGAGGACGGCGAAGAGGAGAGCCGGTCATAGAGTGAAGGACGCCGCTACTCGCTCTCACCCTCCAGCGCCGGCACCGACACGCCGGCAAGCTCCGCCGCCAGCAGCCGCGAAGCGCCGGCCCGCGCGATCCGCAGCATCAGCGCCTTGCGCGTTGCCGCTGCCATGCGGTGCTCGGGCGCATCGCGCAGGATCTCGGCGCCATAGCCGTCGGAAAGGATGAAGCCGCATTCGTGCGGGAAGATCTCCGAGGGTACGCCGGGATGGGTGGCGAAGAAGAAGCGGTCGGAATGCAGCCGGTAGTCGGGCCATTTGCGGTCGACCCTGAAATCCTCGATCGAGGATTTGATCTCGATGATCCAGATATCGCCCTGCCGGGTCAAAGCGACGAGGTCGGCACGGCGGCCGGTGGCCAACGACAGTTCGGGCAAGACATGCGCGCCCATATCCATGAGCAGCCGCTGCACACCGCGTCGCACCAGCATGGCGCGTTCGGACTGGCGACCGTCGATGAGAGGGTTGATGGGGATGGGCGAGATGATCGGCATGCCAGGCACCATGCCAGATTCTGTTCACGGTTTGAACCTGTTTTATGCAGGCGATTATCTGGTTGACAAACCCAACCAATAGGTAGGAATATGATCCTCGACAGGCCGGCAACTCTCATCCCAAGGAACCGCGATCAATCGCCAGCGTTTGGCGGAATGAATCAAGAGACCCAAAGGTCATATGGCCTTGAGCTGGATATGCCCATGGATGCAGGGATTGCGCCCTATGTGCATGTCTTGCGGAGTGAGGGAATCGAGACCTCGGAATCGTGCGAAGGCGGGGAAGGGCATGTGTTCCCGGAGCCGACTATTCGCTTCTTCGGCGGTAAGGGGGAAGGGTTTAGGGCCTTCGCGATAGCGGCGGCTCACGGACTGCCAGTGCTATCTCTTCGTAGGATATGGACAGTCGATGACGGGGAACTGACTGGGCCTCTTTGGGAGATGGTTTTCGCCAAAAAGGCCCAGTCGTAATTACGACAAGCGCTTGCAGTGGTCGCACTTCGGCAAGCCGCCAGTGCCGGAAACCCGGTTCTTCGTTTCGATGTTGTTGCCTTCCGTGCACTGATTGTTGTCGTGGTGCACGCTCGTACCGGGCAATTTTGAATGAAATGGCGTAACTTTAGACATTTTAGACTCCGATTCCTTTTGTTTCAACGAATCAAGAACTAGCAGAAATCGCGTTTTGAGTCTTTGTGGATTCTTACTGAAGAGTAATTCAACTAAAATATTGCAACGCGCAAATAATTGTGCAGCGCAATATTTGAGTTGAGAGCACTGACGCTACTCCGAATTTGGCCGGTTAACTGGCAGTGCATTTAGCAGCGTAGACAGCGCCGTTATGATCTGGGGCATGAAGAACGGCTTCTGTACCATCACGCTTTCCGGGACACCCTCGGAGCCCCAATGGATGGCGCTGTCGCCGCTCATGTAGACCACAGGTAGGGTTGGGTTGGCTTGCCGCAAATGCTTGGCGACTTCCCATCCGTTTTTCCCCGCGCCCAAGCGAATGTCTGTGATGAGACCTTTGAACTTTTCAGGCTCCGCATCGAAAGCGGCAATCGCGGCCGCCGCGTTCGTAACCGCCACCACTTCGAAACCGGCCTCCTGCAACGCCGTCTCGACGTCAAGCAGGATTAGAGGTTCGTCCTCAACGACCAGCACCGACCCGATTAACATATGTTAACCCCTCAGTTCGCGCACGATAAGGGCTTAACCGGGATTTGGTTCCATTAGCCAAAAGTGGAATAGCGGACTGGCGCTACCCAGCCGTAGGGGAATGGCTACAGGCCCCGTAAGAGACCGCCATTACCGCAAGATAGATCGATTGCAGACAGGCCTCTCAGGCTTCCGCGTGAACAATGAGAACACGGCTGACATGTGCCGTCCACGCGCAGGTGTCAGCGCACATCCAGCCTATTGCTTCGAGAAGCTCGGCGTGAAGCTGGGGTAAGTCGCGATGGAAAATCGGCTCATGGTGCGCGATCCTGTTTCGGAAGCGACGGATCACGTTAAAGCGGTGATGCACAGCCCCGCGACCTCGCCTCCGGCCTACGGCAAAGCCAGCGAACAGAGTCTTACGCCAAATGTTATCGTCGTATCCTGGCCCTAGAAGGCCAACCCAAAATGCGTACTTCAGTTCAGATACAATCGCATCGTTGGAAGGCCAATCGACTTCCTTCCGTAGCTCTGCAACAGCTTCGCTAATCATTACCTTTGAGGCTTCGGATAAGGGTGGCCCGCCGTTCGTCATCCAATCCGCCCCATGAACCTCCGACATTCGGAAATGGATCGTGTTTCGTAGGCATATTTCCACACACTGCAAAGGCGTGTAGAAGGCCTCCGAGAGCCGTGCATTGCGCTCATAGGCGGACAGGGCGGCTGAGAGATCGTTGTCACATGCGGCAAGATATTTCTTAAGCCGACTGAGACTCAGGGTCTTAACCGATGACTCGTTAATTGCATCCGTTCGCAAATTGTTCACTTGTCCTTAACGCCAAGTTCTATATATGTACCCACGTAAACCCCGGGTCGGCCTCTGTCTCGAAGCGTCTGCTTCCTGAGATATGCTCCCGGGGTCAGTCGTTTAGGCCTGCACTTTCGGTCAGTCCTTAGCCTGTTCGCGCTTGCGGCGCACCAGTTCCTTTATCTGTTCATTGGTGAGCTTCGACGCGTGGGCGATCTTGTCCAGAACGGCTTCGAAAGCCGCGTCTGACTGATCGGTTTTCAGTTCGCGCGCCGCTTCGCGGAATTTTTCGATCTGCGGCTTCTTGTCGGGCATGGCGGTAAACCTAGACTGAATCTGTCAGATTTGATATACGAGCGCACGAAAGCGCCGAAGGCTATGGACGCCCCGACGCTTTCGCTCTTACCCCTTGTGGAAGGGGGCAGGGTGAACCGCCGTCAGGCGGCTACCGGTATTCTCCGGGTCATGAACCACATGACGCATCCTCCTTTCTCTCACTTGGTTCTGTGTCGCGGCCCGCTGGCCAGCAAAGCGCGACACACTCGAAATCAGGAGGCGACGGTGTCCTTGGGTGCCGTCGCCTTTTTCATTTTCCTCGCGGTCAGATACTGGACCAACGCCCAAATTGACTGCTTCACGTTGTCGTCGATGTCGGGTTCTGTCATTAGGTCGATAAGCTGATATTCAAGCGCTTTACCGTGTTCGACCGGGATTTGAACACCGCCTGTTGAACCCGAATTGTCGGCTGGATCCTCAGGCTTTGATGCTTTCCGCTTCTTCCGGCCATTTCCCGAAGATGTTCGCGTGTAGGTTCCTTTTTCCAGCCTAGGTCCGATTTCGATGCTAGCCGCCTTCGCGGCGTGGAGGAAAAAGGTTCGGCATTTCCTCAGCACGTCTTCTTTGGCGTTCGTCCCGTTCTTAAACGCCTCAGCGAACATTGAAGGAGTGGCGGTTTTCAAATCCACGCTGTGGAGAAATGGGTAAGCGTGGGTCAAAATCCGCTTCAAACCCAAATGAAAATTCGGCGTATCGTATGAAGCCACCAGCTCTTCAAGCAGACCGGTCGGTGTCCCGTCTTCTGTCATCAATCCCAATGACCTGAGCGCGACAAGCAGCTGCGAGCCAAGACCACCGGAAAAACGGCTTAGCACCGACCTGTCAATTCGCGGCGGCGTACCGGTTTTCTTAAAGTCCTCCAAGAGGGTTAGGAAGGACTTGAACGAGACATAGGGCGGAGTCCGGCCAGCGCCATTCTGTCCGCCGCTCTGTTCGTGTTCCGTTCGGTCGTCCATTGTGCAAGCCTTTCTGCCCACAATCGTATGACTATAACTATTCGACCGTGTTCCAAAGTTCAAGATGGGTTATGTTCCACGCGGAACATATGCGTTTTGCATATTTTAGTTTGGCAATTTTCCGTCCTTTCGCTGGTGGCTGATAGCTCCCCGGTCTAGAGTTCAAGCGAAGGAGATTGAAATGAAAAAACGTTGCATTGCAATGGCTTATGGTATGAAGCCCCTTGACCGCATCGCAGTGGCGGAGACAAAGAAACTCATCTATATCCGAAATCCACAATTAGATTCCAACGACGATGCGGACAATTTCGGGGATGTTGGTTTCCCAAAAGAGTTCGTGTTTGAGCCGGATGACAAATGGCTTCACGAACTGGAATCGGCCTTCGATTCGGGTGATGTGTCCCAACTCGAATCACTCTGGAAAAAAGGCCGCCCGCTGTCGAGCCAAGCTAATAATTGATTATTGCCGCCCGCGCTTCGGCCTGAGCGGCAACTCTAGCTGCACCGCCTTTCGGAAGTGCGTCCGCTTCTCGTCAAGCAGGTCTTTGATAGCGGAGACGTTTACCGGCAGCACCCTTCAAGGCGATGAAAGCGCGGGTTCCGTCATCAACGCCAAGGGCGATGCGGTTGCTGTACCGGAAGTCGAACTCGGCAAGGTAGCGGTGCAGGTGGTGCTCGCCGCAATGCTGATAGACGCCTTTCATGCCGCGCTTGAAGATCGAATAGAAGCCTTCCACGGTGTTGGTGTGGATGGTCTTTTCGCCTTCGTAGCGAACGTATTCGTCCTTGGAATGCGTGACGACATCGTGCGAGGCGAATTCCCGGCCCACGCGGCGATACATGCCAGCCTCGTCCGTCATCAAGGCGCTTTCCTTGGCGATGTTGGCACGAACGATCGGCATGACAGTGCCAATGCGGGCGGTATCGACGTGGAAGGAACGGGCGCGGCCACCACGCTCGACAAGCGTGACGACAGTGTTCTTGTGTGCGCCGCCGCCGCGCTTAACCTGAGTGCCGGCAAGGCGACCTGTGTAGGTTTCGTCAACCTCTACGGTCTTGCCGTTGCCGCCAAGCGGCGACAGGTCGCCAGAGGCCATTGCAAGGCGAATGCGGTGGCACAGGAACCATGCGGCTTCGTAGGTGCACTCGAGTATGCGGTGCATCTGGTGAGCGCTAATGCCCTTCTTAGAGGCGCACATAAGGTGGATGGCCTGTAGCCACTTGGTCAGCGGCAAATGGCTTTCCTCGAAGATCGAACCCATGCGGACGGTGAACTGCGAGCGGCAAGCGCTGCACTTGTACAGGCCATGACGCTCGACGCCGTGGGGGTTCTTCTTGGAAGCCTTGGTGCGAACGCCCTTCAAAGCATAGTGGCGATCCATAGAGCCGCACTTGGGGCAAACTGGACCCTGTGGCCAAAGGATGCCTTCCACATGCTCGAAAGCCTTGGCTTCGTCATGGAACTCGGGGCGGGACAGAACGGACATGGAAATCTCCTATGTCCTTACCTACGTAAGCGGTTTGGGTTTGTCAACCGGATAATCGCCTTTATGCAGGCGATTGTATATTCGATATACCCGGATATACCCAAAAGAAGTCAGGCATTGATCCTTGAAAGATTGAGCTTGTGGTGCACACCATCGTTCTCATGGGGACGGGCGGCACAAAATTGAACAGCACTGATGGTGAACAACTGTGGGCCTTTGATCTTGATGCTCTGCGCAAGGCTTTCAGAAAGTCCGTTCAGGAGCATAAAGTCACGACGGCTGATTGGGCGGAGCACGCCAAGCAGTTCCTGGAAAAACAAAGAGATCGTCAGCGCAAATCGACTTGATATGCTGCGCCGGTCAATTTCCATTTGGTAACTTTAAGATAGCAGCGAAAAAATCTTTGCGCGTCACCAACCAAAGTCAGATGCACCGCTTTAGTTCCGCGAATGCCGAATGGCATAAGCAGGGAGACGTCACTTCGACACTTTCGTGAAGTGCGCACCCCATCTGCGGGTGATGCATGGCTTTATGTAAATTAGCTAAAGCGAATATAAGAGAAAAGTGATATTTTGGAAGCAGCCGGGGCTCCCCCAATACACCCCGCTCCGGTCAGGCCCGGTGGCGGTCCACCCAAAGGAAGGCTACCGGGCCGATCCCTGCAACCAACCGGTGACCCGCTCGTTGATCCCATGCCGGGTTGATCCCCCGGCACTCCAGGACCTGCCCGCTGCCGAGGGGCGGCGGGCCTTTTTTGCCGATTGGATTCCCCGCAGCGATAGCGAAGGCCCCGGCGGGCGCCGGGACCTTCGCGTTGCTGGTCTCGTCAGAAGTGGATCCAGAAGGATCTGCGGAAACATCTGCGGCGCCAATAGCCATTGCGCCAATAGCGACGGCAGACCCGCCTCCACCCGCGTCGGCGACGGCGGCGGTGCCATCTGCGGTGCCGCACCAACTCGACGCCATCCTGGACACTGGGACCATCCGGGTCGAGAATATCGTCGGACGGTTTGTCGAGCTCGTCGAGAATGCCGGGCCCCGTATTCGGGATGCCGGCCAAGGCGGTGGCAGGACGCGCGATTGCGACGACGGTCGCAGCCCCTGCCAGCCCAAGCATTCCAGTCAGAAACAATCGCCGATCCATGCCAACCTCCATCGTTGATCATTGCGACAAGGGAAGACATAGAGCGGCTGATTGACGCGCCCAGATGCCGAAGAAAATTGGGTCAATCGCTCCGCCGTGCCGGCGGCGGGCCTTTTTGGGCGATCTCTGACAATCCACGCGGCCAATGCGCCTGTTCCCGGGGATCATTCCTCCGACAAGCCGGCCGTCGTTGCGGCCGTTTCAATGCTCACCGGCACGCCCTGGCGCAGGGAGTTGCTGACCGTGGAAATCGCCGCGGCCCTTGTGATGATCTCGGCCGGGTCGGAGCCGTCCAGCGTCGTGCATGAAACCGCCATGGTTGACGAGGTCGCGAGCAAAGGCTTGCCTTCGAGGTTCAGCGTCACGGTCACGGCGATCTTGTCGAGCGTTACGCCCATTTCCTCGGCGACGTAGCGAAGATCGTTGCAGAAGCAGCCGCCGATCGCCAGGGCAAGCAACTGGCCGCCATTGAAGCCCAGGCCCATGCCGCCGGCCTTGCCTTCGGGCCGGTCGACGATGATCGTGTGGCCGCCGGCCCAGCCCATGGCGGCTCGCGTGTCCTCCACATTGCGCAGTTCGACGGTCATCGAGACCATTGCGGATGTCCTCCCGGCAGGAGTCGACCAGGCTTCGGGCGTCGTCGACATACGGTCATTATGCAGGCGCAGAGGCGCCCTTGTCGCTGGGCAATGCCGCGCCCGCCATGTCATCAAGGATCGGACAATCCGGCCTTTCGTCGCCGTGACAGGCATGAATCAGTTTCTGCAGCGTCGAGCGCATCGACTGCAACTCGCGCACTTTCTCCTCGATCGCCGTGACATGGGCGGCGGCGATTTCGCGCACGTTTTGGCTGGCGCGGCTGCGATCCTGGTAAAGCGCCATCAGCTGGCGGCAATCGTCGATGGAAAAGCCGAGATTGCGCGCGCGGCGCAGGAAGGCCAGCCGATGGATGTCGTCTCCGGAATAATCGCGGTAGCCGTTGGCGGCGCGTGCCGGGGCGATCAGGCCGATCTCTTCATAGTAACGGATGGTCTTGGCCGGCAGGCCGGAGCGGTGGGCGGCGTCACCGACATTCATGACGGTTCTCCTCGATTTCCACGAACCCATGGAGCAGGCCCCTTGAATTTGCTTCACAATCCTGTGAGTCCTGTTGCCAAAATGCCATAGTGATACGCTTACCGGTACGTCAAGGCAGGCATATAGGCATCGCGCGCTTGGCAAGCAAAGCAAATGCCAGCATGAATGATGATGAGAGAGCGGCCGACTCGTGCCGCCGAGTTTGGGCGGGGCACCGGATCACCTGATGCGCATGAAGTCGTTTGCAATCATCGCCGCACTGGCGCTCTCCACTGCTATCGCCGGTTGCAGCACCATCGGCTCGCAGATATTCTCCAACGACTACGGCGCGGTCACCGACGCCGGTTATCAGCTGCCGCGCATCCCGATCGAGAAAGTGCCGATGAAGTACCATCGGCAGGAAGTGAACTACGATAGCCCGGAAAAGCCGGGCACGATCATCGTCGATACGCAGAACAAGTTCCTTTATTTCATCGAGGGCGACGGAAGGGCCATTCGCTACGGCATCGGCGTCGGCCGCGAGGGCTTCGAGTGGCATGGCACCGCCCACATTGCGCTCAAGCGCGAATGGCCGACCTGGACGCCGCCGAGGCAGATGATCCAGCGCCAGCCGGAATTGGAAAAGTTTGCCGGCGGCATGGAGCCGGGCCTGAAGAACCCGCTCGGCGCGCGCGCCATGTACCTGTTCAACAAGGGCGGTGATTCAGGCTATCGCCTGCATGGCAGCCCGGAATGGAATTCGATCGGCAAGGCGATGTCGTCTGGCTGCATCCGGCTGATGAATCAGGACATTATCGACCTCTATGACCGCGCCTCGGTCGGCGCCAAGGTCATCGTTCTCTAGAGGCAGTTTTCGTACGCGGACCGTCTAGGCAACAACGGACGTCCCAAGCAGAAAACCGGGCAATTCGGCCCGGTTTTTTGTTGTTTGCGCGATGCGACGCCTGCTCGGCGGTCAGGACACCGCCGAGAACGCGGTGGGAACTAAAATTTGGTTGATGATTGTCTCGGTGATCTGGCCATCACGCTCGGAGTCTTCCCGCGCCTGCGTCCAGGCAGGGTCCTTCACGAACGCCGTCCAGCGCTCTTCGCGTTCGGCCAGCGATTCCCATGCCAGCATGTAGGTCAGTTCGTTGTTCGAAGCTCCGATCAGCGTGGTAAAGAAACCCGCTTGGCGGATACCGTGCTTATCCCATAATTTGAGCGTGATCTTGTCGAAGCGATCAAGAAGCGCCGGCAAGCGTCCCGGCAAAGCCCTGTAAACCCGAAGTTCGTAGATCATTTTGGAGTTCCTTCTGACCGATGCGCCGGAAGAAATCGGACCAGATGGTCAGCAGGGTAGAATTGTCAAAACGGGCGTCAGGAGACCTGCTCGACCTGCTGCACTTCCGGCACGAAATGGCGCAGAAGGTTCTGGATGCCGTGCTTCAGCGTCGCCGTCGATGACGGGCAGCCGGCGCAGGCACCCTTCATGTGCAGGAACACCGTGCCATTCTCGAAGCCGCGGAAGGTGATGTCGCCGCCATCCTGGGCGACCGCCGGGCGCACCCGCGTGTCGAGCAGCTCCTTGATGGTGATGACCAGCTCCTCGTCGGCCTTGTCGTAGAACTCACCGGTCTGGCTGGTCTCGGCGGCCGGGCCAGCCTTGGCCATGACGGGCGCGCCGGACATGAAATGCTCCATGATGGCGCCGAGGATCGCCGGCTTCAAATGCTGCCAGTCGGGGCCATCCTTGGTCACGGTGATGAAGTCATAGCCGAAGAAAACGCCGGTGACGCCAGGAATTTCGAACAGCCGGCCGGCCAGCGGCGAGGCGACGGCGGCGCTGTCGGCATCGCGGAAATCGGCGGTGCCTTCCACAAGCACTTCCTTGCCGGGCAGGAATTTCAGCGTCGCCGGGTTTGGCGTCGATTCGGTCTGGATGAACATGGCCGTCTCCGTGCCCGTTTGGGCATCTAGTTTGGAACAATTCTAAATAGGCTCAATTGGCTGGACATTCAAGCGAAACGCATCGCCGGAATGGCTGGCTGGCGGAATGTTTTTTGCGCGCCCCTGGGACGCGCCCGACGGTGTGTTGAGATTTTCAGGTCAGGCCGGCATCACCTGAAAATCAGCGCACCTCAGGCCAGGCTGTCTATTTCCTCGTCCGAAAGGTTCTGCGGCACGACAGTCACCGGGATCGGGAAGGCGGCACCCTTGCCGGCCACGGCGCCGACCAGCGGTCCCGGGCCTTCCTTGCCCGCACCGGCGGCCAGCACCAGGATGGCGATGTCCTGGTCTTCCTCGATCAATTTGTGAATCTCTTCCGTCGGCTTGCCTTCGCGGACCACCATCTCGGGCTCGATGCCGAGCTTCTGGCGCACCTTGTTGGCATAGCTGTCGAGTGCGGCGCGCGCCGTGGCGTTGGCTTCCTCGCGCATGATCTTCTCGACACCCAGCCAATGCTGGAAATCGTCCGGCACGATGACATAGAGCAGCACCAGCGTGCCGCTGGTGCTCTGCGCCCGTTTCGAGGCATAGGCGACGGCACGCTCGCATTCCGGCGTGTCGTCGATGATCGTCAGGAATTTCCTGCGATGGCCGGCTTCGCGGCTGAGGCGTTTGGAGACCATGTCTATCTACTCGGTGTCTTGCGGCGCAATCTGCCACTGCGGCGGACCGGCGGCAAGCCGCCGGCCTTGTGCCAGTGCACCCGATGTCGCGATCAGCCCTGCAGCAGGCCGATAATGTCGCGCACCGTCTTCATCGTCGCTTCGGCCAGCACGCCGGCGCGCTCGCCGCCGTCCTTGAGCACCGCGTCGACATAGGCGCGGTCATCCGAAATGCGGCGCATCTCGCTGGCGATCGGCGCCAGTTTTTCCACAGCAAGATCGGCCAAGGCCGGCTTGAACACGGAAAACTGCTGGCCGGCGAATTGCTTGAGCACATCCGCCTTCGACATCTCGGCGAGACCCGCATAGATGCCGACCAGGTTTTCTGCCTCGGGCCGGCTGGCCAGGCCATCCAGCTCGCTCGGCAACGCTTCCGGATCGGTCTTGGCCTTGCGGATCTTCTTCGAGATGTCATCGGCGTCGTCGGTCAGGTTGATGCGCGACAGATCAGACGGGTCCGATTTGGACATCTTCTTGGAGCCGTCGCGCAGCGACATGATGCGCGCCGCCGGCCCGCCGATGACCGGCTCGGTCAGCGGGAAATAGCCGTTCACGGTCTCTTCGCCGGCCTGCATCTCGACGCCGACGCCGAGCGCTGCGATACGGTCGGAGAAGTCGTTGTTGAATTTCTGCGCGATGTCGCGGGTGAGCTCCAGATGTTGTTTCTGGTCCTCACCGACAGGGACGTGGGTGGCACGGTAGAGCAGGATGTCGGCAGCCATCAGCGAGGGATAGGCGAGCAGGCCGAGTGAGGCATTCTCGCGGTCCTTGCCGGCCTTGTCCTTGAACTGCGTCATGCGGTTCATCCAGCCGATGCGCGCCACGCAGTTGAAAATCCAGGCAAGCTCGGCGTGCTGCATGACCCGCGACTGGTTGAAGACGATGTGCTTCTTCGGATCGATGCCGGAGGCCAGGAACGCCGCGGTGATCGACCGCGTCTGGTCGGCCAGGTCTTCATAAACGAGTTGGGCTGTCAGCGAATGCAGGTCGACGACGCAATAGATGCAATCGGAGGTGTCCTGCAGGGCAACGAATTTCTTGATGGCGCCGAGATAATTGCCGAGGTGCAGATTGCCGGTCGGCTGGACACCGGAAAAGACGAGTGGCTTGAAGGCGGTCATGATTGTCCTCATGGCTTGTGGAGGGCCGTATAAGCGTGATTCCGAAAAGTTGCAGACTTTTCGGAGCCAATCACGCGGCTGGAAACCGCGCGCGGCGAAAGTCTTGCGACGGCGCGCTTATGGACGAAGACGGCGCTGCGATCAAGACGGCGCTGCGAGCTTGCCCGGCCTACTCGTCCAGTTCGGTCTTTGCGATCGGTGGCGCCGACTTGCCAGATCCCCGCTTGACGTTGCGACGGATCATGCCGAAATCGGCGCCGCCGGTGGCAAACGCCGTGATGAAGTACAGCAGCGCCCCACCCGCGACCAGCGACAGCAGCGTCGTCGCCTTGACCACCAGCGGCGAGCCGGGCCCGAGCCTGACGGCGAACCAATGCTCGGCAAAATAGAGCGCTGCCCCCATCACGATAGCCGACAGCACCAGACGTGGAATGCGCTTCATCAGCGGCACGTCGCGGCCCCAGTGGCCGCGACGGATCAGGACGCCGAGCAGCATCACCGCGTTGACCCAGCCGGCGACGGCCGAGGCCACCGCGATGCCGGGCGCGCCCATCCGTGGAAACAGCGTCAGCGCCGTGGTGACGTTCACCGCCACCGAGATGGCGGCAAAGATCATCGGAGTACGCGTGTCCTCTCGGGCGAAATAGCCCGGCGTGAATGCCTTGATCAGCACGAAGGCCGGGAGGCCGAGGCCGAAGATCGCCAGGATCGCCGCCACCGTCGGCGTCGAGCCGTTGGCGGCGAACGCGCCGCGCTCATAGACCAGCCGTACGATCGGCTCCGACATCACCCAGAGTGCGGCGGCTGCCGGCAGCGTCAGGAACAGTGTGAACTCGACCGAGCGGTTTTGCAGATTGGCCGCCTCGATCAGATTGCCCGACTTCAGCGCGCGCGACAGTTCGGGCAACAGCACGATGGCGACCGCGACACCGACCACGCCGAGCGGCAACTGGTAGATGCGGTCGGCATAGGCGAGCGAGGACACCGCGCTGTTCTGCGCCGAGGCGATCGCCGTGCCGATCAGCTGGTTGATCTGTGTGATGCCGCCGGTGATGGCCGCCGGCAGCGCCAGGATCAGCAGCCGCTTGACCGCGGGCGTCATTTTGGGACGGCGAAAGCCGATCGAGATGCCGGCATGGCGCACTGCCACCCAGACGATCGCCAGCTGCACCAGTCCGGCGGCAAGCACGCCCCAGGACAGCCCGTAGCCGACTGTGAGGGCATCCGAGCCCTTGTACCAGG
Source organism: Mesorhizobium sp. WSM1497 (assembly GCF_001672455.2). Classification (NCBI taxonomy): domain Bacteria; kingdom Pseudomonadati; phylum Pseudomonadota; class Alphaproteobacteria; order Hyphomicrobiales; family Phyllobacteriaceae; genus Mesorhizobium; species Mesorhizobium sp. WSM1497. The sequence continues at coordinate 197,883 of NZ_CP021070.1, read as the reverse complement.
CATAGGCGAGCACGCCGATCAGGATGATGTTGAGGAACACCGGCGCCACGGCGGCGGCGAAATAGCGGCGCAGCGAATTCAGCATGCCCGCCATCATCGCGCCCAGCGACATGCAGATCAGATAAGGGAACATGATCGTCGCCAGCGTCACCGTGGTGTCGAACTTCCCCGGCGTGCCGGCAAAACCCGGCGCCACCAGATAGCGCACGATCAGCGGCATCGACAGTTCCATGATGATGGTCAGCGCCAGCAGCGCCGTGAACAGCACGCCGAACACTTCCTCGGAAAAGCGCTTGGCGCCTTCGGTGCCGTGGGTCTCGATCTCCTTGGCGAACAGCGGCACGAAGGCGGCGTTGAAGGCGCCCTCGGCAAACAGCCGGCGAAAGGTGTTGGGAAACTGGAAGGCGGCGTTGAAGGCATCGGCGACCGGTCCGGTGCCGAGTGCGGCGGCCATCAGCATCTCGCGGCCGAAACCGAGCGCGCGGCTCATCAGCGTGCCGGAAGCGACCGTTGCGAATTTCTTGACGAGGCTCATGCTTTTGGGAACTGCCTGCGGAATTGGGACAAAGTGATGGTCGTTGTCACTCGGCCGCCGCCCTGGACTTGCCGCCGCGTTCGGGCACGATGCCTTCGAGCGTTGCCATCAGCCGATTGCGGATGGTGGCGATGCGGGCCGGGCTATCTATCTTCTGGCCAGTGAGATCGGTGACATAGAAAGTGTCGATGACCTTTTCGCCGAAGGTGGTGATGTGGGCCGATGCGATGTCAAGCGACAGGTCGGAAAGCGTTCCGGTGATCTCCGACAGCAGCCCAGGCCGGTCGAGGCCCTCGACCTCGATGACCGAAAAACGATTCGACAGCGTGTTGCGGATTTCGGCACGCGGCGGGATCTTGAACACCTTGGAGCCGCGCCGCGGCTTGGTGCGCTTCTCGATCATTTCCGGCAGCCAGCTCTTGCCCGACAGCACGTCCTCGATCAGCCGGCCGACACGCTCGGCACGCCGGCGCTCGTCCTCGTCGCGGTCGAATTCTCTGCTGATCAGGATCGTGTCGAGCGCACGGCCGTCCGACGTCGTGAAGATCTGCGCGTCGACAATGTTGCCGCCGGCCCCGGCGCACGCCCCGGCGATGACCGAGAGCAGGCGGGGGTGGTCCTGCGCCAGCACGGTGATTTCGGTCACCGCCTCGAACTGGTGGGTCTTGACCATGGTGGCAAGCTTGTTGCCTGACGCGTCAGCCTCACGAATGAATTCGGCATGGCGCAGCTGGTCTGCGAGATCGACGGTCAAAAGGTAATTCTCGTAGTGCTGGCCGACATAGCGCTTGCGGGTCTTGTCCGGCCAGTCGGCAAGCGCCTCGGCCAGACGCTCGCGCGCCGCCGCCGTGCGTTGCGCGCGCGACACTTCCGAAAACCCGCCGGTCAACAGCAATTCGGTCTCGTAGTAGAGCGTGCGCAGCAACTGGCCCTTCCAGCCGTTCCAGACACCCGGTCCGACGCCCCTGATGTCGCAGACGGTGAGGATCAAAAGCAGCTTCAGCCGCTCGACCGACTGCACGATCGCGGCGAAATCCTCGATGGTCTTGCGGTCGTTGAGATCGCGGGTCTGGGCTGTCATCGACATCACGAGATGGTTCTCGACCAGCCAGGCAACGGTTTCAGTATCGGCAGGCGACAGCCCCATATGCGGACAGATGCGGCGTGCGATCCTGGCCCCCGCCTCGGAATGGTCCTCCGGCCTGCCCTTGGCGATGTCGTGCAGCAGTACGGTGACATAGAGCGCCTCGCGGCTCTTCTTCAGCCCCGGCATCAGCGTGTGCGACAGGGGATGGACCTTTTCGCCGTCGCCGCGTTCGATCTCGGCCAGCACGCCGATGCAGCGGATGAGGTGCTCGTCCACCGTGTAGTGGTGGTACATCGAGAACTGCATCATGGCGACGATCTTGCCGAAATCCGGGATCAGCCTGCCGAGCAGCCCGGCCTCGTTCATGCGGCGCAGATTGAGTTCGGCATTGCGATCCGAGGTCAATATGTCGAGGAACAGCCGGTTGGCCTCCTCGTCGCGCCGCAGCGACTTGTTGACCAGGCCGAGCGAACGGGTCAGCAGCTTCAGCGCATCGGGGTGGAATTCCAGACCGTGCTTGTCGGCGAACCAGAACAGCCTGAGCAGATTGACCGGATCGCGCTCGAACACCTGGTCGTCGGCGATGTTGATGCGGTGGTTGTCGACAATGAAGTCCGACGTGCCGGCCAGCTTGCGCTTGCGCCGCGAGAAAGTCAGGAAGATGCGGTTGAAGCCCGGCACGTGCTTGGCCTGCTCCTCCTCGAGCGCGGCACAGAAGATGCGGGTCAGGTCGCCGACGTCCTTGGCAACGAGGAAGTAGTGCTTCATGAAGCGCTCGACCGCGGACAGGCCGGGGTGCGTGGTGTAGCCGAGCCGTTCGGCGATCTCGCGCTGGATGTCGAAATGCAGCCGCTCCTCGGCCTTGCCGGTGAGGAAATGCATGTGACAGCGTACCGCCCATAGGAAATCCTCGGCTTTCTGGAACTCGCGGTACTCGCCCTCGGTGAAGACGCCTTTATCGACCAGTTCCTCGCCGGTGCGCACCCGGTAGAAATATTTGCCGATCCAGAACAGCGTCTGCAGATCGCGCAGGCCACCCTTGCCGTCCTTGACGTTGGGCTCGACCAGATAGCGGCTTTCGCCGGCCTTGGCATGGCGGTCATCGCGTTCGGCAAGCTTGGCCTGGACATATTCGGGGCCGGTCGTGCGCACCACCTCATGGTCGAAGCGCAGCATCAGTTCATCATAGAGCTTTTCCTCGCCCCACAGGAAACGTGCTTCGAGGATCGAGGTGCGGATGGTGACATCGGTGCGCGACAGGCGCAGGCATTCGTCGATATTGCGTGTGGCGTGGCCGACCTTCAGCCCCAGGTCCCACAGCATGTAGAGCATGTATTCGACTGTCTGTTCGCCCCACGGCGTCTGCTTGTAAGGCAGCAGGAACAACAGGTCGATGTCGGACCCCGGCGCCAGCGTTCCACGGCCGTAGCCGCCGACAGCGACGACGGCCATGCGCTCCGCGGAGGACGGGTTCTTGACCCGGTAGACATGGGTGACGGCGAAATCGTAAAGCGCCCGGATGATCTCGTCCATGAGATGCGACAGCCGCGCCGCGCAGGCGCTGCCGCCGCCATCGTCCCTCAGCATGCGTTCGGCAATGGCGCGCCCGTCCGCCAGTCGTCCCTTGAGCAGTTGGAGCACACCATTGCGCGCAGCCTGCCCTGAGCCGTCGCCCGCCGTGGCCGCGGTCAGCGCGGTCATCTCGCGGCGCAAGGCTTCGCCGTCGATCAATTCGTCGAGCTTCAGGGAGATTCTTGCCATATATCCAGTCGGCCTTGCCGTTTCGGCGGCGTCTATAGCGCGTTTTGGCGGCGCTGGGTATGGGGCGTTGAAGCCGGTTCAAGACCCGGCTGAGTTTTGGCTCGGATAAGTAAATGGAATGACCATTCTCCGCTTCAGTCGACCGAAATCGACAATGCGCTTGCCTATTCGCCGAGCCTCGGCTTTGACCCTCGCTATGGCTGTCTTTCTGCGTTTCCCGGTCCCGGCAGGTGCGGCGCACTGGATATCCCGCTTTTCTCTGAGCAGGCTTGGCAATTGGAGCGCCCTGTCGCCAAGGAACTGATCTTGCGCGCAGAGCGCAGGAACAAGCTGATAGATCGTCTCGCCTCGCAAAACCGAAAACTCGGGGTTGAAGACAAGGTCGTCGACAGCGATGCCGATCTCCTCGGTGGCCTTGATCAGGTCGAGCGCGGTTTGCCTGGAGATGATGTAGCCGGCGGTTCCTATATGTCCGGCGTCGAGTTTGGATGTGGAAAAGCCGTGACCGATGGCAATGCGCTTGCGTCGGATCACGGTCTTACAGAAGTAGCTTTCGAGCTTGACGACTTCGGCATCGGCTGGGATCCAGTCGCTGTCGCGAAGCAATGCGCCGGCTTTTGCGGCAAAGACGATGTCGTCCTCGAAAATCGCCCCGTAGCGGGCGTCGCCTTGCGCGATGACAGCCCAGCAGGCCCGGTGACTGAGCAGGCAGGCGATCTCGCCGTCAGTCAATGGCAGCCTGTTCCGATATCCGACATTTTGCGGCAGCTGGTCCAGCTCCGGCCGGTCGCGTGCGTCTATGGCCTGAACGCGTTCGAATGCAACGCCGATGCGGGCAAACTCCGCCGTCACACGGGCAAGGCGATCGGGAGACCGATCGAGATTGATGACCAGACGCTTCATTGCCGAAGAAAATCCCCACCCCCGCGACGCTCGCGCTTTCTAGCAGGCCTGGTGTTGCCGCGTGAGACTTTTTCTGGGGTGGATGGACGCGCCGTGGACCTGAGAAGAAAAGTCGAAACAGCCCTTGACCTTCCAGTTACTGGAAGCCCTATCTCCACGTCACACACCGATCCATCAAGGCATTTTCGAATGACGCATTCCGATCACGATCATCACGCGCACGGTAGCTGCTGCTCGACAAAAGGCGCCGTGCCCACCACGAAGAGCGTCGTCCGCGACCCGGTCTGCGGCATGACTGTCGATCCGGCGGCTGGCAAGCCGACGGTCGAACATGATGGCCATCTCTATCACTTCTGCAGCCAGGGCTGCCGCACGAAATTCGTCGCCGAACCGGAAGAATTCCTGACCGCCACCGATCCGGTCTGCGGCATGAGCGTCGACCGCGCGACAGCCAGTCATTTTGCCCGCCACGAAGGCCAGGGCTTCTATTTCTGCTCGGCCGCTTGCCAGGCGAAATTCGAGGCGGAGCCGCAAAAATATCTCGGCGGCAGGCCAGCACCGCAGCCGATGCCCAAGGGCACGCAATACACCTGCCCGATGCACCCGGAGATCGTCCGCGACAAGCCCGGATCCTGCCCGAAATGCGGCATGGCGCTGGAGCCGATGGGCATACCAACGGGTGACGAGGGTCCCAATCCGGAACTGGTCGATTTCACCAGGCGATTCTGGGTCAGTGCCGCTCTATCCGTTCCTTTGCTGGTCGTCGCCATGGCGCCGATGCTTGGCCTGACTTTCCAGGCTTTTGTCGACGAGCGGACGAAGGTCTGGCTTGAGCTGGCATTGGCCAGCCCCGTCGTGTTGTGGGCGGCACTGCCTTTCTTCCACCGCGGCTGGGATTCGCTCGTCAACCGCAGCCCTAATATGTGGACGCTGATCTCGCTCGGCGTCGGCGCTGCCTATCTCTACAGCGTCGTCGCCACGCTGTTTCCGGATATCTTTCCGCATCAGTTCCGCGGCCATGGCGGTGCGGTGCCGGTTTATTTCGAGGCTGCCGCCGTCATCGTCGCGCTGGTCTTCCTTGGCCAGGTGCTGGAGCTGCGCGCCCGTGAAAAGACCGGTTCGGCGATCCGCGCCTTGCTCGATCTCGCACCGAAGACAGCGCGGCTGATCGCCGCCGATGGTTCCGAAAACGACGTGCCTCTGGACGCCGTCAAGGCCGGCGATCGCCTGCGCATACGCCCCGGTGACGCCGTGCCGGTCGATGGCACGGTGCTGGAAGGACGGTCCTCGCTCGACGAATCGATGATCACGGGCGAGCCGTTGCCGGTCGAGAAGGTCGAGGGCGATGCGCTGACCGGCGGCACGCTCAACAAGAATGGTGCGCTGATCATGCGCGCTGAGAAGGTCGGCGCCGAGACGACGCTGGCGCGCATCGTCGAGCTCGTCGCCAAGGCGCAGCGCTCGCGCGCCCCGATCCAAGGGTTGGCTGATCGCGTTTCTTTCTACTTTGTCCCGGCCGTCGTCCTTGTCGCGATTATCGCCTTCATCGCCTGGGCCGTGTTTGGACCCGAGCCCAGCCTGATCTTTGCCATCGTCTCGGCGGTGTCGGTGCTGATCATCGCTTGTCCCTGTGCGCTCGGCCTGGCGACGCCGATGTCGATCATGACCGCCACCGGGCGCGGGGCGCATGCCGGCGTGCTGATCAAGGAAGCCGCAGCACTCGAACGCTTCGCTTCCGTCGACACGCTGATCGTCGACAAAACGGGGACGCTGACCGAAGGCCGGCCGAAGCTGACCGATGTCGTCACGGCAAACGGCTTCTCCGAAGACGAATTGCTGGCGCTTGCCGCGGGCCTGGAGAAAGGCTCGGAGCATCCGCTGGCTGAAGCCATCGTCGACGGCGCCGCTACGCGCGGCGTGACCGTTGCAGAGGCCAGCGGCTTCGAGGCGGTCACCGGGAAGGGTGTGTCCGGTTCGGTCTCGGGAAAGACGGTCGCACTCGGGAACGCCGCGATGATGGTCGACCTTGGCGTCGACATCGCATCCATCTCGGCCAAGGCCGAGGCGCTGCAACTCGAAGGCAAGACGGCGATGTTCGTTGCTGTCGACAAAAAACCGGCCGGCATCGTCGCCGTCGCCGACCCTATCAAGACAACGACGGCCGAGGCGATCAAGGCGCTGCATGAAAGCGGCTTGCGGATCGTCATGGCGACCGGCGACAATGAACGCACGGCCAACGCGATCGCCAGAAGCCTCGGCATCGACGAGGTCCGCGCCGGCCTGCTGCCGGAACAGAAGGCAGCCCTTGTCGAGGAACTGCGCGCAAAAGGCACCGGCGTTGCCATGGCCGGCGACGGCGTCAACGATGCACCGGCCCTTGCCGCCGCCGATGTCGGCATCGCCATGGGCACCGGCGCCGATGTCGCCGTCGAAAGCGCCGGCATCACCTTGGTCAAAGGCGACCTCAACGGCATCGTGCGGGCGCGCACGCTGGCTCAGGCGACGATCCGCAACATCCGCCAGAACCTGTTCTTTGCCTTCCTCTACAACGTGCTTGGCGTGCCGGTCGCCGCCGGCGTGCTCTATCCGCTCACTGGCACGCTTCTGTCGCCGATGCTGGCAGCGGCGGCGATGAGCCTGTCCTCGGTGTCGGTGATCGCAAACGCATTGCGGCTGAGAACATTGAAACTCTGATCCAAGCCCCCAAATACGAAACCCATCCACAGGAGACCATGTATGACCTTCGCCAAAAAACTCGTGCTGCTGCTGATGGCGGCCGGAATGCTGGTTGCCGTCTTCCTCGAAAGCGTTCCGGCGCAGAGCGAAGAGATGAAACACGACATGGGCGCCATGGCGACGGACGCGACCAGTCCTTCGACGGAAGGCTACAAGGCGGCGATGGACAAGATGCATGCCGACATGATGGCGTCCGACTACACCGGCAATGCCGACGTCGATTTCGTCAGAGGCATGATCCCGCACCATCAGGGTGCGATCGACATGGCCAAGGTTGAACTTGCCAATGGCAAGGACCCGGAAATCCGCAAGCTGGCCGAAGGCGTCATCGCCGCGCAGGAAGCAGAGATCAAGCAGATGCAGGCCTGGCTCGCCGCCCATCCGGTGAAGTAAGTCTTCAGCCATCGCCAGCGCGGCGAGAACGCCTCTGGATTTATCGCCCAGCCTGTGATGCGATCCGGCCCCAACTGGAGCCCGCCATGCCGACCATCAGAACCACCAAACTGTCCTCCGGCGAAGCCGTTCAGGTGCTTGGCCAGGGCACATGGAAGATGGGCGAAGATTCCCGTCGCCGCGCCGATGAGGTCAATGCCCTCAAGCTCGGCCTCGACCTCGGCATCACGTTGATCGACACCGCCGAAATGTATGCCAGCGGCGGTGCCGAGGAGGTGGTGGCCGAAGCCATTGCCGGGCGCCGCGACGAGACCTTCCTGGTCTCGAAAGTGCTACCGTCGAACGCCTCGCGCGCGGGCGTGCAGCGCGCCTGCGAAAACAGCCTGAAACGCCTGCGCACCGACCGCATCGATCTCTATCTCTTGCATTGGCCCGGCAGCGTGCCATTGACGGAAACCGTCGCGGCCTTCGAGGCCCTGAAAAAGGCCGGCAAGATCCGCCACTGGGGCGTCAGCAATTTCGACACCGACGAGATGGAAGAGCTGATCGGCCTGCCCGATGGCGGCAATGTCCAGACCAACCAGGTGCTCTACAATTTGGTCCGGCGTGGCCTCGAATTCGATCTGGCGCCCTGGAGCCGGCAGCGCGGCATCCCCTTGATGGCCTATTCGCCGGTCGAGCAGGGTGCGTTGGCGCGCAATGCCAGGCTCGAAGCCATTGCCGGGCGCCACAATGCGACCCCTGCGCAAATCGCCCTGGCCTGGGTGATGCATCAGGAGGGCGTCATCGCCATCCCGAAGGCCAGCAGCGAGGAGCATGTCCGCCAGAATGTCGCTGCGCTCGATATCAAGCTTGCGCCGCAGGACATCGCCGATCTCGACCGCGCTTTCCCGCCACCAGCGCGCAAGCGCGGGTTGGAGATGATCTGACTACGTCCCCGCCAACCCCTTCAGCCGGTAGAGCGCTTCCAGCGCCTCGCGTGGCGTCATTTCGTCCGGGTTGATGTCGCCAAGTGCCGCGCCCAGCGCGTCGCTCTTGATCGGCTTCGGCGCTTCTCGCTTCACCGCCACCGAAAACAATGGAAGATCGTCGACCAGCCGGTTGGTCTTGCCCGAAACTTCGCCCTCTTCCAGTTGGTGCAGCACTTCCTTGGCCCGGTCGACCACCGCTTCCGGCAGGCCGGCCAGCCGCGCCACCTGCACGCCGTAGGAGCGGTCGGCGGCACCCTTGCCGACCTCGTGCAGGAAGACGACGTCGTTTTCCCATTCCTTGACCCGCATGGTGACGTTGGAGAGACGCGCCAGCTTGCCGGCCAGCGAGGTCATTTCGTGAAAGTGAGTGGCGAAGATTGCCCGGCAGCGGTTCTTCTCATGCAGATATTCGACCGCCGCCCAGGCGATCGACAGGCCATCGAAAGTGGCGGTGCCGCGGCCGATCTCGTCGAGGATCACCAGTGCGCGCTCGCCGGCCTGGTTGAGGATCGCTGCCGTCTCGACCATCTCGACCATGAAGGTCGAGCGGCCGCGCGCCAGATCGTCCGAGGCGCCGACACGCGAGAACAGCCGGTCGACGACGCCGATATGGGCCGATGTCGCCGGTACGAACGAGCCGGTCTGGGCCAGGATGGCGATCAGCGCGTTTTGCCTGAGAAACGTCGACTTGCCGCCCATGTTCGGGCCGGTCAGGAGCCAGATGGCGCCGTTCCGGGCAGCTCCCTCCGGCGACAGGTCGCAATCGTTGGCGACGAACGGGCCTTCGCCGGAGCGGCGCAAGGCCTGTTCGACCACCGGATGCCGCCCGCCCGTAATCTCGAAGGCAAGGCTCGAATCCACCATCGGCCGGCACCAGGCTTCGCTTTCCGACAGAAGCGCGAGCGCCGCGGAGACATCGAGCACGGCCAGCGCATCGGCGCCGGCGCGGATCTTCTCCGCTTCGCCGACCGCTTCCGTCGTCAGCGCCTCGAAGGCGGCCAGTTCGATGTTGAGCGCCCGGTCGGCGGCATTGGCGATCTTGGTCTCGAGCTCGGCAAGCTCGGTCGTGGTAAAGCGCATGGCGTTGGCCATGGTCTGGCGGTGGATGAAGCGCGCCTTGGCGCCATCGCTGCCGGTCATCACCGCATGATGGTTGGCGGTCACCTCGATATAGTAGCCGAGCACATTGTTGTGCCGGATCTTCAGCGAGCGGATGCCGGTCTCGTCGATCAGCGAGCGTTCCAGCCCGGCGATCACCTTTCGCGATTCGTCGCGCAGCGCCCGCATCTCGTCGAGATCGGCATGGTAGCCGCCACGAACGAAGCCGCCGTCGCGCTTGAGCAGCGGCAGTTCGTCGCCAAGTGCCTGCATCAGATGCTGCGAAAGCGCTTGGGGCAGTGCATGGACGGCGGCCAATGCCGCCGCAAGTTCCGGGGGCAGGGCGGTCGCGGCAAAGATTTCGGCGATCGCGCCTGCCGCCTCGAAGCCGGCGCGCAGCGCGCCAAGGTCGCGCGGCCCACCCCGGTTGAGCGCCAGCCTGGACAGCGCGCGGGGCATGTCGGCAACGCTCTTCAGGCTCGACCGCACCGCCTGGCAAAGTCGCGTTTCGGAACGGAAGAACGACACTGAGTCCAGCCTGGCGCCGATCGCCGCCGGGTCGGTCAGCGGCGCCATCAGCCGGTCGGCGAGCAGCCTTGCGCCGCCGCCGGTCACCGTGCGGTCGATCGCCTTGAACAGCGAGCCTTCGCGGCTGCCCGACAGCGTGCGCAGCAGTTCCAGATTGCCGCGTGTCGCCGGATCGATGAACAGGGTCGAACCCTGCTCCTCGCGTTCGGGCCGCGACAGCGGCGGGCGCTCCGCTTTCTGCGTCTTCTCGACATAGGCAATGGCGCCCGAGATCGCCGATAGTTCGGCGCGCGAAAAGGCGCCAAAACTGTCCGGCGTCGCCACATCGAAGAAGCGGGCGATGCGCCCTGTCGCCGACGCCGAATCGAACAGTGACGGTGGTTGCGGGCTGGCGACGCGGCCGAGCACGTCGAACACCGGCTTCAGTTCCGGATCGTGGAACACTGGCTCGGCAACGATCAACTCACGCGGATCGACACGGAAGATGTCAGCCAAAAGCCGGTCGGCGGTGGTGTCGGTGACGCGGAAGGCGCCGGTCGAGATGTCGATCCAGGCCAGCGCAAAGGAGGGGTCCGCTCCGCCTTTCACCCGCCCCAGCGCCATCAGGAAGCTCGATTCCGACGGCGCCAGCAATTTGTCCTCGGTGATGGTGCCTGGTGTCACCAGCCGCACCACATCGCGGCGCACCACCGATTTGCCGCCGCGTTTCTTCGCCTCGGCCGGATCCTCGATCTGTTCGCAGACGGCAACGCGGAAACCCTGGCCGATCAGCTTCTGCAGATAGTCGTCAGCAGCATGCACCGGCACACCGCACATCGGAATGTCGAGCCCTTGATACTTGCCGCGCTTGGTCAAGACGATGCCCAGCGCCCGGCTTGCCTTCTCGGCATCGTCGAAGAACAGTTCGTAGAAATCGCCCATGCGGTAGAACAGCAGCGAATCCGGGTTTGCCGCCTTGATCTCGATGAATTGCTCGATCATCGGCGTGGCGCCGGCGTGGGCGGTCGGCACCGGCGTCATCGCCTCGGGGGCGTCTGGCTCGTTCGGGCTGTGCATGTTCATGCGCCGCACGCTAGCAGATGTGATCGCGCGGTTTAATGCCGGGGCTTCGAAAAACAGGGGACGACCGGGACGGCAGGATGCCCGCAATCGCGCGTACCAACCGCGATTCCGCACGCTGGCGGTTTACACGCGGCGGCGCGTGGTCTTAATTCGGTCCGACACAAAGCACCCGCTTCAACGAGGTGCTGCACCGGTGAGGAAATCAAGCACATCATGGCCAGGAAAACCGAGAACAGCGGTCCGTCCGTCAGTGCGCAGGAAGCGCTCGAATTCCACGCCATGGGTCGGCCGGGCAAGCTGGAGGTCGTCGCCACCAAGCCCATGGCAACGCAGCGCGACCTCAGCCTCGCCTATTCGCCTGGTGTCGCGGTTCCGGTTCTGGCCATCGCCGAAGACCCCTCGCGCGCCTTCGACTACACGACGCGCGGCAATATGGTCGCCGTCATCTCCAATGGCACCGCCATTCTCGGTCTCGGCAATCTCGGTGCTCTCGCCTCCAAGCCGGTGATGGAGGGCAAGGCCGTGCTGTTCAAGCGCTTCGCCGATGTCGATTCCATCGACCTCGAGGTCGACACCGAGGACGCCGACGAGTTCATCAACTGCGTGCGTTTCCTCGGGCCCTCTTTCGGCGGCATCAATCTCGAGGACATCAAGGCGCCGGAATGCTTCATCATCGAGCAGCGGCTGCGCGAATTGATGGACATCCCGGTCTTCCATGACGACCAGCACGGCACTGCGATCATCTCCGCCGCCGGCCTGATCAACGCGCTGGAGATCACCGGTCGCGACATGAAGACCACGAAAATGGTCTGCAACGGCGCCGGCGCCGCCGGCATCGCCTGCATCGAGCTGATGAAGGCGATGGGCTTTTCGCCCGAAAACATCATCCTGTGCGACACCAAGGGCGTCGTCTTCCAGGGCCGCACCGAAGGCATGAACCAGTGGAAATCGGCGCATGCGGTCAAGACCGAGGCGCGCAGCCTCGCCGAGGCGCTCGACGGCGCCGACGTCTTCCTCGGCCTTTCCGCCAAGGGCGCGCTGACCACCGCCATGGTGCAGTCGATGGCCAAGAACCCGATCATCTTCGCCATGGCCAATCCCGACCCGGAAATCACGCCGGAGGAGGTCGCCGAAATCCGCACAGACGCCATCATGGCCACAGGGCGTTCCGATTATCCCAATCAGGTCAACAACGTGCTCGGCTTCCCCTATATCTTCCGCGGCGCGCTGGATGTCAGGGCAACCACCATCAATGACGACATGAAGATCGCCGCCGCCCAGGCGCTGGCGGCACTGGCGTGCCAGGACGTGCCCGACGACGTCGCCGCCGCCTATCAGGGCAATCGACCGAAATTCGGCCCCAACTACATCATCCCGGTGCCGTTCGACCCGCGCCTGATCTCGGCCATTCCGATTGCGGTCGCCAAGGCGGCGATGGATTCAGGCGTCGCCCGCAAGCCGATCCTTGACCTCGACCGTTACGCGCAGGAGCTGTCGGCCCGCCGCGACCCGATCGCTTCGACCCTGCAGCGCATCTACGACCGCGTGCGCCGCCAGCCCAAGCGCATCGTCTTCGCCGAGGGCGAGGAGGAACAGGTCATGCGCGCCGCCGTCTCCTATGTGAACCAGAAGCTCGGCACCGCCATCCTGCTCGGCCGCGACGACGTCATCAAGGAAAACGCCAAGCACGCCGGCATCGATCTCAACAAGCAAGGCATCGAGATCATCAATGCAAGGCTGTCGCGCCGCAACGGCATCTACACCGACTACCTCTACGAGCGCATGCAGCGCAAAGGCTTCCTGTTTCGCGACTGCCAGCGGCTGATCAACAACGATCGCAACCACTTTGCCGCCTGCATGGTGGCGCTGGGCGACGCCGACGGCATCGTCACCGGCGTCACCCGCAACTATTCGACCGCGCTCGACGACATCCGCCGCGTCATCGACGCCAAGCCCGGCCACCGCGTCATCGGCGTCTCGATCGTGCTGGCGCGGGGCAAGACCGTGCTGGTCGCCGACACCGCCGTGCACGATATGCCGAACGCCGAGCAGATCGCCGACATCGCCGAGGAGGCGGCAGGCTTTGCCCGCCGCATGGGTTATGAGCCGAGGCTCGCCATGCTTGCCTATTCGACCTTCGGCCATCCGCAGGGCGAACGCTCCGAGCGTGTCCAGGAAGCCGTGCGCATCCTCGACAAGCGCCGCGTCGATTTCGAATATGACGGCGAAATGGCCGCCGACGTCGCCCTCAACGCCCGCGCCATGGCGCAATACCCGTTCATCCGCCTGACCGGCCCGGCCAATGTGCTGATCATGCCGGCGTTCCACTCGGCCTCGATTTCGACCAAGATGCTGCAGGAACTCGGCGGCTCGACGGTGATCGGGCCGCTGCTGGTCGGCCTGAACAAGCCGGTTCAGATCGTGTCGCTGAATGCCAAGGACAGCGATATCGTCAACATGGCGGCGATCGCGGCGTACACGGCGGGGACTTGAGGGGCTGGCCTCAGCGGTGAGTCGGCGAGGCGTTCAGCCCGGCGCGAATATGCGAGCGGCCTCGACGACCTCGTCCACCTGATCCTGCCGCAGCAAGTCGATCGGGACGCGGCCGTCGAGCTGCGCCGAGGGCCGCGTCAGCCACAGCCATGCGAGCCTCGGATTGGTGATCAGGGATAGCACGTCGCGAATGCCTGCAACCGGCCGGCCGTCGACGAACTGCGCCAGCGGGAAGACATGTTTGCGGCCGCCCTTGCGCAAGGCGATGACCTCACCCCGCCGCTGCCAGCGGTGCAGGGTCGAGCGGGCGATGCGCAGATGCTCTTCCAGATAGGTCGAACCGGCGACGCGGCCGGCCCAGTCCTCGATCAGCATCGATTCGAGATCGTCGGACTTTGGCAGCGAAGGAGGCTCGACATCGGCCAACGGGGTCGTCGGCGGATTTGTCACGCCGGCAATACCGGCTTCGCTGCGGCGCGCGGCTTCCGCCGCCAGCGCGCGCACGAATTTCGACGCCAGGCCGGGCAGGTCGGCATGGATGGCGTCGATGGCGCGCTGGTGCTTCGGTGACAGCAAGGTGACAGCGGACGCTATGCTGCCGGCGATCTTGCCGACCGAGACCATGGTGGGCTTGTTGATGGCCTCGTCATAGTGGGCAAGTGCACGTTCGACGTCTTCCGCGACCATCTCCGCGAAGTCGTCCTGCTTGAGGCCCTGGATTTGAAATCTGTTCATGCATCTGTCTTCTGGCCGCGCGCTCCCCCTCAGTTGCGGCCGATTGTTGAACTTCTAGTGCGGAAAACGGAAATCGCGGCGGCAACCGGTCCGGCCGCCCGACAGCATGCTGTCCAGCATTTCTTGACACCCCAACTGACTGAGGGCGCACCGAAATGTCAGTCGCGGGACGCCCAGATTGCGTGTAGGTGCGATGTATGACAACTGCGCGACGGTGAGGGGCGGCAGCTTGACGGTTGTTAAAGCAATCCCGCCTGCTCAGCCTCGCGGCGCAGATTCTGCCGGGGCCTGGGGCCGATCTGCTGGATCACCAATCCGGCCGCCAGTGAGCCAAGGTCGCCGCAGGTTTGCAGGTCGCGGCCTTGCGTGTAGCCATGCAGGAAGCCGGCGGCATAGAGATCGCCGGCGCCCGTCGTGTCGACCAGTTCCTTGATGGCGGTCGCCTTGATCACCACCGTCTCGTCGCCGCGCACGATCACGGAGCCTTTTTCCGAGCGGGTCACGGCGGCGATCCGGCAATCCTTGCGGATCTGCGCCAGCGCCTCGTCGAACGAGGATGTCTGGTAGAGCGATTTGATCTCGTGGCTGTTGGCAAAGACGATGTCGACCGTGCCCGAACGCATCAGCTCGAGGAATTCGTCGCGGTAGCGGTCGACGCAGAACGAATCCGACAGCGTCATCGACACTTCGCGGCCTGCCGCGTGCGCCAGCTTCGCCGTCTGGCGGATCGCTTCCTTGGCGCGCGGCGGGTCCCACAGATAGCCTTCGAAATAGGTGACCTTGGCGCCAGAAGCCTTGTCGGCCTCGACATCCTCCGGCCCAAGCTCGACGCAGGCGCCGAGATAGGTGTTCATCGAACGCTCGCCGTCAGGGGTGACGAAGATCATCGACCGCGCCGTCGGTGGCTCGCCCTTGAGCGGCGTGGTGTCGAAGGCGACGCCCTGTGCATGGATGTCGTGCGCGTAGATTTCGCCCAGCGCATCGTTGGAGACCTTGCCGAAGAAGGCGGCGCGGCCGCCGAAGCTGGCGACGCCGGCCGCCGTGTTGCCGGCGCTGCCGCCGGACGCCTCGATCGCCGGGCCCATGCGGCTGTAGAGCAGTTCGGCGCGTTGTGTGTCGATGAGGTTCATCGCGCCCTTGATGATGCCGTTGGTCTCGAGGAATTCCTCGTCGCACTGGGCGATGATGTCGACAATGGCATTGCCGATGCAAAGCACGTCATAATCCGGCATCAAAATCTCCGCCAAAAACCCGAGCCGGCTTCTTGCCACGCCGGCCCGGCGCGGGTCTAGCGATTTGAAACCGGTTTGCCTAGGGCGTGACACGCAACTTTGGCGGAACAGGCAAAGGCGCATCAGCCGCGAGGCGCTATGACAATTCGACCGTGGCCGAAGCATTTCATCGCCGCACCGCCTATAAGCCTGGATCAGACGATCCCGCTTCGAAGGCGAGCCAGCCCCCAATGTCTACAAAAAGCATGTCGACGAAGAACGAGCCTGCAAAAAACGATCTGACCACCGACCTGGTACTGCTCGTCGTGCTGGCAGTGCTCTGGGGCGCCTCCTACACCTTCATCAAGATCGGCGTCGAAACCATCCCGCCGGTCACCTTCATTGCCGCCCGCACCCTGATCGCCGGCGGCATCCTGTTGGCCATCATCCGCTGGCGCGGGCTCGCCTTGCCGGGCGACGCTGCAAGCTGGCGCCGCTTCGCCTTCCAGGCCTGCCTCAACAGCGTTATTCCGTTCACCCTGATCGCCGCGGCCGAACGCTCGGTCGATGCCGGCCTCGCCACCATCCTCAACGCGACCTCGCCGATCTTCACCTTCCTCTTGACCGCGCTCATCACCCGCCACGAGCCGGTCACCTTGCGCAAACTGATCGGTGTCGGCGCCGGCATTGCCGGCATCTGCCTCATTATCGGCACGCAGGCGCTGGGTGGCCTCGGTCATGAATTGTGGGCGCAATTGGCAATCGTCGCCGCGACGGTCTGCTATGCCGGGGCCGCCATTTTCGGCCGCGGTTTCAAGGGCCTCGACCCAATGCTACCGGCCGCCGGTTCCATGCTGTGCGGCGCCGTCATCCTCGTGCCGCTCAGTCTGGTGTTCGACCAGCCGTGGACGCTGGCGCCATCGACCGCGTCGATCCTGGCCCTGCTCGGCCTGTCGGTCTTTTCCACCGCGCTGGCCTTCGTTATCTATTTCCGCCTCATCCACACGCTGGGTTCGGTCGGCACCACCTCGCAGGCCTATCTGCGCGTGCCGATCGGCGTCGGCATCGGCGCTCTCTTCCTCGGCGAAAGTCTTGGTTCGACGGCATGGCTGGGCATGGGTTTTGTCGTGGCCGGGGTCGCTGCCATGACCATCCCGGTTCGAAAGCCGGCGGTTGCGCGGTAAACGCCAGCCCGCTTGTGCTCATGGCCTGCGCTGCCTATCTCGGAAGCATCAGCCTTTTAGGCGGCGTCCGCTAACCGGGGGTGTGACAAGGTGATTTTCGACGCTGCCCGCGCTGCGGCCCTCGAGCTGATTTCGCCTCCCTTTCGGGCCGTGTTCGTCAAGACGCTGGGCTTGACCGTGCTGGCACTGGTGGCTCTGTGGTTCGGCCTGACCAGCCTCGTCGAGTGGCTGGCGCTGCCGTGGCTGCAGACGCTGTTGCCCGGCATGCCGTCCTGGGCCGGGTGGCTCGGCGGCATCATCGCGGCAATAGCGCTTGCCTTCGGCATGGCGTTGCTCATCGCGCCGGTGACGGCTGTTGTCGCCGGCCTGTTCCTCGACGATATCGCCGAAGTGGTCGAGCGCACCGACTACCCCGGCGATCCGACCGGCCGCGCCATGCCGGCGCTGCGCTCGCTGGTGCTGTCGGCGCGATTCCTCGGTGTCGTCATTCTCGGCAACATCGTCGCGCTGCTGCTTCTCTTGGTGCCGGGCGTCAACATAGCCGCCTTCTTCATCGTCAACGGCTATCTGCTCGGGCGCGAGTTCTTCGAATTCGCCGCCATGCGCTTTCGCGGGGAAGACGAGGCCAGGGCCTTGCGCAGGCACTATGCCGGCACGGTGTTTCTCGCCGGGCTGCTCATCGCGGCTTTCCTCGCCGTGCCGTTGCTTAACCTGCTGACGCCGCTGTTCGCCGCCGCCATGATGGTGCATCTGCACAAGGCGATCTCGGTGCGGGAAGTGGCTCGCCCCTCACGCGGCTAGGCATTTTTCTTCAGCGCAACAGAAATCCGCGTCCGAGCTCGTCATCGGCCTCGACGATGAATTCGGCCCGCCCGGAATAATAGGCGCGGCCGCCGACGCGGGCGATGATCGCCTCATGCCGTCCAGCCTTCGCCGTCCGCGCCACGGCTCCGGAAAAACGCGAGCCTGCGATGCTCTCGAATGTGCGCGTCTGTCCGATCGCGATCTCGCCCTTGGCATGCATGGCCGCCAGCCTTGCGGTGACGCCGGAACCGGTTGGCGAGCGGTCGACCTCGGCTTCGGCGAAGACGCAGATGTTTTTGGTCACCTCGCCGGAAAATGTGTCGCGGCCATCGGTCAGGATGGTGCCGTATAGGTAGGCTAGGTCGCCGTGGTCGGGATGCGACAGCGGAAATTCAGCCTTGAGCCTGTCCGTCAGCCCCGTTGCCGCATCGACGAAATCGCGCATCCGGCTTCTGCCGAATTCGAGCCCGAATTGGTGACAATCGGCCAGCGCGTAGAAGGCGCCGCCATAGGCGACGTCGAAGCCAATCGTGCCGTGGCCCGCCAATTCGATCGCCTGTCCACCGGCGAACAGGAAGGCCGGCACGCTTTCGAACGAAACCGCACCGGCCTTGCCGTCCCTGACCTCGACCGAGGCGACGACCAGCCCGCACGGCGCCTCGATATTGACTGTCGTGACTGGTTCCTGTTTCGCCACCAGCCCTTCATCGATGGCGTAGCGGCCGAGCGCGACGATGGCGTGGCCGCACATCGTCGAATAGCCCTCATTGTGCATGAACAGCACGGCGAGGTCGGCGCCGGGCAGGTCCGGCTCGACCAGCAAGGCGCCATACATGTCGTAATGGCCGCGTGGCTCGAACATCAGGATTTTCCTGAGATGATCGAGATGGTCGCGCACATAGGCGCGCTTTTCCAGGATCGTGCCCTTGGGGATACCGGGATAGCCGCCGGTGACGATCCTCAGCGGCTCGCCGCCAGTATGCATGTCGATCACGGTCAGCGTCATGCGACGGGCCCCATTAATCCGAAGATTTGCCGAAGAGGGCCTGCAATTTGCTGAACGGCATGGCGGCGCGGGTGAAGCCGAAGGTGCCGTCTTGCTGGATTTCGCGTGCCGCCGTTTCCAGCATGCCATAGGCGAAATTGGTCAGCCACGGCCCGAGCGAGATACGCTTGACGCCGGCCATGGCGAGATCGGCGATGGTAAAGCCCGGTACCGCCATGACATTGACCGGCTTGCTGACGGCAGAGCAGAGCGTGCGGATCATCTCGACGTTGCCGATGCCTGGCGCATAGAGTACGTCGGCGCCGGCCTTCTCGAACGCCTGCAGCCGCTTGATCGTGTCGTCGAGGTCGGACTTGCCCCAGAGGAAATTCTCGGCCCGCGCAGTGAAGACGAAATCGCGTTTCAGGGCCCGCGCCGCTTCCACGGCCGCCGCAACGCGTTCGACGGCGTGCGCAAAATCATAGATCGGCTTGTCCGGATCGCCGGTGTGGTCTTCGATCGAGCAGCCGGCAAGGCCGGCAGCTTCCGCCGCGAAGATGGTTTCGGCGGCCTGCTCGGCGCTGTCGCCCTTGCCTTTCTCGAGGTCGGCCGAGACCGGCAGGCTGGTCGCCGCGGTCACTTCGCGGCAATGGTGGATCATCTGGTCGAAGGTCACCGCGCCGTCCGGCAGGCCGCGCGAAAAGGCAAAGCCGGCGCTGGTCGTCGCCAGCGCCGTGAAGCCGAACGAGCCGAGCAGCTTGGTCGTGCCGATATCCCAGGGATTGGGCACGACGAAGGTCGAGGCATGCAGGTCGCGAAAGATCTTGCCCTTGTCCATGGTAGTTCCCCCATCATATGCGGTGTGGCCGAGCGGATTTTATCCTGCTCCATCTGGCCGGGCAAACGAATGCGGTTGGTTCAGAAGCGTTTGGCGTTCTCTCCTGCCAAATTGTTCAGCGCGTCGGAATCCTTGGCGTAGTGCGACGTTGTCTTGTCCCAATGATAGGTGACGGAGATGTCGTGAGATTCAGGTTTGGGCGGCTGGTCATCGCAGCTTTCGTCGTTCACGACGGTGGCATCGGTCACCGTTACCTTGATCGCCGCATGGCGTCGGCCCTCTGCGATGGCTTTAAAGGCAACGTCCTGCGTCCGGCTATGGGCACACACGTGCTCGTCGAACAAATAGATGATGTCGATCAGCTTCAACTTGTCCCTGGCGACCATAATCAGCGGGACGATCATATAGTTCTGGTTTGAATTGGAATGCGAACTCTCGATCATGAGGATATCATCATTGGCGCCGATGCCGAGCTTGCCGGGTTCGCGGAAATAGGTGCTGCGGTCGAGGGCGACATTGGCGGCGTCGAGCAGCCTTGGTTTGCCCGTAATGTCGTAGAGCGCTAGCACCGCATAGCCTTCTGCGCTGTCTGAGGAATCGCCGAGATCGAACAGCATGGTCAGGCGGTCCTTGCCTCCCGCCTTGATGGCAAGCACGGAGGCATTGGAAAAGCCTGAGGTTTCGGGCGGCGAGCCGCCGCTGTCGGGTCCCTCGATATGGCGCATAGCGATCGGCAGCCCGCCCCTGTAAAAGCCATTCTTGTCGGCGGCGAGGTCTGGAATGATCATCCTGGCGAGGTCGAGATAGGTGATGTCTTTTTGGCCGGGCAGTGGGCTGCCGAGCTCCGGAAGGCTGGCGTCTTGCGCGCCGGCTGCGGTCCACAGCAATGGCAGCAGCATCACGGCGAGGATGAAGCGAAGCAGGTTCGTCGGCATGGTCGCCTCAGGCTGTCGGGCGCGCGGAACGTAGCACAGCCTCCCAACCCGTCCAGTCCGTCAGCCAGCTCAGTGGATCGGCACCAGCCCGGCCAGTTCGCGCATGTCGTCGAACAGGATGCCGCCGGCCTGGATAAGGCCGTCGCGGTCGGAATACGGATCGGCGTGATAGGAAAACACCCGCATGCCGGCCGCGATGCCGGCCTGCGTGCCAGCGACGCTGTCCTCGATGACGATGCAGTCGGCAGGTGCAAAGCCCACGGTTTTCGCAGCATGCAGGAACAGGTCCGGAAACGGCTTGCCGCGCGCGACCATCGTCGAGGAAAACATCGCGTGTTCGAACAGCGGCAACAGCCCGGTCTGGCCAAGTGTGATGTGCATCTTCGACACCCGGGCCGAGGTGGCGACGCAATAGGCGATCCCGGCTGACCGCACGGCCTCGACGAATTCGCGGACAAAAGGGATTGCTTCGACGCCGTGGGCGAACAGGTCTGGCATGCCGGCGTTCCAGCGATCGACAAAATCGGCGCCAAGCCTGACGCTGGTCTCTTCTTCGATCTCTTTCTGCACCGACGCCATGCTGCGGCCGGAGAAATTCTTGCGGCAATATTCGAAGCTTGTCGGATAGCCGGCAGCGGTCAGCCATTCGGCAAGGCGCCGGTTGGCGAGATTCTCCGTGTCGACCAGGATCCCGTCGCAGTCGAAGATGACGAGCTTTGGAAGGGGTATTGTTTCAGGCATCAGGCTGTGCCGGTCGATCCGAATCCGCCCGAGCCACGCGCCGTGCTGCCGGCAAGCGAACGCTCCTCCACCGCCACCTGTGTCACCGCGGCGAAAACGAGCTGGGCAATGCGCATGCCCCGCGTCACGGCAAAGTCCTCGTCGCCGAGATTGATCAGCAGCACCTTCACCTCGCCGCGATAGTCGCTGTCGATGGTGCCGGGCGTGTTGAGGACGGTCAGCCCATGTTTGAAGGCAAGGCCTGAGCGCGGCCGCACCTGGCCTTCCATGCCTTCGGGAATTTCCAGGATCAGCCCGGTCGGCACCAGAGCGCGTTTTCCGGGCAGGATCAGCAGCGGCCTGTCGTCGGGCACCGCGGCGCGCAGATCCATGCCGGCAGCACCGGTGCTTTCATAAGCAGGAAGGGGAAGTCCTTCAGCATGCGGCAACCTGACGAAGCCGACGGTCGGACCGATGACGGAGGGAGTTTGAAGGGCTGCGCGCATAAAATCGATCCTATCGGCGCGAACGGCGATTCGGTCAACTCGCCCGCACGCCTATCAACGGCTTTCTTTCAGGCATCAGTATGGCCTGAGGTGTGTTGAGATTCAGGTCAGGCCGAGTCGAAACCCGTCGTTTGCAGGCCGGCATCACCTGAATATCGACATACCTTAGCGCAATTCCATCGGAACCACCGTCGTCTCCTTGATCTCCTCCATCACGAAAGAGGCGGAAACATCAGACAGCGCCACCTTGGCGATCAGCCGCTGGTAGAGCCGGTCATAGGCCTTCACGTCGGCGACGCGGGCGCGCAGAACGTAGTCGAGGTCGCCGGACATGCGGTAGACGCCGATGATCTCGGGAAAGCCGGTCACTGCCGCCCGGAATCTCTGCAGCCACTCCGGATCGTGGTTGGACGTGCGGATCAGGATGAAGACGGAAAGGCCAAGCCCGAGCTTTTCGGCATCGACCAGCGCCACCCTGCCGGTGATGACACCGGCCTCCTCCAGCCGCTTCACCCGGCGCCAGCAGGCATTGCGCGACAGCGCCACCCGTTCCGACAACTGGTCGACCGACAGCGTGCCGTCGCGTTGCAACTCGGCGAGCAATTTCCGGTCGATTTCGTCAATTTCCAGCGCCATGTGGGATATTTGTCCCATGGATCACCGAAATACAAGGACATTTTGAGACCGATGAACCGGCGAAGCATGTCAGGATACTCATATCAGGAACTTCAAGCGCTGAAGGGGAACCAGCATGTCGGTCGCAAGGATTTTCACCTCTCATCCGGCCAAGGTCGGCGAAACCTATTTCAGCCACATGGGCTTTGCCGCCTGGTTTTCGTCGCGCCTGTTGATGGCGGCGGGCGCCGCGCTCGTTCATGCTTTCTTGCCATTTCTGTTTGAAACTACCGCCAGCCGAATCGTTCGCGAGCTTTACGAGCGGACGCACAACAGAGGCACGCACGCGACCAAGGAGCCTGCGGCTCTTATGGATCGCGCCTAGAGGGCGACAGAAACGATGTGCCGGTGGGCGGCCTATCTGGGTGAAGCGGTCTTTCTCGAAGACATCCTCACGGCGCCCTGTCACTCGCTGATCGCCCAGAGCCATTGTGCTCAGGAAGCGAAATCGCCGACCAATGGCGACGGCTTCGGCCTAGCCTGGTATGGCGACCGCCCGGAGCCGGGTCTCTATCGCGATATCCTGCCGGCCTGGTCCGATCCCAATCTGAAAAGCCTGTGCCGACAGATCAAATCCGGCCTGTTCCTCGCCCATGTGCGGGCGTCGACCGGCGGCGCCACCAGCCGCATGAACTGCCATCCATTCATCTCCGGCAGCTGGTCGTTCATGCACAACGGCCAGATCGGCGGCTTCGAGAAAATCCGCCGCGCGCTGGAGAACTCGCTGTCCGACGCCGTCTTCGACCAGCGCGAAGGCACCACCGATTCCGAACTGTTCTTCCTGCTGATGATCGATGAGGGATTGACCGGCGATCCGCAAGGCGCCGTCTCCCGCGCCACCAGCCGCGTGCTCGAAGCCTCGCGCCGCGCCGGCCTCGAACCGGCGCTGAAGCTCACCGCCGCCTTCTCGGATGGCCAGGCGCTGCACGCGGTGCGCTACGCCACCGACGCTCACGCGCCGACGCTCTACACGTCTGTCCTGCGCAAGGGCGGCGGCCGCTGCATCGTGTCCGAACCGTTCGACCGCGAGGGCGGCGACTGGCAGGCGATCCCGCCGGCGAGTTTTGTCACGATCAGCGGCGATGACATCAGAATTCGCCCGTTTGCTCCGGCGGCGGCGAAGTTCGCGCTGGTGGGGTAGCTGCAAACTGCGGCAACGTCGCGGGACAGCGCCCCTCTGGCCTGCCGGACATCTCCCCCCACAAAGTGGGGAGATTGGCTATTTGCGTGGCCTTCGCCAATCGCCAAGGTTGCTGGAACGAGCCAAACCTGCCGATCTCCCCACTCGTGGGAGAGATGGCCGGCAGGCCAGAGGGGGGCGCCGTAGAGTGCCGACATCAAAGACTATCGGCACAATTTCAATCAAACGCGGCCAACCCTCGAATGCTCCACTCCACTTGAAGTATGCCGTGGATGCTGCCGGCCTATGGCGCTGTCTTCAACCACAGCGGCCATCCAGCCATTTCCATCCCCTGAGGACAGGACAGCACCGGCCTGCCGATCGGCCCGCAACTGGTCGGCAAACGCTGGTCGGAGTCACGACTGCTCGGCAGCGCCAGGGTAATCGAACCACTCACCGGCGGCTTTCGCCGTCCGCCTGCCTATTGAGCGAAGCGCGACAATCCATAAGGGGCAAGTAAGGGGTCGCGCTCGCCGTCGAGAATTTCCCTTGTGGCGAACAGGCCGACGGCCGGCGCCAGCGTGATGCCGGAATGCATGACGGCGACATAGACACCGTCCATGCCCTCAGCGCGGCCGACGATTGGAAAGCCATCGATCGGCGTCGGCCGGTAGCCGACCGTGTGGAAATCGAGTTCCAACCCGTCGCTGTCGCGCAGCATGGCTTTCATGGCCGCAAACAGCGCGTGGGCGGTGGCTTCGGCATCCATGCCCGGGTCGGCGCCGCCAAAATCCGAGCCGGCGATGATGCGACCTTCCGCTGTCTGGCGCATGTGCAGCCGCTCGGCCAGCACCAGCCCGTTGAGCCGCTTTTCGGTGGGCCGCGAATGGACGATCAGGCCGGGCGGCGTTTCGATCGGCAGGTTGATCCCGGCGGTCGCGGCGATCTCCGGCGAGCCGACGCCAGCCGCGATCACCACCTCGTCTGATGCAATCAATCCATGCGATGTGTCGACACCGGTGATCCTGCCGCCGGTCTGGACCAGGGCCGTCACCGTGCTGGAGATGATCTTCGCGCCATGTCGCTCCGCGTCCGCCAACAGCGCGCGCGTGGCAGTCACCGGTTCGGCGACGCCTTCCTCAGCCACATACAGGGCAAAATCCGGAAGCTCGGTGAGATTGGGCTCGATGCGCGCAGCACCGGCGCGGTCGACTTGGCTGATACCATAGCCCCAGGCGGAATGTTCCGTGGCGTAGGCTTCCATGTCGGCCACCGGCAAATCCCAGCACAGGCCGCCGCACCAGCTCAGCGGTAGGCCGGGAAGGTCCCGCGCCAGCCGCGTCCACTCTGCCATCGCGCGGGTGCGCAGCCGGAAATACGGCTCCGGATTGCCCCAGCTGGCATTGATCCAGGCGAACGAGTTCGGCGTCGCCACCCCTCCGGCAGCACTGTCGGCAATCACCGTCACTTGCGCACCCGCTCTGCTCAGATGCCACGCGATGGAGGCGCCGATGATGCCGGCGCCGATGACGATCACTTGTTTCGCCGCAGTCATGCTTGCTCCTCTGCCTCGTCATCCCGAGGGATGTTCATCCAGTGCCACCCCGGCAGCCGCTTGCCAACATCGCGCAGCGCAAAATATGCGGCAATGCACTGGCCGGAGCCACAGCACGGCTGAGCTGTATGCTCGGATGGTGAGGCGGCGATCAGCAGAGTCCGAGCCGCCGGACCGGTCGACAGGCCGGCACTGCGCTGCTAGAAGCCCGGCCTGTCACACGGAAATCCCAGAGAATGCCCGAAGCAATAGAAGAAGAAGTGGCGCGCCGCCGCACCTTCGCGATCATCGCGCACCCGGACGCCGGCAAGACCACGCTCACCGAAAAGCTGCTGCTGTTCGGCGGCGCCATCCAGCTTGCCGGCGAGGTCAAGGCCAAGAAGGACAAGATCCAGACGCGGTCGGACTGGATGAAGATCGAGCGTGAGCGCGGCATTTCGGTCGTCACTTCGGTGATGACCTTCGAGTATGAGGACAATGTCTTCAACCTGCTCGACACGCCCGGCCACGAGGATTTCGCAGACGACACCTATCGCACGCTATCGGCGGTCGACTCGGCCGTCATGGTCATCGATGCCGCCAAGGGCATCGAGCCGCGCACGCTGAAGCTTTTCGAAGTCTGCCGGCTACGCGACATCCCGATCATCACCTTCGTCAACAAGATGGATCGCGAAAGCCGCGATCCGTTCGAGATCCTCGATGAGATCGAGCAGAAGCTGGCGCTGGATACGGCGCCGATCACCTGGCCGATCGGCCGGGGCAAGAATTTTTCCGGCACCTACCATCTGGCGCTGAACGCCGTGCGCAGGGGCGACGACGAGAAGGAGCGCACGCCGGTCAACGGTCCCGATTCCAACCGCGTCGCCGGCCTTTTGCCGGAGAACGAGCGCGAGGCCTTCATCGAGGAGCTGGAGCTGGCGCGGGAAGCGTGCAGACCCCTTGATATAGAAGCCTTCCGCGAGGGTCACCTGACGCCGGTCTATTTCGGCTCGGCGCTGCGCAATTATGGCGTGCGCGACCTGATCGAGGCGCTCGGCGCTTTTGGACCGCCGCCGCGTGCTCAAGAGGCCGACACCCGCAAGGTCGAGGCGACCGAAGAGAAGATGACGTCCTTCGTCTTCAAGATCCAGGCCAACATGGATCCCAACCACCGCGACCGCATAGCCTTCGTCCGCGTCTGTTCGGGCAAGCTCGAGCGCGGCATGAAGGCCAAGCTGGTACGCACGGGAAAACCGATGTCGCTGTCGGCGCCACAGTTCTTCTTTGCCCGCACACGCGTCACCGCCGACGAGGCCTTTGCCGGCGACGTCGTCGGCATTCCCAACCACGGCACGCTGCGTATTGGCGATACGCTGACCGAGGGCGAGGAAATCCTGTTCCGCGGCGTTCCGAATTTCGCCCCGGAAATCCTGCGCCGTGTCCGCCTCGGCGACGCGATGAAGGCCAAAAAGCTGAAGGAAGCGCTGCACCAGATGGCAGAGGAGGGCGTCGTGCAGCTGTTTTCGCCCGAGGACGGCTCACCGGCCATCGTCGGTGTCGTCGGCGCGCTGCAACTCGACGTCCTGAAGGAACGGCTGAACTTCGAATACACCCTGCCGGTCGAATTCGAGATGTCGCGCTTTTCCGTGTGCCGCTGGATCTCGGCCGACGACAAGGCCGAGGTCCTGCGTTTCATCGAGGCGCATCGCGGCGACATCGCCCGCGACCTCGACAACGACCCGGTGTTCCTCGCCCAGCACGCCTTCTCGCTGAACTACGAAGCGGAGCGCTGGAAGGCGATCAAGTTTGCCACGATCAAGGACTATCAGGTCCGCGACAGAGCGGCGTAAGTCGCGCTTTTTCCTACTCCCCGTTCACGGGGAGAAGGTGCCCGAAGGGCGGTTGAGGGGCGGCGCGACCCTCGACTATCCTCTAGCGGCTTCTTCGATCTTGGCGATGTCGATCTTGCTCATCTGCATCATCGCCGACATCACGCGGCCGGCCTTGGCCCGGTCCGGATCCAGAAGCAGGCGCGGCAGCTGCTCCGGCACAACCTGCCAGGAGACGCCGAATTTATCCTTCAGCCAGCTGCATTGCGATGGTTGGCCGCCACCTTCGATGAGCTTGTCCCAGAAGTAATCCACCTCTTCCTGCGTCTTGCAGTCGATCGACTGCGACATCGCTTCGCTGTGCTTGAACTGCGGTCCACCATTGAGCGCCTGGAACTGCACGCCGTCGAGTTCGAACGTGGTCACCAACACCTTGCCTGCATCGGCGTGGCCTTCGGGCCAACGCATCACGCTCAGCACCTTGGAATTCTTGAAGATGGAGACGTAGAAGTTCATGGCCTCTTCGGCCTGGCCGTCGAACCACAGGCAGGTGGTGATCTTTTGCATGTCGTGCTCCTCGTGCTGTTTCGGTCGCTGTTCCTGTGAAACGGCTGACTCCGAACATGGTGCCATCTCCTTGCCGTCTGCCCAAGGACGGACATGCAGCGCGCCATCCGACAGTGCCACGCATTTTTTTGAGAGAATCTGGCGCATTGCAAAATTGTGGCCAGACCATACTTGCGCGTCTATAACGCCTGCGGTCCGAATTCAGCTCCGCCGCGCCAACCCCTGGGCTGCGGCCAGCCACCAAGGAAAAAACATGCCTGCCTATCGTTCCCGCACCACCACCCATGGCCGCAACATGGCCGGCGCTCGCGGCCTCTGGCGCGCCACCGGCATGAAGGACTCGGATTTCGGCAAGCCGATCATTGCGGTGGTCAACTCCTTCACCCAGTTCGTGCCGGGCCATGTCCATCTGAAGGATCTCGGCCAATTGGTCGCGCGCGAGATCGAAAAGGCCGGCGGCGTTGCCAAGGAATTCAACACCATCGCCGTCGATGACGGCATCGCCATGGGCCATGACGGCATGCTCTATTCGCTCCCGTCGCGCGAGCTGATCGCCGATTCCGTCGAATACATGGTCAACGCGCATTGCGCCGACGCCATGGTCTGCATCTCCAATTGCGACAAGATCACGCCCGGCATGCTGATGGCCTCGTTGCGCCTCAACATCCCGACCGTCTTCGTCTCCGGCGGTCCGATGGAAGCCGGCAAGGTGGTGCTCGCCGGCAAGACGCAGGCGCTCGACCTGGTCGATGCCATGGTCGCGGCCGCCGACGACAAGATCTCCGATGAGGACGTCAAGGTCATCGAGCGCTCGGCCTGCCCGACCTGCGGCTCCTGCTCGGGCATGTTCACCGCCAATTCGATGAATTGTTTGACCGAGGCGCTTGGCCTGTCGCTGCCCGGCAACGGCTCGACATTGGCGACGCATGCCGACCGCAAGCGTCTGTTCGTCGAGGCCGGCCACCTGATCGTCGATCTCGCCCAGCGCTATTACGAGCAGGACGACGAAACCGCACTGCCGCGCAACATCGCCTCGAAGGGCGCTTTCGAGAACGCCATGACGCTCGACATCGCCATGGGCGGTTCGACCAACACCGTGCTGCACATCCTGGCTGCGGCGCATGAGGGCGAGATCGATTTCGATCAGGACGACATCGACGCGCTGTCGCGCAAGGTGCCGGTGCTGTGCAAGGTTGCGCCCGCCAAGTCCGACGTCCACATGGAAGACGTCCACCGCGCCGGCGGCATCATGGCGATCCTCGGCCAGCTCGACAATGCCGGCCTGCTCAACCGCGACCTGCCGACGGTGCATACGTCAACCCTGGGCGAGGCGCTCGACCATTGGGACATTTCCCGCACGACCAGCCAGAGCGTGCGCGATTTCTTCCTCGCCGCCCCTGGCGGCGTGCCGACGCAGGTCGCCTTCAGCCAGGAGCGCCGCTGGGACGAGCTCGATCTCGACCGCGAGAAAGGCGTTATCCGCTCGACCGAACATCCCTTTTCCAAGGATGGCGGCCTTGCCGTGCTGAAGGGCAATCTGGCGCTCGACGGCTGCATCGTGAAGACGGCGGGCGTCGATGAATCGATCCTGAAATTCACCGGCCCGGCCCGCGTGTTCGAAAGCCAGGATTCGAGCGTCAAGGCGATCCTGTCCAATGAGATCAAGGCCGGCGATGTCGTCGTCATCCGCTATGAAGGACCGCGCGGCGGCCCCGGCATGCAGGAGATGCTCTATCCGACCAGCTATCTGAAGTCGAAGGGCCTCGGCAAGGCCTGCGCTCTGGTTACTGACGGCCGCTTCTCCGGCGGCACCTCGGGCCTGTCGATCGGCCATGCGTCGCCGGAAGCTGCCGAAGGCGGTTTGATCGGACTGGTGCAGGAGGGCGATACGATCGAGATCGACATCCCGAACCGCAGCATCCGCCTGGCTGTCGATGAGGCGGAACTCGTTGCGCGACGGGCGGCGATGGAAGCCAAGGGCGCCATGGCCTGGAAGCCGGAGGAAAAGCGCAAGCGCAAGGTGACGACCGCCTTGCGCGCCTATGCCGCCATGGCCACCAGCGCGGCCAAGGGCGCGGTGAGGTTTGTGCCGGAATAAGGTTCGCGCCCAGGCCCCCTCATCCGGCCGCTACGCGGCCACCTTCTCCCCGCTGGGGAGAAGAGGCTGGCGCCGGCGCTGACGATCTCTTCTCCCCTCGGGGAGAAGGTGGCCCGAAGGGCCGGATGAGGGGGCTGGCTCCAATATCCGGAACACCATCACGGCATCAACTGATACTCATAGAGCTTCTGGTAAAGCCCGCCCTGCTTGAGCAAGGCCTTGTGCGGGCCGCTTTCCACCACCTTGCCGGCTTCGAGCACCACGATTGTGTCGGCCTGGTGCACGGTCGACAGACGGTGCGCGATGACGATCGTCGTGCGGCCTTCCGTCAATTGCTGCAGCGCGTCGCGGAACAGCGCTTCCGATTCGGCGTCGAGCGCGCTGGTCGCTTCGTCCAGCAGCAGGATCTCCGCATTGCGTAACATGGCGCGTGCGATCGAGATCCGTTGGCGCTGGCCGCCCGACAGTAAGCCGCCATTCTCGCCGACATCCGTCTCGTAGCCTTTCGCCTGCGCGCTGATGAAGTCATGCGCGTTGGCCGCCTTGGCGGCGGCGATCACCTCATCGTCGGTCGCACCCTCGCGCCCAAGCCGGATGTTGTGCATGATGGTGCCGGCAAACAGGAACGTATCCTGGCTGACATAGGCGATCTTTTCCCGCAGCGATGCGAGCGTCGCATGGGAAATATCCTGACCGTCGAACAGCACCCTGCCGCTCTGCGGATCATACATGCGCATGATCAGGTTTAGAATCGTCGACTTGCCGCCGCCGGAAGGCCCGACCAGCGCCGTCATCTTGCCGGGCGCAAGCGTCAGATCGAACCTGTCCAGCACCGGCGGCCCTTTCTGATAAGCGAAGTCGACGGTGTCGAACCGGATCTCGCCCGGTCCGGCCAGAAGCGGCTTCGCGTCCGGCTTCTCGACCAGAGTGAGCGGCTGGTCGGCGAGCTCGAACATCATGCGCACGCCGACAATGCCGCTTTCCAGCGATATGCGCACGCGCGCAAGGCGCTTTGCCGGCTCATAGGCAAACAGGAGTGCCCCGATGAAGGCCATGATGTTTCCCGGCATCTGGCCGCCCTGCAAGACCAGGAAGCCGCTGACGAAGATGGCCCCGGCAATAGCCAGCCCGGCCAGCGTCTCCATCACCGGGCTTGTCGCAGCCTCCAGCGTCGCGATGTTATTGGCCCGGTTCTCGACGTCCGACACGGCCTTGTACATGCGGTTGCGCATCGCGCCTTCGAGGTTGAAGGATTTGACGACGCGCACGCCGATTGCCGTTTCCTGCATCACCTGCACGATCTGGCCGACCGAGCGAAACTCCATCGCGGCGAACTTGCGAACACGTTTCAGGATGCGGTTGACCCCGTAGATAGCCAAGGGGCCGACGACGAAGCAGATTATAGACAAGGCTGGCTGCTGCCAGACCATGACTCCTACCAGGACGACCAGCGACAACAGATCGCGCACATAGGACGTGACAACGAGGTCGAGCACGTTGCGTGCCGCCTGTGCATTGTTGGTCATGCGTGTGATCAGGTCGGACGACGAGGTCGAATGGTAGAATTCGATGCCTTGCGCCAGGATGCGGTCGTAGATCTTGCGCTGGCGGTCGGCGATGATGGCGTTGCCGACACGGCTCATGAAATAGGCCTGAATGAAGTTGGCGAGGCCCTTGAGGATGAAGATCGTGGCGACCCCGCCCGCAATCAGGTTGACCCGGTCAATCCGCTTGAAAACTACGAATTCGTCGGTGATCTCTTTGAGAATCCAGGCGCTGGCGCCGGTCGTGGCGGCCACCACAAGCATCGACAAGATCGCGGCGCCGTAGCCAAACCTGTGCTGATAAAAGGATTCCCGGATCAACCTCGCGACGAGGCGCTGGTTTTCCGTCGAGCGGAAGAAACGAAACAAACGGCGGATCCTTGAAACCGGGACAACGAAGGCGGCTTATAGAGGGAGTTGCGGCCGGATGAAACCATCCGCGGCCGCCGCGGACAAATCGCTGTTGCAAGCGGCATCGACGGGATGCGATTTTCAGCCTCGGCTATATCAGATGATTCTTTTGACGGGATGACGACGGATGGATTTCGACCTTATCGTTCGCGGCGGCACACTGCCTAATGGCAGGGTTGCCGACATCGGCATCAACGGTGAGACGATCGCGGCGATCGAGCCCGTTCTCCAGGGTTCCGCGCGGACGAAGGTCGACGCCCATGGCAATCTGGTCTCGCCGCCCTTCGTCGATCCGCATTTCCACATGGACGCGACGCTCTCCTACGGCATTCCGCGCATCAACGCGTCGGGTACGCTGCTCGAAGGCATTTCGCTGTGGGGCGAGTTGAAGCCGCTTTTGACGCATGAGGCGGTGCGTGATCGCGCGCTGGCCTATTGCGACTGGGCGGTGTCGATGGGCCTGCTCGCCATCCGCACCCATGTCGATGTCTGCGATGACCGCCTGCTGGCGGTCGAGGCGCTGCTCGAGGTCAAGAAGACGGTCGCTCCCTACATCGATCTGCAATTGGTCGCCTTCCCGCAGGACGGGTTTTATCGCTCTCCATCGGCGCGTGAAAACACCATCCGCGCGCTCGACATGGGCGTCGACATCGTCGGCGGCATCCCGCATTTCGAGCGCACCATGGCCGACGGCACGCGCTCGGTAACGGAGCTGTGCGAGATCGCGGCCAGCCGCGGCCTGATGGTCGACCTGCATTGCGACGAGACCGATGATCCGCTGTCGCGCCATATCGAGCAGTTGGCCTATGAAACGCAGCGTCTTGGTCTGCAGGGCAAGGTCGCCGGTTCGCACCTCACCTCGATGCATTCGATGGACAATTACTACGTCTCGAAGCTGCTGCCGCTGATCGCCGAGGCCGGCGTCTCGGTCATTCCCAATCCGCTGATCAACATCATGCTGCAGGGCCGCCACGACACCTTCCCGAAGCGCCGCGGCCTGACCCGGGTCAAGGAAATGCTGGCGCTCGGCATTCGCGTCGGCTGGGGCCAGGATTGCGTGCTCGATCCCTGGTATTCGCTGGGCACAGCCGACATGCTCGACGTCGCCTTCATGGGTCTGCACGTCGCTCAGATGTCGAGCCCGGCCGAGATGGCGCGCTGCTTCGACATGGTCACCAACGTCAATGCCGCGATCATGGGCCTCGATCATCTCGGCCTGGCGGTCGGCAAGCGCGCCAGCCTTGTCGTCCTCGATGCCGGCAATCCGGTCGAGGCCCTGCGGCTGCGCGCCGAGCGCCTGTGCGTCATTGCCAGGGGCAAGGTGGTGGCGGAGCGGACGAAGCAGGAAACCAGGCTGTCCATCGGCGGAAGGCCGGGAATGGTGAACCGGCGGCACATATCCAGCTAGATACAGCCGATTCCCGGCGCTGGTCTTACCCATTGCCCGAATTCTCCTCGTCAAGGCAGCCACTTCCGTCTACGACGCGGCTTACCAGGGAGGAATCGGGATCGGCATGACGCAGCCCGTGGCGCAGAATTCGACGATCAGGAATGTGCTTTTGGCCGGCATTCTGCTGATGCTGGCCGGCGATTTCCTGTTTGCGCTGAACGACGCCATGGGCAAATGGCTGGTCGCCAGCTTCTCCGTCGGCCAGGTGGTGCTGATCCGCTCCATCGGCGCCTTCTTCGTGCTCGGCCCGATGATCGCCAACCAGGGCCCGGCCAAGCTGTTTCGCATGGAACGCCTGGAGCTGCAGCTGCTGCGGGTGGTGATGACCACGCTCGACACCGCGCTCTTCTATGCCGCCGTGGTCTATCTGCCGCTGGCCGATGTGATGAGTTTCTACATGGCGGGGCCGATCTACGTCGCGGCACTCTCGCACCTCTTGCTTGGCGAAAAGGTCGGCTGGCGCCGCTGGATGGCGATCCTGCTCGGCTTCTGCGGTGTGCTGATCATGCTGAAACCGTCCTCGGCGGCCTTCTCGCTGTCATCGGGTTTTGCGCTGGTGGGCAGTATCTCCTTCGCCTTCGCCATCATCCTCAACCGCCGGCTGCGTGGCACCAGCGACACCAATCTAGTGACATGGCAGACCATCGGCACGCTGCTGGTCGGCGGCGTGCTGAGCATCGGCGCCTGGCAGACGCCGTCGGCGCTCGATCTCGGCGCCATGCTGCTGCTCGGCATCGTCTCCTGCGGCGCCCATCTGATGATCACCAGGGCGCTCAAGCTGGCGCCGGCCTCAACGCTGGCGCCGCTGCATTACACGCTGCTGCTGTGGGCGGTGGTGTTCGGACTGGTGTTCTTCGGCGACGTTCCCGGTCCGCGCATCCTGATCGGCTCGGGCATTGTCGTTCTCGCCGGCCTGTTCATCTTCCACCGCCAGAAAGTGGTCGAGACCACGGTGCCGCCCGAAAACGTGCCGAAGGGCGTGAATTAGTCCAGGCTCACCCCCGGCGGATCGCCGCCAGATGCCGTGAAAACTCGGACGTCTCCATCAGCGCCTTGCAGCGCGCGAACCGCCCGTCGGCATAGGCGCGAAAATCATCGACCGGGTTGTTGTTGGCGAGCTGGATCAGCCCCCACAGCGTCCACAACAGGTCGCACATCGCCTTGTAGATGACGATGCGGCCGCGCTGCGCCGGCCTCGCCTCGCCGCCGAAATAGGCGCGCATCATCTCTTCGTCTTGCGCCAGATCGAATTTGCCTTCCACGGAGAGGTCGCCAAGGTCCCAGAGCGGGTCGTTCATGCCCGAATATTCCCAGTCGACGATCCACATCCGCTCGCCGGTGTCGAGGAAGTTTTCGCACAGCGGATCGCAATGACAGGCGACGAGAGGCAGCGGATGGGCGGCCAGCGCCGACCGCACGCTCTCGGCGTCGCGCACCACGTCATGATAGCCGGCGGGCAGGGCGATCTCCTTGGTGGACAGCACCTTGAGATAGTCGTCGATCATCGCAAACAGCTCGAAGCGGAAGGGAAACACCGCGCCTGAATTGTGCAGCTTGCGAAAGGCCTCGCCGGCGCGGGCTGGACTGCCCGGCCGAACCTTGAATTTCTCCTCCGACATGGTTTCGGCGCCGGCGATGTAGCGTGTCACCATCAACCCGGTGCCGGCATCGACATGCAGCACCTCGGGACTGACCCCTGCTTTTGCCGCCTCGCGCGCTGCCACCGCTTCGTTGGCCCGGTTGATGTATTCCTCGGTGCCCTTGCCGGGAATGCGCAGGCAGAAGTCGCCGGCCTTGAAGACGAGGTTGGTGAGGCCGCCCAGCCGTTCCAGCGGCCCGCTGTAGCCGGCCAGCATGGGAATGGCGTCCAGTGCCGCACGCGCCTCGTCTGTAATCATGCCTGCGCCCCCACACACTGTTATTTGTCGCGGCAACGGTTCCACAATTTTCGCGCTTTGGCTATCATCACTGCGAGATCAAAAATTGGCGGACTGGATCAAAGTGGCGGACAGCAAACATCAGGGCACGCTTGGCGCGGCCTACGCGGCAAAGCGACCCGAAGAGGTCGCCGCACTTTATGATCGTTGGTCGCAGACCTACGACGCCGACATGTCGGCCGCCGGCTATCGCCATCCGACGATCTGCCTTGCGCTGCTGACCCGCCATCTGCCGCGCGGTTCAGCACCGCTGCTCGATGCCGGGGCCGGCACCGGTCTCATCGGCGAATGGCTTGATATTGCTGGTTACCCGCAAGTCGAGGCACTCGATATTTCGCAAGGCATGCTGGATCAGGCAGCCCGCAAGGGTGTCTATTCCGCGCTCCATTGCCTGGCGCTGGGCGGTCATCTGCCCTTTGCCGATGATGCCTATGCCGGAGTGATCTCGGCCGGCGTCTTCACATCAGGTCATGTTGGCGTCGAGGGGCTGGACGAACTGATCCGCATCTGCCGGCCGGGCGGCATCATCGTGCTGACGGTCAAGAACTCGCTGTGGGATCAGGGCTTCGCCACGCGCGTCGCTGAGCTCGAGGCGCAGGGCCTCGTCACCCGCGTCGAGGAAACGCGCCCTTATGTCTCGATGCCCGGCGAAGCCGACACCGTGCCCAGCCGCGGCCTCGCACTGCGCGTGACCTGACCTACGCTTTGACCCTCGCGCCTGCCGGGTCGTACATCGGCTCGAGGTGGATCTTGGCCGGCGTCCTCTCCATCGCAACCACCAGTTCGTAGTCGCCCGAGGCGAGAAAATCGTCGCTGACCCCGTCGGCGCTGCGCACGTAGCCGTAGCCGATGGTCTTGCCCAGCGTATAGCCATAACCGCCGCTGGTGAGATAACCGACAGGCTCGCCATTGCGCAGGATGGTTTCGCGGCCGAGCAGCACGATCTCGGGGTCGTCGACCGTGAAGCCGGCAAAGCGTTTCTTCATTGCCGTGCCGCTGGTCTTCTCCAGCGCGCGCCGTCCGATGAAATCCGTGTTCTTGCGCAGCTTGACCGCCCAGCCGAGCCCGGCTTCCTGCGGCGTGTCGTTGGGCGTGATGTCGGAGCCCCAGGCACGATAGCCCTTTTCCAGCCGCAGCGATTCCAGTGCCCGATAGCCGATCGGGCGGATGTCGTGCTTTTTGCCTGCCGCCATCAGCGCGTCGAAGACTTCGCCGGTGGCCGCGATCGGCACGTGCAGTTCCCAGCCCAACTCGCCGACATAGGTGACGCGCAGCGCCCGAACCGTGTGGCCGGCGATGGCAATCTCACGCACATGGCCGAATGGGAAGCTCACATTTGACACGTCGGCTTCGGTCGCGGCCGAAAGCACGTCGCGCGCCCGAGGACCCATCAGCGACAGCGTGCCGAAATCCTCGGTGACATCGACGAGCCTGGCATCGAGCCCTTCGCCGATATGATCGCCGATCCATGAGGAATCATGCGTACGGAAGCCTGTGCCGGTGACGATGTAGAACTTCTCTTCGGCCAGCCGCGCCACCGTCAGATCGGCCTCGATGCCGCCGCGTGTGTTGAGAAGCTGCGTGTAGGTCAGCCGGCCGACCGGCTTGCTGACGTCGTTGGCGCAGACCCAGTCCAGCGCCTTCAGCGCATCGGGCCCGCTCAGCTCGTATTTGGCGAAGGAGGATTGATCGAATATGCCGACTTTTTCGCGCACATGCCGGTGTTCGTCGCCGACCGCCACAAACCAGTTCTGCCGGCCCATCGAATAGATGTCCTGCGGCTCGACGCCTTCGGGCGCGAACCAGTTAGGCCGCTCCCAGCCGAGCTTCGAGCCGAACACGGCGCGCTGCTGTTTCAGCCGCTCGTAGAGCGGCGAGATGATGCGCGGCCTCCCGCTGGCATACTCTTCATGCGGAAAGCCGATCGTATAGTGTTTGCCATAGGCCTCCAGCGTGCGGTCGCAGACCCACTGACGGTCGCGGTGCAAATTGGAAAAGCGCCTGATGTCGACCACCCACAGGTCGAGCGGTGCTTCGCCATCGACCACCCACTGCGCCAGCACCCAGCCGGCGCCGCCGCCCGAGGCGATGCCGAAGGCGTTGAAGCCGGCGCCGACAAACATGTTGGCGCATTCGGGCGCTGTGCCGAGAATGAAATTGCCGTCCGGTGTAAAACTCTCCGGCCCGTTGATCATCTGCTTGACGCCGACGGTTTCCAGTGCCGGCACGCGCGCGATCGCTTGGCTCATGTGCTGCTCGAAATGGTCGTAATCATCGTCGAACAGCCTGAATTCCCAATCATTGGGGACGTCGCCGCCGGGGAGACCAGTAGCCCAGGCCTGCGGGTTCGACTCATAGCCGCCCATCACCAGCCCGCCGACCTCTTCCTTGAAATAGGTGCGCCGGTCCGGATCGCGGATGGTCGGCGCGTCGGTCGCCAGTCCGTCGATCTTCTCGGTGATGATGTACTGGTGCTTCACCGGCTGCAGCGGCACGTTGATGCCGGCCATGGCGCCGACCTGCCGCGCCCACTGGCCGGCGCAGTTGACCACCTTGTCACAAGCAATGTCGCCCTTGTTGGTCTTCACCGCCGTGATGCGGCCGTCCTTCATTTCGAAGCCGATGACGCGGACATCCTCGAACAGTTTGGCGCCATGCATGCGCGCGCCCTTGGCCAGCGACTGCGTGATGTCGGAGGGGCTCGCCTGGCCATCGGTCGGCAGCCAGGAGGCGCCGACAAGATCGCCGGTTTCCATGAGCGGCCACATTGCCTTGACTTCCGCCGGCGACAGCAATTGCATGTCCATGCCGAAGCTTTTCGCCGTCGTCGCCAGCCTTTTGTACTCGGTCCAGCGGTCGGCATTGGTGGCGAGCCTGAGGCAGCCGGTCATCTTCCAGCCGGTGGCAAGGCCGGTCTCGGCCTCGAGGCCCTTGTAGAGGTCGACGGAGTATTTCAGCACGCGGGTGATCGAAGCCGACGAGCGCAACTGGCCGACAAGGCCGGCGGCATGCCAGGTCGAGCCCGAGGTCAGCTTGCCTTGTTCGAGCAGAACGACATCGGCCTTGTGGTCGCGCGCCAGATGATAAGCCGTCGAACAGCCGATGATGCCACCGCCGATGACGACGATGGCGGCCTGGGTCGGCAATGTCATGATTTCTGCATCCCGTACTTCGTTCTGTAGTTTTCCAGCGCCGTGTCGAGCCGGGCGAGGTTTTCCTCGGTGTAGGCGACATAGTCGATACCGGGCGCGTCGAGATAGAGCTCGGACACCATGCTCCACATCGCCTCGCGCAGCAGCGAGGCGCATTGCATGGCCGCGTGCGAACGGCGGATCGCTTCGTCCGGTTCCTTCATGAAATAGGCGGTCAGGAAGGCGAAGGATTCCTCGTCGCTCATGCCGGCGTTGGAGGCGGCGCCTGCGAGGTCGAACATCGCCGTGTTGAAGCCGGCATATTCGAAGTCGATCAGCCACAGCCTGTTGCCGTCGTCGAGAATGTTGGCCGGCAACAGATCATTGTGGCCAAAGACGATCGGCAGCAGTTTCTGCGCGCGCTCCAGTTCGTCGGCCAGCGTCAGCAGGCGCGGCAGGTCGCTGCGCTTGCGGCTGCCGCCTTCTTCAAGCGTGCGCGCATAGTCGCGAATGACATGGAACACCCAGAACATGAAGCCGGCGCCGGAGACGTGAGTGGGCATCTCCCGGTGAAAGGCGCGCATCAGGGCTGCGACGCGGCCAAGATTGGCGCGTACGTCCTCGGCGAGATAGGTCTTGGCGCCGAGAAACTCTGTGACCATGATGCCCGGTTCGGCATGGCGGACGGCCGGCGCGAAACCGGCGGCATGCGCCGCCCGCGCCGTCATCACCTCGCGCTCGCGAAAGACATGGTGGAACGGATAGTCCTTGCCGAAGCGCACGACGTGTCGTCCCGCCGCGTCCGTGACCACATAATTCGCGTTGCTCAGACCGCCGGGCAGCGGTGCGATCTCGATGCCACCGGTCCAGCAGGGCAGGGCGCGGATGCGGTCTTCGGCGGTCACGGAATCATCCCTGGTTTGCTGGGCTTCGACAAGGCGCCGTGAACAGCGCAACGACGGCGGGGAGAAACGTAAATAATCTCGTCGGTGCGGGACGCCAGGATCGGTATCCCGCACCGCACCGACGAGCCCCTTGGCCAGGTTTTTGAGCCCGGCATCCGCCCCCGCGGATCTGAAAATTCCTTGTACAGGCACGTTCCAAACGGCCTGATCGCTGAGTTGCGGCTCTGCCCCCAGTCGCAGATCTGAAGCCTGTTAATGTCTTTGATTTCACGCCAGGGTTTCCCGCTTGTCAATAAAAAGCTGTGACTTTTTTTGGGTATTTTGCCTGAAAGCATAAGGTAGTTCCTTTAAAAGCAATTGAATTACCTTAGAATCGGTCAAGAGCATCAGTTCGGGAAACCAGATGGCCCAGTCCAAACGACACGGCGAGATCCTGCGGCTCCTGCAGGAAGAGGGCACCGTCACCATCGCCAGTCTGGCCGACCGGCTGGGCGTGTCGCTCGAGACGGTGCGCCGCGACGTCAAGCCGCTGACCGGTGATGGCTCTGTCCTCAAGATGCATGGCGCCATCGGCCTGCCGTCAATGATCGGCGAAGCGCCGTTCGAGCGGCGCATGCGTGAGAACGCCGACGCCAAGCGCGTCATTGCCCGCATGGTCGCCGCCACCATCCGCGACGGGGAATCCATCATGCTCGACACCGGAACGACGACCTCGTTCCTTGCACGTGAACTGCTCGGCCACCGGCGCCTGACGGTCGTCACCAATTCCTCGGACATCGCCCGCACGCTGGCCACCATCAACGGCAACAAGGTCTATATGGCCGGCGGCGAGTTGCGCAGCGATTCCGGTGCTGCTTTCGGCGCCTCGGCGATCGATTTTGTCAGTCGCTTCTCGGTCAGTCACGCCATCATTTCCACCGGGGGCGTCGACGCGGTGATGGGCGTCATGGATTTTGATCTGGATGAGGCCGAGTTCGCCCGCATGGTGCTGTCGCGCGGCCAGCGGTCCCTCGTCATCACCGATCACTCGAAATTCGGCCGTCTTGGTCTGGTCCAGGTCTGCGGCTTCGACAGCTTTTCCGAACTCGCCACCGACCGCTCGCCGCCGCACGACCTGGCCGCCGCCCTTGCGCAGGCCGGCGCCCGGCTCAGCATCGCCGGCGCGGAAGCCGGGTTCTAGCCGAAGACCAGCGATTGGTGGGCGCAGACGCCCGCAAAGGTGCCACCCGATACTGCAAGGGCGATGTTGTGCATCGAACGTGCCGCGTCGCCGGCGGCGTAGACGCCGGGCACGGTCGTCTGCTGCCTGTCGTCGACTGATATCACCGGGCCGAGGAGGCCTTCGGTGAAGCCGCAGCCGAGCTGTTCGGCCAGCGGGCTGGCCATGATATTGCGCGGAGCGGTGAACACCGCCCTGACGCCGGCCTTTCTGCCGTCGTCGAGGTGGACGATCAATCCGCCGGAGCCGTCTTCCTCTAGCTCGGCAACGCTGGTGGGCTCAAACCGCACCTTTCGGCTCTCCAGCGCGCGCATCTGCTCTGTGTCAGGCTCGAACAGGCCATTGCCGAACAGCGTGACATCGCCCCAATCGGTGATCAGCTGTGCCTGATGCATGGACATCGGACCGGTTGCGAGCACGCCGAGCGGCCCGCCGGAAACTTCGTAGCCGTGGCAATAGGGGCAGTGCAGCACGCTCTTTCCCCAGAGCTCGGTAAGCCCGGCAACCTCCGGCAGGATATCGCGCACCCCAGTGGCCAGTACCAGCCGTGCCGCGCCGAATGTCTCGCCACCCTCGGTGGTGATTTCGAAATCGCTGCTGCCAGCGGCAAGGGCCTTGTCGGCGCGCCCGTCGACAACCCTGGCTGTCGGATAGGCCAGTAGTTGGCGCCTTGCGTCATCCAGGATTGCGCCGGGCGCGCGCCCGTCATGTCCGAGGAAGCCGTGCGAATGCTCGGCAAAGCGGTTGCGCGACCGGCCGGCGTCGATCACCAGCACCTTGCGTCCTGCCCGCGCCACCTGGATGGCGGCGGACAGGCCGGCAAAGCTGCCGCCGACGACGGCAAGATCATACTGCATGGCTGGAGACTCCAATGAGGTCAAAACGGCGGCGGAAATCGGCGGTCAGGTCAGCCAGCGTGATGCGGCTCAGCTTCTCCGCCAGCAGCCTTTCGGCGGCGTTGCGAAAATCGTCGAGCACGGCGATCACCGCCTGCTCGACGAGGCAGCCGGGGCTTTCCGGATCGGTGCTGAACGGCAGCAGTGTCTCGCCAAGGGCGACGCTGATCTCGGCCAGGGATATTTTCTCGGGCGCCCGCCCGAGCAGCCAGCCGCCACCGTGCCCGCGCGACGAGGTGACGATGCCGGCGTCGCGCAAGCCTGCGATGGTGCGGCGGACCACCACCGGATTGGTGTGGATGAAGGTGGCAAGCTGCTCGGAGGTCAGCGCCTGTTCGGGCTTCTCGGCCATGTGGACGAGAATGTGCAGGGTAGAGGACAGTCGGCTGTTGCGCTTCATGTAACTTAGTTAGTTACGATTGGTGTCGATGTCAAACACGTCTCGTCCGCGCCGAGGCGCAATGTCCACGCAATCCATTCGCGGCAAACAGAACCAGTCGGTGCGCGATTCGCCTCGTATGCCGGCGCCAAGGCGTCGGACCCGACATATGCAACGGATTTCGGGTCCGACGCTGACTGCAGCAAACGCCACGCCGACCGATCGAAGCGTTGGATCCAGGATGAAGGTTGCCTGATGCTTTGTCTTTTCTCCAGAGATGGACCGTGGCGCCGTTTGGTGTCGGCGTCACCATGTCGCTTCGCATGACGGGGCCGCTGGCGGCCATCCTCGGCTTCGGTCTGTTCGGCGTCTTCTGCCTCGCCTTCACCGAAAAGATCCTGCCAATCCCGCCCTCGCATGTGCTGCTGCTGTTCCTCGGCATGACGGCGGCGCCGGATGCTTCGACGCTGGCGATCCTGCTGATGGTGACGACGCTTGCGTCCGCCAGCGGCTGCCTTGTCTGGTATGCGGTCGGCCGCCGGGTTGGACCTGCCCGTGCCGACAGGCTGGTCGAGCGTTTCGGCAAGTACGTGTTCCTGCGCCACGCGACCTACCGCAGGCTTGGCCAGGCCTATCGGCGCAATCACGTCCGGGTGTCCTTGCTGGCGCAGTTCATCCCGACTGTGCGCAATTACCTGCCGATCGCCGCCGGCGCGCTCTGCCTGCCCGCTTTGCCCTTCGCGGCCGCGACGCTGCTCGGCGCCACGTTCTGGAACGCGGGCTTTCTCACCACCGGCTATCTGCTGCGCGGCAGCGGCCG
Source organism: Mesorhizobium sp. WSM1497 (assembly GCF_001672455.2). Lineage (NCBI taxonomy): Bacteria > Pseudomonadati > Pseudomonadota > Alphaproteobacteria > Hyphomicrobiales > Phyllobacteriaceae > Mesorhizobium > Mesorhizobium sp. WSM1497. The sequence goes on along the minus strand of NZ_CP021070.1, from coordinate 155,883 downwards.
GGACTCCTTCACGGTGGGCCTGCGCATCATTGTCATCGTCGTGGCTGTGGAGACGGCATTCATGCTTGCGCTGCGCTATGGCCCCGCATGCCGGCGGCGCATCAAGTTGGCGCTCGGTTGAGCGCCAGCTCTCAGGTCATGGGATAAGCTCTGCAGTCGGCTTTCCTTCGTTCGGCCGCCGGTGTTTAGTCCGGGCATGGCTTTCACCATCCGCCAGCTGCAGTTCTTCATCGCCGTTGCCGAGCAAGGCACGGTCTCGGGCGCCGCCCAGAACCTCTCCATCTCGCAATCGTCGGTCACCGAAGCGATCAAGGAACTCGAAAGCGATCTCGGCGTCGAACTGTTCGAACGCCACCCGCGCGGCCTCAACATCACCCACAAGGGTCACCAGTTCCTGCGCCATGCGACGAAAATCCTCGCCGATGTTTCCGACGCGCGTCGCTCTTTCTCCGGCGAGCAGGCGGTGGCGGCCGGCCGGCTGCAGCTCGGCGTCACCTCGCTGGTCGCCGGCTATGTGCTGTCGGATCTGCTCGCCCGCTACCGCCGTGCCTATCCCGGCGTCGAGGTCTCTGCCATCGAGGACAATGGCGATTATCTCGAACACCTCCTGATCGGCGGCAAGCTCGACATTGCCGTCATGGTCACCTCCAATTTGCGCGACCGCACCGCGTTGCAGTCGGAAATCCTCGAAGTCTCGGCCTATCGGCTGTGGCTGCCGCTCGGTCATCCGCTCGTCGGCGCCGACATCATCAGCATTGGCGACATTGCCTCCGAAACGCTGATCATGCTGACCGTCGACGAGATCGAGGAGAATACCGGCAAGCTGCTGACGGCGATCGGCGCCAAGCCGCATGTCGCCTTCCGCACCCGTTCCGTGGAGGCCGTGCGCAGTCTGGTCGCCACCGGTGCCGGCGTGGCGCTGCTGCCCGATCTCGTCTACCGGCCCTGGTCGCTGGAAGGCGACCGCATCGAATCGCGCGATATTTCCGGCTCCTTGCCGGTGGTCCAGGTCGGCATGGTCTGGCGGCGCGGCTCCGGTCTGCCGCAGGCCGCGCGCGATTTCATCGGTCTTGCCCAGTCGCAACGGACGGTCCGCCAGCGTCCCTGAGAGACCGGCTGCACATCTATCGGAAAAACCGATATCGCCCTTCTGATAAATGAATTTGCGAAACCGGAATTTTCAAAGCACTTTCGGTTCAGGGACCAAAGCCGCCATCAGAGCGGCATCAAGCCCAACGGACGAACTGACAGTTTTCAGTCCGCGCGTGACCCCTAACGAAGACCGAAACCGGCTTTCAGGGTCAGGCGCCTAAATGGGAGATCGACAATGAATTCATTCCTGAAGTCATGCACTGCTCTGACGGTCGCGCTGACCTTTTCCGGTCAGGCCGTCGCCCAGGTCAAGGAACTTGGCAAGGGCGAAGGCCAGGTCAACATCGTTGCCTGGCCGGGCTACATCGAGCGCGGCGAAACCGACAAGGGCTATGACTGGGTGACTTCCTTCGAGAAGGAGACCGGCTGCAAGGTCAACGTCAAGACCGCCAACACCTCCGACGAGATGGTCTCGCTGATGAATGAGGGCGGCTTCGACCTCGTCACCGCTTCGGGCGATGCCTCGTTGCGCCTCGTTGCCGGCAAGCGCGTGCAGCCGATCAACACCGATCTCATCCCGAGCTGGAAGACGGTCGACGAGCGCCTCAAGGACGCGCCGTGGTTCACCGTCGGCGGCGCCCACTACGGCGTTCCCTACCAGTGGGGTCCCAACGTCCTGATGTACAACACCGACGTGTTCAAGGAGGCTCCCAAGAGCTGGAACATCGTCTTTGAGGAAATGAAGCTGCCGGACGGCAAGTCCAACAAGGGCCGCGTCCAGGCCTATGACGGGCCGATCCACATTGCGGATGCGGCCAACTATCTGATGTTCCACAAACCGGAACTCGGCATCAAGGATCCCTATGAACTCAACGAGGACCAGTACAAGGCGGCGCTCGAATTGCTGCGCGTCCAGCGCACGCTGGTTGGCCGCTATTGGCACGACGCCGCCATCCAGGTCGACGATTTCCAGAACGAAGGCGTCGTCGCTTCCGGCTCGTGGCCGTATCAGGTCAACACGCTGGTCGCCGCCAAGAAGCCGGTCGCGTCCACCATCCCGGAGGAGGGCGCCACCGGTTGGGCCGACACCACCATGATGGAGGCCGACGCCGCCAACCCCAACTGTGCCTATATGTGGATGGAACATTCGCTGTCGCCGAAGGTGCAGGGCGATGTCTCAGCCTGGTTCGGCTCACTGCCCGTCGTGCCCGCCGCCTGCAAGGGCAATGAGCTTTTGACCGACGAGGGTTGCAAGACCAATGGCTACGAGAACTTCGACAAGATCAAGTTCTGGAAGACGCCGGTGTCGAAATGCGCCACCCAGAACGATCAGTGCGTGCCCTACTATCGCTGGGTGTCGGACTATATCGGCGTCATCGGCGGACGATGAGCATCCTTACCTCCCCCTTGTGGGGAGGGTCGACGCATAGCGTCTGGGTGGGGTCTGCTCGGGGTTTTTCGAGACACCCCCACCCGCGGCTTCGTCGCGACCTCCCCAAGGGGGAGGTGGGACGTCGCGCGACATCAACACATCAAACCGGCAACGGACTGACAGCCCATGACCTCCGCCGTCTCCTTCCAGAAGGCCTCGCGCCATTTCGGCAGCGTGCGCGCCGTCGATGCGGTCGATCTCGACATCGCGCCTGGGGAATTCTTCGCCATGCTCGGGCCGTCCGGTTCCGGCAAGACCACTTGCCTGCGCCTCATCGCCGGCTTCGAGCAGCCGACATCGGGCTCGATCTCGATCTTCGGCGACCGCGCCGAGGGCGTTCCGCCCTATCGCCGCAACGTCAACACCGTGTTTCAGGATTATGCGCTGTTCCCGCATCTGAACGTGCTCGACAACGTTGCCTACGGCCTGATGGTCAAGGGCGTCGGCAAGGCTGAGCGGCACAAGGCGGCGGAAGAGGCGCTGTCACTGGTGCGGCTGCCCGGCTATGGCGCCCGTCGGCCCGGCCAGCTTTCCGGTGGCCAGCGCCAGCGCGTGGCACTGGCCCGCGCGCTGGTCAACCAGCCAAAGGTGCTGCTGCTCGACGAGCCGCTCGGCGCGCTCGACCTCAAATTGCGCGAGAACATGCAGGAGGAGTTGAAGTCGCTGCAGAAGGCGCTCGGCATCACCTTCGTCTTCGTCACTCACGACCAGGGCGAAGCGCTGTCGATGGCCGACCGCGTCGCCGTCTTCAACGATGGCAAGATCATGCAGATCGGCACTCCGGAAGATATCTACCAGCGGCCGAGGACCCGCTTCGTCGCCGATTTCGTCGGCTCCTCCAATGTGCTGCCGCCGGATTTCGTGCAGCGCTATTCCGGCCAGCATCGCTGGGGGAGTCTCCGCCCTGAATCCATTCGCGTCGGCCGCGCGGCCAAGGGGGTCACAAGTGGTGAAGGCGTATCGGCCCGCCTCATCTCGACCAATTATCTCGGCGCCACGACAAAGCTGGCGCTCGACGCCGACGGGCTGCGGCTGCACGCCATCGTGCCGGCCGGCATCGCCTTGCCGGCAGAAGGCGAGGCGGTTGTGCTGACCTTCAACCGCGAGCACCTGCATCTGATGGACGAGCCGGCATGAGCCTCGACGCCGCCATGGTGCGTGCAACCGCTCCCGCCATCCTGCCGGGTAGCGGCGGTCTGCGCGGCGCTCTGTCGGACCTTTTCTGGCGCAAGCCGAAGGTCCTGTTGCTGCTCATGCTGCTGCCTCCGGTTTTGTGGCTGGGCATCGTCTATATCGGCTCGCTGTTTGCGCTGCTGGCGCAGAGCTTTTTCTCCATCGACGAGTTTTCCGGCCTCATCGACCGCGAGTTCACGCTCAAGACCTATGGCGATCTGTTCCAGGCTGCCAATCTCGACATCATCCTGCGCACGGTGACGATGGCGGCTCTGGTCACGCTGGCCTCGGCCGTCATCGCCTTCCCCATCGCCTACTACGCGGCGCGCTATGCGCGCGGCCGCTGGAAGGCCTTGTTCTATCTCGGCATCATGCTGCCGCTGTGGTCGAGCTATCTGGTCAAGATCTACGCCTGGAAGCTGATCCTGGCCAAGGAAGGCATCCTCACCTGGCTGCTCGCCAAGCTGCATTTGTTGTGGGTTCTCGACGCTTGGCTGTCGCTGCCGATCGTCGGCGGCAATTCCCTGTCGGTATCGTTCACCGGCACCTTCATCGTCTTCGTCTATGTCTGGCTACCCTTCATGATCCTCCCCGTTCAGGCGGCGCTCGAGCGCGTGCCCGGCAATCTGGTCGAGGCCTCGTCCGACCTCGGCGCTTCACCGGGACAGACCTTCCGCAACGTGCTGTTTCCGCTGGCGCTGCCGGGCATCGTCGCCGGTTCGATCTTCACCTTCTCTCTGACGCTCGGCGATTACATCATCCCGCAGATCATCGGCACCTCGCGTCTGTTCATCGGCCAGGCGGTCTATTCGCAGCAAGGCACCGCCGGCAACATCCCGCTCGCCGCCGCCTTCACCGTGGTGCCGATCGTCATCATGGGCTTCTATCTCTGGGGCGCCAAGCGCATGGGGGCCTTCGATGCGCTCTGATGGTTCCCAGTCGGCTCCGCTCGGCCTGAAGATTGCCGCCGCCTGCGGGCTGCTGTTCCTGCACCTGCCGATCCTGCTGATCTTCGTCTATGCCTTCACCACCGAAGAGAAGAGTTTCGTCTGGCCGCCGCCAGGGCTGACGACGCAGTGGTTCGCCGTGACCTGGAACCGGCCAGATGTCTGGCAGGCGCTGTCGCTGTCGGTCAGGGTGGCCGCGATTTCGACGGCGATCGCGCTCATCCTCGGCACGCTCTGTTCGGCGGCGGTGTCGCGGACAAGATTCTTCGGCCGCGAAACCATCTCGCTGCTGGTCATCCTGCCGATCGCGCTGCCCGGCATCATCACCGGCATTGCGCTGCGCTCGGCCTTTTCGCTGGCCGACATCCCGTTCTCGTTCTGGACGATCGTGCTTGGCCACGCCACCTTCTGCGTGGTCGTCGTCTACAACAACGCCGTCGCCCGTTTCCGCCGCACTTCCGGTTCGATGATCGAGGCTTCGATGGATCTCGGCGCCGACGGTTTTCAGACCTTCCGCCATGTCGTGCTGCCCAACATCGCCACGGCGCTGCTTGCCGGCGGCATGCTGGCCTTCGCGCTGTCCTTCGACGAGGTCATCGTCACCACCTTCACCGCCGGCCAGCAGCAGACGCTGCCGATCTGGATGCTGGAAGAACTGATCCGTCCGCGCCAGCGCCCGGTCACCAATGTCGTTGCCATGGTCGTCATGCTGGTGACGTTGCTGCCGATCCTTGCCGCTTATTACCTCACCCGTGACGGCGACCAGATCGCTGGAAGCGGGAAATGAAAAACAGCGAATAGGGATCATCGACGGTCAAACCCTACTCGCTTTCAGCTACTCGCTACTCGCTTCTGTAAAGGGAGAAACCTTATGGACACCCAGATGCTGATCGGCTCGAAATTCGAGAAGGGCACCGAGACCGAGGAGCCGATCCTCAATCCAAAGACCGGGGCGACCATCCTCAACCTGCCCGAGGCCAGCCAGGCGCAGATCGAGGCGGCGGTCACTGCTGCCGAACAGGCGTTCGTCTTGTGGTCGCGCACCACGCCGGCGCAGCGCTCCGGCTATTTGCTGAAGATCGCCGACCGCATCGAAGCCGACGCGAAGGAGTTCGCCACGCTCGAGGCGCTCAACTGCGGCAAGCCGATCAACGCCGTGCTCAATGACGAAATCCCGGCGATCGTCGATTGCTACCGCTTCTTCGCCGGCGCCGTCCGTTCGATGCCGGGCGTCGTCGCTGGCGAATACATTCCCGGCCACACCTCGATGGTCCGTCGCGATGCCATTGGCATCGTCGCTTCCATCGCGCCGTGGAACTATCCGCTGATGATGATGGCCTGGAAGCTGGCGCCGGCGATCGCCGGCGGCAACACCGTCGTCTTCAAACCGTCCGAGCAGACACCGCTGACGGCGCTGAAGCTGGCAAAAATCCTTGCGGACATCCTGCCCGAAGGCGTCGTCAATGTCGTGCTCGGCCGCGGCGACAGCGTCGGCAACACGCTGATCAATCATCTCAAGGTCAACATGATCTCGATCACCGGCGATGTCGCCACCGGCAAGAAGGTGCTGCAGGCGGCCGCCAAGTCGGTCAAGCGCACGCATCTCGAGCTCGGCGGCAAGGCGCCGGTCATCGTCTTCGACGACGCCGACCTCGGCGCCGTGGTCAACGGCCTGCGTGCCTTCGGCTATTACAATGCCGGCCAGGACTGCACCGCCGCCTGCCGCATCTACGCCGGCAAGAAGATCTACGACAAGCTCGTCGCCGATCTCTCCTCGGCCGTCTCGACCATCAAGTACGACCGCCCCGACGATACCGAAAACGAAATCGGCCCGCTGATCTCGCGCCGCCAGCGCGACCGCGTCTCGAGCTTCGTCGAGCGCGCCTCGGAACTGAAACACATCGAGATCACCACCGGCGGCAAGCCGGGCGAGGGCTCCGGCTTCTATTACCAGCCGACCGTCGTCGCCGGCGCGCTGCAGGAAGATGAGATCGTGCGCCGCGAAGTGTTCGGCCCGGTCGTCTCGGTTACTCGTTTTTCGGAAGTCGACGAGGCGGTGAACTGGGCCAATGACAGCGACTACGGCCTGGCGTCATCCGTATGGACCAAGGATGTCTCGCGCGCCATGGCGACGGCCGCCCGCCTGCAATATGGCTGCACCTGGATCAACACCCACTTCATGCTGACCAACGAGATGCCGCATGGCGGGTTGAAGCAGTCCGGCTACGGCAAGGACATGTCGCTCTACGCACTGGAGGATTACACCGCCGTGCGGCATGTGATGGTTGCGCATGGCTAGTTGTGCCTTCTCCCCTTCTTGTGGGAGAAGGTGGATCGGCGCGAGACGGATGAGGGGGTGTTCCAGCTTGACGCCAGCTTACCCCTCACACGGGTTGCCAACCGATTTGTGAAGGACAAATCGGGGCAATCCGACCTCTCCCACAAGGGGAGAGGTAAGACCGCAGACCACTACTCCACGATGCGATAGATATTCCACAGGCTGGTGCCAGACACGACATAGGGCTCGATCTCCTTGCCCCATTTCGCGTGCGCGTCGATCTTGCCGATCTTGGCGAAGAACGCCTCCAACTGGGCCAGGCTTTCGACCTGGTGATGGGACTCGACCGTCGCCTCCCGCGCGCCGATCGAACCGGTCATGATCTGGAATTCCAGCTCGTCGAAGCCGACCTGTGACCCGATCTCGCGTTCCCATTTCTTCAACAGGTCGAGCACGGTCTGCTTGTGTCCGAACTTGGCGTCGATCTGCCATCTGGCGCTGAACATCGTCTTCTCCTCCAGGTTGCGGCCCAGGCCGCGGTTGATCCACGGTTGTTGATCTACTCGTCCCAGGCCTGCACGACGGTCTGTCTTGCGATCCGACCGTTCTTCAGCTCCAGCATCGCTGCGCAGAACACCTTGGTGCCGTCCGGATAGGCGCAGGCCTGGGTGAAGGCGAGGCTGTCGCCGTCGGCGATGGTGGTGTCGACCTTGTGGGTCATCGCCCGGCTGCAGATGTCGTCCCAGAATGTGGTGATCGCCGCGCGCCCGCGGATTTCACGCGGCTCGCTCGGCGGGTTGTTGCGGTCGATCACCCGCACCAGCGCGTCTTCGGCATAGAAGCTCGACAGCATCTTGCCGTCACGGGTTTCGATCGCCTTCTTGATCGCGGCGCCGTCCACTGTTTGGGTCTTGGTCAGCATTTCATCCTCCATTGGCCCGTCTTCCGACCGGGCGGTTGATGGTCGATGTGCCGTCCGGCGCTCATCGCCGGGCAGTGGTTCTTACTGCGACTTCGCCTTGACAGCCGCGAATACGTCGTCGGTCTGCTTCTTGAAGGTCGTCAGATCGACCTGGCTGCCGTTGAGCATCGTCGACCAATGGCGCACGATGGCGGACATCGCCACCGCCTCCTTGATCTCCTCGTCGCTGGCGCCGTTGAGCTTGGCCGCCTCGGTGTGGAAATAGATGCAGTACTGGCATGGGATCTGCGCCGCGACGGCGAGGCCCAAAAGTTCCTTGGTCTTGCCGTCAAGCGCCGTCTTCGGGTTGAGCTGCACGCCCTTAATCTCGGCCCAGGCGCCGGCGACGGCCACATCCGGCAGGGTCTTGAACATGTCCGGCACCGAGCCGAGCGTTGCCTCGATGTCCTTGTAGGCGGCCGCCGCGGACGCGTCCTCGGCCTTTGCGGGAGAGATGGCGAACAACGCGCCAACGCTTGCAGCGATCACAAGCAATTTGAGTGTCCGGTTCGACTTCAGCATTTCCTCCTCCGTTCGCAGCGCCTTTCCCAGCGACATCCGCCTAGCCTGCGTGGAGAGAATTGATAGCGCTTACCCGCCCATGGCCGCTTCGCCCGAAAGCGCCATGGCTCTCATGGCCCGTGCGGGCCAGGGTGCCTGGCCGAAAACGCCGCCGCCGCCGCCCGCGACGGCAGATCCAGCTTGAGCAGTATGTTGGCGACATGGCGCTTGACCGTGTGTTCGCTCAGCCGCAATTCGGCGGCGATCGCGGCATTGCTCTTGCCGTCGGCGACGAGGCTCACCACCTCGCTTTCGCGCGCCGTCAATGCGGCCGGCTCGGCGGTCTTGGGTTTGGGCCGGCAGGCGGGTTCCAGATGCTGTTCGGACGTCGCATGGACCAGCGCCAGCGGCTGCTCCAGCTCGTCGACACTGATGCGCCCGGCGTCGGTGAAATGCAGGCCCGACCCAGCCGCCAGATCGGCGATCAGACGCGACGCGATAATGTCGCCGCGGCCGGCATGGGCGGCCAGTTGCATTGCCACCCGCGCCGTCGTCCCAACGGGCGGACCGCGCACTTCGATCTCGCCGACATGCGCCCCTTGCGCGTTTGCCACGCCGATTTCCTGCGCCGCCTCGCGCAGCGCTGCCGCGCAGCGTATGGCGCGTGCCGGGCCGTCGAAGCGCGAAATCATCAACTCGCCATGCAGGCCCACAGAGCGCCCGCCATGGCGCCCGACCAGCAGCCGCCAGGTTTCCTGGAAGCGTTGGCTGCGTTCGCTCCACATCCGGTCGCCGAGCCGTGCCGTGTCGTAGATGCGTGTCACCAGCAGTGCGGCCAGCACGCGGTCTACTTCGCCCACGGCGCGTTCGCCGGTCAGGAATTCCTCGATCAGGTCGGCCACCCCATCGACATCGCCGGTCCAGATCGGATGGTCGCGTCCGGGAATCTCGACCAGCCGGGCGCCGGGGATCTTCTGTGCAAGGAAGCGGCTGGCATCGGGGTCGACCCGCGCATCGTTGCGGCGATGGATTACAAGCGTCGGCGCGCTGATCACGCTCAGGATATGGCGGATGTCGACGTCGGCGTTCATGCGCGCCAGCGCCGCCGCCGCCGTCGGGCTCGCCGACAATCGTTCGAAACGTGCCCACCACTGGGCGAAATGCGCGTCGTCGACCCGGCTCGGCGCGAAATAGGGCAGCGTGGCGCCAGTGCCCCAGGCTGTCTCCGCCATCTCGATGAAAGCGTCGAGGCGTTCGGGCGACATCACCCATTTGTGGAAATGCGCATAGCCGCCATAGAGCGCCAGCGCCCGTGTCCGCTCCGGATAGGTGGCGGCGAACAGCATCGCCATCGGCGCGCCTTCGGAGGAGCCGAGCAGCGCCGCACGGCCGCTGCCGGCGGCGTCCATTACCGCGCGCACATCGTCCATCCGCGTCTCGAGACTGGGCAGATTATGCGCGTCGACACGGTCGGACAGGCCGGTGCCGCGCTTGTCGAACAGGATCAGCCGAGAGAACGCCGAAAGCCGCTTCAAGAGCCTGGTGTAGCCCTCGTCTTCCCAGTGCAGGTCGAGGTTGGAAATGAAGCCCGGCACGAAGACGAGATCGAACGATCCCTGCCCGACCACCTGATAGGCGATCCGCACATCGCCGCTACAGGCGTATCGCGTCTCGATCGGCCTCACGAGATTTCCACCCCGGCCTGACGATTTCTGGTCGTCAAACCATAGCAGAACAGCGCAGATTGCGGCAGCTTAAACTTTAGCGATTGTGAATGTAAGCTGGCGCGGCTTGGCGGCTATTCCTGCGAGGCGGCGACGTCGGCAGGGGAGGGCTTGAGCCCGAGTTTGAGGTCGGCCGCAGCCGGCGTGATCGGTCGCTTGATCCTGGCGGAGGCGGCCACCACCAACTCGTTGAAGTTCCCGGTGCCGTCGTCCAGCATTTCGAAGAACTGCCGCCGCATCCTCGGCTCCCAGAACTTGTTGATGTGCTCGGCGACGCCGGCAATGCCTTCCTCGCGCGGCTTGGAATGGAAGAAGTCGGCGATCTGGTTTGCCATGCGCACCAGCTTCTCGGCGGTGCTCATAATGTGTTCTTCGTCATGCGACATGCTTGGCAACTCCGCAAACCACCCGGTCGGGGTGGGTGAAAATATCAAAATCGTCGCCGCGAACCAGCGCCACCAGCGTCATGCCGGACTCTTGCGCCGTGCGGATGGCAAGGGCGGTCGGCGCCGAGACGGCGATGATGAAGGCCGAACCGATAGAAGCCGTCTTCTGCACCATTTCGACCGAAACCCTGGATGTCACCACGACAGCACCGGATGCACCATCGATGCCGGCTTTGGCCAGCGCACCGGCCAGCTTGTCGAGCGCGTTGTGACGGCCGACATCTTCGCGTGCCATGACGATGCCCTTACCAGGCACATAGAAGCCGGCGGCGTGCACGGCTCCGGTCTCGGTGTGCAGCGGCTGCACTTTCGACAAAAGCTTGACCGAACAAACGATATCGTTGGCATCAAGCGTAAGCTTTGACACACCAACCGCGTCGACCGAACGCATCGCTTCCTCGATCGATTCGATGCCGCAGAGCCCGCAGCCGACCGGACCCGCGAGCCTTCGCCGCCGCGCTTCGAAGCGCGTGTTGGCTCGGTCCTTCAGCCGGATCTGGATGTCGACGCCGGCGCCATGGTCCTCGACCTCGATGGCTTCGATCTCCTCCGGCGCAGCTACAATGCCCTCGGTCAGCGAGAAGCCAAGCGCGAAATCCTCGAAATCGGCCGGGCTTGCCATCATCACCGCATGCGTGGTGCCGGCAAAGGAGAACGCCACCGGCGTCTCTTCCGGCACCATGCGGTTCGCCGTAGCAGTGCCGCTGGCGCGGTGCGCCAGCCGCGATACCTGCGTCGTGGCTTTGCGCCGCGCGCTCAAGGCTACTCCGCCGCCTGCAAAGACGCGATGCGCCGGCTCTGCTTGGCTTGCTCGTCATAGTCGCGCTGCCATTCCGACGGCCCATTGGAGGCGCCGACCTGCACCGCCGTCACCTTGTATTCCGGGCAGTTGGTCGCCCAGTCGGAGAAGTCGGTGGTGATCACGTTGGCCTGCGTGTCCGGATGGTGGAACGTCGTGTAGACCACGCCGGGCGACACCCGGTCGGTGATCAGCGCGCGCAGCGTCGTCTCGCCCGAGCGGCTGGTCAGCCGGACCCAGTCGCCGTCGCGCAAGCCGCGGTTCTCGGCGTCGTGCGGATGAATCTCCAGCCGGTCCTCCGAGTGCCACATGCTGTTGTCGGTGCGCCTGGTCTGCGCGCCGACATTGTACTGCGACAGGATGCGGCCGGTGGTGAGCAGCAGCGGGAAGCGCGGCCCCGTCCTTTCGTCCGTCGCCACATATTCGGTACGGATGAACTTGCCCTTGCCGCGCACGAACCCGTCGATATGCATGATCGGGGTGCCGAGCGGCGCCTTCTCGTTGCAGGGCCATTGCACGGACCCGACACGGTCGAGCAGCTCGAAGGAGACGCCGGCGAAGCTCGGCGTGGTCATCGCGATCTCGTCCATGATTTCGGAGGGATGCTGATAGTTCCAGTCCAGCCCGATCGCGCGGGCAAGCTCCTGCGTCGCCTCCCAATCGGCGTAGCGCGCCTTCGGCTCAAGAACCTTGCGCACCATGTTGATGCGGCGCTCGGCGTTGGTGAAGGTGCCGTCCTTCTCCAGGAAGGTCGAGCCCGGCAGGAAGACATGGGCGTAGTTCGCCGTCTCGTTGAGGAAGAGGTCGTGCACGACGACGCATTCCATCGCGGCAAGGCCGGCTGCGACATGCTTGGTGTCGGGATCGGACTGCAGAATGTCTTCGCCCTGGATGTAGATGCCCTTGAAGCTGCCGTCGACGGCGGCGTCCAGCATATTGGGGATGCGCAGGCCGGGTTCGTCGTCCAGCTTCACGCCCCACAAGGTCTCGTAGATATCGCGCACGGCTTCGCCGGAGATGTGGCGATAACCGGGCAGCTCGTGCGGGAAGGAACCCATGTCGCAGGAGCCCTGCACGTTGTTCTGGCCGCGCAGCGGGTTCACGCCGACGCCGGGCCGGCCGATGTTGCCGGTGGCCATGGCGAGATTGGCGATTGCCATCACAGTGGTCGAACCCTGGCTGTGTTCCGTCACGCCCAGGCCGTAATAGATCGCGCCGTTGCCGCCGGTGGCGTAGAGGCGGGCCGCCCCGCGGATCAGCTCGGGATCGACGCCGGACAATTTGCCGACGGTTTCGGGGCTGTTTTCCGGCAAGGCGACGAACGATGCCCAATCCTGGAACTCCGTCCAGTCGCAACGTTCGCGGATGAAGGCTTCGTCGAACAAGCCCTCGGTGACGATCACATGCGCCAGCGCCGTCAGCACGGCCACATTGGTGCCGGGCTTCAGCGGCAGGTGGTAATCCGCTTCGATATGGGCCGACTTGACCATCTCGGTGCGGCGCGGATCGAGCACGATCAGCTTGGCGCCCTGGCGCAGCCGCTTCTTGAGCCGCGAGGCGAACACCGGGTGAGCGGAAGCCGGATTGGCGCCGATGATGACGGCGACATCGGTGAAGTCGACGGAATCGAAATCCTGCGTGCCGGCAGACGTGCCATATGTCTGGCCGAGCCCGTAGCCCGTCGGCGAATGGCAGACGCGTGCGCAGGTGTCGACATTGTTGTTGCGGAAACCCTGCCGCACCATCTTCTGGACGAGGTAGGTTTCCTCATTGGTGCAGCGCGACGAGGTGATGCCGCCGATCGCGGTGCGTCCGTACTGGTATTGGATGCGGCGGAATTCCTTGGCGGTATGGGCGATCGCCTCTTCCCAGCTTACTTCGCGCCACGGATCGGTGACCTTTTCGCGGATCATCGGCGACAGGATGCGGTCCTTGTGGGTGGCGTAGCCATAGGCGAAACGGCCCTTCACGCAGGAATGGCCGTGGTTCGCCTTGCCCTCCTTGTAGGGCATCATGCGAACGACTTCGTCACCCTTCACCTCGGCCTTGAACGAGCAGCCGACGCCGCAATAGGCGCAGGTGGTGACGGCCGAGCGCTCCGGCAGGCCCTTGGCAAGCACCGTCTTCTCACGCAGCGCATCGGTCGGGCAGGCCTGGACGCAGGCGCCGCAGGACACGCATTCCGAATCGATGAACGCCTCGTGCATTCCCGCCGAAACCCGGGATTCGAAGCCGCGTCCCTCGATGGTCAGCGCAAACGTGCCCTGCACTTCTTCGCACGCCCGCACGCAGCGCGAGCAGACGATGCATTGCGAGGCATCATAGGTGAAATAGGGGTTGGATTCGTCGCGGGCGATGTAATCGACTGCCAGCGAGCCATGGCCGGGCGCCACGCCACCTTCCGGCTTGACGTGGTTGCGGCCCTCGATGCCGTAGCGGTTCTCGGTCAGGCCGATCGACTTCGCCACCGCGTCGAACTCGCTGGCGCCGGTTCCGGCCTGTTCGTTCCAGCCGGTCGGATGGTCGGAGACGTAGAGCTCCATGACGCCACGGCGAATGGCATCGAGCCGCTCGGTCTGCGTGCGCACGATCATGCCTTCGCCGACAGGCGTCGTGCAGGATGCCGGCGTGCCGCCGCGTCCTTCGATCTCCACAAGGCAGACACGGCACGAACCGAAGGAGTCCAGCATGTCGGTGGCGCAGAGCTTCGGGATTTCGACCCCGCCCTCCATCGCGGCACGCATGATCGAGGTGCCTTCCGGCACGGTGATGCTGCGCCCGTCGACGTTCAGCGTGACCTGCTTCTGCGCCTTCGATTGCGGGGTTCCGTAGTCGATCTCTTCGACGAGGGAGGGGAAGTCGGCCTTGATGTTCATCTGCCAGCTCCTATTCGGCAGCCACGCGCACGGGCGCGGGCTTGAAGTCGTCGGGGAAATGGGTGATCGAGCTCATGACAGGGTAGGGCGTGAAGCCGCCCAGCGCGCAGAGCGAGCCGAATTTCATCGTGTTGCAGAGGTCGGTGACCAGAGCGAGGTTCTTCTCCGGCTCGATGCCCGCGGCGAGTTTGTCGATGGTCTCGACACCGCGCGTCGAGCCGATGCGGCAGGGCGTGCACTTGCCGCAGCTTTCGATGGCGCAGAACTCCATGGCGAAGCGCGCCTGTTTCAGCATGTCGGCGGTGTCGTCGAACACCACGATACCGGCATGGCCGATCAGCCCGTCCTTGGCCGCGAAGGCTTCATAGTCGAATGGCGTGTCGAACAGCGCGCGCGGGAAATAGGCGCCGAGCGGTCCGCCGACCTGCACTGCCTTGACCGGCCGGCCGGTGGCCGTGCCGCCGCCGATCTCGTCGACGATCTCGCCAAGCGTCATGCCGAAAGCGGCTTCGAACAGCCCTGCAAATTTGACATTGCCGGCGATCTGGACCGGGATCGTGCCGCGCGAGCGGCCCATGCCGAAATCCTTGTAGAAGGCAGCACCCTTGTCCATGATGACGGGCACAGAGGCTAGGCTGATGACGTTGTTGATCACCGTCGGCTTGCCGAACAGCCCCTTATGCGCCGGCAGAGGCGGCTTTGCGCGTACCATGCCGCGCTTGCCCTCGAGCGAATCGAGCAGCGCCGTCTCCTCGCCGCAGACATAGGCGCCGGCGCCGACCCGGATCTCCATGTCGAACGCGTGAGGGGAACCCAGCACGCTAGCGCCAAGAACGCCGGCCTTGCGGGCGATCTCGACGGCCTTGTTCATCGCCGCCACCGCATGCGGATATTCCGAGCGGACATAGACGAAGCCCTTGGTCGCGCCCGTGGCTATACCGGCGATCGTCATGCCTTCGATCAGCACGAAGGGATCGCCCTCCATGATCATGCGGTCGGCGAAAGTGCCGGAGTCGCCTTCATCGGCGTTGCAGACGATGTATTTGCGGTCGCCTGATGTATCGAGCACCGTTTTCCACTTAATGCCGGTCGGGAAGCCGGCGCCGCCGCGCCCGCGCAGGCCGGATTCGGTCACCTCTGCGACGATGGCGGCAGGCGTCAGCGCCAGCGCGTTCATCAGTCCATTCAACCCGCCATGTTTTTTGTAGGATTCGAGCGACAGCGGATCCGTGACGCCGCAGCGCGCGAAGGTCAGCCGTGTCTGCTTGGCCAGGAACGGGATCTTGTCCGGCGCGCCCAGCCAGCGTTTATGATGGCCGCCGGTAAGGAAGCCGCTGTCGAACAGGCTTTTGACGTCGGACGGTTTGACCGGCCCGTAGGCGATGCGGCCGTTGGCTGTAGCGACTTCGACCATCGGTTCGAGGAAATAGGCGCCGCGCGAACCATTGCGCACGATCTTGGCTTCGATGCCGCGCTCGGCGAGTTCGCCGGCGATCGCCTTGGCGACCTTTTCGGCGCCAAGCGCCAGCGCACCGGAATCGCCGGGAATGTAGATACGCGGGATCATGAGCGCACCTCTGCAACGATCTCGTCGAGCTTCTCGTCATCGAGCCGTCCGATCACCTCGCCATCGAGCATGGCGGCGGGCGAACAGGCGCACAGGCCAAGACAGTAGACCGGCTCCAGCGTCACCGAACCGTCGCGGGTCGTTTCATGAAAGCCGATGCCCAGCAGTTGCTGCAGCTTGGCGGCGATGGCATCCGAACCCATGGACTGGCAAGATTCCGCCTGGCAGAGCTTCAACACATGCCGGCCTGCCGGATGGCTTCGGTAATCGTGATAGAAGCTGACGACGCCGTGCACCTCGGCCCTGGAAATGTTCAGCGCCTCGGCGATGAGCGGCAGCGCATCCTTGGGCACATGGCCGAACTCTTCCTGGATGCCGTGGAGGATCGGCAGCAAAGGGCCTTCGAGCCCCTTCATCTCCTGGATGATCGCGGCCGTGCGCGACGTAATCTCGGTACTTGCAGGCTGCATTGTCATGCAGCGCCCTCCCTATCGTAGCGACCCACGCATATCGGCCAAAAGCATCAAGCTGTTTTGGAACAACGACATGCGCGTGCCGCTTTATCGCTAAGTGCTTAAGAAACCAGAGAAAACCTCTGAAATCAATAAAGCGGTTTCGTTGTACGATAGAAATTTTCTATCGTTCCGTTTGACTAACCCTGTCTAGCGGAACGGTTGGCATGGAAATCGTCCGCCAGCGCCATTGCCTCGTCCAGCAGCGCCGAGACCAAAGGTGTGTGCGGTTCGCGGGGTGTCGCCACCAGGCCGACCGTGTGGCTGGCGTCCGGTTCGATGATTGGAATGGCCCGGATCGGTTCGGAAAAGCCGAATGTTTCCGCAAGGTTGAGCGGCATGATCGACGACCATTTGCCGGTGCGGATGTGCGAAAACAGCACGATCATCGAATTGGATTCCAGCGTCGGTCGCACCTGCACGCCGGCTTCGGCCAGATGCTGGTCGATGATGCGGCGGTTCTGCATGTCCGGCGTCAACAGGCACAGCGGCAGGCTCGAGAGCTCCGCCCATGTCACTTTGTCGCGGTCGGAATAGGGATTTCCCATCGCGGTGATCAGTTGGTAGCGCTCGTCATAGAGCGGCACGCTGGTCACCCGCCCCAGCGGCTCGTTGTCGAGATAGGTGATGCCGGCATCGATGTCGAAATTGCCGAGCAGCGACAGCACCTCGATCGAAGTCCGCGACAGCACCGAAAAGGTGACGCCGGGATGCTTTTCGCGAAATGGCGTCGTCAGCCGCGGCAGCATGGCGAGCGCCGTCGGGATGGCGGCGATGCGGATACGGCCCGAAAGTCCGTGGCGCGCCGCGCGCATTTCCTCGCGCATGGTCCTGGTGTCGCCGACGATGCGGCGTGCCCACACCAGCACCTGTTTTCCCTCCGGCGTCAGCCCCTGGAAGCGTGAGCCGCGCAGAACCAGCATGACGCCAAGCTGGCCTTCCAACTGCTTGATGCCGGCCGACAGCGTCGGCTGCGTGACGCCGCACACCTCCGCCGCCCGGCCGAAATGCTCCTCCCTGGCGAGCGCGATGAAGAATTCCAGCTTGTCGATCATGTGATCTTTCCGGTCGTTCGCTGCAAGGTCGGGGAAATTGTGCTCTACCGCAAGCGCCACGCACAATTGCCCTGCATCCACACCTTTAAGCCGGCTACCTGTTTCCCGCGGCTGAATGCGGCGCTATGTGGATGAAACTGGGAGATCGACCATGCTGGGCTGGTTCCGCAAGCTTTTGCCGCGCGAAGATCGCTTCTTCGACCTGTTCGAACGACATTCCCGCACCGTGGTCGGCGGCGCCGAGGCGCTGGAGCAGCTTCTCCATGGCAGGGATATCGATCTCTGGTGCCAGAAAATCATCGATCTTGAAGATGAGGCCGACCACATCACCGCGGAAGTCCTGCTGGCGGTACGGCGCTCCTTCATCACGCCTTTCGATCGCGGCGACATCAAGGACTTGATCCAGTCGATGGATGACGCCATCGATATGATGCACAAGACGGTCAAGACGGTGAAGCTGTTCGAGCGCAAGGAGTTCGATCCGCTGATGCAGGAAATGGGTGGTGTCATCGTCGCCGCCGCCAAGCTGGTGGCCGAGGCGATCCCGCTGCTCAACAAGGTCGCAACGCACACTGTGCGCCTCAACGCCATCGCCGAAGAGGTGATGCGCGTCGAAAGCCGGGCCGACGACCTGCACGAGCAAGGGCTGAAGGATCTCTTCAGGAAGCACGGCAGCAGCGATCCGATGGCCTATATGATCGGAAGCGAGATTTATGGCCAACTGGAAAAGGTGGTCGACCGCTTCGAGGACGTCGCCAACGAGATCAGCGGCATCGTCATTGAGAATGTCTAGGTGATGGAAGCAACCATTGCCTTTCCCGTGCTGGCCGGCCTCGTCGCCGTCGCACTGTTCTTCGACTTTCTCAACGGCCTGCACGACGCCGCCAATTCCATCGCCACCATCGTTTCCACCCGCGTGCTGCGGCCGCAATATGCGGTGCTGTGGGCGGCATTCTTCAATTTCATCGCCTTCATGTTCTTCGGCCTCCACGTTGCCGAGACCGTAGGCAAAGGCATCGTCGATGTCAGCATCGTCACCCCGGCGGTGATCTTTGCAGCCCTGGTCGGCGCCATCGTCTGGAACATCGTCACCTGGATCGCCGGCATCCCTTCGAGCAGCTCGCATGCGCTGATCGGCGGCCTGGTCGGCGCCGGTGTTGCGAAGGCAGGCGTGGGCGCCATCGTCTGGACCGGGCTTGGCAAGACGGTCGCGGCAATCGTCTTGTCGCCAGCGACGGGCTTTATCCTGGCGCTCGTCCTGGTTCTCGTCGTCTCGTGGCTCTTCGTGCGCCAGACGCCGTTTGCGGTCGACAGCACCTTCCGCGTCATGCAGTTCTTTTCCGCCTCGCTCTATTCCCTCGGGCACGGCGGCAATGACGCCCAGAAGACCATGGGCATCATCGCCGTGCTGCTCTATTCGCAAGGCATGCTCGGCGCGACTTTCTACGTGCCGCTGTGGGTGGTCCTCACTTGCCAGTCGGCACTGGCGCTCGGCACCCTGTTCGGCGGCTGGCGCATCGTCCACACCATGGGCTCGAAGATCACCCGGCTGAACCCGATGCAGGGTTTTTGCGCCGAAACCGGTGGGGCGATCACGCTGTTTGCGGCGACCTGGCTCGGCGTTCCCGTATCGACCACCCACACCATCACCGGCGCCATCATCGGCGTCGGCGCCGCCCGCCGCGTCTCGGCCGTGCGCTGGGGCATTGCCGGCAACATCGTCATCGCCTGGATCGTTACCTTGCCGGCCACCGCTTTGATTTCGGCGCTCACCTACCTCGCAGTTGGCCTGGCGAGGTGAGGTGAAGAAATCTACCTGTCCACAAGGTTCAGGATGTTGCCGTCTGGATCCTTGAACCAGGCAACTTTCATTCCGTAACCGACGTGGAGATCGCCCTCCAGCGTCAAGCCCGGCATCTGATAGTGCTCGAAGGCGACGCCCATCGACTTCAGCTCCTTGACGATGTTGCCGATCTCGTCGCCAACCATCCAGGTCACCGCTGTCGCCTTGTTGGTTCCGGCAAATTGGGAATGATAGACGTTGAGGGTGGTATCGCCGCTTTTGTACACGATCAGTTCGCCCCCCTCATCCTGCACCTGTTTCAGGCCAAGCGTTCCTTCGTAGAAAGCCTTGGCCTTTGCCAGATCGCTTACCGCCAGATTTGCCGTTGCGTTGCTGTTTGCGAGCATAATCGCCTCCTTCTCGGCTTGTCGGTCCCGTGCTGGTCGTTGAAATAGGTCGCTGCGATCGTTTGGCGACTGTCGGCTGGATTGATTGCTGGCCGCATCGGCGCTCGCTTATCTGGAGGACGTTTGGCGCGGATGAAATCCGGCAGGACCCGCCGGTTTTTCAGGCACGCCAAGACAGCCATTGCTCCACGGCTTGGTTCTGTCCGGAAACTGCATTATCTCAGGTGCAAGCTGCATCTCAGGCGCAAGCTGCGTAAGGAAAAACTGCCATGTCCGTCACCAAGGAAATCGTCACCGAGCGTCTGAAGACGGTCAACGGGCCGGATTTCACCGGCAACATCGTCGACCTCGGCATGGTTTCGGAAATTTTCATCGCCGACGGGAAGGTCTTCTTCTCGATTACCGTTCCCGCCGCCCGCGCCCAGGAAATGGAGCCGCTGCGCGCCGCTGCCGAGCGTGTCGTCAAGGCGATCCCCGGTGTCGCCGGCGCCGTCGTCGCGCTGACGGCGGAGAAGAAGGGCGGCGGCATGGAGGCGCCGGTTCCATCGCGCCCCGCACCCAGGCCCGTTCCGCCGGCTGCGCCCGCTGCCGCCGCGCCGCGTGTGGCTCCGCACGCGCCGGCCTCGCACAGCTCGGGCAAGCGTGGCGTGCCCGGTATCGAAGCGATCATTGCCGTTGCTTCCGGCAAAGGCGGCGTCGGCAAGTCGACCACCGCCGTCAACATCGCGCTCGGCCTCGCCGCCAACGGCCTGCGCGTCGGCGTGCTCGATGCCGACATCTACGGCCCGTCCATGCCAAGGCTGCTCAACATCCACGGCCGGCCGCAGACCGTCGACGGCAAGATCCTGAAACCGATGGAGAATTACGGCCTGAAGGTGATGTCGATGGGTTTCCTGGTCGACGAGGAAACGCCGATGATCTGGCGTGGCCCGATGGTGATGTCGGCACTGACGCAGATGCTGCGTGAAGTCGAATGGGGTCGGCTCGACGTGCTCGTCGTCGACATGCCGCCCGGCACCGGCGACGCGCAGCTGACCATGGCCCAGCAGGTGCCGCTGGCTGGCGCCGTCATCGTCTCGACGCCGCAGGACCTGGCCCTGATCGACGCGCGAAAAGGCCTCAACATGTTCAAGAAGGTCGACGTGCCGCTGCTCGGCATCGTCGAGAACATGAGCTATTTCATCGCCCCGGACACCGGCAAGCGCTACGACATCTTCGGTCATGGCGGGGCGCGGCGCGAGGCCGAGCGCCTTGGCGTCACCTTCCTCGGCGAGGTGCCGCTCGAGATGGGCATTCGCGAAAGCTCGGATGCCGGCACGCCGGTTGTCGTCTCCAAGCCCGACGGCGCCGAGGCGAAAATCTACCGCGACATCGCCTCGAAGGTCTGGGACCGGGTTAACGAAGAGCGTGGTGCTGCGGCAGCGGCGGTGCCGAGTATTGTTTTCGAGTAGCTTGTTCGGTAGCCGCCGCTCTGCAGCCTAGGCCGCGCCGACCTTCTCGCCGAAGCTGGAAAAAAACTGTCCGGCCAGTTTCTTCGAGGTCGATTCGATCAGCCGGCTGCCGAGTTGGGCGATCTTGCCGCCGACATCGGCCTTGGCCGCGTAGTTCAATATCGTGGCGTCGGGTCCATCTGCCGTCAGCGTCACGTCGGCGCCACCCTTGGCGAAGCCTGCAATGCCGCCCTTGCCTTCGCCCTGGATGGTGTAGGAGTGCGGCGGCTTCAGGTTCTTCAGCGTCACTTCGCCGTTGAACGTCGCCTTGATCGGTCCGATCTTCACCACCACGGTTGCCGCCATCTCGGTCGGCGACTTCATCTCCAGGCTCTGGCAACCGGGAATGGTCGCCTTCAAGACCTCGGGATCGTTCAGCGCTTCCCACACTTTTTGCAGCGGTGCGGCAATGCGCTCCTCGCCTTCGATCACCAAAGCCATGAAAACCTCCCGGACAAGACTGTCCGAACCCGTAACGCACGGCTTGGTGCGTGTCTATCGCACCAAAGTCCGGTTGCGACCGCACGCCCTCTTGCCTGCTCCCGCGCGTTGCCATATCGATTTGTCTTACAAATACGGAGACCATGATGGCAGGCGCCCCCACCCATAAGAAAAAATTTCGCTCGCAGGAGTGGTTCGACAATCCCGACAATCCGGGCATGACGGCTCTCTATCTCGAGCGCTATCTCAATTACGGCCTGACGCGCGCCGAACTGATGTCCGGCAAGCCGCTGATCGGCATCGCCCAGACCGGCTCGGATCTGTCGCCCTGCAACCGTCATCATATCGAACTGGCCAAGCGTGTGCGCGAAGGCATCGTCTCGATGGGCGGTATTCCGTTCGAGTTCCCCTGCCATCCGATCCAGGAGACCGGCAAGCGCCCGACCGCAGCGCTCGACCGCAACCTTGCCTACCTCAGCCTGGTCGAGGTGCTTTACGGCTACCCGCTCGATGGCGTCGTGCTGACCATCGGTTGCGACAAGACGACGCCGGCGCTGCTGATGGCAGCGGCCACCGTCAACATTCCGGCGATCGCGCTGTCGGTCGGGCCGATGCTCAATGGCTGGCACAAGGGCAAGCGCACCGGCTCCGGTACCATCGTCTGGGAATCACGCCAGCGCCTGTCGGCCGGCGAGATCGATTATGACGAGTTCATGGACATCGTCGCCTCGTCGGCGCCGTCCACCGGCTATTGCAACACCATGGGCACCGCCACCACGATGAACTCGCTGGCCGAGGCGCTTGGCATGCAGTTGCCGGGCTCGGCCGCCATTCCCGCGCCCTACCGCGAGCGTGGCCAGATTTCCTATGAGACCGGAAAACGCATCGTCGAGATGGTGCATGAGGATCTGAAGCCGTCCGACATCATGACGAGAGAGGCTTTCGAGAACGCCATCGTCGTCAATTCGGCCATTGGCGGCTCGACCAACGCGCCGATCCATCTCAACGCCATCGCCCGCCACCTTGGTGTCAAGCTCGACAATGACGACTGGCAGACGGTCGGCCTCAATGTGCCGCTGCTGGTCAATTTGCAGCCGACGGGCGAATATCTTGGCGAGGACTACCATCATGCCGGCGGCGTGCCGGCGGTCATTGCCGAACTGATGAAGGGCGACCTGTTGCCGCATCCCGGCGCACGCACCGTCAACGGCAAGTCGATCGGCGAGAATAGCGAGGGCGTCGCCAACGAAAACCCCGACGTCATCCGCTCTGTCGCCAAGCCGCTGAAGGCCAATGCCGGCTTCATCAACCTCAGGGGCAATCTGTTCGATTCGGCGATCATGAAGACCAGCGGCATCTCGCCCGAGTTTCGCGAGCGCTATCTGTCCAATCCTAGGGATCCCGAGGCTTTCGAAGGCAACGCTATGGTTTTCGACGGGCCGGAGGATTACCACGCCCGCATCGACGACCCGGCGCAAGGCATCGACGAACACACCATCCTGTTCATGCGCGGCGCCGGCCCGGTCGGCTATCCCGGCGGTGCCGAGGTCGTCAACATGCAGCCGCCGGCCTATCTCATCAAGAAGGGCATCCACGCGCTCGCCTGCATCGGGGACGGCCGCCAGTCGGGCACGTCGGGTTCGCCGTCGATCCTCAACGCCTCGCCGGAAGCGGCGATCGGCGGCGGACTGGCGCTGCTCAAGACGGGCGACCGGGTCCGCATCGACTTGCGCAAGGGCACGGCCGACATCCTCGTCACCGACGACGAGATCACCCGGCGCCGCGCCGAACTGCAGAACAATGGCGGCTTCCACTATCCCGAGCACCAGACGCCCTGGCAGGAGATCCAGCGCGGTATGGTCGCGCAGTTTTCGGAGGGAATGGTGCTGAAGCCGGCGGTGAAATACCAGGATGTCGCGCACACCAGCGGTGTCCCCAGGGACAATCATTGATTCTGGATCGACGGATGGCGGCTTGATCAAATCAGGCCGCCGTCGGTTTTCCGGTCAGCGTGTTGCATCGCGGCCGGGTAGGTCGAGAACGGCCACCGTCCTTGACAAGCGCGCCCAACAAATCCACCATCATGACAAGGGGTGCATCGCGACGACCCCGTGAGGCGTCAGCCCAACGTTCGCGTCCAAGCTTCTCTTTTCAGGAGGTGGACGCCATGCCGTCAACAACCGCTATCACCGTACCGCAATTGTCCCGGCTCATAGGTCTGCCGGGCGCCCCAGTCATTGTCGATGTTCGCATAGATGAAGATTTCGACGCCGATCCGCGGCTGTTGCCGGCGTCGTGCCGTCGCGATTTCAAAACCGTTTCAACCTGGGCGGCCACGTTCGCCGGCAAGCCGGTGGCCGTCGTTTGCCAGAGGGGGCAAAAGCTCTCGCAAGGCGTGACCGCATGGCTGCGCCATGAGGGGATATCAGCTGAATCTCTCGAAGGCGGGTTTGAGGCCTGGCGCGATGCCGGAGGGCTTTTGGCCCGCACCGCCAAGATGCCGCCACGCAATGAAAAGGGCGCCACCGTCTGGGTGACGCGATCGCGCCCGAAGGTCGACCGCATCGCTTGCCCGTGGCTGATCCGGCGTTTCGTCGACCCCGACGCGGTGTTCCTGTTCGTCGAACCCGCTGAAGTATTGGCTGTTGCCGACCGCTTTCAGGCCGTGCCGTTCGACATCGACAATGTGTTCTGGAGCCATCGCGGCGAGCGCTGCACCTTCGACACGATGATCGAGGAGTTCGGGCTGGAATCCGCGGCGCTCGATCGCCTCGCTGCAATCGTGCGGGCGGCCGACACTGCAAGCCTTGACCTGGTGCCTCAGGCGGCCGGCTTTCTGGCTGCCTCGCTTGGTCTGTCGCGTATGTACCGCGACGATCTGGAACAACTGGAAGCAGGCATGCTGCTCTACGACGCGTTCTTCCGCTGGTGTCGCGACGCCACCGAAGAAACGCACAACTGGCCGGCTGCGGGTAAGCCGTCGTGACCGCTCTTGTCCCGGACAATAAGGCGGGAACCGTCCCGGTGCCGGCTGCACCGACCTTCACCGAGGCCGTGAAGGTCTGGGCGAAAATCGGATTGCTCAGCTTTGGCGGTCCGGCCGGGCAGATCGCGCTGATGCACAAGGAACTGGTCGAGGAGCGGCGCTGGATCGGTGAGCGGCGTTTCCTGCACGCGCTGAACTACTGCATGCTGCTGCCTGGCCCGGAAGCCCAGCAACTCGCCATCTACATCGGTTGGCTGCTGCACAGGACGGCCGGCGGCCTTGTCGCCGGCATCCTGTTCGTCTTGCCGGGCGCGCTCGTCATGCTCGCCTTGAGCAGCCTCTACGTCCTCTATGGAGACGTGCCGCTTGTCGCGGCGCTGTTTTTCGGGGTCAAGGCGGCTGTGCTTGCCATCGTCGTCGAGGCGGTGGTCCGGATCAGCCGGCGTGCCCTCAAGAACCGGGTCATGGTGTCGATCGCGGTCGCGGCGTTCATCGCCATCTATGCGTTGAATGTGCCCTTTCCGCTCATCGTCCTGCTAGCCGGCCTGACGGGATGGCTGGGGGATCGCATTGCTCCCGCCCTGTTTTCCGGCTCGGCCCATGGCAAGGACGATGTTGCCGACTTCAAGGGAGCGGTCGACCTGATGTTCGAGCGTGGCGAACTGGCCCATGTCAAACCGACCAGATGGCATGCACCGCGCACCGTCGCCATCTGGCTGCCGCTCTGGCTCGGGCCTGTTCTTTTGATCTGGTGGTTCACCGGCTCTGCAAGCGTCTGGACCGAGATAGGCCGGTTCTTCAGTCTCATGGCTGTCGTCACCTTCGGTGGCGCCTATGCGGTCCTCGCTTATGTCGCACAGGCAGCCGTCCAGTCCTTCGGCTGGCTGGCGCCGGGTGAAATGGTCGATGGCCTTGGGCTCGCCGAAACGACGCCAGGGCCGCTCATCCTGGTGCTGCAGTTCGTCGGCTTCATCGCCGCGTTCCGCCATTCCGGCTCGCTGGACCCGTTGGTTGCCGGATCGCTGGGGGCTTTGCTCACTCTGTGGGTGACGTTCACGCCTTGCTTCTTCTGGATATTCCTCGGTGCGCCCTACATCGAGGCCTTGCGCGGCAACAAGGCACTGTCGGCCGCACTGGGCGCGATCACCGCCGCCGTTGTCGGGGTAATTATGAATCTGGCCCTATGGTTTGCCTTGCACGTCATCTTCCGTGAGGTGCACGCGACGGGCCCTGGCATGAACGTGCCGGTGCCTTCGTCGATCGACTGGCGCGCGGCCTTGCTTTCCGTGGCCGCCATGGTCGCCATCCTGAAGCTGAAAGTCGGCATGCTGCCGACACTCGCGCTATCTGCCCTTGCAGGGATCTTGCTGGCGGCGGCTGGTTAGACAGCACCGCCTTTGCAATCCGCTTGCCCACCACCTAAGTGGGCTGGAAATGGAAGGAAACATCATGGCCGGACGGCGATCTTCCCTCGGCTTTCTCGGAATGTTCGGCCGTTCGGGCGACTTGAGGCAGCTCGACGATGCATTGCGCGGCGCCGATCTGCATCCAGCCCTTGTGCCGGAGGGCGTGAAGCTTACCCTCGTCAATCTCATGAAGGATCGCTGGCCCGACGAGCCGCCACCGGGCACCTATGCGTCGGTGGCACAATTATGCAGCTATTGCATCGCGGGTCCCGAAACCTTCGAGCAAGCCAATGGCCATGAGCGGACGCTGGGAGCCGAGCGCCGCATCGAGGCGGCGCTTGAAGCCGGTGACAGCCTCGACGCGCAGATCGTGCTGATGACGCTGCATGCCAAGCTCATCAACCCCGAAGTCGTCGACCGATACGGGCTCAGCGCGGAATGACGCGAAAGGCAAGATCTGCCTGATTCTCCTAGAGCAATTCTAGGAAAAGTGTGAGCGGTTTTCCGTCTAGAATTGCGTCAAAACAAAGAGTTAGAGCAGATCGCCGTTTCCGTGAAACGGTGAATGCTCTAAGGCAGCCGAGCCGTTCAGGCCCGGCTGATCTCCTCGAGATACCAGCCGATGTAGCGCAGTTCGTTGTATTCCATCGGCGCGATAGGTCCGGGCACGAAATAGTGCGAGCGCACGCCGCGCGCAGTGTGCTCGATGATCTTCTTGTCCTCTTGGGTGGTGATCTTCCACAGCCAGGTCAGCTTCTCCAGATCGTAATCCTGGCCCTCGACCGCGTCGCCGCGCACCAGCCAGATCAGTTCCATCTCGCAGGTGCCAGCCGTTTTCGGGATGAAGCGGTAGATCATGCCGTGATCGGGATAGCATACGAGGAAGGTCGTGCCGCCGAGATGGATGGAAGTGACGCCACCGTCATAGTCGGAGAAGCGTCCCATCAGCGGGGCCACCGGCGATCCATCCTGGCTGCCGCTCGAAACGCCGTCATAGAGCGCATAGCGGAAGGTGTGGATTGCTTCCTGACCGGCCGCCGAGTTCTGCCAGCGGTTGGCGCTGCCGATCTCGATGCCGAGCGCGCAGGTGCGTTGCTCCATCGCCGCATTGAGCTGCTCGATCATTTCTGCCGGCTTTTCCAGCGCATGCGTCTGCGAATATTCCGGATGCGCCGGCCCGCAATGGTAACATTCGACATAGTTCTCGACGGCGAGCTTCCAGTTGGCGTCGAGCGGATAGGACTGACGATACGCAACCTTGGCGTCGCCCCAGCCATACTGGCCGCAGCTCGTTCGCAGCGACTGTTCGATCGGATCGAAATCGAGCGGCGTCTCGGCGAAGGAAATGAAGACCAGACCGGATGCGACGCGGACATGAAGCTTCTTCAGCCCGTGCGCCGTGCGGTCGAAATCCTTCGGCATCAGGCGGGCAGCGCGCAACGATCCGTCATTGGAATAGGTCCAGGCGTGGTAGGGGCACACGAACATCTTCGCGTTGCCCTTCTGCTTGGTGCAGACCTCGGCGCCGCGGTGGCGACAGACGTTGAGCATGGCATGCACGGTGCCATCCATGCCGCGTGTCAGGATGACCGCCTCGTCGCCTAGTTTGAACAGCTCGAAATCGCCGGGGTTCGGGATAACGCTGGCGTGGGCCAGGCAATGCCAGTGGCGGCGAAA
Organism: Mesorhizobium sp. WSM1497; assembly: GCF_001672455.2. Lineage (NCBI taxonomy): Bacteria > Pseudomonadati > Pseudomonadota > Alphaproteobacteria > Hyphomicrobiales > Phyllobacteriaceae > Mesorhizobium > Mesorhizobium sp. WSM1497. Next base: position 128,330 of record NZ_CP021070.1, on the reverse strand, counting down.
GACCCGTTCCATGTCGCGTTCGAAGATCGCCGGGTCATGATAGAAGGCACGCACCAGGCCGTGGCCTGGCCGATGAGATGCCACCAGCCGATCGATCGCGTCGCCGTCGGTGGGGGCTTGCTGGATAGGATGCACACTCATTTGTCGTTCTGCCCGATGGTTGGTCGTGTATGGCTGTATGGCTGCACGAGACTTGTCTCCGGTCAGCCGCCCATATGCGTGCGCGGCAGGTGGATCAGGTTGCCGAAACGGGCACGCAATCTGTCGTCGACCTGTTTTGGCACATGGCGCGGAAATCGTTCGGCAAGAATGCGCTTCTTCTCGGTGATCGCACGCAGCAATATATCAGGCCGGCCTTTTTCGTTCCATTCCTTCGGCGAGGAACGATCGCCGAGGGCAGGATAGAAGTGCTCGGTCTGCATCAGCTTGAGCGTTTGTTCGTTGTCGAGATAGTGGCCCGGACCCTTGAGGCAGACCTCCGCGATGCTGTCGATCGACAGGGCTTCGTCAGTCACGTCGATGCCACGCGCGCAGCCCAGGCAATGACCGAGCATGTCGTTGTCGATGACCAGGCTCTCCAGGCAGAAGCCGAGCAGCGAGGCATGCATGCCGGCCGCCTCATAGACGAGGTTGAGGCCGGAGAGGCCGGCCATCACATTGGTGATGCCCTTTTCGTAGCCGGACTGAATGTCGGGCAATTTCGAATCCGTCATGCCGGCGGCGGAGCCACCGGGCAGGTCGTAGAATTGCGCCATCTGGGCACAGGCCGCCGTTGCCACCGACTGCTCGGCCGACCCGCCGGCCATGGCGCCAGTGCGCAGGTCGGACATGAACGGCCAGGCGCCGAAGATCGCCGGATGGCCGGGCTTGAGCGCGTTGACATAGACCAAGCCGGCCAGTACTTCGGCCACTGCCTGCACGACGGCGCCGGCCATCGCCGCGGGTGCCGTCGTGCCGGACTGGCCGGTCGACAGCAGCAGGATCGGGATGCCGCCTTCGACGCAGGCCTCAAGCACGCCGCAGGCATCCTCGGCGAACCTCATCGGCGGCACGACGAATGAATTGGAGTTGGAAACGAATGGCCGGGCGCGGAAATTCTCCTCGCCTCCGGCGATGGCGTACAGCATTTCAAGTGCAGGCTTCACGTTCTCACGCACCGTGAAGGATGTTCCGACGTGCTTCGATGTTCCCATCACACAGGCATAAAGCGTGTTGAAATCCATCTCCAGCGGATCGGCGATGTCGCGCGCCACCATCGGCCGCTGGAAGAAATGAATGTTGTCCAGCCCGTCGACGATGCGGGCGGCATCATAAATATCCTGCAGCTTGGATTCGCGGTACTCACGCTTCTCCAGATCCACCAGGTGCACGGCGATGCCTGCCGTGCCGTAGTGCACGCGCTTGCCCTGGACCACCATGTCGTGCCTGGGGTCCTGGCCATGAAGCGTGAAATGTCGTGCCGCCCGCTTGATGGTGTCGAGCACGAGCGCGCGCGGAAAGCGGACCCGGCCATCGTCGCCATGGATCGCCCCCACCTTGGTCAGTACCTTTATGCAGGAAGGAATGGCGTTGGCGAAACCCACTGTCTCCAGAAGCGTCAGCACGCCTTCGTGGATACGCTCGCGGTCATCCCCGCGAAGCGGCCCGTAGCCGCCGCCCTCGATGGCCTTGTGCTGTGGTCTGGTATCCTCCACCAGGGGAGATGATCGCATGGCATGTCCTGTTTCGCGAAGACCGGAGCGTTGTGGACGACGGTTCGCCGGCGTGTCCTGCTGTTCGACAGCCACTGGCATGGAGCACTCCAACTTCGTCGGCAGGAACTCGTGGCGGTTGGTCCACCATCGGCCTGCTTCTTCCCCTGATGACGCCGACTATGCCGCCGGCACTGGCCCATCCTATGGGCCAGCTGGCTCAGTTCCATGTGCCAGAACTAAAATACCGGAGCCGCTGCGAGCGGCTCCGGTCACGAGAGGTCGATGATGGATCAGGCGGCCGCGGGTCTGCGTCCGGCGGCCGTGGCCAGTTCGCGGATGCCTGGCTCGATGTGCTGTAGCGCGATCGACGAGATGCCCAGCCGCATGAAACGCGAAGGCTTTTCAGTGCGATCGAAGAAGCGGTCGCCTGGCTCGATGATGACGCTGCGCGAGGCCGCTGCCTCGGCAAGCCCGCGCGAATCGGTGCCGCGCGGCCCTTCGAGCCACAGCGACGTACCGCCGGCCGAATCGGTCGAGCGCCATTCCGGCAGGAAGGCGGAAATCGCATGGACCAGCCGCTTGCGCCGCTCGTCGAAGGCTGACGACAGCCGCCGCACCAGCGCCTCGTGGTGGCCGAGCGACAGGAACAGTGCGACGGCGCGCTGATTGTTGGCCGGCGGATGACGCAGCATGAAGCGGCGCAGCGCCCGGAGCTCCGCGATCAGTCCGGCGGACGCCACGATGTAGCCGAGCCGCAGGCCGGGAGCCAGCGTCTTGGACATCGAGCCGACATAGACCACGCGGCCGGAACGATCGAGGCTCTTCAGCGCTTGCTGCGGTGCCTCGTCGAGAAGCTGGCTGTCATAGCCGTCCTCGATGATGATCTGGTTGTAGCGGTTGGCGCGCGCCAGAAGATCCTGCCGCCGTTCCGCCGACAACGGCACCATGGTCGGGCAATGATGGCTGGGCGTGACGAAGACGAAGCCGGAATCATTGGGAATAGAAGCAGTTACGATGCCGGACTGGTCGACCGGCACCGGCTGTATCTCTGCGCCCGCAAGGCGGAAGATCGAGCGCGCGTCGGGGTAACCGGGGTCCTCCATCGCCACCTTGGAGCCCTTGGACATCAGCAGCGTCGCCAGCATGTAGAGCGCGTTCTGGGCGCCCAGCGTGACGATGATCTCGTCGGGATTGGCGAAGATGCCGCGCCGGGGCAGGAGCCGCGCCTGGATCTGCTCGATCAGCAGCGGATCGTCACGGTCGACCATGTCGGACGCCCAGTTGCGGATTTCCAGCACGGCAAGCGCCATGCGGTTGCACTCGCGCCATTCAGCGGTCGGGAACAGCGCCGGGTCGAACTGCCCGTAGACGAAAGGATAGGACGACTTGATCCAGTTCTCGTGCTTGGCCGGCGGCGGCATGTCGCTTGCGGCGATCTTGCGGCGTGCCTTCCAGTCGATCTCATTGGCCTGGTCGGGCGCCTTCTGGTGCGGCTTGGCCGGTGTCGCCAGCACATCGGGATTGACGAAATGGCCACGCCGCTCGCGCGCCACCAGGAAACCCTGGTCGACGAGCTGCTGGAACGCCAGCACCACGGTTCCGCGCGCGACGCCGAGTTTTTCGGCCAGGATGCGGCAGGAAGGGAGCGGCATCGAAGCGGCGATCTGGCGGTCGAGAATGGCGGCTACGATGGCCTGGCGGATCTGCGCCTGCAGGGTTTGGCCGGATTCGGCCGAAATCCGGAACAGGCCGGACCATATCGCCGTGTCGTTTCGCTGTGGCATGGGGGATTTCCTCGATGGCCAGCCTTTTTCGTTTGGCTGGACCAGCCGAACGTAACCGTGGCACAAGGGGTTGCGCCAATCAATTTTTCTGATCGTTGGGATTTATGCCAGTGATCCTTCACGTCCTTTTGATGCCGCGTTGCGGCATCGTGGGGTGACGCGGCGCTTCATCCCGGCGATGACATCGTGCGTCATGGCGGCGTGTGAGTGTGCGTCATCGCTGCGCATTGATACGGGTGGAGTTCGGCCCGATAGATTGTCGCGACGACACGCGCCGGAAACATCCGGTCCGTAATGATGGCTCGAGGTCTCGGAGTTTGGCAGTGGATCAATCGTCCTTTCAAAAACAGCTCGCCGCCTTGCGCGACCACCGCGCGGCGGCGCCCGCCAGCATGCGCCAGGCCTTCGCCGCCGATCCCAAGCGGTTCGTGGAATTCTCCGCCACCGACGGCGATCTGCTGCTCGACTGGTCGAAATGCGCGGTCGACGCGACCACCATGGAGCTGCTGGAAAAGCTCGCGCAGGCCGCCGATCTCGAAGGCCGCCGCGCCGCCATGTTCGCGGGCAAGAAGATCAACGTCACCGAGGACCGTGCCGTGCTGCACACGGCGCTGCGCAACCTGACCGGCAAGGGCGTCACCGTCGATGGCCAGGACGTCAAGGCGGACGTCATCGCCGTGCTCGACGCCATGGGCGCCTTTGCCGATGCCGTGCGCTCGGGCAAGGCGGCCGGCGCCACCGGCAAGAAGATCACCGACATCGTCAACATCGGCATCGGCGGTTCCGATCTCGGCCCGGCCATGGCGACGCTGGCACTGGCGCCCTATCATGACGGGCCGCGCGCGCATTACGTCTCCAACATAGACGGCGCCCATATCCACGACACGCTGAAGGGCCTCTCCGCCGAGACCACGCTTTTCATCATCGCTTCCAAGACCTTCACCACCGTCGAAACGATGACCAATGCGCAGACGGCGCGCGACTGGGTGCAGAAGGCGCTCGGCAAGGAAGCGGTCGGCAAGCATTTCGCCGCCGTCTCGACCGCGCTCGACCTGGTGGCCAAGTTCGGCATCGCGCCCGATCGCGTCTTCGGCTTCTGGGACTGGGTCGGTGGCCGCTATTCGCTCTGGGGCGCCATCGGCCTGCCGGTGATGATCGCTGTCGGCCCGCGGAATTTTCGCGCCTTCCTTGATGGCGCGCATGAGATGGATGAGCATTTCCGCACCGCGCCGGTGCAGGAGAACCTGCCGGCGCTGCTGGGACTGGTCGGCTGGTGGCATCGCGTGATCTGCGGTTACCCGGCGCGCGCCGTCATCCCTTACGACCAGCGCCTGTCCAGGCTGCCGGCCTATTTGCAGCAGCTTGACATGGAATCGAACGGCAAGAGCGTCACCCTCGAAGGCACGGCGGTAACGACGCCGACCGGACCGCTGGTCTGGGGTGAGCCCGGCACCAACGGCCAGCATGCCTTCTTCCAGCTGCTGCACCAGGGCACGGATTTCATTCCGGTCGAGTTCCTTGCCGCGGCCATCGGTCACGAGCCCAATCTCAAGCACCAGCACGATCTGCTGCTCGCCAACTGCCTGGCGCAGTCGGAAGCGCTGATGAAGGGCCGCACGCTGGAGGAGGCGCGCGCCCAGATGCTGGCCAAGGGCATGAAGCCGGCCGAGGTCGACAAGATCGCGCCGCACCGCGTCTTCTCGGGTAACCGTCCCTCGGTCACCATCCTCTACAGAAAGCTCGACCCGCGCACCTTCGGCCGGCTGATCGCGCTCTACGAGCACCGCGTCTTCGTCGAGGGCACGCTGTTCAACATCAACTCCTTCGATCAGTGGGGCGTCGAACTCGGCAAGGAACTGGCCACCGGCCTGTTGCCTGTCGTGGAGGGCAAGGAAAGTGCCGCCAATCGGGATGCATCGACCGCTGGCCTTGTGGGATTCATCCAGCATTTGCGTGGCTCGGAGTGAAAAGCTTGGCAGACATCAAGGGAATATTGTTCGACAAGGACGGCACGCTTGTCGACTTCAACGCCACCTGGCTCGGCGTTGCCGACTTCATGGCCATGGATGCGTCGGAAGGCGATCGCTGGAAAGCCGACAGGCTGCTGGCCGCTGCCGGCTTCGATTTCGCCAACAAGCGTTTCAAGCCGGACTCCATCTTTGCCTCCGGCACCAATCTCGACGTCGTCGAATTGTGGTTCCCGCGCCTGTCCAACGAGGACCAGATGCTTGCGGTTGCCCGCTTCAACGAGATCACCTCCGTGCAAGGCTCGGCGATGGCTGTGGCGCTGCCGGGCATCGTCGATACGCTGACGGCACTGCACAGGAAATCCTACCGGCTTGGCGTCGCCACCAACGATTCGACCAGCGGCGCGGAAAAGACGCTGGTCACGCTCGGCGTCGCTCAATTGTTCGACGCGGCCTATGGCTACGACGCGGTGGCCAATCCGAAGCCGGCGCCCGACACCATCCAGGCCTTTAGCGATCTCACCGGCCTCAAGCCGGCGGAAATCGCCATGGTCGGCGACAACCGGCACGACCTCGAAATGGCACGAGCCGGCGGCTGCGGGCTGGCGGTCGGCGTGCTCTCCGGCACTGGGACCCGCGAATCGCTGGCCGGCATTGCCGACGTTGTCCTGGATTCGGTCGCCGACCTGCCGGATTTTTTGTCGGCACGGGTCAAGGAGACGATCTGACGGGAAAGGCTAGGTCAAACTCGATTCACCTCGGGATTTTCTGCCAATGGCCGAGATGGGGGAGCAGTCCATGGAAACTATCGAGCTTCTGGTTTGTTTTCAGACACAATGGGCCACTCATCAGCAGAACAAACGTACCCGCATTTGCCGCACCTGATCTTGGCGCTTTGCGCTGTCGATGTCTTCGCCTGGCTGAAGATCGAAGCCCCGATTTTCGCATTTTGGGCAAACTGTGAAACCGATACGTTGAACAACTTTAATCCACGCCACTCGACTTCTCCGACCAACGGCTAGTCGAATCTATTTTCTGCCCTCGATGTTTGTCCACAATGAGTAGAATTTAGGCTTGCTCTGTGGCGTCAGCGCGCTCCCTCCTCAAACGAAAAGACGCCGCTAAGCCTCGTCGCAGCCCCCTTCGCGTCGCCGAAATCCGGCACCCGGTATTCGGCGACCAACCGCAGCCGGGACAGCGGCAGGTCGTTGCGGCGGGGATCTCCGACCAGCACCTCGATGCCGGCCGCCAGGCAGCGGTCGAGGAACGGGATAACCCGCAGAGCAACCTCAGGGCCGTAGAACACGTCGCCGGCAAGCACGAGCTCGACCGCCGGCGGGGGACCCGTGGTAATGTCCTTGTCGACAATGGCGATCTCGACGCCGTTGGCCGCGGCATTGAGGCCGATCGCGGCAACGCCGTTACGGTCGATCTCGGCGGCGATCACTTCGCGCGAACCGGCCTTGGCTGCGGCGATGCCGACAAGGCCGGAGCCGGCACCAAGGTCGAGCACGCGGCGACCGGCTACCGTTTGCGGATGATCCAGTATATGGCGCGCAAGCACCGCGCCGCCGGCCCACACGTAAGCCCAGTAAGGCGGCTGCGGCTCAGGTCCATTGTTGTCCGCCTCGATCGTGTCGTCTTCGTCGTCAGCGCTTTGGTGCGTATCGGTAAGCCGTCTCAGGCCACTGGCCGGGTGCGGTGTAAAAAGCTGGATCTCAGGCACCGACGGCACCGGGGCGAGGCGCATGTTCGTCCTGATGAACTCTGCCGGGTCAGGACGGCAAGGTGCATCTACGGCATCCGCGCCGACGGCTGCAATCATTCGCGCAGCGCTCGCCGCAGGATCTTGCCGACCGGCGTCTTCGGCAGTTCGGTGCGGAATTCGATGTATCTGGGCCGCTTGTAGCCGGTCAGGTTCTCGCGGCAAAAGGCGGTCAGTGCCTCGGCGGTCAGCGCCGGATCCTTCCTGACCACGAACAGTTTCGGCACCTCGCCTGAATGCTCGTCCGGCACGCCGATCGCCGCCACTTCGAGCACACCCGGATGCATCGCCACGACTTCCTCGAGCTCGTTGGGATAGACGTTGAAGCCCGAGACCAGGATCATGTCCTTCTTGCGGTCGACGATCTTGGTGTAGCCGCGCTCGTCCATGAAGCCCATGTCGCCGGATTTGAAGTAGCCGTCCTTGGTCATCACCTTGGCGGTCTCATCCGGCCGGTTCCAGTAGCCCGCCATCACTTGCGGCCCCCGGATGCAGACTTCGCCGACCTCGCCGAGCGGCAAATTGTTGCCGTCTTCGTCGCGGATGGCGATCTCCGTCGAGGGCAGCGGCAAGCCGATGGTGCCGGTGAAGTCGCCGGCGGTGAACTTGTTGGCGGTGGCCACCGGCGAGGTTTCCGAGAGGCCGTAGCCTTCGGTGACCGAACATCCGGTCAGCGCCTTCCAGCGTTCGGCGACGCCCTTCTGCACCGCCATGCCGCCGCCCAGCGTCAGCACCAGCGGCTTGAAGTCGAGCTTGCGGAAATCCTCATTGTTGAGCAGCGCGTTGAACAGCGTGTTGAGGCCGGGAAAGATGTGCACCGGATATTTCTGCAATTCCTTGACGAAGCCTGGGATGTCGCGCGGATTGGGAATGAGCACATTGCGGGCGCCCTGCTGCATGCCCATCAGCGCGTTCACCGTCAGCGCGAAGATATGATAGAGCGGCAGCGCGCAGATGAAGTTGGGATGCGCGGGTTTCGGCTTGATCGTGTAGGCGTCCTCCATCCACTGCGCGTTCTGCGCGACGTTGGCGAGCACGTTGCTGTGCAGCAGCGTGGCGCCCTTCGAGACGCCCGTGGTGCCGCCCGTATATTGCAGGAAGGCGACATCGTCGGCTGCCACCTTGGCCGGCCTGAAGCCCATACCGGCGCCGGCCTTCATGGCGGCATTGAACTTGACATGCCCGGGCAGCGACCATGCCGGCACCATCTTCTTCACGCGGCGCACGACGAAATTGACGATCGTGCCCTTCAGCCCGCCAAGCATGTCGCCCATCGCGGCGACCACCACATGCTTGACCGCGGTCCTGGCGATCACCGCCTGCAAGGTGTTGGCGAAGTTCTCCAGGATGACGATGGCTTGCGCCCCGGAATCCTTCAGCTGGTGTTCGAGCTCGCGCGGCGTGTAGAGCGGATTGATGTTCACCACCACATAACCCGCTCGCAAGATCGCCATCATCGCCACCGGATATTGCAGCACGTTGGGCATCATCAGCGCGACGCGCGCGCCTTTCTGCAGGCCCTTCGATTGCAGGTAGGCGCCGAAGGCCGCCGACAGCCGCTCGACATCGGTGTAGCTGATGGACTTGTCCATGCAGGTGAAGGCCGGCTGCGCGGAAAACTGCTTGCAGGCGGCGACGAGGAAATCGCCGATCGAGCTGTAGGGCAGGGCGCCGATCTCCGCCTGCACGTTTTTCGGATAGCTCTTGAGCCAAGGCTTTTCCGGCAAGCCGGCGGCCAGCGCCGTCAGCGCTTTCGGCAATCGGTTGGCGGTGGCGTCGGCCGGCTTTGCCGCCGCGGCCTTCGAGGCCGGCCTGGCAGCGGGCTTTGCCGCACCCGCTTTACGCCCCGGCGCCGTCTTTCCGGCCGCAGCCTTGGCCGGGGCTTTCGCCGCCGGCTTTGTGCTTGCCCTTACAGGTGCCGCGGCCGCCTTCGGCTTGGCGGCTTTGGCAACGGGTGCTTTCGGCTTGGCAGTACCGGCTGCTTTCGACGGCGCCTTGGCTCCCGCTTTCACCGGCGCCGTCGTCCTTGATGCTTTTGCCAACCGTTCCTCCCTGGACAAGTCTTGTTCATCCGTGCCGCACTCGCCCCTGAATTGGCAAGGGCGCCCTCCGCTGCGGCCGCTACACCCTATGTATTGCCTCCCTTGGTGAGCGTGCAAGTCTTGCCCTTGCGGCAACGCGGCGAAAGATTTGCCGTCGAAAGTCTTTGCCGCCGCCAGCGCTCCAGGCGGTGTCCTGACGCATCCCACGGCCGCTCGGAAGCGCCGGGAACATTTATATCGTCAGCCTGGCGATCAATAAAAAAATTCGGCTGTTAATAATCTCGTGAACGGAAGAAACGGCTAATTTTTTCTGCAATTTGGCAAAGTTGCGGATTTTTTTCCTGCTTCCCGCGGGGTAAGCAAACGGGGTGTTCCAAAGCCGGAAAAACGGTGCTTATATGCGCGCTTCGCGAGCCTGATAGAGGGGCTTGGAAGAACATCAGGGAGTGCTCAATGAATAAGAAGCTGACTTTTGCAGCCGCGTTGCTGGCTGCAAGCGTCCTGGGCGGCATGGCCAATGCGAAAACTCTGGTCTACTGCGCGGAAGCTTCGCCGGAAGGTTTCGATCCGGCGCCGTATACCGCAGGCCAGACGTTCGACGCGTCCTCGCGCACCGTCTTCAACCGCCTCGTCGAATTCGATCACGGCAAGACGACGACCTCGCCGGGCCTGGCCGAAAGCTGGACGATCTCCGACGATGGCAAGGAATATGTCTTCAAGCTGCGCAAGGGCGTCAAATTCGCCGCCACCGACTATTTCACCCCGACGCGCGACTTCAACGCCGACGACGTGGTGTTCTCGTTCGAACGTCAGGTCGACAAGAACGGTCCCTGGTTCCAGTACATTCCGGGCATTGCCTACCAGTATTACAATGACCAGTTCGGCGACAACATCACCAAGGTCGAGAAGGTCGATGACCTGACGGTGAAGTTCACCCTCAAGGAGCCGGCGATCACCTTCATTCCGACGCTGGGCATGGATTTTGCCTCCGTCGTCTCCAAGGAATATGCCGACAAGCTGCAGGCCGACAAGACGCCTGAGCTGTTCAATCAGAAGCCGATCGGCACTGGCCCGTTCATCTTCGTCGACTACCAGACCGACGCCGCCATCCGCTACAAGGCCAACCCGGACTATTGGGGCGGCAAGCAGAAGATCGACGATCTGGTCTTCGCCATCACCACCGATCCGGCCGTGCGCGCGCAGAAGCTCAAGGCCGGCGAATGCAACATCATGTCGTACCCGGCACCGGCCGACATCGCCGGCCTGCAGGCCGATGCGAACCTGAAGGTCGAGGAGCAGGAAGGCCTCAATGTCGGCGCGCTGATGTACAACACCCAGCAGAAGCCGTTCGACGACGTGCGCGTGCGCAAGGCGCTCAACATGGCCATCAACAAGAAGGCCATCATCGACGCGGTCTTCCAGGGTGCCGGCCAGGTGGCGGTCAACCCGATCCCGCCGACCATGTGGTCCTACAACAAGGAAGTGAAGGACGATCCGTACGATCCGGATGCAGCCAAGAAGCTGCTTGAAGAGGCCGGCGTCAAGGACCTCAAGATGAACGTCTGGGCCATGCCGGTGTCGCGCCCCTACATGCCGAACGCGCGCCGCACCGCCGAATTGATCCAGGCGGACTTCGCCAAGGTCGGCGTCACCGTCGAGATCGTCAGCTACGATTGGGGTGAATACCTCAAGCGCGCTTCCGCGGTCGATCACGACGGCGCCGTCATCGTCGGCTGGACCGGCGACAATGGCGATCCGGACAACTTCCTCGGCGTGCTCCTGAGCTGCGCTTCCGTCGGTTCGAACAACCGCGCGGAATGGTGCAACAAGGACTTCGATGCGCTCATCAACAAGGCCAAGACCGTTTCGGACCAGGCCGAGCGCACCAAGCTCTATGAACAGGCACAGGTCATCTTCAAGGAACAGGCACCCTGGGCGACGCTCGCTCACTCCAAGGTGTTCATGCCGATGCAGAAGACCGTCACCGGCTTTGCGATGGATCCGCTCGGTATCCACCGCTTCGACGGCGTCGATATCGCCGAATAAGGTTGCGAAACGGGGGCGCCACCATGTGGTGACGCCCCCACTCGCCCGCCATGCTGCGTTATATCCTCGGCAAGCTCGCCCTCATCATCCCGACCTTCATCGGGATAACCATCCTCGCCTTTGGCTTCGTGCGCATCCTGCCCGGTGATCCGGTGCTGGTGCTTGCGGGCGAACGCGGCCTGTCGCCCGAACGCCACACGGCGCTCATGCACCAGTTCGGTTTCGACCTGCCGATCTGGCAACAATATCTGACCTATCTGACGAACATCCTCGGCGGTGATTTCGGCACCTCGTTTTCCACCAAGACACCGGTGCTCAAGGACTTCCTTGTCCGCTTTCCGGCAACGGTCGAGCTCGCCATCTTCGCCATGATCTTTGCCGTCATCCTGGGTGTGGCCGCCGGCATTTTCGCTGCCATCCGCCGCGGCTCCTGGTTCGACCAACTGACCATGGGCACGGCGCTGGCCGGCTATTCCATGCCGATCTTCTGGTGGGGTCTGCTGCTGATCATCGTGTTCTCCGGCATGCTGCACTGGACGCCGGTTTCAGGCCGCATCGACCTCCTCTACTTCTTCAAGCCGGTGACCGGCTTCATGACCATCGATTCCCTGATCTCGGGCCAGAAGGGCGCCTTCCGTTCGGCGCTGTCGCACCTGATCTTGCCGACCATCGTGCTCGGCACCATTCCGCTCGCCGTCATCGCGAGGCAGACGCGCTCGGCGATGCTCGAGGTGCTGGGTGAGGACTATGTCCGCACCGCGCGCGCCAAGGGCCTGGCGCCGCGTAGGGTCATCGGCCTGCACGCCTTCCGCAACGCGCTGATCCCGGTCGTCACCACCATCGGCCTGCAGGTCGGCACGCTGCTCACCGGCGCCATCCTGACCGAGAGCATCTTCTCCTGGCCCGGCATCGGCAAATGGATGATCGACGCCATTTCCAAGCGCGACTATTTCACCGTGCAGGGCGGGTTGCTTTTGATCGCGTTGATCGTCATGTCGGTGAACCTCATCGTCGACGTGCTCTACGCCGTCATCAACCCACGCATCCGGGCCAACTGACATGAGCAATGAAGGCCCCGCCACCATCGAAGCCGCGACCGTCGTCAAGCCGCAGGACGCCAGGTTGCAGATGTTCGGCGAGTTCTGGCATTACTTCTCCGTCAACAAGGGCGCGGTGATCGGGCTCTTCGTCTTCGCGCTGCTGATCCTGATCGCCATCTTCGCGCCGCTGCTGGCGCCGCATTCGCCGGACGATCAGTTCCGCGACTTCTTCCTGACGCCGCCGGCCTGGCAGGAGGGCGGCAATGCGCAGTTCCTGCTCGGCACCGACGCCGTCGGCCGCGATATGCTGTCGCGCCTGATCTACGGCTCGCGCTTCTCGCTCGCCATCGGCTTCGTCGTTGTCACGTCAGCGCTGATTTCAGGCGTCATCCTCGGCCTGCTCGCCGGCTACTGCCGCGGCTGGGTCGACACGCTGATCATGCGCATCATGGACATCATCCTGGCCTTCCCGTCGCTGCTCTTGGCCCTGGTGCTGGTCGCGGTGCTTGGCCCCGGCCTCGTCAACGCCATGATCGCCATCGCCTTCGTGCTGCAGCCGCATTTCGCCCGGCTCACCCGCGCCGCCGTGATGGCCGAAAAGACCCGCGAATATGTCGTCTCGGCCAAGGTCGCCGGCGCCAGCCATCTCAGGCTGATGCTGGTCACCATCCTGCCAAACTGCATCGCGCCGTTGATCGTGCAGGCGACGCTGTCTTTCTCCAACGCCATCCTCGAGGCGGCGGCCCTTGGCTTCCTCGGCATGGGCGCGCAGCCGCCGACGCCGGAATGGGGCACCATGCTGGCCGAAGCGCGCGAGTTCATCCTGCGCGCCTGGTGGGTGGTGACCTTCCCCGGCCTCGCCATCCTGATCACCGTCTTTGCCATCAACCTGATCGGCGACGGTCTGCGCGACGCGCTCGACCCCAAGCTGAAGAGGTCGTGAGCATGTCTCTGCTCGAGATCAAAAACCTCACCGTTTCCTTCGACACCGCGGCCGGACCGTTCATGGCCGTGCAAGGCATCGACCTGTCGATCGAGCCGCGCGAAGTGCTGGCGATCGTCGGCGAGTCCGGTTCCGGCAAGTCGGTGGCGATGCTGGCGGTGATGGGGCTGTTGCCCAACACGGCAACCGTCAAGGCCGACCGCATGGCCTTCGACGGTGTCGACCTTCTGAAGCTTAGCCCGTCCGAACGCCGCAAGATCGTCGGCAAGGACATCTCGATGATCTTCCAGGAGCCGATCGCCAGCCTCAACCCGTGCTTCACCGTCGGGTTCCAGATCGAGGAGGTGCTGCGCTTCCACATGGGCATGGACCGCGCCCAGCGCCGGGCGCGTGCCATCGAACTGATGAAGCTGGTCGGCATCGCCGACCCTGAAGAGCGGCTGAGTTCGTTCCCGCACCAGATGTCGGGCGGCCAGTGCCAGCGCGTCATGATCGCCATCGCCATTGCCTGCAATCCGAAACTGCTGATCGCCGACGAGCCGACCACGGCGCTCGACGTCACCATCCAGAAGCAGATCCTCGATCTGCTGGTTTCGCTGCAGGCCAAATACGGCATGGGCCTGATCATGATCACCCACAATATGGGCGTGGTGGCCGAGACCGCTGACCGCGTCATCGTCCAGTACAAGGGCCGCAAGATGGAAGAGGCCGACGTGCTGTCGCTGTTTGAATCGCCAAAGAGCAATTACACGCGGGCGCTGTTGTCGGCCTTGCCGGAGAACGCCGTCGGCGACCGGCTTCCGACCGTTTCCGACATGATGTTCGAGCCGGCGCCTTCTGCTGCGGGAGCCACCTCATGAGCACCACGGTTCTCGAAGGCAAGAACATCGTCCGCGACTACCACATCGGCGGCGGCCTGTTCACCGGGCCGCGTACCGTGCACGCGGTCAAGGGGGTCTCGTTCAAGGTCGACAAGGGCAAGACGCTGGCCATTGTCGGCGAAAGCGGCTGCGGCAAGTCAACGCTTGCCCGCATCATCACGCTGATCGATCCGGCGACATCGGGCGAATTGTTCATCGACGGCAACAAGGTCGACATCGCCAAGGGCGGATTGACCAAGGAGATGCGCCGCAAGGTGCAGATCGTCTTCCAGAACCCCTACGGATCGCTCAATCCGCGCCAGAAGATCGGCGACGTGCTGGGCGAGCCGCTTTTGATCAACACCGACAAGCCGGCGTCCGAGCGGCGCGACCTTGCGATGAAGATGTTGAAGAAGGTTGGCCTCGGCCACGAGCACTACAATCGCTATCCGCATATGTTTTCCGGCGGCCAGCGTCAGCGCATCGCCATTGCCCGCGCGCTGATGCTGAACCCGAGCCTGCTGGTGCTCGACGAGCCGGTCTCGGCGCTCGATCTGTCGGTGCAGGCGCAGGTGCTCAACCTGCTTGCCGACCTGCAGGATGAGTTCCAGCTGACCTATGTCTTCATCAGCCACGATCTGTCCGTGGTGCGTTACATCGCCGACGATGTGATGGTGATGTATTTCGGCGAGGCGGTGGAATACGGCTCGCGCGACGAGGTCTTTGCCGATCCCAAGCACAGCTACACCCGGACGCTGTTCGCGGCGACACCGCGCGCCGACGTCGCGTCGATCAAGGCGAGGCTGGCGAAGAAGAAAGCGGCCTAACGTCTCTTCGTCATCCTCGGGTCTGCACTGCGTCGCTACGCTCCCTTGTTCCGCCCGTGGATGACGACGCTGGAGAGGCCGCCTCTCACGACAGCTTCGTGACAATCGCACGCAGAGCTTCGCCGAAGCGCCGGACTTCCTCGACCGTGTTGTAGTGGACCAGCGAGGCGCGGATGGCGCCGCTGTCCATCGACAGGTTAAGGCGCTTCATCAGCCGCGGCGCGTACATGTGGCCGTCGCGGATGCCGATCTGCATCTCGGCCATTTCCTCCACGATGCGCTGCGGCGACAATTTGCCGATGTTGAAGCAGAAGGTCGGCACGCGCTCATGGATGCGCGCCTCGTCGGCAACGCCGTAGATGGTTGCCCCGCAATCCTTCAGCACGGCCAGCATCTCGCGCGCCAGCACCAGCTCGTAGTCGCGGATGGCGCCCATGCCGGCAACGATGTTTTCGCGTCGGGAGCGGTTGTTGGACGGCGCCAGATTGCGGCCGATCAGTTCCAGATACTGCACCGCCGCATCCATGCCGGAAACGTTCTCGTAGATGAAGGTGCCGGCCTCGACCTTGTAGGGCGGCTCGTCGGGGATGAAGTCCTCGCGGAAGGTCGGCAGCCGCTTCAGCGTTTCGAAGCGGCCCCACAGGAAGCCCATATGCGGCGAGAAATTCTTGTAGCCGGAGCAGACGAGATAGTCGCAGTCCCAGGCCTGCACGTCGATCAGTCCATGCGGCCCGTAATGCACGCAGTCGAGGAACACTTCGGCGCCGGCCGCATGCGCGATCTCAGCCACCGCAGCGACATCGACGATCGAGCCGATCGAGTGCGCCGTGACCGTGCAGGCGACCAGGCGGGTGCGGTCCGAAACCAGCGGACGCAGATCGTCGACATGCAGATTGCCGTCCTCACGCATCCGCCACCATTTGAATTTCGCACCGGCCGATTCCAGCGCCAGCCAAGTCGCGATGTTGGCGTCATGGTCCATGTCGGTGACGACGATCTCGTCGCGCTCCTGCAGCATCTGGCCGATGCCGAGGCTGACCAGGCGGATGAACGAGGTGGCATTCATGCCGAAGCAGATTTCCGCCGGGCTGTAGGCGTTGATGAGCAGAGCGACGCTTGTCCGCGCATCGGCGACCGACTGGTCGACGGTGACGCTGCGGCCATAGCGGCCGCCACGCTGCACATTGTACGAAACCAGATGATTGGTCACCGCGTCGAGCACGCTCTGCGGGATCTGCGCGCCGGCGGCGTTGTCCAAAAAGATGAAATCGCCGGCCCGCTGCAAGGCTGGAAACATGGCGCGGATGGTGTCGACGGGGAACGCGGTGGCATTCGCATTGTCGGTTTGATGCTTATTCACGGGTAGGCTCCTGCGGAGGGCTTGGACGGGGATCAGGTGGCGGAGGTCAGCGCTTCTTTTCGGTCTTGAAGCGCTCTTCAAGCAGGCTGACGAGGCGGACCATCGGCCAGAGGAAGATGAGATAGACGAGGGCGGCGCCGATCAGCGGCGAGGGGTTGGCGTAGAGCGACTGCGCGTTGGTCGCCTCCTTCAAGAGTTCCGGCAGCGCCACGGTGGAGGCGAGCGAGGTGTCCTTGAACATCGAGACGCAGTTGCTGGTCATCGGCGGGATGACGACGCGGATCGCTTGTGGCAGCACCACCTTGCGCAAGGTCAGGAGGAACGGCAGGCCAAGCGCCTGCGACGCCTCGAACTGCCCGCGCGGAATGCTTTCGATGCCGGAGCGGAACACCTCGGCCGAGTAGGCCGACATGATGAAGGCGAAGGCTGTCACCGCCGATGCCCAGGACGACAGGCGTATGCCGAGGAAGGGCAGCGCATAGTAGATCAGGATCAGCACGACCAGCACCGGCAGGGCGCGGAAGATGTCGGTGTAGCCGACCGCGAGCCAGCGCAGCGGCTTCGGCGCATAGAGCCGCACCAGGCTGATCCCCAGGCCGATGGGGATGCCGATGCCGATGCTCAAAATGCCGAGCAGCAGCGTGTTCAGGAAGCCGCGCAGCAGCGCCGGCAGGCTGGACATGATGACGTCGGGGTTGAAGAAGGTGTCGATCAGCGACATGGGAGCGTTCCCGAACCCCAGAGCAAAGAATGCTCACGTTAAACTCGATGGGCCCGCCGAGGGCAGGAGATCTGCGGCAGAAGCCGGCGGCCAGGCGTGAAAGAATCGTGCCGGCCTGGAAAGCCGGCACGATGTTACCGCAGCTTTCAGCTCAGGCCTTCGGCAGCGGCATTTCCTTCATGGTCGAAGAGTCGGCGGGCGCGTCGCTGCCGAACCACTTCTTGTGGATCGCGGCCAGCGTGCCGTCCTTCTTCATCGCGCTCAGCGCATCGTTCAGCTTGCCGAGCAGCGGGTGGTCCTTGGTCATCATCAGGCCGTATTGCTCACCGGTCTTGATGCGCTCCTTGACCACCAGGTCCTTCATCTTGGTGAAGGAATATTCCATGCCCGGAATGTCGCTGACTGCCGCATCGACGCGGCCGGCGCTGAGGTCGAGCAGCAGGTTCTGCTGCGTGTCGTAGCCCTTCACGTCGCTGAAGCCGTCGGCTTCCTGATGCGCCTTGACCCAGGTTTCGCCGGTCGAGCCTGACAGCACGCCGATGATCTTGCCCTTGAGGTCGGCCTCGGCCTTGATCGGGCTGTCGGCCTTGGTGGCGATGCCCATATCGGAATCATAATAGGGCTGCGTGAACGACTGTGACTTCAGCCGCTCCGCCGTGATGGTGATCGACGAGATGGCGACGTCGATGCGCTTCGAGGTGGTGGCGGCAAACAGCGCCTGGAAACCGAGATCGGCGATGTCGGTGGTCATGCCGATGCGCTTGGCGGCTTCGTTGACGATGTCGACCTCGAAGCCTTCGAAAGTGCCGCTCTCGTTCTTGAATTCGAAGGGCGGGTTGGTGGGGTAGGCGCCGACATTGAGCATGTCGGCGGCATAAGCGGTGGCGGGGCCGGCGGCGATGCCGATGGCGGCGGCGAGAAGAAGCAGTTTGCGACGCGTGAAGCTCATTTGTGTTCCCTCTGTTGTTGATCGGGCGGGTTGCTCCCGCACGGTTATTTGCCGCCCCGCTTCAGGCAGGGCGTCAATTCAAGGCAGCGACCATGCGGTCACGGTTGGCGATGTTGTGTGTTGCAGACCGCGAATCCGCGCACACGTCATCGAAGGCATGGCGCGTGTTGGATGATGACTGGGGCAGTATGAACGACAAGAACTGAGACTCCCACCCGGAGCACCCACGATGGCTGGCCGGCACGATGGACTGGTCTGCTCGATGGACTGGCCGGCAAGCCCGTCCGGCACGGCAATCGCCATCGACTCCGGAATGCTTATCCAAAGTGCGGCGCTTTTCAAGGCGAAAGTTTTAAGCTTAAAAAGCTGCGGTGTCCGTTGCGTGGTGGACATGGTGCGGCCCGCTGGAACCGATACCCGCGAGCGATGGTGACGCCAAGCTATTTCATGCTTGAAATATTTCTGCGCGGGCCTAGCGTGCGATCTTCGCCGGGAGGTCGCGACGTGAACAAACCACACCCTTTGCACGGCCCGAACAGACTGAAGCTTGGCGTCTTTTCGACCAATGCCGATGGCGGGCTCGCCATCACCGATGTGCCGGAGCGCTGGGCGGCGAGCTGGCAGGACAATGTGACCGCAGCCCAGATCGCCGACCGCGCCGGGCTGGAGTTCATGCTGCCGATCGCGCGTTGGCGCGGCTTCGGCGGCCGCAACAAGGTGCGCGAATGGTCGTTCGAGACCTTCACCTGGGCGGCGGCACTCGCCATGGCCACCGAGCAGATCGGCCTGTTCATGACCGTGCATGTGCCACTGGTGCATCCGCTCTATGCCGCCAAGGCGCTGGCGACGGTCGACCACATCAGCCAGGGACGCGCGGGCTTGAACATCGTCTGCGGCTGGAACCCGAAGGAATTCGGCATGTTCGGCACGCCTTTGGTCGAGAAGGGCTACGATCAGGCGGCCGAATGGATCGAAATCTTGGAAAAGCTTTATGCGTCGGCCGAGCCGCTCGATTACGAAGGCACTTATTACCGCCTCAAGGAGGCTGTCAGCCGGCCGGCCAGTCTGCAGGTTCCGCGCCCCGTGACCATGAACGCCGCCTTCGGCGGGCCGGGCCGCGATTTCGCTGCCGCCCGGTGCGATTATCTGTTCACGACATTTTCGGAAATGAGCGATGCCGGCAAGCATGTCGCCGACATCAGCGAGCGGGCCGATAAGGCAGGCCGCGATGTCGGCGTCTACACCGTGGCGCATGTCGTCTGCCGCCCGACGATGGAAGAGGCGCAGGCCTACTACACGCGCTACGCCGTCGATATGGCCGACCATGACGCCGTCGATGCCCACATGGCCGGCAAGAAGGAATTCTCGCAATCGCACGACCCGCACGCCTATGACCGCTACCGGCAGCGTTTCGCCGGCGGCGCCGGCACCTACCCGCTGATCGGAACGCCGGAAACGATCGCCGCCGACATGGTCGCCATTGCCGGGCACGGCTATCAGGGCATCGCGCTGTCCTTCGTCAACTACACGCAAGAACTGCCCTATTTCTGCGATCACGTGCTGCCGATCTTGAGGCAGGCGGGGCTTCGCGAATAATTTATTCCTGAGGCAGCCAATAATTTATTCCGGAATGACGGCGGTGGCCTGGATTTCGATCTTGGCACGATCCTCGACCAGCGCCACCACCTGCATGGCGGCCATCGCCGGAAAATGCCGGCCGATGACCTCGCGATAGGCCTCGCCGATACCCCTGAGATTGGCAAGGTATTCGGCCTTGTCGGTGAAGTACCAGGTCATCGAGGTGATGTGCTGCGGCCCCGCGCCGGCTTCCGCCAGCACCGCGACGATGTTCTGAAGCGTTTGCCGCACCTGGCCAACAAAATCGTCGGTTTCGAACTGGCATTGGCCGTTCCAGCCGACCTGTCCGCCAACGAAGACGAGCCGACCGCGCGCCGCGACGCCGTTGGCGTAGCCGACAGGTTTGGCCCAGCCTTCCGGCTGCAAAATCTGGTGCATTTCAGTCTCCCGATTCGTCAAAACTCGGTTCGCAATATCCATTGTCAAAACAGTCTGGTCCGTGGGCGCGACCTGCTTCAGGCCGCGCCCATCACTTGCCGCGCAATCACCACTTTCTGCACGTCGGAGGCACCCTCATAGATGCGCAGCGCGCGGATCTCGCGATACAGGCTTTCGACGATGTGGCCTTTGCGGACGCCGTCGCCGCCGTGCAGTTGCACGGCCTTGTCGATCACCTCTTGCGCCTTGTCGGTGGCGAACAGCTTGGCCATCGCCGCCTCGCGGGTGACGCGGGGCGCGCCCATGTCCTTGGTCCAGGCGGCACGGTAGACCAGCAGCGCCGCCGCATCGACATCGAGCGCCATGTCGGCGATGTGCCCCTGCACCATTTGCAATTCGGCCATCGGCGCGCCGAACAGTTTGCGCTCGACCACGCGTTTGATGCTTTCATCCAGTGCGCGGCGGGCAAAGCCGAGTGCCGCCGCACCGACGGTCGAGCGGAACACATCGAGCACCGACATGGCGATGCGGAAGCCGTCGCCTGGCCTGCCGATCAGTGCGGTGGCCGGCAGGCGGACCCGCTCGAAAGACAGCCGCGCCAGCGGATGCGGCGCGATCACTTCGAGCCGTTCGGCGATGCCAAGGCCCTTGGCGTCGCCAGGCACGAGGAAGGCCGAGAGCCCCTTGGCGCCCGGCGCCTCGCCGGTGCGGGCAAAGACGACATAGAGGTCGGCGATGCCGCCATTGGAAATCCAGGTTTTTTCGCCTGTAAGAACGAAGCTGTCGCCGTCGCGGGTCGCCGTCATCTCGGTGTTGGCGACGTCCGAGCCAGAGCGCGGCTCCGACAGGGCGAAGGCCGAAATCGCTTTGCCGGCGCGTGTCCTCGAAAGCCATTCCTGCTGCTCCGGCGTGCCGAACAGGCTGAGCGCGCCGGTGCCCAGCCCCTGCATGGCGAAGGCGAAGTCGGCCAACCCGTCATGGCGAGCGAGCGTCTCGCGCGTGATGCACAAAGTGCGCACGTCGAGTGGCCCCGGATTGTCGGTGTCGAGCGCCGTCGGCTTCAGCCAGCCGTCTTGGCCAAGCTTGGTCACCAGCTCGCGGCAGGCCGCGTCGACATCATGATGATCGACTGGGAGGTTGGTCGTGCACCATGCCTCGAGGTGCTTGGCTAGTTCGCGATGGCGGTCTTCGAAGAACGGCCAGGAGAGGAAGGAACGATCAGGCATTGGTGGCCCCGCTATTGAGGCCTTGCGCACTACGGCGCCCCCCTCCCGCCAACGTCTCCACGCAAAGCATCATCCTCAATCCCCCTCGAACACCGGCTTTTCCTTGGCCACGAACGCCTTGTAGGCGCGTTCGAAGTCGCGGGTCTGCATGCAGATCGCTTGCGCCTGCGCTTCCGCCTCGATCGCCTGGTCGAGGCCCATCGACCATTCCTGGTTGAGCTGAGTCTTGGTGATGCCGTGCGCGAAGGTCGGGCCGGAGACGATGCGCGCCGCCATGTCGAGCGCGTCGGCTTCAAGCGATGCGGCATCGACCAGCCGGTTGTAGAAACCCCAGCGTTCGCCTTCATCAGCCGTCATGGTGCGGCCGGTGTAGAGCAGCTCGGCGGCGCGGCCCTGGCCGATGATGCGCGGCAGGATCGCGCAGGCGCCCATGTCGCAGCCGGCGAGGCCGACGCGGGTAAATAGGAACGCGGTCTTGGCTTCCGGCGTGGCGATGCGGATGTCGGAGCTCATCGCAATGATGGCGCCGGCGCCGACCGCGACGCCGTCGACCGCCGCAATGATCGGCTTGCCGCAATTCAGCATCGCCTTGACGAAATCGCCGGTCATGCGGGTGAAGACCAGGAGCTCCTTCATGTCCATTTTGACCAGCGGGCCGATAATGTCGTGGACATCGCCGCCGGAGCAGAAATTGCCGCCATTGGAAAGGAACACCACGGCGTCGACATCGTCGGCATAGACGAGGTCGCGGAACGTGTCGCGGAGTTCCGCATAGCTGTCGAAGGTCAGCGGGTTCTTGCGCTCCGGCCGGTCGAGTCGGACCTTGGCGATCCTGCCCTCGACCTCCCAGAGGAAATGCTTCGGCTTGCGCCCGGCCATTGCGGTCATTCGCGTCCCTCCCAGTTGCTGCGGAACGAGGTCAGCATGCCGGTCAGCCGGCGCGCGTCGTCCTCACTGACCTTGCCCAGCAATTCGCCGATCCAGCCTTCATGCGCCGCGGCGATCGCGGCAAAAGCCTGCGTGCCTTCCTCGGTCAGCCGCACCATCGAGGTGCGGCGGTCGCCATTGCGCCGCGCGCGGGCGACAAGTCCTTCCGAAACCAGCCGGTCGACGATGCCCGTGACATTGCCGTTAGAGACCAGCAGGAAACGCGACAGGTCGCTCATCAGCATGCCTTCCGGCGCGCGATAAAGCGCTGCCATCACGTCGAAGCGCGGCAGCGTCGTGTTGAACTCCTTCTTCAGCCGCTCGCGCAGCTCGGCCTCGATCGTGCGCGAGGCGCGCAGCAGCCTGATCCACAGACGCAAGCGGTCCTTGCCGGGTCCCGACGGCGCGGGCAGGGGGCCGACTACCATGTTTCGCCTCCTGAGATGGAAATCGCCTGTCCGGTGATCGATTGGGCGGCGTCGCCGCACAGCCACAGCACGGCGGCGGCAATTTCATCCGGCTGGATGAAGCGGCCTTGCGGGTTGGTCGAGGCAAGGCTCGATCGCGCTTGTTCGGCCGAGCGGCCGGTCTTTTCGATGATGCGCCGGATGGACTCTTCCAGCATTTCGGTTTCCACAAAGCCTGGGCACACCGCGTTGACGGTGACGCCGGATTTCACTGCTTCGGCGGCAAGCGCCCGCATCAGGCCGATGACGCCATGCTTGGCGGCGACGTAAGACGCGACATAGGCGTAGCCTTTCAGGCCGGCGGTCGAGGCGATGAAAACAATTCGTCCCGTTTTCCGCGCGGCCATTCCGGCCAGCGCGGGCTTCACCGTCAGGAAGGCACCGGTCAGATTGACGTCGAGCGTCCGCTGCCAGTCGCTGAGCGCGGTTTTGTGCGCCGGCGCGCTGCCGGCCATGCCGGCATTGGCGACGACGATGTCGAACGGGCCGCGCGCGGCTTGCGCCCTCTCGTAGAGCGCCGCCATTGCCGCCTCGTCGGTGACATCGGCGGCGATGCCAGAGATGCGGTCGTTTTCGCCGGCCACCTTGGCGAGCTCTGCTTCCCGGCGGCCGCAGATGGTGACGCCGATGCCGGCAGCAGCCAGCGCCAGCGCGATGGCCCGCCCGACGCCGGAGCCGCCGCCAGTGACCAGCGCATGCTTGCCGGGTATCGTCGCGGCGGCCGTCATACTTTCAGCCCCGCTGCGGCGTCGCGCTCGGCCAGACGGTAGAGCTGGTCGCGTCCGGGCAGATAGGGATCAGGCCATTTGACACCGCGGTCGCCGAGCATGACGGCGGCATGCAGCGTCCAGTAGGGATCGGCAAGATGCGGCCGTGCCAGCGCGACGAGGTCGGCGCGGCCGGCCATCAGGATGGAATTGACATGGTCGGGTTCGTAGATGTTGCCGACCGCCATCGTCGCCATGCCGACCTCGTTGCGGATGCGGTCGGAAAACGGCGTCTGGAACATGCGGCCATAGACCGGCTTTGCCAGCGCCGAAGTCTGGCCGGCCGAGACATCGCAGATGTCGACGCCGGCCTCATGCAGCAGCCGCGCGATCTCGACCGCGTCGGCCGGCGTCACGCCCTCGATGCCGACCCAGTCATTGGCCGAAATGCGCATCGAGATCGGCTTCTCCGCCGGCCAGGCGGCGCGCACCGCGCGGAAGATTTCGAGGGGATAGCGCATGCGATTGTCCAGCGAACCGCCATATTCATCCGTGCGCCGGTTGGTGACCGGCGTGATGAAGGACGACAAGAGATAGCCATGCGCGGCGTGGATTTCGAGCATGTCGAAGCCGCAACGATCGGCCATCTCGGTGGACGCCACGAATTCGTCGCGCACGCGGTCCATGTCGGCGCGGTCCATCGCCTTCGGCACCTGATTCTGCGGCGACCACGCGACCGCCGAGGCCGCCATCACAGGCCAATTGCCTGAGACCAACGGCACGTCAGTGCCCTCCCAGCCAAGCCGGGTCGAGCCCTTGGCGCCGGAATGGCCGATCTGGGCGCAGATCTTGGCTTCGGTTTCGGTATGGACAAAGTCGACCAGCCGCTTCCACGCCACCTCATGCTCGGGCGCGTAGAAGCCGGGACAGCCGGGCGTGATGCGCCCTTCCGGGCTGACGCAGGTCATCTCGATATAGATGAGGCCGGCGCCGCCCTTGGCGCGCTCGGCGTAGTGGGTGAAATGCCAGTCGGTCGGACAGCCGTCGACAGCCTTGTACTGCGCCATCGGCGAAACGACGACGCGGTTCTGCAGCCTCATGTCGCGCAGCTTGAACGGCGCGAACATCGGCGCGCGGCGCAGGCTGTTGCCGCCGGCGCCCGCCTGGCGCTGGAACCATTCTTCCGCGCTTTCAAGCCATTCGGCATCGCGCAGTCGCAGATTCTCGTGGCTGATACGCTGCGAGCGGGTCAAAAGCGAATAGTTGAACTGCACCGGATCGAGGCCGAGATAGCGCTCGACCTCCTCGAACCATTCCAGCGAATTGCGCGCCGCCGATTGCAGCTTGAGCACCTCGGTGCGGCGGGCATCCTCATATCTGCGGAAGGCGGCATCCAAGTCCGGCTCGGTTTCGACATATTCGGCCAGCGCCACAGCACTTTCCAGTGCCAGCTTGGTGCCGGAGCCGATCGAGAAATGCGCCGATGCCGCTGCATCGCCCATCAGCGCGAGATTCTTGTAAGACCAGCGCTCGCACAGCACGCGCGGGAAATTGATCCAGGCCGAACCGCGGATATGGTTGGCATTCGTCATCAAGGCGTGGCCGCCGAGATGTTTTTCGAAGATCCGCTCACAAACGGCGATGGATTCCTGCTGCGACATCGCACCGAAGCCGAAGGCAGCCCAGGTCTGCTCGCTGCACTCGACGATGAAGGTCGCGGTGTCGCTGTCGAACTGGTAGGCGTGGGCCCACACCCAGCCATGCTCGGTTTTCTCGAAGATGAAGGTGAAGGCGTCGTCGAATTTCTGGTTGGTGCCGAGCCAGACGAACTTGCATTTGCGGGTGTCGATGTCGGGCTTGAAGATGTCGACGAAGCTGTTGCGCGCCCTTGAGTTCAGGCCGTCGGCAGCGACGACCAGATCATGCGTCGCCATGTAGGGCTTGGGATCTGCAATGTCGGTCTCGAACATCAGCTTGACGCCGAGTTCACGCGCCCGGCGCTGCAGCAGGACCAGCAGCCGCTTGCGGCCGATGCCGCAGAAACCGTGCCCTGACGAGACCGTGCGCACGCCGTCATGGATGACGGCGATGTCGTCCCAGTAGGCAAAGTGCTTCTTGATCCAGACGGCGCTGACCGGATCGTTTTTCGACAGATTGTCGAGCGTTTCGGCCGACAGCACGACGCCCCAGCCGAACGTGTCGTCGGCGCGGTTGCGCTCGAACACCGTCACATCGTGGGCGGCGTCCCTCAGTTTCATCGAAATGGCAAAGTAGAGGCCGGCTGGTCCGCCGCCGAGAACCGCAACCTTCATCTGTGCGATCTCCTCTTCGCTTGCTGGAGTTCAGTATCGCGCCGGCGACAAGATATTTCAAGCTTAAAGTTTTATATCAGAACGATCGTCCTGACATGGCGAAAGCGCGCCTGCGTGTCATCACGCAAGCGCGCTGCCGATCACTTTTCCGGGTTTTTCGGGCTCCACAACACCGTCTCGGCGCCCTTCTCATAGGCCATGCCATCGGGATAGCTGATCGCTTCCAGTTGCAGCCCCCACGGCGCCTGGAAATAGAGGATGGTCTGGCCGGCGGCCGGCCCTTCCTTGACCGGCAGCGGCCCCATCCGCGTCTTGACGCCCTTGCCTTCGAGATAGGCTTTGGCAGCAGCGACATCGTCGACATAGAAGGCGATGTGGAAGCCGCCAATGTCGCTGTTCTTCGGCGTCAGGTCCTTCTGGTCGGGCGCGGTGTATTTGAACAGCTCGATGTTCGAGCCGTAGCCACAACGCACCATGGTGACCTCTTCGATCACCGCCTTCGGATCGACGCCCAGAAGATCCTGCATGAAGGTGCCCTTGTCGTCGGCGAACGGGCCGAACGACATCGCCTTCTTGCAGCCGACCACTTCGGTGAAGAAGTCGACCGCCTGCTTCATGTCGGGAACCGTGATGCCGGTGTGGTCGTGGCCGCGCATGCCCGGGATCGAATCCGCCGAGGCCATGCCGGCGCTGCCGAGCATCGCGGCGGCGAGCGTTGCAATTGCGATTGTGGTCTTCATGTCAGTCCTCTCCATTTGGCGGGACTTGGTCTTTGTGGTCGCACGTCCGAGGCCCGCTCGTCGGCGTGCGTATGCATTCATGGCGGCGCCTTGGCGGCGGAAGGAATGTCCAGCCAGCTCGCATCGATCTCGGGCAGCGGAATGGCCGCGATGAGATCGCGCGTGTAGCTTTGTCGCGGCTTGTCGAACAAGGCGTCGGTGGCGCTGGCCTCGACGATCATGCCTTCGCGCATGACGATCACTTGCCGGCACAGCCGCCGGATGACAGACAGATCGTGGCTGATGAAAGCGACGGTCAGCCCCATCTCCGCGGCAAGCTCCTCCAGCAGGGTCAGGATCTGCGCCTGCGTCGACACGTCGAGCCCGGAGACGATCTCGTCGGCCAGCACGAATTTCGGCGACAGTGCCAGAGCGCGCGCAATGCCGACGCGCTGGCGCTGGCCGCCCGACAGTTCGTGCCGATAGCGGCTGGCGAAACTTTGCGGCAGGCCGACACGCTGCAGCGCCTCGGCGACGCGATTCTTGAGATTGTCGCCAAGACCATTCTGCTTCAAAGGCGCGGCGATAATGCTGGCAATGGTGCGGCGCGGGTTGAGCGACGACATCGGATCTTGAAAAATCATCTGCAGATTGCGCCGCAGCGGCCGCAGCTCCGCTTCCGGCAGATTGGTGATGTCGCGGCCGTCGAAGTTGATGCTGCCGGCGCTTGGCTCCAGCAGGCGCACCAGCGCGCGGCCGAGCGTCGACTTGCCCGAACCGGATTCGCCGACAATGCCGGTCACCGAGCCTCGCGGCAGGTCGAAGTCCAGGCCCTTCAGGATTTCGACCAATGGCGCGCGGCCGATCAGCGGCTTGCGCGTCATGTCGGGCAGTGCGACCTTCAGCCCGCGCACGGAGAACAACGGTTCAACCATGCGGCCGCCTCCAGACTTGGTCGGCGGCAGCGATCTCCGAAGCAAGTCCGGCCAGCACCGCCTCGTCCACCGGTCTTAGCGAGGCGAAAGGATCGGTGTAGCGTGGCGTCGCCGCGATCAGCGCCCGTGTGTAGGGGTGCTGCGGCGCGGCGAAGAGCGCTGCGGTCTCGGCCTCCTCCACCACCTTGCCGGCATAGAGCACCGAGACCCTCTGGCTGATCTTGGCGACGACGCCGAGATCATGGGTGACGAACAGGATCGCGGTGCCGTGCTCGCGCTGCAATTGTGCGATCAGCCGCAGGATCTGCTTCTGCACGGTGACGTCGAGCGCCGTGGTCGGCTCGTCGGCGACGATCAGCCGTGGCTCGGCGGCGAAGGCGGCAGCGATCAGCACGCGCTGGCGCATGCCGCCGGACAGTTCGTGCGGATAGCTTTTGAGCACGCGGTCGGGGTCGCGGATCTGCACCTCGTCGAGCAACTGGCGAATGCGGGTATCGGCCTTCTCGCCACTCCAGCCGAGGATGCGCACCAGCCGGTCGGTCATCTGCGAGCCGATGCGGCGCGACGGGTTGAGCGCGGTCAGCGGGTCCTGCGGGATTAGCGCCGTGCATGCCCCGATCAGCGTGCGCCGCGCCTTGGGCTGCAATTTGCCGAGGTCTTCGCCCTCGAGCCGCATGTCGCCTGCGACGATGCGCACGCTCGACGGCAGCACACCGAGCACCGCCTTGCCGATCATCGTCTTGCCGGCGCCGCTTTCGCCGACCAGCGCGCGGACCTCGCCGGGCTGAACGGCAAGCGACACCGAGCGCAATACGCGCTGGCCGTTGGGCAGCACGGCGCTCAGATCCCTGATGTCGAGACAGGCGCTCATCGCAGCACCGGATCGAAACGCGTCTTCAGCGCCTCGCCGAACTGGCTGAACGACAGCACGGTCAGGATCAGCGTGATCAGCGGAAATACGAGCACCCACCAGGCCTGGTGGATCGACAGCCGGCCCTCGGCGATGATGCCGCCCCAGGTCGGGTCGTCGGTCGAGATCGACAGATTGACGAAGGACAGGATCGCCTCGACGATGACGGCGATGCCCATTTCCAGCGACAGCAGCGCCACGATTGACGGCACCACATTGGGCAGCACTTCGCGCAGCATGATGCCGATGCGGCCATAGCCGGCGATGCGGGCATTCTCGACATAGTCCATGCGCGACTGGCCCATCGTCTCGGCACGGATCACCCGGCAGAAACGCGTCCAGTCGATGATGGCGATGGCGAGGATGACGGAACTCAAGCCTGTGCCGAGCACCGCAACCAAAAGGATGGCGAACAGCACCGGCGGAAATGCCATCCAGACATCGACGATGCGCGAGATGATGCGGTCGGCCCAGCCGCCGAAATAGCCGGCTATGAGCCCCAGCATCGAGCCGACCAGGCAGGCGGCGATGGCCGCGGCGAAAGCGACGATGAAGGCGATGCGGCCGCCGAAGATCAGTCGCGACAACAGATCGCGGCCGAGGCTGTCGGTGCCGAGCCAATAGCCGGGTTCGGCGCCGGCCATCCAGAACGGCGGCAACCGTTCCAGCATCAAATCCTGCGCCAGCGGATCCTGCGGCGCGACCAGCGGCGCGAAGATTGCCGCCAGAAGCGCCAGCAGCAGCCAGCCGCCGGCCAGCCACAGACGCGGCGACACAGCTCGTCTTTGAGCGCGGCCCTCATCCATGGCGCAGCCTTGGATTGAGCAGTGCGTACATCATGTCGACGCTGAGGTTGATCAGCACGAACAGCAGCGCGAAGACCAGAACGATGCCCTGGATCAGCGGCAGGTCGCGGTTGATGACGGCGTCGATCGCCATGTTGCCGAGGCCTTCATAGGAAAACAGCCGTTCGACGATGACGGTGCCGCCGATGAGGAAGGTGAACTGCACGCCGACCAGCGTCAGCGTCGGCAGCGCGGCATTCTTCAGCGCTTCGCGCAGGATGACCTGTGTTTCCGAGAATCCCTTGACCCGCGCCAGCACGACGTAGTCGAGGTCGAGCACTTCCTTCAGCGACTGTTTCAGCAGCTGCGAGATGATCGCCGCCAGCGGCAGCGCCAGCGCCACGGCCGGCATCAGCATGTGTTTCAGCAGATCCCAGATCAGGTCGAGGCGCAGACGAAGCAAGCTCTCGAACAGATAAAACTGGGTGACGAATGGCAGGTCGAGCTGCGGCGACACCCGGCCGGAAATGTCGAAGATCGGCACCAGCACGCCGAACAGCAGGATCAGCACCAGGCCCCACAGGAAGTCGGGAATGGAAAGCGCCGCGCCGCTGGCGATGTCGATGCCGGCCTCGACCGCCGTGCCGCGTTCGCGCGCGCCGATGATTGCCGTCGTGCCGCCGAGCGCCACCGCCATCACAAGCGCGACGATGGCAAGCTCCAGCGTCGCTGGCAGCCGGTTGAAGACGAGACCCAGCACATCCTGCCTGAGCGAAATCGAGGTGCCGAAATCGCCCCTGGCGACGCCTGACAGCCAGATGAAGAATTGCTGCACGATGGTCTTGTCGAGGCCGTAGAGCGCTCGCAGCCGGGCAATGTCGGCATCCGTAGCACCAGGCGGCAGCATCATGGCGATCGGATCGCCGGGCGCGACGCGGATCACGACAAAGACGACGATGGCCACGCCGAACAGCGTGATCAGCATCGTCAGCAGACGGATCAGGAATCTTTGCAGGAGCATTCTGGCGTAGGCCTACTGCGTGCAAGCGACTGATGGAGCGAAAACCCCCTCATCCGGCCGCTTCGCGGCCACCTTCTCCCCGAGGGGAGAAGAGGTCGCTGACGGCTGAGCCGGTCTCTTCTCCCCAGCGGGGAGAAGGTGGCCCGAAGGGCCGGATGAGGGGGCCTGCGCAAGTTGGGAGAAGGCATGCCGGCTTTGCGACAGCGCGCCTTTCTCGACTCTCTCAGGCCGGGGTCATCAGGGCCGGCAGCAGCGCGCCCGACACATGCTGCACCACATTGACGCCCTTGGCATGGACGATGGGCTGCGCATACTGCATCAGCGGCAGCACATAGGCCTGCTCGGCGATGTATTTGTCGACAGCCTTCCAGCCGGCGATGCGCTTGGCCTCGTCCTTCTCGCCCCACAAGGGGTTGATCATGTCGATCAAATCCTGGCTGTCCCACACCGAATGCGGGCTCGGGCCGTACATGGCAAAGCCGGTCGAGGTGGTCGGATCGCCGATGGCGTTGCCCCAGTTGTAGAAGGCGGCCGGCGCCAGCTTATCGGCGGCGCGCAGTTCGTAGTGCTTTGCGATCTCGTAGACCTCGATCGTCGCCTCGATGCCGACCTTGCGCCACATGCCGACGATCGCCTGGATCATCTCATAGTCCTTGGGCTTGAAGCCCTTGGTCGTCTGGATGGTGAACTTGACCGGCTTTTCCGGCGAATAGCCGGAGGCAGCCAGCAATTCCTTGGCCTTTTCCGGATTGTGCTCGACCTTGATCGACGCGTCGTAGGATGCGTATTCCGGCGTTTCCAGCGTATCGATCGGCTGTCCGTAGCCGCGCAGCAGGCGATCGACCAGCAGCTTCTTGTCGACGGCCATCACGGCGGCCTGACGGACGTTCTTGTCCAGCATCGCCTCGATGTCGTTGAAGAAGATCATGCCGATGTCGGAAACGTTCTTGCACGAGCCGGCCAGCCCGTCCTTGGCGATCAGCCGGTCATACTCCTCGTAGGGGATTTCGAGCGTCACTTGCGAGGAGCCGGATTCGATCTCGGCGACGCGGCTTGCCGCGTCGGCGACGAACTTGATCGTCACATTCTCGAAGGCCGGCTTGCCGCCCCAGTAGTTCGGGTTTGCCTTGAGCCGCAGGAAAGCGTTGCGCTCGAACTTTTCCACCATGTAGGGGCCGGTGCCGATCGGCGCCTTCTCGAAACCTTCGGCGCCGACCTTCTCGTAATAGGCCTTCGGCATGATGTAGCCGGTCAGGAACGACATCCATTTGAAATAGACCGGGTCGAACTGCACGACGTCGCCGGTGATCTTGTTGCCGTCGATCTTGAAGTTGTTGACGTTCTTCCAGACGAACTGGATCGGGTTGCCGGTCTTTTCGTCGCCTGCCCGCTGTAGCGACCAGACGACGTCCTCGGCCGTGAACGGCGAGCCGTCATGCCAGGTCACGCCTTCGCGCACCGTCATCATGATCTTCGTGCGGTCGTCGTTCCAGCCCCATTCGGTGAGCAGGCCCGGCGCGAAGGACAAATCGGGCTTCTGCGGGATGAACTGGTCGAATACCGACTGGTAAAGCCCCTGGATCGTCGGGTTGACGGCCGAAGGTCCGGTGGTCGGATCCCAGGATGGCAGGTTGACATTGTAGGCGATGGTCAGTTCGCCGGCAGCCGCCCTAGCGATCTGCGGCAGGCCGACGGCGGCCACCCCAAGTGCCGCAGCGCTGTATCCGAGCAATTCCCGTCTGTTGATTGTCATGGTCGTTCCCCTTGTTGGTTTTGTTTCTGCGCGGCGTCTTCAGGTCATTGGTTCAGGCTTCTTGGGCAGCAGCGCCTTGCCCCTCGTAGCCTCAAGGAAATCTCCGGCTCCTACCTCCCGCCAAGCTGTTGTGCGAGCATGAAGCCCGACGCCGCACCGGTGCCGGCGCCCGGCCATGTCGCGGCTCCAGTGAGGTGCAGATGCGCCACCGGCGTGTTCCAGCCGGCATAGTTGCGCGCCGGGCGGAATAAAAAGTTCTGCGCCAGATGATGGCTGCCGCAGACCTGGTCGCCACCGACGAGATTCGGGTTCTCACGCTCGAGGTCGATGGGCGAGAAGACGGCGCGGCCGAGAATCTTGTTGCGCAGGCCGGGCGCATAGGTCTCGATGATGTCGAGGACACGCTCGGCGTAGGCTTCCTTCACCTTGTCCCAATGGTCCGGTGCGATCTTGCCGGCGGCATCGCCTGTGATTTCGGCGGGCAGCATGCGCACTTGCACCCACAGCACATGCTTTCCCTGAGGGGCCCGCGACGGGTCGATCGCCGTCGGCTGGCCGACCACCAGCACCGGCTCGTCCGGCAGCATGCCCGCCATCGCCTGCTGATAGGTGCGCGACATGGCGTCGAGCGACGGCGACAGATGCACATAGGCGAACTGCCGAAGCTCCGCTCCGGCACGCCAATCCGGCAAATCGTCCAGCGCCAGGTGGATCATCATCGTGCCTGGCGCGTGGCGGAATTTCTGCATCGCCGTGTCGAAGCCGGCGTCGCCCGAACCATTGGGCAGCAATCTGCCCGTCAGCGCCGTGGGCGCGACGCCGGCAATGACTGCCCTGGTGGCGGTATGCGTCTCGTCCGAAGCAAGCCGTACGCCGGTCGCCCTGCCGGCGGAAACCGTGATCTCGGCGACTTCGGCGCCGGTGACGATCTTGCCGCCGGCGGAGGTCACCATGCCAGAGAGGGCACGGATGATGGTATCGGCGCCGCCCTTGCCCAGCACCATGCCGAAACTCTGGTTGGCCATCGATTCCAGATAGGGGAACACGGCACCGCCGGCGATATCCGGGGCGAAGTCGAGATGCATGCCCCAAGTGGCGAGCGTTGCCCTGATATGCGGCGACTCGAAAGTTTCCTCCAGCCAGGCGCGGGGTGAGGACAGCAGCAGGCGGCCCGTATCGAGCGCTCCGGACATGCCCTTCTTGCGCCACAGGTTCCACGCCGTGCCGGCAAGCGCGCGGGCACTCATCGGCGAACCCAGCAGCCGGAACAGGTGTTCGGCCTCCGCCGGGAAGGCGGCGACCAGCCTGCGCCATGTGGCGGCGTCGGCGGCGGAGAAGGCGGCGATGCGCGCGGCCGTCTTTTCCAGATCGTTGCTGACGCCGAACCAGCGCCCGTCAGGGAATGCGCTGGCGAAACAGTCGGCGACCGGGGCGAACTCCAGCCCCTGCGCTTTCAATTCATTTGCATATTTCCGGTGGAAGGCCGAGCCGGCGAAGAGGCTGAGATTCATCGCGCCGAAATCGTGGCGGAAGCCGGGAAGGGTGAATTCGCGCGTCTGGACGGCGCCGCCGATTGTCGCGCCGCGCTCGAAAACCCCTGTTTTCCAGCCTTTGAGCGCCAAATGCGCGGCGCATGCCAGAATGTTGTGGCCCGCCCCGACAAAGATGGCGTCGAACTCGCTCACGCCCCGTCCCCATTTCCTTTATGCTTAAAGATAATTGCAGATGCATATGTTTTCGTCTAGTAGGATATTAAGGGCCGAGACGAGCCTTGATCATCACACGAAAGAGGGAACTTCAAACCATGGACACGCAAAAACTCCTCGGCGAAGTCGCCGGCCAGCTTCTTTCAGGCGCCATCAAGGTGGTCGACCTGTCGGCGCCGCTCGGCCCGGATACGCCGTTGATCAAGCTGCCGCCGGAACTCGCCGTCGACACGCCGAAGGTCGAGATCCACAACATCTCCCGTTACGACAAGAACGGTCCGTGGTGGGCCTGGAACTGGCTGAAGCTCGGCGAACATTCGGGCACGCATTTCGACGCGCCGCAGCACTGGATCAGCGGCAAGGATTATCCGGACGGCGCCACCGACACCATTCCGGCGCAGAATTTCGTCGGCCCCGTCAATGTCATCGATTGTTCGAAGGAAGCCGCCGCCGACCCCGATTTCCTGCTCACCGTCGACCACATCAAGGCCTGGGAAGCCGAGCACGGTGCGATCAATGCCGGCGAATGGGTGGTGATGCGCACCGACTGGTACAAGCGCAACGGCTCGGAAGCCGAGTTCCTCAATGCCAACGAGACCGGCCCGCACACGCCCGGCCCGACGGCCGAAGCCATCCAGTTCCTGATCAGCAAGGACATCAAGGGCTGGGGCTCGGAGACGATCGGCACCGATGCCGGCAAGGCCGGTGGCATGGAGCCGCCATTCCCGGCGCACACGCTGATGCACAAGGCCAACCGCTACGGTCTCGCCAGCCTCTGCAACCTCGATCAACTGCCGCCGAAGGGCGCCATCCTGATCGCGGCGCCGCTCAAGATCGAGCACGGCACCGGCAGCCCGATCCGCGCGCTGGCGCTGGTGTCGAAGCAATAAAGCGAGGTGGGTCTTCGGGAGAAGATCATGCGAGAAGGCGAAACCGGGTTGATGGCAGGTAGAGGGTGGCAGGCTTTTAACGCTAGCGCCCTACGGCGCCCCCCTCTGTCCTGCCGGACATCTCCCCCTCAAGGGGGGAGATTGGCCTTCACAATGGTTTTCGCCAATCTGCGACGTTGCAGGATTGAGTGGGGCGCCGAAGCTGCCAATCTCCCCCCGAGAGGGGGAGATGGCCGGCAGGCCAGAGGGGGGCGCCGTAGAGCGCAATTCCACGCGATTGAACTCCACTGCCCGCAAGCAAAGAGCAACCGCCAATGACCGCCCCCGATCACATCATCGTCGGCAGCGGCATCAACGCGCTGGTCTGCGCGGCGATGCTCGGTGGCAAAGGGGCGCGTGTGCTCGTCCTGGAGCGCAACGACCGCATTGGCGGTTGCTTGCGCACCGAGGAGATCACCGCACCCGGCTTCATCCATGATGTGATGGCGACGACCTTCGTGCTGTTCATCACCTCGCCGGCCTTTGCGGCACTGGGCGCCGATCTCGCGCGCCACGGGCTGGAGTTCTGCCACACGGGCACGCCGACGGGCGTGCTGCGGCCGGATGGCAGCCATGCCGTGCTCAGCACCGACCGTGCCGCCAACATCGCCGCCCTCAACGCAATCGCGGCAGGCGACGGTGACCGGCACGCGGATGATGTCGGCGGCATCGAACGCAATGCCGGCCTGCTGTTCGGCTTGCTCGGCGGCAGCCTGTGGTCCTACCCGACAGCGAAGCTGCTTGCCGGTGATGGCTGGCGGCGTGGCCCGCGCGGCCTTGCCGCCTTCCTCGGCGAAGCTCTGGTGCCGGCGCGCGGCTGGCTCGACAACACCTACCGGTCCGAAACCATCCGCGCGCTGTGGGCACCCTGGGTACTGCATGCCGGGCTTGGACCCGAGGACGCCTTCTCCGGCCAGATCGCCAAGGTGATCGCCTTCGCACTTGAGGCGGCCGGAGCACCGATCGTCAAGGGTGGGGCAAAAAACCTGCTGGCGGCCTTCGAGGCTTTGATTCGGGAACGCGGCGGCGATATCCGCACCGGCGCCGATGTCGCTTCGATCGTTCAAAACAATGGCCGGGCAACCGGCGTGCGGCTGGCCTCGGGCGAGACAATCAATGCCGACAAGAGCGTCATCTGCTCGGTCACGCCAACGCAGCTCTATGGCAGGCTGCTTGGCACGGATGCACCCAAAGCCGATGTCGAGGCGACGCAAAAGTACCGCTACGGCAAAGGCAATTTCCAGATCCACTACGCCTTGGACAAACCGCCCGCATGGCCGGGCGAAGGCTTGGATAAGGTGGCGTTGCTGCACCTCACGCCCGGCCTGGATGGCGTCTCGAAAGCTTGCAACGAGGCGGCGCGCGGCATGCTGCCGGAGGTGCCGACCATCTGCGTCGGCCAGCCGCACGCGCTCGACCCGTCGCGCTGCCCGGAGGGCAAGGCGATCCTGTGGCTGCAACTGCCAGAGGCGCCTCGCTTTATCAAGGGCGACGCCGCAGGCAAACTGCAGGCGCCGGCCGACGGGCAATGGACCGACGCGTTGCGCGAGGCCTATGCCGATCGCGCCGAAGCGATCCTCGCCAGCCATATCGAAGGCTTCAAGGACAGCGTCATCGCGCGCCGCGCCTATTCGCCGGCCGATCTGGAGGCGATGAACATCAACCTGGTCGGCGGTGACCCCTATGGCGGTTCCTCGACCATCGACCAGTCTTTCCTGTGGCGGCCGTTCAAGACCAGCCGCAATCATCAGACCGGCATCAAGGGTCTCTACCATATCGGCGCCTCGACCCACCCGGGTGCGGGTCTAGGCGGCGGTTCCGGATTTCTCCTGGCGGGGAGGCTGTGATGGAAGAGAAGGTCGCGGAAAAGCGCCAGCGCATTTCGACCCTGGGGCAGATCGGGCTGCAGCAATTCGCGCCCTATCTGATGAACCGCATCATGGGCCGCTACAACGCCACCTTGCGCGACGATTTCCGCAAGCAGGGCCTGACCATCCCGCAGGTCCGCACGCTCGCCGTGCTGTCGGTCACCGACGGTATCACCGTCAACGACCTCTCGGTCTATACGGTCATCGAGCAATCGACCTTGAGCCGGACCCTCGATACGCTGGAGAGCCAGGGTCTGGTGCGACGCGAGCAGGGTGTCACCGACAGCCGAATCCGCCATGTGTTCCTGACCGACGAGGGCCGCGCCGAGTTCACCCGCGCCTGGCCGGCCATGCACGACGCGTTCGAAGCGATGTTCGACGACATCGACGATGCCGAATATTCCGCGCTCATCGCCACGCTTTTGAAGATGCTGAAGAACATTCGCAAGCACGACATCTAGACCTACGCGCCGCCAGCGCTGGCGGTAACGGAAGGGAGAAAAAGAATGGCCGAACGGTCTTTTGCCAGGGAAGTCGAAAAACTCAGGCTCGGTGCCGGCGAGGAGTTTGCCGGCGAAGGCATTCTCGCCATCACCAAGGCGCTGCTGCAATGCGGCGTCGGCTATGTCGGCGGCTATCAGGGCGCGCCAATCAGCCACCTGATGGACGTGCTGGCCGACGCGCAGGACATTCTGGGCGAGCTCGGCGTGCATTTCGAGGCCAGCGCCTCGGAAGCCACTGCCACCGCCATGCTGGCGGCGTCAGTGCATTATCCCATTCGCGGTGCGGCGACCTTCAAGTCGACCGTCGGCACCAATGTTGCCTCCGACGCGCTCGCCAATCTCGCCTCCGGCGGCGTCACCGGCGGCGCGCTGATCATCGTCGGCGAAGACTATGGCGAGGGCTCCTCGATCATGCAGGAGCGCAGCCATGCCTTCGCCATGAAAAGCCAGGTGTGGCTGCTCGACCCGCGACCGAACCTGCCATCGATCGTCAAGGCGGTGGAGGATGGTTTCGAGCTGTCGGAGATTTCCAACACGCCGGTCATGCTGCAGGTGCGCATCCGCTGCTGCCACGTGCATGGCCATTTCATCGCCAAGGACAACAAGCGGCCGCCGATGACGGTCGCCGATGCCCTCGACGCGCCGCGCCGCGACACCGGCCGCATCGTGCTGCCGCCTGCTTCCTTCCTGCATGAGAAGGAGAAGGTGCAGAAACGCTGGCCGGCGGCGGTCGACTTCATCGCCAAGAACAAGATCAACGAGTTCTTCGGCTCGGACCATGGCTCGGTCGGCATCGTCATGCAGGGCGGCATGTACAATTCGGTCATCCGCGCGCTGCAGCGGCTCGGCCTTGCCGACACCTATGGCGACACCGACGTGCCGCTCTATGTGCTCAATGCCGTCTATCCCTTGATCGATGACGAGTTCCTGTCGTTCTGCGAGGGCAAGCAGTCGGTGCTGGTCGTCGAGGAAGGCCAGCCCAACTACATCGAACAGGCCTTTGCTTCGATGCTGCACAAGGCCGGTCGAGGCACCAGGCTGGTCGGCAAGGAGCATCTGCCGATGGCCGGCGAATATACCGGCCAGGTCATGCTCGACGGCATCGGCGCCTTCCTGCGCGCCGAGGCGCCGCATCTTTTGCCGGGCGAGGTGCGCGCGCCCAACAAGGTCGGCGACGGCGTTGATGCCGCTGACCTCATCAATGTCGTGCCGGGCCGTCCGCCGGGCTTCTGCATCGGCTGCCCGGAACGGCCGATCTTTGCCGCGACAAAACTGGTCGAGCAGGAGCTCGGCAAGCATCACATCGCCTCCGACATCGGCTGCCATCTGTTCTCGATCATGCCGCCTTTCGAGCTCGGCGCCACCACCATGGGCTACGGGCTGGGCCCGGCCTCCGCCTCGGCCTTCAATTCGCCTGATGCCAAGCGGCGGTCCATCTCCTTCGTCGGCGACGGCGGCTTCTGGCACAACGGCCTGACCTCCTCAATTGGCAACGCGGTGTTCAACAAGAACGACGGCGTCATCGTCATCGTCGATAATTTTTACTCGGCCGCCACCGGCGGCCAGGACATCCTCTCATCCCGCGCCGGCAACAAGACCAAGTCGACGAAGCATCCGATCACCGAGGCGGTCAAAGGCATGGGCGTCAAATGGCTGCGCCATGTCGACCGCACCTATGACGTGACCAAGATGCAGGACACGCTGCGCGAGGCGCTGACGACGGAGGAGAAGGGGCCGAAAGTCATCGTCGCCTCGTCCGAATGCATGCTCAACCGCCAGCGCCGCGAAAAGCCGCTGGTCGACAACGCGATCAAGGGCGGGACCCGTGTCGTGAAACCGAAGTTCGGCGTCGATGAGGACATCTGCACCGGTGACCATGCCTGCATGCGGCTGTCCGGCTGCCCATCGCTGTCGGTCAAGTCGCTCGACGATCCTTTGCGCGACGATCCGGTCGCGCATATCGACCAGAGTTGCGTCGGTTGCGGCAATTGCGGCGAGGTCGCCGATGCGGCGGTGCTCTGCCCGTCCTTCTATCGCGCCGACGTCGTCCACAATCCAAGCCGCTGGAATCGCTTCCTGGAAGCGGCGCGCCGCGCCACCATCAGCCTGTTGCAGCGTCGCCGCGAAAGCCGGCGCCTGACTTTCGCCGATGCTTGACGCCGTCCCCCCACTTCGCGCCCACGCCAGCGCTCAGGATGGTGAGCGTGTCATCAAGCTCGCCGTGCTGGCGGTCGGCGGCCAGGGCGGCGGCGTGCTCGCCGACTGGATTACCGATGTCGCCGAGCGCAACGGCTATGTCGCGCAGTCGACCT
This sequence comes from Mesorhizobium sp. WSM1497, assembly GCF_001672455.2. NCBI lineage: Bacteria > Pseudomonadati > Pseudomonadota > Alphaproteobacteria > Hyphomicrobiales > Phyllobacteriaceae > Mesorhizobium > Mesorhizobium sp. WSM1497. The sequence continues at coordinate 89,236 of NZ_CP021070.1, read as the reverse complement.
CGGTCGCCGGCGTCGCCCAGCGTACCGGCGCCACCATCTACTATGTGGAGATGGCCCGCGACACCGGCCGGCTGCCGGTCTTTGCGCTGTCGCCCTCGCAGGGCGATGTCGACATACTGATCGCGGCGGAGTTGATGGAAGCCGGCCGTGCCATCATTCGCGGCTTCGTCACGCCCGAGCGCACCACGCTGATCGCCTCGTCGCACCGCATCGCCGCCGTGTCGGAAAAGATCGAACCGGGCGACGGCCGGGCTTCGTCCTCCAAGGTGCATGCAACGGCGGAAGCCGCATCGAAGCGCTTCATCGCTTTCGACATGGAAAAGATCGCCGCCGACAATGGCTCGATGATCTCGGCCAGCCTGCTTGGCGCGCTGGCGGGGTCCGACGCCCTGCCGTTCACGCGCGAGAGCTACGAACAGGCGATCGGTGCCGGCGGCCGGGGCGTCAAGGCCAGCCTCGCCGCCTTCGGTGCCGCGTTTGACCGTGCGCGCGGCACGGCAGCGCCGGCGCCAAAGCCGGCCGAGCCCGCGATTGTCGAATCTGCCCTGGGCGCCGGACAGGTGAGTGGCCCGCGAAACCTGCTGCAAGGCTGGCAGGCCTTGGCTGCCCGCATCGATCTGTTGCCGGTGGCCGTGCGCGACATGGCGCTTCGAGGCTTGAGAAAGGTCGTCGACTATCAGGACATCGCCTATGGGCGCGACTATCTCGACCGGTTGGACAAGGCCGTCGCGCTGGACGGGCCGATTCAGGGCTATGGCTTGTCCATCGCTGCCGCCAAGCATCTGGCCAACGCGCTGTGCTACGACGACATGATCCGCGTCGCCGATCTCAAGACACGCTCGACACGTGACAAACGCGTGCGCCGCGAGGTCGGCGTCAAGGACGGCTCGATCCTGCAGGTGACCGAATATTTCCATCCGCGCATCGAGGAGTTCTGCGGCACGCTGCCGGCGGGTCTGGGCAGCTACATCGAAAGCCGCCCAAAACTCGCCGCCTTTCTCGACCGCCGCATCAACCATGGCCGCCGCATCCGCACCGACAGTTTAGCCGGCTTTGCCGCTCTGTGGTTCATCGGCGGCCTGCGCCGCTGGCGCGGCAACCTGCTGCGCCACCAGGTTGAGATCGCGCATCTCGATCGCTGGTACGCGCTGGCGCTCGACCATGTGCCCCAGGATTACGCACTGGCCGTCGAAATCCTCAACTGCCGCCGGCTGATCAAGGGCTACAGCGACACCCATGTCCGGGCGCAATCGAAATTCGACCGCGTGCTCTCGGCGCTCGACTTGGTCAAGGGCCGCACCGACGCCGCCGACTGGATCCGCCGCCTGCGCGAGATGGCGCTGAAGGACGAGAAGGGCGACATGCTGGATGGTGCGCTGAAGACCGTGGCGACGCTGGGGCCGGATACAATAGGCTGATTAACGGGCTTCCACAGATTGGAGCGGCGCCAGCCCATGCAGCGGCGCCGCTTCCGGGAACAGATGCAGCAGGCCTGAATCGACGCGCCGGCGCAGATGTGCGTCCACTTCGGCCCGATCCTGGCAACCATGGAACCGGCCGCCGCAATGGTCGCGCAGGCGCACGAGATCGGCCATGACAGGCGACATCGGCAGGCCGGCGGCGTCGAGCAGGCTTGCGCTGAGGAAGCCGATGTCGAGCGGCGCCAGGTCAGGTCGGATGGCGCAAAGGATGGTGGAAGGTGGTGAGCGTATAAAAGGTGCGGTAGGCAAGCGAGCCAGGGGTCGCCAAGGCGTCGTCCCCGGCGATCGCGCCGACGAACGGCTTGGTCGCCGACGACTGGTGATCGCCGAATTCGAGCACCACGGCGCCGCGTTCACCGGCATCCGCTTGCCTCTTGTCGAGGAAATCCTGGAAATCGCCGCGCGCTACCGCCATCCGGCGCAGATACTCATTGGCCTGGAAATCGCCCGAGAAAGGCTCGCCCTCGACCTTCAGCCCGGGCTCCATCCGCCCCTCATAGGGTGAGTGCGGAAACATGGTCTGGATTTCGAGGAACAGCGGCCGGCCGTCTTCCCTATGGTGCCTGGCGATGAATGCCTCGGCCGCCTGGTAATAAAAGTTGTCGCGCAGGTGATAGAAGGGCGCGGCGATGTCCTTGATGTCGAGCACGGTCTCGAAACCGATCGATTTCAGGAACGGCCCTTCATTGACGAACGAAAAGTCCATCGGCGTCATCACGACAGTCCGATATCCGCAACGCGCCAGCACCTCCGGCAAGGCTCCGGCGACCTTGTCCTGGAGGGTGATGGTTAGATAGGGGCTTCGCCAGCCGAAATCGGTGGCCGACAGGCCGGTCATCAGCGACAGATTGGTGATCCAGGTGCCGCCGCCAAACGTCTCGACCTGCATCTGGTGCGGCGTGCCGGCCCCCGGTGCGAATCTCTGCAGGAATCCCGCGCCGTTGCCGACCTGCGGAAAATAGCCGGGATCGGACTGGCTTTCGCTGAGCACGAAAAAGACGTCGGGAAGATCAGCCCGGTCGCCGCAATCGACCGTGTCGGCAAAAGGCGGCTGCGGCGCCACGGCTTGCAGCCGCTTTTCGAAGCCCGATTCTACAACGAGGTTGTGCAAATCCAGCAGCGAGACGAAGAAGGCCGACATGTGCCGGCCCTGCATGTAGTAGAAATAGCGGTCCTTCGAGGCCTCGGCCGGAAAGGTCAGCGGCACCAGAACGACGAGCGCCGCCATGACCAGGACGCGTGCCGACACCGGCCAGCCAATTTTCCGATCGATCCGGAACAGAAGCACCGCCGCCCCGATGCCGAGCCCTAGGGCAATGACGACCGGCGCGATCAGATGGAGGTAGGAGCCGAGCAGGAAACGATACACTTCCGGGTCCCTCGACACGAAGACCGTGTCGTAGAAGTGCAGCGAAAATCCTTTCAGCCGGAACTTGATCGCCGAAACCACGGTGACGAAGGCAATGCCCATCCAGGCGAGGTAGACGGAAAAGGCAAGGCGCCCCGAAGCCAGGAACAGAAGTCCGGCAAGGGCAGCCACCAGCGCCAGCGAGAACGGCACCGACAGCCATTCGTGCTCGGCCCGTCCGGCGGCGAAGACGCCTGCAAGGCTGACCACGGCCAGCGTCAGCGGATGGCAGAGCACCCGTCCAAGACCTTGAAGCTGAACCACAGATTTTCCCACGAAGATGCCTGAGCATAGTTTCGGGAAATTCTTCGATTATTTGCGGGCTAAGAACAAATGTATAGTGGATTTAACCTTAACTCGGCTGGTCGGGATTGTCCGGTGCGCGCCAGCGCTCGCGCGGGGCCGCCCCGAAAGGTGCCTGGCCCCGCGGTGCTTTGATCAGTAATGGTGCCAGTGGCGCCAGTGATGATGCGGATGCCAGACGTAGGCCGGACCGTGCCAGTAGTGGTAGCGCGGGCGCACGACGACGACGCCGTTCGGCACGCAGCGGCCCCATCTGTTAGGGTGCCAGCCGATGCCGCAGCCCCAGCGGACATGCTCGACCAGTGCCGGGGTGGCTGGCTTGGCAACGGACACGATGGGCATTGCGCTGGACGCGGAGGCTGTCACGACAGTTCCACCGATGGCCAGGATAGCGGTTGCTGCATAGTTTTTCAGGCGACTCATAATTGGACTCCGAGTGCTTTCGACGATGAAGATGGCCGTCCTGTATGGTGCACAGGGCAGGCTTGTCCCTTCGCATCGTTAAACGGCGTCTCCGGCCTTTTCCGTCGGTCGTCATGGCGATTTTTTTGGCGTAACGGTGGCGCGGCGTTCCATATGGCGCAGCAACGCCTGTGCCAGCACGCTCCGGTTTTCAGGCGATGTGCTCGCCGCGAAGTCGACAATGGCCTGTTCAAGCCGGGTGCGCACCGTCACATCGGCATTGCGTGCCCGTTCCAGGGCGGCGGACAAGGCGGCCTTGTCCATGACAGGCTGCTGCAACAGGTCCGCTGCCTCCTGCCTCGCCTGCTGGCCATCGAGAATGATCTGCCGGGACTCCACGCGAACCTGGCGCAGCGCCAGGCGGAACGCCTTGCGGTCTTGGTCGGGAAGTTGTCGGCCGGCCGATTCCAGCGAGACACCCGCGCCCGCTTTGGCATTTCTCAGCCAGACCGCGCCGCCGACGAATGCGCCCGCAAGAAAGACGTTCAGCACCACGGAAGCAATGACCAGACCACGGATCCAGCGCGGGCTCATAGGTTTTCCTCACCGTTCTCGGCATCCGGGCCGGCATCGCCAAACGCCGTTACATCGGCATCGAGCACATAGTGGTCCGGCTGGACCTCCGGCGTGACGATGGTCACCAGGGCCAGTCCTGCCACGGCACCGGCCAGACCAATGCCGGCAAGTCCAAGTCCCAGCCACCAGAACCACTGACGCCGGCGCTGGACGAGGTGCCGGCCGGCAGCCTGCAGAATGCTGCTGTGCAGTGCCTTGTCCGGGGCGTCGACGCGGTAGCTGTCGAGCAGCGCGTCAAGTGTCCCGGCCTGCCTCAAGATGGCCTCGCCCGCGTCGCTTGCGGCAAAGACCGTGCCGGCCATTCGCTCGGCCTCGGGCCATCGCCGCAAGTCGCCGCCATAGGCCTGCGCCAAGGCGGCAAAGCGCCTGGCATCCATTGCGGGTTCGTTCCTGGACCCTTCAGCCATGTGTCTCCCCCTTGCCCGTCGGCGCCGAGCGCCAGGCGGCACCAGCAAGGCGCAATGGCCGTGCTGCGTTGCTGCTTGCCCGGCGTTTACTCATCGGCGCCATCCTCCGCCAGGATCGCTTGCAGCGACCGCCGGCCGCGCGCGAGCAGGCTTTCCAGGGCATCGACGCTGATCTGCAGTGTCGCTGCCGCCTCGATATTGGACATCTCCTGATAGTAGACCAGAACGATCGCTTCGCGCTGGCGCGGCGCTATGGCTTGCAGCGCCCGTTCGACCCGATGGGCTTCTTCCTCGGAATGAGCATCGGGAAGCGGCGCAGGATCGGCGACGTCCGGCAGGTCGCCGGTCACCCACTCGCGCCTGCGACGCAGCCGGTCGTAGCAAAGGTTGAGCGTCACCCGGCGGATCCAGCTGTCGAAGCGCGCATTGCCGCGCCGCCAGCTCGCGGCATGGCGCCAGATCCGCACGAAGGTTTCCTGCGCGACATCCTCGGCCTCCGCCGCATCGCCGAGCATGCGCATGGCAAGCGCCAGGATACGCGGCAGCTTGCGCGCGACGAGCGTTTGCACGGCTGCCGGCTCGCCGGCGCCGACACGGCGAACCAGCTCCTCGTCCGGATCCGCAGCCATCAGTCGGCGCACTCCCGATGTTCATCGCGCGTCATTGCCTCTTGGTCATTGCTCTTGCTTGGGAGCGGTTTTGTGGCCCGGCAGTTCGTCGGCTGTCAGAATGCCATCGGCATTCTTGTCCAGCCGGGCGAAGCGCTTGGCGAAGAACGCATCGAGTTCGGCGCGATCGATGAAGCCGTCATGGTTGGAATCGATCCGCGCGAAGGATCTGGCGGCGTCGCCCTTGACGTTGCGCTTCGCCTGAAAGGCCTCCCATTCCAGCAGGCTGATCTTGCCGTCGCCATCCGTGTCGGCCGCCATGATCGCCTTTTCGCGCCGCTTCTGGAATTTGGCCAGCGTGATGTCGGACCTGCTCCCCGACGCGCCTGGCGCGGCAAGTGGCGCGGCGGTCTGCGGTGCAGGCGGGGTGGTTGCCTGGGCAAGAGCCGCAACCGTCTGCAAACTCAAAGCAACGACTAATATCGAACGGCTGATCATGTTGTGCGTCTCCAGCTTGGCGCGACGCAGACGGCTTGTGCCGCCATCGCGCTTCAACCGTTAAACGCCGCGACCCGGAAAATCCGTCGGTCGCGCGTGCTGATCCGTTCGTGCGCGGGTGCGCATCCCGTCGATCGGGATGGAAGGAGCTCTAGTCCGACTGGTCGGCCGCAATCAGTTGTTCGGGCTTGAACCCGGCATGCTGCGGGGTCCACACCTCGCCCTCGCGATTGAACCAGTGGCACAGATACATGCCCGAGGCTGCGCCATCGCTGACCGTCATCCTGGGGCCTCCGGATTTCAGCTTGACCACGTCTCCGGTCTTGAAATTGTTGGGCATTTTTTGACCTCCCATGCTGAGGCCATGAGTTTCACACCAAACCGGGGTCTCGACAATGGCAGATCTGCCAGGCCGGCGCCGCAATCCTTTGCACCAGATGCGAAGGGGTAGACGACAAAAAGGAGGAGAAATGGTGCCGCTTGCGTGACTCGAACACGCGACCCCCGCATTACGAATGCGGTGCTCTACCAACTGAGCTAAAGCGGCCCGGGAAGCCAACGCCTCCAAGATGCGGCGGTGATAGACGCAACCGGGCGCGAATTCAAGATGCGACTTGGCAATTCCTGCGACGGCGTCATGGCACTCTCGTAAGCCGGCCGCCGCCTTGTCCGCCAATCAATCGCCAAGGGGATGCGGCGCACGGTACGTGCGCTCCCCGCGCGTGAAAATCGGTGAAACATGCTGATTTTGTTGCCGGAACAGCGCCGGAATGGACTTTGCATACCTCTGCGAGGCAGAATGCGCCGCTCGCCCGTTGATTGATTGGTCGCCTGCGGCTAACGATCACGGCAAGGTTGGCAAAGACAGAGGGACCCGCTTGGACGCGATCGAAAAAGCGATCCGGAACGCCTTGGAGAAAGGCAATGCCGAGGACCGCGCGTTCCGCGAGAGGGTCTATCGCTCGGCTTTTGCCGCGCTTGATCGCGCGCTCCAGGCCAATCCCGGTGTGACCGTTGAGGTCGCCATCAAGCGCCGCAAGGCAATCCAGGCGAAAATCACCGAAATCGAATCCGAGTTCCTGCCGGCGGTGCCGGATGTCGGCCCGCAGGGCGATGCACCGGCGGTCGAACTCGGAGCGGACTCGGCGCCCGCGGTCGAAACCGGCCGACAGGCATCATCCCCCGATGTCGTCGTCGACGGCCCCGTGCAATCCGCTGCCGATGCGCCGCGCTCGCGCGTCCTGCCCGTCGTTCCCGACATCATGCCGGACGCCACGCTTCCCGATGCTCCGGCCATCGACATGTCGGTTCCGGCCTCGGCCGGTGCGACCACGGAAGTGGCGCCCGACCGCGATGAACGACGCATAAGAGGGCGTCGCCTGCCGCTGACCGCCATCTTCCTGACCGTGACACTGCTGGCAGCAGTTGGCATCGGCCTGTTCTTCGCCGTGCAGACCGGCGTGTTCAAGACGTCGGCCCAACTCGACACCGCACCACCTGAAGCGCCGCCGACCGTCGAGGACGACGATTTCACACCGGCCGACGGCGGTCCGGCAAAACCCGGCGCCGCCGACCAGTCGCGCGACTGGATCAATGTGTTTTCGCCGGCCGATGCATCGCATGTCAGTGCGCCATCGGACGCCAGGGCCGAGGTGATGAAGGACGATACCGGTTCGTTCCTGCGCATCCGTTCCGGCGCGTCCGGTTCGGCGATCAGCTTCGACGTCGGACAAGGCGTGCTGGAGAAACTGGCCGGCAAACATGCCGTGTTCGACATCATTGCCCGCTCCGAAGAAGGCAAGGAGACGCAGATTTCGGTCGACTGCAATTTCGGCGAACTCGGCGACTGCGGCCGCAAGCGCTATGCGGTCGGCCAGCAGCAGAACGAATATCTGTTCGACGTGCAGTTTCCCGACAAGCATCCGGGCTCGGCCGGCACCATTGCCATCAATTCCGACTTCGACAAGCAGGGCAAGGCCGCCGACATCTACGAAATCCGCGTTTCGATCGAGCCGTAGCGAACCCTGCACGCGCGAAATTAGCGGTCGAGCAGCGCCTGCAGCGTTTCGATGCGGTCGGCCTCGTTGGCCGGCTTGTCCCAGCGCAATCGCGAAATGCGGGGAAAGCGCATGGCGACGCCGGATTTGTGCCGGGTCGAGCGGTTCAGTCCTTCGAAGGCGACTTCCAGCACCAGGCCGTTGTCGCGGTCGGCCCGCACCGAGCGCACCGGCCCGAAACGCTCGATCGTGTTGTCGCGGACATATTTGTCGATCTGCTTCAGTTCCTCGTCGGTGAAGCCGAAATAGGCCTTGCCGACCGGTACCAGTTCCTCTTCGCCTTCGGCACCTGTCCAGACACCGAACGTATAGTCGGAATAGAAGCTCGACCGCTTGCCGTGGCCGCGCTGCGCATACATCAGCACCGCGTCCACTGTGTGCGGATCGCGTTTCCACTTGAACCACGGACCTTTCGGCCGGCCGGCGACATAGGCTGAGTCCCAGCGCTTCAGCATGACGCCTTCGATGATCGGATGCGGCGGCGCCCGGCGCAGTTCCTCCAGCGTTTGCCAGTCCGTGAAGTCGACGAATGGCGACAGATCGAAACGGCTCGGGTCGAGTGTCGCGACAAAGCTTTCCAGCCGGCCGCGCCGTTCGCGAAACGGCAGCGCGCGCAAATCCTCGCCGCCGACCTGGAGCAGATCGTAGCAGCGCATGAAGGCCGGGTATTGCTGCTGCATCTTCGGTGCCACCGTCTTGCGATTCAGCCGTTGCTGCAGATCGGAGAAGGTTCCCGTCGCCTCCCGGGGATCGCCGACAAGCAGTTCGCCGTCCAGCGTTGCGGAAAAATGCATGGCCTCGGCGAGGTCCGGAAAGGCGCCCGAAACGTCATCGCCGGTGCGCGAATAGAGCCGGCGGATGCCGCCCTCCGCCACCGCCTGGACACGGATGCCGTCCCATTTCCATTCGGCGGCATAATCCGCCGGATCGAGCTTTTCGAGATCGCCGTCGCCGACCGGGTTCGACAGCATCACCGGGCGAAACAATGCCAACGCCGTGTTCCTGGGCTTTTCGGCCTTGCCTTCCAGCCAGGCGAACAACGCTGTGTAAGGCGGTGACAGCCCGTGCCAGAGCTCCTCGATCTCCGCGACCTCGACCTTGCCGAAATCCGCCAGCGCCTGTTTGGCCAGACGCGCCGACACGCCGATGCGCAGGCCGCCGGTGACCAGCTTGATGATGGCAAAGCGTGCCGAGATGCCGGCGCTGTCGAGCAGCCCTGCCAGCACCTTCGGTCCGTCGGAGCGGCTTGCCGCCTGCAGCTTGGCGACGACCTCGCCAAGCGTCGGCTCGCGGTTCGGGATGTTTCCGGGCGTTTGCGGCCAGACCAGCGACACCGTTTCGGCGAGATCGCCGACATAGTCGTAGGAATAGCCGAACAGCACCGGATCCATGCGTTCGGTGACGAGCATGCGCAGCATCGCCGGCTTGACCGCGGCGATGTGGAGATCGCCCGTGATGGCAGCCAGCGCCAGGCCGCGATCGGGATCCTCGACGCTGCGGAAATAGTCGGTCAGCAAGGTCAGCTTGCCGTTGCGCGACGGCGTCAGCACCAGACGGTCGAGAAGTTCGGCGAAGCGGTTCATGGCTTCAATCGCCCTCGTCCTCGTAGCCCACCAGGTGCAGCGGCCGCGCCGCGATGCCTTTGAGCTCGCACCAGCGGACCAGCGCCTCCTCGCGGCCATGCGTCACCCAGACCTCTTCGGCTCCGGTCTCCTTGATGGTGGCGGTCAGCTCATCCCAGTCGGCATGGTCCGAGATGATCAGCGGCAGTTCGACGCCGCCCTGCTTGGCGCGCTGGCGGATGCGCATCCAGCCTGACGCAAAGCACGAGATCGGATCGGGAAACCGCCGCGCCCAGCGATCCGCGAAGGCCGAAGGCGGGCCGACGACGATGGCGCCGGCAAAATCATCCTTGCCCCCGCTTTCCACGGTTGCCGGCTCCAAGGTGCCCAGATCGACGCCTTGGCTCTGATAATATTCGCTGAGCTTGGCCAGCGCGCCATGGATGTAGAGCGGCCTGTCGTAGCCGGCGTCGCGCAACAGCCGCATCACCCGTTGCGCCTTGCCCAGCGCATAGGCGCCGACCAGATGCGAGCGTTCGGGGAACTGCGCGGCCGATTTCAGCAGGCGGGCGATTTCTTCGGTGTCCGGGGGATGGCGAAACACCGGCAGGCCGAACGTCGCTTCGGTGATGAACACATCGCACGGGATCGGCTCGAATGGCGCGCAGGTCGCGTCCCTCTGCCGCTTGTAGTCGCCGGAAGCGACGATGCGCGTGCCCTGATGCTCGACCGCTATCTGCGCCGAGCCCAGCACATGGCCGGCCGGATGGAAGCTGACGCTGACGCCATCGAGGGCAATCGTCTCGCCGAGCCTTGCCGCTTGTGTTGTTCCAGCGAAATCCTCACCGTAGCGCAGCCCCATAATGTCGAGCGTCTGCTGCGTCGCCAGCACCGAGCGGTGGCCGGAACGCGCGTGGTCGGAATGGCCATGCGTGATCAGTGCCCGGTTGACCGGCCGCACCGGGTCGATGAAGAAATCGCCCGGCGGGCAATAGAGGCCCTCGGGCCGGGGGTGAAGCAGAACACTGGTGCGCATGGTCTCCAAGATAGGATATAATTCCGCGGCGGGAAGCCTGTTGTAAGTCACTGCTGACTCCCGCATAGAGCACCGCCGGCTCGATCCGCCGGCAGGACCCGCCGCCATGAAACCGCTTCAGGCCTCGTCAGGCGACTTGAACGCCGATCGCCGCGCCGACTATGCCGAGATGCTGCACGCTGATGGCGATCATGCGGCGGCGGCGGAATTGCTGCTCGGTGCGCTGGAAATAACGCCGCAATGGGCGATGGGCTGGTTTCGCCTCGGCGAGATGCAGCAGGCGGCGGGCGCGGCGGATCTGGCCGCACAGGCGTGGACGATGTCGTTGCAACTCGATCCATCGGATCGTCAAGGCGCTGCACTGAACCTGCAATTGATCGGCAAGGCGCCGGCGGTCGATGCGCTCCCCAGCGCCTTCGTCGAGACCTTGTTCGACCATTATGCCGAGAGCTTCGACGAGTCCCTGGTCGGCAGGCTGGGTTACCGCCTGCCTGGGATGCTCGACCAGGCTATTCGAACGGCAAGGCCGGGCCGCTTCGCGCTGGCGCTCGATCTCGGCTGCGGCACAGGCCTGATGGGGCAGAGGCTGCGGCCGATCGTCGACCGGCTGGAGGGGTATGACATTTCGGCCAAAATGCTGAGAAAGGCGCGGGCCAAGGGCGTCTACGATTTCCTCGATAAGGCCGATCTGCGGGATTTTCCCTATGCCGGTCCGAAAGCCGATCTGGTGACGGTGGCAGATGTTTTCATCTATGTCGGTGCGCTGGGCGGCGTGGTGAAGACGATTGCCGGCCTGCTGGCCACGGATGGCCTGTTCGCGTTTTCCGTCGAGACGCTGGCTGGCGATGGCGATTTTGCGCTGCTGCCGTCACGCCGCTATGCGCATGCGCAACGCTATGTGCTCGCCGTGCTGGCCGCCAACGGGCTTTCGGTCCTGTCACTGGAACCAACCGCGATCCGGCAGGATCGCGGGGAACACGTCAACGGGTTGGTCGTTGTGGCCAGGGCTCCGAACTCAGCTGAACAAAGGACCTGACGACAGCCGGTCGGCGGTGTCGGCAGCTTTTCGTCGGGTGTGATAGGAATTTTTTCTTTACACCCTGCCCTCAGCTATGGTACCTTTTCGCCCATGGTGCTGATTTGCGCCAGTGACCCGCCGGACAGGCGGGTTTTTCGTTTGATGCTCCGTCAGCCGCGCGCCTGCGGAGGGGCAGCCTCGCCGCCTCGCAAATATTCCTGCTGTGAAAAAGTCCGATTTGCATGCGCGACTGATATTTGGCATCTGCTCGCGTCAGGGCGGGATATCAGGAGGAGCATAGCCGATGCGCTGGAACATGATGATCTTGGCCTCTTGCCTGCTGACCGCCGGCTGTGTCGGTGGCACTTCGATGTCGGAACAGCAGGATGCGAACATCCAGTCGTCCCTGCAATACGACAGCGTGCCGTGCGACCAGTTGCTGGCGCAGCGCAATGGCTTGGCGCAGCAATACAACCTGCCGATCAAGGCCAAGCCGACCTTCTCCAATCCGGCGATGGGCTTCGGCCCGTTCACGCCGGACATGCGCTCCAAGGCCAAGCGCGATACCGACAAGGCGAGCGGTGAGATCGATGCCATGAACCGGTCGATCGACCGACGCGACTGCGGCCAGCCGGAGAAGCAGAAGAAGATCGCTCTGCCTGGCTAGAGGTCGGAGGCGGCTACGGGTCGAGAATCGCAGGCAACAAACCACCTTGCAGGGCACGATCGGATGCATCTCTCGGAGCTCGGGGACCGCATATGTATCTTGGGGCCGTCCAACAGTGGCAAGTCGACCCTCGCCGACGCGATTGCCCGCAAGCGTGATCTGGCGACTGTTCACCTCGATCAGCTCTTCCATCTCCCGAACACGGATTGGGAAGCGCGCCCAAGGGACGAATTCATTGCCTTGCACGACGCCGCAATCGCCGGAGAGCGTTGGGTGATGGATGGGAATTATTCGGCAGGTATGCCGCAACGTTTTCGGCGGGCGACGGGATTGATCCTGTTGGACATTTCCACACCCGCAAGTTTGTTGCGCTATTTTCGCCGGACGTTGTTGGAGCGGGAGAGGCGCGGTGCCTTGGAGGGCGGGCGCGACAGCGTCAAATGGGATATGATCCGCCATATCACTGTCGCCACGCCGAAAAATCGCAAACGCTACCTGGCTATGTTCGAGCAGATTGATCTGCCAAAGGTGCAGTTATCGTCACTGCGGGCAATCAAGAAGTGCTTCCGGGAGTGGGACCTGGCCCGATGAGGCTTTGTCCTGGCTAATACCCTGCATCGCGGTCCACCAGATTGTCGAGCTTTTCGCCGCGTTCGAAGGCGTCCATCTGGCGCAGCATGATCGGCGCCAGATGCACCGGATCGGAGGTCGCCGCCGCGTGTGGCGTCACGAACACTTTCGGATGCCCCCACAGCGGACTGGTCTTCGGCAGCGGTTCGACCTCGAACACGTCGAGGCTTGCCTCCTTCAACGTGCCGTCATCCAGCGCCCGCAAAATGTCGGCATCCTTCTGCAGGCGGCCACGCCCGGCATTGATCAGCACCGAGCCGCCGAGGCCGTTGCGTTTCCGCAGCTCCTTCAGCACGCCGTAGTTGATGATGCCCTTGGTCTCCGGCGTCAGCGGCAGAAGCACCACCAGGATGTCGGTTGCCTTGAGGAAGGGGATCAATCCAGCTTCGCCGGAATAGGTCGCGACGCCTTGCATGGCCTTGTCGGTGCGCGACCAGCCATTGACGGCAAAGCCGAGCGAGAGCAGCACCGAGGCCGCGGCGCGGCCGAGACTGCCGAGGCCCATGATGCCGACCGAAATGTCACCGGCAGGCCTCTGCTGCGGCTCATGCCAGATCTTCTTCGACTGCTGCGACCGGTAGAGCAGGCCCTGGCGGTGATGGTCGAGCACCCGCCAGACGACATATTCGGTCATGTACTGGGTGAGGTTGTCGGCAACGATTTTGACGATCGGCACGTCGGGCAGGCCGGGATCGGCGAAGATATGGTCGACGCCGGCGCCGATCGAGAAGATGGCGCGCAGATTGGGCAGCGACGCCAGGATGTTGGGCTTCTGCTTCCATACAACGGCATAGGTGATCGAGGGGTCGCTGGCGCCGTCCGGCTCCAGCACCACCTCGCGTTCGGCCGACAGCAGGTCGCGCCAGCGCTGCGGATGAAAGCCGGTGACGGCAAGCAGGATGCGGCCTTTTTCCATTGCGGTCCTTTAGTCCCTCTTTACGCAAATCACTCGCTGACGATGCCGACCGGTGCCGTCTCGATCTTGAAGGCGGCCGAGATCAGCGCCCGAGTATAGTCGGTTTGCGGATTTTCAAAAATCTGCTGGGAAGGGCCGGCTTCGACGATCCTGCCATTGCGCATGACGATGACGTCGTTGGCGAGCGCGCGGATGACTTTCAAATCATGGCTGATGAAGAGATAGGCGAGGTCGTGCTTGGCCTGCAGGCTGCGCAGCAGGTCGACGACCTGCGCCTGCACGCTCATGTCGAGTGCCGATGTCGGCTCGTCAAGCATGACGAAGCGCGGGTTGAGCACCATGGCGCGTGCGATGGCAACGCGCTGGCGCTGGCCACCGGAAAACTCGTGCGGGTAGCGGTTGCGGGTCGCCGGATCGAGCCCAACCTCCTTCAGCACGGCGGCCACCTTGTCGTCGCGCTCGTCGGGCGACAGCTTCGGCTCGTGGATCTTGAGGCCTTCCTCGATGATCTCGGCGATCGACATGCGTGGGCTGAGCGAGCCGAACGGATCCTGGAAGACGATCTGCAATTCGCGCCTGAGCGGCCGCATTGCATTGAAGGACAGCTGGTTGATGTCGCGACCGTTGAACTGGATTATGCCGGTCGACGAGATCATGCGCGCCAGCGCCAAGCCGAGCGTCGTCTTGCCAGAGCCGGATTCGCCGACCACGCCGAGCGTCTGGCCGGCGCGCACGGTGACATCGATGCCGTCCACTGCCTTCACATTGTCGACGATGCGGCGGAAGAAGCCCTGCTTGATCGGGAACCAGACCTTTATGTCCTTGCCGGTCATGACCGGCTTGGCGTCGGCATTGGCGGCCGGCGGCTTGCCCTTCGGCTCGGCCGCCAGCAGATGCCTTGTGTAGGCATGCTGCGGATTGGCGAAGATCTCCTTGGTCGGGCCGGTCTCGACGATCTTGCCCTTGGTCATCACGCAGACGCGGTCGGCAATCTTGCGCACGATGCCGAGATCATGGGTGATGAACAGCATCGACATGCCCTTGCGGCTCTTCAAGCCGGCCAGCAGTTCGAGGATCTGCGCCTGAACGGTGACGTCGAGCGCCGTCGTCGGCTCGTCGGCGATCAGAAGTTCGGGCTCGTTGGCCAGCGCCATGGCGATCATCACACGCTGGCGCTGGCCCCCGGACAACTGGTGTGGATAGGCATCGAGGCGCTTGTGCGGATCGCGGATGCCAACCTCGTTGAGCAGGGCCAGCGTGCGCTCCTTGGCGGGGCGGTCGGCCATGCCTTGGTGCAGCTTCAGGATCTCGACGATTTGATGCTCGATCGTGTGCAGCGGATTGAGCGAGGTCATCGGCTCCTGGAAGATCATGGTGATCTTGTTGCCGCGCACCTGCCGCAACTGCTTCTCGCTCATCGCCAGCAGGTCGTTGCCCTGGAACACGATCTTTCCCGAGGGGTGGCTGGCGCTTGGATAGGGCAAAAGCTTCAGCACCGAAAGCGCCGAGACCGATTTGCCGGAGCCGGATTCGCCGACCAGCGCCACCGTCTCGCCCTTGGCGATGTCGAACGAGATGTGGTCGACAGCCGTCGACTGGCCGCCGCCCTGGCTGAAGGCGACGCTGAGGTCCTGTACGCTGAGCAAGGGGGCTTCGCTCATCGGAACGTCTTGCGCGGATCGAAGGCGTCGCGCGTCGCCTCGCCGACGAAGACCAGCAGCGACAGCATCAGCGAGATGACGACGAAGCCGGAAATGCCGAGCCACGGCGCATTGAGGTTGCGCTGCGCCTGCTTGAGCAATTCGCCGAGCGAGGCGGAGCCGGGCGGCAGGCCAAAGCCGAGGTAGTCGAGCGAGGTCAGCGTCGAGATCGAGCCTGAGAGCAGGAAGGGCATGAAGGTCAATGTCGCCACCATGGCGTTGGGCAGCAGGTGCCGGAACATGATGGTGCGGTTGGGCACGCCGAGCGCCCGGGCCGCGTTGACATATTCGAAATTGCGGGCGCGCAGGAACTCGGCCCGCACCACGCCGACCAGCGCCACCCAGGAGAACAACAGCATCAGGCCGAGCAGGATGAAGAAGCCCGGCGGCAGGATGGCGGCGACGATGAGCAGGAGATAGAGCACCGGGATGGCGGACCAGATCTCGATGAAACGCTGGAACAAGAGATCCGTCCAGCCGCCGAAATAGCCTTGCACGGCGCCGGCCGCGACGCCGATCAAGGCCGAGCCGGCGGTCAGGATCAGGCCGAACAGCACCGAAATGCGGAAGCCGTAGATGACGCGCGCCAGCACGTCGCGGGCCTGGTCGTCGGTGCCGAGCCAATTCCAGTTGCCGAGGATGCAGGCGGGGTCGGCAGCACCCTGCGGATACTGGTTGCAGCGTGTCTTGGCGTCATACTGCCACGACGGCCTGGCCGGTGCTGCTTCGGGAATAGCGTTGTTGACCGTCTGATAGGAGTAGCGCACCGGCGGCCAGATCATCCAGCCATTGGCGTTGATCTCGTCCTGGATGACCGGATCGCGATAGTCGGTGACGGCATAGAAGCCGCCGAATTTTTCCTCGGGGTAGGCGACCAGCACCGGAAACAGGATCTCGCCCTTGTAGGAGGCGATGATCGGCTTGTCGTTGGCGATGAACTCGGAGAACAGCGACAGCACGAACAGGACGAGGAAGATCCACAGCGACCAGTAGCCGCGCCGGTTGGCTTTGAAGTTCTGCAGGCGGCGCTTGTTGAGCGGCGACAGCCAGGGCCGCGCGATCCGCTCCGGCACCGCTTCCGCGGGAGCAGTAGTCTCCGACATCAGACGTCTCTCCGCTCGAAATCGATGCGCGGATCGACCCAGGTGTAGAGCAGGTCGGACAAGAGCCCGACGAACAGCCCGAGCAGCGAGAAGATGTAGAGGTTGGCGAACACCACCGGATAGTCGCGCTCGACCACCGACCGGAAGCCGAGCAGACCGAGGCCATCGAGGGAGAAGATGTTCTCGATCAGCAGCGAGCCGGTGAAGAAGGCCGAGATGAAGGCGCCGGGAAAACCGGCGATGACGATCAGCATGGCGTTGCGGAAGACATGGCCGTAGAGCACCTGCCGTTCCGACAGGCCCTTGGCCCGTGCGGTCACCACATACTGTTTGCGGATTTCTTCGAGGAACGAGTTCTTGGTCAGCAGCGTCGTGGTGGCGAAGGCCGACAGCACCAGCGCGGTCAGCGGCAATGTCATGTGCCAGAAATAGTCGACGATCTTTCCCCACCACGACAATTGATCCCAATTGTCCGAGGTGAGGCCGCGCAACGGAAACCAGTCCCAGAAAGACCCGCCGGCAAACAGCACCATCAGCATGATGCCGAACAGGAAGCCCGGAATGGCATAGCCGACAATGACGACGCCGCTGGTCCAGACGTCGAAGGGAGTACCGTCCTTGACCGCCTTGCGGATGCCGAGCGGGATCGAGATCAAATAGGACAACAGCGTGATCCACAGCCCGATCGAGATCGACACCGGCATTTTTTCCAGGATCAGGTCGAGCACCGAAATGTCGCGGAAATAGCTGTCGCCGAAATCGAAGCGGGCATAGTTCCACAGCATCATGCCGAAGCGCTCGAGCGGCGGCTTGTCGAAGCCGAACTGCTTTTCCAGCTTCTTGATGAATTCCGGATCGAGCCCCTGCGCACCGCGATATTTCGAGCTGACGTCACCGGCGGCATCGAAATTGCCGCCAGCACCCGCGTCGCCGCCACCACCGCCGAGGCGGTCGCTGCCGCCCTGATTGGTCAGCCGGGCGATGACCTGTTCGACCGGACCGCCGGGGGCGAACTGGATGACGGCGAAGGATATCGCCATGATGCCGAACAGCGTCGGGATCATCAAAAGGATGCGGCGCAGGATATAGGCGCCCATCAGGCCTTCTGCCCTCGTTGAGCGAACATCTCAGCCTTTGCCAATTCTTGCCGCCTTGCCCTTATCGAACCACCACAGCGTCTCGACCGGAAAGCCGAAATCAGGCTTCTGTTCGACAAAGCCGAACATGTCCCAATAGGCGACGCGGTGATTCGCCAGATAGTATGTTGGAATCCAGTCCAGCCGCGCGCGCAAGACCCGGTCGAGCGCTCTGAGCGCCGTGACGAGTTCTATACGGTCTTTCGCCTTGGCTGCTGCCGCGATCAGGGCGTCGATGGCCTTGCTTTCGGTGCCCGGATAATTGCGTTGCCCCGGGATTTTCGCCATGCGGGAATCATAGAGCATCTGCAGGCTGTCGTCAGTCGGCGTCGCCCCGATCGACCAATGCAGCAAGGCAAGATCGAAGTCGTAATTGCTGTGCCGCTGCTCATACTGCGCCGAATCGATTTGCCGGATCGATGCGTCGATCCCGATCGCCTTCATATTCTCCGACCACGGGGTGTAGATACGAACGATGCCATCGTCCTCCGCCAGCATTTCGACCCGCAGCGGCTCACCCTTGTCATTGACGACGAAACTGCCGTCGCGCTTCCAGCCGGCTTGCGCAAGCAATCTCGAAGCCTCGCCCAGCAGCTTGCGGTCATGGCCCGAACCGTCGGACAGGGGCTGTGTTACCGCTTCACCGAAAACCTCTGGCGGCAACTCGGCCCGGAATGGCTCCAGCAGGGCCAATTCGTCAGGCGAGGGCAGGCCTTCGGCCTTGTAATCCGATCGTTCGAAGTTCGATTGAGAACGCTCGTAGGAGCCGTAAAACAAGGCCCGCTTCATCCATTCGAAATCGAAACATCTGGCGATCGCCCGCCGCACCCGCTCATCGCGGAATTGCGGACGACGCTGGTTCAGCGCGACGCTCTGCATGTCCGGCGTCTTCTCGCCGGGAAATTCCCGTTTGAGGACCTTGCCGTCCTTCAGCGCCGGAAAGTCGTATCCGGTCGCCCATACCCGTGAGGTGAATTCCTCGCGAAAATGCGTGTCGCCTTTCTTGAAGGCCTCGAATGCCGCCTGCCGGTCAAGATAGAAGTCGATGCGGATGCGGTCGAAATTGTAGAGGCCGCGGTTCACCGGGAGATCGCGGCCCCAATAATCGGCGACGCGGTCATATTCGACCGTCTGTCCGGCCGCCACGCGTCCAATCTTGTAGGGTCCCGAGCCAAGCGGCGGCGTCATGGTCGAAGCATCGAAATCATTGGCCGTGTAAAAGGCCTTGGAGACGATAGGCATCCCCACGATCGCAAGGACGTTTTGCGCCGACTGCTTGCCGTTGAGGGTGAGATCGACGGTGGTGGGATCGACCGCAACCACGTCGGTCATGTACCGCAACGCCTGGGAAAGGTTCGGATGGCCCTTGTCCTTATAGAGCTTCAGCGCAAAGACAACGTCTTGCGCGGTCAGCGGCGAGCCGTCGTGGAAACGCGCTTGCGGTCGCAGCACGAAGCGGAAACCGTTGCGGTCTGGCGACAGGGTAATGGTTTCGGCAAGCAGGCCATAGACTGCATCTGGCTCATCGAGCGCGCTTGTCATCAGCGAATCGAAACAGAGTTCGGCGCGCGGCGGCGCCTCCCCCTTCAACACCAGGAAATTCAACGTGTTGAAGGTCAGGAAGCTCTGATTGAGGGTTGCGTTCGGCGGCGCGAAATTCATCTGGCCGCCCTTGGGCGCGTCCGGATTTACGTAGTCGAAATGCGCGAAATCGGGCTTGTATTTGAGGTCGCCGAAGGCCGACAGGCCATGCAGCTTGATGCCGGTCGCAATGTCGGCGAAGGCCCGGCCGGGCAACAGGGCAGCGGCTGCCGCGGCACTGCCCAGGGCGAGAAAGTCGCGGCGGGGCAGGGCCGCCATCAATTGCCGCCCTTGTATTTGGCCGCCAGCGCCCTCTCCTTGTCCGGGTCGATCCACCAGGAATCGATGTCGGCGCCGACATAGGCGGGCTGCTTGTCGGGGAATTTGAACTTGTCCCAATAGGCCAGCCACACCGCCGACCGGTGATATTGCGGCAAGACATAGAAGTTCCACAGCAGGATGCGGTCGAGCGCATGGGTGGCGGCGACGAGATCGTCGCGATCGGTGGCGAAGATGATGCGATCGACCAGCGCGTCGATGGTCGGATCCTTGATGCCCATCAGATTGCGCGAACCGGGCGAATCGGCAGCTTTCGAGCTCCAGAAGTCGCGTTGCTCGTTGCCCGGCGATTCCGACTGCTGGAGGATGCCTGTGACGACATCGAAATCAAAATTGTTGACGCGGTTGATGTACTGCGTCTGGTCGATGATGCGCAAAGTGGCATCGACACCGATCTTGCGCAGATTGGCGATGTAGGGACTGGCGATCACCTGGTCAGTGTCGTTCCAGCCGAGGATCTCGAACTTGAACGGCGCGCCGGTCTTGGCATTGACCATCTTGCCGCCCTTGATCACCCAGCCCGCCTTGGCGAAGAGATCGACTGCCTGTTTCAGGTACTTCCGTTCCGCCTGCGGCGAATCATAGACCGGCAGCTTGAATTCCTGGGTGAAAAGTTCGGGCGGCAGCTTGTCGCGGTATTTTTCCAGGATCTCCAGTTCCTTGCCTTGCGGCAGTCCGCTCGACGCCAGTTCTGTGCCCTGGAAATAGCTCGATGTACGGGTGTTGAAGCCGAAGAACAGGGTGCGGTTCATGCTCTCGAAATCGAATGGGATGGTCAGCGCCTCACGCACCAGCCGGTCCTGGAACAGCGGCCGCCGCTGGTTGAGGACGAAACCCTGCATCGGTTGCGGCGCCTGGGTCTGGAAATCCTTCTTGATGACATCGCCGGCCTGGAATGCCGGGAAATTGTAAGCCGTCGCCCACTTACGCGAACTGTATTCGCGGTTGATGTCTTCCAGTCCGCCTTTGGTGAAGGCGAGCCAGGCAGCATTGTCGTCGAGGATATAGGTGTAGCGTCGGGTGTCGAAGTTCTCGCGGCCGATCTTCACCGGCAGCTTGGCCGCCCAGTAGTCCGGCACACGCTGCCAGATGATCTCCGAGCCCGGCTTGAAGCTGGCGATCTTGTAGGCCGCCGAACCGAGCGGGATTTCCAGGGTCGGCTTGGTCACGTCGCGTTTCTTGCCGTTGGCATCGGTGCCTTCCCACCAATGTTTCGGCAGCACTGCGAGGTCGCCGATGATCTTGGGCAGTTCGCGATTGCCCTTCTGGTTGAAATGGAACTCCACCTCGCGGTCCGAAATCGCCACCGCATCGGTGACATTCTCGAAATAGCGGCTGTATTGCGGGCTGTTGGCCTTGAGCACCTGGAACGACCAGATCACGTCATCGACGGTGATCGGCTGGCCGTCATGCCATTTGGCGCGCGGATCGAGCCGGTAAGTCGCGGAGGAATAGTCATCAGGATATTTGTAGGCGTCGGCGATCAGCGGATGGCTGGTGCTGCCTTCATCGGTCGCCTGCTCCATCAGCGTGTCGTAGAGCAGGCCGCCGCCGAACCCGACCAGGCCGGCGGCCGGTGATCCCTGGACGACATAGGGATTGAAACTGTCGAATGTGCCTGGCACCACCGAATTCAGCGTGCCGCCCTTGGGCGCGTTCGGATTGACGTAGTCGTAGTGCTGGAAATTGGCGCCGTATTTGGACTCGCCGATCAGCGATGAGGTGGTGCGCCATTCGTCGGCGCGGGCAGCCTGCAATCCCGCCGCCAGAAGGGCTGCCGCCAGCAACGACTTGAGAAGCGTTCGGCCAACCGTCATGCACTATCCTCTTCGCGATGCCCGTTCATGGGCAATCTAGATGATTTGGCGCTCGTGAAAACCGTCATGCGCGGCTTTGTCGCCGCCTATGCGGTTTTCCCAATAAAAAAGCCGGGCTGAACCCGGCTTTTTCAAGGTCGTTGAGATGATATCGAAATTATTGGGCAGGCGCCGGTGCCGGTGCGGCCGGAGCCGGGGCGGCGGGAGCGGCCGGCGCGGCACCCTCAGCCGGCTTTGCCGGAGCGGCTGCATCGGCAGGCTTGGCGCCTGCATCGGCGGCGGCACCGGGTGCCGGCAGCGGCTTGGGATTGTCGGACAGCGTGCGCAGATAGGCGATGACGTTGGCGCGGTCCTCGTCCTTGGGCAGGCCGGCGAAGCCCATGGCGGTGCCCTTCACGAATTTCTTCGGCGAGGTGATGAAGTGGTTGATGTTGTCGTAGGTCCACTTCTCGGTGCCGCCCTTGGAGAATTCCTTCATGCCGGCCGAATAGGCAAAGCCTTCATGCTCGGCGACCGGACGGTCGACGAGGTCCCACAGGTCCGGGCCGACCTTGTTGGGGCCGCCCTTTTCGCCGGAATGGCAGGCCTGGCACTTCTTGAAGACGGCAGCACCCTGCTCGACATTGGCGGTCGCCAGCAGATCGGCGATCGGCTTGGCCGCGGCGGCGGGCGCGGCCGGACCGCCTTCGGCGGGCTCGGCGGCCTCGATGGCGAAACCAGGCTTTTCCGGCGCCGGCGACGCAAACAGCGCATCGGACACAATGCCGACCGAGAAGACGACGAAAACGGTTCCGAGCAATCCGGCGAGCAGTTTGTTGACTTCGTTGGAATCCATACGCCCCTTGCTCCCTTTTCCGGCGGACAGAACCGTCCACTCCGTCCGTCGGTATCGTGACCGTCCTGCCAGGGCGGTCAAATCGGGCGGAAACTAGGTCTTTTGCTGCGGCGTTGCAACACCTATAAGGGCGCTTCCAGTGAGACCTTTTGCCACTTTCCCTGTCCTCTTTCGAGACGCCTTGCACCCGAAATGTCCACGCTGATCCTGATCCCGGCCCGCATGGCTTCGACCCGCCTGCCGGGCAAGCCGCTGGCCGACATCGCCGGCGCCCCGATGATCGTCCATGTCGCCCGCCGCGCCGCCGAAGCCGGCCTTGGCCGGGTGGTGGTGGCGACCGACACGCAAAGCGTGGCGCAAGCCGTGCGCGCGCACGGTTTCGAGGCCGTGATGACACGCATGGATCATGAATCCGGCTCCGACCGCATCCACGAGGCGCTGGTCGCGCTCGACCCTGGGCGCAAGGTCGAAACCATCGTCAATGTGCAGGGCGACCTGCCGACCATCGATCCCCGGATCATCGCCGCGTCGCTCAGGCCTTTCGAGGACAGTGCGGTGGACATCGCCACGCTCGGCGTCGAGATCGTCCGCGATGAGGAAAAGACCAATCCCAATGTCGTCAAGATCGTCGGCTCGCCGCTTTCCGGCAGCAGGCTGAGGGCGCTCTATTTCACCCGTGCCACGGCGCCTTGGGGCGAGGGGCCGCTCTACCATCATGTCGGCCTCTACGCCTATCGCCGCGAAGCACTCGAGCGTTTCGTCGCGCTCAAGCCGTCGCCGCTCGAACGGCGCGAGCGGCTGGAACAGTTGCGGGCGCTGGAAGCCGGCATGCGCATCGACGCCGAGATCGTCCAGTCGCTGCCGCTCGGCGTCGACACGCCTGAAGACCTCGAACGCGCCAGAACAATCCTTTCAACCTGAGATATCGGCATGCCTGAAAAGACCAACAGAATATCCTTCCAGGGCGAACCGGGCGCCAATTCCGACACCGCCAGCCGCAACATGTTTCCTTCGATGGAGCCGTTGCCCTGCCCGACCTTCGAGGATGCCTTCAACGCGGTCGAGACCAACAAGGCCGACCTCGCCATGATCCCGATCGAGAACACCATTGCCGGGCGCGTCGCCGATATCCATCATCTCCTGCCGGAATCGAAGCTGCACATCGTCGGCGAATATTTCCTGCCGATCCATTTCCAGCTGATGGTGCTGCCAGGCGTCAAGCGCGACGAGATCAAGACGGTGCACAGCCACATCCATGCGCTTGGCCAGTGCCGCAAATACGTTCGCAAGAACGGTTGGAAGGCGATCGTCGCCGGCGACACGGCCGGCGCCGCCAAAATGGTCTCCGAGGTCAAGGACCGCAGCATGGCGGCGCTGTCGCCGGCCCTGGCCGCGACCCTCTACGGGCTCGATATCATCGAGCAAAACGTCGAGGACACCGACTCAAACGTCACCCGCTTTGTCGTCCTGACCAAGAACAAGCAATGGGCCGAGCGTCCTTCGCCCGACGTCAAGATGATGACGACCTTCATCTTCCGCGTCCGCAACGTGCCGGCCGCGCTCTACAAGGCGATGGGCGGCTTCGCCACCAACGGCATCAACATGACCAAGCTGGAGAGCTACCAGCTGGGCGCTTTCACGGCGACGCTGTTTTACGCCGACATCGAGGGCCATCCCGACGACCCGCTGGTCAAGCTGGCGCTGGACGAGCTGCGTTTCTTCTCGCGCGAAGTGCGCATTCTCGGCGTCTATCCGGCCAGTGAGTCGCGTGAGCAGTGGAAGGTTGCGGACTAGATCACCGCGCCCAGCGGCACATAGTCGATCTCCATGAACGTCTCGACCTCCGGCACCCAGCGGTCGCGCACGAAGGCGACATGGTCTGGATGGTCGTTGTACCTGGTGTAGGCGGCCTGGTCGGCGAACTCCATCGAGAAGCCGAAACGATAGTCGTTCTTGGGGCTGATCTGCCGCAATTGCTCGAAATGCGTGACGCCCCTGATCGCGGTGAGGATCCTCTTGGCGTCGACCAGGAACCGCTTTTCCTCCAGCGAATGCGGCGGATGCTTCAGCGTGAAAACGACGGTGTGACGGATCATGTCCTGCTCCTGCAATGTCTTTAGGTGTTCGCTGCCATCATTCTGAATCGACCCAGGCGCGGATGAGGTGATGCGCAATGGCGCCTTTCGGCGGCGTGATCAGATTGTCCTGGTGCGTCCTTTCCAGCATCCGGCGCACCTCGTCGCGAAAAAACCAGCGGCAGTCCTCAAGCTCGTTGAGGTCGGCCTGGATATCGTCATTGAGCGGCTCGCCGAAGCAGCCGATCATCAGCGAATAGGGAAACGGCCAGGGCTGGCTGGCGTGGTAGACGACGCGGCCAAGCCGGATGCCGGCCTCCTCCAGCGTCTCGCGGCGCACCGCCGCCTCGATCGTCTCGCCAGGCTCGATGAAGCCGGCGAGGGCCGAATACATGCCCGGCGCGAAATGCCGGCCGCGCCCGAGCAGGCACTTCTCCCGCGTCGCCGTCAGCATGATCGCCACCGGGTCGGTGCGCGGAAAATGTTCGGTGCCGCAATTCGGGCAATGCCGCTTGTAGCCGCCGGCCCGCATCTGCGATTCCGTGCCGCATTTGCTGCAGAAGCGATGGCTGGCATGCCAGGCGAGCAAAGCCGCCCCTTGCGCCATCGCGCCGGCCGCTGCCTCGTCGATCAGCCCTTGCATGTAGACCGAGCGGTAGTCGATGGCCTTGACTGTTTCCGGAAGCTGTTCGGGTTCGACGCCGGCGGGCACGGCCAGCACCGGTCCTCGTTCGGAAAAACCGAGCAGGATGCCTTGCGCCAGGGAAACCTTGAAGGGCTTGCTCTCGGTCGCACCGAACCAGGGATCGAGAGCGCCGCCATCGCCGAGCTTCAGATAGAGCCGGCCGCCATGCATCAGAAGCAGCCGCGTCGCCGGATCGGCCAGCGCTTTGTCGACCGAATCGTCGGCGCGGTTCTCGGACTGCCGGTCGATCGTGTTGCCGGCGAAGCCGACGAACTGGCTCGGCTCGCGCAAAGGCGCGTCAAACAGGCGGAAGCTCATGGGGACTCTGGAATATGTTGAGGGATGGACACGGGGAACGCTTATAGCGCCGCCTTGATCGTTTCGGCAAACCGTCGCAAGTCGGAACGTTGATAGGGCTCTCGCAGGCCATGTCCCCACACAGGACCTGGCCAGCCGGGATCGCCTTCAGAACGCGCGATGACATGGATGTGCAACTGGCGCACGATGTTGCCGAGCGCGCCGGTGTTGATCTTGGTGCAGCCGGTCGCTTTCTTCAGCGCCTGCGCCACCATATTGGTCTCGAAGGTCAGCATCGCCTGGTCAAGCGGCGTCATGTCGTGGATTTCCTCCGCGCCGGGGCGCTGCGGCACCAGCAGCAACCAGGGCCAGCGGCGGTCGTTCATCACCCGCAGCTCGCACAGCCCAAGCCACATCAATTGCTCGCTGTCCGCCTCCAGCCGTGCGTCCAGCGTGAATCCGGCCTTCAGGCCCGGCAGCATCGGCGTTTCCCTTGCTTTTCTTGTTTTCCTCAAACGCAGGAACGCTAGAGCGGCGGCAGGGGGGCTGCAAGCGAATCATTGCGCCCCTCACGCTTTGGTGCGCCAATTCCATATTTTTGCGATTTCTGCGGCGCACTTGCATTTCGTCGCGCAATTGCCGATATGGAAAGCGGGAGGTTGGTGGTGGACGATCCACTCGCCAACCGGGTCAGGTCCGGAAGGAAGCAGCCCTAACGAGCCCGGAACGGGTCATTGTTCCAGCCTCCCACCTCATCGGCCCCTCTCGCGACATTGACGACGCATTGCAGCGCGGGCGAGACTATGCGCAGGAATCGGCCGCCTTCGGGCGCGGCCATTTGGAGCTTTACGGGCGTATGAGCGAAGCCGGAAATTCGGGACCAAAAAGCCTGGAGATAGGCAAGGCCGCCGCCTATCGCGTGCTGGCACGCAAGTACCGTCCTTCGAACTTCTCCGAGCTGGTCGGCCAGGAGCCGATGGTGCGCACCCTCACCAACGCCTTTGCCACCGGCCGTATCGCCCAGGCCTGGATGCTGACCGGCGTGCGCGGCGTCGGCAAGACGACGACGGCGCGCATCCTCGCGCGCGCCCTGAACTATAAAACCGCTGATATCGACCAGCCGTCGGTCGACCTTGCCGTCCTCGGCGAACATTGCCAGGCGATCATGGAAGGCCGCCATGTCGACGTCATCGAGATGGACGCCGCCTCGCACACCGGCATCGACGACATCAGGGACATCATCGAGCGCGTGCGCTACGCGCCGGTCTCGGCCCGCTACAAGGTCTACATCATCGACGAAGTGCACATGCTGTCGACGCAGGCCTTCAACGGCCTTCTGAAGACGCTGGAAGAGCCGCCGCCGCACGTCAAATTCATCTTTGCCACCACCGAGATCCGCAAGGTCCCGATCACCGTCCTGTCGCGCTGCCAGCGCTTCGACCTGAGGCGCATCGACGCCGGCGCGCTGGTCGGGCATCTCGCCTCGATCTCGGCCAAGGAGGGCATTTCGGTCGACGACGACGCGCTGGCGATGATCGCGCGCGCCGCCGAAGGCTCGGCTCGTGATTCGCTATCCATCCTCGACCAGGCGATTGCCCATGGCGCCGGCTCGGTCAGCGCCGACGCGGTTCGGGCGATGCTGGGGCTTGCCGACCGCGCCCGCATCGTCGACCTGTTCGAACATGTGATGAGAGGCGATGTCGCGGCGGCCCTAGGCGAATTCCGTGCGCAATACGATACCGGCGCCGATCCGGCCGCCGTGCTGACCGACCTTGCCGAATTCAACCACCTCGTCACCCGGCTGCGTTTCGTGCCGACGGCCATCGAGGATGCCTCGCTATCCGAGGACGAGCGGCAGCGCGGCGCCGATTTCGCCAGGACGCTGTCGGTCAGGGTGCTGTCGCGGACATGGCAGATGCTGCTCAAGGGCATTCCAGAGGTGCAGTCCTCCAACCGGCCCGTCAGCGCCGCCGAAATGGTGCTGATCCGGCTGGCGCATGCCGCCGACCTGCCGACGCTGGACGAGGCGTTGAGATCGCTTGAAGGCGCCGCGCCGGCGCAGAATGGCGCGCTGCGCCCAAATGGGGCGCCTGCAGGGGGAGGCAACGGCGCCAGCGCGGTGGCGCAGACGCGCATGCCGTCTGGCCCGGGCGGCGCGCAGACCATGCGGCTGGTCGAAGCCTCGCCTGCGCCCGTTGCCTACGTCGCTCCGCCGGAGCCGGTCACGGAGGCGCAATCGGCGCCGCTGAAATCGCTGGCCGACATCATTGCCCTGGCAGACGCGCAGCGCGACATCGCCTTCAAGGTGCTGGTCAAAAGCTGCATCCGGTTTGTACGCATCGAGCCCGGCCGCATCGACGTCGGCCTGACCAGCGATGCGCCCAAGATGCTGCTCAACGACCTGACGACGAAATTGCGCGCCTGGACCGGTCGCAGCTGGCTTGTCTCGCTGTCGAAGGAAGAGGGCGGCCAGACGCTCGCCGAAATGGAATCGGCCAAACGCGAGACGGCTTTTCTCGATGCCAAGAGCGACCCGACAGTGGCCGCCATCCTGGCGCGCTTTCCCGGTGCCAAGATCATCGATGTGCGCATTCCGGACGCGCCGGAAGCCGAAACGGCAGAGGCCGAAGTGCCGGTCGAGCCGCCGGCTGACGACGATGAACCCTGATCCAGCCACGAATCCGCAAAGGACCCGACCATGAAAGATCTTCTCGGCCTGATGGGCAAGGCGAAGGAAATGCAGGCCAAGTTCCAGGCCATGCAAGACGAGATCGCCACGCTGGAAGCGTCCGGCCAGGCCGGCGGCGGCCTGGTCAATGTGACGCTGACCGGAAAATTCGAGATGAAGTCGTTGAAGATCGATCCGTCTCTGTTCAAGGAAGACGATGTCGAGATCCTGGAAGACCTCGTGCTGGCCGCTCACAACGACGCCAAGACCAAGGTCGAGCAGATCATGCAGGAAAAGACCAAGGCGCTGACCGCGGGCCTGCCGATCCCGCCGGGAATGAAACTGCCCTTCTAGCATTCGGCGCGCCTCCGTGATCGACATGGCCGAAGAGCCGTCCGAAAGACTGATCGAGCAGCGTATCCGCAACAGGATCTACGAGATCCTGGAAATCCTGGCCGATTGTGACGACGGCGTCGATCTCGTCGGCATCAAGGGTTATTTCTATCTGTTCGAGGATTTCCTCCATCGCCCATCGATCGAAGCCGGCACATCGGCGCTTTCGAAGGACGAGCGCGCGATCGTGCTGGAGATCGCCGAATTCCTCGAGGCGGCAAGCGAGACAAATCCGGACTTCACCAAGGCTGAGTTCATAGACAGCGACTGGCCGGGAAAGATCGCGCCGACGGCCAGGGAGGCGCGGACGCTGTTCCTCCGGCGCGGCCTGTTTTCGGAGAAGGTCGAGGAGCTTGAGCCTGGCCAGCCGGCCGCGATAGCGGCCGGGCGGTAGATCGCTTCAGGAAAAATCGCGTGGTGCTTTCCCTTGGGGCAATTGCGGCGAAACAAAGAGAGAGCGGTCATCGCTTTTGTGAAATGACGGCTCGATCTATCTGGAAAGCCACGAAATTGTGCCAATTTGGCAACAGTACGTTGTTAATAACGTTTTGGCCATCATTTTGCCCGAAAGTGTCTCATTCTTGCCGCAGCCTGGGGGCGGGCACGAAGTGAGAGGGTTACCTGTTGATTTCCACGCGATGGAAGACGCCGCTGTTGCTCGGCGCCGTCATTTCACCCCTGTTTTTGGCTGCCTGTAGCCAGACCACTTCACACGGCATGTCCGTCGCCAGCCTGACCGACGCCATCACGCCGGGTTTCCTGAGTTCAGGGGCATACAGCCACACGCCGAAGGACAAGGAATGCCTGGAACGGGCGATGTTCTTCGAGTCCAACCGCTCGAGCCGCGACGGCATGATCGCGGTCGGCACGGTGGTGATGAACCGGCTGCGCTCCGGCAACCATGGCAGCACCATCTGCCAAGTGGTGGGCGAGCCCGGGCAGTTCGCGCCTGGTGTCATGACAAGGCCGATGAATTCACGCGCAATGCCCGATGTCGAGGAAGCCGCCGACGCGGTGCTGAAGGGCGAGCGCAAGTCCAAGCTCAAGAACACCATGTTCTTCCACACAGCCGGCCTCCGCTTCCCCTACAAGAACATGCACTACACCATGGTTGCCGGCGGCAATGCCTTCTACGAGAAGCGCGGCCGCAACTGGCAGCCGCTGCCGGATGAGCCGCAGGTCGCTATTGCCTCGGCGGCGCCCGACAAGTCAGCCGCGCCGGTGACGATGGTCGCGTCCGCCGAGCCGGTGCGTCCAGCCAGGACGGCAACCGTTCGATCCGCTCCCGCCCAGCAGACCTATGTGACCGCCGCTGCCGCGCCGGCCGCGAAATCCGCGCGTGTCTCGCAAGAGCCGACGGTGGTGGCGATGCAGGAGCCGATGGAAGAGCCGGATGCCGCGCGTTTTGGCGGAAGCTTGAACACAAGGGTCATCTCGTCGGTTCAAGACGCGCCGCAAGAGGCGTCGATGGGGTTCCAGTCGACGCCTGAGAACACAGACGCCATTGGCGCGATGATTGTCAGCCAGGGCCGGCCGCTCGAGACCAACTGATCTGCGCCCCGCGGTCCGCCAAGGCCCAATATGGCGGTCATGCGGATGCAGATGTTCCAAAGCGCTCTGAAAAATCCTGGAGCGGTTCACCGTTTCGCGGAAACGGTGAACCGCTCCAGCTTTTTCGTTTTGACGCAATTCCGGACGGAAAACCGCTTCGCACTTTTCCTGGAATTGCTCTAGATCAGAGCGATGTCGAAGCGAATCGCCGGTCCCGAGATCGAACGTCTGATCCAGCTCCTGGCCAAGGTGCCGGGGCTGGGACCCCGTTCGGCCAGGCGTGCCGCCCTTCATCTGATCAAGAAGAAAGAGCAGCTTTTGTCGCCCCTTGCCGCCGCCATGGCCGAGGCGGCCGACAAGGTGCGCATCTGCTCGACCTGCGGCAATGTCGATACATCGGACCCTTGCATGATCTGCACCGATCCGCGCCGTGATGCCGACACCATCATCGTCGTCGAGGACGTCTCCGACCTGTGGGCGCTGGAGCGCGCGGCGGCGATGAATGTGCGCTACCACGTGCTCGGCGGCACGCTGTCGCCGCTCGACGGCATCGGCCCCGAGCAGCTCAACATGCGCTCGCTGGTTGATCGCGTCGCCGGCGGCGAGGTCAAGGAGATCATCCTCGCCGTCAATGCGACGGTGGAGGGCCAGACAACCGCGCATTACCTCACCGACCAGTTGTCCGGCTTCGACATCAAGGTGACGCGCCTTGCGCATGGCGTGCCGGTCGGCGGCGAACTCGACTATCTCGACGAGGGCACGCTGGCCGCGGCGCTGCGTTCGCGGACGGCGTTTTGACAAAGTTGCGGCAGAGGATGCGGGTCATGATTTTTGCGCGTCCTTCCAGGCTGGTGCCAAGCACCCCCCTCGACAGGACGGAGAGGGGTGCGAAGGAACGCAAACCTCTCAGATTGGTTCTGTTTTCCTTTTTTGCAGTTCTTCTCTCGGTCTTTTCCACCCCCGCCTCCGCCGCAAAGATCGACGACCAGTTCCGCGCCTGGCTGCAGAACGACCTCTGGCCACAGGCCAAGGCGAAAGGCATTTCCAAAACCACCTTCGACGCCGCCTTCGACGGCATCAAGCCCAATCTGAAGCTGCCGGACCTGGTCAAGCCGGGCGAGAAGGCGGCCACGCCGCAGAAGCAGCACCAGGCCGAATTCGGCTCACCCGGCGCCTATTTCGCCGAGAAGACGGTTCGCGCGGTGACGGCAGGCGGGCGCGCACGCGAAGCCGCCAATGCCAGGACACTTGCGGCCATCGAAAAGCGCTATGGCGTGCCGGGCGAAGTGCTGCTGGCGATCTGGGGCCGCGAGACCGGATTCGGCGCGGCGAAGATGCCTTATGACGCCTTCGAAGTGCTGGGCACCAAGGCATTCATGTCGACCAGGAAGGACTTCTTCCGCACCGAACTGCTTGCCGCACTCGAGATCGTCGAGCGCGGGCTGGCTCCGGTCGGCGCGATGAAATCGTCCTGGGCCGGCGCGCTCGGCCAGCCGCAATTCATGCCGACCTCGTTCCTGAAACATGCCGTCGATTTCGACGGCGACGGTCGCGTCGACATCTGGAACTCGACGCCGGACGTGTTGGCCTCGATCGCCAATTATCTCGTCCACTATGGCTGGGTAAAGGGTCGTGGCTGGGGATTCGAGGTGACGGTGCCGGAAAGCGTTTCCTGTTCGCTGGAAGGCCCGGACCAGGGCAAGAAAATCTCGCAATGGGCTGATATGGGCATCAAGCGCGTCGGCGGCAAACCGTTTCCAGTGAGTGAGCTGAAGGCCGAAGGCTTTCTGCTGATGCCGGCAGGGCGCAGCGGCCCGGCCTTTGTCGCCACGCCCAATTTCTACGTGCTGAAGCAATACAACACCAGCGACCTGTACGCGCTGTTCATCGGCCATGGCGCCGATCGCATCGCCCATGGCGATCAGAACTTCGCCGGCAGCTGGGGCGCGGTCGGCGGGCTGCACCGTTCGGACATCGCCGCCCTGCAGCGGGCGCTGGAGGCCAAGGGCTATGACGTCGGCAGCGCCGATGGCCTGCCCGGCTTCAAGACCCGCCGCTCGATCGGCATATGGCAAGCCAAGAACGGCCGCGCCGCCACCTGCTTTCCTGACGCCGACCTGGTCGCAGTGCTGAAATAGCTCCGAAATTAGCAGATTTTTCTCGATCGGCAGCCTCGATTGGCTGGCCTATGCGTCGACACCCCACCGGCCTTTCTGGCCCAATGAGCCGTCGTATAAATGCTCGTTGCCCGCCACGGGGCCGCCGGATATGGTGTTGACCAACTGGACAAAAACCACGACGGTAAGTGGGCAGAGGGGCCGTCTCCAGGCCCCGAAAAAATTCCGCAACCCTGAGCCGGGAACTCAGGTCAACAAACAACAAAACAGGGAACAATCACAATGATGATGGAAAAGTTTGCTCTACGCTCTCGCTTCCTGCTCGCGGGTGCCGCCATGTCGGCGCTGCTTCTGGCCGGCGCGCCCGCCGGTGCGGTCACGCCCGCCGACACGCTGGTCGAAGGTTTCGCGATCGACGACATCATCTCCATGGATCCGGGCGAGGCGTTCGAGCTGTCGACCGCCGAGGTCACCGGCAACACCTATGATCTGCTTGTCCGTCTCGACCTCAGCGACACCTCCAAGGTCAAGGGCGACCTTGCCGAAAGCTGGACCGTCTCCGATGACGGCCTGACCTACACGTTCAAGCTCAAGCCCGGCCTGAAATTCGCTTCCGGCAATCCGATCACGGCGTCCGATGTCGCCTGGTCGTTCGAGCGCGTCATCAAGCTCGACAAGAGCCCGGCCTTCATCATCGGCCAGTTCGGCATCAGCGGTGACAACGTCACCGAAAAGGCCAAGGCTGTCGACGACGGCACCTTCCAGTTCACCGTCGACAAGGCCTATGCGCCGAGTTTCGTGCTGAACTGCCTGTCGGCAACGGTCGCTTCGGTGGTCGACGCCAAGCTGGTCAAGGAACATGTGGCTGCGGTCACGCCGAGCGCCGACTACAAATGGGACAATGATTTCGGCAATGCCTGGCTGAAGACCGGCTATGCCGGCTCCGGCGTCTTCAAGCTGCGCGAATGGCGGGCCAACGAAGCCGTCGTTCTCGAGCGCAACGACAATTACTACGGCGAAAAAGCCAAGCTTGCCCGCGTCATTTATCGCAACATGAAGGAAAGCTCGGGCCAGCGCCTGGCGCTCGAGGCTGGCGACATCGACGTTGCCCGCAATCTCGAACCGAACGACCTCGACGCCATCGCCAAGAACGCCGACCTCACCACCACCAGCGCGCCCAAGGGCACGGTCTATTACATCAGCCTCAACCAGAAGAACGCGAACCTCGCCAAGCCGGAGGTGCGCCAGGCGTTCAAGTATCTGGTCGACTATGATGCCTTGAGCTCCACCATCCTCAAGGGCATCGGCGAAATCCATCAGACCTTCCTGCCCAAGGGCGTGCTCGGCGAATTGGATGAGAATCCGTTCAAGCTCGATGTCGCCAAGGCCAAGGAATTGCTGGCCAAGGCCGGTCTGCCCGACGGCTTCAGCGTAACCATGGACGTACGCACCGGCCAGCCGACGACCGGCATGGCGGAATCGATCCAGCAGACGCTCGGACAGGCCGGCATCAAGCTCGAGATCATCCCGGGCGACGGCAAGCAGACGCTCACCAAATACCGCGCCCGCAACCACGACATCTATATCGGCCAATGGGGCCAGGATTATTTCGACCCGAACTCCAACGCCCAGACCTTTGCCTCGAACCCGGACAATTCGGATGGGGCCAAGACCAAGACGCTGGCCTGGCGCAACGCCTGGGACATTCCGGACCTGACCAAGCAGACGGAAGCGGCACTGCTCGAGAAGGATGCCGGCAAGCGCGCCGACATGTACAAGGATCTCGAGAAGAAAATCCTCGACACCAGCCCCTTCGTCGTCATCCACCAGCAGCTGGAAGTGGCCGGCCTGCGCAAGAACCTCAAGGGCTTTGCGCTCGGCCCGAGCTTCGACACCAACTTCGTCGGACCGGTGTCCAAGGAATAGTGCTCGCGGACACGCCGCATGAGCGCGGTTGAAAAAGAAGTGGCGGCGGGGCGCGGCAGCGCCCGCGCCGTCGCTGTTGCATCATCGCTTGGCCGTTTCCTGGTCATTGCGATCACGACCTATCTTGGTCTGCTCGCGGTCACCTTCTTCATCGGCCGCGTCATTCCGATCGACCCGGTGCTGGCGGTGCTCGGCGACCGGGCGCCGGCCAATGTGGTTGAGCGCACGCGCCGCGAGATGGGCCTCGATTTGCCGTTGATCGAGCAGTTCTACATCTATGTGAAGAATGCGCTGAACGGCAATTTCGGCGTCTCCGTGCTGACCACCAATCCGGTCATGACCGACATTCGCCGGGCGCTTCCGGCCACGACGGAACTGGCGACCCTCGGAACGCTGATCGGCGCGTTGTTCGGCGTGCCGCTCGGTGTGCTGGCCGCGGTCAGGCGCGGCAGCCTCATCGACCAGATCGTGCGCGTCATCGGCCTGATCGGTTATTCCGTGCCGATCTTCTGGCTGGGGCTGCTTGGGCTGGTGCTGTTTTACGCCAAGCTGCAATGGGTTGCCTTCCCGGCGAGGCTCGACGTCGTCTACGAATACTCCTTTACGCCGATCACCGGCTTCTATCTCCTCGACTCTGCGATGCAGGGGCAGTGGGACGTTTTTTACGACGCCTTCCGCCACATCATCCTGCCGGCCTCGCTGCTCGGCTATTTCTCGCTCGCCTATATCAGCCGCATGACGCGCTCGTTCATGCTCAACGAATTGTCGCAGGAATATATCGTCGCGGCGCGCGCCAAGGGCCTGTCGGAAGCCCGCATCATCTGGGGCCACGCGCTGCGCAACGCAGCGGTGCCGATGGTGACGGTGATCGCGCTGTCCTATGCCGGACTGCTGGAAGGTTCGGTGCTGACCGAGACCGTCTTCTCATGGCCGGGCATCGGCCTTTACATCACCAATTCGCTGCAGAACGCCGACATGAATGCGGTGCTCGGCGGCACCATCGTCATCGGCTCGGTGTTCATCGCCATCAACCTTCTGTCCGACCTGCTGTATCGTGTGCTCGATCCGAGGACGAAGTCCGCATGAGCGTCGACACCATCCAGAGCCGTCGCGACTGGCTGCTCAGCGAGCGGCCGGCCTCGCGCATGCAGGCAAGGCTCGGCCGCGCCTATGTGGCGTGGCGGCGCTTTTCCGCCAACCGGTTGGCGTTTCTCGGCCTGCTTATCATCATTGCCCTGCTGGTCGTCGCCGCCCTTGCCGGCGTGCTGGCGCCTTATTCTCCGACATTCGGCGACCTGAAGAACGCGCGCCTGCTGGCGCCGAGCGCCGAGCACTGGTTCGGCACCGACGATCTCGGCCGCGATATCCTGTCGCGCATCCTCTACGGCTCGCGCTGGACGCTTTACGTGGTCATCCTGGTTGCCATCATCGCCGCACCCATCGGCCTTCTGGTCGGCACCGTTGCAGGCTATGCCGGTGGCTGGACCGATGCCATCCTGATGCGCATCACCGACATCTTCCTCGCCTTTCCCAAGCTGATCCTGGCGCTGGCCTTCGTCGCAGCACTTGGCCCCGGCATCGAGAAT
Organism: Mesorhizobium sp. WSM1497; assembly: GCF_001672455.2. Classification (NCBI taxonomy): domain Bacteria; kingdom Pseudomonadati; phylum Pseudomonadota; class Alphaproteobacteria; order Hyphomicrobiales; family Phyllobacteriaceae; genus Mesorhizobium; species Mesorhizobium sp. WSM1497. Next base: position 53,798 of record NZ_CP021070.1, on the reverse strand, counting down.
GCAGTGCTGGCCATCGCCATCACCTCATGGCCGCCCTACGCCCGCATCGCGCGGGCAGAGACGCTGACGGTGCGCAATTCCGACTACATCAAGGCGGTGCAACTGATGGGCGCTTCGCCCTTCCGCATCGTGCTGCGCCATATCATGCCGCTTTGCATTTCGTCCCTGATCGTCAGGGTGACGCTCGACATGGCCGGCATCATCCTGACCGCCGCCGGGCTCGGTTTCCTCGGCCTCGGCGCGCAGCCGCCGCTGCCCGAATGGGGCACGATGATCGCCTCCGGCCGCCGCTTCGTGCTCGATCAATGGTGGGTGGCCGGTGCGCCGGGCTTCGCCATTCTCATCGTCAGCCTCGGCTTCAACCTGCTTGGCGACGGCCTGCGCGACGCGCTCGATCCGCGGAGTGGCGACCAATGAGCGGGGAGACGAAGACGCTTCTCGACGTAGACGACCTGCGCGTCACCTTCCCGACCCGCACCGGGCTGATCGAGGCGGTGCGCGGCGTTTCCTTTTCGCTCGGCCGCGAACGGCTCGGCATCGTCGGCGAATCCGGCTCGGGAAAATCGCAGACCGGCCGCGCCATCATGGGCCTGACGCCACCGCAGGCGCGGATATCGGCCAACAAGCTCGCCTTCGACGGCATCGACCTGCTCACCGTCTCGCCACGCGAACGCCGGGCGCTGCGCGGCAAGCGCATCGCCATGATCCTGCAGGATCCGAAATATTCGCTCGACCCGGTGATGAGCATCGGTCGCCAGATCGTCGAGACGCTGCGCACCCATGAAAAGGTCGGCAAGGCGGAGGCACGCGACCGTGCATTGGCCATGCTGGAGGCGGTGCAGATCCGTGATCCCTCTCGCGTCTTCAATTTGCATCCGCATGAAGTTTCGGGCGGCATGGGCCAGCGCGCCATGATCGCCATGATGCTGATCGCCGGTCCGGAAATGATGATCGCCGACGAGCCGACCTCGGCGCTCGACGTCACCGTGCAGCTCGATGTGCTCGGCATCCTCGACCGGCTGGTCAGTGAGCGCGGCATGGGGCTGATCTTCATCTCGCACGATCTGCGCCTGGTCTCGTCCTTCTGCGACCGCGTCATCGTCATGTATGCCGGCAAGGTGGTCGAGCAGCTCAAGGCGTCCGAACTCGGCCAGGCCCAGCATCCCTACACGCGCGGCCTGCTCAATTGCATGCCCAAGATCGGTGCCGACCGCCACCCGCTGCCGGTGCTCGACCGCAAGCCGGAGTGGGCGGCATGACTTCTGCGATTGCCGTCGACAGGCTGGAAGTGATCTTCGACCGTTTTCGCGCACTGAAAGGCGTCAGCCTCGACGTGCAGCCGGGCGAATCCTTCGGCCTGGTCGGCGAATCCGGCTCCGGCAAATCGACGCTGCTGCGGGCCATCGCCGGCCTTGCGCCGGTTGCATCGGGCGGCATCGTCGTCAACGGCAAGACGCTCGGCGCGCGCCGCGACAAGGCCTTCTACCGTGAAGTGCAGATGGTCTTCCAGGATCCGTACGGGTCGCTGCACCCGCGCCAGACCGTCGACCGTCTGCTGCAGGAGCCGCTTGCCATCCATGGCTTTGCCGACGGCGAAAAGCGTATCCAGCGGGCGCTCGACGAAGTCGGCCTCGGCAACGGTTTTCGGTTTCGCTATTCGCACCAGCTCTCCGGCGGCCAGCGCCAGCGCGTGGCGATCGCCCGTGCGCTCATTCTCGAACCGTCGATCCTGCTGCTCGACGAGCCGACCTCGGCGCTCGATGCCTCGGTGCAGGCGGAAGTGCTCAACCTGCTGGAAGAGGTACGCAAGCGGCGCAAGCTGACCTTCCTGATGGTCAGTCACGACCTCGCCATCATCACCCATATGTGCGAGCGGCTGATGGTGATGCAAAGCGGCGAGGCGGTGGAGAATCTGGCGGCGGCGGATCTTGTCGAACGCCGTGTGACCAAGGACTATACGCGCAATCTGTTGCGGGCCAGCGACGGGTTTGTGAGAACCGCTTGAATTCGTTTTCTCTTTTGCGCCGAACAACCATCTTGGGGAATTCCCATGGAGGAATGGAAGTTTGCGGATCCGCCCAATGTCGCGGTGTTTGTGGATAGGGCAGTCGTTACCCGCGGCGATTGGATTGCATACGTCTCACATGACGATGACGACGGCAGTTGGCAATTCCACAACAGCGAAACCGGACCTGTTGACGAAGGCGATATCATGATCGTCAGCTTGCAAAACGTTGTGCAGTGGGACGAAAGCATCCAGGCGTTGGCGGACTTGCCAGAAGGCTGGCACGCTTGGCGCACCTCGAAATCGTCGCCATGGCCACGCGCCAGGTCGCGCCCTGTGCCCTCCAACGACAACGAATGATCAGGCAAAGCCTTAGGCTGAGCCTTGCGCCAGTTCGCCGCTCTCCAGAACGGGTGGCTCTTCCCGGCCCTTCGGCTCCTTGATCCTGAACCACGTCACATAAAGCGCCGGCAGGAACAGCAGCGTGATTGCGGTACCCGCGATGATGCCGCCCATCATCGCATAGGCCATCGGACCCCAGAACACTTCACGCGCGATCGGGATCAGCGCCAGGCTGGCGGCCGCCGCCGTCAGTGCGATCGGCCGCATCCGGTGTTCGGTCGCTTCGATGACCGCCGCCCAGCGGTCCTTGCCCTCTCGAACAAGATCCTCGATCTGCACGATCAGGATGACCGAATTGCGGATCAGGATGCCGATCAGCGCCAGCACGCCCAGGATGGCGACGAAGCCCAGCGGCGCTCCGCTCGGCACCAGGGCCGCCACCACGCCGATCAGGCCGAGCGGCGCCACCGCGACGACCAGGAACAGGCGCTGGAAGCTTTGCAACTGCACCATCAGGATCGTTGCCATGACGAACAGCATCAACGGCACGACGGCGGCGATCGGTCCCTGACTTTTGGCGCTCTCCTCGACCGAGCCGGCGGTGGCGATCGAATAGCCCGGCGGCAGCTTGGCGGTGAAGGCATCGACCGATGGCTTCAGTTCGTTGACGACCGTGGCCGGCAGCACGTCGCCGACCAGCCCGGCGCGCACGGTGATGGTCGGGATGCGATCGCGTCGCCACACCGTCGGTTGCTCCAGATCGTAGCGGAAGTTGGCGACCGCCGCGAGCGGGATCGCCTCGCCGGTGCTGGTCGGCAACTGCATGTTCTGCAACGTCTCGATCGAGCCGCGTTCGGCCCCGCGGGAGCGGGCCACGACATTGATCAGGTAAGTGGCGTCGCGCACCTGCGTGATGGTGGCGCCGCCGACCGTACTGTTCAGCGCGCTGGCGATGTCGGAGGAGGTGATGCCGAGCTGGCGTGCCTTGTCCTGCAGCACGTCGACCCTCAGCACGCGCTGCGGCTCGTTCCAGTCGAAGGTCGGCGCGGCGAGCTTTGGATTGGCGGAGATGACACCGGCGAATTGCTGCGCCAGTTCGCGCACCGTCTGGATGTCGGGACCGCCGACGCGGTATTGCACGGGGCGGCCGACCGGCGGTCCGAGTTCGAGCGGCTTGACGAAGGCGTCGGTGCCGACGAACTCCTCGCGCAGCAGCTTTTCCAGCGCCGGCTTGACCCGGTTGCGGGCCTCGATGCTCTTGGTGACGATGACGGTCTGGCCGAAATAGGGGTTGGCTGGCTGCACGTCATAGGCGAGCACGAAACGCACCGCGCCCTGGCCGATATAGGACGAGAAATGGTCGATGTCGGGATTGCCGACCAGTGCCCGCTGCTCGAACCGCTCCATCTGGTCGCGCGTGTCGGCGATCGAAGAATTCTGCGGCAGGTTCCAGTCGACGATCAACTCCGGCCGGTCCGATGGCGGGAAGAACTGCTGCTGCACCAGGCCGAAGCCGGCGATCGAGCCGGCAAACAACAACACGGTGGCGATGATGGTCAGCCAGTGATGGCGCACCGAGCCGACAAGCACGCGCCGGAACAGCGAGGTGAAGCGGCCCGGCTGGTCGTGATGCTTGGTTTTCATCGTCGCCGGCAGGATGGTGACGCCGAGCAGTGGCGCAAACAGCACCGCCACGATCCATGACACCAGCAGCGAAACGGCGATGACCACGAACAGGGTGAAGGTATATTCGCCGGCGGCGCTGTTGTTGAGGCCGATCGGGATGAAGCCGGCGACAGTTACCAGCGTACCGGTCAGCATCGGAAAGGCGGTCGATGTGTAGACATAGGTCGCCGCCTTGCGCAGATTGTCGCCGACCTCAAGCCGCGCCACCATCATCTCGACCGCGATCATCGCGTCGTCGACCAGAAGGCCGAGCGCGATGATCAGCGCACCCAGGGAAATACGCTGCAGCGAAATGCCGAGATAAGCCATGACCGTGAAGGTGATGGCCAGCACCAGCGGGATCGACAGCGCCACGACGAAGCCGGCGCGCATGCCGAGACTGATGAACGACACGGCGAGCACGATGGCGACCGCCTCGAACAGCGCACGCGTAAAGCCCGAGACGGCCTCCTCGACGATGACCGGCTGGTCGGCGACCAGATGCACGCCGACACCGACCGGCAGGTCGGCCAGCACCTTGTCCATCTCCTTGTGCAGGGCCTCGCCGAATTCGAGAAGGTTGGCGTTGGGTTTCATGCCGATGGCGAGCCCGATCGCGTCCTGGCCGTTGAAACGGAACAGTGCCGTCGGCGGATCGACGTAGCCGCGTGTGATCGTCGCTACGTCGCTCAGGCGGAAGAAGCGGTCGTTGACGCGCAGATTGATGGCGCGCAGGCTTTCCTCGGAGGTGAACTGCCCGCCGACACGCACGCTGATGCGCTCCGGCCCGGACTGGATGACGCCGGACGGCGTGATCGCGTTCTGCGCCTGCAGGCTGGCGACGATCGCTTGCTGGTTGAGGCCGAGGGCGGCGATCTGGCGGGTTGAGAATTCGAGATAGATCGCTTCGTCCTGGGCGCCGACCAGGTCGACCTTGCCGGCGTTGGGCACGGTCAGGATCTTTGTTCTGGCATCCTCGACATAGTCGCGCAACTGGCGCGGCGTCAGCCCGTCCGATGTGAAGGCGTAGATGTTGCCATAGACGTCGCCGAAGCGGTCGTTGAAGAACGGGCCCTGCACACCCTGCGGAAACTGCGCCCCGATGTCATTGACCATGTTGCGCACCTGAATCCAGTTCGGCACGACATCGCGTGCCTTGGTGGTGTCCTTCAGGTTGACGAAGATGACGGTCTGGCCGGCCGTGGTGACGGACTTGGTGTAGTCGAGGCTGTCGAGTTCCTCGAGTTTCTTCTCGATGCGGTCGGTCACCTGCTGCACGGTTTCCTTGACCGAGGCGCCCGGCCAGTTGGCCTGGATGATCATCGTCTTGATGGTGAAGTTGGGATCTTCTTCACGGCCGAGATTGAGGTAGGAGAACACGCCAGCCACGACGAAGACCAGCATGAAATACCAGACCATGGAGCGGTGGTTGAGCGCCCAGTCGGAGAGATTGAAGCCTTTCATGAGGCCCCTCCCTCGGGCACTGTCACCTTCTGGCCTTCGCTCAGGCTGTGGACGCCCGCCGTGACAACACGCATGCCGGCCTCCAGCCCCTCGGTCACCGTGAAGGTGCCGCCATTCTTCGACGCGACCTTTATGTCGCGTGCGTTCACGCTGGATGTCTGCGGGTCGACGATCCACACTTTCGCGGAACCGTTCTTTTCGAACAGCGCCGACATGGGCAGTTCGATCGTCGGTGCCACCTTGGTCACGCGGGTCGCCGTCACCGTCGAGCCGAGCCGGAAGGCCTGTGGCGGATCCGTGAGCGTCAGCCTGACGCGCCGGGTGCGGGTCGAGCCCTCGGATTGCGGTGCGATCTCGCGCAGCTTAGCCCCGGTCTGGATCGTCGGCAGCGACTGCAGGATGACCTGGAAGGGCGTGCCGGCCGCGAGATCACCGGTCAATTGGTCGGGAATGTCGACCACCGCCTCGCGCAGGTCCGAGCGCGCCACGGTGACGACCGTCTGGCCGGGCGAGACCGTCTGGCCAACTTCGGCGCCGACAGCGGTGACGACACCGTCGAAATCAGAGAACAGCCTGGCATAGCCGAGCTGTTCCTGCGATTTGGCAAGCGAGGCCTTAGCCCGCTCGACACCTGCCTCCGCAGCTTTGCGCGCCTGCTGCGCGGCGTCGAAGACAGCTTGCGTGGCGTTGGCTGAGGCGAGTAACTGGCGCTGCCGTTCCTCGCTGGCGGCGGCGTTGGCGAACTGCGCCTCGGCATTGGACAGTTCCGCCTTGGCCGCCTGGAGCGACAACTCCAGCGCGGTCGGATCGAGTGCCGCTATCGTCGTGCCCTTGCTGACGATGTCGCCGACCTGGACGTCGCGCGAGACGACCCGGCCAAGCAGGCGGAAGGCCAGGTCGGCGCTGACCTGCGGTTCGACGGATCCGGCAAAACCGAAGACCTGCGTGGTGCGCGGCTCGATCACCATCGACAGCACCGGCCGGATGATCTCGGGCGGCTTTTCCTCCGACCTGGAGCAGGATGCCAGCGCGCCGAGCATGAGCACGCCGAGCAGGATGCGCGGCGTCCGGCTCATTGGCCGGCTCCCGATATCTCGATCGTCTGTCCAGGGCTGAGCAGCTGTCCTCCAGCGGTGACGACGCTTTGGCCTTCGTCCAGCCCCCTGGCGATCACGACCGTGCCCGAATTGAACGCCAGCACTTCGACCGGCGCCATCGTCACCGCCTTGGTCGACGGATCGACGATCCAGACCGCCGGCTTGCCGGCGCTGGACGTCAGCGCCTGCCACGGCAGCAGGATCGCCTTCGCTGGCTTGGCGCTTACCGAGCCGATGACGGCTGCTCCCAGCGGCATGCCGGCGGGCGTGTCGGGAATGGCGACCTTGACCCGGATCGAGCCCGAAGCCGGGTCGACCGCAGGCGAGATTTCGCGGACCTTGCCCGTTGCCCTGACCTGCGGATCGGACAACAGCGTGATCGTCACCGCAGGCGATGCCGGTGTCTTGGCGATCAGTATCTCCTGCACGTTGAACACCGCGTCGCGGTCGCCGTCCTCGGCGACGGTGAAGACGGTTTGCGCGGCTTGCACCACTTGGCCGGTTTCGACTTGGCGGGCGGTGATCACGCCGGCGGCACCGGCCTTGAGCTCGGTGAAGGACAGGTTTTGCTGGGCGTTGGAGAAAGCGCTCTGCGCGGCTTCGACGCTGCCTTGTGCCACCTTCAGGGCCTGGTCCGCGGCGTCATAGTCGCGCCTGGTGGTGAAGCCCTGCGCCAGCAGCGTCTTCTGCCGCTCGAAGGCGGCAACGGACTGGGTCAGTTGCGCCTTGGCTGCATCAAGATCGGCCTGCGCCGAGCGCAGGTCGGATTCCTGCTCCTGCGGGTCGATGCGGGCGAGCACCGTGCCTTGATCGACATGCTGGCCGACATCGACAAACCGTTCGGCGACGCGACCGCCGACCCGGAACGACAGATTGTTCAGCGTACGCGCCGCGATCACCCCGGTCAGCGAAGTCCTTGGCGCATAGTCGGCCATCGCCACCGTTTCGGTGCGCACCATGATCTGCAGTTTCTTGTCCGCCGCTTCCTGCTTCTGACAGCCGGCCAGAAGCAGCGCCGCCGTGCAGGCGAAAAGCGCCGGGGCGGCTGGAAAAGACAAAAGACCGGGAGCTTTGACCGATGGCTGCGAGACGGGCGAAGTCACGTTCCTGCTCATGGGCTCTCCCGACCGCGGGCCGCTCGCTGATCGCGGTGCCTCGCGGCCATCCAGAGGATAGTCGATCCCTGGGAAAAGGAAACCGGTCTCGTACGTGTATCGCCCGACTGGCTAAGCGCCGGGATCTGCCCACCGCAGGCCCAATCGCCTGCCGGTGGTGCCGACTTGAGGAAAACGTGAAATAAGGTCAGAAGACATCTCAACGGCATCAAACAGGACGGGCGCCGGCCCGGTGAGGGATACGATGAAGAATTCAGCCATTTCCGAACGCAAGAACCAATCGATTTCCCGCGGCGTCGGCATGACCACGCAGATTTATGCCGACCGGGCTGAAAATTCGGAAATCTGGGATGTCGAGGGGCGTCGCTATATCGATTTCTCGTCGGGCATCGCCGTCGTCAACACCGGGCATCGCCATCCCAGGGTGATCGACGCGGTCAAGGCACAGCTCGACCGCTTCACCCACACCTGCCACCAGGTGGTGCCCTATGAGAGCTATGTGCGCCTGGCCGAACGGCTGAACGGCATGCTGCCCGGCAAGTTCGAGAAGAAGACGATCTTCGTCACCACCGGGGCCGAGGCTGTCGAGAACGCCATCAAGATCGCCCGCAATGCCACCGGCCGTCAGGCGGTCATCGCCTTCGCCGGCGGCTTCCATGGCCGCACCTTCATGGGCATGGCGCTGACCGGCAAGGTCGTGCCTTACAAGGTCGGCTTCGGCGCCATGCCGGGCGATGTCTACCATGCGCCGTTTCCTGTGCCGCTGCACGGTGTCTCGGTCGCCGACTCGCTGGCGGCGCTCGACCGGTTGTTCAAGGCCGATGTGGATCCGGCGCGCGTCGCCGCCATCATCATCGAGCCGGTTCAGGGCGAGGGCGGCTTCTACGACGCGCCGCGGGATTTCCTGGTTGCGCTGCGCAAGCTTTGCGACCAGCACGGCATGCTGCTGATCGCCGACGAAGTGCAGACCGGCTTTGCCCGCACCGGCAAGATGTTTGCTATGGATCACCATGAGGTGGCCGCCGACATCACCACCATGGCCAAGAGCCTGGCCGGCGGCTTTCCTCTGGCGGCGGTCACCGGCCGCGCCGAAATCATGGATGCGCCCGGCCCCGGCGGGCTCGGCGGCACCTATGGCGGCAGTCCGATCGGCGTTGCCGCGGCGCACGCCGTGCTCGACGTGATCGAGGATGAAAAGCTGTGCGACCGCGCCAATACGCTGGGCGCAAGGCTGAAACAGCGGCTGCACTCGATCCGCGACGACGTGCCCGAGATCGTCGACATCAGAGGTCTCGGCTTCATGAACGCGGTCGAGTTCAACGACGTCAAGAAGGGCCTGCCCTCAGCCGAGATCGCCAATGCGATCCGGTTGAAGGCGCTCGACAAGGGCCTGATCCTGTTGACCTGCGGCGTCTACGGCAACGTCATCCGCTTCCTGGCGCCGATCACCATCCAGGACGAAGTCATGAACGAAGCACTCGACATTCTGGAAAGCTCGATCCGCGAAGTCTGCGCCGCCTGATCAGTAAGGTGCCGCGCCAGGGACGGAATTATCCCGCCGCTCTGGCGGGCTCATTCTCGAGGAAAGCGGCCAGTGCCGCTTTCAGCCCCTCGGGGCCAGCGGCCACCGTCTGCGGCGTCGGCGAGAAGCCGGCGCCCAACATCTTGCGGCCAAGCATATGGTCGCCCGGACGGTTGACCGATTCGATGCCGAGCAGCCGGTCGCCGGCATAGTGGTAGATCGAGAATTTGTTGTCGGGAAGGCCGCCCAGCACGACATGGCTGTCGCCGCCGGCGGTCAGGCCGACCATCTGCAGCTTCATGTCGCCGATGTCGGACCAGAACCATGGCACCGCAGAATAGGCGTCGGCATGGCCTGATATCGTGCGCGCGGCAAGCCGCGCCTGGTCGGTGGCATTCTGCACCGATTCCAGCCGCACGTCGCCGCCGGTGAACCAGTGACGGTAAGAGGCAGCATCGCCAATAGCGAGAATCTCCGGCACCGAAGTCCGCATCTGGTGATCGACGCGGATGCCGTTGGCGATGCCGAGGCCAGCTTCCTGTGCCAGTTCGACATTCGGCACGGCACCAATGCCGACAATGACCATGCGCGCCGGCAGCCTTTCGCCTGACGAGGTGATCGCGGCCACGACATGACCGTTTTCGCCTTCGAGCCTGGCGATCGAGGTGCCGGTGAGGATGCGCACGCCCGTCGCTTCCAGCCGTTGCCGGACGTGGCTCGCCACCACCGGCGCCACGGCGCGGCCGAGCAGCCGGTCCACCGCCTCGACCACTGTCACCGTGCGGCCGGCGGCCCTCAACGTGGCTGCGATCTCCAGCCCGATGAAACCGCCGCCGAGGATGACGACTTCGTCGGTTTGCGCGCTGAGGTCGCGGATCAGCCGCGCATCGGCCAGCGAGCGCAGCGACAGCACCCCGGACAGATCGGCACCGGGCAGCGGCAGCGTGCGCGGGCGCGAGCCTGTCGCCAGGATCAGGTGGTCGAAGGCAAGCGCACCACCGCCGGCAATATCCAAACTGCGGCGTCCGGCATCGAGGCGATCGATCCTGACGCCAGGCCGGTAGTCGATGGCGCTGCCGGTGTAAAAGGCCTCGCCGCGCAAGGGTTGTGGCTTGGCCTCGGCATCCTTGATGAAGGTCTTCGACAGCGGCGGCTTGTGGTAGGGCAGTTCGTCCTCATCTCCGACGAGGATCACCGGCCCGTCATAGCCGTCCTCGCGCAGACTTGCGGCCGCTTGCACGCCCGCATGACCCGCGCCGACAATGACCACACCGTTCTTCATCGCACTCAATCCCGATTCTACCCTAGGATGTTCCGCCAGATGGCAATTGTCTGGCACCGCTGCAAGCGAGCTTTTGCGGGTCGCATCCGGGATGGCGGCTGTCAATCGCACAGTTCAGCGGCAAGACCGGTGCAGGAAAATGCATAAAGTTGACAGTCGCAGTTTAGAATAATTCTAAACTGTTGTTTCGATTGACTTTTCTTGCGGATTGTCATTGACATCCGACGGTGTCGCAGCTTTATGGAAGCTCGCGCGTCAGCGCATCCCTTTAATGTCTGGGCCTTGAACCCTTTCGATTGGAGGCATTTTGGTGTCTTTCTTCCGCGAACCGCGCGATGGCGCGGCATCTCTTGCGCCCAATGGCCCGCAGATGGCCTGGCGCCGGTTGCTGCGCGCGCCGTTTACAGAATTTCCGAGAAACTGGAGAGTGATCATGACAGCACGATATGGCAGCAGGCTTGCGGCGATCGGCGCCACTGCCCTGCTGACGGCGGCGGTATTCGTGTTGCCGGCAAAGGCGGAAACAGATGTAAAGGCGGTCATCAAGACCTATTCCGACATCGCGCTCGCGAAATACGAGGATTCGCTGACCACCGCGCAAGCGCTCGACAAGGCGGTCGACGCGCTGCTCGCCACGCCATCGGTGGAAACCCTCAACGCTGCCCGTGACGCCTGGAAGGCATCGCGCGTTCCCTACCAGCAGACCGAAGTCTACCGCTTCGGCAACAAGATCGTCGACGACTGGGAAGGCAAGGTGAATTCCTGGCCGCTGGATGAAGGCTTGATCGACTATGTCGCCAAGAGCTACGGCACCGAATCGGACGCGAACGCGCTTTACACGGCCAATGTGATCGCCAACAAGGAGATCGAGATCAACGGCAAGAAGGTCGATGCATCGAAGCTTTCGCCGGAATTCCTCTCCGGGACGCTGCAGGGAGCCGGCGGCATCGAGGCCAATGTCGCCACCGGCTATCACGCCATCGAATTCCTGCTCTGGGGCCAGGACCTGCATGGCACCGGCCCGGGTGCCGGCGAGCGCCCCTACACCGACTACGACCTCAAGAACTGCACCGGCGGTAATTGCGACCGCCGCGCCGAGTATCTGAAATCGGCCAGCGACCTTCTGGTTTCGGATCTTCAGGAGATGGTCGGCAACTGGAAGGAAGACGGCGCCGCCCGCAAGGCTCTTGTCGATGGCGAGCCGAACACGGCGATCTCGACGATCTTCACCGGCATGGGCTCGCTGTCCTACGGCGAACTGGCCGGCGAGCGCATGAAGCTCGGCCTACTGCTGCATGATCCGGAAGAGGAGCACGATTGCTTCTCCGACAACACCTACAATTCGCATCTCTACGACGCCATCGGCATTCGCGCGGCCTATCATGCGAGCTACACGCGTCTCGACGGCACCATCGTTTCGGGTCCTTCGGTGGCCGATATGGTGAAGGCGGCCGACCCGGCGATCGACAAGGAACTGTCTGACAAGCTCGATGTTTCGGTCGCCAAGATGGAGGCGATCAAGGCGCGTGCACTGGCCGGCGAGGCCTATGACCAGCAGATCGCCGAGGGCAACATCGAGGGCAATGCCACCGTCCAGGCGGCGATCGATGCGCTGATCGATCAGACCAAGTCGATTGAGCGCGCCGTCGGCTCCCTGAAGCTCAGCACCATCGCCTTCGAAGGGTCCGACAGCCTCGACGCGCCGGACAAGGTGTTCAAGTAAGGGGTAAACGACGGAGACTGACCCGGAGCCGGACAACCGGCTTTGGAACGGCCTCCGCCAGAAGATCAAGCCACACGGCGCGGGAGACGCCGTCAGCCAGCCGAGCAAGCCAATGCTGATTTGTCATTGCAACATCATCACCGAGAAGGAGATCGAGCAGACGATCGTCGGGCTGCTGGACCAGGATCCCTGGCAGTTGATCGTGCCGGCGAAAATCTACCATGCAATGCAAAAGCGCGGTCGCTGTTGCGGCTGCTTCCCAAATGTGGTGGAAACGATCATTCGGGTCACCGAAAACTACCACGCTCGCTCGGAGGCGAGCGGCGTGGATGTCGTTTCACACCTGGATCGCGTCAGAGGCCTGCGCATCCAATACGGGAGCAGAATTCATGAAAGGCGATCCGCAGATCATCGAGCGGCTTAACGAGGCCCTTTTTCTGGAGCTTGGGGCCGTCAATCAGTACTGGGTGCATTTCCGTCTGCTTGAGGACTGGGGATACGCGAAGCTGGCAAAGAAGGAGCGGGCGGAATCGATCGAGGAGATGCACCATGCCGACAAGCTCGTCGCCCGCATCATCTTCCTCGAAGGCCATCCGAACCTGCAGTCCGTGGCGCCGCTGCGCATCGGGCAGAACGTCAAGGAAGTGCTCGAATCCGACCTTGCCGGAGAATATGACGCACGTACCGCCTACAAGCGTTCGCGCGAAATCTGCAACGACGCCGGCGACTACGTGACGATGAAGCTGTTCGAGGAATTGCTGGCCGACGAGGAGGGTCACATCGACTTTCTTGAGACGCAGCTCGACCTGCTTGCCTCGATTGGCGAGGAGAAATACGGCCAGCTCAACGCCGCATCGGCAGACGAGGCGGAGTAAGGGCATGCGGGAATGCGGCGCCTGCTAGAATTCGTGCGCCGCTCGCGGCGGGCCAATGGCTCGCCGCCCACTGAGAAGACGCCAGCCGGATTGGCGCGTCGGCGCTGTGTCATGCTCGTGTTGGCGCTTACCTCTTCGGCGATGGCGGGTGATCTTCAGCCGGCCGGCTTCGCCACCACGCGCACCGACCTCAATGCGAAGGATCAGGCGCGCGTCATTGCCGTCACCAGGCCGACCACGGATTTTTCCAGGCCAGAGCCGTTCGAATTGATGCAAGGTGGCGCCGGCACGTCCCGAAAGGACGTCAGCCGCGATTCCTTCTCGCAATCCTCGGCCAACATCACCTTCGAGGAAGAGGGCGACTTCAAGCTCGGCAATGCCCTTTTCCGCAAGAACTGGGTCTCGTCGCCATCCTCGACGCAAGCGTCGGACGGGCTCGGCCCGCTGTTCAACGAACGTGCCTGCCAGAACTGTCATCTGAAGGATGGCCGCGGCCGCCCGCCGCAAGGCGACGCCGGCACCACGTCGATGTTCCTGCGGCTGGCCCGCGACGCCAGCAGCGTGGAAGAGAAGGCGGCGCTTGCCGACCATGAGGTGCTCAACTTCCCCGACCCGGTCTACGGCAGGCAATTGCAGGAGCTCGCCGTACCCGGCCTGCCTGGTGAAGGCAGGATGCATATCGATTACCAGGAACGAAAGGTGGAGCTGACGGACGGCTCTGTGATCTCCTTGCGCAAACCGAGCTATTCGGTTGACGGCCTTGGCTACGGGCCGCTTGACCCGCGCACCACGCTGTCGCCGCGGCTGACGCCGCCGATGATCGGCCTGGGCCTGATCGAACAGATCGCGCCGTCTGATATTCTCGCCCAAGCCGATCCGGACGACAGGGACGGCGACGGCATTTCCGGCAGACCGAACATCGTGCGCGATAGCCTGAACGGGGAAATGACGCTCGGCCGCTTCGGCTGGAAGGCGCAGACCGCGTCGATCCGCCAGCAGGCGGCGGATGCCTTTGCCGGCGACATCGGCATCTCGACGCTCGAAGAGCCGAGGCATTGGGGCGATTGCACTGCTGCGGAGGCAAAATGCCTCGCCATGCCGAACGGCGTGCAGCAGCGTCTTGGCCCGGTCGAGGCGCCGCCGCCGGTGATGGATCTCGTCACCTTCTATTCGCAGAACCTGGCCGTGCCGTCGCGCCGGGACCTCGACCGGCCGGACGTGCTCGCGGGCAAAAAGACATTCTACGAGATCGGCTGCATTGCCTGCCATACGCCGAAATTCGTCACGCGCCGCGATACGCCCAATAAGGCGCAGGCCTTCCAGTTGATCTGGCCCTATTCCGACTTCCTGCTGCACGACATGGGGCCTGATCTGGCCGATGGCCAGGCCGTGGGCGATGCGACGGGCAATGAGTGGCGCACGCCGCCGCTGTGGGGCATCGGCCTGACCGAGACAGTCAACGGCAATTCCTTCTTTCTGCATGACGGGCGCGCGCGCAGCCTGGCTGAGGCGATCCTGTGGCATGGCGGCGAGGCGCAGAAAGCGCGCGACCGTTTTGCCGCCGCTAACGCGACCGAGCGTGACGCATTGCTCAAATTCCTGGAGTCACTGTGATGTTCAAGCGTTCTGCATTGTTTTTCGCTCTTCCGCTGGCCCTGCTGGGCGTTGTCCCTGCGTCGGCGGCGGTCAAAGCCTCCGACATCATCCAGCGGGCGATCGATGGCTTCGTCCGCCCGGCCTATGCCGGCCTGCACGAGCATGCGGAAGCCTTGACCGGATCCATGCGCAAGCTGTGCGTCACGCCCTCGCAAGGAGAGCTCGATGCCGCACGCGCCGAATTCTCCGCCACCGTCTATGCCTGGTCGTCAGCCGAAATCATCGGCTTCGGGCCGATCAAGGAGAACAACCGGCTGGAACGCATGCTGTTCTGGCCGGATCGCAAGAGCATTGGCCTGAAGCAGGTGCAGGGGGCGCTGTCGGCGAAGGATCCAACCGCCACAGATCCGGCACAGCTGGCCGGCAAGAGCGTCGCCATGCAGGGGCTGGGCGCGCTGGAGTTCGTACTTTACGGCGACGGCGCCGATGCACTGGCCGGCAAGGATGATCCCTACCGCTGCGCCTATGGCACTGCTGTTGCCGGCAACATCGAAACCATGGCCGGCGAGGTCAGCGCCGCCTGGAACAAACCGGACGGCTTTGCAGCGATTTGGGCCAATCCGGGGCCGCAGAACCCGCTCTACCGCGACGGCAATGAAGCGGTGACCGAACTGGTTGGCGTCTTCGTCAACGAGCTGGAAATGGTGCGTGACGTGCGCCTGAAAGGGTTTTTCGGCGGCAAGCCGGACGCAGACAAGCCGAAACAAGCGATCTATTGGCGCTCGCAAAACACCACCGCGTCACTGGCCGGCAATCTCTCCGGCATCGATACGCTGTTCCAGGCCTCGAAACTTGGCGACGCCCTGCCGGCCGATGCGCGCTGGATGGCCGAATCGATCCACATCCAGCTGGTCAACGGTGTCGCCACCGCCAAGGCCGTCAGCGGTCCAATCGACAAGGCGCTTGCCGATCCGGCATTGCGCGACAAGCTCGATCATTTCGCGCTGATCACCTCCAGCCTGTCGACCCTGATCGGGACCAGGTTGACCGCTGAATTCGGCCTGACCGCAGGCTTCTCCTCGCTGGATGGGGACTGAATTGAAAACCCCGCTGATAGATCGCCGCGATTTCCTGAGAGCTGCAGGCGTTGGCTTCATGGCCGCGATGGCGCCATCGGCCTGGGCAACGACGCTTTCGGCCGACGCCGTCTTCGCCACCGCTTTCGTCAAACGCGACGGCAGCTTTGGCGCTGCCGTCCTGTCCGAGGCCGGCAAAGTCCTGCATGCGATCGATCTGCCCGATCGCGGCCACGATGTCACCTTCGATCCCATATCGAAACGCTCGGTGGTCTTCGCGCGGCAACCCGGCACCTTTGCCGTGGTTTTCGACCATTCGGGCCGTGATGCGCCGCTGACCATCGCCAGCACCGCCGGCCGGCATTTCTTCGGCCATGGCGTGTTTTCGGCCGACGGTGCGCTGCTCTATGCCACCGAAAACGACTTCGACAACGCCGCCGGCGTCGTCGGCGTCTACGATGCGCGGGCGAAATTCAGCCGTGTCGGCGAGTTCCCGACCTATGGAATGGGTCCGCACGAGCTTCTGCTCCTGGGCGATGGCAGGACGATTGCGGTAGCAAATGGCGGCATCGAGACCCATCCGGATTACGGCCGCGCCGAGCTCAACATTGCGACCATGAAGCCGTCCTACGTGCTGATAGACCGCGCCACCGGCGACCTTATCGAGAAGCACGAATTGCCGGCCGCACTGCATCAGCTGTCTATCCGCCACATGGACACAGATCCATCCGGAACCGTCTGGTTCGGCTGCCAGTACCGGGGGCCGGGCACCGATCGTCCGTTGCTGGTCGGTCGCGCCACGCGCGGCAAGGATCTGCAACTGCTCGACATGCCGCAGGACGTTTTGTCCGGCTTCCGCAACTACATAGGCTCGGTCGCCGCCAATCCAGCTGCCGGCACGGTCGCGGTCTCCTCGCCGGAAGGCAACTCGCTTGTCGTGCTCGATTCGGCCAGCGGCCGGGTCGTCGCGAACAGCGCGCTGGTCGAGGTCTGCGGCGTGGCACCTGACGGAACCGGCTTCATGGCCACCACCGGCGCTGGCGAGATCGTCGAGGGCAGTGGTGCGACACGCTCCGAACCGGACTATGTCTGGGACAACCACATGCTGCGCATCGAGCAGGCCGCATAGGCCACAAGCGAAGCCGCTTAACGAATTATGCACTATCCCCTTGCGGTGGCGGGCCGTGGCGGGCACAGGGAATTGTTTTCGAACCGGTTGCTTCATGAAATTGCTTGCCATCGACTGTGCCGCCAACCTCTGCGCCGCTAGCGTCTATGACGCGACGGCGAAGCGGGAGCTCGGCCGCTCGGTGCTCGATCTCGGCAAGGGCCATGCCGAGCAGCTGATGGCGGTCATCGCCGAAGCGCTGGAGGCAGGCGCAACCGACTATGCAGGTCTTGGCGCCATTGGCGTGTCTGTCGGCCCCGGTTCCTTCACCGGTCTGCGGGTCGGCGTCTCGACCGCGCGTGGCCTGGCGCTGGCGCTGAAGATACCGGCAATCGGAGTGACGACACTGGAGGCGCTGGCTGCCGAAGCAGCGACGGCATTTCCCGGTCGCACCGTGCTGGCGGCGCTGGATGCCGGCCGTGAGGAGATCCACGCGGCCTTTTACGACGAAAGGTTAGTCTTGACTTACGGTCCGGCCGTGGCCACGCTGGCCGACGTGGTGGCAATGGCGATGGCAACGTCTCCGGTGCTTGCCGGCACCGCTGCAGCGCTCATCAGTGCATCGGCCGGGCGCGAATTCGATGTCGGCCCTCGGACGGCCACCGCCGACATTGTCACCTACGCTCGCCTGGCTGCCGCCAACGGCGCGCGCGAACGGCCGAAACCACTCTATCTGCGCGGCGCCGACGCCAAGCCGCAGGCCGGGTTCATTCTTTCAAGGATCAGACCATGATCCCGAAAAGTGGAAGCCGGTTTTCACGGGCAACGGTTCCCGTTTGTCCAGAGATCATGGTCAAACAAGAAAACAAAGATTAGATGCGCATACCTTTTCTCCAACCACGCCGCCGGGACTATGCGCTCGAGCCGCTGAGGATCGCCGACAGTCCGGCGGTCTCGCTGCTGCATCGCGAGGACTTTGTCCGCCCCTGGACCGATGGCGAATTTGCCGCCTTGCTCGAACAGGGCACTGTGTTCGGCTATGCCGCGCGCGAAACCGGACAGGGCTCCAAGCCGCCCGTCGGCTTCGTGCTGGCGCGGCTTGCGGCAGGCGAGGGCGAGATCCTGACCGTCGCGGTGGCGCGATCGCATCGCCGGCAGGGGTTGGGCTGGCAATTGATGGACGCGGTGTTGCGCGAACTGCACGCGCAGCGCGCCGAAGCGCTGTTCCTCGAGGTCGACGAGACCAATGTCGCGGCGATCGCGCTTTATCGCCGGCTGGGCTTCCGCGAGGTCGGCAAGCGGCCGAATTACTACAGGTCGGCCGAACACGGACCGACCGGCGCGCTTGTCATGCGCCGCGATCTTCGCTAGCGAGACGGCCGGGATGGGGCGATGATCAAGAAAATCAGGATTTTCCTGGCGCTGGGCCTCGTTGTCGCCGGTTCGCTGGTCCTCGTGCCGTTACAGATACTGTCGATGAAGACCGGCTGGTGGCCGGAAACCTTCATCCTCAAGATCTGGCACAGGCTGATCATTAGGGCGCTCGGCATGCGCATCCATGTCAAGGGGACGCTGTCCGACAAGCGCCCGCTGCTGGTTGCGTCCAATCACATCTCCTGGACCGACATCATGGTGCTCGGCTCTTTTGCCGACGTAAAATTCATCGCCAGGGCTGATATGGAAGGCTGGCCGCTGATCGGCATGCTTTCGAAGCTGCAGCGTACCGTGTTCATCGAGCGCGAGCGCAAGCGTTCGTCGGGCGACCAGGCAAGCGAGATTGCCAGCCGCATGGCCAAGGGCGATGCGATGGTGCTGTTTGCCGAGGGCTCGACCGGCGACGGCAATATGGTCCTGCCGTTCAAGAGCACGCTGTTCGGCGCCGCCTCGATGGCGATTTCGGAAGGCGCGGCGGAACAGGTGTTCATCCAGCCGGTGGCGATCGCCTATACGCGTCTGCACGGCGTGCCGCTCGGCCGCCGGCATCGCCCGCTTGCCGCATGGATCGGCGATGAGGATTTGATGCCGCATCTCAAGGTATTGCTGGCGGAGGGCGCGCTCGACGTCGAGGTGCATTTCGGCGAGGCAATCGCCTTTTCCAAGGGTTCGAGCCGCAAGGAGACGTCGAAACTGATGGAAAGCCAGGTGCGTGAGATGATGCAGGCGGCGCTTGCCGACCCGCGGCCGAGCCGCTAGCCCCGGCATGCCCTTGCTGGCGCGGGCTGAGAATCGTCTGTTTTTTGTCACGGAAAGGCGTTAGAAGCCGCCTTATGGACTTGAACACAATAGAAAGCGACGACATCGGCACTATGGCTGGACAGCCGGCAGTGCTTTCCACGGCAGCGAGAAAAGTCTTCATCAAGACCTATGGCTGCCAGATGAATGTCTATGATTCGCAGCGTATGGCCGATGCGCTGGCTGCCGACGGCTATTCCGCGACCGATGCCATTGGCGAGGCGGACCTGGTGCTGCTGAACACCTGTCATATCAGGGAGAAGGCGGCCGAAAAGGTCTATTCCGAGCTCGGCCGTATCCGCGACATGAAAGCCGAGCGTGCCCTGGCCGGCCGCGAGATGCTGGTCGGCGTCGCCGGCTGCGTGGCGCAGGCCGAAGGCGCCGAGATCATCCGCCGTTCGCCGGCCGTCGACCTGGTCATCGGCCCGCAGACTTATCACCGGCTCCCCGACGTGCTGGCGCGGGTGCGCGGCGGCGAAAAGATCGTCGAGACCGACTACGCCATCGAGGACAAGTTCGAGCATCTGCCGCAGCCCAAGCGCGCCGAGGTCATCAAGCGCGGCGTCACCGCCTTCCTCACCGTGCAGGAAGGCTGCGACAAGTTCTGCACCTTCTGCGTCGTGCCCTATACCAGAGGCTCCGAAGTTTCCCGGCCGGTGGCGCAGATTGTCGCGGAGGCTGAGCGCCTGGCTGAAGCTGGGGTGCGCGAAGTGACGCTGCTTGGCCAGAACGTCAATGCCTGGCATGGCCAGGGCGAGAACGGCCACGAGTGGGGCCTTGGCCGCCTGCTGTTCAGGCTGGCCGAAATCCCCGGGCTGGCGCGTCTGCGCTATACCACCAGCCACCCGCGCGACATGGATGACGAGCTGATAGCGGCCCATCGCGATCTGCCGTCGTTGATGCCCTATCTGCATCTGCCGGTGCAATCAGGCTCCGACCGCATCCTCAAGGCGATGAATCGCCGGCACACGGCGAGGGATTATCTGGCGCTGCTCGACCGTATCCGCACTGCCCGGCCTGACATCGCGCTTTCCGGCGACTTCATCGTCGGCTTCCCCGGCGAGACAGAAGCGGATTTCGAGGCGACCATGGAGCTGGTGCGTCAGGTGAATTACGCCTCGGCCTTCTCCTTCAAATATTCGCCGCGCCCCGGCACGCCAGGCGCCGAAATGCCCGATCATGTGCCGGAAACGGTCAAGGACGAGCGCTTGCAGCGGCTGCAGGCCTTGCTCGTGAAACAGCAGCAGGACTTCGGCTTGAGCCTCGTCGGCAGCACCATCGACACACTGATCGAGAAGCCCGGCCGTCAGGCCGGCCAGAAGGTAGGCCGCTCACCTTGGCTGCAGCCGGTTATTGTTGATGAAAAGGCCGGCGAAATCGGTGACATTATCCAGGTGCGAATCACGAAGACGGGCTACAACAGCCTGTTCGCCGAATTGGCCTGAGGGTCTCGGCAGATGAGGAGAGACGGTTGAGCGCAGCAGAGCTGAAGAACCTGCCCCCGGTACCGGCATCTGGGGCTTCTGACATGGCGCACATCGTTCTGACTTTCGACAACAACAAGCTTGCCAGCGCCCTCTATGGTCAGTTCGACGAAAACCTCGCCCGGCTCGAGCAGAAGCTTGGCGTCGACATCCGCTCACGCGGCAACCAGCTGACCATCAAAGGGTCCGCTTCTGCCGCCGAGCAGGCGCGCCGCGCCCTGGACAATCTTTACGGCATTCTCCAGAAAGGCGTCGATATCGGCCAGTCCGACGTTGACGGCGCCGTGCGCATGGCGATTGCCGCCGACGATCAGTTGACCCTGCCAACGCTGGAACGCAAGGGCAAGGTCTCCGCCGCCCAGATCGCCACCCGCAAGAAGACGATCTATGCCCGTTCGCTCAACCAGGACGCCTACATGCGGGCGCTGGAACGGTCGGAACTGGTGTTCGGCATCGGCCCGGCCGGCACCGGCAAGACCTACCTGGCGGTGGCGCACGCGGCGATGCTGCTCGAGCGCGGCATGGTCGAGCGCATCATTCTCTCGCGGCCGGCGGTCGAGGCCGGCGAGCGGCTGGGCTTCCTGCCCGGCGACATGAAGGAGAAGGTCGATCCCTATCTGCGTCCGCTCTATGACGCGCTCTACGACATGATGCCGGCCGACAAGGTCGAGCGCGCCATTGCCGCCGAAGTGATCGAAATCGCGCCGCTTGCCTTCATGCGCGGCCGCACGCTGGCGCATGCCGCCGTCATCCTCGACGAGGCGCAGAACACCACGCCGATGCAGATGAAGATGTTCCTGACGCGTCTGGGCGAAAACTCGCGCATGATCGTCACCGGCGATCCGACCCAGATCGACCTTCCCTCGAACACCAAATCGGGCCTGGTCGAAGCCTTGCGGGTGCTGGACGGCGTGGCGGGCGCGGTCACCGTGCGCTTCAACGACGGCGACGTGGTCCGCCATCCGCTGGTGGCGGAAATCGTCAGGGCCTACGACCGGGACGCCAAGCTGGCGCGTGGCCTCGGCGCCGAGAATTGATGTTGGCGATGCGGCTTCATGCCTGAGGACATAATATCCGGCGACGGGAATATTCCCGTCGACATCGACATAGCGGTTGAGGCGGGCAACTGGCCCGACGAGGCAAGCCTGACGCGGCTGGTCGATCGGGCCGTTAAGGCGGCTTTTGCCGAAACCGGCGTGGCGGGCCGTTCCGAACTCAGTCTCGTTTTTTCCGACGACGCCCATATCCAGGTTCTCAACGCCGGCTGGCGCGGCAAGGACAAACCGACCAACGTCTTGTCTTTCCCGGCTTTTCCGTTTGCGCAGGGCGGTCCGTTGCCGCCGATGCTGGGCGACATCGTGCTGGCCGCCGAAACGGTCGCCCATGAAGCGGTACTGGAAGACAAGCCTGTCGAGAACCATATCACCCATCTCGTCATCCACGGCCTGCTGCATCTGCTGGGCTACGATCACGAGACCGAGGCCGAGGCCGAGGCGATGGAAGCCGTCGAACGCGCGGCGCTTGCAAGGCTTGCCATTCCCGACCCCTACGCGTAACTACATCTGACCAATTGACCGGACGACGATGAACGACAAACCAGAGACTGCCGCCCGCCCCGACGCCGGCAGTGCAACCAAGGCTTCCGATACGTCGGAAGAGGGATCAAGTCCGAGTACCGTTACCTCTGGTGCTAGCAGTACCTCTGCTGCTGCCGGCATCGGCAGCGCTGCCAGCGAGACATCGCCTGCCGGTCCCTCCCTGTTCGACCGCGTTCTTGGCCTGTTCAGGCAACGCAACGGAACCAGCCTGCGGGAGGAAATCGCCGGCGCGCTTGCCGAGACAACGAGCGATGCCGGCGCCTTCTCGCCCGGCGAACGCGCCATGCTCAACAACATCCTGCGGCTGCGCGAAGTGCGCGTCGAGGACGTCATGGTGCCGCGCGCCGACATTCAAGGGGTCGAAATCACGACGACGCTCGGCGATCTGCTGGGCACCTTCGAGCAATCCGGCCATTCCCGCATGCCGGTCTATTCAGAGACCCTCGATGATCCGCGCGGCATGGTCCATATCCGTGATGTGCTGGCCCACATCACCAAGATCGCGCGCGTCAAGAAGGGCCGCTCGACCAGGAAAACACCCGTCGCCACGGTTCTCGATCTCGCCCAGGTCGATCTCGCACGCACCATTGGCGACCTCAATCTGATCCGCCCGGTGCTGTTCGTGCCGCCGTCGATGCTCGCCTCCGACCTGATGGCTCGCATGCAGACGACGCGCACGCAAATGGCGCTGGTCATCGATGAATATGGCGGCACCGACGGCCTTGCCTCGCTGGAAGACATCGTCGAGATGGTGGTCGGCGACATCGAGGACGAGCATGACGACGACGAGCCGATGATCACCCAGAGCGGCGACGGCGTGTTCATCGTCGATGGCAAGGCCGAGATCGACGACGTCGCCAAGATGATCGGCGGGGATTTCGCCGCCGGTGAACATGGCGAATATGTCGACACCATCGGCGGCATGATTTTCAACACGCTTGGCCGTGTTCCGGCCCGCGGCGAGGTGGTGCAGGCCATACCCGGTTTCGAATTTCACGTCCTCGACGCTGATCCGCGCCGCGTCAAGCGCGTGCGCATCGTGCAGAGCCAGAAGGGTGAGCGTCGCCGGCGTGCCACGGCGCGCACCGAACAGGCGTGAGCGTTTCGCTCGCACGATGACTATCGACGACCCGTTCAAGCATCCAAGTCTGGGCTCTGGTGTTTCTACAAGGATCCTCGTGCCGCGCTGGACTGGCTGGAAGCCGCTTTCGGCTTCGAGCGCAGCATGGTGGTCAGCGATGCCGAGGGAAAGCTCATCCATGCAGAGATGCGGTTCGGCGACAGCTACATCATCGTCGATTCCGAATGGAGCGATTACGTCGCCAGCCCGGTTTCGATCTTGGGCAAGAACACGCAGTCGATCTATGTCAGGCTGAAGGGTGGCCTGGATGCGCATTGCGAGCAGGCGCGGGCGCTCGACGCTGATATAATCCAGGAGCCGGCGGATCAGTTCTACGGTGAGCGCCAGTATCGTGCACGCGACCCCGAGGGCCATGTCTGGACCTTCACGCAGACCATCCGTTCGGTTCAGCGCGAGGGGCCGAGCGGCTGGGGGGCGTTCAAATCGAGGGTTGGCACCGGTAGGCAGGGCCGGAGCTGTGCATCTCAGCCAGCCCATGCGCCGTTTGGAGCGCGGAGCGCAGCCTGTTAAATCTTGTGTCCTGATTCGCGACTCGGAAGTATGCATGGAGCGCCTCACCGGCCGGATAATTCTGCTTTGGGGTTGGCGGCGTGCGCTCGTGGCGTTTCTCGCAGGCGCCCTCGCGGTGCTTGGGCAGGCGCCTTACGACTTCTTCGCCGCCTGTTTCGTCTCGTTCCCGCTGCTGGTCTGGCTGCTCGACGGCGCCACCGGCGAAGCTTCAGGCAGTCTGTTCCGGCGTCTGCGGCCGGCTTTCGCCGTCGGTTGGTGGTTCGGTTTCGGCTATTTCCTCGCCGGCCTCTGGTGGATCGGCTCGGCGCTGCTGGTCGAGGCCGACAGCTTTGCCTGGGCGCTTCCCTTCGCGGTGGTCGGCATTCCTTTCATGCTCGCCTTTTTCTACGGCTTTGCGGCAATCGTTGCTCGGCTGCTGTGGAGCAACGACATTGGCCGCATCGCCGCCCTTGCCTTCGGCTTCGGCCTGGCGGAATGGCTGCGCGATTTCCTGTTCACCGGTTTTCCCTGGAATGCCGTCGGCTACGCGGCCATGCCCGTGCCGCTGCTGATGCAGAGCGTCTCGGTGACGGGCATGATCGGCATGAACGCGCTCGCGGTGTTCGTCTTCGCACTGCCGGCACTGCTGGCGGCACGTCGGCACCTGCGCCTCGGCGCGGCACTGTTTGTCGTGCTCGTCGCTGCCCATGTCGGCTTCGGCTATATCAGGCTTGCCGCTCCCGAACCGCCAGCTTCACGCAGCCTGGATGTCCGCATTGTCCAGCCGGCCGTGGACCTGTCGGAAAAATGGGATGCCTCGGTGCGCGACCGCATCTTCGCGGTCCTGATGGGGCTCTCGGGCAAGGCGCCGGACCCAGGCCATCAAAAGCCGCAACTGATCCTGTGGCCCGAAACCTCGGTGCCGTTCCTCTTCACCGAGCGTCCGGACGCATTGACGGCGCTGGGGGATATGCTCGGACCCGGCCAGATGCTGATTGCCGGCGTCGTCCGCGAGGAAGGCGGCTCGGCCGCAAATGCCGACAGCCGCTACTACAACTCCGTGGTGGCGATCGACGACAAGGGTGAAATCACCGACGCCGTCGACAAGGTTCACCTGGTGCCGTTCGGCGAATACCTGCCTTTCGCCGATCTGCTCCAGCGTTTCGGCATCGAGCAACTGGTTGCCGGGCCGATGAGTTTCGCGGCCGGCAATGAGCGGCACGCCATTACGCTGCCCGACGGCATCCGTGCGCTGCCATTTATCTGTTATGAGGTGATCTTTCCCGATCTTGTGGCAGTTGACGCTGCGTCAGCGCAGCTTATTGTGAACGTTACCAATGATGCGTGGTTCGGCGACACGCCGGGTCCGTATCAGCATTTCAGGCAGGCCCAGATCCGTGCGGTGGAAAATGGATTGCCATTGGTGCGTGCCGCCAACAACGGCATCTCGGCCGTCGTCGATCCGCGCGGGCGCATCGTCGATGCGCTTGCTATCGACGCGCGCGGCGCCATCGATGCCCACATACCGATTTCCGGACAGGCGCTCATATCTCCCGGCCAACGGCGCATTAACGGAATGCTGATCATGTTGCTGTTTGCCGTTGGGGCAGCGCTGTTGAACGTAAGGCAAAGGCTACGGGTGAATTGACAGCCAACACATTAGAAACTCATACTGTAAGTGCCTGAAAATTTCTCGAAGCCGGTGGATCGTTCTGTTGGGGCAGTTGCCTCCGGCTTTGTTTGGGCAGGAAAAAAATAGAGAAAGCCGAAAAAATTCGGCGAGGAAAAAATGACAGAAGATAACAAGAAGAAACCGAATCCGATCGACATCCATGTTGGCAGTCGCATTCGGCTTCGCCGCAACATGCTTGGAATGAGCCAGGAAAAGCTGGGAGAAAACCTCGGCATCACATTTCAACAGATTCAGAAATATGAAAAGGGCACCAACCGCGTCGGCGCCAGCCGTCTGCAGGCGATCGCGTCCATACTCGGCGTGCCTGTCGCTTTCTTTTTTGAGGATGCGCCCGGCCAGGAGCCTGTGGCGGGCCGGGGATTTGCCGAGGACGCTTCGATGGCTTTCGCTGTCGAATTCTGCGGCAGCCCTGAAGGCCTTCAGCTCAACCGGGCCTTTGTCAAGATCGCCGACGCCAAGGTGCGCCGCAGGATCATAGACCTGGTCAAGTCCCTCTCCGCCGACGATCCCGACTGATCCTCAATCACGCCAGGACCGGCGGCGCCCCGCCGCCGGTGGCACAAGATAACGGCATCGACATTCATGCCAGAGCCGAAGCACCGCTTGACGAGCGGCGCTTCGCCCCGCTAACACGTGGCGCGCCAAAATCGGCAGCCTGCCGATCGTTTTTCAAGAGGGGACACCCGTGACGCGGCAGAACTACTTCTTTACCTCGGAATCCGTTGCCGAGGGCCATCCCGACAAAGTCTGTGACCGGATTTCCGACGAGATCGTCGATCTGGTCTATCGCGAAGCCAAGAAGACCGGCATGGACCCGTGGAAAGTCCGTGTCGCCTGCGAGACGCTGGCCACCACCAACCGTGTCGTCATCGCCGGCGAAGTGCGCGTCCCGGAAACGCTGCTGAAGAAGGACAAGGCAGGCAACATCCTCAAGGATGCCGCCGGCCATCCGGTCGTCAATCCGGCCAAGTTCAAATCGGTCGCCCGCAAGGCGATCCGCGAAATCGGCTACGAGCAGGCCGGCTTCCACTGGAAAACGGCGAAGATCGAGGTTCTGCTGCACGGCCAGTCGCCTGACATCGGCCAGGGCGTCGACAACGCTGCCGACCGTCAGGGCGAAGAGGGTGCCGGCGACCAGGGCATCATGTTCGGTTATGCCTGCCGCGAGACGCCGGATTTGATGCCGGCGCCGATCTACTACAGCCACAAGATCCTCGAACTGCTGGCTGCTGCCCGCCACGAAGGCAGCGGTGAAGCCGGCAGGCTCGGGCCGGATGCCAAGAGCCAGGTCACCGTTCGCTATGTCGACGGCAAGGCCGCCGAGGCGACGCAGATCGTGCTGTCCACGCAGCATCTCGATGCGAGCTGGGATTCAAAGAAGGTCCGCAAGGTCGTCGAACCCTATATCCGCGAGGCGCTGGGCGACCTCAAGATCGCCGACGATTGCATGTGGTACATCAATCCGACCGGCAAGTTCGTCATCGGCGGGCCGGACGGCGACGCCGGCCTGACCGGCCGCAAGATCATCGTCGACACCTACGGTGGTGCCGCACCCCATGGCGGCGGCGCCTTCTCCGGCAAGGACACCACCAAGGTGGATCGTTCGGCAGCCTATGCGGCGCGCTACCTGGCCAAGAACGTGGTGGCGGCGAAACTCGCCGACCGCTGCACCATCCAGCTTTCCTACGCCATCGGCGTCGCCCAGCCGCTGTCGGTCTATGTCGACTTGCACGGTACCGGCAAGGTCGACGAGGCAAAGCTCGAGGACGCGCTGCGCACGGTGATGGATCTGTCGCCGTCGGGCATCCGCCGTCACCTCGATCTCAACAAACCGATCTACGCCAAGACGTCGTCCTACGGCCATTTCGGCCGCAAGGCCGGCCGTGATGGGTCTTTCTCCTGGGAAAAGACCGATCTCGCCAAGGCGCTCAAGGACGCGGTCGCCGCCTGACAGCGGCGCCGGAAGTCCCGCCATGGATCCGAAGGACAGACCAAGCCGCGCGACCGAAGCCTTTTTCGGTCGCCGGCGCGGCAAGACCATGCGTCCGCAACAGGCGGCCGCGCTGGAAAGCGGCTTCGGTGCATATCGGCTCGACCTGGCGGCCGAGCCGCCGGCCGGTCTGCAAACTCTGTTTCAAGCCGATGTCAGCGCGGTTCGCCTGGAGATTGGCTTCGGCGGTGGCGAACATCTCCTGCACCGCGCGACCGAGGCGCCTTCGATCGGCTTTATCGGCGTCGAGCCCTTCGTCAACGGCATGGCCAAGATGATGATGGCGGTGCGCGAGAAACCGCTCGCCAATCTGCGGGTTTATGACGACGACGCCACAAGGCTGCTCGACTGGCTGCCGCAGGCCTCGCTCGGCGGCATCGATCTGCTCTATTCCGACCCCTGGCCGAAGAAGAAACACTGGAAGCGACGTTTCGTAAGCCCGGTCAATCTCGAGCGGTTCGCGCGCGTGCTGAAGCCTGGTTCAAAATTCCGCTTCGCCTCCGACATCGACACCTATGTCAACTGGACCTTGCTGCATTGCCGCGCGCATGGCGCGTTCGCATGGCAGGCTTGCGAGGCGGCGGACTGGCACCGGCCCTATGATGGTTGGCCGGGCACCCGTTACGAGGCCAAGGCCATTCGTGAGGGCCGGCGGCCGGCCTATCTTACCTTCATTCGGAAATAGGCTCGCTGTCTTAGAGCAATTCCAGAAAAAGTGTGAAACGGTTTTCCGTCCGGAATTGCGTCAAAGCTAGAAGCGGCGGCCGATGCGATCGAAGGCGGCAGGCTCGACGCCGAGGTTGCGCAGGTCGTCGGCGCGCGGCCTGCGACCGGCTTCCACGGCCCGTGAAGCGGCCACGGCGCTGCCGAATACGGTGAAGAAGTCGCCTATTGCAGAAAATATCTTGCGATTGCTCATGATCATGTCCTTTCGCGCACGTGTGGCGCACGGCCACCTTTGTGCAGCGCAGCGTAAGTAGGTGCGTTTCAGCGCCAATCCCATGGGGGCCGCCGCATGGGCGCCATGCGCTCCATGCAACGCTGGCGGGGGCCACCTCGATGGCAGCGTTGCCCGACCAGCATAGCGGGCTTGAAACACAGGCCGCGATCGTCTATATCAGCCTCAAATTCTTGGTCGGTATGACGAAGAGTGGGTCCACCCGGTCCCGCTCTTTTTTATTACCTGCCGATAACTTGGTAGAGAACGACAGGGCTTCAATGACTGCAACGGCAAGCGAGGGCGACGATCGCATCATCCGCGAAAGCGGCATCGATGCGCGCATCGCGCTGATCGTCCAGCCGGTTCTGCGCGGCATCGGCTTCCGCCTCGTGCGGGTGCATCTGTCGGGCCAGAACGGGCTGACGCTGCAGATCATGGCCGAACGCGAGGACGGCACCATGACCGTCGAGGATTGCGAAGAGGTCAGCCGCGCGGTGTCGCCGGCGCTCGATGTCGATGATCCGATCGAAAAGGCCTATCATCTTGAAGTCTCGTCGCCCGGCATCGACCGGCCGCTGGTCCGCAAATCGGATTTCACGACCTGGACGGGTCATCTGGTGAAAATGGAAACATCGATCGTCGTCGCCGACCGCAAGCGCTTCAAGGGCAAGATCGCCGAAGCCGGCGAAGACGATGTGCTGATCGAGCGCGACAAGGCAGCCTATGGCGAGGAGCCGACGGTGCGCGTCCCCTATGACGCGATTGCCGATGTGCGCCTGATCCTGACCGACGATCTCATCCGCGATGCCCTGTCGAAGGACAACAGGGCGCGCAAGGAAGCCAAGAAGCGCCGTGGCGAACCGGACGACGACGAGTCGGGTGCGGAAGCGGACGCCACGGAAGAACACGAACAGGAACTATGATTGAGCTGCCGGGCGCAAAGGTCCGGCAAACAAGCTCGGGAGAAAAACGATGGTTGTAAGCGCCAACAGACTTGAATTGCTGCAGATCGCCGACGCGGTCGCGCGTGAAAAGTCGATCGACAAGTCGATCGTCATCGCCGCCATGGCCGATGCGATCCAGAAGGCGGCGCGCTCGCGTTACGGTCAGGAGACCAACATCCGCGCCGACATCAACCCGAACACCGGTGAGATGAAACTGCAGCGGCTGATGGAAGTGGTCGAGAAGGTCGATGACTACGCCACGCAGATCGCCATTTCCTCGGCTCGCGAGCGCAATCCCGACGCCCAGCTCGGCGACTTCATCGCCGAACAGCTGCCGCCCATGGATTTCGGCCGCATCGCCGCCCAGTCGGCCAAGCAGGTCATCGTCCAGAAGGTCCGCGAGGCCGAACGCGACCGCCAGTATGACGAGTACAAGGACCGCATCGGCGAGATCGTCAACGGTACCGTCAAGCGCGTCGAATACGGCAATGTCATCGTCGATCTCGGCCGCGGCGAAGCGATCATCCGTCGCGATGAGCTGATCCCGCGCGAGAACTACAAATATGGCGACCGCGTCCGCGCCTATGTCTACGATGTGCGCCGCGAGCAGCGCGGCCCGCAGATCTTCCTGTCGCGCACCCATCCGCAGTTCATGGCCAAGCTGTTCACCATGGAAGTGCCGGAAATCTATGACGGCATCATCGAGATCAAGTCGGTCGCCCGCGACCCAGGTTCGCGCGCCAAGATCGCCGTCATCTCGCGGGACTCTTCGATCGATCCGGTCGGCGCCTGCGTCGGCATGCGCGGCAGCCGCGTCCAGGCCGTCGTCGGCGAATTGCAGGGTGAGAAGATCGACATCATTCCGTGGTCGCCTTCTGCGGCGTCCTTCATCGTCAATGCGCTGCAGCCGGCGGAAGTCGCCAAGGTCGTGCTCGACGAGGATGCCGAACGCATCGAAGTCGTGGTTCCCGACGACCAGCTGTCGCTGGCCATCGGTCGCCGCGGCCAGAATGTGCGTCTGGCTTCGCAGCTGACCGGTTGGGATATCGACATCCTGACCGAAGCCGAAGAATCCGAACGCCGCCAGAAGGAATTCGTCGAGCGTTCGTCGCTGTTCATGGAAGCCCTCGACGTCGACGAGATGGTCGGCCAGGTGCTGGCCTCCGAAGGCTTCACCAGCGTTGAGGAAGTCGCTTATGTCGATTCCGGCGAGATCGCCTCTATCGACGGTTTCGACGAGGACACCGCTTCCGAAATCCAGACCCGCGCCCGCGAATATCTGGAGAAGATCGAGGCCGAGCACGACGACAAGCGCAAGGCGCTCGGCGTTTCGGACGAATTGCGCGAAATCCCCGGCGTCACCACCGCCATGATGGTGACGCTTGGCGAGGACGGCGTGAAGACGATCGAGGATTTCGCCGGCTATGCCGCCGACGACCTGACCGGCTGGAAGGAACGCAAGGACGGCGAGACAAAAGTCTATCCGGGCGTGCTGGCCAATCATGGCGTGACCCGCGCAGACGCCGAACAGATGGTTCTGGCCGCCCGCCTCAAGGCCGGCTGGATCACCGAAGACGAGCTTGCAGCCGAAGAAGTCTCGGCTGACGAAGCCGTTGGTGCGTGAGGTGAAGCCGCATCGCACCGAACCCGCCCTTGGACGAGATGAACGATCGCACCTGCATCGTTACGCGCAAACAAGCCGAACCGGATGATCTGATCCGGTTCGTCGTCGGCCCGGATTCGGCCGTCGTTCCCGACATCAAGAGAAATCTGCCCGGCCGCGGTTGCTGGGTGAGCGCCGACCGCCTACATATCGACAAGGCTGCGGCGAAGAACCTCTTTGCCCGCGCCTTCAAGGCACAGGTGGTCGTGCCGCCCGATCTTGGCGGCATGGTCGACGGGCTGCTTTCCAGGCACGCTCTGGGCATGCTTGGTCTTGCCCGCAAGGCAGGCGCAATTTCGCTTGGTGCTACCAAGGTCGAGAGCGCGGTGCGCGGCGGATTGGCGCTTTTCGTGCTGCATGCTTCCGAGGCGTCCGATGACGGCGTGCGCAAGATCAGCCAGGCGCGACGGGCGACGGTCCATCTTGGTGGGCCCGCTATCCTTGCCTACAAACTTTTCTCCGAGGCCGAGTTGAGCTTGGCATTGGGGGGTACAAATGTGATACATGCTGCCGTTCTCGCGGGAGACGCGGGCAGGGCGGTCCAGAAGCGCATGGTTGCGCTCGACCGGTATCGGGGCGGTTCCCCGGACGATCTGGCAATGCTTGCGGCTGTTGCTGACGAAGATGATGCCGCAGAGGATATGGAATGAGCGATACGAAATCGGGTGACGACAATACGCTGAGTGTGACGCCGAAGAAGACCTTGACGCTGAAGCGCCCCGGTATGGAACAGGGCACTGTGCGCCAGAACTTCTCGCACGGCCGCACCAAGCAGGTCGTCGTCGAAACCAAGAAGCGCAAGTTCTCGATGCCCGGCGACAAGCCGGAGCCTGTTGCCGCCCCCGTCTTCACACCGAAGCCGGCGGTCGTGGCCGCACCCGTCGTCGTGCCGGAAGCACCGAAGGCGCCGCCACCCCCGCCGCCACCGGCCCCGGTCGAGCGCAGCGGCATGGTGCTGAACGAACTGTCGCGCAGTGAAATGGAAGCACGCCGCAGGGCGCTCGAGGGCTCGAAGGTTCGCGAGGTCGAGGACCGCCAGCGCGCCGCCGAGGATGCCAAGCGTCGCGCCGAGGACGAAGAGCGCCGCAAGCGCGAACGCGATGAATCCGCACGCCGCCAGGCCGAGGAAGAAGCACGGTTGCAGACCGAGGCCGAATCCCGCCGTCGGGCTGAGGAAGAGGCGCGTCGCCGCGCGCCATTGGCTGCCGAACTGGCAACAGTCGATGACGAGGAAGTGGCCAAGCCGAAGCGGGTTGGCGCCGGCGCACCGGTGCGCCGTCCGGTCACGCCTGAAGTGGCGCGTCCGGCCAAGCCGACCAAGAGCGAGGAAGATCGCCGCCGTGGCAAGCTGACGCTGAATTCGGCATTGTCCGACGAAGATGCGCGAGCCCGTTCGCTGTCGTCGATGCGTCGTCGCCAGGAAAAATTCAAGCGCGCGATGCACAATGAGCCGCGCGAGAAAGTCATGCGCGAAGTGATCCTGCCAGAGACCATCACCATCCAGGAACTGGCGCAACGCATGTCCGAGCGCGCGGTCGACCTGGTCAAGTTCTTCATGAAGCAGGGCCAGATCCTGAAGCCGGGCGACGTTATCGACGCCGACACGGCCGAGCTGGTCGCCACCGAATTCGGCCACACGGTCCGCCGCGTCGCCGAGTCCGACATCGAGGAAGGCCTGTTCAACATCGCCGACAATGCCGAGGACCTGGTTTCGCGTCCGCCGGTCGTGACGATCATGGGTCACGTCGATCATGGCAAGACCTCGCTGCTCGACGCGATCCGCAACGCCAATGTCGTCTCCGGCGAAGCCGGCGGCATCACCCAGCATATCGGCGCCTACCAGGTCGAGAAGAATGGTCACAAGATCACCTTCATCGACACGCCCGGCCACGCCGCCTTCACGGCGATGCGTGCTCGTGGCGCCCAGGCGACCGATATTGCCATCCTGGTGGTTGCGGCCGATGACAGCGTCATGCCGCAGACGATCGAATCGATCAGCCATGCCAAGGCGGCCGGCGTTCCGATCATCGTGGCGATCAACAAGATCGACAAGCATGATGCCGATCCGCAGAAGGTGCGCTCCGAACTGCTGCGCCACGAGGTTTTCGTCGAATCCATGGGCGGTGAAGTTCTGGACGTCGAAGTATCGGCGACCAAGGGCACCAATCTCGACAAACTGCTTGAGGCGATCCTGCTGCAGGCCGAAATTCTGGACCTGAAAGCCAATCCGGACCGTACCGCCGAAGGCGTCGTCATCGAGGCCCAGCTCGACAAGGGCCGTGGTCCCGTTGCCACCGTGCTGGTGCAGACCGGCACGCTGATGCCGGGCGACATCCTCGTTGCCGGCAATGAATGGGGCCGGGTGCGTGCGCTGGTCAACGATCGTGGCGTGCAGATCAAGGAAGCGCCGCCGGCGATGCCGGTGGAAGTGCTTGGCTTGCAGGGCACCCCGCAGGCCGGCGATCGCTTCGCCGTGGTCAACAACGAGGCCCGTGCCCGCGAGATCACCGAATACCGCCAGCGTCTGGCGCGCGAGAAGGCGGTTGCCAAGCATGCCGGCCAGCGCGGTTCGCTCGAGCAGATGATGTCGCAATTGCAGACAAGCGGGCTGAAGGAATTCCCGTTGGTCATCAAGGGCGACGTGCAGGGCTCGATCGAGGCGATCAATGCCGCACTCGATAAGCTCGGCACCGACGAGGTTCGTGCACGCATCGTCCATGCCGGTGCCGGCGCCATCACCGAAAGCGACGTGTCGCTGGCCGAGACTTCGGGTGCCGCGATCATCGGCTTCAACGTCCGCGCCAACGTCCAGGCACGTGCCGCTGCTGCGGCGGCTGGCATCGAGATCCGCTACTACTCGATCATCTACAACCTTGTGGATGACGTGAAGGCGGCTCTGTCGGGCCTGTTGTCGCCGGAGCGTCGCGAGACTTTCATCGGCAATGCGCAGATCCTCGAAATCTTCGACATCACCAAGGTCGGCAAGATCGCCGGCTGCCGTGTCACCGAAGGCAAGGTCGAGCGTGGTGCGGGCGTGCGCCTGATCCGCGACAACGTCGTCATCCACGAAGGCACGCTGAAGACGCTGAAGCGCTTCAAGGACGAAGTTTCGGAAGTCCCCGGCGGCCAGGAGTGCGGCATGGCCTTCCAGAACTACGAGGACATGCGCGTCGGCGACGTCATCGAGTGCTTCCGCGTCGAGATGGTGACCCGGACACTCTGAGTTCGAGTGACTTGTCCATACCGGGCGGTGGTCGAAAGGCCGCCGCCCCAAGTCTATTGAGAATGCCCATATGAGACATGCGGCACGGTTCCATCCCGCGCCTCACGCTTTCAGGATTGAGAAAAATGCCCCGTCCAACCGCATCCAGCCCATCCCAGCGCATGCTGCGCGTCGCCGAACAGGTGCGCCATGCCCTATCCGAAACCCTGCAGCGCGGCGAGATCATCGATCCGCTGATCGAGAACACCGTGGTGTCGGTCTCGGAAGTGCGCATGTCGCCCGATTTGAAGGTCGCTACCGCTTTCGTCTCGCCGCTCGGCGCCAAAGATGCCGATGCGGTGGTCGAGGCGTTGAACAAGCATGCGAAATTCGTCCGTGGCCGTGTCTCCGGCGCGCTGCGGCAGATGAAGTTCATGCCGGAGTTCCGCTTCAAGCTCGACACCTCCTTCGACAATTTTGCCAGGATCAACGACCTCTTGAAATCGCCGGAAGTGGCGCGCGATCTGGGTCCTGAGGACCAGGAAAACGCAGACCAGGACAAAGACGACAACAAGGACACCGAATAGTGGCGCGTCGCGGCAAGAAGAAGGGCCGGCCGATCTCGGGCTGGCTGATCCTGGACAAGCCGGTCGGCATGGGCTCGACCGAAGCCGTCTCCAAGATCAAATGGCTGTTCCAGGCGGAAAAGGCCGGCCATGCAGGCACGCTCGACCCGCTGGCGTCCGGCATGCTGCCGATCGCGCTTGGCGAGGCTACCAAGACCGTGCCTTACGTGCAGGACGGCGCCAAAATCTATCGCTTCACCGTTGCCTGGGGACAGGAGCGTTCGACCGATGACCTCGAAGGTCCGGTGACGAAAGAATCCGACCTGCGTCCGTCGGAAGCCCAAGTGCTCGCCCTGCTGCCGAAATACACCGGCGTCATCATGCAGACGCCGCCGCAATTCTCGGCCATCAAGATCGCAGGCGAGCGCGCCTATGATCTGGCCCGCGACGGCGCGACGGTCGACATACCCGCGCGAGAGATCGAGATCGGCCGTCTGGACGTTGTCGAGCATGGCGCCGACCATACTGTTTTCGAGGTCGAGTGCGGCAAGGGCACCTATGTGCGCTCGCTGGCCCGCGACATGGGCCGCGACATCGGCTGCTTCGGTCACATCTCCGAATTGCGCCGGGTCGAGGTCGAGCCGTTCACCTCGGAAGACTTCGTCACCATCGCCGAACTGGAAGCCGCCCGTTTCGGTGTGGAGGAGGTCGACAGCTCGGACACGACAGAAGCCGCTGACAAGGCAGAGGCTGCCGACAAGGTGGAAGCGCCAATCGACTTCGACGCCATCGATGCGCTTCTGGTCGACACATCGGCTGCCCTCGATTGCCTGCCGCAGATCGCCATCAGCGATGACGCGGCAACCAAGATCCGCCTCGGCAACCCGGTCATCATCCGCGGCCGCGACGCACCGGTGGAAGCCGAAGAAGCCTGCGCCACGGCGCGCGGCAAGCTGGTCGCCATCGGTGCCATTGAGCAAGGCATGTTCAAGCCCAAGCGGGTCTTTGCCGGTTGATTCCTGTCGTCTAATGTCGAGGCGAGGACTCGCACGAGGGGAATATGGCAAAGGC
Organism: Mesorhizobium sp. WSM1497; assembly: GCF_001672455.2. NCBI lineage: Bacteria > Pseudomonadati > Pseudomonadota > Alphaproteobacteria > Hyphomicrobiales > Phyllobacteriaceae > Mesorhizobium > Mesorhizobium sp. WSM1497. The sequence goes on along the minus strand of NZ_CP021070.1, from coordinate 17,915 downwards.
TGAGACCGTGAAGACGCGGGCACCGGCGAAAACGCGGCGGCCGCCGGTCGGTGCGTCGCCCGGCACGCTGATCGCCGACCCGTCGGCGCGTCGCTCGGAACTGCGTTTGACGCTGATCTCGCCCGAAAAATTCAAGACTATCGAAAATGCCAGCATCGACGACCTCAACACCCATTGCCACAAATGGCCGGTCCTCTGGCTCGACTGCACCGGCCTCGCCAACATCCCGCTGATCGAGGAGATCGGCCGCATTTTCAGCCTGCATCCGCTGGCGCTGGAGGACGTCGTCAACACCGGCCAGCGGCCTAAGGTCGACTTCTTCGAGGACCATGCCTTCGTCGTCGTCAGGATGATCGACGATGTCACCTCGCACCGCTATGAGCAGATCGCCGTCTTCTTCGGCAGCAACTTCGTCGTTACCTTCCAGGAGCGGGAAGGCGATCCATTCGATCCGGTGCGCAAGCGCATCGAAAGTTCGGCGCCCAACCGGCTGCGCGCCCGCGGCGCCGACTATCTTGCCTATGCGCTGATCGATGCCATCGTCGACAGCTATTTTCCGCCGATCGAGGCCGCCGGTGACATGGTCGACAGCATCGAGGACCAGATGCTGCATTCGCCGCACAAACACCAGATGCGGCAGCTGCATGAATTGCGGCGTGACGCCAACGTGCTGAAAGGCGTGCTGTGGCCGATGCGCGATGCGCTGGCGACGCTGATCCGCAACGATGTGCCCTATGTGAAGGCCGAGACCAAGATCTTCCTCAACGACACGCTCGACCATGCGCTCAGGCTGATCGAGCTGGTCGAGACCCAGCGCGATATGCTGACCGGCCTGATCGAGATGCACCTGTCGCTGAGCCAGGCGCGCACCAACGACGTTATCAGCTATCTCACCATCGTCTCGGTCATCTTCATGCCGCTCACCTTCCTGGTCGGCATCTGGGGCATGAATTTCGATCCGGAGTCTTCGCCCTGGAACATGCCGGAACTGAAGGCCTACTACGGCTATCCCTTGTCGCTGCTGTTCATGGCGCTTGTCGCGTTCGGGCTGATCGCCTTCTTCAAATGGAAGAAATGGCTTTGACAGGGATAAACCTGCCATTTTGGCCTGAAAAGCCGGCTTGTGAATTGGGCTGGTGTTTTCCGGGGAATTGCACTATATGCGCCGCAGCTTAGCGCTATGACGCTTTGCTTGCACCGGCCCCTGCTGGACGACATCCCGGCTGAGGGCGACCCGTTTCCTCAAACAGATAAGGAAAAACACGATGTCGATTACTGCCGAGCGCAAACAGGAATTGATGGGTGAATTCGCAACCGCCAAGGGCGATACCGGGTCTCCGGAAGTCCAGGTGGCCATCCTTTCCGAGCGCATCAAGAACCTGACCGACCATTTCAAGGACCACAAGAAGGATAACCATTCCCGCCGTGGTCTGCTTGCTCTCGTCTCCCAGCGCCGCAGCCTGCTTGATTATCTCAAGCGCAAGGACGACGCGCGCTACCAGACGCTGATCGAGAAGCTCGGTCTGCGTCGTTGACGAATTGACCGGCGGGCTTTCGAAGGAGAGCCCGCCGGTCGCGCATTCTGCCAGTCGTATCGACTGGCCAGACCCGGTTTCGATCGTGCAGAGGGCACTCGAAACCGCCCATGGACGGTCATGGGGCAGGATTGCAGGACGCTCGCGCGCACCGCGCCGAAACACCCGAGCCTCCCGTTGTCTTGCCCGTGGCTGCCCGAGAAAGGAAGCCAGGGAAAGGGCATCTCCGCGCACCGTGAAACGGCGCGGCCCTTTCCTCTTATTAAGGACAAGAGATGTTCAATCACCACAAAGTGGAAATCGAATGGGGCGGTCGTCCGCTCATCCTCGAAACCGGCAAGATCGCGCGCCAGGCTGATGGCGCGGTGCTCGCCACCTACGGCGAGACCAAGGTCCTCGCCACCGTCGTTTCGATGAAGGAGCCGAAGCCCGGCCTCGATTTCTTCCCGCTGACCGTCAACTACCAGGAAAAGACCTACGCCGCCGGCAAGATCCCGGGTGGCTATTTCAAGCGTGAAGGCCGTCCGAGCGAGAAGGAAACGCTGGTTTCCCGCCTCATCGACCGCCCGATCCGCCCGCTCTTCGCCTCCGGCTACAAGAACGACACCCAGATCGTCGTCACCGTCGTCCAGCATGATCTCGAGAACGATCCCGACATCCTGTCGATCGTTGCCACTTCGGCCGCCCTGACGCTCTCCGGCGTCCCCTTCATGGGCCCGGTCGGCGGCGCCCGCGTCGGCTACATCAACGGCGAATACGTTCTGAACCCGCATGTCGACGAGATGCAGGAATCCAAGCTCGACCTCGTTGTCGCCGGCACCGCCGACGCTGTGCTGATGGTTGAGTCCGAAGCCAAGGAATTGGGCGAAGAGCTGATGCTCGGCGCCGTCATGTTCGGCCACAAGGGCTTCCAGCCGGTCATCGACGCCATCATCAAGCTGGCCGAAGTCGCCGCCAAGGAGCCGCGCGACTTCACCGCGCCGGACTATTCCGCGCTTGAAGCCGAGATGCTGAAGATCGTCGGCGACGAACTCAGCAATGCCTACAAGAACGTCGACAAGCAGAAGCGTTACGCCGCCGTCGACGCCGTCAAGGCGAAGGTCAAGGCAGCGTTTGCCCCGGCCGAAGGCGAAGATGCCAAGTACACTTCCGAGCAGATCGGTTCGGTATTCAAGGAACTCCAGGCCAAGGTCGTGCGCTGGAACATCCTCGACACCGGTTCGCGCATCGATGGGCGTGACCTCAAGACGGTCCGCAAGATCGTCTCCGAAGTCGGCGTCCTGCCGCGCACCCACGGTTCGGCGCTGTTCACCCGCGGCGAGACCCAGGCGCTGGTCGTTGCCACGCTCGGCACCGGCGAGGATGAGCAGTATGTCGATTCGCTGACCGGCATGTACAAGGAGAAGTTCCTCCTTCACTACAACTTCCCTCCCTATTCCGTCGGCGAGACCGGCCGCATGGGTTCGCCGGGTCGCCGCGAAATCGGCCATGGCAAGCTCGCCTGGCGCGCCATTCGCCCGATGCTGCCGAGCGCCGACCAGTTCCCCTACACGCTGCGTGTCGTCTCGGAGATCACCGAGTCCAACGGTTCGTCGTCGATGGCCACCGTCTGCGGCACCTCGCTGGCGCTGATGGATGCCGGCGTGCCGCTGGCCAAGCCCGTCGCCGGTATCGCCATGGGCCTGATCAAGGAAGGCGAGCGTTTCGCCGTTCTATCCGACATCCTCGGTGACGAGGATCACCTCGGCGACATGGACTTCAAGGTCGCCGGCACCGCCAACGGCATCACCTCGCTGCAGATGGATATCAAGATCGAAGGCATCACCGAGGAGATCATGAAGATCGCGCTGGACCAGGCCAAGGATGGCCGCCAGCACATCCTCGGCGAGATGGCGCATGCTCTGACCGGCGCGCGTTCGGAACTCGGTGAGTTCGCACCGCGCATCGAAGTGATGCACATCCCGACCGACAAGATCCGTGACGTGATCGGCTCGGGCGGCAAGGTGATCCGCGAGATCGTCGAAAAGACCGGCGCCAAGATCAACATCGAGGACGACGGCACGGTCAAGATCGCTTCGTCCAATGCCAAGGAGATCGAGGCGGCGAAGAAGTGGATCCACACCATCGTCGCCGAGCCGGAAGTCGGCGAGATCTACGAAGGTACGGTCGTCAAGACCGCGGACTTCGGCGCTTTCGTCAATTTCTTCGGTCCGCGTGACGGCCTCGTCCACATCTCGCAGCTTGCCAACGACCGGGTCGCCAAGACCTCGGACGTGGTCAAGGAAGGCGACAAGGTCTGGGTCAAGCTGATGGGCTTCGACGAGCGCGGCAAGGTCCGCCTGTCGATGAAGGTCGTCGACCAGGCCACCGGCAAGGAACTCGCCCGCGACAAGAAGACCGAAGGCGAAGAAAACGCCGCCTGATTGGTCTGAGACCATGAATCGAAACGGGCGCGGCTTATGTCGCGCCCGTTTTCATTTTCAGCCTGGGTTTCAAAGCGCTTAGACAAGTCGAGATCGAACAATGTCCGCCGAGCCGTTGAAGACGCTTTTCCATCCCTTCGAGGCGGAGGCTGTTGCTTTGCCGGGAAAGGGCACGCGCGCCCTGTTTTTCGGCGCTGAGCCGGGTTTTCGCCGGCCTGAAGGCTTTGAGGCGACGCTTCACCTCGTGCAGGGTTTCCGGCCGCATTTTAGCGCGCTGCAGGCTTCCGGCTTCGTCGTCACCGCGCAAGTGGAAGGCGATGGCTTCGATATGGCACTTGTGCTTGCCGGCCGGCATCGCGGCTTGAACGAAGTGCGCATCGCGCAGGCGCTTGAGTGCGTGGCGCCGGGCGGCCTGGTCGTCATTGCCGGCGGCAAGGACGATGGCATTGCCAGCCTGCGCAAGCGCGTTGACGAGCTTGTGCCGCTTGAAGGCCATTTGCCCAAATATCACGGCATTGCCTTCTGGCTGCGACGTCCCGCCGATCTGGCCGCCGCGGAAGAATTGCGCGCTGCCAACCCCGCTCTGCAGGTTGAAGGCCGGTTCCACACCGCGCCCGGCATGTTCTCGTTCGACCGGATCGATACCGGCTCGAAATTGCTGGTCGAGAACCTGCCCAATGACCTGCGTGGCAGCATTGCCGATCTCTGCGCCGGCTGGGGCTATGTGGCGGCCGAGATCGCCGCCCGCTCCCCCGGCGTTCAGGCGCTCGACCTCTATGAGGCCGATTTCGCCGCGCTTGAAGCCGCGAAGCTCAATCTGGCAGCGGTCAGCCAGCCGACCGCCAGGAATTTCTTCTGGATCGATCTGCTGAAGGAACCAGTCGAGAAGCGCTACGACGCGATTGCCATGAACCCGCCCTTTCACCGCAGCCGGGCGGCCGAGCCGGAGATCGGCGCCGGCATGATCCGAGCGGCGGCCAAGGCCTTGAAGCCGGGTGGGCGGCTGTTCATGGTCGCCAACCGTCAGCTTCCCTACGAACCGATCTTGGCGGCTGTCTTTTCGAGCCATGCCGAACTCGCTCGTGACGGCATGTTCAAGGTGCTTTCCGCTCGTCGTTGAAGCATGATCCCGAAAAGTGGATACCGGTTTCGGAAAAGATCATGCTCAGACGAAAACAGATATCGCGTCGCACTCAATGCAGATTGGCAACGCGCCGGACCTCATCGGTGATATGCACGTCGCCGACCCTGATCTTGAGGGGGGCGGGCCTGCCATACAGGTAGCCTTGCACCACCTCGCAGCCGGCTGCCCTGAGCAGTGTCGCCTGGCTTTCGGTCTCGACGCCTTCGGCAATGATGCTGACGCCGAGCGCGCGCGAAAGCCCGACGATGGTCGAGACGACCGCGCCGGAGCTGGAATCCGTGTCGAGGCGGCTGACGAAGGACCGGTCGATCTTCAGCTTGCCGAATGAGAAATCGATCAGGTAGCTCAAATTGGAATAGCCGGTGCCGAAATCATCGACGGCGACCGAAATGCCGATATCCGCAAGCTCCTTCAGGATGGCGGCGGCGCGGTCGCGATCCTGCATCATCGCCGTCTCGGTCACTTCCAGTTCCAGCCGTGACGGCTTGATGCCGGTGCTCGTCATGGTGTCGCGCACGATGCCGACGAAGTCCTTGGTCATGAACTGGACGGGCGAGATGTTGACGGCGACGAAGCAGTCGTCGGGCAGATGCCGGGCGTCGCTGCAGGCTTTGCGCAGCACCCATTCGCCGATCGGGCCGATCATGCCGGTTTCCTCGGCGATCGGAATGAACTCCATCGGCGGGATCATGCCGCGTTCCGGATGCCGCCAGCGGATCAGCGCTTCGTAGCCGACGATGCGGCCGGTCGGGAGATCGAGCTGCGGCTGGTAATGAAGGTCGAAGTCACCGCGCTCGAAGGCTGTATGCAGCTCGGATTCGATCCACTGGCGATGGTCGGCGACCCTGCCCATTTCGGCATGGAAGACCGACCAGTTGCCGACGCCGCTGGCGCGCGCGTTCTGCAGCGCCAGATTGGAGCGGCGCAGGATGAGGACGGGATCGACACCGTCCTTTGGCATCGCCACGATGCCGACCGACAGGCTGACCGATTGCAGGTGCGTACCGAGATCATAGGGCTCCATCATCTCGTCGATGAGCCTCTCTATGGTGCTTTCCAAGGACCCTGCGACTTGGTTGTCGGGGAGCAGGATCGCGAATTCACCGGCGCCGATGCGTCCGATCAGCGCGCGCGGCGGCACGCACATCTTCAAGCGCTTGGTGAAGGCGCGGATCAGCTCGTCGCCCTGGCTGTAGCCGATGGCGTCATTGATCTGCTTGAACCGGTCGATGTCGATATCGATGAGGAACATCGGCTCGCCGGTCCGGCTGGTCGCGCATGCCGCCTCGGCAATCTTGCCGACCATCGCCGGACGTGCCACCAGGCCGGTCAGCTTGTCGAAATGGGTTTCCGTGAAGACGAAATCCGCCGATTCATCGACGCCGGCGAAGAAGGACATCGCAGCGACCGACGCCGCCAGTGCGCAAAGAGCGGCCATCACCGAGACCATCATGTCGGCGGAGATGCCGGCAAAGCCATCGCCGAGACCGAGCTTCAGGCCCCAGAGCCCGAGGACGAAACTGCCGAGACCCGAACTCGCTATGGTGAGCAGTCGGAACACCGGTGTTCGCTTCGGGTTGCTGACGGCGAGCATTGAAAGTTCCCCTGAGTACGGAGCTTTCTACCGGATATCTCCTTAAAATGAGTTTCCGCGAATGAATCCAATTTTATTGGACCGGAAGTATTTCTTGAGCGGATCAATGCGACTGGCGCTGAAACGGGGTTTAGCCGCGCGCTTTAAGCTTCGTGTTTTCAGATGTCCGCCATTTCAAAACCGTCGCGCACCTTTGGCCGACAGGCGTTAGTCTCGCCCGCCGTCGGTCTGCTTCAATTCGTCGAGCGTCGGCATGGAAACGATGTGATAGCCGGAATCGACATAGTGGATTTCGCCGGTAACCCCGGAAGACAGATCCGACAACAGATAAAGCGCCGAACCACCGACCTCGTCGATGGTCACCGTGCGGCGCAGTGGCGAGTTTCGCTGCTGGTAGGAGAACATGTGGCGGGCGTCCGAAATGCCGGCGCCGGCGAGCGTGCGCACGGGCCCAGCCGATATGCCGTTTACCCTGATGCCGCGCGGACCGTAATCGTTGGCGAGGTAGCGCACGCTGGCCTCCAGTCCGGCCTTGGCGACGCCCATGACATTGTAGTTCGGCATGACGCGGACGGAGCCCGCATAGGTCAGCGTGATCATCGATCCGCCGTCCTTCATCAAGGTGGCCGCATGGCGGGCGACCTCGGTGAAGGAGTAGCAGGAGATCACCATGGTGCGGACGAAATTATCCCGGCTGGTGTCGGCGTAGAGGCCTTTCAACTCGTTCTTGTCGGAAAAGCCGATGGCGTGGACGATGAAATCCAGCCCGCCCCATTCGTTGCCCAAGGTCTCGAACGTGGCGGCGACCGAAGCGCTGTCCTCGACGTCGCACGGCACGACCAGCGAGGCGCCGAGCTTGTCGGCCAGCGGCTTGACCCGGCGTCCGAAGGCATCGCCCTGATAGGTGAAGGCGAGTTCCGCCCCGTGTTCGGACAATTTCCGGGCGATGCCCCAGGCGATCGAATGATCGTTGGCGACACCCATGACAAGCCCGCGCTTGCCCTTCATCAATCCGTCCATGGCCGGCAAATCCTTATGCGGAATAGCGCTGGAAAACGAGCGTGGCGTTGGTGCCACCGAAGCCGAACGAATTGGACAAAACAGTGTCGATCCTGGCGTCGTCGATGCGCTTTCGCACGATCGGCATGCCCTCGAATTCGGGGTCGAGGGTCTCGATATGGGCGCTTTCGCCGATGAAACCGCCCTGCATCATCAGGATCGAGTAGATGGATTCCTGCACGCCGGCCGCGCCCAGCGAATGGCCGGTCAGCGACTTCGTCGAGGTGATGTACGGCATCTCTGGGCCGAACACCTCGCGGATGGCGCCCATTTCCTTGGAATCTCCCACCGGCGTCGAGGTGCCATGGGTGTTGATGTAGTCGACCGGCGTGGAAACCGTGGCCAGCGCCTGGCGCATGCAGCGGACCGCGCCTTCGCCTGAAGGAGCAACCATGTCGTAGCCATCCGACGTCGCGCCATAGCCGACGATCTCGGCATAGATCTTGGCGCCGCGCGCCTTGGCATGCTCAAGCTCTTCCAGCACCAGCACACCGGCGCCGCCGGCAATGACGAAGCCGTCGCGATTGACGTCATAGGCACGGGAGGCGGTCGATGCCTTGTCGTTGAATTTCGACGACATGGCGCCCATGGCGTCGAACAGGTCCGACATCGTCCAGTCGAGATCCTCGTGGCCGCCGGCGAAGACGATGTCCTGCTTGCCCCATTGGATCAATTCATAGCCATTGCCGATGCAATGCGCCGAGGTCGAACAGGCCGACGAGATCGAGTAGTTGACGCCGTGGATCTTGAACCATGTGGCAAGCGTCGCCGATGCGGTCGACGACATTGCCTTCGGCACCGCGAACGGACCGATGCGCTTGGGACTGCCGTTCTTCAGCGTCGTTTCGGCAGCTTCGACGATGGTGCGGGTGGATGGTCCGCCCGATCCCATGACGATGCCGGTGCGCTCATTGGTGATGTCGCTCTCGCCGAGGCCCGCATCCGCGATCGCCTGGTCCATGGCGACGTGGTTCCATGCAGCACCCTGGCTCAGGAAGCGCATCGCACGGCGATCGATCATCGCCGATGGATCGAGCGTCGGCGCTCCCCAGACCTGGCAGCGGAAGCCGTGTTCGGCGAAGGAATCCGAGAAGCTGATGCCTGATCTTGCGTCATGCAGCGAGGCTTGCACCTCGTTGGCATTGTTGCCGATCGACGACACGATGCCGAGGCCTGTGACTACGACACGTCTCATTCGCAACTCCTTCCAGGGATGCTGGCCAAAGGGGGCCGGCCAGGGGTGCCGGTCAGCCGACCGCCGACTGCTTGGACAGACCGACTTTCAAATCCGTTGCCGCGTATATGGGTTCGCCATCCGCCTTCAGCCAGCCATCGGCGATGCCGAGCACCAGCCGGCCCCGCATCACGCGCTTGAAGTCGATGCCATATTCGACCTTCTTCACCGAAGGCGTGACCATGCCCTTGAATTTCACTTCCCCGGTCGACAGCGCCATTCCCTTGCCGGGTTCGCCAAGCCAGCCAAGGTAGAAGCCCGTCAGTTGCCACATGGCGTCGAGGCCGAGGCACCCCGGCATGATCGGATTGCCGATGAAATGGCAGGCAAAGAACCACAGGTCCGGCTTGATGTCGAACTCCGCGCGGATAAAACCCTTCTCGAAGGCACCGCCGGTCTCGCTGATCTCGGTGATGCGGTCGAACATCAGCATTGGCGGATAGGGAAGCTGGGCGTTGCCCGGTCCGAACAGTTCGCCGCGGGCGCAGGCCAGCAATTCGTCGTACTCGTAGCTGGATTTACCCGCCATCAATCTCATCCCATATCGTTCCGGGCCATCGGGTGCCCTTGTCGTTGGTTTCCTAACACAATCTGTTTCAGGCCGGAAACCGGCGTTTGCGCTTAGCCTGCTCGTCTGCCTGGGTCAATGCGCGCTATTGATCGCATTCGGACGACAGAATATATGTCCTGAGAGGTCCGGTTTCGGCAGACGTTCATTTTTTTGCCATTCTGGGCGTGTCTTGGGGCGGAACTGTGGGGTTCGACGAGAAGATGGACCTGGACGGCCGGAAGGAAAATGTCGCTGTGGACAAGCGGGTCCGTGAAGCCGGGCTGAGGCCGACGCGTCAGCGCATTGCGCTGGCCGATCTGCTTTTCGCCAAGGGCGACCGGCATCTGTCGGCCGAGGAACTGCACGAGGAGGCGGTTGCCGCCGGCGTGCCGGTGTCGCTGGCCACCGTCTACAATGCCCTTCACCAGTTTACCCAGGCGGGACTTTTGCGCATCCTCGCCGTCGAAGGCGCGAAAACCTATTTCGACACCAACACCTCCGACCACCACCATTTCTACATCGAAGGCGAAAACCGTATATTCGACATCGACAGCGGTCCGGTGACGGTTGCCAACCTGCCGGAGCCTCCGGAAGGGATGGAGATCGCCAATGTCGACATCGTCGTGAGGCTGCGCCCCAAACGCCTCGAATGACTGGCGAGGCCAGAATCATCTGCCAAGCCAGAATTATCGGCCAGGGATGAAACCCCTCGATCTCGTAATCCGGCTCGAATGGGCGATCGTGGCACTGGCTGCCGTCATTTTCTACGGTTCGACCGGCATCTCCTGGTGGCTCTTCGGATTGCTTATCCTGGCGCCTGACCTATCGATGTCGGGCTATCTGGCCGGTCCGCGCGTCGGTGCCCTTGCCTACAACGCCTTGCACATCCTGATCGTGCCCGTGCTGCTGCTGCTCGGAGGGCACATGTGGGGCAATGCGGCCGCGATGGCGGTTGCGCTGATATGGATCGCCCACATCGCCATCGACCGTGCGCTGGGCTACGGTCTGAAGCTGCCGACCGGCTTCCAGGACACCCATCTCGGCCGTATCGGGCATAAAGCCAGGACCGCGAAAGAGAATCAGTCCTTGACCCGTTCGCCGGGATAGGCGCCCCAGACGACCGACTGGGCAAGCCAGCCGGTGTGGCCGTCGAACGTCATTTCGCACCACTGGCCGTCGCAGGATTTGATCGTACCCATGACGCCAGGTTCGATCATCGCGACCACCCTTGCGTCCTTGTCGGGACTGTTGAGAAGGTTGATCCGGGTGCCCTTGCCACGCTGCCATGGTGCGACGATTGCCGTGCGCCGGCCGGAAAGCAGCGACTGGTTGATCCAGCCTTCCGAACCATCGGCATCGCGCACGCGGCGCCATGTGTCGAATTCCTGGATGATCTCCATCGGCAGGCCGGCCTTCATGTACATCCAATCGACCGAGTAGTTGGCGCCGGGGCCGACGCGCGAGTTGACGCGGCCGGATTTCAGGCTGACGAATCGCGGCAGCGGCAGGCCGCTCGGCCCGAGCGTGACGACGCTCTGGGCAGGTGCAGCCGCACTCTGTGCCGCCGTAAGCGGAGAACAAAGCAGAGCGCCGAGAAATGCTGCACTGAGGGTCAGGCGAAGCGACGCGAAACCAGACACTTTCATTCCTTTCGGCGCTTGCCTCGGCGCCCCTTTTTCTTTGTCTTCGGCGGCACCGCTTGTTACATGGGTAATCGGCACCGCGACCGGCTTTCAGTTTCGCCGGTCTTGGTTAAAGAGGTCTCAACGAGATCGGGTTAGAGCAATCCCAGCAACCGTGTGAAGCGGTTTTGCGTTCGGAATTGCGGCAAATACTCGAGAGGGAAACAATGGCAGGCAAAAAAAGGCCTCTCGTCGTCATCACGCGCAAGCTGCCCGACCCGGTCGAGACCCGCATGCGCGAACTGTTCGACGCAAGGCTGAATGTCGAGGACCGGCCGATGACGCAGCCGGAACTGGTCGCGGCGGTCAAGGAAGCCGACGTTCTGGTGCCGACCATTACCGACAATATCGACGCGGCGCTGATCGCTCAGGCAGGCGACAACCTCAAGCTGATCGCCAATTTTGGCAACGGCGTCGACAAGATCGATGTCGCGGCTGCGGCCAAGAGGGGCATCACCGTCACCAACACGCCGAATGTCCTGACCGAAGACACCGCCGACATGACGATGGCGCTGATGCTGGCGGTGCCGCGGCGGCTCGCGGAAGGCGCCAATGTGCTCACCGGCGACAAGAAATGGGCCGGCTGGTCGCCGACCTGGATGCTGGGCCGGCGCATCTGGGGCAAGCGGCTCGGCATTGTCGGCATGGGGCGGATCGGCACGGCCGTAGCCAGGCGGGCCAAGGCCTTCGGACTGTCGATCCACTATCACAACCGCCACCGCGTGCTGCCGGCCGTGGAAGACGGGCTGGAGGCGACCTATTGGGAAAGCCTCGACCAGATGCTGGCCCGCATGGATATCATCTCGGTCAACTGTCCCTCGACGCCGGCAACCTTCCATCTGCTTTCGGCGCGGCGGCTGGCGCTACTGCAGCCCACCGCCTATGTCGTCAACACCGCGCGCGGCGACATCATCGACGAGGAAGCACTGGTCAAGCTGATCCAGGACGGCAAGATCGCCGGCGCCGGCCTCGATGTCTACGAGCACGAGCCAGCCTTGAACGGCAAGCTGCTGAAGCTCGCGGCCAAGAACAAGGTCGTGCTTTTGCCGCATATGGGCTCGGCGACGCTCGAGGGCCGTATCGACATGGGTGAAAAGGTCATCATCAACATCCGCGCCTTCGTTGACGGCCACCGCCCACCAGACCGCGTGCTGCCGCTCAGGACCTGACACTGTCGCGGTGCGATATCCGTGGCCCACAAACCGTAAGATAAGACTTACGGGAGAGCTTTGCGCATGGTGATCGAGGTCGGCCTGGCATAGCCGTCATGCGCCGTCCGTCCAGTTTCGCGAAAGCCGAGGCGAGCAAAGGCCGCATGGTTCGCGGTCAACTCGATCCGCGTCTGAAGCTCGATGGCGGCCTTGCCGCGGCCGCGGGCAAGGTCTTCGACCGCCTGCATCAGCCGCCGGCCGATGCCTTGTCCCTGGCAGTCCGGTGCCACGGCGAGCTTGCCGACATAGAACTCTGCCACCTTTTCAAGGGCAAAGACGCAGCCGACGATCCGATCGCCCCTGAGCGCCACGAAGCCGGTCTCCCGCCGCGCCTTGTCCCGCAGAGTGTCGGCGGTCAAAAGGTGGGCCGAGGAGGGCGGGTCGATGACATCGTCCATCGAGGCGAAGGCACGCATGATCAATGCGAGCACATCGTCCCAACGGTCGAAATCGGTCGGGATCCGCCTGATGGAGACTGCTTCGATCCGGCCCAAGAATTCAGCTTCTCTTGTAACGGATGGTGTCGAAGCGCGCCGCCAGCCCATCATAAAGCAGCAGCCGGCCGACCAGCGGTTCGCCCACGCCGGTGATCAGCTTGACCGCCTCCATGGCCTGCAGCGTGCCGATGACGCCGGTCAGCGCGCCAAGCACGCCGACTTCGGCGCAGGACGGCACCAGGCCCGGCGGTGGCGCTTCGGGAAACAGGTCACGATAGCCTGGGTTGGGCTTGCCGTCCTTGCCGTCTTCGAATGGCTTCAGCACCGTGACCGAGCCGTCGAAGCGTCCGACGGCGGCATGCACCAGCGGTTTCCCAGCGCTCGCGCAGGCATCGGCCACGGCGTAGCGCGTTTCGAAATTATCGGAACCGTCGACGACGATGTCATAGCGGGCGACGAGGGCAGGCGCATTGTCCGTGGTCAGCCGGAACGTATGCGGTTCGACTGTGGTATTGGGATTGATGCGGGCGATTGCCGCCTTGGCGCTGTCGGTTTTCAGCAGGCCGACAGTGTCGGTGCCGTGAATGACCTGGCGCTGCAGGTTGGAGAGCGAAACGGTGTCGTCATCGACCACGCCGAGTGTGCCGACGCCGGCGGCGGCAAGATATTCAAGCACCGGGGCGCCCAGCCCGCCGGCGCCGATGACCAGCACCCGGGCCTGCTTCAGCCTCTGCTGCCCGGCGCCGCCGATTTCCGGCAGCACGATGTGGCGGGCATAGCGTTCGATCTCGTCTGCGGTCAGGGCGGCAGTGGTCATTGCCTGATCATACAGGCACGGAAAAACCTTGTCAGGGGTCTTCGGTTGGCCCAACCGTCCCGTGGTCGACGGTCAGGAATTGCGCACGGCCCTGGAGACTGGAAAACAGCGCAGCATCGGTTCCTGTCATGAATGCCTGGCAGTTCAGTTCCTCCAGGATGGAAAACAGCGCCGCGCGCCGCCCGCTGTCGAGATGCGCAGCGATCTCGTCGAGCAGCAGGATCGGCGTCATGCCCGACATTTCGCCGGTCAGCCTCGCGTGCGACAGCACGATGCCGACCAGCAGCGCCTTCTGCTCGCCGGTCGAGCAGAGCTCGGCCGGCATCGCCTTGGGGCGGTGCCGAACCACCAGGTCCGAACGGTGCGGGCCGTCGAGCGTGCGCCCGGCGGCGCGATCGCGCTCGCGGCCCTCGGCAAGCGTCCGACGGAAGCGTTCCTCCACATCGACCGCCGGCGCCACGGCAATCTCGGCTTCCAGCTCGCCTGAAAGGCCGATATCGGCCTGCGGAAACGGTCCCGTGTCGGGCAGCCTGTCGATCATGGCGGCCAGCAGGCGCACCATCTCGGCGCGCGCCGCGGCAATCGCCACACCGGTTTCGGCCATCTGCGTCTCGATAGCGTCGAACCAGCGGTCGTCCCGAGAGCTTTCGGTAAGCAGTCGGTTACGACCGCGCATCGCCTTCTCGTAGTCGATCGCACGTTGCCCGTGGCCGGGATCGATCGCCAGCACCAGCCGGTCGAGGAAGCGCCGGCGATCCGCGGCCGGTCCGGTGAATAACGCGTCCATGGCTGGCGTCAGCCAAACCACGCGCAGCCATTCCAGCATGTCCTCGGTCGAACGCGCCGAAGCTCCGTTGATGCGTACCCGCCTGCCGCCTTCGCCGGCGGTGTCACCGCCGGAAATGCCTGTTCCGATCTCGACCTGGCCATCAGGTCCGTCGAGCCGGGCATGCAGCGCAAAGCCGCCGTCGCCGCCCTCGCGCGCGACATCGGCGTAGGGCGCGCGGCGCAAGCCACGTCCCGGTGTCAAAAAGGAGATCGCTTCGAGGAGATTGGTCTTGCCGGCGCCGTTGTCGCCGGAAAAAACCACGGCACCTGGCGCCAGATCGATCGTCAGCGCCGCATAGTTGCGGAAATTAGTAAGTTTTAGCTTACTTATATGGTTCTGTGCCGGCAACCGCTATCCGCCTATAGAAGTCGCCGTAAATATCGCGCTTGCCGCCGGTCCACAACAGGACCGAAGTGCTGACACCGCGCCGCTACACGCGCATCGGCATCAGCACATAGAGTGCGGTCTCGTCGGCCATGTCGTGGATCAGCGTCGGCGAACCGGCATCCGCCAGCATGAACTTGGCCTCCGTGCCGGTCAGTTGCGCGGCAACGTCGAGCAGGTACTTGGCGTTGAAGCCGATCTCGATCGGATCGGATGAATAGTCAGCGGACAGTTCTTCGGTGGCGCTGCCTGAATCCGGATTGTTGACCGCAAGCGTCACCTGACCCTCGCTGATCGACAGCTTCACCGCGCGACCGCGTTCGGAAGAGATGGTCGAGACACGATCGACGGCGGCGGCAAAGCTCTGGCGGTCGATGATCAGCTTCTTGTCGTTGCCTGTCGGAATGACCCGCTGATAATCGGGGAAGGTGCCGTCGATCAACTTCGAGGTCAAAACCACGCTGCCGATGGTGAAGCGGATCTTGGTGTCCGACAGTTCGGTGGTCACCGCGACATCCGGATCGTCGACAAGCTTCTGCAGCTCGCTCACCGTCTTGCGCGGAATGATGATGCCCGGCATGCCCTCGGCACCCGCCGGCGCGTCGATCTCGGCGCGCGCCAGGCGGTGGCCGTCGGTCGCCACCGAGCGCAGCTTCAGCTTGCCGCCGACCTCATGCGTGTGCAGGTAGATGCCGTTCAGGTAATAGCGTGTCTCCTCGGTGGAGATGGCGAACTGGGTCTTCTCGATCAGACCTTTCAGGGCAACCGAGTCGAGACGGAAGATATGCGAGAAGGATCCGGCCGAAAGCTCCGGGAAGTCGGATTGCGGCAGGCACTGAAGGCGGAAGCTCGAGCGGCCGGACGTCACCGTCATGGCGTTGCCGTCCTCGTCCGTCTTCAGCATCACCTCGGCGCCATCGGCGAGCTTGCGCACGATGTCGTAGAGCAGATGTGCCGGGACCGTCGTCGCCCCGCCGCGCTCCACCTTGGCGGGCGTCGCTTCGGTCACCTCGAGGTCGAGATCGGTTGCCTTCATTTCAAGGCTGGCGCCTTCGGCGCCGAGCAGCACGTTGGACAGGATCGGTATGGTGTTTCGCCGCTCGACCACACGATGGACGTGGTTGAGCGACTTCAGGAGATTTGACCGTTCCAGGATAACACGCATGACGAAACAGGCTCGCTTGAATGAATGACGGGTCACCAGTGAGCGGCGTCCCGCGAAAGGTCTGAATAGGCTCAGAATCTGCGTAAACTGACAGGAAAAAACCAGCAAACGCAAGCCCGCGCCGCCGGTTCAGGCCGGCTACGCGGGCTTTCTGGGGATAACGCGCCCGAAGTCCGCGAGCCAGTGTCGAAAAACCGAAATCCAGATCGCTTCCAGGCGATGCCACGAGCCCGATGCAGGCCCGGCGCCGCACTGGCAAGCCATTGAATTCCGGCGTTGTTTCGGTTCGGCCCTCCCGGAGGGTCAGGCCTGATCGTTGATCAGCCGCCTCAGAAGCTCAAGTTCCTGCGCCAGCGTGTTGTCGTTGCCGGAAAGGTCCTCGATCTTGCGCACGGCATGCAGCACCGTGGTGTGATCGCGGCCGCCGAAACGCCGTCCGATCTCGGGTAGCGAGCGCGGCGTCATCACCTTCGACAGGTACATGGCGACCTGCCGCGGCTTGACGATGGTGCGCGTGCGCCGGTTGGACAGCAATTCGGTCTTCGACACATTGTAGTGACGCGCCACGATGCGCTGGATGTCCTCGATACGGACACGCTTCGGCTCGCCTGTGCGATAGATGTGGCCGAGGATTTCGTCGATCCGGTCGATGGTGATCTGCGGCTCGAAGGATTGACGGAACAAAAGCTGATTGAAGGCGCCTTCCAGCTCGCGTCCGCTGCCGGTCACGGTGCGGGCGACGTGATTGAGGATCTCCTCCGAAATGTCGAGGGATGCGTCGTCGCTCCTGGCCGTGGCAAGGCGCAATTTGAGCATGCCGAGGCGCATGGCGAAATCGGGCGCCGACATTTCAAGCGCGACACCGCCATTGAGGCGCGAACGGACCCGCGGTTCGAGCGATTCCAGTTCCGATGGTGGCCGGTCGGCAGCGACGACGACCTGCTTGGCGCTGTCGAGCAGCATGTTGATCAGGTGGCAGAATTCGTGCTGGATCGACTTGCCCTGCAGGAACTGCATGTCGTCGATGATGAGCAGGTCGATGTCGCGCAGCTGCTCCTTGAGCGTCAGAGCGTTGTTGTCGCGGATGGCGGTGGCAAAGCGCCACATGAAATACTCGGCCGTGAGATAGACGACGCGCGACTTGGGGTTCTGCTTCAGCGATTCCGCGGCGATGGCCTGCAGCAAATGGGTCTTGCCGAGCCCGACGGTTGCGTGAAGGAAGAGCGGATTGAAGCGCACCGCGCTCGATTGCGATTCCGCCACTGCCTTGGCGGCGGCGAAGGCCACCCGGTTCGACGGCCCCTCGATGAAAGAGCCGAACGTGTAGCGTGGATCGAGCGGTGACCCCAGAACGTTGTGGCGGAATTCGCTCTCGACGGGTGTGCCCGGACGCGGAGTCGATGCGCGCTCCACCCGGCTGGGGCTGACTGTGCCTGCGGCAAGCGCCGTCTGCGTCTGCCGTGTCACCTTGCTGCGTGCCGGCGTTACCTCTGGCTCGGCCTGGGCGCGTCCCTGACGGGTTGCCGTGCGCACGACGATGTCGATCTTGAGAAGATCGGGATCCTCCTGCTTCCACAGTTCGGAGATGAGGTCGAGATAGTGGCCGTTGATCCATGAGCGCAGGAAGGCGGTAGGCACCGAGATGCGGACAATGCCCTTGGAAGCCTCGGCGACTTTCATGCGGCCAAACCAGCTCGAATAGACTTCGGTTCCCAGGCGCGCCTTCAACTGGGTCTTGACCCGGTCGAATTTCTGTTCCGCGTCGCTGGACACCGCCATGTCGTTTGCTCCGATCAAAGTTCCAGGAAATGGGAGGTCGCCCGTAAGTTCCCTTTCGATGCCGCTCTGCAT